>NZ_LPJG01000030.1:0-1484997 GCF_001532755.1 Burkholderia sp. MSMB2157WGS | reverse complement strand
GTTCGTTTGAAAGGGGACCCCGATGAAAGCCGCTGTACTGATTGCATTGACCTGCGTTGCGCTGACCGCTTGCGGCGACGACGACAATTCCTCGCCCGCGGCGTCCGGCGGGTCGGGGACGAGCAACAACGGCGGCGGCGGGACGGGTTCAGGCGGCACGGGTTCAGGCGGCACGGGTTCGGGCGGGGCGGGAAGCGGCGGGTCAGGCGGCAGCACGGTGACGCTGCGCTACGAGACGAAGCCTATCGCATCGGACAAGGCGAGTTTCGTGACGCTCGTCAACGGCGAAGGTGCAAAGGGCTATCGCTATCTCGGCGACTACTTTTACTCGGCCGACAATGCGACGGTTTCGATCTTCGTGAACGACGGGACGGCGCCGACCTATACATATCAGCTTCAGGATGCACCGTCCGATGTCGCGAGCTTCGTTACTCAAGCCAACGCGCAGGGCGCGAGCGGTTACCGTTACGACGGCCCGCTATCGTACGGCTACCTCTATCGGAAGGACGGCGGCTCGTCGTCCACCTATTCGTACGTGAGTGCGGCGTTGCCGACCAGTCAAGCCGCGTTTCTTGCGCAGGCAAATGGCCAGGGACAGTCGGGTTACTGGTTCGTCAGTCCGATGATGGTGGCATCGGGCTCCGGCAATCTGTACATGAAGGACAACGCGTCGAGCGCGACCTACACCTACGAAGCGCTGCCGCAAGCGTCGAATGTGGCTGATCTGGTTGCGCAGGCCAACAGCGAGGGGGCGAAGGGCTTTCGTGCGAAGGGGGCAAACATGTTCGGGAGCGATGTCGCATGGGTCTATGTGAAGGACCAGACGCAGTCGCCCACTTTCGCTTATCAGTCGACCACAATCCAGACGGCCGGTGCTGCCTTTGTTCAGCAGTCGAATAACCTGGCGGCTCAGGGATACGCGTATCTCAGCGACATCGTGACGGGAGGCGGCAGCGCGTCGTTCTATTTCAAACCGACCAACTGCACGGGCTTCCTGTGCACGACGCTGAATCCGCTCACGCAGAACTGAGCGGGCGCACCCGGGGCGGCTGCATCGCACGGCGCGTTCCGCCGAACATGCCCCGCGCGCATTGAATCGCGTGCCTCAGGTGCGCCACATCCGTGGCCGCCTCTTTCGTCGCCGGCTTGCCGGCGACATTTCATTTCGTACGTGCGTCGGTCGGGCGCGCCGGACACGCCGCGCGCGCCGTCTCGACCGGCGCCGTCAACCGTTGCGGAAGATCTCGTTGTACGCGCTCAACGCCGGCGCCCCGCCAAGATGCGCGTACAGCACCTTCGACCCCGGCTCGAATTCCCCGCGCCGCACTTTGTCGATCATCCCGTGCATCGATTTCCCTTCATAGACGGGATCGGTCAGCATCCCTTCCAGCCGTGCGCACAGGCGAATCGCTTCCAGTGTGCCGTCGCTCGGCAAGCCGTACTCGGGGCCGCCGTACCGCGTATCGAGCACGACATCCTGTTCGGCGATATCGCGGCCGAGCCCGACCAGTTCGGCCGTATGCCGCGCGATGCGCGTGATCTGTTCGCGCGTCTGCTCCGGCTTCGCCGACGCATCGATACCGATCACGCGATCCGCGCGCCCGTCGGCCGCGAAGCCGACGACCATGCCGGCCTGCGTGCTGCCCGTCACCGAGCAGACGACGACGTAATCGAACTTGAACCCGAGTGCCGCTTCTTGCGCACGCACTTCCTCCGCGAAGCCGACGAATCCGAGCCCGCCAAGCGGATGCTCGGAGCAGCCGGCCGGGATCGGATACGGCTTGCCGCCCGCCTGTCGCACGCTCTCCATCGCTTCTTCCCAACTGCGGCGAATGCCGATGTCGAAGCCGTCGGACACGAGCCGCACGTCGGCGCCCATCATCCGGGACAACTGGATGTTGCCGACCCGGTCGTATACCGGATCTTCGTAGTTGACCCAGTGTTCCTGCACGAGCACGCACTTCATCCCGAGATGCGCGGCGACGGCCGCCACCTGGCGCGTCTGGTTCGACTGCACGCCGCCGATCGACACGAGCGTATCGGCGCCCTGCGCGAGCGCGTCGGGAACGAGATATTCGAGCTTGCGGGTCTTGTTGCCGCCGAACGCGAGACCGCTGTTGCAGTCCTCGCGCTTCGCATACAGCTCGACCTTGCCGCCGAGATGCGCGCTCAGGCGCTCGAGTGGCTGGATGGGCGTCGGGCCGAACGTCAGCGAATAGCGGGGGAAGCGTTGCAGGTTCATCGGCGGGCTCCGAAAGGGGGAACGAGACGGGAAAGCAGGTCGTTCGGGCGCGGCCGGCAGGCCGGGCTCCGATGCAAAAAATGATAGGCACAAGCGCGGGAAATGAGCTTGCGAAATGAATTGTGTCGACCTACGTTATCGACGATACGAATGTAAATCGAGCAATTTCAATTCGTCAAAATGGGAGTTGGCGCAATGAAATTAGATCGCAGCAGTACATCGCGAGCCGACGCCGCACCGACGCTCGACCGTATCGACCGCGCGATCCTGCGGCAACTGCAGCAGGATGCGTCGATCTCGAACGTGAGCCTTGCCGCGAAAGTGAAGCTGAGCGCGCCGGCGTGCCTGCGGCGCGTCGAGCGGCTCAAGGAAATGGGGCTGATCCGCGGCATCGTCGCGTTGCTCGAACCGAAGGCGCTCGGCGCCGGGATGCTGGTCGTGATCGGCTTCGTACTCGATCGCTCGACGCCGGAAGCGTTCGCCGCGTTCGAGAAGGCGGCGCAGAAAGTGTCGGGGTGTGTCGAATGCCACGTCGTGACGGGAGAATTCGACTACTTCATGCTCGTGCGCACGCGCGACAACGACAGCTTCAACCGGCTGCATGCCGAGCAGTTGCTTTACTTGCCGGGCGTGCGGCAGGTGCGCTCGTTCATGGTGCTCAAGGAAATCCTGTCGACGCACGCGCTGCCGCTGTAGCCCGGCAGGGCGGCGGGTTTCGCGTCGGTCGTCCGTGCGGACCGCATCGCGATTGCACCGTTCATACGTCGTTTCGCATCCTTCACTATCATGGCCGATGCAGGGCAGATGCTGCATGTCCCGACAACCCAACTGTGAGGGCATCATGGCAAGACAGACGATGGCGGAATATCTGGCGAAGACGCTGGCAGCTGCGGGCGTCGAGCGCATCTGGGGCGTGACGGGCGACAGCCTGAACGGCCTGTCGTTCAGCTTGAGCCAGATCGGCTCGATCCGCTGGATGCATACGCGGCACGAGGAGAGTGCGGCGTTCGCGGCCGGCGCCGATGCAGCGTCCACCGGGCGGCTCGCGGTGTGCGCGGGCAGTTGCGGCCCCGGCAACCTGCACCTGATCAACGGGTTGTACGACTGCCACCGCAACCACCAGCCGGTGCTCGCGATTGCCGCGCATATTCCGTCCACGGAGATCGGCCTCGGCTACTTCCAGGAAACCCATCCGCAGGAGCTGTTCCGCGAGTGCAGCCACTTTGCCGAGCTCGTGACGAACGCGTCGCAGTTCCCGCGCGTGCTGGCGCGCGCGATGCGCACCGCGATCGACGAGCGCGGCGTGGCGGTGATCGTGCTGCCGGGCGATATCGCGCTCGGCGACGGTCCGGACGAAGCGCCGGCGTGGACCGAAGCGGCGCCGCCGTCGATCCTGCCGGCCGATGCCGATCTCGACCGGCTTGCGGCGCTGCTCAACGGGTCCGACGCGGTCACGCTGCTGTGCGGCAGCGGCACGCAGGGCGCGCACGACGAAGTGGTCGCGCTGGCCGATACGCTCGGCGCGCCGGTCGTGCACGCGCTGCGCGGCAAGCAGTTCGTCGAATGGGACAACCCGTTCGACGTCGGAATGACCGGGCTGATCGGTTTCAGCTCCGGCTATCACGCGATGGAATCGTGCGACACGCTGCTGATGCTCGGCACGGATTTCCCGTACCGGCCGTTTTATCCGACCCATGCGAAGATTGCGCAGATCGACTGGAAGGGCTCGCAGCTCGGCCATCGCGCGCCGCTCGCGCTCGGGCTCGTCGGCACCGTGAAGGAAACGATCGCGGCGTTGTTGCCGCGGCTCACGCGCAAGACGCAGCGGCGTTTCCTCGAGAATGCGCTGAAGCACTACGCTGCCGCGCGCAAGGGGCTCGACGATCTCGCGGTGGCCGAGCCGCCGGGCCGCGCGATCCATCCGCAGTACCTGACGAAGATCGTCGACGAGGTCGCGGCCGACGACGCGATCTTCACGGCCGACGTCGGCACGCCGACACTCTGGGCCGCGCGCTACCTGACGATGAACGGCAAGCGGCAACTGCACGGCTCGTTCAACCACGGGTCGATGGCGAATGCGATGCCGCAGGCGCTCGGCGCGCAGGGCGCGCATCCGGGGCGGCAGGTCGTGTCGCTGTCGGGCGACGGCGGCCTGTCGATGCTGCTCGGCGATCTGCTGAGCGCACGCCAGTTGAAGTTGCCGATCAAGGTCGTCGTGTACAACAACAGCCTGCTCGGCTTCGTGTCGATGGAGCTGAAGGCGGCCGGCTATCTCGACACGAACGTCGACCTGAGCCCGACCGACTTCGCGGCGATCGCGAAGGGCGCCGGTATTTTCAGCGTGCGCGTCGAGCATTCGGAGAACGTCGAGCACGCGTTGCGCACGGCGTTCGAGCATGACGGGCCGGCGGTGGTCGACGTCGTCACGTCGAAGTACGAGCTCGCGATGCCGCCGAAGATCGAGCTCGCGCATGCGAAGGGCTTCAGCCTGTTCATGCTGCGCGCGATCCTCAGCGGGCGCGGCGACGAGATCGTCGAGCTGGCGAGAACGAATTTGCGGTGAGCGGGCGGCGCAAGCGGGACGAGCGCCGCCCGCCGATCCGGCACGAATTGATCGGATAAATCAGGGACAATCTTCACGTCGCCTTAAGTTTGCTTTTCCTAAAATCGATTGGGTCGCCGCGCCGTGCGGCGGATCGATTCGTCCCAGGAGGATGCGCATGCTCGAGCCCCGTGTCGCCGCAGCCCTGTTCCATGAAGTCGTCGGCATGTCGAAGCCGACGGCGCAACCGCGCGAGGCGCGCCAATGACGTGGCCGAACGCGTGGCGTGTCTCGGCGCTGTTCGTGCGCGAGTGGGTCGAGCGTCCGGCCCTGGTGGGCGCGTTGTGCCCCAGTTCGCGGCACCTGGCGCGCGAGATGGCCGATGCAGTGCCGGACGGCGACGGGCTCGTCGTCGAACTCGGCGGCGGCACCGGCGCGATCACCGCGGCGTTGCTCCAGCGCGGCGTCGCGCCACGGCGCCTCGTCGTGGTCGAACGCTCGCCCGCGTTCGTGCAGCACCTGCGACGACGTTTTCCGGGCGTCTCGATCGTATTGGGCGATGCGCGGCAGCTCGAGCGGCTGCTGCCGCCCGATGCTCGCGTCGATGCGATCGTCTCGTGCCTGCCGCTGCGCACGCTGCCGCGCGAAGACGTGGCGGCGATCGTCGATCAATGCCGTCGTGTGCTGTGGGCCGACGGTGTGATGATTCAGTTCACCTACGATTTGCGGCCGCCCGGCCGTCATCCGCTCGGCGATTCGGCATTCGTTGCCTGCGATAGCCGGATCGTCTGGGCAAATTTTCCGCCTGCGCGCATCGTGACCGTGCGCTGCGCCGCCGCATACGCCGGTTGAGCATGGCTGCGGGGCGCGCTCAGCCGGCGCCCCGTCAAGCCCATTGGTTCGCCGTGCTCATCCATCCGGTTTTCCTTCGTCACGTCGTCACATCGGGTTCCTGCCATCCCGGCCGCGTTCTTCTTCGTTTGCCGTCACCCGCGGAAAGCTAGACTCGCGTGCTGCTCGCCATCTGCACGGCGGGCCGCGACGCGACGCGCTTGATGAAGCGATCGAGCGGCGTCGCATAGCCGCGCGCGATGACTGCACTGAAACCTGCCGAAAGCACCAGATACGCGGCGAGCAGCGCGAGCTTGCCGTCGCCGTGCGTGGCGGACGGCGCCCAGAACGTGCGCAGCGTGCCGAGCACGATCAGATGGAACAGATACAGCTCGTAGCTGAGCCGGCCGCTCCAGCGCAGCGGCGCGAGCATGCGTCCTCGATCGGGCGTGCGTTCCGCATGCGCGCCGATCAATAGCACGGCCGTGCCGAGCGCCATCGCGGAGACGCCGAACACATGGCTTTCGACGATCGGCCACGCGAGATAGAGCGCCGTCATCGCCGTTGCCGCGAGCCATTGCACGGGCGCGGCCGCGAGCACCTGCCAGCGCGCGCGTTCGGCCAGCAGCGCGGTGCAGCAGCCGATCGCGATGCCGTCGAAGCAGGCGAAGTACGCGTACAGGAAGCCGCCTTCGTCGCCCGAATGCGTGTAGCGGTACACGGGGCCGACCGCGGCGACCAGCAGCCAGAACGCGAACAGCAACGCGTCGCGGCGCAGTGCGATGCACAGCAGCGGGAACGACAGGTAGAACACTTCTTCGACCGACAGCGACCACAGTACGCCGAGCGCGTAGTTGACCCATCCGTACGCGCCGATCAGCACGTTCATCCAGAACGTGAGCGACGCAAGGTTCACGAGCCAGTACGACACGGCGACGCCCTGCGGCGCATGGTTCGCGAAGATCGGCACGCCGGCCGCGGCGAGTCCGTTGACGAGCGCGAGCAGCAGAAGCAGGCACGGGACGATCCGCGCGATGCGCGACACGTAGAACGCGCGCACGTCGAGCGTGCCGAGGCTGCCCCAGCGGCGGCGCGTGTTCGACGTGATCAGGTAGCCCGAGATCGCGAAGAACATCGTCACGCCGTAATTGCCGTTGCGCACGATCGCATGGACCGTGTCCCAGCCGAGCACGCGTGCGAGCGCGGTGTCGCGCAGCGGATACGCGATGTTGAAGTGATGCAGCAGGACGAGCAGGATCGATACGCCGCGCAGCAGGTCGATGCGGGCGTTGCGCGGGGCGCTCATTGTGGCCGGGCCGGGTCGGCGAGCGCTGGCAGCGTCGCGAGAAACGTGTCGCGCAAGCGCAGGCCGGCATTCGGCGTATGCGCCTGCTCATCCTGGATCAGGTTCGCGAACACCAGCGTGCGCGGCCCCTTCGTCGCCCAGCCGACGAACCAGCCGTACGCGTGCGCGGCGTCGTACGCGAGGCCCGGCGATCCGGTGCCCGTCTTGCCGTGCACGGTCCAGCCGCCTGGCTGCGCGTCGAGCAGCGTGATGCGTGCGGTCATGTCGTACGCGTGCGCGCTGACGGGCAGCGTGCGGCGGACGATCTTGCGCATGAACGCGACCTGTTCGAGCGGCGAGATCCGTAGCGACGAGTTGACCCACGCGCCCATCACGCCGGGCAGTTCGCCCTGCCTGCTGGTGACGTCGGCATTGCCGTAGCCGAACGCGCTCGTGTACTGCTGGAAGCGCGCCTGCCCGAGCGCCTGCGTGACCTGCTCCGAATACCAGAAGATCGACAGCTTCATCAGTTGCTCCGAGAAACCCCGTCCTTCAGGACGGGGCGGAAAGGATTGCTGTTGACAGACAGCTTCTTCCACGGGTTAGGATCACCGACATGATCCTTGTCTACCGCTACCGCGTGAAATCGCTCAACGGACTGCTTAACAAGCAGAACCGCGCGGTGAACTACGTCTGGAACTTCTGCAACGACACGCAGAAGCACGCGCTCAAGTGGGGCAAGAAGTGGCCTACAGGATTCGACCTGAACGTGCTGACGACCGGCAGCAGCAAGGAACTCGGTATTCATTCCGGCACGGTCAACGCGACGTGCGAGCAATACGCGAAGTCGCGCAGTCAGCACCGTCGGCCCTACCTGCGCTATCGCGGCAGGAAATCTCTGGGCTGGGTGCCGCTGAAGGGGCGTGACTTGAAGCGCGAGGGTGACGCGTTCCGTTTTGCCGGCAACACGTTTCGTGTGTTCAACAGCCGACCGCTTCCCGAAGGCAAGATCAAGGACGGGACCAATTTTGCGCAGGATGCACGCGGCAACTGGTTTCTCAACATCGTGATCGAGATACCGGATGTGCAGGCCCGCCCGATCCGTTCCGGTGTCGGTATCGATCTCGGCCTGAAAGACTTCGCCACACTTTCGACCGGCGAGAAGCTGCCCAATGACCAGTTCGGTCGACGAGCGGCGGAAAAGCTCGCGAAAGCGCAGCGAGCACGAAAGCACAAGCGACATATCGCGAAGCTGCACGCAAAGATCGCCAATGCCCGCGCCGACTTCCAGCACAAGCTCGCGCTCGATCTGGTGCGGCGGTTCGATTACATCGCGGTCGGCAACGTGTCGGCCACAAAACTCGCCAAAACCAGGATGGCGAAGAGCGTCTACGACGCATCCTGGTCGTCCTTCAGAAACAAGCTCCGTTACAAGGCGATGGCGCACGGGGCCACGTTCGAGGAAGTCGACGAAAGCGGTTCTACCCAGTCCTGTTCGTCGTGCGGATCGAAAGACAGCACGACGCGGCCGAAAGGTATCGCGGGACTGCGAATAAGAGAGTGGGCCTGCAGTGACTGTGGTGTCGAGCATGATCGAGATACCAACGCTGCGTTGAACATTCTCCGATGCGGACGTGCATCGCCAGGTGTGGGAATCCTCTCCCTTTAGGGAGAGGAGGACGTCAACCAGCGTGCCGGATCGGTCGGCTCGCGCCACGGCGCACCGCCCCAGTCGGGGTAGCCGGCGTGGAAGTCGAGCGTGGGCGTGTGCTCGTCCTTCAGCACGCCGGCGTCGAAGCCCATCAGGCCGATTGCGACCTTGAACGTCGATGCAGGCGTCACGCGGGTCGTGCAATCGCCTTGCTGCACGAGCACGTTGCCGGTGGCGGCGTCGGCGACGACGGTGCATACGGGATGGGCGCGAGGGGACGCGGCGGCCGCGAGGCCGGCGAAGGCGAGCAGCGCATGACGCCAGTGCTTCAAGTGCATCTCCTTGAAAAGCATGCGGAAGGTGTGCGGAGCGGGCGGGGAGCGGAAGGCCGTGCGCAATCGAAGCGACGGCCTGCATCGACGACGAGGTCGATCGCCGCCGTCGGGATGGCTCACAGTGTATCGGCGGATCGCCGGCTGTCGACCTGTCATGGTTGACGGGGCACGCGTGCGACCTTCGCCGGTTCCGGCGGTTCATGTCGTTCACGCACCCGTTGCCGCGCCGATGAAAAAGCCCGCCGGCAGACCTGTGCCTGCGGGCGGGCGAAGACACCTCGCGCCGACCGGCGCGGGTATCGCGTGAAGAACGGAGAACGGGCTGGTGTCAGAACTTGTGGCGCAGCGCGAGCCGTACGGCCACCTGGTTCGACGTCGACGACGGCGCGTCCGTGCCGGGGATGAATGCGTTGTCGAGGATCGAGTTCGTCCGGTCGCCGGCGATGTGCTGGTACGCGGCCTGGACGTACACGTCGGTGCGCTTCGACAGGTTGTAGTCGGCCATCAGTCCGACCGAATGGATCTTCGGCTTCGCGTCGCCGCTCGATGCGTCGTACTTCTCGAGCGACAGCACGTACTGCGCGCCGACCATGAATGCCGGCGTGATCTGGTACGAACCGTTCACCTCGAAGTTCTGGTACTTGATCGCGCTGACCGTCGCCCCCGGCGCGATGATCGCGCCCGGCGTGCCCAGGTAGCCGTTGCCGGTCGGGTTCTTGTAGTTCGAGTTCGTGTATGCGAAGCCGACCGTCGCCGGCCCGAACGTGTAGTTGATGCCCGCGCCGAACACGCGCATGCGCTCGGCGATGTAGCTCGCGTCGTTCGCGGTGATCGCGCCGGCCGAGCCGTTGCCCGGATGGTTCGCCTGCAGGTACGCGGCGCCGATCAGCAGCCCGCTGTTCTGGTACTGCGCGCCGAAGCTGTACGCGCGGTTGTCGGAGAAACCGGTGCTGTTGCTGAAGCTGTATGCGCCGCCGAACTGGAAGCCGCCGAAACTCGGGCTCGCGTATTTCACCGTGTTGTCGAGGCGGAACGAGTTGTCGGTGTTGTCGTTGTCGAACGGGTGCGCGAGCAGGTAGCCGCCCCAGTTGCCGTTGGCGGTGGTCGGCGCGAGATAGTCGACGACGGAATCGTACTGGCGGCCGAACGTCAGCGTGCCGTACTGCGCCTGGCTCAGGCCGACGTAAGCCTGGCGGCCGAACATGCGGCCGCCTTGGCCGAGCCGGCCGCTGTTCACGTCGAAGCCGTTTTCGAGCTGGAAGATCGCCTTCATGCCGCCGCCGAGATCCTCGCTGCCCTTCAGGCCCCAGCGGCTGCCCTGCGCGTAGCCGCTGGCCATTTCGTAGACGTGGCCGGTGCCGACGTTGTTCGTGTAGTTCAGGCCTTCGTCGATCACGCCGTACAGCGTGACGCTGCTTTGCGCGAACGCGGGCATGGCGAAGGTTGCCGTTACGGCGAGCGCCGTCAGGGTCTTTTTCATTGATGAGATCTCCGGGATATCCAGCTCATATCGGTTGTCGTGAGCGCGTCCGGCGAGGCGCGCCCCGTCATCCGGGGCGATCCGGCGCAGCGCGTGCGGCGCCGGATCGCGCAACGCGCGGCGGCGCGGCACCCGGCAACGTCGGGTCGTGTCTCCTCCGATGACACCGCGCATTCTTCCGAAGCCGAAACGGAATCGAAAGCGAGTAATTTCGATGGATGGGATCGGGTTCGCCAATGGGGGCGCGACGGGCGGTTTCGACAGTGGACGCGGGCGGCCCGGCGCCACGATTCGAGGTCGCCCGGGCAACGGGCGAGCGCCACGCAATGCCACCCGCCCCAGGCCGTGGCCGCACGACCGGAAAACGGCCGGCAGGCCCGCCGTACGGGCCTCGCAGCGGGTCGGGCGATCGATTGGCGCAGCCGATTGCAATGATCGGAATTACTCGTTTCCCTAAACAAATTGGCGGCTCAAACATGCAGGCTGACCGGGCGTGGACGCATTCGCGATGCGCCGGTCGCCGCGCCTGCCGCGACGCACAAACAACAGATTCGATTTGGAGACGACCCACCATGCAGATTCGACGACTGAAAACGGCCTTTCTCGCCGCCGCGGCGATCCTGTCCGCGCCCGCGGCCCACGCGGCCGGCGGCGCGTGCACCGACGGCAAGACGGTCCATTTCGCGAGCATCACGTGGGAGAGCGGGGCGTTCGCGACCGAGGTGCTGCGGCAGATCATGGAGAAGGGCTACGGCTGCAAGACGGACGTCGTGCCGGGCAGCACGGCCGCCACCGAAACGGCGCTCGCGCGTAACGACCTGCAGATCTGGGCCGAGCAGTGGACGGGCCGCAGCGAGATCACGGCGAAGGCCGTCGCGTCGGGCGCCGTGAAGCTGATCGGCGACACGCTGCCGGGCGGCACGACGGAAGGCTGGTTCGTGCCCGACTACGTGGTGAAGGGCGATCCGGCGCGCCACATCAAGCCGGTCGCGCCGGGGCTCGTGTCGGTCGACGATCTGCCGAAGTACAAGCAGGTATTCGCCGACGAGGAGGAGCCGGACAAGGGCCGCTTCCTGAATTGCCCGACCGGCTGGGACTGCGAGCGCGTGAACACGCGACTGCTGCGTGTGCTGAAGCTCGACCAGTCCTATACGAACTTCCATCCGGGCACGGGTGCGGCGCTGGACGCGGCGATCGCGTCCGCGTACCAGCGCGGCGCGCCGATCGTGTTCTATTACTGGGGCCCGGCCGCGCTGATGGCGAAGTACAAGTTCACCGCGCTGAAGATGCCGGCCTATAACGAAGCATGCTGGAAGACGTTGCGCGACGAGAGCAGCACGCACCAGTGCGCGTCGTCGTACATGGTGTCGCGGCTGACGGTCGGCGTGTCGAAGCCGTTCGCCGATGCGAACCCCGATCTCGTCGGCGTATTCGGCAATGTGCGTTTTCCGATGGACTTCCTGAACCAGACGATCCTCGAGATGACGACGAAGAAGATCGACGGCGCGGCGATGGCCACGCAGTTCCTGAAGACCCGCCCGGACATGTGGAAGCAGTGGGTGCCGGCCGACGTCGCGCAGAAGATCGCCGGCAGCCTGAAGGGCGCGTAACCTGCGCGCGGCGGCGGGCTCGCGCTTGCCGCCGCCGTCATGCGCCTTCGCGGCGCGACGGAGAATCAACATGGACGGTTTCTTTCTGCACCTGTCGATCGCCGACTGGGTCAACGGCGCGCTCGAGACGTTCGTTGCGCAATACGGCGACGGCTTCCATCGTTTCAGCGTGCTGGTCCTGCGCTACCTGCTCGTGCCCCTCGAAGGCGCGCTGCGCGCGGCGCCGCCGTGGCTCGTGCTGCTGGTCGTCGGCGCGATCGCGTGGAACGCGACGCGCCACATCGGGCTCGGCGCGCTCTTCATGCTGCTGCTCTATGCGATCGGCTGCTTCGGCCTGTGGGACAAGCTGATGCAGACGCTCGCGCTGATGCTCGTCGCGACGGTGCTGTCGGTCGCGGTCGGCGTGCCGCTCGGCATTCTCGCGTCGCGCAGCGCCTGGCTGCGCAGGATGCTGTTGCCGGTGCTCGACGTGATGCAGACGCTGCCGAGCTTCGTGTACCTGATTCCGGTGCTGATGCTGTTCGGGCTCGGCAAGGTGCCCGCGATCCTCGCGACGATCATCTACGCGCTGCCGCCGCTGATTCGCCTGACCGATCTCGGCATCCGCCAGGTCGATCCGGACGTGACGGAAGCCGCGCGAGCGTTCGGCACCACGCGCTGGCAACTGCTCGTCAACGTGCAGTTGCCGCTGGCGCGGCCGAGCATCATGGCCGGCATCAACCAGACGACGATGATGGCGCTGTCGATGGTCGTGATCGCATCGATGATCGGCTCGCGCGGGCTCGGCGAGGACGTGCTCGCGGGCATCCAGACGCTCGACGTCGGCAAGGGCACGCAGGCCGGCCTCGCGATCGTGATTCTCGCGATCGTGATTGACCGGATCAGCCAGGGCTTCGGCCAGGAGCGTCGCGCCCGGCGGCGGCTCGCGCAGCAGCGCCGGCAGCGGGGCGCGTCGCGGGTGCCGTACCGGGTGCCGGGCAAGGCGGCATCGTCGGCGGGCGTCGATTCGAATCAGGCGACGCAATCGTCGCGCGCATAGGAACGGAGGCGAACATGGCGACCATCGACGTCAAACACGTGTACAAGCTGTTCGGGCCGCAGGCCGCGCATGCGCGCGTGCTCGACCTGCTGCGGGCCGGCAAGCGCAAGGCCGACGTGCTGGCCGAAACGGGCTGCAACGTCGGGCTCAACGACGTGAGCCTCGGCATCGCGTCGGGCGAGATCTTCGTGATCATGGGGCTGTCGGGCTCGGGGAAATCGACGCTCGTGCGGCACTTCAACCGGCTGATCGAGCCGACCGCCGGCGAGATCGTGATCGACGGCCGCGACGTGATCAAGCTCGACGCGCACGGGCTGCGCGAGCTGCGCCGCTACAAGGTCAGCATGGTGTTCCAGAACTTCGGACTGCTGCCGCACCAGACGGTGCTCGACAACGCCGCGTATGCGCTGCGCACGCGCGGCGAGAAGCGGCACGACGCGGCCGACGCGGCGCGCAACTGGCTGACGAAGGTCGGGCTCGACGGTTACGGCGACCATTATCCTGACGAGCTGTCGGGCGGCATGCGCCAGCGCGTCGGGCTGGCGCGCGCGCTGGCGGCCGACACCGACGTGCTGCTGATGGACGAGGCGTTTTCCGCGCTCGATCCGCTGATTCGCACCGAGATGCAGGATCAGTTGCTCGAACTGCAGGCGACGCTCGCGAAGACCATTGTGTTCATCACGCACGATCTCGACGAGGCGCTGCGCATCGGCGACCGGATCGCGATCCTGCGCGACGGCACGCTCGTGCAGGTCGGGACGCCGGACGACATCCTGTCGCGGCCGGCGGACGATTATGTGAGACGGTTCGTGGAGAAGCGCACGAGCGTGGCTTGAGCGGCCCGATCGCTGCGTGAATGAAAGACGGCGCATCGCGATGAGCGGTGCGCCGTTTTTTACAGGGGTTGGGCGACGGGATTTGCGCGACGAGCGGCGCTTCCCGCCAGTTGCCGATGCAGCGAACTCGTCGGCACGTGTCTTCACGCCACGCCCGCCTACTTGCTGCCGAGCACACAGGCAAGCGGATGCGACGCCGTGCCGTTGCGCTGCACGGCGACGGACCCGAAGCCCGCGTCGCTCATCAGCCGCGCGAGCTTGTCGGGCCGATAGGCATCGTAGGGCGCGCGGTCGAGGTCGCGGACGGTGATCGCGACGATCCCGCCGCGCCGGACGATGCGCCGCAACTCGCGCAGACCGTGTGCGGGCGCGGGCCAGAAGTAGATGCAGTTGATCGAGAACGCCTTGTCGAACGCGTCGTCCGGGAACGGCAGCGCGTCGACGGAGCCGAGCGCGAGGTTCACGCGTCCTTGTTCGATGGGTACGCGGTTCAAGCGTTTCGCGGCGGCCAGCATGGTCAGCGAGTGATCGACGCCGGCGACGTGGCAGGACGGCGCCGCTTCGGTCGCGAGCCGGATCGCGTCGCCGGGGCCGAACCCGACTTCGAGTACCCGGTCGCTGTCGCCGATCGCCAGCAGCGACAGGGTCCACACGTTGTCCAGCCGGTTGTGCCGGCGCATGATGCGGCCGGCGATGCGCCCGGCGAGGCCGCGCGGCCGGCCGGGTTGCCCGAGATGAGTCGCCATGATGTGCTCTCCTTTCCGGCCCGGGCGAGCAAGCGGCGTGCCGCCGGCAGGGCCGCGGCGGCGGCCGGGGAGAGCAGGGAGCCGCGCGGGCCCCGTTCGCGGGATCAGGGCGCGACGGTTTCCCGTTCGCCTTCGCGCGCGCCGGTCGTCTCGCCGGGCCGCGCGTCGGCCAGAATCAGGTCGGCCCCTTTCTCCGCGACCATCATCGTCGGCGCGTTGATGTTGCCCGACGTGATGTTCGGAAACACCGACGCATCGACGATCCGCAGCGCCTGCAGCCCGTGCACGCGCAGCGACGCATCGACGACGGACGTCGCCGCATCGGGACCCATCGCGCACGAGCCGCACAGGTGGTAGATCGAACCCGATTGCTCGCGGAAGTATTGCAGCATCGCTTCATCGGAATCGACTTGCGGGCCCGGCGAAATTTCCTCGACGGTCATCGATTTCAACGCCGGCGCGCGCATCAGCGCACGGATCAGCTTGCTGCCCTGCACGGCTTCGTCGAGATCCTTCTGCGTGGTCAGCGCGTTGATGTGGATCCTCGCGGCATCCTCCGCGCGGTTCGACGCGATCTCGATCGTGCCGCGGCTCGTCGGCCGGCACGGGTTGAACGCGATCAGGAAACCCGAATACGGCTCGGGCTTGATGCTCGCGCGCTCGCTCTTCGGGATCCGGTACGACAGCGGGTTGAAGTAGAGCTGCAGGTTCGGTTCGTGCGCGTCGCCCGACCCGCGGAAGAAGCCGCCGGCCTGGTTCACGCTCATCGCGAGCGGGCCGCGCTTCGTCAGCAGGTAGCGCAGCCCGATCTTCATCTTGCCGAGCAGCGTGCCCATCTCGTCGTTCAGCGTCGGCCGGTTCGCCTTGAAGTAGAAGCTCACGCACAGGTGATCCTGCAGGTTGCGGCCGACGGCCGGCAGCGCATGCACGAGCGGCACGCGCCGGCGCGCGAGCAGCGCCGGATCGCCGACGCCCGACAGTTGCAGCAGCTTCGGCGTATCGACTGCGCCGGCGGCGAGAATCACCTCGCGCGCGGCGACGAGCGTTTCGTCGCCGTGCGCGCCGGCGACGACCACGCCGGTTGCACGCGTGCCGTCGAACGTCACGCGCCGCACGAGCATGCCGGCACGCAGCGTGAGGTTCGCACGACCCAGCGCGGGCCGCAGGTACGCGAAGCTGCTCGAACAGCGTTCGCCGTGCTTCGTGTTCAGGTCGTAGATGCCCGCGCCTTCGAACTGCGCGCCGTTGAAATCGTCGGTGCGCGGCAGGTTCAGTTGCCCGCAGCCCTTCAGGAACTCGTGGACGATCGGATGCACGTCGGCCTTCATCGACGTGACGTGGATCGGCCCCCTCGCGCCGTGATGCTGCGGATCGGTCGTGCCGGCCGCGTGGGTTTCGAGCTTGCGGAAGTACGGCAGCACGTCGTCGTACGCCCAGCCCGGATTGCCGGCCTTCGCCCAGTCGTCGTAGTCGCTGCGCTGGCCGCGCACGTAGACCATCGCGTTGATCGAGCCCGATCCGCCGACCACCTTGCCGCGCGGGCAGTACAGCTTGCGCTCGGCGAGCTGCGCTTCGGGCTCGCTGTAGTACATCCAGTTGTAGCGGCGGTTGTAGTAGGTCTTCGTGAAGCCGACCGGTACCTTGAACCAGAACGACGCGTCGCGCTCGCCCGCTTCGAGCAGCAGCACCGAGTGCCGGCCCGATTCGCTCAGGCGATTCGCGAGGATGCAGCCGGCCGAGCCCGCGCCGACGATGATGTAGTCGTAGGTCATGTCGCTTCCTCTGCGCTCAGCCCTTCGCCGGGGCGAGATCCTTCACGTCGGCGGGCTTCTCCCCCATCTGCAGGTGCAGTCGCTCGCCCGTGTACGGCGTGTGGCGCTTCACGACGTCCATGTTCAGTTCGATGCCGAGGCCCGGCTCGTTCGACGGAACGATGTAGCCGTCTTCCCAGCGGATCGGCGTCTTCACGACTTCCGAATGGAAACCGCCCCACGTCATGATGCTTTCCTGGATCAGGAAGTTCGGCGCGCAGGTCGCGAGCTGGATGCTGGCGGCAGCGCCCACCGGCCCGTTGTACAGGTGCGGCGCGATCTGCGCGTAGTGCACTTCCGCGAGCGTCGCGATCTTCTTCGCTTCGAGCAGGCCGCCCACGCGCGCGACGTTCAGTTGCAGGATCGATGCGCCGCCCGCCTGCAGCAGCTTGTGGAATTCGTACTTGGTCGTCAGGCGCTCGCCGGTCGCGATCGGAATCGACGTGTGCTTCGCGACTTCGGCGATCGCTTCTTCCTGTCCGGGCGGCACGGGCTCCTCGAACCACAGCGGGTCGTACTTTTCGAGGCGCTTCGCGAGCCGGATCGCCGACGACGGCACCATCTGCCCGTGCGTGCCGAACAGCAGGTCGGCCTTGCTGCCGACGGCTTCGCGTACGCGGCGGCAGAACAGTTCGCAGCGGTCGAGGACTTCGAGCGACAGCTGGTGGCCGGAATAGGCGGTGTACGGGCCGGCCGGATCGAACTTGACGGCCGTGAAGCCGAGCTTCACGTTCTCGGCCGCGCATTCGGCGGCCAGGTCGGGATCGTCGTAGTCGTATTCGCCGCGCGCGTTCTTCGGATACAGATACGTGTACGAGCGCAGCCGCTCGTGGATCCTGCCGCCGAGCAGTTCGTACACGGGCTTGCCGGCCGCCTTGCCGACGATGTCCCAGCACGCCATTTCGAGGCCGCTGACCACGCCCATCATCGTCAGGTCCGGCCGCTGCGTGAAGCCGCTCGAATACGCCTGGCGGAACAGCCGCTCGACGTGGTGCGGGTCGTGGTTCAGCAGGTAGCGGTCGAACACGTCGTCGATGATCGGGCCCATCGCCTTCGGGTGGAATGTCGCCGAATAGATCTCGCCGACGCCTTCGATGCCGTCGTCGGTCTTCAGTTTCACGAAGATCCAGTACATGCCGCCGATGTGCGGCGGCGGTACGGCGACGATATGGGTTTCGAGCGAAACGATCTTCATGCGGACTCCTGGATGCGGTTGAGGCGGGTTTTGAGGAACGCGGCGGCGCCCGCTCCGCAGAGCGCCACGGCCGCGATATAGCCGAAATAGAGCTGGTAGCCGTGCGCGCCCGGCCAGGTCTGCGTCACGTAGCCGTTGATCAGCGGCACGAACACGTCGGGCGAATAGCCGAGCACCGAGATCAGGCCGATCGCGAGGCCCGCGCAGTGCGTCGGCACCTTGCAGTCGTCGAGCAGCGACCAGTACAGGCCGCGGATCGCATAAGTGAGGATGCCGATGAACAGCACGAGCACGACGAGCATCGCCTGCGGGCTGTGCGCGGGCGCCGCGATCAGCCCGACCAGCGACAGCGCGGCGAGCACGAGCGCCCAGAACAGCACGGACACTTTCGACACGCGGTCGCCGAGGAAGCCGCCGCCGATGCCGCCGACGGGGCGCATCCACAGCTTGAGCGTCGTGATGAAGCCGGCCGCCGTCGCGCTGAGCCCGAAATTGCCTTCGTGCAGGTACGCCGAGAAGCTGTAGGTCGCCCAGAACACCTGGTAGCCGCAGAACACGATCGCGGCGACGAGCCACAGTTCGGGAATCGCCGCGAGCGTTTTCAGGTCGCTCAGGACGTTGCCCCTGGCGCGCTTGATGGCGGCCGCACGGTCGTCGGTGCGCGCCGGATCCTTCACCAGCGCGAGCACCACGCCGAGCCCGATGCAGCAGAACGCGTACAGATGCACCACGAGCTTGAAGCCGGCCGCATCGGTACCGCCGTGCGTGTGCGTCACGTAGGCGAACAGCGTGATCGCGATCGTCGCGAGCAGCGCCTCGACGAGCCCGCGGCCGCCGTCGAGCAACCCGAAGAAGCGGCCCTGTTCGTCGCGGCCCGCGATCGTGTTCACGCGCTTGATCACGGCCGCCCAGAACGTGAGGCCGGTCGTCAGCCCCCAGCCGGCGAAGATCGCCACGAGCGTGTTGAACGACGGCCCGGTCGCGTAGATCAGCCCGAGCGCGCCCGTCGCGAGCAGCGAGAAGCAGATCAGCCAGCGCGGCGACAGGCGGTCGGCGAGCCAGCCGCTCGGCAGGTAGCTGACGAGAAAGATCGTGCCGAGCGACGAGTACAGGTAGCCGAGCTGCACGTCGTCGATCCGGAAGAACTGCAGCATCGTCGGCTGGTACACCTGCCGCAGATACAACATCGGATAGATCGCGCCCGCGGCAATCACGAGCAGCAGCAGTTGCAGGTAGCGTTGCGAGCGCGAATGCGGCGACGCATGGGCGTCGTCGTGCAACGCGAGCGACGCGGCGGGCGTCGACGGTTGGGTCGGCATGATGTCTTCCTCCATCAGACTTCCGCGATTCGGAGGTCTGCAGATTTGTTTTGTGTCGGATCGGGGGCGGTGCGCGCGCCGGCGACGGTGCGCCGGCGCGGCGGCGTCAATACTTCATGACGACGAGGCGCGTCTGCGTGAATTCGAGCATGCCGTGCTTGCCGTCGTCGCCGCCGAGGCCCGAGCGCTTCCAGCCGGCGTGGAAGCCCTGATACGGATCGGCCGGCGTGCGGTTCACGTACAGCTCGCCCGCCTCGATCGCGTTCGCGACGGTCATCGCGGTGCGGTAGCGCTCGGTGTAGAGCACCGACGACAGGCCGAACTGGTGATCGTTCGCGAAGCCGATGGCCTCGTCGAGCGTCGTGTAGCGCAGCACCGGCATGACCGGGCCGAAGGTTTCCTCCTGCACGATCTCCATGTCCTGCCGGCAGTTCGTCAGCAGCGTGGCCGGGTAGAAGAAACCGGGGCCGTCGGGGATCGTGCCGCCGGTTTCCAGCGTCGCACCCGCCGCGACCGCGCGTTCGACCATTCCGTGGATGTGCGCGCGCGCTGCCGCACTGACGAGCGGGCCCATCCGCGTGGCGTCTTGCGCTCGGTCGCCGCTGCGCACGGCGGCCATCTTGTCCTTCAGCAGCGCGACGAAGCGGTCGTGCACGCTGTCGTGCACGTACACGCGTTCGATCGCCGTGCACAGCTGGCCGCAATGCGTCGTCTTCGATGCGACGAGCGCGGCGGCCGCGCGTTCGAGATCGGCGTCGGGCTCGATGATTGCGGGCGTCTTGCCGCCGAGCTCGAGCGACGGCTTCGCGATGTTCGCCTTGCAGTAGTCGAGCACCTTGCGGCCCGCGTTCACGCTGCCGGTCAGCGCGATCATCCCGACCGCCGGATGCGTGCACAGCGCTTCGGCCGTCGCATGGTCCATCGTCAGGATGTTGACGACGCCCGGCGGGAAGCCGGCCTCGTCGACGGCCTTCGCGATCTCGAACGCCGACACCGGCGTGTGATTGCTCGGCCGCACGACCACGGTGTTGCCGGCGATCAGCGCGGGCGCGACCTTGCGCAGCAGCGTGTACACGGGATAGTTGAACGGGATCAGGCACGCGACGACGCCGATCGGTTCGCGCTGCAGGAACAGGTTCTCGTCGGGCGTATCGCTCGGAATGATCTCGCCCTCGATCCGGCGCGCCCACTCGGCGTGGTAACGCGTGATCTGCCCGGCGTAGACGGCTTCGTTCGATGCGTCCTCGACGCTCTTGCCGGATTCCTGCGCGAGCGCCGCGCCGATCTGGGGCGCGCGCGCGGTCAGCGCGTCGGCGAAGCGGTGCAGGTATGCGGCGCGCTCGGCGCTCGGCAGCGTGCGCCACGCCTTTTGCGCGGCGGCGGCAGCGTCGACGGCGGCGAGCGCGTCGGCCGGCGTCGCGGCCGGCACGCGCGCGAACGGCGCTTCGGTGGCGGGGTTGCTGACGACGATGAACGCGTCGCTTTCCGGGGCGACGAAACGGCCGTTCACGTAGTTGCGTTCGGTGCGCATGAAGTGACTCCTCCGATGGATGCCGGCGGATCGCTTCGGGTGGCGACACGCGTGGCACGGGACGGAGTCATTCTCTTCATGCGTTTATCGCACGACAAACGACTTATTTTTGCGTCGACCATGAGAAAAACGCACGTTACTCGGCGAATCGGCCGGAATCGCCCGTCAGGCAAGGCGATGACGGCTGGCGGGGCGCGTGGCGAAGGTGCGGGCCTTCGGGTATTTTCCGACTGGTCCGAGTGCGGACGGACGCGCGAGCGGGTAAGGTGTCGCCCGCGGACACGTCCGTATCCGCGTCGCGTCGCGTCCGCGGGCGGCGGGCGGCGGGCGGCGGGCGGGCCGGGCAGCTCTCAGGCCAACGGCACTTGCGGCAGCGGCGACGACGGTTCGAGGTGGCGCTTCGCGAGCCACACTTCCTGCTGCAGCCAGTCGCGGAACTGCACGATGTGCGGCAGGTTCGTCTGCTCGGGTCGCGTGACGAACCAGTACGACTGGTGGCCGTCGACGTGCACGTTGAGCACCTGCATCAACTGCCCGGTCGCGAGTTCGCGCGCGACCATGTGACGGTCGGCGATGGTGATCCCGAGGCCGTCGATCGCCGCGCGGATCGCATGGTCGAGCAGGTCGAATTCGTAGCCGCCGCGCGTGTCGACGTCGGCGATGCCGGCGGCCTTCAGCCAGTGCTGCCAGGTCAGGTAGCGCTGGTCGTCGGTCGCGAGCACGTGCAGCAGCGTGAAGCGGTTCAGGTCGATCGGCGCGCCGTCCTGCCGCAGCCGCGCATACAGCGCGGGCGCACAGACGGCGATATGCTGCTCCTGCATCAGCAGCGCGTTGTCGAAGCCGTCCCATTCGCCGTCGCCGAACCGGATCGCGCAGTCGAGCACGCGGGATTCGCCGAGGCTGTCGTGGATGCGCGTCGTGAGGCTCAGCTCGAACTCGGGATGCGCGTCGCGCAGCCGGCCGAGGCGCGGCATCAGCCAGCGCGCGGCGAAGGTGGGCGGCACGTTCGCGCGCAGGCGGTTCAGGTGGGTTTTTTCCTGCAGGCTGCGCACCGTCAACTCGATCTTGTCGAACGATTGCTGCAGCGCGCGCAGCAGCACGCGGCCGGCCGCCGTCAGTTCGAGCTGGTGATGGCGGCGCTCGAGCAGGGTTTCGCCGAGCTGGCCTTCGAGCTGGCGGACCTGCCGGCTCACCGCGCTCTGCGTCACGTTGAGCAGTTCGGCCGCGCGCGTGAAGCTGCCGGTGCGGCCGGCCATCTCGAAGGCTTTCAGCGCATTCAGCGCCGGCATCTTGCGTCTCACGGGGCAATGTCGTGTTTGGTGCGGGATGCTTATTGTAGGCGGGAGGCCGGCGCGGCGGGGCGATGAATGACGGAGTGAAAGGCGCCGGGCCTCGGGGTTTTCACGGCATGACGGCCGGCGCGCTTTTCTGCGATAAAGCTGCCCGCGGAATGGCCGGCGGCGCCGGCCGGCAACCATACGAACGATACGAACGAAGGGGACACACATCATGCGACGCCTGCCATCGTTGATCGCGCTGCGATTTTTCGAGGAGACCGCGCGTCATCTGAGCTTCAATCGCGCGGCGGTGTCGCTGTGCGTGACGCAAGGCGCGGTGAGCCGGCAGATCCGGCTGCTCGAGGAAGCGCTCGGCGCACGTCTGTTCGAGCGCGATCACAAGGGCGTGCGGCTGACCGACGTCGGCCAGCGGTTGCTGCCGTTCATCGGGCAGGCGTTCGACACGATCGAGCGCGGCGTCGGCGAAATCGCCGCGACACGGCCGGGCGCGAAGCGGCGCCTGACGATATCGCTGCCGCCGACGTTCGCCACGCAGTGGTTTTCGCCGCGGCTCGGCACGCTCGCGGAGGCGCTGCCCGACGTCGAGCTGTCGATCCGCACCGAGCCGGCCGACGATTGCGATTGCCATGTCCGCTTCGGGCGTGCGGCGCGGCCGGGCATGCATTCGGAGCTGCTGATGATGGAGCGGCATGCGCTGGTCGGCGCGCCGCGCTACCGAGGCGACACGCTCGATGCGCTGCTCGGCCGGCTGCCGTCGCTGCACGTGCTGCACGAGGGCCGGCGCCTGACGCTGTGGGCCGACTGGTGCGAGCAGGCCGGCATCGCGCCCGAACGAATCGGCGACGGCATCGAGTTCTCGACGCTCGAACAGGCGATCCGTGCGGCGCGCAAGGGCGCGGGGCTTGCCGTGGTCGATCTCACGATGATCGAGGAGGAGATCGCCGAAGGCAGCCTCGTGCGGTTGTCGCCGGTGCAGCCGATCGGGCCGTTCGGCTATTGGCTCGATATCGCGCCGGAGAGCGTCGCGGTCGAGCCGGTGATCGCGTTTGCCGCGTGGCTGCGGGAGCAGGCGGCGAGGAAGGGGGAGGGGACGACGTCGCCGTTGAGACGCGGCTGACGGGCGGGTACGAAAGGATGGTCCCGTCCGAGCCCGACACGCGCGCCTCCCCGCTTCGCTATCCGTCAACGACTGTCACGGCGCCGGCTATCGGCCGCCGGGTCATTGATCGGGATCCAGGCCGAAATGGAGGAGCGTTTCCCGCCGTCCGACGGCCCTTGCTTCCTCTTCCGAAATGATCGGCAGCTGACTCTTCGCATGATCCATGCGTCCAACGTCGAATACCTTTCGTTGCGACCGTGATGCAGGCCCGTTGGCCGGTCGCGCACCGTATCCGGCCGCGAAATCGCGCATGATGCGCGCCAGGCCGTGATGGAGCGCATTCGCGACGGACGTATCGATGAACTGCCTGGCTTCCGCCCGACGAATGGCGCGATGTTCGCTTGTCGAGCGGCCGCGCTTCACCGCAGCGCGCGTCATCCGGAAGCCGATGATGGAACCGTGCTTTACCGTCATTCGTACATCTCCTTTTCAATCAGGTAGTCGCGCAACGCCCGCAGAGACGCCCGGCGCGGATCGACGTCGAATGTCGTGTTCGATCGTCTGGAAGCGAAGTATCGGGCGCAGGCGGATCGTCAGGCGTGATCGTGCGCCTGTCCGGTTTTGCGATAACCGAACTCGAGCTGATCACCGATTACGTCGCACGCGATAATCCGCAACGTGCGATCACGTTCGTGCGGGAACTTCGCGAAAAATGCCTGAGCCTCGCCGAGATGCCGTTCGCGTTCCCGCTGGTGCCGCGCTTCGAAGCCCACGGCGTGCGGCATCGCGGATACGGCAATTTTCAGATCTTCTATCGGGTCAAAGGCGATCCCCCCGTGCAGATCGACGTGCTTCACGTACTGCACGGCGCGCGGGACTGCACGAGCATTCTGTTCTGAGCCGAGCGGCGGTTTCCAGCTTTTTCGTCAGTGGCAAAGTACGCGTTACAAACGGAGAACCCGGCCGTGGCCGGGTTCCTTCGTTGCGAGCGCGATGCCGCGCCTCCTGCCGTCGGCGCCGCGCTCGCCTCAATGCCCCGCCGCCTCCTCCAGCGTCAGATGCTTGGTCTCCGGCGCCCACGCGATCGACACGATCATCCCGACCAGCAGCACGCCGGCCAGCGCGAACATCGTCGCGTGAAAGCCGAGCGTCGCGATGCCGACCGGCAGCAGGAACGTGCCGATCGCCGAACCGAGCCGGCTGCACGCGATCGCGAGGCCCACGCCGCTCGCACGTACCTCGGTCGGGAAGCACGCGGGCGGGAACACGCCGACGAGATTGCTGAACGCCGACATCGTCAGCGTGAAGATCGCGAACGCGACGATCATCGCGACGGCCGCCGACGACGGCAGCACGGCCAGCGCGACGAGCGACGCGCACGTCACCGCGAACGAGCCGATCAGGAAGCCGCGACGCGACAACCGGATCGTCAGCCAGATCCCGATCAGCGCGCCGAGCACGAGGAAACCGTTCAGCAGCAGGTCGGCGCCGAAACCTTCGGCGAGACCGATCGTCTTCAGGATCGTCGGCAGGAACGTGTAGATCGCGAAGTACGGAATCACCAGGCAGACGAAGAACGCGCAGTTGAAGACGGTGCGGCGAATCAGGTCCGGCCGGAACAGTCGCGCGAAGCCGCCGTGCGCATGCGGTTCGGCCGAACCGTCGAGCATCACGTGCGGCCCGAAATGCTTCGCGACGATCGCGCGCGCCTCCTGCACGCGGCCCTTGCCGAGCAGCCAGCGCGGCGATTCGGGCGTGCCGATGCGCAGCACCAGCACGATCAGCGCGGGCAGCGCGGCCGACGCGAGCAGCCAGCGCCATGCATCGGGCGCGGCGTCGCTGTACGCGAGGCCGAGCACGTTCGCGGCGACATAGCCGATCGTCCAGATCACGCTGAACGAACCGAGCAACGCGCCGCGATGCTTGCGCGGCGAAAATTCGGCGAGGATCGCGTGGCCGACCGTGAAGTCGCCGCCCATCCCGAAGCCGATCAGCACGCGCAGCACGCACAGTTCGAGCGGCGAGCTCACGAAGAACTGCGCGAACGCGGCCGCGGTGATGATCACGAAGCTCGTCAGGAAGATCTTCTGCCGGCCCATCCGGTCGGACAGCCAACCGAACACGAGGCTGCCGAAGAAGATGCCGATCAGCGCGGAGCTGCCGATCATCCCCATCCAGAACGCGTCGATCGGCATCTGCTTGCCGAGCGCGGCGAGCGCATAGCCGATCGTGCCGAGCGTGTAGCCCTCGGTGAAATGCGCGCCGAACGTCAGGCCGGCGATCTTCACGTGGAAGCGGTTGAGCGGCACGTCGTCGAGCGCGACGGGGCGGTGCGGCACATCGGCGCCGCGCGACAGCGGCAGCGCGCGTGCGGTGCCGGATTGAACGTTGGCTTGATTCAAGCAGCCTCCTGGATTGTTATGTGTGTCGTCGTCGCAAGCGGTGCGCGACGAACCGACGTCGTCGCGCGACCATGCGACGCGCCGCGCCGCGACGCGCCGCGCAGCCGGACGGCGCGCGGCGCGAGCCGTCCGCCGGGCGGCGGCCGGGCAGCGCTCAGCGGCCGAGGCCGGCCATCAGCGTGTACTTGAGTTCCACGTATTCGTCGAGGCCGTACTTCGAGCCTTCGCGCCCGAGCCCCGATTGCTTGACGCCGCCGAACGGCGCGACTTCGGTCGAGATGATCCCGTCGTTGACGCCGACCATCCCGCTTTCCAGCGCGCCCGACACACGCCATGCGCGGCCGAGGTCGCGCGTATAGAAATACGCGGACAGCCCGAACGGCGTGTCGTTGGCCGCGGCGACGGCTTCATCCTCGGTCGCGAAGCGGAAGCAGCCGGCCACGGGGCCGAAGGTTTCCTCTTCGGCGATCAGCATGTCGGGCGTCATGCCGGTCAGCACGGTCGGCTCGTAGAAAGTGCCGCCGAGCGCGTGGCGCTTGCCGCCGGTGAGCACGTTCGCGCCTTTCGCGGTGGCGTCGGCGACGTGCCGCTCGACCTTGCCGAGCGCCGCTTCGTTGATCAGCGGGCCCTGGTCGACTTCGCCTGCGAGCGCGTTGCCGACCCGCAGCTTGCGCACGGCGTCCGCGAGCTTGCGCGTGAACGCGTCGTACACGCCGTCCTGCACGAGGAAGCGGTTCACGCACACGCAGGTCTGGCCGGTGTTGCGGAACTTCGACGCGATCGCGCCGTCGACCGCCGCATCGAGATCGGCGTCGTCGAACACGATGAACGGCGCGTTGCCGCCGAGTTCGAGCGACAGCTTCTTCAGCGTGTCGGCCGACTGCTTCGCGAGCAGCTTGCCGACCCGCGTCGAACCGGTGAACGACAGCTTGCGCACGACGGGCGAGCTCGTCAGCGTCTCGCCGATCGCGACCGCGTCGCCCGACACCACGTTGAACACGCCGGCCGGCACGCCGGCGCGCTCGGCGAGCACCGCGAGCGCGAACGCCGACAGCGGCGTTTCCTCGGACGGCTTGAGCACCATCGTGCAGCCGGCCGCGAGCGCCGGGCCGGCCTTGCGCGTGATCATCGCGAGCGGGAAATTCCACGGCGTGATCGCCGCGACGACGCCGACCGGCTCGCGCGTGACGACGATCTGCGCATTCGGCTTCGGGCTCGGGATCACGTCGCCGTACATGCGCTTCGCTTCTTCCGCGAACCATTCGAGAAAGCTGGCCGCGTAGGCCACTTCGCCGCGCGCCTCCGCGAGCGGCTTGCCCTGTTCGCGCGTCAGCAGCTCGGCGAGCGCATCGCGGTGTTCGAGCATCAACTCGCCCCAGCGCTTCACGCGTGCGCCGCGCTCCTTCGCGGTCAGTGCGCGCCATGCGGGAAACGCGCGGGCGGCCGCGTCGATCGCGCGCTGCGTGTCGTCGGCGCCGCCTTTCGCGACCTTCGCGATCGTCTCGCCGGTCGCCGGGTTCAGCACCGGATAGGTCGCATCGCTCGCGCCATGCGATTCGTGCCATTCGCCGCCGATGTAATGGCCGGTCCTCAGAAATTCGTTCATCGTATGTCGTTCCTTCAATGCTTCAGTCGGCCGCGAAGCTGCCCTGCGCCGGGCGCGGCTCGCGCGCGATGCGCTTGCCGGCCGTGTAGTCGTTGATCAGGTCGCACGGCGTGTAGTTGCGCTCCAGTTCGTGCAGTTCCTCTTCGGTGAGCCGCGTTTCGAGCGCGCCGAGCGCGCTGTCGAACTGCGCGACGGAATCCGCGCCGACCAGCATGCTCGCGACGCCGGGACGGCTCAGCACCCACGCCTGCGCGATCTGCGCGGGCGGCACGCCGCGCCGCTTCGCGACCTTCGCGACCGACGCGGCGATCGCGAGCGACGACGCGTCGCCGTACATCTGCGCGGTGAAGAAGTCGGTCTGGTTGCGCGTCGATTGTGGCTCGCAGGTCAGCAGGCCGCGCGCAAGCGGGCTGAACACCGAGACGCCGACGCCCTGGTCGATGCAGTACGGCACCATCTCGCGCTCTTCCTCGCGATACGCGAGATTGAGCTGCAGCTGCATGTTGATCGGCTTGTCCCAGCCGTTTCGTTCGCAGGCCTGCATGATCTTCGCGAACTGCCACGTGTACATCGTCGACACGCCGATGTAGCGTGCCTTGCCCGCGCGCACGACGTCGTGCAGCGTGCTCATCGTTTCCTCGACGGGCGTGTTCACGTCGAAGAAATGCAGCATGAAGATGTCGACGTAATCCATCCCGAGACGCTTGAGCGAGCCGTCGATGCCGTCGAGCACGTGCTTGCGCGAATGGCCGCCGGCATTCGGGTCGCTGCCCATGTCGTAGCCGACCTTGGTCGTCACGACGAGCTCCTCGCGGCGCGCGTTGCGCTTCAGGATGCGGCCCACCACTTCCTCGCCGACGCCCGTCGAATAGAAATCCGCGAGATCGATGAAGTTGACGCCGGCATCGAGCGCGCGACGCACGATCGGTTCGCTCTGCGCTTCGTCGAAGATCCACGGCTTCCACTCGGGCGTGCCCATGTTCATCGTGCCCAGACACAGGCGGGACACCTTCAGGCCGGACTGGCCGAGGCGGACGTATTCCATGCTTCCTCCTGATGCGGCCTGGCCGGCCGCGCGTTGTCGGTCGGTTCCGTCAGTTCTTTTTCGGCGTGTAGAACGGGTTCGACACGTCGCGTGCGGCGGCGAACACCGCGTCGCGATGCGGCAGTCCTTCCATCGCCGCGACGATCGCGTTGCGGCATGCGCGGTAGTTGTTCTCGAACACGGCATCGAGATCGTCGGTCTGCGGGTTCACCCAGTTCGCCGACACGACGACCCAGTCGTTCTCCGCTTCGGGCGGCAGCGTGCCGTTCTCGAGCGCTTCGGCCACGGCCTTCGCGATGCCGGCCTGCGACGCGCCCCACGTGGCATTGCCGTGGAAGTCGCCGGCGATCTGCGCCTTGTTCACGTACAGCGTGAGCGGCTTGGTCGGTATGCCCGGCTGCGCGATCACGACGAACGGCGCATGGCCGGCCGACGGCGTCGCGAGCGCGGTCGCGAACGCCTGGCCCGCCGGGCCGTTGCGCGGGCCGACCAGCACGTTGATGTGCGCGAGATTGACGCCGGGGCCTTCGAAGCCTTCGCCGATGTAAAGCTGCCTGGATTGGGATGCGGTCATTGCAATGTCTCGTCCATGAGGTTGGGTGTGAGGCGATTGTGGTGGGCCGCGCTGCGGCCGGTGAATCGATGTTTCCTGATCGAGGTATGAGTTTTCGTCGTCTCCGGGAAAGCCCCGAGCCCGGCGCGCGGCCGCCCGCCGGGCGGCCCGCGGCGGCCGTCGCGACGCGCCGCGGCGCACCGGCGGCGAAGGGGCGCTCGCGTGCCGGCTCCGGGTTTGTCATACCCGGGCAGGGGTTGGAGGGCCGCGTGCATCCGGGCAACAATCGGCGTACTCCGAGCCCTATCTTTCGTGTTCCCTTCCATTTTCGAAAGCGAGTAATTCCGATGGCTGCCATTGAGAAATCTGGCGCACTGCGCCGGTCCCCCGAGGCGGGGCCCGTGCTCCTGGGGGTTTCGTCCGGGTCGGAGCGCCCGGGGCGGCCCGACGTTTTCTCGAAGCCCGACTGGTCGAAACTGACGTCGCTCGACCCGGAGCTGATCCGCGCGTTCGTCGCGGTCGTCGAAAGCGGCGGCTTCACCGCGGCGGCCCGGCAACTGCACCGCACGCAATCGACGATCAGCCTGCGCATCCGCACGCTGGAGGAGCGGCTCGACACGCACCTGTTCATGCGCAACAGCCGGCGGCTCGAACTGTCGCGCGACGGCGAGAATTTCCTGATCCACGCGAGACGGATCATCCAGGTGCAGAACGACGCGATCCGCGCGCTGAAGCAGGCGAGCAGCGATCGCGGCATCGTGCGCTTCGGGCTGCCGGAGGACTACGCGGAGCTGTGGCTGCCCGACCTGCTGAAGTCGTTCTACGCGCTGCGGCCGGGCGCACGCCTGCACGTGCATTGCCGCACGTCGCTCGAACTGATCGAGCGGCTGCAGGCCGGCGAGCTCGACGTCGCGCTCGTCGTGCGGCACGGACCGAACGCGGGCGGACGGCTGCTCGGCCGTCACGACGTCGTGTGGGCCGCGCATCGCGATTTCGCGCTCGCGCCCGATGCGTCGGTGCCGCTCGCCCTGTTTCCCGAGACGTGCTGCTACCGGCAACGCGGGCTGCAGGCGCTCGCGACGGCCGAGCGGCCGTATCACGTCGTCTATACGAGCCAGAGCCCGACCGGCATCAGGATCGCGGTGAACCACGGCGCGGCCGTGACGATGATCGATCGCTGCACGTTGCCCGAGAGCTGGCGCGTGCTCGACGAGGCGGACGGGCTGCCGCCGCTGCCGGCGGCCGATCTCGAACTGCATCGCTCGCCCGGCATCTGCGATCCGCTGACCGACGATCTCGTCTCGCTGATCGAATCGATGGTCGACGAGCGGCGGCGCGCGTCGCTCGCGGCGTTCGCGTAACGCGACGCCCGCGACGCGGGTGACGCCGCATGCACATGCGTGCGCGGGGCGCGATCCCGGCGCGCATGCCGTTTTTTGCACGGCAACCCCGTTTTTTTGCACGGCATTGATACGATCTCTTCTAAGCTGGGGGCGTGTCGAACAGTCGGGACGGCTTGCGTCCATGTCATGACCTTCATGCATCCCTTTCCGCCTTCGATGTCGCCGGCCGCCGATCGCGCGCCGGTGGCGGGTCGCGGCGCGCGCCCGTCGAGCCGGGAACGGCGATTGCTCGGCTAATCCGCCGCCGATTCGCCGGCCGCCGTGCTGTCCGCCGGCCGGCGACGGTGGCCGTTTGTGCGCTGCGTCGAACGCGGCGCTACCCCGAACAGGGAGGGCCCATGTACCTTACGGAAGAAGTGCGTATCGCGCGCCCGGCGGCTCGTCGCGCGCATGCCGCGGCGTTGCCGTCGGGCAGGCAGCTTGCCCGGCAGTTGATGGTGACGGTTCGCGCGGCGGACGTGCTGTTGCGCCAAGCGATTCGCGTGCCCGATCGCCATCAATGGTCGGTCGACGCCGAGCGCGTCGACGCGGCCGGCGGGCCGCTCGCCGCGTGGGATTCCCACGTGACGTTCCGCATCGTCAAGGTATGCGCGCCGGCGCTCGATGCGCACGCGTGCGCGGCCGACCCCGATCAAGTGGCGGTCGAAATCCGATTGTTTCTTCCCGAACAGGCGTACGTCGCCGAGCGGCGCATCGGCATCTTCGGCCGGCGGCACGGCCAACGATTCAGCGCGACGCTGTCGGTCACGGCCGGTTCGCAGTGGGGCGGCCGGCGCAGCGAGCGCGTGCCGCCGACCGGGCGGCACGTGCACGGCGACACGCTGGAAGCGCTCGTCGATACGGTGGCCGGCATCGTCAATGCGGCACTGGGCGTGGCCGCGCATGGCGCGAGCGCCCACGGGTGACGCCGCGGCGAGTGGGCGCGGCCGGGCTCAGGCCTCGCCGGCCTGTCCGGTCTGCCGTTGCAGGTCTTCCATCAATTGTTCCGCGAGGAAGTCGCACGGCGGCCGTTTCGACTTGGTGCTGCGCGCGAGGATCAGCTCGAGCGGCGGCAGGTCGGGCAAGCCGTGCGAGCGGCCGAGCATCGACAGTTGCGCGGGAATCGCGCAGCGGGCGAGCGGCGCGACCGCGAGGCCGGCTTCGACCATGCTGAGCAGCCCGAGCAGGCTCGGGCTTTCATACGACGTGCGGTACGGCACTTTCGCGCGTTCGAGGCTGCGGATCGCGTTCTCGCGCGCGACGCTGCCCGGCATGAACACCGCGATCGGCAACGGCCGTTCCTCCCAGACGCGCGGCCCGTTCGTCATCGCGGCCCACGCCATCGGCTCGTGGCGGATGAAGTCGCCGGTGAGCCCCTTGATGCGCGTCCCGCATACGAGATCGACGGTGCCCTCCTTGATCAGCGGCGCGAGCGCGCTGCTCGGCAGCCCCATCACCTGGATCTCGACCTTCGGATAGGTCGCGGAGAATTTTTTCAGCACCGACGGCAGCAGCGACGACGCATAGTCGTCCGGCACGCCGATCACGACCTTGCCGGTCACCTCCGGCCGCACCACGGCCGCCCATGCCTCGTCGCGCAGCGCCAGCATTCGTCTGGCGAATCCCAGCAGCACCTCGCCCTCGCGCGTCAGCACGATGCTGCGCGGCTTGCGCACGAACAGCGGCCGGCCGATCGCGTCCTCCAGGCTCTTGATCTGCATGCTCACCGCCGACTGCGAGCGGTTCACGGCCTCGGCCGCGCGGGTCATGTTGCCGGTTTCCGCGACGGCGACGACGGTGGCCAGGACGTCGTGATCGAGCATCTTCATGGGTATCAGGAAAACTGAACGTAACGATCAGCATTATGCGTTTTTATTGTTGCTGCGTGTCTGCCATAGTGCCATCACGTTTGCGCATCGCCCCACCATGGCGCGGCGCTCGGGCCGGACGTCCGGCGTGCGGGACTGAACAGGAAAGCGTGGTGAATCGATGATGGACCATCCGTTGCGCGCCGCACTGGCTGCGGAATTGCATGCCCGGCCGTTCCTGCGGCTCGCCGAAGCGGTGTCGCTTACGCATTACGCGATCTACGCGGACGGCCAGCCCGACATCCACGAAACGCTGCTGCACGCGCTGTGCCGCGACACGGGCATCGACGCGCCGCATGAAGGCGCGACGCACCATGCGGTGCGCTCGCCGTGCGGCTGGCACCTGAAGTGGGAGCGCCACACCGAATTCTCGACCTTCACGTTCGTCGCGCCGCGTCGCGATACCGGTTATTTCGACGATGTCGCGATCGCCGGCATTCCGGCAGCGTGGTTCGCGCGGCTGGCCGGCATCCGTTTCGTCGCGGTGCGGATGGAACTGCTGTCGGGCGACGCCGCGCGGCGCGTGTGCGGCGATCTGCGGCGCTGGATCGACGGGCCTGCGCTCGTCGGTAGCCGCGTGCTCGGCGGCGGCAAGGTGTTCTGCGACTGGCACGTGCGCGACGACGGCTTCATGCGCTTTCTCGTCGTCGACGAGGATTTCCGCGAGGAGCAGGGCGGCCGGCTGTTGCAGCGTCTGTACGAAATCGAGACGTACCGGATGATGGCGCTGCTTGCGCTGCCGGTCGCGCGCCGGATGAGCCGCGAGCTCGACGAGATTCACGCGGCGCTGCATGCGTTGATGCAGCGGATGGACGCGAGCGGCGCCGACGGCGACGACGCGGCGCTGCTCGTCAAGCTCACGCATCTCGCGGTGCGGGTCGAATCGTTGTCGGGATCGGGGGCGCGCTTCAGCGCGTCGCGCGCATACGAGAAGCTCGTGCTGGCGCGCATCCAGGAGTTGCGCGAGGAGCGTATCGAAGGGATGCCGACGATCGCCGAATTCATGGAACGGCGCTTCGCGCCGGCAATGGAAACGTGCCGCAGCGTATGGGCGCGCCACGAACAGATCGCCGCGCGGATCGCGCGAGCGGTCGACCTGCTGCGCACCCGCGTGAATCTCGCGCAGGAAAAGGACGTCACGCGGCTGCTGGCCGGCATGGAGCGCACCGCGCGCAACCAGCTTCATTTGCAGCACGCGGTCGAAGGGCTGTCGGTGGCCGCCATTTCGTACTACGTGCTGTCGCTCGCGACGGCGGCGTTCAAGGCGCTGCACGTGATGAACCTGCCGGTCGATCCGGAACTGGCGGAAGGGCTGCTGATCGCGCCGGTCGTGTTCGCGGTGATCCACATCACGCGGCGCACGCGTGCGCAGCTTGCGCGGTCCGAAGCGGCGCATGGCGGGGAGCCCGTGCACGCGGTCGCGTTGAAGCGGGCCGGCTAGAACAGACGACATATCAAAGCAAAGGAGTGGAGATGACTTTCATGCAAACGCAACACGCATGCTTCAGCGGTATCGATGCCTTCGACGAACCGGCCCAGGATGAAACCGGCGCACCGGAAGACGTGCGCGTGAGCTCGTATCAGGCCGTGCTGCAGGAGCCGACGACGTCGCTCGTCGGCGGGACGATCGATCGGCCGGAGGTCGCGGCGGTGGCGATCCTCGGGTACAACTGACGCGCGTTTCCTGCGCATCGTATCGACGTAGCGCGGGCGTTGCGTTCGAGTGAGACGGCGTGGTCGTCCTGGCCTGACGACGGCGCCGGCAATGGCGTTCGCGGTGGCGTGAGCGCACGACGTCGCGCTATAGTCGTGCGATGCCCGCCCGCCGCGGGTGCCGCACGCCCGGCGCTCCATTCACTCACGCGTTCGCCCGATGACACCCCATCCCGACGTCACCCTGCAATTGACCGATACCGGTCAATCGGCCGCCCGAGACTTCATCAGCCGCAAGCTCGGCGAATTCAACCATGCAATGACGGGGCGCGCCGATGCATCCGCGCTCGACATCTACGTGACCGACTCCGCGACCGGCGAGGTATTGGGCGGCCTCACCGGCCGGACGTCGCTCGGCCTGTTCTTCATCGACCTGTTCTATTTGCCCGACTCGCTGCGCGGCGGCGGTTTCGGCAGCCGGCTGCTGCGCGAGGCGGAAGCGGAAGCGAAGCGGCGCGGATGCGCGCGTGCGGTGCTGTACACGATCTCGTTCCAGGCGCCGGATTTCTACCGGAAGCACGGTTACGAGACGTTCGGCGAAGTGCCGTGCGAGCCGGAAGGCGCGGCGCGCGTGTTCATGGTCAAGGTGCTTTGAGCGGCAGCGGGCAACCCGCCCGTTCGCTATGCGACCCGGTACGCGCGCCGGCGACGGGGAGTACGGCAGTCGCCGCGCCCCACGCGGCGAGTTCGCGCTTCGTGCGCACGCCGAGCTTCGCGAATGCGCGCTTCACGTACGACTCGGCCGACGCGATGCGCACGCCGAGAATCCCGGCGGTTTCCGGCACGGTCTTGCCGGAGAGCAGGTGCTTGCAGGTTTCGTATTCGCGTTTCGACAGATTCACGCCGTCGGCCGTGAGCCGCGCATCGAATTGCGCGAGCGGATGGACGTCGGGCGCCGCGTGCGCGATGCGCCGCGCGGCAGTGGTCGACGCATGCAGTTCGAGCAGCGGAAACAGCATATCGCTGATGCTGCGGAAGCGGTTCATTTCGGCGAGCGTGAACGGCGGCCGATCGCGGCCGCGCTCCAGTGCGATCGAATGCTGCGAATAGCGCGTGCCGCGCGCGAGCACGCATTCATGCCCGATATGCACGTCGTCGAACAACCGCTGGCGGAATTCGCCGGGCGGAATCGCGTCGATGTCGCGCACGACGAGCATCGTGCCTGTCTTGCCGCGTAGCCCCGCGAACAGCGGGTCGCTGTCGAGAAAGCGCTCGTAGTAGAGCGTCATCACGTCGGAGATGTCGGCGGACGCGGCGCCGATGCCGCTGCTGCCGATCCATTCGCAACGGTAGCCGGTGGGCATCGTGCCGTCGACGCGCGAGCGTTCGACGTGTGCGACGTCGAGCGGCACGATGTCGTTCAGCAGTTGCGTGAGGCGCGGCACGAAATGCGGCGTGCCGACCGTCTCGATCAGCTCGCCCAATGTCTTGAACGATACGTTGAAGCGATCGTCGTCGCGGTGGGAGGCGTTCACGTTGAGCAGCATGCGGTTACCAAGGGACTGTTCCGCCCATCATGCACGTTCCCCCGATACGAAAAAAGCGCGCGCGAGGGCCGGGCATCGGCACGGCCGCCCGTCGTTGGCGGAAGCAGGGCCTCGAAGCGGCTGGATTCTAGCGCTTGCCGCGACGGACGTCATCAGGGGGAAATACCGGCAGGCGTCGGCCGATCCGTTCGCCCCGTAAAACGTCGCGGGTCATTCCGAAGCGGGCATGCGGGAGCAGTGTAAGCGAGGAACCGTGCCCCCGCCGTTTTCAATCGATCGACATACGATTCCGAGAACTTCCCCGAGCACGGACGACCTGCCGCCTCGCGCATGCATGGGCGAAGTCGAGACGCGCGACTTCGGAGGAGCGCAAGCGGCCGGGGGGCAACGTGCGGATCGTCGGCATCGGTACCGATACATGTGCGTCGCCGACTGTGCAGTCGGCTATCCTCACGACCATCGCACGCGATGGGTGTCGGCGGTGGCGACGCCGCACGGGCGCAGCGATCGAGCAGGGCGGCGCGCATGTGCCGCCCTCGTGCGCTCATGCGTCGATGCGCTCGACCTTGCCGACGAGCAGCCCGTACGACAGGCTGCCCGCGAGCGCCATCGCGGCGATGTAGGTGATCGCGCGCGAGAAGTCCGCGCCGTCGACCAGCAGCCCGATCACGATCGGCGTCGCGATCGCGGACAAGTTGCCGATCAGGTTGAATACGCCGCCCGTGAGGCCGAGCAGTCGCGCGGGCGCGAGCCCCGACACGAGCGACCACGTGATCGACGCGAAGCCGTTGCCGAAAAAGGCGATCGTCATGAATGCGATCACCCAGCCGGTGGAGCTCACGTAGTTCGCGCCGATGATGCAGGTCGAGATCAGCAGCCCCGAGATGATCGGCAGCTTGCGCGCGAAGCCTTGCGAGGCGCCGCGCCGCATCAGCCAGTCCGACAGCACGCCCGAGCAGAGCACGCCGACGAACGCGGCGAGGAACGGCAGCGATGCGAGGAAGCCCGACTTGATGAAGTCCATCCCGCGATACTTGACGAGATAGGTCGGAAACCACGTGAGGAAGAACCACAGCGTCGAATTCAGCGCGAACTGGCCGACGTAGATGCCCCACAGCTTGCGCCGGCCGAGTACGACGCCGAGGTCGCGCCACGTCGACGGCGTGCGTTCGCTGCGCGCCGCGACGCGGTCCTCGAGATCGACGAGCCCGCCGCCGTCGCGGATCAGCGCGATTTCGGCCGCATTGACGCCGCGAAACGCGCGCGGCTCGCGATACACCGCATACCAGATCGCCGCCCATGCGATGCCGGCGAGGCCGGTCGCGACGAACACCATGTGCCAGCCGAGATGCGCTTGCAGCCATGCGAGCACCGGTGTGAGGAACGCGAGGCCGACGAATTGCCCCGACGTGTAGCCGCCGATCGCGCTCGCGCGCTCGCGGGTCGGGAACCACGTCGTCACCACGCGGTTGTTGATCGGATAGGCCGGCGCTTCCAGCGCGCCGACCGCAAGACGCAGCACGATGAGCCCGACGAACGAACCGGCGAAACCGAGCAGCAGCGTCGCGGCAGACCACAACGCGAGCGCACCCGCATACAGCACGCGCGGCGACACCTTGTCGACGAGCCAGCCGCCCGGGATCTGCATCAGCGCATAGGTCCAGCCGAACGCGGAGAACACGAGGCCCGCGCGGACCGGATCGATGTTCAGTTCCTTGAACAGCTCGGGCGCGGCGATCGACAGGTTGCTGCGGTCGAGATAGTTGATCACGACGGTGACGAACAGCAGCGCGAGGATCAGCAGCCGCTTGCGGCTCGGCGGCGTGGCGGGGGCCGCTGCCACGGTCGCGCGGGCGGCGGATTCCGATGATGGGCCGGTGTGCGCGGACGGCCGCGCGTTCGGGGTGGCATGGGTGCGTGACGCGGATTGGGCCACGGTCGTCTCCTGTGTTCTATGCGCCGGCCGGCGCTCGCGAACGAGGCGGCCGAATCGAATGGCGTTGGGGCGAACGTTAGAACCGTGGTGCGGCGTGCGTCAACATTTGGGCAGGCATCCCCATTAATGGGACGTTCGGCGCTCAATATGTGGGAACGGACGCCGACAGGCGTGTGTCGGCGTCGTCGCGAACGAGGGCGGCCAGGCGACCGTTCAGCCGCGCGTGCCGTCGTCGCGATAGCCGTTCTTGCCGACGAAGATTTCCTTCAACGCGGCGCGCAGCGTGACCGGATCGTACTGGCCGGGCGCGAGATGAATCACGTAACGCGTGTGGCCGTCGAGACGTGCGGCGATGCCCGGCTCGATCTCGACGTCGATCGTATCGTCCGTCAGCCGCACCGACAGATCTTTGACGCGCACGTTGAGCTGGTCGCGCACCATCACTTCGATCAGCGTGTCGTCCGGAAAGCGCGACAGCGCGAAGCAATAGTCCTGCTCCGCATCGTGACAGTAGATGTTGGCGAAGCTTTCGTCGTCGTCGAGGTCGGACGTGGCCGCGCCGACGGTAGCGTGAAGTTCCATGAACGAAGTTCCTGCCGAAGGGTTAGGTGTGAGTGTGGGCGTGCGTCGTCGTGTCGACTGCAGCGGCGCCGTCGGGCATCGCGTCGGCGTGCGCGTCGCGCGCCTTCAGCCACAGCCCGAATTCGCGCATGACGTCGACCACCGGCCGCAGCCGGTCGCCGTCCGCGGTGAGATCGTACTCGACGCGCACCGGCACTTCCGGATAGACGGTCCGCCGCACGAGCCCCGCGTCTTCCAGTGCGCGCAGGTCGAGCGTCAGCATGCGCTGCGAGATGCCCGGCATGTCGCGCCGCAGGTCGCTGAAGCGGCGCGGCCCGTCGAGCAGATACGACACCAGCAGCAGCCGCCAGCGGCCGCCGAGCAGGCGCATCGCTTCTTCAACGGAACATCCTGTCGCACTCGTTTTCATCGTGCCGAATCCTGGTCGGTAAATTTGTTGTGACTACGGCACAAACGACTGCCGTCTTCCCGGCGCTGCGCCGATGCGAGATATTAGCGCCCGCGTCGCGGCGAATCGATACATGGACAACCCACGAAGGAAACGCATGAAGCTCTATCACGCTCCCGGCAGCTGTTCGCAGGCGATCTGCATCGTGCTGCGCGAAGGCGGGTTCGACGCCGAGATCGTCAAGGTCGACGCGCGCAAGCATGTCGTCGAAGACGGCCGCAACTACTACGACGTGACCGAACTCGGCTACGTGCCGCTGCTCGAGCTCGACGACGGCACGATGCTGCGCGAAGGGCCGGTGATCGCCCAGTATCTCGCCGACCAGCGCCCGGAAGCCGCGCTTGCGCCCGCTTACGGCACGCTCGCGCGCTACCGGCTGATGGAATGGCTCAACTTTCTCGGCACCGAGATCCACAAGGGCTTCATCCCGCTGCTGTACGCGGTGCAGGCGGGGAAGTACGTGGAGCCCGTGCGGCAGAAGCTCGACGACCGCTTCGCGTGGATCGACCGCCAGCTCGACGGCAGGACGTTCGTTACCGGCGACACGTTCACGGTCGCCGATGCGTACCTGTTCGCACTGACCGGCTGGGGCGAGGCCGACTGGATGCGTTCCGTGTACAACGCGGATATCGACCTGAGCCGGCATGCGCATCTGCGTGCGTGGTACGAGCGGGTGCGCGAGCGGCCGGCCGTGCAGCAGGCGTTGCAGGCCGATGCACGGCCGAACGCGGCCTGACGCATTCAGCGCGCCAGCGTCAACGCCAGATACCCCGCATAACCCGCGCCGTTCGCGAGCAACGCCCAGGTCGCGAGGCCGCGCGTATGCGCGTTGACGCGCAGCCAGGCCGCCGCCGCGAGCGTGATGATCACGCCGGTCAGCACTTCGGGGCGCGGTTCCCACGGCGTCAGCATGATGCCGATCGCCGGCAGCAGCGTGCCCTGGAACACCATCGCGCCGGTGATGTTGCCGAACGCGAGCGTGTCCTTCCCGCGGCGGATCCACAGCACGCTGTTGACCTTCTCGGGCAGTTCCGTCGCGATCGGCACGACGATCAGCGACAGCAGCAGCGCCGATACGCCGAGCACGTGCGATACGCCTTCCACGCCGTGAATGAAGCCCTTCGCCCCGCCGACCAGCAGCGCGACGCCGATCAGCAGTTGCAGCACGATCGTCGCCAGGTTGATCGGCAGGCCGACGCGCGACAGGAACATCGCGTGCGGCGCCTCGGTGCCGTGCCCGGCATCGACGAGGCCGGTCGACGCGCGCAACGTCAGCGCGACGTACATCACGTAGAGGCCGACCAGCATCGCGGCGAGCAGCGCGCGCACGGCCCAGTTGTGATGCGGAACGAACATCGCGACGGTCGCCAGCGAGAACGCGGCGAGGAAGGTGTTCATGTCGCGCACGAAGCCCGTGCGTTCGGGGGCGATCGTGCCGCGCAGCCCGCGCGAGCGGATCACGGCGAGCGTCATCAGGAACGTGGTGAGCGTCGCCAGCATCAGCGGCGCGCCGAGAATCGCGCCGACGCCGATCTCCTCGTTCACGGCCGGGTTCGACGTGCCGCCGGCCAGCGCGAGCAGCGGCACCATCGTTTCGGGCAGCGCGGTGCCGACGGCCGCGAACAGCGAGCCGGTCACGCCTTCGGAAATCTTCAGGCGTTCGCCGAGATGTTCGAGCGCATTGGTGAAGACCTCGGCCGCGACGAGGATGACGACCAGCATGAACGCGAGTTCGACAAACATGAAGGTCATGCGGCACCTCCGCAGGCAGCGGTGGCGTGAGGAAAGCGAGCGAGGAGGAACATGGGGACTCCGTGGTCGGACGCTGACGAACCATCGCACATCCGCCGCCGTCCGACCAGGAACGACGCGATGTGCCGATGGTCTCGCCAAGCCGATCGGCCGAACGCGCCACGGCCGCAGGCCGAGTGTGTTGACGCGTTCGCTTTCCGGGGACGGAAAGCAGGCTACTCCCCAAAAACGGAAAGCAGTCTAGCCGAGCGGTTTTCTTTCGACAAGCCTTCGTCTCGAAAAAGAATACCCCTCCATGCTACAGGGGCAGCCTTCAGGAGATATACTCCCCTACCCTATACAGGAGCCATCGATGAGTCATACCGTTCGCGAAAAACAGAAGTTGCTGAACCGCGTGCGCCGTATCAAGGGACAGGTCGAAGCGATCGAGCGGGCGCTGGAAGACGAGCGCGGCTGCAACGACGTGCTGCAACTGATCACGAGCTGCCGCGGCGCGATGAACGGCCTGCTGGCCGTCGTGCTGGAAGACCACATCCGATCGCATCTCGTCGATGCGGACACGCCCGATGCACACGAAGGCAGCGCGACCGAGCAGCTCATCGATGTCGTGCACAGCTATTTCAAGTAAGCGGATCGGAACATGAACGAATTCAAGCGCCCGGCGACCGGCGGCGTGCACAGTCACGCGTTTCTGGGCACCGCCCATGCGCAGAACGAGCGGAAGACGTGGATGGTCATCGGCCTGTGCTCGGCGATGATGATCGCCGAGATCGTCGGCGGCTCGTTGTTCGGTTCGCTCGCGCTGGTCGCCGATGGGCTGCACATGTCGACGCACGCGGGCGCGATGCTGATCGCGGCGCTGGCCTATACCTATGCGCGCCGGTACGCAGACGATCCGCGCTTCGTGTTCGGCACCGGCAAGCTCGGCGACCTGGCCGGCTTCACGAGCGCGATCGTGCTGGCGATGATCGCGTTGCTGATCGGCTACGAGGCGATCGCGCGGCTGCTGGCGCCGGTGCCGATTCGCTTCGACGAAGCGATTCCGATCGCCGTGCTGGGGCTCGCCGTGAACCTCGCCAGCGTGTGGCTGCTGAGCGGCGATCACCATCACGGGCATCGTCATGGTCACGATCATCCGCATGATCACGACCACGACCACGACCACGACGACGCGCACCACGCGCATCATGGTCACGCATCGCACCCGGCCGCGCATCGCGACCACAACATCCGGTCGGCCTACGTTCACGTGATCGCCGACGCGGCTGTGTCGGTGCTGGCGATCGTCGGCCTGCTGCTCGCGCGCGCGTTCGGATGGGTCTGGATGGACCCGCTCGCGGGCATCGTCGGCGCGCTGGTGATCGCCAACTGGGCGTACGGGCTGATACGCGATACGGGCGGTGTGCTGCTCGACGTCAACGTCGATCGCAAGCTGACGGACAACGTCCGCCGCGCGATCGAGGCGCTCGGCGACCAGGTCAACGATCTCCACGTGTGGCGCGTGGGCCCCGGGCACATGAGCGCGATCGTGTCGGTCGAATCGGCTGACACCGCACGCGATGCGCGTTTCTACCATGCGTTGGTCGCGCGCTTCGACGGCATGTCGCACGTGACCGTCGAAGTGACGACGCCTGCGAAGGCGGCCTGATCGTGGCCGTGAAATCGCCGTGTATCGACCTGTGCGCATTCGACGGCCGCACGGGCTTTTGTGTCGGCTGCCTGCGCACGCGCGACGAGGCGCGCGACTGGAAGAAGCTGACCGACCATCGCCGCCACCAGATACTCAACGACCGTCCGCGCCGGCAGGCGAAACTCCGGCGCGACGACGCACAATAGCAAGGGCGCACGCGCTGCCGAAGCCGGCGATCGGCGTCACCGGCCTGCGGTAGTATCGCTGGCATCCAGTATCGGGATTCCCGACCCGGGAGCGACCCATGCAGACCGACTCGTCGACCGGCATTCTTCGCCAGATTCCGCGCAGCGTGTGGGTGCTCGGCTGTGTCAGCCTGCTGATGGACGTGTCGTCCGAAATCATCCACAGCCTGTTGCCGATGTTCCTGATGACGGGGCTTGGCGCGAGCGCGACGGCGATCGGCCTGATCGAGGGGATCGCCGAGGCGACGTCGCCGGTCGTCAAGGTGTTCTCCGGCACGCTGAGCGACTACCTGCGCAATCGCAAATGGCTCGCGGTGACCGGCTACGCGCTCGGCGCGCTCAGCAAGCCGCTGTTCGCGATCGCGCCGACGATTGGCGTCGTCGTGACCGCGCGGATCGTCGACCGCGTCGGCAAGGGGATTCGCGGCGCGCCGCGCGATGCGCTCGTCGCCGACGTCACGCCCGTTCATCTGCGCGGCGCCGCGTACGGGTTGCGCCAGTCGCTCGACACGGTGGGCGCGTTCCTCGGGCCGCTGCTGGCCGTCGTCATCATGCTGGCGTGGCGCGACGATTTCCGCCTCGCGTTCTGGCTGGCCGTGATTCCCGGCGTGCTGGCCGTGGCGCTGCTCGCGTTCGGCATAGACGAGCCGGCGCATGCGCCGGGCGCGCGGCGCGTGAACCCGATCCGCCGCGAGGTCGTCGCTCGACTCGGCGCCCGCTACTGGTGGGTGGCGGCCGTCGGCGGCGTGTTCGCGCTGGCGCGTTTCAGCGAGGCGTTTCTGGTGCTGCGCGCGATGGGCAGCGGCGTGCCCGTCGCACTCGTGCCACTCGTGATGGTCGCGATGAACGTCGTCTATGCGTTGTCCGCTTACCCGTTCGGCAAGCTCGCCGATACGACGAGCCACACGAAGCTGATGGTGGTCGGGCTCGTCCTGCTGATCGCCGCCGATATCGTGCTGGCGCACGGCGCGTACTGGCCGGCCGTGCTCGTCGGCGTCGCGCTATGGGGCCTCCATATGGGGATGACGCAAGGGCTGCTCGCGACGATGGTCGCGCATGCCGCGCCGGCCGAATTGAGAGGGACGGCGTTCGGCGTATTCAACCTGATCGGCGGCATCGTGACGCTCGTATCGAGCGTCGTCGCGGGCTTCCTGTGGGACCGGGTCGGCGCCGCTGCCACGTTCTACGCGGGCGCCGCGTTCAGCGCGGCGACCATCGTGCTGCTCGTGTGTGTCCGCACGTCGTTTGGCGCAGGACAGGATCGTTAGCGTCGAACGTGGAGAGGCGCGGGGCTAACCGTCCGTGCCGCGCGGGAAGTGGAGCGCGAACGTCGTGTGCCCGTCGCGGCTCGCGACCTCCACCTTGCCGCGATGCAGCTCCATGATCGATTTCACGATCGCGAGCCCGAGCCCCGCGTTGCGCGCCGCGCCGTGCCGCGACGAATCGATCCGGTAGAAGCGCTCGAAGATCCGCTCGACCTGTTCGGGCGGAATCGCGGCGCCGCGATTCGTGACTTCGACGACCGCGTAACCGCCTCGTACGGACACGGCCAGCTCGAGCGTCGACGCAGCTTCCGCGTGTTCGAGCGCATTCGACGCGAGGTTGCTCACCGCGCGCCGGAACAGCGTGGCGTCCGCGACGACCGGCGCTTCGCCATGCACGTCGATGCGCACGCCGGCCTCGTCGGCCAACGCCTGGAAGTACGACGCGAGCCGGCGCAGTTCGCTGCCCGCGTCGAGTTCGGCGGTCTTCAGGTGCTGTTGCGCATTGTCGGTACGGGCGAGAAACAGCATGTTCTCGATCATCCGCTGCAGCCGTTCGCACTCCTCGATGTTCGATTCGATCAGCGCTTCGTATTCGTCGGCGGTGCGGGCGCGCGATAGCGTGATCTGCGACGAGCTGATCACGTTCGCGAGCGGCGTGCGCATGTCGTGCGCGAGATCGGACGAGAATTGCGACAGCCGCACGAACGCGCGTTCGAGGCGATCGAGCATCCGGTTCACCGACGTGGCGAGCTCGCGCAATTCGACCGGGCCGCCGCGCGCGTCGAGGCGTGCGTTCAGGTTGTGCGCCTCGATGCGCGACGTCTGCCGGCCGAGGCTTTCGACCGGGCGCAGGCCGCGCGACGCGACCGCGTAGCCGAGCGCGCCGACCAGCAGCGCGCCGACGGCCGCCGCGAGCCAGATGTCGACGCGATAGCTTTCGAGTAGCGACTGGCGATCGGTTGCGGTGCGCGCGAGCGCGACTTGGATCGCTTCGCCGGACGGCAGCTTTTCGCGTGCATGCACGCAGCGCGACGTGCCGATGCCGGGCGGCGCGCACGTGAACGGGATACCGGCGCTGCCAGCCGGATGCGGCGCTGCGATCACCGACGCGAGCGTATTGCCGGCTTCGTCGGAATGCTCGACGAGCGGACGACGTTGCGCGTCGTAGATGCCGAGATAGACGCCCGGATGCGACAGCAACACGTCATGGAAAACGGCCGGATCGGCGCGCAGCGCGGCGGTCGAGCCGCTGGCGCGTGCGAGTTGCAGGAACTGGTTGAGCTTGGCGGCGATCTCGATGTCGTCGCGCCGCGTCAGTTCGGCGGACAGCGAACGATAGAGATACGCGCCGGTCAGCGCGAACACGAGCGCCGCGACGGCGGCGAACGCGAGCGTCAGGCGCCGCAGCAGCGAATACGGCGCGGGGCGCGCGGTCACGAACGATCCTCGAGCACGTAGCCCATGCCGCGAATCGTGTGGATCAGTTTCTTCTCGTACGCGTTGTCGATCTTCGCGCGCAGGCGCTTGATTGCCGCATCGACGACGTTCGTGTCGCTGTCGAAATTCATGTCCCAGATCTGCGACGTGATGAAGGTGCGCGTCAGCACCTCGCCTTCGCGTTCCGCGAGCAGTTGCAGTAGCGCGAATTCCTGCGCGGTCAGGTCGATGCGGGTGTCGGCGCGCCGCACGCGACGCTTGAGCAGGTCGATCTCGAGATTGGCGACGTGCAGGACGTCGCGCACGTTGCGCGGCGCGCGCCGCAGCAGCGAACGGATGCGCGCCAGGAACTCGGCATACGCGAACGGCTTGAGCAGGTAATCGTCGGCGCCGAGTTCGAGCCCGGCGACCTTGTCCTCGATCGCCTCGCGGGCCGTGAGCAGCAGCACGGGTGTCTGCTTCTGCGCGCGCAGCCGCCTGAGCACCTCGAAGCCGTCCAGCTCCGGCAGCATCACGTCGAGCACGACGAGGTCGAAATCCTCGTGCAAGGCGAGAAACAGCCCGTCCCTGCCGTTTTCCGCGACGTCGACCGTGTAGCTCGCCTCCGTCAACCCCTTCCGGAGGTACGACGCCATCTTGGGTTCGTCTTCGACTATCAGTATCCGCATGGTCAGGCAGGCTGTCCGTGATTCGAGCCGGTCAGTGTAAAGCCAGAGCGTACGGCGTCGCGCGTGCGCGAAGGATGACGGGCGGATGACGGAATTGTCATGAAAAGCCCGTCATGTTTCGGCCATGCCGTCGTCACCGCGGCGGCGATAAGCTGCGGTCGTCTTGTCCCCGGCGCGCGCCGTCACGGCGCCGCGACGGCCCGAACGATCGCTGTCTGCCCGATTTCGTCTCCATGTCGTACTGGCGCACCTTCCTCGTCGTCGTATTGCTCGCGCTGAGCCTGCCGATCCAGTCGTTCGCGGTCGTTTCGATGCCGTGCTCGGGAGCTGCCGTGCGGCATGCGGACAACGCGTCGCACGCGATGCCGGCCGCGCAGGACGTTCATCACGATCACGGCGACCATGCACGAGGTGCGTCGTCGTGTGCCGCGTGCGTGTCCTGCTGCATCGGCACGGACATGTCGGGGGCGCTCGCGGTGCCTGCCGCGGCGAGCGCCGGCGTCACGATCGTCGCGCCACCGCCTTCGGCCGGAGGCGTGTCGTTCCTGACCGGCGGCATCGACCGGCCGCCGCGCCGGATGCCCGCCTAGTCCCTGCCCGCGGCCGACGCGCCGCGATCCGCCATGTGCACCGGGCGCCGTATCGGGCGCGCCGGAAGACTTACGACGAGACATGTTCATGCGATTGATCATTGCGGCGCTATGGGGCGCGGCGGCCCTCGTGCCGACGCTCGCGCCCGCGCAAACCCCGTTGCCCGATCCGGCGGACGCCGCCGCGACGGTGCCGGACGTCACCGTGACCTCCGCGTTCGACGGCTACCGTCCGTATCGGGACGACGCAGGCCCGGGCTGGCAGCAACTGAACCGGGACGTGACGGAGCGGCCCGCGAAAGCACGCACGACCGGCGACGCGGCCGGCCACGGCGCCGCCCATTCGACGCACGGAGGGGCCGCGCGATGACGACGTTCGCGATATCGCCGAGGATCGGCGTGGCCGCAGCCGCGCTGGCGTTCCTCGCGGGCTGCACGACGTTTTCGAAGGACGGCGGGTTCGACGCCGTGTCGTCCGTCGCATCGGAACGCATCGGCAAGGACGCGGTGGTGATCAGGACCGACGCCGACCGCGAAGCCGTCGACCGGCGGACGAAGGAACTGCTCGGCAAGCCGCTGTCGATCGACGACGCGGTGCAGGTCGCGCTGCTGAACAACCGAGGCTTGCAGGCGTCGTACGCGGAGCTTGGGCTGTCGGAGGCCGACCTCGTGCAGGCGGGCCGGCTGCCGAACCCGCGCTTCGCATTCAGCCGCACGCGTGCCGGCGACGGCGAGCTCACGCTCGGGCGCACGTTCTCGGCGAACGTGTTCGCGCTGCTGACGATGCCGCTTGCAACGAAGATCGAGCGCCGCCGTTTCGAGCAGACCAAGCTGGAAACGGCCGATGCGATGCTGAAGGTCGCGGCCGAGGCGCGCCGCGCGTATGTCGAGGCCGTCGCCGCGGAGCAGGCCGCGAACTATGCGCAGCAGGTGCGCGACGCCGCGAGCGCGGCCGCCGAACTGGCGTTGCGCATGCGGCAGGCCGGCAACTTCAGCCGGCTCGACTACGCCCGCGAACAGGCGTTTCATGCAGATGCGGTCGCGCAGCACGCGAAGGCGCGCCAGCAGGCCGTCGCTGCACGCGAGAAGCTCACGCGTGCGATGGGGCTGTGGGGCGAGCGCGCGCGGTACGCGCTGCCCGAGCGCTTGCCGGATGTGCCGAAGGCGCGCCCGGACCTGCGAGATCTCGAACGTTTCGCGATGGGCAACCGCCTCGACATCCAGGCGGCGAAGCTGCAGACGCAGGGTGTCGCGTCGTCGCTCGGCCTGAGCAAGGCCACGCGCTTCGTCAACGCGGTCGAGCTCGGCTACGTGAACGACTACGAAACCGGCAAGGGCCACGAGCACGGCTACGAGATCGGCGTCGAGATTCCGCTGTTCGACTGGGGCGGCGCCAAGGTCGCGCGCGCCGAGGCCATCTACATGCAGTCGGCGAACCGGCTCGCGAAAACGGCCATCGATGCGCGCTCCGAAGTACGCGAATCGTACGCGGCGTACGTGACGAGCTACGACGTCGCGACGCACTATCGCGACGAGGTCGTGCCGCTACGCAAGACGATCTCCGACGAACTGCTGCTGCGTTACAACGGGATGCTCGCGAGCGTATTCGAGCTGCTGACCGATGCGCGCGAACAGGTCGGCGCGGTCAACGGCTACATCGACGCGCTGAAGGACTACTGGCTCGCCGAAACCGATCTGCAGATGGCCGTCGGCGGCCGGTTGCCGTCGCCGGACGCGACGCATTCCGGCCATTCGGCATCCGAATCCACCCCAACCGCCGACGCTGCGCCGCAGCCGGCATCCACGCCCGCGGCGCCGTCGGCGCCCGCGACGCAACCGCATCCGGAAGGTCATTGACATGGTGTCCCGTCGACAATTTCTCAGCGGCTCGGGCGCCGCGCTGCTCGGTGCGACGATGGTCGGCAAGGCCGGCGCCGCATCGCTGCCCGAAGCGCCGACGATGGCGAAGACCGGCACGCAGCCGCCGCTCGTGCCGCCCAACGGCCGCCCGTATACGCCCGTCGCGACGCTGAACGGCTGGTCGCTGCCGTGGCGGATGAAGAACGGCTGGAAGGAATTCCACCTGACGGCCGAGCCCGTCGTGCGCGAGATGGCGCCCGGCATGAACGCGAACCTGTGGGGCTACAACGGTCAGTCGCCGGGCCCGACGATCGAGGCCGTCGAAGGCGACAAGGTCCGCATCTTCGTGACCAACCGGCTGCCCGAGCACACGACGATCCACTGGCACGGGCTGCGGCTGCCGAACGGGATGGACGGCGTCGGCGGTCTCACGCAGCCGCATATCCCGCCCGGCAAGACCTTCGTCTACGAGTTCCAGCTCGAAGCGCACGGCACGTTCATGTATCACCCGCACGCCGACGAGATGGTGCAGATGGCGATGGGGATGATGGGCATGTTCGTCGTGCATCCGAAGGATCGCGGCACGATGCCGGTCGATCGCGATTTCGTGTTCCTGCTCGCCGCGTACGACATCGATCCCGGCAGCTACACGCCGCGCGTGAACGAGATGACCGACTTCAACATGTGGACCTTCAACTCGCGCGTGTTCCCGGGCATCGATCCGCTGCCGGTGCGCGCCGGCGACCGCGTGCGGATTCGTTTCGGCAACCTGACGATGACGAATCACCCGATCCACCTGCACGGCTACAGCTTCGAGGTCGCGGGCACCGACGGCGGCTGGATTCCGCCGGCCGCGCGCTGGCCGGAAGTGACGGCCGATGTCGCGGTGGGCCAGATGCGCGCGATCGAGTTCACCGCCGATCGCCCGGGCGACTGGGCGTTCCATTGCCACAAGTCGCACCACACGATGAATGCGATGGGCCACCAGGTGCCGAACCTGATCGGCGTACCGCAGAAGGATCTCGCGAAGCGGATCGGCAAGCTCGTGCCCGACTACATGGCGATGGGCAGCACGGGCGGCGCGATGGGTGGCATGGAGATGCCGCTGCCCGACAACACGCTGCCGATGATGACCGGCACGGGCCCGTTCGGGCCGCTGGAAATGGGCGGCATGTTCACGGTGCTCAAGGTGCGGCAAGGGCTCGGCCGCAACGACTATCGCGATCCGGGCTGGTTCCGGCATCCGAAGGGCACCGTCGCATACGAATACACCGGCGAAATGCCGGACGGTTGAAGCAGCACGCGGCGGCCGCGCCGATGCGGCCGCCGGTTTCCATTCACTCACACGGGAGTCGACACGATGAAGAAGGGACTGGTTTTGATGGCGACGGGGTGCGCGCTGGCGTTCTCCGCTGCGTCGTACGCCGCCGGCGACATGGCCGGCATGGACATGAGCGATGGCGCGAAGCAGGGCGCCGCGGCGGCGTCGCGCATGTCGCACGGCGAGATCCGCAAGGTCGACACGGCGGCCGGCAAGCTGACGATCAAGCACGGCCCGCTGGAGAACCTCGGGATGGACGCGATGACGATGGTATTCAAGGTGAAGGACCCGGCGATGCTGTCGCAGGTCAAGGCGGGCGATACGGTCGACTTCGTCGCCGAGGACGTGGACGGCGCGCTGACCGTCGTCGAACTGAAGAAGCCGTGACGCGGAGTGCGAACATGACCAGCACGATTTCCGGACGGCTCGCCGCGTTCGCCGCGGCTGGCGCCCTCTTCGCGATGACACCGGTCGCGGCCTCGGCCCACGGCAAGCTCGAAGGCGCCGCACCCGCAGCCGGCAGCACGGTCGACGCGTCGCCCGACACGGTGCGGCTGACGTTCAACGAAGACCTCGAACCGGCGTTCAGCTCGGTGAAGGTGTGGGATGCGAGCGGCAACGCCGTCACGCAGGACAAGGCGAAGGTCGACGCGTCGAATCCGCGCGTGATGGCCGTCGCGATACCGAAGCTCGCGGCCGGCGCGTACACGGTGCAGTGGACGGCGATGACGGCCGATGCGCATCGCACGAAGGGCACCTATACGTTCCGGGTGAAGGAATGAACGACGGCATCCTCGGCCTGTTGCGGCTCGTGGCGGTGGCGATCCAGAACGCCGGGTTCGCGGTGGTCGTCGGTGCGCTGCTCGGTCGCCACTGGCTCGCGCGCGGCGCGTCCGCATGGCAGCACGACGTCGGCCGGCGGCTCGTCGCGACGCTGCGCATCGCATCCGTCGTATCGCTGCTCGCGAGCGTCACCGCGTTCTGGGCGCACTGCGCGCTGATGAGCGAAGTGTCGCTGCTCGACGCGGGGCCGGCGGTGTGTTCGATGCTTGCGCGCACCGGGTTCGGTCATGCGTGGCTGGCCGGCACGGTGTTGATGCTCGTCGTCGTGCTGCTGTCGTTCGTCGGGCGCGCGAACGACACGCGGTTTCCGTTCGCGATGGCGGCCGCGCTTGCCGCTGTCGCGCTGGCGCGCAGCAACGGCGGCCATCCGGTGGACGCCGGGCTGTTCAGCGTGCCGGTGTGGGTCGACTGGCTGCATCTGCTGGCGATCAGCGCGTGGGTCGGGCTCGTGCTCGTGACGGCGTTCGGCCTGATGCCGCGGCTCGCCCGCATGCCGACGAGCGAGCGCATGACGGGTGCGGCGTTCGTGCAGTCGCTGTCCGATGCGTCGACCTGCGCGTTGATCGTGCTGTTCGCGACCGGCGCGTACAACGGCTGGCGCGGCGTCGAGACGCCCGCCAACCTGCTCGCGTCGACGTACGGGCAGATCCTGCTGCTGAAGCTCGCGCTCGTGCTGCTTGCCGCGATGCTCGGCGGGCACAACCGCTTCTTCGGGATGCCGAAGCTGCTGGACGCGTTGAAGGACCCGGCCGCCGCGATGCCGGCACGCGCGTCGAAGCAGTTCGGCGCGGTGTTGCGGATCGAGGCGGTCGTGCTCGGCGGCGTGCTGATGGCGGCGGCCGTGCTCGTGTCGAGCGCACTGCCGGGGACGGTCTAGCGCGGCGGGTTTTCGTCGGAAGATCGGCTGCATTGTCGAGACATGACCGGACGACGCAGGGCGATCGCGGCGCGATGACGCCAATTACATCGGCCTGTCTGCCGATTACCGGAAACTGTCATTGAGCGCAGCTAAGCTTTCGTCACCCTCACAACCGGGATTCCCTCCATGCGCTCGACAATCCGCCTGTTTGCCCCGCTATTGCTGCTCCCGACGCTCGCCGCGCCGGTATTCGCCGCGACCGCCGCGCCCGTCAGCTCGAACTGCGGCGGCAGCACGACGCCGATCGCCGACATCCAGGGGCCGGGCGCACCGTCGCCGCTCGCCGGCCAGAACGCGTCGATCGAAGCCGTCGTCACCGCCGATTTCGGCGGTACGGACGGCTTCGGCGGCTTCTTCGTCCAGCAGGCCGACGCGCAGCGCCGCAACCAGCCGGGCGTGTCCGAAGGCCTGTTCGTCTATGCGCCGAAAGCGCGCGCGAAGGCCGGCGATCTCGTGCACGTGACGGGCAAGATCGAGGAGAAATACGGGCAGACGCAGCTCACGCTGTCGGGCCCGATCGCGGTGTGCGCGAACGGCCAGACGGTCACGCCCGCGACGCTCACGCTGCCGGTCGACAGCCCGAACGCGTTCGCCGCGTACGAAGGGATGCTCGTGCGCCTGCCGCAGACGCTGAGCGTCACCGACAACTACGAACTCGGCCGTTACGGCAGCGTGATGCTCAGCAACGGCCGCCTGCGCACGCCGACGAGCGTCGTGCCGCCCGCACAGGCGCAGGCGCAGATCGACGCGAACGCGCGCAACCGCCTGATCCTCGACGACGGCTCGAACAAGCAGAATCCCGCGACCGTGCCGTACCCGGCGCCGGGCCTGTCGGCCTCGAACACGCTGCGCGCGGGCTACACCGTGCGCGACGTCGAAGGCGTGCTCGAAGTGCGTTACGGCGCATGGCGCGTGCAGCCGCTGCCCGGTGCAGCAGTGCCGGCGTTCGAAGCACGTACGAACCCGCGCACGAACGCGCCGGCGCGCGATCCGAAATCGAACCTGCGCGTCGCGTCGTTCAACGTGCTGAACTACTTCAACGGCAACGGTCTCGGCGGCGGCTTCGACGATCCGAACAATCGCGGCGCGAAGACCTTCCAGGAATTCCAGCGCCAGGAAGCGAAGATCGTCAGCGCGCTGAAGGCGATCGACGCCGACGTGATCGGCCTGATGGAAATCCAGAACAACGGTTACGGCGAACTGAGCGCGGTGCGCCAGCTCGCGGCGAAGCTCGGCGACCACTGGCGCGTCGTCGATCCGGGTACGTCGCGGCTCGGCGGCGACGCGATCGCGGTCGCGATGATCTACGACAGCCGCAAGGTCGAGCCGGTCGGTCGCGCGGCGACGCTCGCGATCGACGACAAGAACCGTCAGCCGCTCGCGCAGTCGTTCCGGCTGGTCGGCGGCAACAAGCAGGCGCTGACGGTGGCCGTGAACCACCTGAAGTCGAAGAACTGCCCGGACGCCGCGAACGACGATCTCGACCAGGGCGATGGCCAGGGCTGCTGGAACCCGACGCGCACGCGCGCGGCGGCGAAAGTCGCCGACTGGCTGGCCGGCAACCCGACGGGCGTCAAGAGCCAGGGCGTGCTGCTGATCGGCGACTTCAACAGCTACACGTACGAAGACCCGATCCGCGCGCTCGAGTCGCGCGGTTACCGCAACCTCGTCGCGCGCTGGATCGGCGCGAACGCATACAGCTACGTGTACAACGGCGAAGCCGGCTATCTCGACCACGCGCTCGCGACGCTGCCGCTCGCGTCGCACGTGAAGGCCGTGCACGAATGGCACATCAACGCGGACGAGCCGCTCGCGCTGCAGTACACGCTCGCGTACAAGTCGGCCGAGCAGCAGAAGACGTTCTACGCGCCGGATGCATATCGCTCGTCGGATCACGATCCGGTGCTGATCGATATCGCGCTGCCGGGCGGCGGGAAGTGACGATGGTTTGAGTGCCTGCGACAGGCGCGACGCGCGGCAATGCCGTCCGTCGCGGCCTGTCCGGGAAAGCCGTTCGAATGCCGGGTAAATAATGCCGCGCAGAATTAATCGAACCGGTATTTTATGGATGACGCAGTGCACATCGTTTCTGCAATTGAAGCGCGATTGAAGCGAATCGAATTATCGAATGACGTGCGCATGTCGCTGCACCGTCCCGATCGATACGGCGATAATAAAAATGAAAGAATGGTCCTGTCGATCCGAAGGCTTTGAACGCGATGCGCCAATGCAGAAAAGGCTTCCGCGTTGTGCGGGAAAAGTAAAATATTCGGCGCGGCATTGCCGATGAAGCATACCTTGCACGAATAATCCTGTTTTCTTTCAAATTCCAGACACTGTCCGCCCTTCGCATCATTGCTGGATTTTTAATATCCGAATGATCTTTGACAACGCGGCGCAGCACCGCCTATTTTTGTCATGTCGTAAATTTCAGTAATACAAAAGTGGTCCAAACTGCAGGGGGCGCGTCCTGGCATCATTCTCGCCGGCAGTTTGCTGTGTCTGTATCAAGTTCAGTCTCTTAGAAGTCCGATCCAACCGCCGATTGCCGACCGTGCAACGCGAGTGGCGGGTACGCCTGCGCGTTTCGCGGGCGTCGGCGGCCTTTGTGACGCGGTATCCGAAATCAAAGGGCAGAGATGAAACCAGACAGGAGCAGTACCGGCATCCGCCGGGTTCGTCGCGGCCGGCTGGGCGGGCTAGGCGCATTGACCGCCATGACACTGGCGCTCGCGGCATGCGGCGGCGACGATTCGTCGTCCGTCGGCGCGTCGAGCCTCGCACAGGCCACCGCGAGCCAGCAGGCCAGCGCGCAGGCGGCCGGCACCCAGGCGCCGGCGGCCAACCAGCCGTACGTCGACCTGGTCGCGTATTCGATGAACGCGACCGACGGCCTCGCGCCGTCGCAGGTGGCCGAGAAAGCGGCCGTCATGCATTACCAGTGGAAGGGCGGCGGCAAGACGATCGACTACACGACGACCACCGGCCACCTGACCGCGCAGGACGCGAACGGCAATGCGGAAGCGTCGATGTCGTATGTCGCGTACACGGCGCCCAGCACGAACGGCAAGCCGCGCCCGGTCACGTTCGTCTATAACGGCGGGCCGGGCTCGTCGTCGATCTGGCTGCGGCTCGGCTCGTTCGCGCCGACCCGCGTGGCCACGCCCGATCCGCTGTTCGGCAACAACTGGCCGAACTATCCGCTCGTCGACAATGCGGAAAGCCTGATCGACACCACCGACCTCGTGTTCATCGACCCGCCCGGCACCGGGCTGTCGGAGGCCGTGTTGCCGAACACCAACCAGAAGTACTGGGGTTCCGACGCGGACGTGAACATCATGCGCGACTTCATCCAGCGCTACCTGAACGTCAACAGCCGCGGCACGTCGCCGATCTACCTGTACGGCGAATCGTACGGCACGCCGCGTACCGACATGCTCGCGCTCGCGCTCGAATCGGCCGGCGTGCACCTGACGGGCATCGTGCTGCAGTCGTCGATCCTGAACTACTTCGCGGATGCGGTGGAAGCGGTGGCGATCACGCAGTCGACCGAAGGGCTGCTGCTCGATACCGACACGGTGGCCGGCTATCTGCCCGGCTACGCGGCGGTCGCGGCGTACTTCAACCAGGTCTCGCCGGCGCCGGTGAACCAGGATCTGTACGCACTGCAGACGGAATTGTTCACGACGCTGATCTACAGCCAGTTGCAGAAGTACTCGCAGTCGTGGGTGTTGAGCCAGCTCGGCATTCCGGATGCGCTCGGCACGCCGGTGTTCCCGAGCGATGCGACGCTCAGGCTGTGGTCGATCCCGTCGAGCCTCACGCAGCAGGCGCTGCGCGGCTACTTCAACGCGAATCCGTTCGGCACGAGCCTGCTGCCGGGCACGACGATCGGCCGGTATGACGGGCGCGTGTCGTTGCCGAATTCCGATCCGCGGCTGCAGACCGACGGCGATCCGTCCGACATCCTGATCTCGCAGCCGTTCACGAACGCGCTCGCGACGCAGATGCCGGACTATCTCGGCTACACGGCCCCGAACGCGACGTACCTGCCGCTGAACGACAACATCATCGGCGTCTGGGACTTCTCGCACGACGGCCAGCCGATGCCCGACACGATCCCCGATCTGCTCGGTGCGCTGCAGCTCAACCCGAAGCTTCGCGTGCTCGCGGAGAACGGCTACCACGATCTCGCGACGCCGTTCTTCAACACGGAGAAGCAGCTCGCGCGGCTGCAGACGGTCAAGGGCCTGAATCCGAAGCTGCAGGTGAACTTCTTCCAGGGCGGTCACATGACTTACCTGGATGACGTCGCCCGTCCGCTGATGAAGCGGGACCTGCAGACGTTCTACAAGGGCGCGCGGATTCCGACGGCGCTGACGCTGCGCATGCTGCCGCCGCCGTGGCCGGACGAAAACCCGCCCAGCGTGCCGACCGGCAGCGTCCCGGGCGCGACGGCCGCGACGACGCTGGCGGCCGCCCCGTGAGCGACGGACGCGTTGTCGGCGGAACCCTCTATTCATCCATTGAATGCGAGCGATCATGTCCCTAATCCAATTGATGCGGCGTATGTCCCCGTTGATCGTGCTCGGTGCCGTGATGAGCAGTGCCTACGCGTTGCCGCCGCAGGCGGTGGCGCCGGTGAAGCTGCCGCACGGCGGGCGCGGTGTCGACGGTCCGTTCTTTCCTGCCACGCGGGCGGCGCCGGTGTTGCCGTCGACCGGCGCGGCCTTGCAGCAGCAGGCGCAGCAGCGCGTCGACGCGAGGCTCGGCGGCAATACCGTGCTGAGCAACGGCGCAGCCGTGACGAAGGCGCAGGCGCAGAGTAGCGGGCTCGGCTTCGTGTCGAAGCACTTCGACGAGATCGATGCGAAGCACACCGGTCGCGTGACGATGAGCGACGTACGGCAGTTCATCCGGCAGCGGCAGGCGCAGGCGCAGCAGGAACAGCAGGACGAGTGACGTAGCGGGCAGGACGGCGGCCGGTGCGGCTTGTCGGGCGCACCGGCCGTCGAATCGTCGGCGGGCGCGGCTAAGGCGCGATCACCGTCATCCTGAACGGCCCGCCGTGCTCCGCCGCATGCGTAACCGCGTCGTTCGCGTCGTCGAGCGCGAAGGCCGTCACGTCGAATTGTCCGAGGTCGAGCAGCCCGCCGCGAACGAGCCCGGTCATCAGCGTCACGGCTTGCGTCGGGTACATCCATTTGCCGCGCAGCGTGATGTCGTTGCGCATGATCCACGGATACGGCAGCTCGAGCCCGGCCCCGCCGAGCATGCCGACGCCGCCCATCAGCACCACGCGCCCGTACGGGCGAACCGCCATCACGGCCGCGCGCACCGTCGTCGCGGGCACCGACGGCGGCATCAGGTCGATCACGCAGTCGATCGGCCCCGGCGCCGCCTGCTGCATGCGGAGGCGGTCTCCGGTTTCGTCGCCGGTCAGCTCGACCGTGCGCACGCGGTCGCCGAAGCGGCGTTCGAGATCCGCGAGCACGCGCACGTTGCGGCCCGGCGCGACCACGCAGCGCGCGCCCATCGCCAGCGCCACCGCGACGCAGGCGCTGCCGAAATGACCGGTCGCGCCGCTGACGAGCACGATTTCGCCGGCGCGCAGGTCGGATGCCAGCAGCCCGCCGTAAGGCACGAGCAGGGTATTGAGCGCGCACCAGCGTGCGGCGTCGGCCGACGCGATCGCGCCGATGCGCACCGCGTTCTCGGTCGGCACGCGCAGCCGTTCGGCGAACGGACCGTCGTGAAAATAGCGCTGCAACTGCTTGCCGCCTTCGCCGCGCGTGCTCCAGCCCTGCAGCACGATGTCGGGCATTCGCGCGTCGTCGCGCGAGCGGACGGTCGGGTCGCAGAACACCCAGTCGCCCGGCTGCAATTGCGTCGCGTCGGGGCCGGTTTGCCGGACCCGGCCGATCGCGCCGCAGCCGGGCACGATCGGCAGCTCAAGCGGATAGCGGCGCTCGCCGCTGAATACTTCCCGCGCATAGGGCAGAACCGGCGTCGCGACGACGTCCACGACGACTTCGCCCGTGCCGAGCACGGGGTCCGGCATCGTTTCGATCGCGAGCGGCGTGCCGAACGACTTCAGAATCGCAGCTTTCATGACGCTTCCTGACGGTGGAGATGCGTCGATTCTGGCAGGCTTAGAATCTGCAACAAGGCCCGGCGCGAGCCCAGGATGGGCCGATACCACCCTGCCCGGAGCGAACCCGATGACCGTCACCACGCGAACCCCGTTCGGCGATTTCCTGCGCTCGCGGCGCAAGAAACTGCGCCCGGAAGCCGTTGGCCTGCACGGCGGCCCGCGCCGGCGCACGCCCGGCCTGCGGCGCGAGGAAGTCGCGGAACTCGCGGGCATCGGCGTCGACTGGTACGTCCGGCTCGAGCAGGGGCGCGACGTCAACCCGTCGGAGGCGACGCTCGACGCGCTGGCGCGCGCGTTGCGGCTCGACAAGGCCGAAGCCGTCCATCTGCGCACGCTCGCACGGCGCGACGGGCCGCGTGCGTTCGTGCCGGAACACCTGCCGCCGACCCTCGCGCGGCTCGTCGCGCATCTTCGGCAGCCTGCCTACGTGACCGGCCGGCGCTGGGACATCCTCGCGTGGAATGCCGCCGCGGCCGAGGTGCTCGGCTTCGACCGGCTGGCGCAAGCCGATCGCAACATCCTCGTCTACATGTTCGAGACGCCGCACGCGCGTGCGCTGTTCGCAGCGAGCTGGGCCGACGAGGCGCGGCGGATGATCGCGTTGTTTCGCACGAGCCACGATCTCTACGCGAGCGATCCGGCGTTCGTCGCGCTGGTCGCGCGATTGCGCGCCGGCAGCGCCGAGTTCGCGCAATGGTGGGATGCGCACGACGTGCGCAGCGGCGTGTCCGGCGAGAAAGTGCTCGTGCATGCGCAACGCGGCACGCAGCGCTACGAGTACGCGACGTTCCAGGCGAACGACGATCCCGCGCTGAAGCTGGCGATCTATACGCCGGTGAACGGCGATGAACGGACCTGATGCGGTCGTGACCGGCGCCACCGGGCGGCCGCGCAGCGAAGCATCGGCTTCATGCGCGACCGCAGGCGGTCAGGCGTAAGGGTGGGGGAGGCTCACGCCGCACGTCGAGCGGACAGCCGATTCCACAGCATGCCGGAGCGGCTGCCGCTGCGGCAATACGCGAGCACCGGCTTCGGCAGCGTGTCGACCAGTGCGCCGAACGCGTCGACTTCCGCGTCGCCGATGCGGTCGCGCTCGACCGGCAGGTAGCGCGCGTCCATCCCCAGTTCGCGCGCGGCCGCGGCGATCTCGTCGAACGACGGCTGATCCACGCCTTCGCCATCCGGTCGGTTGCAGATCACCGCACGAAAGCCCGCATTGCGGATCGCCTTCAGGTCGGCCGGCGTGATCTGCCGCGACGCGGCGAAGCCGGTCGCCGCGGCCGCCCGGCATTGCTCGATCGCCCGCGCGAAACAGCCGATCGCGAAGTCGACGTCCTGCTCCGTCGTGAAGCGCCCGAAACTGATGCGCACGGTACGCCCGGCCGTTTCCGCATCGAGGCCGATCGCGGTCAGCACGTGGGACGGTGCGCCGCTGGTCGAATTGCATGCGGAGGTGGACGACACGGCGAGCGCTTCGCCGAGCATGAACGGGAAGAAGCCCGGCGCATTGACCGTCAGGCTCAGCGTGTGCGGGATGCGGCGGGCGGCGGCCGCGTTCTGCGTGACGTCGCCGAGCGCGAACAGCGCGTCGGTGAGCCGCGCGCCGAGCGCAGCGATCCGCGCGGCTTCGCCGTCGAGTTTTTCGGCGGCGAGTTCGCATGCGACGCCCATGCCGACGATCTGATGCGTCGCGAGTGTGCCCGAACGCAGCCCGCGCTCGTGGCCGCCGCCGTGAATCTGCGGCGCGATCCGGCTCGCGATCTCGCGGCGGACGAACAGCGCGCCGATGCCCTTGGGGCCGTACACCTTGTGGGCGGACATCGACATCATGTCGATGCCGAGCGCGCGCACGTCGATCGGCGTCTTGCCGAGCGCCTGCGCGGCGTCGACGTGGAGCAGCGCGCCGGCGGCGTGCACGATGCGGGCGATCGCGCCGATGTCGGTCAGCGTGCCGATCTCGTTGTTCACGAGCATCAGCGACACGAGGCCGGTGTCGGGGCCGAGCGCGGCCGCCACCGCGTCGGTGGTGATTTCGCCGTGAGCGTCGGGCGTCAGGAAAGTGACTTGCATGCCGCGCTTCGACAGGTTCGCCATCGTGTCGAGCACGGCCTTGTGCTCGAGGCGGCTCGTGATCAGGTGGCGCTTGCCGGTCGCGTTTTCCGCATAGCCCTTCAGCGCGAGGTTGTTCGATTCGGTGGCGCCCGACGTCCAGACGATCTCGTCGGCGTCCGCGCCGATCAGCGCGGCGACCTGCGCACGGGCGTGCTCGACTTTGTCCTTCGCTTGCCGGCCGGCGGCGTGCGAGCTGGATGCGGGGTTGCCGAAGATGCCGTCGAAGCCGAGGCAGGCCGTCATCGCGTCGATCACGGCAGGGTCGGCGGGGGTCGTGGCTGCGTAGTCGAGGTAGTGCAGCGGGGTGGGGTCGCTCATGTCCGTCTCTTGCTCATTGCGTAGTGACGGAAATGATACGGGGGACAGAAGGGAAAAAGGATCCAAAGTTGGCTGAGGATTCGGCTCGATGGGGAATAACGTTTTATCCATATGCGGAATTGGGAAATTTGTTTCTTTCCGGGCCGGCCGAGTGCGGCGGCGCCGGCATGCAGGCTCGCGCGCATCGAGCCTCTCGCCTTGCATCGATATTTCCCCCCATCCGAATTCCTCACAAGATCCGCCCGAGACGATTTTTTCGGTAAGTGAGCGGTAAGTCGACTGGTCCTACAGTAGCCCCCGTTTCGACCGCCGACTCCAGGAAAACGATTGTGAAAATTGCCGCCTGCCGCGCCCGTCCGTTATGGCTGATTGCCGCTTCATTCGCACTGTCATCCGCTTCCGCATGGGCGGACGACGCCATGAGCCCGCCCGATCCCGATCATTCGGGGCTGACCATCCTCGACCACGCGACGAACGTCACGCATTGGGGATTGGGCGCCGGCGTCGGCGTCGAACCGTCGGTCTACAGGGGCGACGGCACCCGCGTCTTGCCTTTTCCGCTGGTCTACTTCGACAACAAATGGGTGCAGGCCATCGGCACCACGGTCGATCTGAAAATCGGCAGCTGGAGCGGCGTCAATGTCGCGCTGCGTGGCCAGTTCTCGCTGTTCGACGGATACAAGGGCTCGGACGCACCGATCCTGAACGGCATGGACAATCGCAAGGGCGCGTTGTGGTACGGCCCTGCACTGTCATGGAGCATGCGTTTCGGCACGTTGTCGGGCAGTTTCCTGCTCGGCGGAAACAAGGGCGAACGCGCGAAGATCGGTTTCGAAAAGGCGTTCGCGCTCGGCGCGTTCTCGATCGCGCCACATGTCGGCGTGGAATGGTTGAGCGACAAATACGTCGACTACTATTACGGCGTGCGACCATCCGAGGCACGTGCGTGGCGCGCCGCATACAGCGCGGGTTCGGCCGTGAACGTGTCGGCCGGCACCCGTATCGACTACCGGCTGACGAAGCAGCAGACGGTTTTCGTGGACGTGGGTGTGTCGCGTCTCGGCGACGGCATCACCGACAGTCCGCTCGTCGGAAGACGGTTCGTTCCCGAGGCCAGAATCGGCTACATGTATCGGTTCAAGTGAGCGCGAGTATGCCAAGAGTGGCGATTGTCGAGGATCACGAGCGCCTGGCCGGCCTGCTGGCTCAGGCCCTGGCCGCGGCGGGGATCGAATCCGATCGGTTCGGCAATGCTCGGGAAGCCGCTTACGGTATCGACCGGGCCGATTACGCGCTGCTGATCGTCGATCGAGGATTGCCCGACGGAGACGGCCTGGCGTTCTTGCGCACGCTGCGTGCGGCGGGGCGCATGATGCCTTGCCTGATGCTGACGGCGCGCGACGCGTTGCATGACCGCATCGACGGACTCGAAAGCGGCGCCGACGACTATGTGACCAAGCCGTTCGAAATGAGCGAGCTCGTCGCCCGCGTCCGCACGCTGATGCGGCGCCCGGCGCTGCTCACGACGCTCGTCGCGTCGTTCGCGGATGTGACCGTCGACCCCTCGCAGCGCACGATGCGCTGTGGCGACCGGACGACACTGCTGGCGCCGGCCGAACTGCAGGTCATGCTCTGCCTGATGGAAGCCGCGGGCCGGACCGTCCGGCATTCGAACCTCGAGCATGCCGCATGGGGGCTCGCGGAGGCGGTCACGCCGAACGCGCTCGAGGTGACGGTGCACCGCTTGCGCAAGAAACTGACGGTGATCGGCGCAACGATGCGACTCGCCAATATCCGCGGCGCCGGCTTCGCGCTGCGCGACGCGTGACGATGCTTCGCCGCGTTCCGCCGGTTGTCACGTCCTCGTAAGAGAACCGCCATGTTCCGTCATTGGGTTCTACGCCTGTCGACCCGTCTATGGGTGACCAACGTCGTCGCGTTCGCCATCAGCCTGGCGCTGCTGTCTGCACTTTCCATCTATTTTCTGGATCGATATCCCGAGTTCTTGGGACGGCGCCAGCAGATGGAGAGCATCCGTCATATCGTGGCCGGGATGCGTTTCGACGCGGCCGGGCGCCCCGCATCCGTGCGATTGGGCGAGCATCCGGCGGTGATGTTCCGGCTCTTGCCGGCCGACGTGAAGTACCGCGTGCTCGATGCGACGGGGAAGGTGTTGCTGGCGTCGGTGCCTTCGAGCGACGACCGACCCTGGCTGACGGAGGACCTCGCGACGGTGGCAGGCAAGGTACTGCCCGCGACGATCGACAGTAAGGCGTACGTGGTCGCGACTCAACGCGCGTTGAACGGTAGCGTCGTCTATTACGTGCAGGTGGCGCACAGCAGGCAACTCGTCGATGCGCTCGTCAGGACGCGGATCGATCCGATACCGAAGACCATTGCTTATGTGCTGGTCATTGCGACCGTTATTTTCGGACTGACGCTGCCGTTGACGATCGGCCATGTGCTGAAGCCGTTGCGGGAGGTATCGCGTGCCGCGCGGGAAATCGAGCCACGCAACTTGAAGACGCGGCTGTCGTCGGCCGGGATTCCCAGCGAGATCAAGCCGCTGATAGACGCGTTCAACGATGCGCTGACCCGGCTCGAGAACGGCTTCGCGGTTCAGCAGCAATTTCTCGCCGACGCCGCGCACGAGTTGCAGACGCCGCTCACGCTGGTCAGAGGGCAGATCGAGCTGCAGCCCGACATCAGCCAGAAGGCGCTGTTGCTTCGCGAGATCGACTTGATGGCACGGCAGGTCAAGCAACTGCTGCATCTGGCCGAAGTCAGCGAAGCGCGGAACTTCAGCTTCGACGACGTGAACGGCGCCGAGGTCACGCGCGACGTCGTGAGCTTGCTGGCTGGCAAGGCCGATGCGAAGCAGGTGAAGCTGCATATCGAAGCGCGCGACTCCGCGGCGCCTATACGGGCGGATAGCGGGGCGCTTTTCATCCTGCTCAAGAACATCCTCGAGAACGCGATCAACGCTTCGCCGTCGAGCGGTGTCGTCGTGCTGACCGTTCTCGATTCGGCGATTCATATCGAAGATGAAGGGCCGGGTATTCGGCGGGAGCATCTTCCGCTGCTCTTCGATCGATACTGGCGGGCACCGGACTCGCGGTATGACGGTGCCGGCCTCGGGCTGGCAATCTGCAGGGAGATTGCCGACGCCCATCACTGGAATCTCACGGTCGATGTGCTGACGACGGGGACGCGGTTCAGTGTCTGGTTTTAGTTGGCCATGAAGGGATTTCGACCCCTCATGCAAGACACGCGGGTCCGTGGGTTACCTTGGTAACGGGGCGGACGAGTGCGCCTGTCATGCCGACGTGTCGCTTTTCACCGCCCCTTGTCCGGCGTCGATTTTTCGATATAATGAACCCACGTTCGGCATGACGAACGTGAGAATTCAAGCATCCAGAGTCGGGTTTATCCGACGCCAACCTGCCCTCCCGGGCAAGGTGGACGCCCTCGAGGCGATGCGGCCGATTGACGGCAACGAAGCGGGAGCAGCATGGCTGGCACCGGTTCGATCACCATTCATCCGGAGCAACCATGAGCCAAGTTTCCTCCGCTTCCCGCCCGCCAGTCTGTGAAGACTGGTCGCACTTCCTTCCCGGTTTCACGTTGACGCATACGGTTCATCTCGTTTCGAGACGGCTTCCGGGCATCGTTTCGACTGCAGAGGCCGTGCTCGAAGGTGAAACGGCTACGATCGATCGTTGGGCCATCACCCGCTGTGGCGATGTTCTCGAACAAAAGATCGTGCTGGGCGAAATGACGGAAGGGCAAGCGGTGCGGCTGCGTGAGCGGCTTGCCGCGCTGGAGGGGGTGCTCCGGGCGCGGGTGGAGCATCATTTCGTGAGGGCGGGGGCGGTGCGGTAGACGATGTGGGTGGATCGTCGCTGTATTGGCTTGCTGACGGACATTAATTCTGGTCACGGACCGCTCATGGTTCTTGTTACGCCGAACGCACCAACGCGCAATGCGCCGTTTGCCATAGCTCGAGCCGCAATCCGATGCGTGCGGGTTCCGCCACAGGCTGCGCATGTGCGAGCTTGGCCACCGAAATACCCGGCTCGCACGCCGCGACGGCGACATGCCGTCGGTACTTCGGTGCAGACAGTTGATCCACACCAGCCTGTTGGACAACAGTTATAAGCGAAACAGAGGTGGGGTTCCTAAGTGAGCCATCACGTCTTTATGGAGCCCAAAGTCTGCGACGCCACCAGCTTCGGCAGTGGCTCACATTTGCATTGGCACAAGTCGCCTTCCAATGCAACCTGCTTACCCATCATCTTCATCTCACGTGGTGAACCGTCGCTTACGATGATGCCCATCGTGCCGCAGGCTGGACACTGAACAGCTGCGCCCAGATAAGCGAAAGGTTGGCCTTGCAGCGAGGTCCCCGCGATACCGTCGACAACGACACCGTTGCGGTCAGTCTTATCGCCCTGACGAATGAACCGTCTGCTCATACAGGAAGCCTCTTGGACGGCATCGCAGCATTACACGCCCGCTCAACGTCCTCGGGCCATACTGGTTCCCGACAGGTCCGTTGTGCGATGTAGTAGGCAACCGCAAGGATAAATGTCGGTAGCGCAGCAATGGCCGTCACCAAAGACATAACCGGATTTCCCGACCTCAGAAGGCCCGACGCTCCATCAAACTGCAATTTGAGAGAATTTCGGAGCGAGACTTCTGTGGTCAGGAATTCAGCTACCGGAGGTACCGCAGATGGTCCATCTTCCATGAAACGCCGATAGTATTCAAAGTCTTGGTAAAGTTCTTCCATCGCCAGCTGTCCAGCCGGACTGTCCTCGTCAAATGCTAGTTCTACGTATTTTCCGATGGAGAACGTGCCGACAACCAACCCTTTGTCGTCAAGCACGAGGCAACGAACCACACGCGGCGCCGTTCCAGCGAGACCAGCTTTGGGCTTGCGTTCAATGTACAGAAATGCATTATCCCAAGGAACCGACAAGACGCCACCCGGCCCGTTGTGGCGAAAGGCGTATATCGTGCGGTTCAAGCGGTTAAAACGTATCGGCTTGCGAGTGTAATTGAAGCAATCGACGAAAAGCGCTCGCACCGTTACTGCGAGGCCGCCAACGCCAACTAATGTGAAGATGGCCAGAAGCGCGTAAACAACGCCCTCCTGTCCTTTTTCACGGACGGCGATTGGCATGTGTGTTGCTATCCACATAAACATCGCGATCAGGCAGAGGAAGAGGACACCAGCGGTAGAAAACGCCAGTAGTCCCCAGCCCTTTTCACGGTGCAGGCCGTCACATACCTCAAGGTAGGAATCGGTTGCTTTGAAGGCCGTCCCCACGCTCTTTGCACTATCGGTGCATCGTTCGTTGACATGTAGTCGCGCCGATGACTCCGTATCCGTTACCGGTCGATTGAGCTTGTACCGGGAGTGTCCGTCGAAAGCCATACTGAGTCCATTCAAGAAAAAATTGCTGTGAACGCCTTCCGGTCTTCTTCAAGGCGCTCAAATCTTTCGCTAGTCGCCTTGATGCCGAAATAGCATTGCTCTAGCCAATCGTCAACTTCGCGACTTTTGAAATAGTTAATCAAAACACCGATAAGAGCAGCGAGAAGGAGCAATGGCAACGTCAGAACACTTCCCACGAACGCTGCAACGACCAAGGCTCCTCCAATAAGTGCCGACGTAGTGTAGAGCGCAAACATAAGAATATTTCCGTGCTCGAGTTCGTCGTAGGCATGATATGCATCGATAGCCGCCGATACTAACCCGACAATAGCCCCACCGAATCTGCCAACGATGGCTAGGAATCGCCCAACCTTGGCCAAATTCTCGGAGAGTTTGACGCCCGCCTTCTCCATCTGCTCAAGCGCGGATGAACCATATTGTGCGACGCCCGCTACGAGTCCACCGACCGCATTGTCGAACTTGATGCCAGCTTCCGTCTGATTGAACCGATTCGCTTTCTTCAACTCCTCACGAGCGAAACGAAGATTGATGGCACTGAATATCGCTCCGATGCCAGCAAACCCGGGTTCCCCCTTCGTCATAAGCCGGAACTTCGGCATGTAAATCGTCTCGACCACGTCGGGCGTAAGCGTCGCGCCGGCCAACTTCTCGAAGCCGGGTCTGGCCTTGACGTTTGCCAGGGCCGCGGCCTCTGCCGCTGGGCTTTCGACTGGCACGAACTGCTTCGCCTTGATTTCCGGGTCGGCACCTCTGCCTACGGTGGCCTTGTCCTGAAGTTGCTGTTTCAGGTCCTGCACGCTGATTTTCTGGCGACCTGGCATCATTTCCTGCATCTGACGGGCAATGTAATTCACCCACTGGCTTGCCGAGCCGTATACAGCCTTAAACTCGAACAACTGTTTCGTCCGCATGCACAGCGTGACGTACAGAGTCTTCGCTGCCGCAGTTTCCACGCCCGTACTGACCGCTTGAACGACCGGTCCACCGGTCTCGTGCAGCAGTCGCGCCAAGGACTTCGCGACGGCAATCTTAATGCCCTTGTCCTTCGAATCCTCCACCTGCTCTATCTTGCTGTAAGACTCGATGAGCTTCGCCACAAACTCCCTCAGTTCCATGTACGGGTAACTGGATGCCTCCTTGACCTTCTCGGCCAGCACTGGGCTATTTAAGACGAACGCACGCAGCAGCGGGTTGCGGGTATCGGATACGCTCCCTGTCGCCCACTTAACGAGCACGTCAATGGCCTCTTTGCGATCAGCCGAACCTTCGATGCACCGCGTAAATGTGTTGGTATAGTTCAGCCCGCCACGCCAGCTTCCCGGCTCGTAGTCGAACTCGAACACATTGAGGAGCGCGGGACTGGAAAGCCATACCTGATGGTCTTGCGATAGCGGCACAAGTGTGCTCGTCTGCTCCGACTTCATTGCTTTCGCCATCGTTTGCCGAAAGTCGACGATAGCCTGCTGACGATAGTGGGTCGTGTAGGGCTTCCATGCCTCCGGTCCGGCGGTTGCAAGTCCAGCCTCCTTCATCGCCTCGATGCTTTTAAGTTGCTTCTCTAGCGCCTTGCCGCCATCGAATAGAGCTCCGGGGCCCATTCCCTCATAGGTATTGGCTTCCAGCATGTACGCTCCACGTTCGACGTCCTCTTTCGCCGATACCTCGACCGCCTTCTGCAGCGCATCGATTGCGCTGGCTGCCCAGATGCCATGTTCATACGGTGCAAGCGCAGCGCCGAATGCGACACGCTGCTCGAAGTTGAGCTCCTGCGTGATACCGACCGGATCCCACAGCGCGAAGAACAACCCCTTGTTCGGCAGGATAGAGTCCATCGCCTTTTTCAGGGCCGGCTGCTGCCCGGCACGGTCGTGGTACGGAAAGCAACCGGTGACGAGCGCATCGGGACGGCCGCCCTTGTATTCGCTCAGAAGCCCCTCGAGATGGTCCAGGCTATCCGCATGCGGCTGATTCGTGTTGCCGTTATACCAGGCGGTCGCATCGAACTTCTGCATCCGCTTGTCACGACAGCCCATGAAGTTCTTCGCGTAGGTGTCGCGGACTTTCTGTGTCCAAAGCTCATCGCTAAACGCCAGATACACGGTTCCGGCATGTTCGGCGTCTTCAATGGTGATGCATTGGGCTAGTTGCGCATGCCCGGGTTGATGACAGCTGAACGGCTTCTCGAAACTACGGTCGAGCTTGATGCCGACCGGATAGTCGTACAAGTATCCTTCCGCCGTAACGGCATATATCTGCCACCGCTGTGTTTTCGGGTAGAAGATATACACGTAGCCGTAGCGCAGAGTGCGCAGCGTGTACTTTGCCTTCTTGAGCGCAATGCCGACGACGCCGTCGCCAAACTTGCCGCCCATGAGCGACATCGCGCCAGCAGAGCTGTGAGCCTTCGAGTTGGCCACGACCCCGTAGCGGACAGGGAGAATCGGCAACCCCTTCTTCTTGCACATGTTGCATGAATTCGGCGCGCGCGAGCTTGTCTGCATCGCAGACTGCGTGAGTTGGGAAATACTCGCAAAGTTCGTGTCGAGTGCCATTCTGTATCTCTCTCGTGCCGCCACTCGGGCTTATTGATATTGGATGCTCTCGCGCGCAATCGCTTCCCAGTCTGTCGCGCTCCAGTTCGCTACCGCTTCAGCATACGGGCTTTTCCGCGGCGCCTGCAGAACGGCCCGAACACGCGGGTGACGGTCGAAGTAGGGGGAAACGAGTGTGCCGTGAAGTGCAAAAGCAAGCAGGTCACCGCCAGCGAGTCCATGAGCTTCGCCTTTTGCAAGCTGCGCATCGAGCAGTGCCGGCATATCGGGACGCGGCGCTGTACCATTGCGCCGGAGCAGGTCAAGCGCGCGCTGAACCAGCTCGGTGCGCGCGATTCGTGCGTGCTGGTCCGCCGTAACAGCGAAGGCGGCGTCCAGTTCGGCGGCACCGTTGACCACCGTCCAGCCGCTCATGGGGTCGAGGTACGTCCACGATGCAACCGGCCCCAGAAGAGCACCCATCTGCTCAGCCTTCAAGATGCGGCCCAAGTGCGGAAATACGCGCGGGTCGTAGTAGCGGAAGACCGCATCGCCCGAAGTCGGCGCCTGCAGTATCAATCGGTCTGCCAGATGCTGCTGCAGCCGGCCTGTCGCCTTGCCGCATTCGACAATGGCGCAAACGACCGGCGGCAAGCCATTCTCCAGGTCCGATTGGGCGCGTTCTCTCAACGCTGGCAATTGCAACTCGGGATGCTCGGCACAGTACAGCACGGGAGCCACGCCTTCGAGTTCGGGACGGGCCGCGGGAATCAACTCACCGACTTCATAGACCGGAGGCACGCCAGCAGGTAACTCAAGGTGCCCGTTGACGGCTTCAACGATAACGTAGTGAACCATGCCGACCGCCCTACACGAGTGCCGAGCCGGCCTGCGCTGCGGCTGCGAACTGTTGTGCGCACGACTTTGAAGGCGCAAGCTGCGCCGACGCGTTTTCGCCCGCCGGGCCATCGAAGACGAGCGGACTACCCTTGACCTCGACCAGTCCCGGCGCATGGATGAAGATTTTTCCTTCGGCGAGGCGAATCGTTGCGCCGCCGGCGGTGAGGGTGATTTCCTTCTGGGCCGTAACGTTCACCGAATCGGAAGTGGACACGACCTTCACAGTCTTGTCTGCTGTCAGTTCGATGTTGTCCGACTGCGCCTGCACTTCGACCTTGCCTTTGCCGGCAAACAGCTTGATGCCGGCGTTCTGCACGAAGAAGCTCAGTTTCTCACCAATGCTGGCAATCCACGACTTGGCCGCCGAAACGTAGGTACTCTCGCCACTCACTAGATTGACATGCTGGGTGGCTGCTGCATGGAGCGACTTCTGCGTCGACAGGCCCATGTCAGCCGGGCTCGCAAGCAACATGACCGGTTGCGAAAATGCATTGGCGCTTCCGGTGCCGCCGCCCGCTGTCCGGCCGCCCGCCATAGAGCCTTGCGCATCGCTTTGCGTTGCCGCAGCAAAGTCTTTGATGGCGTCCTGTGCGTCGTCCAGCGTCTCGGCCTTACCGTCAGATGCCGCGAGCGAGCGATGCTGAATCACGCCACTCGAATCGATAAGGTGCTGTGTAGCTTCCTTCACATCCAGCGGCTGACTCGACGTGCCGCCGCGAGCATAGGTCGACACGTAGAGCCCGCGGCCGGCCCGCAGTGCGCCCGACGCCTCGGTCTTCAGTTCGAAGCCCGTGCCAAGGTAGTTGCCGCGCGTATTGCCGCTGTGGTCAATGAGATAGCCGATGTGCAGATACGAATTCGCCGTCGAACTGAAAAGCTGCGCCCGGTTCTGCGACGTCGAGTCGTCGAAGACGAGTTGATTGAAGCCCGGACCGCTGTACTCCTGCGACTTGAAACCGGACAGCAGGCCGTTCGAATGCCAATGTGGTGTGTTGACGGAGTGAAAGAGCACTCCGCTGACGACCGGGCGGTCGCAATCCCCATCGAGGTAATTGACGGCCACTTCCTGCCCAATGCGCGGAACAAACACACCGCCGAACCCTTTACCAGCGTGCGGCAGTATCACCCGCATCCAGCACGATGACGTCTCGTTATTGGAGCCCAGACGGTCCCAGTGCATCTGAGCCTTCACCCGGTTGAGCTCGTCCGTGTACACCTCCTCACCAGCAGGCCCCACGATAGTGGCCGTCTGCATATGCATGACCGGCTTTTTGTGCTCGAACGGGCTGCGGAATGGCACCGAACGGCGCTGCACCTCGATTTCGGCCAGCACGAAGCTTTCGTTGCCTAACGGGTCTTTGGTCACGAATGCGGCCTGCCGGTCTTTGTATTCGGCACGCAGACGCGACAGGCGGCGCTGCAGGCTACCCGGAAAGGGGCGGCTGTTGCCCAATGGCAGATTGTTCTGGATAGCCCAACGCACGCCGAGAATTGCGAACTCGCGGTCCTCGGGCTTGTCTGCTTCGTGCTCGGGATGGTCTTCGAGCGCAAACCATCGACCGGCGTCCATGCACGGCACACTGCCCACCCCGAAAAACCGTTTGCTGCGGGACGCCATCTCTTCGAGCCGAATTCGCATAGCGCGCTCACCACGGTCGTAGGACTCGCCGGTAACCGGAAAGCTATAGTGGCCTGCGTATTCGTAGACTTCCAGTTGCTGCGGGATATCGCCCTGGTCGGCGGGCGAGCGGTCCGCCCGCAGCAAAGTGCGCGTTGGACGTTTGTAATCCGCCGTACTGAACGCATATCCAACGCTTTGCGTCGTGCGCTCGGCACTCCATTCGACGAGGGTGCCGGCCTGACCGTCTTGGTCGCCACGGTAGAGCGGTATTCGCTGGGTAGCGAGCGCCTTGCAATTGAAAAGGTCGTCGGTCACGACGACCGTATGCGACTTACCGTCCTCCGCATGCTCGAGATACGTGAACCATCCCTCCGATTCCATCAACCGATGGACGAAGTTGTGGTCGGTTTCGTACTGAGTGCAGTACGAGCGAACCGCGCCTGCGTCTTTCACATCGAGTCGGAAGTGACCGCGTGCCTGCGGATGGCCGTTGAACACCTCGGTCAGAATGTCGGCAGTCGTTCGGTCCTGGAAGATACGCGCGTCCTTGCGGTACTGCAGAAAGCGCATCCACGACGAAAACGAAAGTTGGTAGTAAACCAGTCCCCCATCCGCTCCGAGACGCCGCGTCGCATGGACGTAGCCGTGCCAAGGTAGATACGATTCGTCGGCTTGACGCACCCATAACGTGACAGGTTGTGCCATCAGCTTCTTCAACTGGAGCGCCTGCTCCCGCGAAACGACGTCGACTGTGAGCTCGAAATCCCGGCCCATGCGCGATTCGCCGATAGCGCGCTGCGGTAACAGCGCTTTCGCCCCGAGGGGCGTGTCCAGGATGAGCGTTCGGTTCGTCTGCTCGATACCCGCATCGAGCACCAACGAATTGGACAACCTACCCATTTCGAATATCTCCTCAGCTCACCAAAAATGAAAAACCAATAGAAGTGGTGAGATTCCGGAAGGGATTTTGCCACAGTGACATGCCGGATTTAAAAAAGAATGTCAAGGTAGCCTCTCAATAGGTCGGAAAAATTTGCCGATTTAACATTTCGCAATTTTTTCGTTTGTGTTACGTCGACGTTTCCTGATTTAAAATTAATGTCGTGCAATAAAAGAACAGCCTCTTTCGCCCTGTCGAGAAGAATGAGCTGTCAGAAATGACAGGGCAGTAAATTTCACACTGCATTAAGTCTTTGTGCCTATCGAGGCTTGACCTGAAATACCCATTTGGCGATTTTCTGTCGGGTACTAACTGTCACCAACGTGGATTTTCGGGTGAGTGGGCTTCACTCCACCGTCACCGACTTAGCCAAATTCCTCGGCTTATCGATATCCGTCCCCCGCGCCAGCGCCGCGTGATACGCGAGCAGTTGCATCGGCACCGTATGCAAGATCGGCGACAACGGTCCGTAATACTCGTTGAGTCGAATCACCTCGATCCCTTCGCTCGGCACGATCCCGCAGTCCACATCCGCGAACACGAAAAGCCTGCCATTCCGCGCACTGACTTCATGCATGTTCGACCTGAGCTTCTCGAGCAACATGTCGTTCGGCGCGACCGCGATCACCGGCATTTCGTTGCTGACGAGCGCCAGCGGCCCATGCTTGAGCTCCCCCGCCGGATAAGCCTCCGCATGAATATACGAAATCTCCTTCATCTTCAGCGCCCCTTCGAGCGCGATCGGATAATGCATCCCGCGCCCGAGAAACAGCATGTTGTCGCGTCGCGCGAGCAACTCCGACCACGCCATGATCTGCGGTTCCAGCGCGAGCACCTTCGACATCGCATCGGGCAGATGCCGCAGCGCACGCAGATGCTCCTTTTCTTCGTCGTCGCCCAGCCGCCCGCGCACCTGCGCCAGTGACAGCGTCAGCAGAAACAACGCAACGAGCTGCGTCGTAAACGCCTTCGTCGACGCCACGCCGATCTCGATCCCCGCACGCGTCACGAATTGCAGCGCGCATTCGCGCATCAGCGCACTCGTCGCGACGTTGCAGATCGCGAGCGTGTGCATCATTCCGCTGCGCTTCGCGACATGCACCGCGCCGAGCACGTCAGCGGTTTCACCGCTTTGCGACACCGCAACCACCAACGTGCGCGGATTCGGCACACCGTCGCGATAACGAAACTCGCTTGCGATTTCCACACTCGTCGGCAGCTTCGCGATGCTCTCGATCCAGTACTTCGCGGTCAGCGCCGCGTGATAGCTGCCGCCGCACGCGAGCAGCAGCACCGAATCGACGTCGTTGAACACGCGCCATGCGCCGTCGCCGAACAGCTCGGGCATGATCGACGAAACGTCGAGCAGCGTATCGGCCACGGCCTGCGGCTGCTCGAAGATCTCCTTCTGCATGTAGTAGCGATACGATCCGAGATCGGCCGCGCCGCTATGCGCGGCGACGCGTTGCACCGCGCGCTCGACGCGCTGGCCGGCCGCGTCGACGATCCAGTAGCGATGCAGTTGAACGTCGGCGACGTCGCCGTTTTCCAGGTACGCAATGCGATCGGTGATGCCGGACAGCGCCATCGCATCGGACGCCAGAAAATTCTCGCCTTCGCCGACCCCGACCACGAGCGGCATCCCGTCGCGCGCACCGACGATCCGGTGTGGCTCGTCGCGGCACATCACCGCGATCGCATAGCTGCCGCGCAGTCGCGCGACCGCACGCCGGACCGCGTCGAACAGGTCGCCTTCGTACAGGTGATCGATCAGGTGCGCGATCGCCTCGCTGTCGGTCTGGCTCGCGAACACGTAGCCGTGCGCCTGCAGTTCCGCACGCAACTGATCGCAGTTTTCGATGATCCCGTTGTGCGACAGCGCGATGCGCGCATTGGCGTCGCTTGGCGAGAAGTGCGGATGCGCATTGAGCGTGACGGGCGCGCCATGCGTGGCCCAGCGCGTATGCGCGATGCCCGTGTAACCGGACAGCCCCTGCGTGGCGATCTCGCGCTGCAGGTTCGCGACACGATCGACGCTGCGGGCGCGCGCCAGCGTGCGGTCGCGGTAGACCACGACGCCGCACGAATCATAGCCGCGGTATTCGAGCCGCTTCAGGCCGTCGACCAGGTTCGGCAGGATGTCCCGCTGGGCAACCGCCCCGACAATTCCACACATATCGCGCTCCGTAAATGTCCCGTCTGGATGAGTGAGAGCGATGGTAGAAGCAGTCAAATGGAATTTAATTTCAAAAAATAGAAATTAATGAAATGGATGGTGGATCGTCTATCATGTTGAAATTAAATTTCAATCACTGACCGGAAGGAGTGGCCGATGGCCGGCATCACCCTCGACGATCTCGACCTGCGCATCCTCGCGATCCTGCAGGACGACGCGTCGGTATCGAACCTTCAACTCGCCGAGCGCGCGCTGTCGTCGCCGCCCACCTGCATGCGCCGCGTGCGGCGGCTGACGGAGGCCGGCGTGATCCGTCGGCAGGTCGCGATGCTCGACCCGGTCGCGATCGGCATGGCCGTCACCGCGTTGATCGAGATCAGCCTCGACCGGCAGACGGCCGAGGATTACGACGCGTTCGAAGCGTACGTGTGCGCGGAGCCGGCCGTCACGCAGTGCTATCGCGTGTCGCCGGGGCCCGATTTCGTCGTAATCGCCGATCTGGCCGATGTCGCGGAATACGACGAATTCGCGCGGCGGCTGTTCACCGGCGCGTCGAACGTCCGCAACGTGCGGACGTTTTTCTCGACGCATCGCGCGAAATTCGAAGCGAACGCGCGGGTCGCGCATGCGATGCGCAAGCGCACGTAACGTGAGGTAACCGCGTCGTTCGTCCCGTATCACGCAGTCGGGGCCGCGTTCGCCAGTTGCAGCGGCTTGCCGTATCCGAAGCAATGCGCGGGCTCGGGAAACACGCGCTGCCGCACGTCGTGCGCGTACTGGCGGATCGCGTCGCGCATCAGCGCGTTCGCATCCGCGTAACGCTTCACGAAGCGCGGCGTGTACGCGTCGAATGCGCCGATCATGTCCTCGGTCACGAGTACCTGCCCGTCGCAGGCGGGCGATGCGCCGATGCCGATCGTCGGGATCGTCAGCGTCTCGGTCAGGTGGCGCGCGAGCGCTTCGGCGGTGCCTTCGATGACGACGCCGAATGCGCCGGCACGCTCGGCCGCGCACGCGGCGTCGAACACCTGCGCGGCCGAACGCGGGTCCATGCCTTGCGCGCGGAAGCCGCCCGTCGCGTTGGCCTGCTGCGGCATGAGGCCGACATGCGCCATCACCGGAATGCCGCGATCGGTCAGGAAGCGGATCGTGTCGGTCATCTCGCCGCCGCCTTCGAGCTTCACGGCCTGTGCGCCGGTTTCGGCGAGGAGCCGCGCGGCGGAGCGATAGGCTTGCGCGGGCGATTCCTGGAACGTGGAGAACGGCAGGTCGACGACGACGCACGCCTGCGCCGCGCCGCGCACGACGGCCGCGCCGTGTGCAATCATCATGTCGAGCGTGACGCGCAGCGTATCGGGCATCCCGTACAGCACCATGCCGACGGAGTCGCCGACGATGATCACGTCGGCCACGTCGTCGACGAGTTTCGCCATCGGCGCGGAATACGCGGTCAGCGACACGAGGCTGCCGATGCCTTTGGTCGAACGGATCGCGGTGACGGTCTTGCGAGTGATGCGGGTATGAGCGCTCATGGGCGGAAGCCGTGTGAAAAAGGAGCCGCCACGGTAGCATCGCGCTCGTTCGTGCAATGACCTTCGGAGGACGTCTTATGTTGCTGGCGGGACAACCCGGCGGCCCTTACGCGGTGCCGCCGATGGCGCGCCTGCCGAGGCCGCTGTACGTGCGTGCGTTCGGCATTCCCGGCAACGTGAGCGTCGACGCGCACAGTCATCCGTGGGCGCAACTGATGTATGCGACGAGCGGCGTGCTCGAGGTGACGACACCGTCGAGCCGGCAACTGCTGCCGCCGCACTATGCGATGTGGATTCCGCCACACGTGCCGCACGCGGTGTCGACGCGCGATGGCGTCGCGTTCCACAGCCTGTATCTCGACGAGGCAATCGCGCGCAGCGACGTGAACGACGATTGCACGATCCTGTGCATGACGCCGCTGCTGCGCGAGCTGGTGATCGCGACCGGCGAGTTGCCGGTGAACTACGACGAGGCGGGGCCGGACGGTGCGCTCGTGTGCCTGATCGCGGACCGGATCGCGCGCATGCAGCCGGCGCCGCTCACGGTGCCGCTGCCGCGCGATCCGCGCCTGCTGAAAATCGCGCGCGCGTTGCATGCGGCGCCGGGCGATACGCGCAGTCTCGACGAATGGGGCCATCGGGTCGGCGCGACGCGGCGCACGCTGTCGCGCCTGTTCCGGCAGGACACGGGGCTGTCGTTCACCGAATGGCGGCAGGCCGTGCGGCTGCTCGCGTCGCTGCCGCTGCTCGATGCGGGTGCGCCGATCGGCGCGGTGGCCGCGCAACTGGGTTACGACTCGACGTCGTCCTTCATCGCGCTGTTCCACGCGAAATTCCGCGTGACGCCCGGCGCGTATGCGAAGCGTGAAGCGCGCCGGCCGGTGTCGAGCGCGTGACGCGCACCCTCCATCAGAACGCCAGCGCCTGCTGCACCGGGTGCCGGGCGCCGCGCGAAAACCCCGCGCCTTCGAGCGACAGCAGTGCACGTTTGCGGTCGACGCCGCCCGCATAACCGGTCAGGCTGCCCGACGCGCCGACCACGCGATGGCACGGCACGATGATCGATACCGGATTGCGGCCGACCGCGCCGCCTACCGCGCGCGCACCGCTCATCGGCAGCCCGACGCGCTCGGTGATGTCGCCGTACGACACGAGTTCGCCGAACGGAATCGCCAGCAGTTCCTGCCATACCCGTCGCTGAAACGCAGTGCCGCGCAGGTGGATCGGCACCGAAAACGTGTCGCGTGCACCGGTGAAGTATTCGGCGATTTCTTCGGCGACGCGGCGGGCGACCGGCGAGCGGGCGAGCGCGTCCGCTTCGCGCACGATCGCCAGCGGCGGGAAGTATTTCTGGCCGACGAAGTACAGGCCGGTCAGCACATCGTCCTCGATGCGCACGGCAATGTCGCCCAGCGGGCTCGAAATCAGGTGAGCGGGAGCCATCGCGACATTTCTCCATGAAGGCGCCATGCATGCAATGCGGCATACGCGCGCCACGGCGCCCAGCGGGTCGCCGCGTGCGGCGCGGAGGACGGCCCGCGCGCGGGTTCGGTGCGGGTGGGCAGCCATGCATCGTCGGCGGGAAATGCGTTCGGCCACGCCATCGCGCGCATCGCGACGTACTGCACCGCGCGTTCGTCGAAGCCGGGCAGCGCGCGCAGCGCGGCGAGCGTCGCGTCGAGCGGCGCCATCGGTTCGAGCGCGAGCGTGCCGTCGTCGACGGCACGGGCGAGCGACACGATCGCGCGTGCCGTGTCGCGCTCGATGCCGATCGTCTCAAGGGCCGAAGGCGGCAGCGCGGCCAGCGTCGCGGCGCAGGGCAGCGCGTGCGTGAGGCCCTGCGGCGCGCCGTCGACCGAGTGACCGAAGCGTGCCGCAATTCGTGCGAGCAACGGCGTATCCGCCTGCGCGGCCGCAAGCTGCTCGCCCGCGAGGGCACGGATCGCAATCTCGAGGCCGTCGAACGCACCGGGCACGCGCAGGCCCGGCGAGCCGCTCGCGAGATCGCCGAGATGCGCGTCGATCACGTCGGGGCGGCTGTCCAGATCGAACAGCCGGCGCACGCGTGCGAGCACGGCCGGCACGACCGGCGTCAGCGCGGGCGACACGGTGACGGCCAGCGCGAAGCGCTGCGGCACGTGCGCGACGGACAGCCAGCCGGCCAAGCGGCGGCCGCCGTTCCGGTCCGGCAGCTCGACGATGCGCGCATAACGCTGCGCATCGATCCGCTCGACGCCATCGATCTGCCGCTGCGCGAGAAAACGCATCAGGTCGGCCCATGCGAACGGCGGCCGGTACGGCAGCGGGAAGGTCATGTCGCCGTCGGCCGATGCGCCGGCCCCTTTGCGCAGCCGCAGCGGATTGAGGCCGTAGCGCTGGCGGAACAGGTCGTTGAAGCGCCGAACGCTGCCGAACCCGGCCGTCGACGCGACGACGGCCACCGGCAGCGCGGTATCGGTCAGCAGCCGCTTGGCCATCAGCAGCCGCTGCGTCTGCGCGAACTCGACCGGCGACACGCCGAACTGCGCGCCGAAGATGCGGCGCAGATGGCGTTCGGTCACGCCGACGCGCCGTGCGAGCGCATCGACGGAATGCGCGTTCAGGAATCCGTCGTCGATCAGCGTCGCGGCCGCGTCGGCGAGATTGCCGGACAGGTCGAGCAGCCCGTGGCCGGGCGCGAGCTCGGGGCGGCAGCGCATGCAGGGCCGGAAGCCGGCTTTCTCGGCGGCCGCGGCGGTCGGGTAGTAGCTGCAGTTGCGCGCCTTCGGCGGCTTCACCGGGCAGACGGGGCGGCAGTACACGCCGGTCGTCGCCACGCCGACGAAGAACCAGCCGTCGAAGCGGCGGTTGCGCGAAAGCAGGGCGTCGTAACAGGTGTCGGGATCGAGGCGCATGGGACGACTGTAAACCATCCCCGGCGCCGATTCTGGCTGGAATCGGACATGTGTCTTCCCGGCCGCGCGCCCGCCGCGCCCCAGCGGGAAAATCAGGGGAAAAACGGTTAATGCCAATCTGCGGAACAGTCGTCTCTTTTACCGCGACCAATTTGAGATGACTCATCGAAATCCCCGACTGACACGGCCCCGGTGCACACCCTATCCTCTGAAAAACGTTTTCCAGACGGATCGGCGAAACGTGCCGTGCGCAGCCGCGCGCCGCCGTTCGCCCCGGCGCCGGTCGCCGGTCAACGAACTTCGTGCGGCGCGACGGGCGCGACCGCGCATCGGAGACATTCATGCCCACTGCCGTCGTCGGCGCCGTGCGCGCGGTTGCCAGTCGCTACCGCTGGACCGTCTGTGCGCTGCTGTTTTTCGCGACCGTCATCAACTACATGGATCGGCAGATCCTCGGCCTGCTCGCGCCGATGCTCCAGCACGACATCGGCTGGAGCCAGGTGCAGTACGGCCGCATCGTGATGGCGTTTTCGGCGTTCTATGCGCTGGGCCTGCTCGGCTTCGGGCGCATCGTCGACTGGCTCGGCACGCGGGTGTCGTACGCGGTGGCGATGCTGGTGTGGAGCATCGCCGCGATGCTGCACGCGGCGGTCGGTTCGGTGACGGGGTTCGCGTTCGTGCGCGCGCTGCTCGGCATCGGCGAGGGCGGCAACTTCCCGGCCGCGATCAAGACGACGGCCGAATGGTTTCCGCGCCGCGAGCGCGCGCTCGCCACCGGCATCTTCAACTCGGGCGCGAACATCGGCGCGGTGTTCGCGCCGGCGATCATCCCGGCGATCGCCGTGGCCTACGGCTGGCGCGCGGCGTTCGTGATCATCGGCGCGATCGGCATCGTGTGGCTCGCGGTGTGGCTGGCGATGTATCGCACGGCCGACACGCGCGCACTCGCGGCGGAATACGACGAGCCGCGCGACGAAGCCGAAGCGCTCGACGCGGCGAATGCGAGCGCCGGCGCGCCGCGCTGGGGCGAACTCATCCGCAAGCGCGAGACGTGGGCATTCCTGGTCGGCAAGTTCCTGACCGACCCGGTGTGGTGGTTCTACCTGTTCTGGCTGCCGAAGTGGCTCAACGAGTCGCGCGGGATGGACATGCAGCACATCGGTTTGCCGCTCGTCTGCATCTATGCGCTGACGACGGTCGGCAGCATCGGCGGCGGCTGGCTGTCGTCGATGCTGCTGCGTGCGGGCTGGAGCGTGAACCGTGCGCGCAAGACGGCGATGCTGATCTGCGCCTGCTGCGTGCTGCCGATCGCGTTCGTGTCGCAGGTGCAGAGCCTGTGGATCGCAGTCCTGATCGTCGGCCTCGCCGCCGCCGCGCACCAGGGCTGGTCGGCGAACCTGTTCACGACCGCGTCCGACCTGTTTCCGCGCCGCGCGGTCGCGTCGGTGGTCGGCATCGGCGGGATGGCCGGCTCGATCGGCGGCGTGCTGTTCTCGGAAGTGATCGGCCAGGTGCTGCAACGCACCGGCCACTATTGGGTGCTGTTCGCGATCGGCGCGTCGGCCTACCTGATCGCGCTGGCCGTGATGCACGGGCTCGTGCCGAAGATGAAGCCCGCGAAACTCGACGCGTGAATCGCGTCGTTGCAAACGAACGCGCCTCCCCGGACGGCGCGTTTTTTGCGTTCGGGACGGTGACGCGTCGCGACCGCGTCAGCCGGCCGCGGCCGTCGACGCGCGCATGATCAGCCGCGGCTCGAACGTCGAATAGCTCGCGTCGGTGCGCCCGGCGAGCGCGTCGATCAGCTTCTGCATCGCGAGCTCGCCCATGTTCTCGCTCTGGATGTCGACGGTCGTCAGCGCGGGCGCCGCGTAGGCGCCGTACGGCACGTTGTCGATGCCGGCGACGGACACGTCCTGCGGTAGCCGGAAGCCGAGCGACGCAGCCTCCTTCATGAAGCCGAGCGCGATCAGGTCGTTGTAGCAGATCACGGCCTGCGGGCGCTGCGGCCCGAGCATCACGCGCGAGCACGCGCGCTCGCCGGCCTCGGCGGTCGGCGCATGCGCGTCATGCACGTCGAGCGTGAGCCCGGCTTCGGCGAGGCAGTCGCGCGCGCCCTGAATCCGTTCGTCGTTCACGCGCGCGGTGCCGAAGCCGAGATACGCGATGCGCGTGTGGCCGAGGTTGAGCAGGTGGCGCGCGAGCATGTAGGTCGACAGCCGGTTGTCGATGCCGACGCTCGGAATCGGCAGGCCCGGGCTGCGACGCAGCAGCACGAGCGGCTTGTTGAGGTCGAGCATCCAGCCGGCTTCCTCGTCGGGCATCCGCGTACTGACGATCAGCCCGTCGACGCGCTGCGCGAGCGCCTCGATCAGCGAACGTTCGCGCGCCTGGCTCTCCTCGGTATCGACGAGCAGCAGCGTGTAGTCGTGCTGCAGCGCGACGCGGTTCGCGCCTTTCACCACGTTCGTGAAGTGCGGGTTGCTGATGTCGAGGATCACGAGGCCGATGGTGCGCGTGCGGCCGGTGATCATCGAGCGCGCGAGCGGGTTCGAACGGTAGCCGAGCCGCTCGATGGCGTCCTTCAGCCGTGCCTCGACGGTCGGCGAGAAGCGCTGCGTGCCGTTCACGTACTTCGAGACCGTCGCGACCGACACGCCGGCTTCCGCGGCCACGTCGCGGATCGTCGGGGAAACTTTTTTCATCCGCAGGGTAACGTTTTCGTTCGATAACGCCGGATTGTGGCAGAAAAAGCCGGCGCGCGGCCAGCGGTCGATATCGGGAAAGTGCGGATGGCTGCAAGCAGGTTCGGCCATTGACGTTCGGCGCCGCGTCCGCGTATAGTTGGAAAACGTTTTCCGATTTGGGTAGATTCAAGGAGATTCGATGAACGCCTCATCCACCGCCGCGCGCAAACCGTTCGGCCGCCTGCTGCTGACGGGCGCGGCCGGCAACCTCGGCCGCCAGTTGCGCGGCGCGCTCGCCGACTGGGCCGACGTCGTGCGCGTCAGCGACATCGCGGCGCTGGGCGACGCGGCCGCGCATGAAGAAATCCGCGAGGTCGACCTGGCCGACCGGCCGGCCGTGATGCAGCTCGTCGACGGCGTGGACGCGATCGTTCACCTCGGCGGCATTTCGGTCGATGCGCCGTTCGACGATCTGGTCGGCGCGAACATCACCGGCACGTACAACCTGTACGAAGCCGCGCGCAAGCACGGCGTGAAGCGCGTCGTGTTCGCGAGCTCGAACCATGCGATCGGTTTCCATCCGGTCACCGAAGTGCTCGACGCCGATTCGCCGCTGCGCCCCGACAGCCTGTACGGGGTGACGAAGTGCTTCGGCGAATCGCTGTCGCGCTACTACTTCGACCGCTTCGGGATCGAAACCGTCTGCCTGCGGATCGGCTCGTCGTTCGAGGTGCCGAAGAACCCGCGCATGCTCGTCACGTTTCTCAGCTATCGCGACTTCATCGAGCTCGTGCGCTGCTCGCTGCTGACGAATCGTGTCGGCCACGCGATCGTCTACGGCGCGTCGGACAACCCGGTGAAGTGGTGGGACAACACGAAGGTCGGCTTCCTCGGCTTCCGCCCGCGCGACAGCTCCGAGCAGTTCGCCGGGTTGTTTCCGGTGACGGCGCCGACCGCCGATTACGACGATCCCGCGCAGCGGTTCCAGGGCGGCGGCTTCGTCGTCGGCGAGCCGATGGAGCGGAACGCGTAGGCGGCGCGGCTGGCCGAAGGCGCTTCATTGACGACGGATTGGCGGATGCGGTAAAAGGGGAGCCTTCCGGTGTGACAGGCTCCGCCATGCGGTGCCCGGAACGACGACGCGCACCGGACGGCTGCATGCGCGGCGCGACGCTCGAGGGCACGACGTCGCACCGCGCCGCGATCCGATCGAATAATCACAATATCGAGAGCAATGAAGAAGACCTTATTGGCGTTGAGCCTTGCGCTGGCCGTTGCGCCGGCGTTTGCGGATCTGCGGGACGCATTTGCCGCCTACAAGAAGAACGACTACAAGACTGCCATCCCCGAACTCACGACCGCAGCGAACGCGGGTAACGTCGAAGCGGCTGCGCTGCTCGGTGATTACTACCGCTACCAGGACGCAGAGCAGGCGGTGAAGTGGAGTTTTCTCGCGGCCCAGCACGGCGACGCGAAGATGCAATACGACATGGGCGTGCAGATCGACGATGCCGCGTGGCAGTTGTTCCGGCACGAGGAGAATCCGGCCAAGCGCTATTTCCGCGTGGCGGCGGACTGCTTCCAGATGGCGGCCGATCGCGGCTACGCACCCGCACAGAGCGCGCTCGGCATGATGTACGACATGGGGATGAAGCTGCCCCAAGACCTCGAGAAAGCCGTCGTGCTGTATCGCGCCGCTGCGCGCCAGGGCGATCCGCTGGGGCTCGAAAGCATGGGTACGCTCTACCAGCAAGGGCGCGGCGTGAAGCAGAACCTGTCGACCGCGTACACGTTCTATCTTGCCGCGGTGAAGGCCGGGAAAGGCAGCCGCAAGGTCGAGTTCTCCGAGGCGACTGCACGCGCGCTCGAAGGGGAACTGTCGGCGCGCGATCGCGCGCGGGCTAAGGCGACCATCGATGCGTGGCAGCCGGGGCAGCCGCTCGACGGGATCTGACGCGGCAGCCGCCCGCGCGTCGCGGCCTGCGTGGCGTGCCGATGGTGCGCCACGCAGCGCGGCGTCGAGCGCGTAGGGAACGCCACGCGCATCGAGCCTCAGCGCAGGATGTCGGTCGCCTTGTGCCGTTCGTCGACGCCGTCGATCAGGATCAACGGGCCGCTCGCGTGTCGTGCGCGCAGCGGCTGAATCTGCCGGTACGCGTCCGATTCGTACCATGCGCGCGCCGTGTCGAGATCGGGAAACGCGATCGCGATCAGGTCGCCGCGCCACACGCCTTCGCGCACTTCCGGCCGTGCGCCGTGAATCACGAAATGGCCGTCGTATGGCGCGAGCGTGCCGTCGATCCGTTCGAGGTATTCGACGATGTCGTCGCACATCTCGACGTCGTGCAGGTGGGCGATGGCGTAGGCGGTCATGGCGGGCTCCTTGGCGGGATGCGGTGCGTGAATCGATGGAGCCATGATCGCGGCGCGGGACGCGCGCGTCGATTACCTGCGACGTAAGCAAATCGGTGCAGCCGCGCCGCGCTGCGCCGTGCTTCGGGCCCGCTATTGGCGCGCATCGGCAGCGGCAGTGCCGCCATCAATGCGTGCGGCAAGCCGGATCACTTTCGCGCCGCTCCGCCGAATCGCACCAGTCACGCGGTCGCCACGCTTCGAACGTGACGGGCTTGGCCGCATTGGCGCGCGTAATGCGTACCGGGTCGGCCTTTAGCGCATCGCCGTCCTCGTCATAGTTGAATCGCCAGTTCCGGAACACGTCGCGATGAAACACCCACGTACGGTGTGAGATGTCGTAGCGAAACGTGATGCGGTCGCGCCAATGGTTGTGGCCCGCAAATACCCCCTGTTCGACCGTGAAGGCGCGAGCGCCGACCGTGAGCGCGTTGTCGGCGACGCCATCGAGATACGGGTCGTCCATGCCGCCTTCGTCGGCTTTCATGATCACAGTGTCGTTGCGCGCGGCCAGCCGGTAGCGCCCGTCCTTGCCTTGCAGGAAGATCATCAGCGGACGCAGCGACGCGTTGGCCATCGAGTCGTCGGGTCGGTGCGCGACGACGACGTAGCCGTTGCGCGTGCTATCGGTCAACTGGCCGGATGCGGCGTCCATCGCTTCGTAGCCGGCCGGAAGCTGCGCGACGATCTCGTCCGGCAGATCGGGTTTGTCCGGGCAAGCGAACGACGCAGGCGTGTCGGCGCAAGTCCTGGCGAAGGCGCCGCCGATGCCGAACATCAGCAGCGCGGCGACGAGACATTCTCTGATGCGGGGGGCTGTCATATGAATGGGGGACATGAGATTGCGCTGCGGCAGCCGACGCCTATGCGTCAACCCGTTTCGCCACGGCGCAAATGGATGGATCGACGGACGGCGTAGCGTAATCCCGCAACGCAATCCCTCACGCGCGCTTGCGCGTCGGCCGCACCGCGGGTGCGGACTCCAGTGGCTGGCTGGCCTGCTCGCAGAGCCGGTCGAGCATCCGTTGCGCGGCGCTCGCGCAATCCTCGCCTTCGGGCTTGTTCTCGATTTCGTCGATCAACGTCTCGAGGTGCTGACGGTTCTGCGCGAGCCGCCGTTCGAGCAGCGCGATCTCGTCGACCTTGTGCCGCAGCGCGACCAGCAGTTCGTCGTGCGGCCATGCGCCGAGATCGGGCGGCAGCACCGCGCGGATCTCGTCGAGCGAGAAGCCCGCACACTGCGCGCGGTCGATGATCGCGAGCCGCGTCAACGCTTCCGGCCCGTATTCCCGATAGCCGTTCGCCTGCCGGCGGGCCGGTTCGAGCAGGCCGCTCGCTTCGTAGAAACGGATGCGCGACGCGGCGAGGCCGCTCGCCTTCGCCAGTTCGCCGATTTTCATGTTGGGCTCCAAAAAGGCTTGACCTTAAAGTTGACTTTAAAGTTATCGTGGGCCATCGTCAATCGAGGATTTGCCACCATGAATCTGTTTGCGCCCCTCACACTGCCCAACGGGGCGGTGATTCCGAACCGTCTGGCCAAGGCCGCGATGGAAGAAAACATGGCCGATGCGGACCACGCGCCGTCCGATGCGTTGCTGCGCCTGTACCAGGCGTGGGCCGACGGTCAGGCCGGCCTGATCCTGACCGGCAACGTGATGGTGGACGGCCGCGCGATGACGGGGCCGAACGGCGTCGTGCTCGAAAGCGACGCGCATCTCGACCGTTTCCGCCGCTGGGCGCAGATCGCCCGCTCGGGCGGCGGGCACGTGTGGATGCAGATCAATCACCCCGGGCGCCAGATGCAGGCGGCGCTCGGCCAGACGACGCTCGCGCCGTCGGCCGTGCCGCTCGCGCTCGGCGCGCTGTCGAAGCAGTTTCCGGTGCCGAAGGAAATGACGGCGGCCGATATCGCCGACGTGCAGCAGCGTTTCGTGCGTGCCGCGCGGCTCGCGGAGCAAAGCGGCTTCACCGGCGTGCAGGTGCATGCGGCGCACGGCTATCTGCTGAGCCAGTTCCTGTCGCCGCTGACGAACCGCCGGCAGGATCAATGGGGCGGCAGCATCGAGAATCGCGCACGCCTGCTGCTCGATATCGTGAAGGCGGTGCGCGCGACGGTATCGCCGGCCTTCGCCGTCGCGGTGAAGCTGAATTCGGCCGATTTCCAGCGCGGCGGTTTCAGCGCGGACGACGCGAAGCGCGTGGTCGAATTGCTGAATCCGCTCGGCGTCGATCTCGTCGAACTGTCGGGCGGCAGCTATGAAGTGCCGGCGATGCAGGGCGAGGCGCGCGACGGGCGCACGCTCGCGCGCGAAGCGTATTTCCTCGAATTCGCGCGCGACATCACGGCCGTCGCGCGGATGCCGCTGATGGTCACGGGCGGAATCCGGCGTCGTGCGGTCGCCGAGCAGGTGGTGAACAGCGGCGTGGCGATGGTCGGCATCGCGACCGCGCTGTCGATCGACCCGAACCTGCCGCGCGACTGGCGCGCCGGCAAGGACAGCGCGCCGGTGCTGCAGCCGATCCGCTGGAAGAACAAGGCGCTGGGCGCGCTGGCGAACATGGCCGTCGTCAAGTTCCAGCTCACGCGGCTCAGCGAAGGGCGTCGTACGCACCCGCAGGTGTCGCCGCTGCGCGCGCTGGTGAAGCAGCAACTGGCCGCGCAGTGCCAGACGCGACGCTACCGGAAGTGGATGGCGGGGCCGCGTACTTGATCGATGCGTCCGGGTCGGCCGCCGCGATACCGAAGGCTGACCGACCCGCCGCCGCGTATGCGGCGGCGCGCCGCATCAGAACCGGTAGTTCGCCAGCACCTCGAGCCGCCGGTCGTTGCCGAGCAGATACTGCGTCTCGTTGTAGTACGCGGACTGCACGTAACGACGATTGAACACGTTGTACGCGCGGGCGGCGATCGTCGTGTCCTTGCGCGGCTTCCACGCGAGGCCGAGGTCGACGGTCGTGTACGACGGCATCACGAGCTGGTTCGCGGTATCGGCGAAGCGCTTGCCGACGTACCTGACGCCCGCGATGCCCGTCCAGTCCGGCGCGAAGCGCCAGCTCACCCACAGGTTCGCCAGACGCTGCGGCACCGACACCGGCACGTTGTCCGCGCGCGATACGGTCGCGCCGCCGGACGACTGCTGGAAATCGTCGTATTTCGCGCGCAGGATCGACACGTTCGCATCGACGCGCCAGTCCTTCGCGATCTCCGCACCGACCGTCGCCTCCAGCCCGCGCGACGACTGCTGGCCGACCTGGATCGACTGGTTCGGGTTCGCCGGGTCGGCCGTCAGGAGATTGCTCTTCACGATCCGGTACGCGGCCAGCGTCCATTCCGCCTTGCCGTCGAGGAACGACTGCTTCACGCCGATCTCGATCTGGCGGCCGGTCGCGAGCGTGAAGTTCGCCTTCGACGCATTCAGCGACAGCAGCGAGCTGACCGGATCGGCCGCGACCGAATACTGGCCGTACACGGCGAGACCGGGCCGCACGTCGTACACGGTGCCGACGCGCCAGCCCGTGTTCGCGAACACCTTCGTGAATGCGCCGCCGTTCACGAGATCGTCGCGGTTCACGCTCGCATGGTCGTAGCGCAGCCCGCCGATCACCGACCAGCGCGGCGTGATCGCGAGCCGGTTCTCCGCGAACAGCGCGTACTGGTTCGACTGGCTGCGGTACTTCGGAAACGTGCCGGCCGTATTGATGAAACCGCCCGGATCGAAGTCGAACGGATCGACCGTCGACGTGCCCGAATACGGCGAGTTGTTGTCGTGCTGGAACGTCGTGTGGTTGAACTCGACGCCCGCCGAAAACGTGTTGCGCATGCCGAACGGCGCGCTGTCGACGGTGGCCGTCGTCACGTTGCCGTACTGCGCCTGATCATGAAAGATCTCGGTGTAGCTGCTGCGCCGCACTTGCGCGCTCGACGGCACGTACGTGTAGTACTCCGCATCCTTCCAGTGACGATTGCTCTTCATCCGGTACAGCGTGCTCGTCACGTTCAGGCCGTCGCTCGGCTGCCAGTTCGCCGACACGGTGGCCCAGCTGTCGCGGAACGCGATGTCGGCGTCGCCGACGTTGTAGTTCTTCTCGTCGAGCGCGCGATCGCGCGCGCCGCCGACGAGCGGCGCGCCGAAATACCGCATCGGATGCTGGAAGCCCTGCGCGTACGACGCCGTCACGTACAGGTCGGGCGTCACGTCGTAGCGCAGCGCGCCCGAGACCGACAGGTTGCGCGAGTCGCCGCGATCGACCCAGTTCGACGAGCGGTTGCCGCTGATGTCGAAGCGGTACGACAGCTTGTCGTCGATCGCGCCGCCGCTGCCGAACGCGGCGCGCGCCGTGCCTTCGGTGCCGCCGCCGACCTGCAGCTCGTTGCGGATCGGCGTGCGCGTCGGCTTCTTCGGCACGATGTTGACCACGCCGCCGATCGCGCCTTCGCCGTAGATCACCGAAGCGGGGCCGCGCAGCACGTCGATATGGTCGACCGACCACGTGTCGAACGGGAACGTGACGCCGATCGCGCCGTACGGGCGCACGCCGTCGTAGAGCTGCGTGACCGACGACGCGCCGACGAAGCCGCGCGCGGCGAGCTCCGAATCGCCGTTGCCGGGATGCGGCGACGCGCTGATGCCGGCGGCGCGGCTCACTGCGTCGACGATCGAACTGTCGCCGCGCGTGTCGAGGGTCGCGCGGCCGATCTGCTCGACGCTCGCGGGCGTTTCGAGCGGCGACAGCCCGAGATGGCTGCCGGTGTCGAGCGGTTGCGTCAGTGCGGGCGCCTTCTGCGCGTCGACGCGAATCGGTGCGAGCGTGGCGCCGGCTTCGTCGACGCCGCTTTTCTGTGGGTGTGCGTGCCCGCCCGGCGAGAGCGCCGCGAGAACGGCAGCGGGCAGCATCGATCTGAACTTCATCGTTTCGGTTTCCTTCGAATGGGGGAGGCGCTTGCATCGATCACGCTGCGGCCGGCGCCGCGCGGCCGAACAGCAGCCGGTCGAGCAGCCAGACCGCGACGAGCGTCAACCCCATCAGCGGGAACACGATGCCGAGCAGCACGAGCCCGGCGATCCAGCCGCGCATCGGCGGCGTGCCGCGTTCGCGCGACGGTGCGCCCAGCTTCCCGGCCGGGCGGCGTTTCCACCACATCACGGTGCCCGTGACGGCCATCGCGGCCAGCCCGAGCGACAACACTGCGCAAAGGATCTGGTTCGCGAGCCCGAAATAACGGCCCATGTGCAGCGACGTGCCGTACGACACGGCTTTCGATACCGCGCCGTAGTCGCCGTAGCGGATGTCCTTCAGGACGGCGCCGCTGTACTGGTCGACGTAGATCGTGCGTTCGGCCTTCGGGTCGGCCGGAAAGTACGACGCGGTGAACACGCCATCCGCGCCGGACGGCAACGCGAGCGTGTAGCCGCTCGTCACGCCGAGCCCGGCGACGATCGCGATCGCGCGGGCCAGCGGCAGCGGCGCGGGTGCCGGCGCCGACGGCGAATGCGGCACGGGCACGTTGCCGACCGCCCACGGCGTTTGCGGCAACGGCAGGTCGTCCATCACCATTCCCGGCATCGATTCGCCGGAATCGTGGTGATGGCCGGACGACATGGCCGGCTGCGCAGGCGTGTGCCCGGCCGTCACGGCGGCACCCGGGCGCGTCGAGCGGATCGACCCGCCGCCCCACGCGCCTTCCGGCGCACCGAGGTTCACGGTCGCGGCGAGCGCCTTGAAATTCTTGCCCCACGAGCCCGACCACGGCAGCCCCGTCAGGATGAACGCGACCGTGCCGGCCGCGAGCCAGATGCCGGCCGACGCGTGAATGCTCTTCCACAGCGGCCGGCCGCGCAGCGACAGGTCGGGCCGCAGCGCGCGCCCGACGCGGGCCGTACCGCGCGGCCACCACAGCGCGACGCCGGTGCCGATCATCACGAAGGTCCAGCAGGCGGCGAGCTCCATCAGCAACTCGCCGGTCTTGCCGAGCAGCAGCTTGCGATGCAGCATCCGGTCGATCTGCATGAAGCGGTTCTCGACGCTCAGCGTGCCGAGCACGCTGCCGTCGTACGGGTTCACGTACACGCTCTCGCGGCTGCCGTCGCGCAGCCGGAATACGTACTCGGCGCTGCGGTCCGGCGCGGTGGCGACCTGCACGGACACCGGCGTGGCGCCGGCCGGCATCGCGGTGCGTGCGCGGGCGAGCAGCGTGTCGGCATCGAGCCGCGGCGTCGCGCTCGGTTCGACGACCAGCCGGTGCGGATACAGCAGCGGTTCGATCTGCGGCTGGAAGCAGTAGAGCGTGCCCGTGATCGCGAGGATCACGAGGAACGGCATCACGAACAGGCCGGCGTAGAAATGCCAGCGCCAGAGCGTCCGGTAACCGGCGCTGGCGGAACGGGCGGGCGAGATGGCCCGATCGACGGTGGTCGACATGGTGTGAACTCCTCGGGTGCGTCGAGCGGCGCGACCGGCGCGGGCCGGCTGCGGTCGACGTGCGTCGCACCCGCATGCGTGCATCGCCGCGACAGGCGGCGCGGCACGCTGCGCAAACGGTGCGCAGGGCGGCGTCGCCCGCGCGATGCGGGCATTCGGGTGAACGCGTGAATCAGGTCAGGGCGAAACGAACGGCGTGAACGCGCATGCACGTCGACGTGCGCGCGTCACGGGGCAAAACGTTCAGCAGAACAGAGGAGGAGCGCGGGAGGGCGGGCGATCGTCGCGTATCGATCGCACGAATGGAAGACCGTCGAAGCGAATGAAGAAGCGCCGCGGCGGCGCCGCGGGAAACAGCAGCACCAGCAGCACGAACGACGCGAGCGCGGTGAACAGTGCGGCGCCGAACGCGCACAGGCTGTCGCCGTTGTCGGAGGACGCCGCCTGGTCGGCATGCGCGTCATGCTTCAGTGCATCGGCGAGTGCGCGCGCATCGTTGGCCGGTGTGATCGGCGCGCCCGCATCGAAGCGGGCGGCCAGCGCGGCGCCGGTGACGATCAGCGGGCCGCGGCCCGAACACAGCACTACCGAGCCCGCATCCGGACCGTCCGGATCGAGCATCACGGCGCCCGACATCAGCGCGCGGGACAGCAGCGTCACGAGGAGGAACCCCCACAGCCACCGTCGCGCGACGCCTGGCCGGAGCAGGAAGCGGCGAAGTGCGTTCATGGCGCGCGATTGTACCTCCGTTTACGTGGAGGGGCGCGCGTGTGCGGGGCGGGTTGAGTGGCCGCAACGGCCGTGCGCGACGCGCGGTCCGTTGCGCCGGCTCACACCGGATAGGCGTCGTCGACCTTCAGGTTCGCGAGCCGAAACAGCGTGCGCAGCGTCTGCGGATGAATGTCGCGGTGCGCGGCGAGCGACGTCAGCATGAAGTCGAGCACCTTCGCGTAGCGGAGCAGCACGAGGCAGCGCGCGAGATCGGGCGCGCGGCCGCGCATGTCTTCGGCGAGCGTGACCATTTGCGTCGACAGCGTGCGCGCCATCTCGAGTTCCATCTGCTGTTTTTCGGTCCAGTCGGGCAGCGGCTGTTCGAGCACCTTCGCGAGGAAGAGCTGGAACGACGAGTCGGACGAGTTGGGCTGCGCATCCATGAAGAGCCTCGTTGCGTGTGCGTATCGTACGGGCGTATCCGCGGACGCGCCCGAGGGTGGATTCATGTCCGCGCGGTCCCCGCGCGCGGCTTCTGCCCGAACGGAATGCAGATTCCGTACCAGCGCCGCCGGACGATTGTTGAGCAATGTTGAGCCGCGCTCCGCCGTCGGTCGGCGAGTCCCGCCGGGACTGGATCGCGCAGGCGGTCGAGGAGGGTGTCTACGGGCGCGAGGTGCGCCGCGTCGGGCGCCCGACCCGGCGTGACGACGCGAAATGCTTCACGGATGTAACGTAACGCGGGCCTCGGGCGCGTCGCGCGTTTGCGCCGGCGAACGGCCGGAACGACGCGTGCCGCGTGGTCCGGCCGCGCCCGCCGTGCGTCCGCCGACGGAAAACGGCTGCGCGGAACGTGCGCTGTCGCATCGCGCGGACCGGCGGCGAGCACGCCGGTTGTTTCAAAACAGAGACGGTCCGGCGGCGGCCGATCGGTTGCGTGGTCATCCAACTGGCCCAGCGATCGGCCGCACAATTGTCCATGGGCAGACGGCGCGGGTTTGCCAACAATCTCCGAATCGTCCCCGCGAGATACGACATGAGCGCCCATACCTTCTTCTCGGCCAACCTGCTGCTTGCCTACACGGCCTATTTCATCGGCACGGCCAGCCCCGGGCCGAGCAATCTCGCGATCATGTCGGTCGCCGCGACCCAGGGCCGCAAGGCGGCGCTCGCGTTCGCGCTTGGCGTGATTTCGGGGTCGATGTTCTGGGCGACGATCGCGGCGCTCGGCATATCGGCCGCGCTGCTCGCGTGGTCGAAGCTGCTGGTCGCGATCAAGGTCTTCGGCGGGCTGTACCTGCTGTGGCTCGCGTTCAAGTCGGCGCGCACGGCGCTGTCGGGGCCGCCGGCGGCATCGGCGAGCGAGGCCCGCGAGCAGCGGCTGTCGCGCTTCTACGTGCGCGGCGCGATGCTGCACCTGACCAATCCGAAGGCGATTCTCGTGTGGGTGTCGATCGTCGCGCTGTCGTCGAACGGCGCGGGCGGCGCGCACGGCGCCGTCGTCCCGGGCTGCCTCGCGATCGGCTGCATGGTGTTCGGCGGCTATGCGCTGGTGTTCTCGATGGACGGTGCGCGGCGGCTGTACGTGCGCGGCCGTCGCGCGATGGAAGCGTGCCTGGCCGTGGTGTTCGGCGTCGCGGGCATTCGGCTGCTGGCGACGAACGTCTAGCAGCGCGACGCATGCCGGAAGCGCCCCGCCGCAGCGGCGTGCGACGGGGGCCCAGGCATCGACCGGGACGGCTTCAGAAAATGAAGCCGGTATTGATGAACTTCGAGTAGTGATCCGACACGATCGAGTCGAGCAGTTGCTTGCTGCCGTCGGTCTGCTTCGCCGCGACCATCGAGCGGATCGAGAACGCGCGCAGCGCATCGCTCACCGACAGCGTGCCTTCGGCCGAATCCTTGCGTCCCGCGAACGGGAACACGTCGGGCCCGCGCTGGCACTGGCAATTGATGTTCACTCGGCACACCTGGTTCACGAGCGGATCGACGAGCGCGCCGATCTGCGCCGGATCGGAACCGAAGATGCTGACCTGCTGGCCGTGATCCGACGTCGTCACGTAGTCGAGCGCGGTTTCCACGTCGTCGAACGGTGCGACCGGAATGATCGGCCCGAATTGCTCCTCGCGGTACAGCTTCATCCCTTCGGACACCGGATACACGACGGCCGGATAGAACAGCGTCTTGCTGAATTCCCCGCCCGAACGATTGACGACCTGCGCGCCCTTCGCCTTCGCGTCGTCGATCGCGTCGGTCATGTACGCGGTGCGATGCATGCCGGGCAGCGGCGTGATGCTGACGCCTTTTTCCCACGGCATGCCGATCTTCAGCTGTTCGAGCGCGGCGGTGAAGCGCTTCAGGAATTCGTCGACGATCGAGCGATGCACGAGCAGCATCTTCAGCGCGGTACAGCGCTGGCCGTTGAACGACAGCGCGCCGAGCAGGCACTCCTTCACGGTGAGGTCGAGATCGGCGTCGGGCAGCACGATCGCCGCATTCTTCGCGTCGAGGCCGAGGATCGCGCGCAGCCGGTGCGACTTCGGGTGCTGCTTCTTCAGGTGATCGGCCACCTTGCTCGACCCGATCAGCGCGAGCACGTTGATCTTGCCCGACGCGAGCATGTGCGGCACGACCACCGCGCCCGGCGCGTAGATCGTGTTGATCACGCCCTTCGGGAACGCGTCGCGGAACGCCTCGAGCAGCGGCTCGAACAGCAGCGTGCCGTACTGCGGCGGCTTGAACACCACGGTGTTGCCCATCAGCAGCGCCGGAATCAGCGTCGCGAACGTCTCGTTCAACGGATAGTTGTACGGGCCCATGCACAGCACGACGCCCAGCGGCGTGCGGCGGATCTGGCCGATCGTGCCTTCCGCGATCACGAAGCGCGAGTTCGCGTTGTCGAGCTCCTTCAGCGCATCGATCGTCTGCGTCATGTAGGTGACGGTGCGGTCGAATTCCTTCTGCGAATCGGCGAGGCTCTTGCCGATCTCCCACATGATCAGGTTCACGACCAGCTCGCGCTGCGCAACCATCCGCTTGATGAAGTCCTGCATGCATGCAATGCGCTGCTCGACCTTCATCGTCGGCCACTCGCCGCGGCCCGCGTCGTACGCGCGCACCGCGGCATCGAGCGCCGCGTCGCTTTCCGTCTCGCCCATCACCGGATAGCTGCCGATTTCCATCTGCTCGACGCTGCCGTCCGCCTGGCGCACGCACACCGGGGACAGCACGGTCTTGGTTGCGCCGTCCCACGGCCGCAGTTCGCCGTCGACGAGCGACACGCGCTGGTGAATCGGCGAAGCCAGCCGGAATTCGGCGGGGATGTCCTGTAAGGCGGGAAACAGGTGCTGCAGGGAGGCGGAATCGGGCATGACGGTCTCGTTTGACGGGGTGTCCGGGAAGGACGGGCGATGCGAATCCTGAACTGAACGGTCCTCGATCCTGAATCGGCATCATGACGCGCCCGCGACGGCACGTCACGCGCGAATAGCGTCGATTCAGCGAATGGAACCAGTTCCATTTAAAAGGAACGCCGCAACGAATGCAACATGGGGGCAAGCGCGCCACAATGACCGTAAGCATTCGGAAAGAATGTGTCCAAATCCCCGGTATAACGGCCGCGGTGCAAGCGCAAACGTTTTACTTGGGCCGAATTGAGCGGATAATGGCGCAGCGCGGCGAGGAAAAAAATGCAGTGAGCCTGAGAGCAGACGTAGTGAAGAACGGACGAAGATCCGCTGCGCTGCCGATACGAGGTCGGCTGCCCGGAGCGCCGGGTCGGGGTTGCCCGGTCCGGCGCGCACCGGACCGTTGCATCCACCCCGTCTGCTTGACCCGATCCTTCGTGATCCTCTCCAGTTTCTCCGTCGTCGTATCCCGACTCCCGCCTGTTATCGATCGTTGCCGCATGAGGCGGCCGATTCTAATCTTTCGTTTGCATTACGAATCAAGCCACTCGATGACCCAAAACAGAAAGGTATTCGTCAGAAATGCAGAGCGCCATGCGCGCTTGCGTTGCGGACAGGCGACACGGTGAAAATTAACTAAAAACACGAATCATTCTCGTTTATTATTTCGCCGCATTACGAGCCGTGACGGGATGTCACGGCTTTTTTCGTGCCGGCGGCGCCGGCCGGCAGCGATCCGCGCCGGCCGTTCGCCACCCGGCCTGCGCGACGGGGCGATCCTCCACGCGCATCGTCGTTTTCGCGAAAAGGGCTTGGCCGCTTCGCCGCGCGATGTGCGCGCGGGCCGGCGCGTTCTCGTTCGCCGTTTTCTTCACCACCTTCTACGTTCACGAACGTTCACGATGAAACTCAACACGAGCGCGTGCCATGCGCTTCTGATCGTCACGTCGCTGGCCGGCGCCCGCACTTCGTTTGCGCAGGCGGCCGACACCGCGGCGACCCTGCCCGCGATTTCCGTCAACGCGGCCGCCGAGCATGCGTCGTACGACGGCGGCCATTCGCGCGCGGCGACCAAGACCGACATGTCGCTGATGGACGTGCCGCAGACGGTGAACGTCGTGCCGCACGCGGTGATCGAGGATCAGAACGCGACGTCGCTGCAGGACGCACTGCGCAACGTGCCGGGCGTCGGCTTCTCGGTCGGCGACGGCCAGCGCGACCAGATCACGATCCGCGGCTTCAACAGCATCACGGACCAGTACGTCGACGGCATTCGCGACGATGCGCTGTACTACCGCGACCTGTCGAACGTCGAGCGTGTCGAGGTGCTGAAGGGGCCGGCGGCCGTGCTGTACGGGCGCGGCTCGGCGGGCGGCATCGTGAACCGCGTGCTGAAGCGGCCGCAGGCGACGCCGGTGAACGACGTGGGCGTGACGCTCGGCACGCGCGGCGAGCGGCGCGGCGAATTCGACCTCGGCTGGAACCCGAACGACGCGGCGCGCTTCCGCGTGACCGGCGCGGCCGAGAATTCGAACAGCTTCCGCGACCAGTTCCAGCTCAACCGGCAGGCGATCGCGCCGTCCGCGCAGTTCAAGCTCGACCGCGACACGGTGCTGAACGTCGAATTCGACTACCTGCACGACCGCCGCACGTCCGATCAGGGCCTGCCCGCGTATCGCGGCCGGCCGGTCGACGTGCCGATCAACACGTACTACGGGTCGGCCGACGGGGGGAACAGTTCTTACAACGACGTCTCCGCGAAGAGCGCGACGGTGTCGCTCGATCACCGCTTCGACGATTCGCTGTCGTTCCACGGCGCGATCCGCGCGTACGACTTCTCGCTCGAGCGGAAGAACTACGTGACGTACGAGCCGATCAAGACGGCCGCGCACCCGGTCGTCACGCTCGACCAGTCGACGCGCCAGCGCACCGATCACGGCATCGACGGGCTGTTCGAGCTCACGCAGAAGACGTCGCTGTTCGGCATGCGTCACGAGCTGCTGTACGGGCTCGAGCTGTCGCAGCAGCAGAAGTTCGACACGATCTACGGCGTGACGAAGGTCGCGACCTACGATCTCTTCGATCCGCAGCCGGTCGTGCTGCCCGGCGTGCCGACCGGCGTGCGCGCGAAGACGAACGCGTCGACCGTCGTCGGGCTCGCGGGCGTCTACGCGCAGGATCTGATCTCGCTGACCGAACACTGGAAGGTGCTCGCGGGCCTGCGCTTCGACTACCTGAACCAGACCCGCCACGACTACACGTCGTCGAACGTCAATCTCGAGCGCACCGATCATGCGTGGAGCCCGCGCGTCGGCCTGATCTACGAACCGCTCGACTGGCTCACGCTGTACGGATCGTTCAGCCAGTCGTTCTCGCCGCTGGCCGACACGCTGATCAGCTCCGGCGCGTTCTCGAACGGCGCCGCGCTCGCGCCGCAGAAGACCACCGCGTATGAGGTCGGCTCGCGCTTCGACCTCGGCGGCAAGGCCACGGCCAGCGTCGCGCTGTTCGACATGCGCCAGACCAACCAGCAGATCGGCGACCCGGCGAATCCCGGCTATGCGCTGCCGATCGGCACGCAGCACGTGCGCGGGATGGAACTCGGCTTCACCGGCGAGATCGCGCCGAAGTGGTCGGTGTATGCGGGTTACGCGTACCTGAACGGCACGGTGGACGGATCCGCGCAGTCGACGGCGGCCGGCCTCGCAGTGTCGAGCAACACGCCGGGGCTGATGCCGCGGCACAGCGCGAGCCTGTGGCTCAAGCGCGAGCTGCCGTACGGCTTCTATGCGGCGGCCGGCATGCAGTTCCAGTCGGCGCGCTACACGTCGGCGAGCGATCTCGTCACGCTGCCGTCGTTCACGGTGTTCAACCTGGGCGCCGGCTATCGGAGCAAGAAGGTCGACGTGACGCTTACGCTCGACAACCTGTTCAATCGCCGCTACTTCATCGCCGCGCACGGCAACGCGGACCTGTACAACATGCCGGGCGATCCGCGCACGCTGACCGCCACGGTGAAGTGGCACATGTAACGCACGCGGTGCGCGACAATGCGGGTCTTCGTCACGACGACCCGCACCCGACTGCCCATGATCCGCCCCGTGCTCGATGTGTCCAGCATGACCGGCCGCGCCCGCGCGCTGCTTTTATCGTTGCTGGCGTGCGGCCCGCTCGCGGCCGGTGCGCAGACGATCCCCGCGGATGCCGAGCCGGGTTGCCGGGCGGCGCATCTCGACCGGACGATCACGCTGTCGGGGCAATACGCGCTCGATTACGGCGACGAATCGCTCGGGTCGGACGTATGGTTCGAAGAGGACGACGCGTCTGAGCGGCGCTTGCCCGATCGCTCGCAACGCGCGGGCGTGATCGTTTTCACGAATCAACACGAGGCGAGACGCGGGCTGCGGCTGCCTGCCGCGCAACCGCGCGGCGTGTGCCGGTTCGACGGGCGCGCGACGCTCGTGATCCGCGATCTGGAGACGGCGTGCCCGGGGCTGGAAACGCCCGATCGTGCGCGGCTGGTGAAGGTCGTGGCGGCCGACGCGCCGGCGCGGCATGCTTGCGGCGCCATCGCGCGATGACGCCGGCGCGACGGCGCCGTTACTCGACGTCCTCGTCCTCTTCGTCATCGGCGGCGGGTGCGTCGCGCTCGGGCGCCGCATACGCGCTCGCCTGTTCGAGCAGCCAGCTGCGGAACGATTCCAGCGGCTTGCTGTGGCTGAACTCGGTCGGATACACGAGGTAGTACGCCGAATCGCCGACGGTTGCCGCATCGCACGGCACGACGAGGCCGAGCTGCTGCAACTGTTCCTCGACGAAGAACTTCGGCACGAGCGCGACGCCGAGCCCGGCCGCGGCCGCGCTGATCAGCATCGTATGCAGTTCGTAGCGCACGCCCTGCATCGTGCGGATGTCCTCGACGCCGTGCGTCTCGAACCACTGCGCCCATGCGCCGGGGCGCGTCGTCGAGTGCAGCAGCGGATACGCGAGCAGATCCTCGACGCGCTCGACCGGCCCGTCCAGCAGCGCCGGCGAGCAGATCGGCACGACTTCCTCGCCGAACAGGTAGTCGGACGACGTGCCGGGCCAGGTCGGCTTGCCGTAGTGGATCGCGGCTTCGAAGTGCGTGTCCTCGAACGAGAACAGGTCGGTGCGGCTGCCCATGTTCACGCGCACGTCGGGCGTGCGGTCGTAGAAGCTCTTGATGCGCGGGATCAGCCAGTGCGACGCGAAGGTCGGCAGCACCGCGAGCTCGAGGTAACCGCCGCCGCTGCCGTGCGCGATGATCGACAGCGTGTCGCGGTCGAGCGTTTCCAGCGCGCGCCGTACTTGCGTGCCGTACAGCTTGCCGGCCCGCGTCAGCACGACGCGCTGCTTCACGCGCGCGAACAGCCGCACACCGAGGCTCGCCTCCAGCGTCGCGATCTGCCGCGACACCGCGCTTTCGGTCAGGAACAGTTCCTTGGCCGCGTGCGTGAAGCTCTCGTGGCGAGCGGCGGCTTCGAAAGCCACGAGCGCGCCCATGTTGGGGATCTTGAATTTGCGCATGATGTCTGGGTCTGTCTGGATAGGGAGCACGCACCCGAAATTAAAAAATCATTCCACGGGAATGCCCGACATCTCCCGTAGGGCGGCGTCGCTCGTCGCTTGTCTGGCGCGACCAAACGGCGTTCCTCGCTCCTTGCCCTGCGCCCTAAGGACGCCCCTTGGGATGAGCGATGTCGGGCACGCGCACGTGTGTTCCCTCTCCAAACGGACCCTGAATTCCTCTGATAAAAAGGGCCGCCGCACGAGGGCGAAAGGCAGGCGAAGAACGGCTGATCATTCCAAAAACTCATCACGTATCAATTTAATCTCGCTTTACGCCCCGCTGCAACCCTTTGAATAATGCTTCCCGTGCAAGGCCAGGCGCCCGCAGGGCGGCCGGCCGACGAATGGCCGGCACGTTTGCCGGCGGGTCCCCCGAGACGAGAATCCTGATGCGCAATCCGAATATCGACAGCTTGCTGACGAAGCTGCTGGGACAGGCGAAGACCGACGCCCTGTTCTCGACCCTGAACATGCCGGCCATCCTCGAAGAATGGGAAGACGGCGTCGTGACGCGCGCGGAAATCGCGCAGGCGATGAACATGGCGCTGTTCGAAGGGCTGCTCGAGCGTTCGGCGAACGGCCGCGCGTACACGGCCGACACGATCGAGCGCGGCGGTTCGGTCTATTTCGACCACGGCGCGCTGCGCACGGTGCGCTGGCCGCACACGGGCGCGCTGCCGCCGGGCGAGGCCGCGTTCACGCGCATCCTGCGTCCGCTCGGCTTCCGCCTGAACGGCCGTTACCCGCTCGACAAGCTCGGCATGACTGGCCGGGCGTACGCGCATGAGGACGCGCCGGACGAAATCGCGCAGTTCTTCGTCAGCGAGCTGCATCCGGAGCGCTTCTCGAAGGAATTCCAGCAGGCCGTGACGAATGTCGTCAGCTCGTCGCGCGACCCGTTGTCGCCGGCGGCCGTCGCGCTGCTGTGGGAAGTCGAGCGCGAAGGCTGGCTGTCGCTGGACGACGCGCACGCGTTGCTGCCGGAAATCGTCGGCGCGTTCGCGCGCCAGCACGACCTGCCGAACGAGCTCGACTATGAAACGCTGCTGATGGAATCGGCGGAAATGGCGTGGATCGCGACCGAAGGCAACGCGTTCAACCACGCGACCGACCGCGTCGCCGACGTGTTCAAGCTGGCCGACGACGAGAAGGCGAAGGGTCGGCCGATGAAGCCGGAAGTCGAACGCTCGCGCTCGGGCCGCGTGTTCCAGACCGCCTATCGCGCGGATACCGTCGAACGCGAGTTCCGCACCCGCGACGGCGGCACGGTGAAACGCAACGTGCCGGGTTCGTTCTACGAGTTCATCACGCGCAAGCGCACGTTCGACCAGACGGCGCGCCGCTGGGTGACCGACCTGCGCTTCGACGCGGGCAACGCACAGGGCATCTTCAAGATGACGGCGAACGCGGCGAAGTAAGCGCGACGCGTCGCGCGCCGCATGCAAAAGCAGACGGGCCGGCGGCTGGTTTCAGCCGTCGGCCCGTTTTTCGTTCGTCGACGGGGCGTCGCGTGCGTCAGAAGAGGTGCGTGACCAGATAAAACAGCACCAGCAGCCCGATCGGCACGCCGAGCAGCCATGCGATCAGATATTTGCCCATGTCGTTGTCCTCCTCGTGGCCGCGACGCGGCGTGCGTCGCGGCGGGGTGAGACGACTGGCGCGTTACAGCTCGCGGTCGAATTCCTTCAACTGCTTCTCGGCTTCGTCGCGGGCAATGCCGTAACGCTCCTGGATCTTGCCGGCCAGATAATCGCGATTGCCTTCCGCGACCGCGAGATCGTCGTCGGTCAGCTTGCCCCACTTGGCCTTCAGCTTGCCCGTGAGCTGCTTCCACTGGCCCTTGATCTTGTCTTCGTTCATGGTGTGCTCCTTTCGTAAGGGGAGAAAAGTGCGGCACGCGGCCGCGTGATAGTTCAGGCCTTCGCCTTCAGGCCCGATGCGTCGACGTGCTTCACGCCCTTGATGGCGCGCGTCACGGCGACGGCCTTCTTCACGGCGACCTTCGTCGGCAACACGCCCGTGAGCGTGACGACGCCGTCCACCGTCTTCACGCTGATGTCGGTGCTCTTCACGCCATCGGTGGTCGCGAGTTCACTCTTCACCTTGGTCGTGATCCATGTGTCGGTCACCGGCTGGCTCGATTCGGTCGCCATGCCGCTGTCGGTCGACGAGGCCTGGGCGTGCGCGTTCGTGAGCGGGGCAGCGGAAAGCAGGAACGCCGCGCTGACGGCGAGCAGTGTCGAAAGGTGCGAGGTCTTGTTCATTGATGTTCTCCTTCGATTGGCGAGTGAAGCAACGGGTGAGCACGGATCGTTCCCGCGCGTTGCCGGGCCTCAGCGGGCGATCGGCGTGTCGTAGCCGGGCTCGCGCGGCGGCATGTCGGGCCGCGGCACGTCGGGCGGCAGCGGTACCGGCGGGTCGGTGCCGGGCGCCGGTTCGGGCGGATTGTCCGGGGGCGGTTCGGGCCGCGTCGGATCGGGTGTCTGATGCAGTTTCATCCAGATGTCCTCCTCTGCGGTATGAAAGGGCAGCGCATGGAGCGCCGATGCAGTACCAGCGTACCGGCGCGAACGCGAGCGGACATCGCGCAAATTCACCTGATCGGCTAGTGCGTTTGCACCGGGGACGGAACGCAGCGGTGGAGCACGCGCGTGCACCATGTCCCGCGCAACGCCGCCGGACGGGTGCGCGGGCCGCGCCGCGACGTTCGGCGGGGCACCGCACGATCGCGAGCGGCGTGCGAATGTACTATTCGAGATAGTGCATCCGCGCCTGTCGGGCCGTTGCGCGGCAGGCGATCATCGCCGCACGCGCCGGCCGGGGCGTGCCACCGCAACGGGCGCTCGGCCGACGCCCGTATCGACGACAGGGACAACGATTCGATGAACGAACAAGTAGACGAACAGGCGCTCAAGTCGCATACCGACCGGCGTCAACTGCACCAGATCATCGCCGGGCTCACCGAGGGCGTGATCCTGATCGAGCCCGACCAGCGGATCGTCTGGGCGAACGAGGCCGCGCTCGCGATGCACGGTGTGACCGAGCTGAAGGCGCTCGGCGCGGACGTCACCGAATACCGCGAGCGATTCCGGCTGCGCTACCGGAACAACCATCCGGTGCGCGACGGCCACTATCCGATGGATCGCGTGATCGCCGGCGAGGAGTTCAGCGACGTGACGGTCGAGGTCGAATCGGCGGCCGACGAGTCGGTGAGCTGGGTTCACCGCATCCGCAGCCTGGTGCTGACGAACGCGGCCGGCGCACCCGATTGCCTCGCGCTCGTGCTGCACGACGCGACCGAATGGGCGAGCGCCGAGGAGCGCTTCGAGCGCACCTTCAACGCGAATCCGGCGCCGGCCGTGATCTGCCGGCTCGACGACTTGCGCTACGTGAAGGTCAACCAGGGCTTTCTCGACATGACGGGGTACGCGCGCGACGACGTGCTCGGCCGTTCGGTGTACGAGATCGACGTGCTCGAACAGGCCGAGCGGCGCGAGCTCGCGATCGAGCGGCTCGGCGAAGGCGCGACGATCCCGCAGATGGAAGCCGTGCTGAAGCTTGCCGACGGCAACACCAAGGCGGTGGTCGTCGCCGGGCAGCCGATCGACATGAACGGCGAGGCGTGCATGCTGTTCACGTTCATGGATCTCGAGCCGCGCAAGCAGGCCGAGCGCGCGCTGATGCAAAGCGAGGAGCGCTTCGCGACGGCATTCCGGATGGCGCCGGTCGCGACCGCGATCGTCACGGCCGACCGTTTCGAGCTGCTCGACGTGAACGACGCGTTTGCCGCGCTGACGGGCCACGCGCAAGGCGACCTGCTCGGCAAGTCCGCCGACGAGATCGGGCTGTGGGCCGAGCGCGGCGTGTGGTCGCGCGTCGAAGGTCGGCTCGCGCGCGACGGCAACGTGCGCAACGCCGACGTGCAGATCCGCACGCGCGACGGCGACGTGCGCGATTGCGTCGTGTCGGCGGACCCCGTCGCGATCCACGGGCGCGACTGCCTGCTCGTCGCGCTGCTCGACATCAGCGACCGCAAGCGGACCGAGATGGAGCTCGTCTATGCGATCGAGACCGCGATGCAGGATGCGTCGTGGTTCAGCCGCACGCTGATCGAGAAGCTCGCGAACGTGCGGCGCGCGAATGCGCCGGATGCGGGCGCGCAGCTGTCCGACCTGACCGCGCGCGAGCGCGACGTGTTCGACCTGCTGTGCCACGGCCTGGCCGACAAGGAGATCGCCGGCCGCCTCGGGCTTGCGCCGAACACCGTGCGCAATCACGTCGCGACGATCTACGCGAAGCTCGACGTGCATAGCCGCGGCGAGGCGATCGTCTGGGCGCGCGAGCGCGGGATCGTCGGCGCGGCTGAGGCGAACGGCGCGCGCGGCGACAAGGGCGGTGCGAAGGGCAAGGACTGACCGCGGCGGTACGAATGCACCAGGCGCACTGGTGCATCCGCATCTGCCGCCCGCGGCGCCGGCTTGCGATCCTGTCCACTCGGCGGCGCCGCGCAGGGGCGCGGCATCGCCGGCTTTCCTCAACCATCGCAGGAGACGACCATGGACAGGAATCGCATCGAGGGCAAGCTCAAACAGGTCAAGGGTTCGGTCAAGGAAGCACTCGGCAAGGTGACGGGCGACCGCGAGACCGAAGCGGAAGGCGTGGCCGAACAGCAGGCCGGCAAGCTTCAGGAAAAGGCCGGCGAGGCCGCCGACGCGGCGCGCAGCCACAAGGGCACCGACCGGCACTGATCGATGACGCGGCGCCTTGCCAGCGTCGCGAAGGCCGGCCGGGCCCGCGTCGCAACGATGATGCGTTGCCTGCATGACCATGGCCGACCTTGATCCAGCGGCGCGGCCGCCCTTCGCCATGGAAGGCTTCCCTGCACGGTCCACCGACGCGCGGGCCGTGGATCGGCCGCGACTACGGAACTTGATGACAAATCCTCACAACATAGTTCCGATATTTCGTTTGCTGCACGGGTATTGGCTACCCACAATCCCTTCACCTCTTACGCGATGAAAGGCTCTTCGGAGACGGAGCCGCGGTAATCGTCCGCCCGGATTGGCGCGTGGCACGCGCCCTGGCACGCAAACGCATCACCGGCGCGCAGGAGGTTGCCGGCGCGCGACCCTCGCGCGTTGCATCCCGACCCCCAGAAGAAGGACTGCCATGACGTTCCGCATTCGTTCGCTTTCCGGCGTTGCGCTGACCGCCGCGCTTCTCGCGTTCCAGACGGGCGCGGCCCAGGCGCAGGAGACGATCGTCAAGGTCGGCGTGGCCGGCCCGCTCACGGGCGGCGGCGCCGCATACGGCAAGGACATCGAGAACGGCGTGCGCATGGCGGTCGACGAAGCGAATGCCGCGCACACGACCGTCGGCGGCAAGCCGGTGAAATTCGTCATCGCGTCGCAGGACGACCAGAGCGATCCGCGCACCGGCGTGCAGGCCGCGCAGCAGCTCGCCGACGCGCAGGTGGCCGTCGTGATCGGCCACTTCAATTCGGGCACGACGCTGCCCGCGTCGAAGATCTACGCGAAGGCCGGCATTCCGATGATCACGCCGTCGGCGACCAATCCCGACATCACGCGCGCCGGGCTCGATACCGTGTACCGCGTGATCGCGACCGACACGCAGAACGCCGGCAACGCCGGTGCGTATGCGGCGAGCGTGACGAAGGCGAAGCGCATCGCGATCATCGACGATCGCACCGCGTTCGGCCAGGGCGAAGCCGACGAGTTCGAGAAGGCCGTGAAGGCGAACGGCGGCACGATCGTCGCGCGCGAATTCACGAACGACAAGGCCGTCGACTTCAGCGCGCAGCTCACGAAGATCAAGAGCACGAATGCCGACCTCGTGTTCTTCGGCGGCCTCGACGCGCAGGCCGCGATGCTCGTGAAGCGCATGCGCCAGCTCGGCATTCGCGCGCAGTTCCTCGCGGGCGGCGGCGTGATGAACGCGAACTTCATCCGGCTGGCCGGTAACGCGGCCGAAGGCGCGGCGGTGTGGGAGTACGGGCAGCCGCTGTCGCGTCTCGCGAAGGGCAAGCTGTTCGAAACGAAATTCAAGCAGAAGTACGGCGTCGACATGCTCGCGTATGCGCCGTTCGCGTACGACGCGACGTGGATCGCGATCAACGCGATGCAGAAGGCGAACTCGACGAAGCCGGCCGATTTCAACGGTGCGCTGAAGGGCACGCGCTATGACGGCATCACAGGCACGATCGCATTCACGAACACGGGCGACCTGAAGAGCCCGAGCTCGACGCTGTATGAAGTGAAGAACGCCGCGTGGCAGCCCGTCACGACGAAATCGGCGGACTGAACGCAACACGGGCGAGCGGGCTTTCGCGGCGATGCCGGACGTGCTGAAATAGCCGGAGCGATCGTCGACGAAGCCTGCCCGCGCGACGCCGCGCGAGGCGCGGCACGAACCAGCCACGGGCGCGGCCGGCCGGCGGAGGCCGGCGCCAAGCCCGTCATCAGCGTGAGCGGCCCCAAGCCTTTTACGTGCAACCGGAGTCAGTCGTGAGTTCTCAAGTCGTCATCGTCGGCGGTGGTGTGATCGGCAGCTCGATCGCGTATTTCCTGCGCGCCACCGATCCCACGGTCGCCGTGACCGTCATCGAACGCGATCCCACCTATGCGAGATCGTCGTCGGCGCTGTCGGCCGCGTCGATTCGCCAGCAGTTCTCCACGCCGCTGTCGATCGAGATGTCGCTGTTCGGCATCGACTTCCTGCGCACGATCGGCGAACGGCTCGAAGTGGACGGCAACCGGCCGTCGATCGATCTGCACGAAGGCGGTTACCTGTTCCTCGCGACGCCGGCCGGCGACGCGACGCTGCGCGAGAACCATGCGCTGCAGACGCGCCTCGGCGCCGATATCCGGCTGATGGACGGCGCCGCGCTGCGCGCGAAGTTTCCGTGGCTCAACGTCGACGATCTCGTGTCGGGCGCGTACGGCGTGAGCGGCGAAGGCTGGTTCGACGGCTACGGGCTCGTGCAGGCGCTGCGCAAGAAGGCGCAGGCGCTCGGCGCGCGCTACGTGGCCGCCGACGTGAAGGACGTCGTGCGCGACGGCCGCAGGATCGCGCATGTCGTGACGGGCGACGGCGAGCGCTACGCATGCGACACGCTGGTCAACGCGGCCGGCGCGTGGACGCGCGCGCTGTCGTCGATGATGGGCATCGACATTCCCGTGTATGCGCGGCGGCGCAGCATCTTCAACGTATCGTCGCCGGCGAAGCTCGCCGATTGCCCGCTGCTGATCGACCCGACCGGCGTGTATTTCCGGCCGGAAGGGCGGACGTATATCTGCGGCACGTCGCCGAGCCCGGATCGCGACCCGGACGACCTGCCGCTCGACGAAGTCGATCACGCGCTGTTCGACGACGTGATCTGGCCGACGCTCGCGCACCGCGTGCCGGAATTCGAGGCGCTGCGCGTCGAGAATTGCTGGTCCGGTTACTACGAGTACAACGTGTTCGATCACAACGCGATCATCGGCTACCACCCCGAACTCGACAACGTCGTGTTCGCGAACGGCTACAGCGGCCACGGGCTGCAGCAAGGGCCGGCGACCGGGCGTGGCGTCAGCGAACTCATTCTGGGCGGGCGTTACGACACGCTCGACCTGTCGTCGCTCGGCTGGGCGCGCGTGCTCGAAAACCGGCCGATCGTCGAAAAGAACGTCGTGTAGCGCGGCGTGACCGCCCGGTATGGGGTGGGCGGGATTCTCCTTGTGTCTCAAACCCGTTGGCCCGACTCCGTCGGGCCTTTTTTCATGGTCGGCGCGCCGCGCCGTGCTCGATGTCGCCGATGCCGGGATGTGGCAACATCGCGGAGGTTTCGACACACGATCTTTACTCGAGCAACGGGGGCCGGGATGAGCGACATCGCCATCGATATACCGTGGCCGGTCATGATGCTGATTCTGGGTGTCAGCTATTGGCCATTGTGGCTGCTTGTCGGAGCAGGCTTGATGTATTTCGGTGTAACGCGTCTGCGCGGGGGCGGGCGTGTTGCCTGTACGGTCGTTGCGGTCTTGTTCATTCTTTATACCGGCCTGGGCTTGTACGTGATGCTTGCCAGGTCACGATAGCGATGCGGTCGGCCGGAAGCGGCGTGACGTCGATTCATGGATGTCGCGACACGTCATGCGCCGCGCTGGACGCGAGGAAGCGATCGATCTGCGCGGAACGACACGGGCCCGGCTTCGCCGGGCCTTTTCCATTCCGCTCGCTACCGAACGCCATAAATCGCGTCCCGCAGATCGAGCGTGTACTGCCCGTTCATGCCTTCGTAAAGGGTGTTCGACAGCGACACGACGGTGAGCCCGCGTGCGCGGTCGACGAACCACGAGTGGCCGTAGACGCCGCCCCAGCGCCAGGTGCCGACGGATTCCGGCGACGCGGCCGCCTGCGGGTCGTGCAGCACCGAGAAGCCGATTCCGAAGCCCGCGCCCGGCAGGTCCGGCAATTCGAAATCGCCGGTTTGCACGCGGCCCATCTCGTCGACGAGCTCGGCGGGCAGGATCGCGCCGCCGCCCGCACGCAGCGTGTCCAGCACCGTCAGCACGTCGCCGGCGGTGCCGACCATCCCGGCGCCGCCCGATGGGAACGCGTGTGCATTCAGCGCGCGCGACGGCGAGTACGTGACGCCGACGAGCCCTTCGACGATGGGCACCGTCTCGTTCTCGGCGAGCCGGTGCGGCTGCGGCGTGTCGTTGACGTACGGCGTGGCGAGCCGCGCGGGATCGCGTGCGACGAAGGCCGTGTCGCGTGCGCCGAGCGGGCGCAGCACGAGCGCATCGACCGCGTCGGCGAGCGGCACGCCGCAGACGGCCTCGATCAGCGCACCGACGACGTCGATCGACAGCGAATAGTTCCAGCGGGTGCCGGGTGCGAACAGCAGCGGCACGCTGGCGATCCGGCGCAGGTTTTCGGCGAGCGTGATCGATGCGCCATCGAGCCCGTCGGAGACGCCGGCGCGCGCGTAGGGGCCGTTTGCGTCGGTTTCGTTGAAGCGATAGTCGAGACCGGCGGTATGCACGAGCAACTGGCGCACGGTGATCGTCGGCACGCGGCCGTCGGGGAGTGCCGGACGGAACGCGGGCAGCCAGCGCGTGACGTCCTCGTCGAGCGACAGCTTGCGTTGCGCGACGAGCGCCATCGCGGCCGCCGAGACGATCGGCTTCGTCACCGACGCGAGCCGGAACAGCGTGTCCTCGCGCATCGGCGTACGCGATTCGCGGTCCGCGAACCCGGCCGCGCGGCGATAGACGAGTTCGCCGTCGCGGGCGACGAGGACGACCGCGCCGACGAGGCGCTGCGTGTCGAGCTGGCGGGACAGGACCGCGTCGACGCGCTCGGCGAGCGCGGGATCGGTTGACGACTGCAGTGACGATGCGGGAGAGGAGGTCATCGAAATTTCCGTCGTGAAGGGACCGTTCGACATGTTATGGGATGCCTGGCGCACGCGTCGTTAACCCGTACGCGGAGCGGGGCGATGTGGGCGGCGCGGGCTCGCGACGACGAACACCGGGCCCGGCAGCCGACAAAATATGCGCCAATCGGCCGGCGGCGTTCGTTAGAATCAGTTTTCGTCGAGGCAATGACGCATTTGCATTGGTGCAGAGCAGTATCGAATCGAAGACGCGGCTTGTCCCGATTCCATCGTTCATCTTTCACCGGAGGCGAGCATGCCAGGTTTACTTCCCGATGTTGACCGCGAGGGGCTCCTCGAATATTCGGTGGTGTACACCGATCGCTCGGTCAATCATATGTCGCAGCGCTTCCAGGGCGTCATGCGCGACATCTCCGCCACGCTGAAAAAAGTCTACAACGCGAAGTCGGTCGCGATCGTCCCGGGCAGCGGCACGTTCGGCATGGAAGCCGTGGCGCGACAGTTCGCGACGAACAAGAAGTGCCTCGTCATCCGCAACGGCTGGTTCAGCTTCCGCTGGTCGCAGATTTTCGACATGGGCAGCATCCCGTCCGAAACGACGGTGCTGAAGGCGCGTCCGGTCGAAGCCGGCAGGCAGGCCGCCTATGCGCCGGCGCCGATCGACGAAGTGGTCGCCGCGATCAAGGAAAACAAACCCGATCTCGTGTTCGCGCCGCACGTCGAAACCGCGTCCGGCATGATGCTGCCCGATGCGTACCTGCGCGCGGTGGCCGATGCCGTGCATGCGGTCGGCGGCATGTTCGTGCTGGATTGCATCGCGTCGGGCACCGTGTGGGTCGACATGCAGGCGAGCGGCGTCGACATCCTGATCAGCGCGCCGCAAAAGGGCTGGAGCGCATCGCCGTGTTGCGCGATGGTCATGTTGAGCCCGCTCGCGCGCGAGCGCATCGATGCGACGACCAGCACCAGCTTCGCGTGCGATCTGCGCAAGTGGCTGCAGATCATGGAAGCGTACGAGGGCGGCGGGTTCGCGTATCACGCGACGATGCCCACGGACAGCCTCACGACGCTGCGCGACGTGATGAAGGAAACCGATGCGTACGGTTTCGACAAGGTGAAGGCGGAACAGCTCGAGCTCGGCGAGCGCATTCGTGCGCTGCTGACGGAGAAGGGGTTCAGGAGCGTGGCCGCGGCAGGATTCGAGGCGCCGGGCGTCGTGGTGAGCTACACGGACGATGACGGTATTCGCACCGGAAAGAAATTCGCCGATGTCGGTTTGCAGATCGCGGCGGGCGTGCCGTTGCAATGCGACGAGCCGGAGGACTTCAAGACGTTCCGGCTCGGGTTGTTCGGTCTCGACAAGCTGCACGATGTCGATGGCGCGGTGAAGCGGTTTGCCGATGCGTTGAACCGGATTCTTTGACGCGATCGTGCGGAGCGGGTTGCACCGGTGGCCGCCGCGCGTTCGTCGAGCGGCGGCTTCCGGATCGTTGAAAACCCGACCATTCAGGAGCGTGACATGACCGAAGGCGCGCTGACGTTTGCCAGTCAAGCCGAATGGGAAAGCTGGCTGGAAAAAAACGGCGGCGCGTCGACCGGCGCATGGCTGCGGCTCGCGAAAAAAGGCGCGGGGCAGCGAACCGTCACCTACGAAGAGGCGGTGGAAAGCGCCCTCTGCCACGGCTGGATCGATGGCCAAAAGAAGGCCGAGAGCGAGCAATACTGGTTGCAGCGTTTCACCCCGCGCTCGGCGAAAAGCATCTGGTCCAAGCTCAACAAGGGCAAGGCCGAAAAGCTGATCGCCGCAGGAAGAATGCGGCCGGCCGGCATGGACGAAATCGAAAAGGCGAGGAAGGACGGCCGCTGGGAGGCGGCCTATACGTCGGCCAGCAACTCGACCGTGCCGGACGACTTGCAGGCGGCTTTGGACGCCAATCCGAAAGCCGGGAAGTTTTTTTCGACGCTGAACAGCCGTAATCGCTATGCGATCCTGTTTCGGATACAGAACGCGAAGAAGCCGGAAACACGGGCGCGAAAGATCGCGGAATTCATCGACATGCTCGAGCGGGGCGAGACTTTGCATCCGTAGGGCTGTGGCGCCGGCGGCATACCAGATGAAGCGTGACGGGCCGAGAACAGTCGGAGGCGGACAGCTACCGCCACTTGACGGCGGTGGCGTTCAATTATTCGGCATGCCGAGGTCGGTTGCGTCGCGTACGGATTCGACTATGCGACATGGGCTTCGCGGACGGGATCGATTTAGTCGGCGTGACATTAAAAATTCGTTTTTGTGATTTTATGGGTAATTATATTTATAAAATTAAAACAATGAATATCTAGTCGCGTCGATAATTTACACCCTCCTGACGAAATTGACAGTTGCATTTCATTTAAATGTTAATTTAAATTGACTTGCAGTGAAATCGGTCATTTCGATTAATGAAATAATCAGGAGGGGATGTGATTCATCGAATGCTTTTTGCCGGTGCGATTGTGCTTGCGACGGCGATGCCGGCTCATGCGGAAAGTGCGACGGATGTTTCTCCCATTTGCACGACAGTCCGGACCGAACCGACCAGGGACTCGCTATTGAGTCGAAGCAGTTATTGCCAGAAAACGGTCCCGCTCGAATATGTCGCGAAGGACAATCAAAACAATGAAATCGGGCGAGTGGCTATCGAGGCCTATGCGTATTCCGACAATCCGTCGAATCAGCTTGCGTGGCCATTGAAGTTCCGATTTCGCACCCGCGTCATTTCCGGCAATCCGGGCGGCCTGATGATCAAGCCCGTCGTCGAATGCGGATCGGATTGCACGGTTGCGCCCAATGCCGGCGTGCCGCTTGCCCTCGGCGGATTGTCCAACGAGATATCGGTGATGGTTACGCCGAACATGGGAGCCAATAACCCGCTCAGGTTCAGTCCGACCCTCGAGTATCGGGTCGCGAAGTCGGGGGACTCGTTCGAGAACGGAGCAAGCGTGAGTCCGTACGCGGGTGTGGGTTATATTCCCGACATTCGATGCGACGTCGCGCTCGTCAAGAGCAACTCGCAAGGATGTGTCTACGCGGACGCACCGGCGGTTCTCCGTGCCATCGTCGCCACGAATCCCGACGTCGATGAATCGGCGATCCATATTCGCGAAGCGCAAGCGGCCGGGCGGCCCGGCAAGTTCGTGCTGAAGGGAGACGGCACGATTTTTCCCGATACTTGGGAGTCCCGGCCGCTGACACGCACGCGCGACGCAACGCTTCGGCGCGACAATCGGGATGCATCCAAGAAGCAATGCGTTGCGAAATACGGCTCGGTTAACGGTCAGTGCACGTTCACCGGCGATCCGGACGAAACGCCGACCGATTGCGATTGCGACGAGTATCCTTTTGCGTCGACCGAGCAGGGTGCATCGAGTGACCCGGAAGTATCGGTCAAGCGTATCGATGCCAGCGATAATCGACGCGCGGGCGCTTTTCTCGGCAATTTCTATTTGAACCAGCGCGTGCTCGACCAAGAGAATTTCTACGTCGACGTCGGATCTCAGCAGCCTGCCGCAAAACGTTGAGCCGCTGGGGAAAAGGAAAACCGTACCGTTGCCGCGGTTCGCGGGTGACCCCAAACCGCGGCATGAAAACATTCACCACATGAGCGATCACGAGAATTTCCCTTTCTGGCTCAACCAGCCCTATGAACGCTGTCGACGCGTCGTGCCGGGCGCGATGCAATCCGAGACGGTGGCGGTGGAGGATGCGCTGACGCGCGTGACGGCGGCCGACGTTTTCGCGCTGGAGAATGTCCCGCCCGTTCCGCTCGCTGCGATCGAAGGCTATGCATTGCGCGCATCCGATACCGTACACGCGACGCATAGTGCGCCCGCCGAACTCGATTTCGAGTTCAGCCGACGCGCACTGGCTTCGCCAGCGGGCAGTCCGGCGGCTCGCGCAATCGGCGCGCGGTGTGCGGTCGATGTTCCTCCGTATTTCGCACTGCCGGAAAACGCCGACACCGTCGTCCCGAAAGGCAACGTTGAAATTACGCATCGCGGCGCCCGGTCTTTCCTGCTGTTGCACGCGCCGCTATCCGCCGGGCAACACGTCATCGCTCCCGGCAGCGAATATCGACAAGGCAGTCTGCTCCTGCCCAAGGGCAGCCGGATAACGGCCGAACGGCGGATCGCGCTGATAGCGGCAGGCGTTCGCGATATCGAGGTTACCAAACGGCCGCGCATCGGCGTGGTGATCGTCGGATATGAACAGCGCGCGCCCGGAATTGCTCGCGAACGCTGGCAGCGGCCCGACACGAGCGGACCGTATATCCGTGCGGTACTGCAGCGCTGGGGATACGAAGTCCACTCGGTCGAATACATCGAGCCTCCGGACATGGCGCTGTCGCCGCTCGAGGTGCAACAGAACGAGTACGCATTCAGGAAGAAGCTCGCCGAGCTCGCGCAACGTTATGACCTGATCGTCGGAGCCGGATTGCCTGCCAAGCCGCCCTTCCGGGATGTCGGACTGAATGCGCAACCGGTGTATTCGCGCGACGACGCGACCGTCGAGATCCAGCAAACACCGGCGGATCGTTTCAACTTCGGACGCAGCGACGATCGCTCGCTGCCGAAGAAAACCACGCTCACGTTCACGCGGCCGGACGGTACGCAGAGCGGGATGACGGTCATGATCAGCTACGATCAGGCCACGCTGATCAACCTGCCGGGCCACACGAATGCGGTCGCTATGCTGATGCACGCGATCATGCCGCGCGTGCTCGATTTGCTCGAGCACGCCGCAACACCGGGGCCCCATTGGGAAGCCGGCATCATTGACCACAGCGTCGAGCGCGATGCTCGACTGAACGCGATGCGATGGGGCAATCTGCACCGCGGCGTCGATGGTAACCCGGTCGTTCGCCTGCTGCCGGCCGAAGATGACGGGTCGATCGGTGGTGTCGTCCATGCCGATGTGCTCGTCGCGATCCCCGCGGCGGACTATCCGATGGCGGCAGGTTCGTCCGTGCTGTTCCTGCGTCTCGATCGCGGCCTTGCCAGCGAGCCGCCGCGCCATGTCACGGCGACATCCGCCGAGGGAGCCGAACAAGCGTTGCCGGCGGTCGACACCCGCGTGGCCGCCCACGCGATCGACGACGCACGCACTATCGACCTTCGCGAAACATGGCAGCGGATCGACGCAGCATTCGCCGCCGATGAGTCACGCTTGCCGGGCGGGCTCAACGGACCGGCGTCCGAGGATGACATCGATGCCTTGCAGGTCGCGCTGGGTACGACGCTGCCCGACGTTCTCGTCGACAGTCTGCGCATTCACAATGGCCAAGCAGCATTGGGCGATGCGTTTTCCGGAAGCGATGCGCTGCTGAGCGTGCACGAGATCCTCGCGCAATGGCGCATCTGGAAAGGTCTCGTGGACGGCGGCGATTTTGACGGCATGACATCGGAGCCGGATCCCGGCATCGCCGACGACTGGTACAACCTGAAGTGGATTCCGTTCACCCATGACGGCAGCGGCAATCATTTGTGTGTCGACCTCGATCCCGCTGAAGGCGGCGTCACCGGTCAAGTGATTCGGGTCTGGCATGATGATGCGCGGCGCGAGCGTATCGCGGGGAGTTTTCCGGAGTGGCTTGCCGGCACCGCGTCGGCGCGACAGTCAAGCTGAGTACTCATGGAGCGTGCAGTCGTGCCGCCTCGTCGATAACCGACGCGTGGCGCGAAGCGGCGCGATGGCGGCCCAGACTCAACGGGGAAACGAACGATGGTGTCGAAAAGCGTCCGCAAGGCGACGGTCGACGATGTTCCGGTGCTGACACGGATCCGGAACGATGCACATGCCAAGAAGGTCGCGCACCGCGACTACGTATGGGGCAAGGAGGGCGACGGATTCTCCGAAGGATGGGTACGAAACCACGTCGCCGAGAAAGCCGTATACGTCGTCGAACAGGATGGCGCGCTGGTCGGAACGTTCTCGCTCGACTTCGACGATGACAGGCACTGGGGGCCCCAAGCGCCGATTGCAGGCTACGTGCACGGCCTCTGTGTGCGGCAGGGTTTCAACGGCCTCGGGCTCGGCAGCTTCATGCTCGACTGGTGCGCTCGTGAGGTGAGCCGCTTGAACCGGCGTTTGCTTCGACTCGACTGCAGCGCTGAAAACATCACGCTCTGCGCTTACTACGAGTCGCTGGGCTTTGTCCGCGTCGGATTGAAAGCGGACGGTATTGTCTGGTCTCTTTACGAAAAACCTGTCAGTTCGGGCCGCCGGTGATCGCGGCGGTCCTGCAGCGAACATCGGCGACGGAATCCACGTCAGGCGGGGGCGCACGATCGAACACCACGCGTTCGTCTGAAGCCGCGCCCCCGTTACCCTGCTACGCCGGCAAAAGGCCCGCTTTACGATAACTGTCGATCAGCGCGTCATAGAGCGAGAGATCGGCGCGGCTCCGCGCGATGAGCTGGGCGCCGGCGATGGCGGCGAAGATCGCCCGTGCCCGCTGTTTGCGCTCCCGGGCACCGACCACTGTCGCCGAGGACAGAACCTTGCCGCGCTACCGCGTCACGACGCAAGCTCAGGGGCATGTATCGGTCACTCCGCATTCGTCACGGAATGCTCGACTTGCAATTGTGGAATAGTGTTTGATGTCCAAGGCGATCGGATGCGAACGGATTGCATGATCGCGACGGCGGATCGACCCCGGCACGAAAGCCCGACCTGATACAGGAAGCGACAGTATGAAAATGGATGCGTTTGCCTTTGGCACGACCGACTGGGCCGAAATCGAACGAACGGAACATCGAGGAGAAACCGGAGTCGCTTATTGGCGCACGCGGTTCTTTGGTGAAGAGCCGAATCGGATCCGTGTGCGGATGGTGGAATACACGCCCGGCTATCGCGCCGATCACTGGTGCCAGAAAGGGCATGTTCTGTTCTGTATGGAAGGCGAACTGGAAACGACGCTCGAGGACGGGCGGAAGTTCGTTTTGACGGCGGGCATGAGCTACCAGGTTGGCGACAACGCGGAGCCACATCGGTCCTACACCCGGACGGGGGCGAAACTTTTCATTGTCGACTGATCCGGGTGTCGGAGTGATTTTGTCAGTCCGCTTTCGGATGCCCCGAACGTCTCAAACGGGTCGTTTGAACTGGCAACGGACCACCACCGCATGCAACACCGTTGCGGTCATCGCGACATCGCATCAGCATGCTGACTGATCCATCCATCGGGGAGAACTCATGTTTGACCACGTCAAATTCGGCGTCAGCGACTACGCCGCCAGCAAGGCGTTTTTCCTCAAGGCGCTCGAACCGCTGGGTGCCGAAATCGTCGGGGAACGCGAGCCGTCGGGCGGGATCGAGATCGGTCTACCGAGCAAGTCTTCGCTCTGTTTGTTCCCGACCGACGAGAAACCGGCGCATCTCCACATCGCGTTCGTGGCCGACACGCGGCAGCAAGTCGATGCGTTTCATCGCGCGGCGCTGGAGGCCGGCGGGAAAGACAATGGCGCGCCCGGGCTGCGGCCGCATTATCACGCGAACTACTACGCGGCGTTCGTCATCGGGCCGGATGGACACAATATCGAGGCGGTGTGTCATCGGGCCGAGGCGTGATGCGCGGGATCGGTAAAACGCTCGCGGCGATCGCAAGCATTGCACTCGTCGGCATCGCCTGCGTTCAGGCAGCGCCCCGCGAAACTGCATTCCCGCGCTTCACGCAGACGGAAGGCAAGCTCGACGGCGACGGGCTTCCGCTCTCCGGCGTGAGGCTCTGCTTGCTGCCCGACCGTGCGCCGTGCTTCGAGATGCCGCCGGCGCCGCTTCCCCATTCTTCGAAGGCGCTGTACCAGTTCGGCCTGAATCCACGGTCCGAGCGGTTGCCGATTGCGTCCGGCGGCTCGTGGGTGTTCTTCTCCGGAATGTTCTCGGGTGGCGGCAGCGGGATGCTGGAGCGCGTGGCGGTGCTGCGAGTCGACGCGAACGGCAAGATCGAGAACCTGATGCCGAGGGTCACGCAGACGGAAATGGCCGATCGCGCGATGTGGAGCTTGCCGGAGGTGTCGCCGTATCCGTTGTTTGTTCGCGCGGACGCCGAGTGGCAAGAGGGCGAAGTGCATTTCGACAAGCACTTCTTCGAAGTCGACGTGTGGGTGTTCGACCCTGCCGCCAATCAATACGCGAAGCGCTTTTCTTACCGCACGAGCAAACGCTACGACAGAGGCGAGGGTTCGGACCGCGTGCTGGCCGCCGAGCGCGCGGAAATCCTGCGTCGCCTTTCAGCGGGCAAGTAACGCGGTTATCGCTGCGCGTCCCCGTACGTCTCCTTGCATACCGCACGCAGCGCATCGACGAGCAGATCGCGCGCGGGCGACTGCGAATCGGCGGAGCGCGTGAACAGCGCGATGGGCGGCAGCGTCCATACCAGCGAATACGGCACGATCGCCACGCCGGCGATCCGCACGAGTTCTTCCGCGATATCGGCCGGCACGATCGACACGGCCTCGTCGCTCGACGCGATCATTTCGCCGATCAGCTTCGACGAGTAGCTTTCGACGATCGGCACGGGCGGCGCGATGCCGGCCGACAGGAACAGGTCGGTCACCTGTTCGCGCATCGGCGTATGCGGCGCGCCGAGAATCCAGTCGAGCGCGTGCAGCTTGTGCCAGTCCAGCGGCGTGCGGGCGAGCTTCGCCGCCAGCCGCCGGCTCGCGATCATGCGCGGCTGCTGCTGATACAGCACTTCGAACGAAACCTGCCCGAGATCGATCGCCGACGACGCACGCCCGATCACGATGTCGACACTGTGATCCCGAAGTTGCAGCAGCAACTGATCGCTGGTGCCTTCGTGAATCGTGACGGTCAGGCGTCGCTCCATGCGCGCTTGCAGCCGCTTCAGCGCGGCCGACAGCATCTGGCCGGAGATGAACGGAATCACGCCGATGTGCAGATGGGCCGCATGCCCGGCGGCGACGGCCTCCATCTCGCGGGCGAGGTGGTCGAGATCCTTGATCATCGCCTTTGCCCGTTCGAGCACGACCGCGCCGAGCGCGGTGGGCCGCATGCCGCGCGACGAGCGCTCGAACAGCGGCGTGCCGAACATGCTCTCCAGCTCGGACAGCGCGTTCGTCACGGCCGGCTGGCTGCTCGCCATGTGCTCGGCGACGCGCGTCAGCGATCCGTGCTGCTGGATCTGCAACAACAGCACCAGATGCCGAATCTTCAGACGAGCACCGAGCCGCCTGACCACGTCGTTCGCGTCAAAATTCATTGACTAGTCATGCATTCATCAGAAAAAAGTGATGGACCGATATTAAAACAGAATCATCACGTTATGGCTGATCCCTAGAATCACCTTCATGGATCGCGCCGGGACTGGCCTGGCGCCCACGCCGGGACCCCAACATGAAACAGACAGAGACACAGCAGCAGGCCGCGTTCGACTATCACGAGTTTCCGACCCCCGGGAAAATCTCGGTCGTGGCGAGCAAGCCGCTGGTGACCCAGCGCGATCTGGCGCTGGCCTATACGCCCGGCGTGGCGAGCGTGTGCGAGTCGATCGCCGCCGATCCGCTGCAGGCGCACCGCTTCACGAGCCGCGGCAACCTCGTCGGCGTGATCACGAACGGCACCGCCGTGCTCGGTCTCGGCAACATCGGCCCGCTCGCGTCGAAGCCGGTGATGGAGGGCAAGGCCGTCCTGTTCAAGAAGTTCGCCGGGATCGACGTGTTCGACATCGAGATCAACGAGACCGATCCGGACAAGCTGGTCGACATCATTGCCGGCCTCGAGCCCACGTTCGGCGGCATCAACCTCGAGGACATCAAGGCGCCGGAATGCTTCACCGTCGAGCAGAAGCTGCGCGAACGCATGAAGATTCCGGTCTTCCACGACGATCAGCACGGCACGGCCATTACCGTTTCCGCCGCGTTCATCAACGGGCTGAAGGTCGTCGGGAAGTCGATCGAGGACGTGAAGGTCGTGACGTCGGGCGCCGGCGCGGCCGCGCTCGCGTGCCTGGACCTGCTGGTCGACCTCGGGCTGCCCGTGGAAAACGTCTGGGTGACCGACATCGAAGGCGTCGTCTATCGCGGCCGTACCACGCTGATGGACCCGGCCAAGTCGCGCTTCGCGCAGGAAACCGATGCGCGCAAGCTCGCCGAAGTGATCGGCGGCGCGGATGTGTTCCTGGGGCTGTCGGTAGGCGGCATTCTCACGGCGGAGATGCTGAAGCAAATGGCGGCGCGCCCGCTGATTCTCGCGCTGGCCAACCCGACGCCGGAAATCTTCCCGGAACTCGCGCACGAGACGCGCGACGACGTCGTCATCGCGACGGGCCGCTCGGACTACCCGAACCAGGTCAACAACGTCCTGTGCTTCCCGTACATTTTCCGTGGCGCGCTGGACGTGGGTGCGACGACGATCACGCGCGAGATGGAGATCGCCGCGGTGCACGCGATCGCGGGGCTGGCCGAGGAAGAGCAGAACGAAGTCGTCGCGGCGGCCTACGGTGCATACGACGTGTCGTTCGGCCCGCAATACCTGATTCCGAAGCCGTTCGACCCGCGCCTGATCGTGCGGATCGCGCCGGCCGTGGCGAAGGCGGCGATGGAAGGCGGCGTGGCGACGCGTCCGCTCGCGAATCTCGATGCGTACGTCGAGCAGTTGCAGCAATTCGTCTATCACTCGGGCGCGTTCATGAAGCCGCTGTTCGCGACCGCGCGTCAGCTCGTGCGCGACGGCGGCAAGGCGCGGATCGTGTTCACCGAAGGCGAAGACGAGCGCGTGCTGCGTGCGGTGCAGGTCATCGTCGACGAGAAGCTGGCTCGGCCGATTCTGGTCGGGCGTCCGGAGGTGCTGCTCGCGCGCATCGAGCGGTTCGGCCTGCGCTTGCGGCTCGGTCAGGACGTCGAAGTAACCAATCCGGAATACGACGAGCGCTTCCCGCAGTACTGGACGAAGTATTGGGAACTGCGGTGCCGCGACGGTATTTCGAAGGAAATGGCGCGCGTGGAGATGCGCCGCCGCCTGACGCTGATCGGCGCGATGATGGTGCAGCTCGGCGACGCGGACGGGATGATCTGCGGGACGGTGGGCGAGTATCACAATCACCTGCGGTTCGTGGACGAAGTGATCGGCAAGAAGCCCGGCGCGTCGACGTACGCGGCGATGAACATCCTGTTGCTCGATCAGCGGACGGTCGCGCTGGTGGATACGCACGTGAACGACAACCCCGATGCGGAGCAGATCGCGGAATTCACGATCGCGGCGGCGCGGCAGATGGAATGGCTGAATTTGACGCCGAAGGTGGCGCTGCTGTCGCGGTCGAATTTCGGGTCGGGGAGTGCGGCTTCCGGCGCGAAGATGCGCCGGGCGCTGGAGATCGTTCGCGAACGGGCGCCGGATATCGAGGCGGATGGCGAGATGCATGGCGACTGTGCGCTCGATGAAGGGCTGCGGGCGAAGCTGCTGCCGATGTCGCCGTTGAAGGGGGCGGCGAATTTGCTGGTCTGTCCGAACGTGGATGCCGGCAACATCGCGTACAACCTGCTCAAGACGGAAGCGGGGAGCAATGTGGCGGTGGGGCCGTTCTTGCTCGGCGTCAATGCGCCGGTGAACATTCTTACGTCGAGCGCAACCGTGCGGCGGATCGTGAATATGGCCGCTTTGACCGTGATCGAGGCCAATCGGGGTGTGACGGGCTGATTGAGCGGCGCTTGTGGGGCGGCTACGGCCGCCCCTTGTCTGTCAGCTTCGGTAATGATCGGCTTTCGCGGGATCATGACCGACGATACCGATTGCCGGCGCTTCAATTACAACGCCAAGCTGAATGGCGGTATCAAACAAGTCGACGGCACGACCTACATCGTGAACATCTGCGGAAGCGGTGGCCGCGGCGATGGCCTTTTCTCGGATCAAAATGAGCAAGTCAAAATCGTCGTAGCCGATGCTCACGGATCGACGTTGGCCACCAGGTTGTCATTCGTTTTCTGGGGCGGCCGACCGGGCTACGAGCCGATCGAGATCCGTGATGGCAAGTTGATCTACCTCGACGCGTCGGATCGATATGACGGCATGCGATCGATCTCGATGCCTCCCACCACGCTCGATCGCGTTGCGGCGAGAATTCCGATTTGGCTTCGCTGAGCACGTTTCCGTTTCCGGGGCGGTCATCGCGTTGAGGCGGGGCGGACCACATCCTGGCTTCACGTGGCCGTTGCCCTCGCGTCGCAACTCACACCCATAGGCATTTTCAACCACGATCACGGCCGCAATGACCGTGAGGCCGCGCCACGTCCGGCGAAACGGCTTGCATGAAAAAGCGGGAGAACATCGCCGACACGTGTTGCTAAAATAATGCACGACGTATACAGTTGCCCGTAGTGCATCAGGAGGTTTCCTGTATAGCCGATCGACAGCCATGACAGGCCGACGCCAAGCGGGACCTTCGATGTTCAACACCCAACATTGGAGCGACGTCGATGCATCACTCGCTATCGCCCTTGCTCAGCGCGATGTATGACCTTGGCTTCGCGTTGTTCCATGTGACCTTCTGGCGCTGGTTCAACTGGCCAAGATCTCTCGAGAAAAGCGGGAGACTCAATCGGGGCATCACCCAGACCCTCAACGTGATGTTGAGTTACGTGTTCATTGTCTATGCGGTGTCGCTCTTCCTGGCCGAAACGCGAACCCGAGGCCCGCTTGCGCTGGCGGGAACCGGATTCTGGTTGCTGAGGGCGATTGCGCAACCGGTGCTGTTTGCCGGAACGCGCTTGAGTTGGGTTTTCGTGGCCGTGTTCGTTCTTGGCGCGGGCCTGCATGCGGTCACATACGTTGATTCCGCAAAAGTGGGCGTCGAGGCATCGTCATGCGCTCAACCGCTTTCGTGAAAGCGGCGTCGGCGTGCTTCCGATTGCCGGATTTTCACGGTTCTAGAGAAGTTTCCCGAAACGAAACGCTGTCCAACATCACCACGAATGCCGACCAGCTCTTTCAACACGCCCATGAAATCGTCAGTCATTGCGCGCTCTGTTTCGTGTCTTCGAGCGACGCCGCCGGTCAGATCAACGCCAGGGTCGTCGAGATCCTGGAAATCGGAAGCGACCTCACGATTCGTTTCATGACCGACTCGAGAACGCGCAAGGCGCTGGAGATCAGCCGGGGAAGTGCGATCAGTCTGTCTTTCCTCAGCATGGCCGACCGCGGATACGTGACGCTTGGAACCGTTCCGACGGTTTCCGCCGACACCGAGTTGAAACGACGCATCTGGAAAGAGTCGCTGCTGACGTGGTTTCCCGACGGGCCGGACGATCCATACGTGATCGCCGTCACCTGCACGCCGGTCTGGGTCGAGATGTGGTCGCGCATGCGGGGGATTGCGCCCGATCCGCTGGGCCTCAATTCGGTCCGGCTGTTCCGGAAGGACGGCAACTGGCGCGTGAATCATACGTTTCCGGGCGCTCGCGAATCGTTGCGTGAGGGATCGTATGACGCGCAATGACGAGCGGCCCGCGGTCGTCATCGGCGCCGGCCTCGCCGGCCTGGCTGCTGCGCTGATGCTGGCGCGCACTGACAGGCGCGTCGTCATCGTGGAGGCATCGGACGAAGCAGGCGGCTGCTGTTCGACCACGACGGCTGACGGCTTCACGCTCAACAACGGCGCGATCTATGTCGCGGTGCCGTCGCTGATTCGCGCATCTTTCCGGCGTCTCGGCCTCGACTTCGATCGCGAGGTGCCGATGGTGGTCATCGAGCGCCCGCACGTCACGCATCTGGACAATGGAACGGCCGTTCATCTGTCCAGTGCCGGCACGTCGTATGTGGAAGGCGATCGCGCGGATTCGAGGACACGGCAACTGCGCGACGGCCTCGGCAGGCTCCGGCAGCAATGGGGGCCCGCCTACCGCACGCTGGTCGATGAAGTGTTGCCGTACGAGCCATCGCTGCTGCGGACGTTGGGCAAGCTATGGCGTTACCTGCCCCGCATGAGCGGGCATGCCGGCCGTCTGATCGAAGCGCACTTTGCCGATGCAGACCTGCAGTCGGCGGTTGCGTCGACCCTGCTCTACACCGGGCAAGGCCCCGACCGCCTTCCGGCGACGCAGATCATCGGCCTCATTGCCATGCTGGAGGAGGGATTCCATCTGCCGCGTGCAGGGATGGGCGCGATCAGTTCGGCGATGACGCGCGAGTTGTCCAGGCGCTCGGTGCCGATCCGGTTCGGCGCCCATGTACGCGAAATCGTCGTGGAGAACGGGGCGGTCCGCGGCATCGTGCTGGCTGACGGCGAGCGCATTTCAACCGATTGCGTCGTGGCGACCTGTTCGGGGTTCGAAGTGGTTCGGCACTTGTTGCCCAGCCGCGCGGTGCCACGGCGGCTCGCGCACAGGGCGCGCACGGCGCCGCTGTCGCATCGGGCGATTTCGATTCAGGTCGGTTGCTCGGGCGCCATGCCGCCACGCGCGTTCATGACCAATCATGTGCCCTCGATGCGGCAGCAGGCGGCGCTGCACGTATCGACCCCAGGCGTACCGCGTTGGCTCGCCTATACCTGTCCGTCGCTGGTGTTGCCGGAGCTTGCGCCGAACGGCAAGGCGGTGCTGGAACTGTATGCGCCGGCGACGAGTATCCGCTCCGTATCGGAATGGACGCGCGCGATGACACAGGCTGCGGTCGACGGCTATCTCACCGCGATACAGGCGCATTTGCCCGGCCTGTGCGTCGAAACCGTCCGCGTGGCGGATCCGCGGGATTTCGCGAGCGAACGGCATGTGTACGAAGGCGCGCTGTACGGCGTTGCCCCGGGTACGGCGCCCGACAAATTCTTTCCGCATCGGGCAGGGCTGCGCGGCCTCTATCTCGGAGGACAAACGACGTTCCCGGGGTATGGCGTACCCACGGCCATGTTCTCCGGAATCCAGGCGGCGGAAGCCGCGATGCAGGACGGGCGCGGGAATGCGTGATCGGCGCGTCGCGTGACCGTCGGCAATGCCCGCCGCCGGATCGAGCGCCCGCCGTTCCCCCATTTGATGACCAAACCGCAAGACCTAGTGCATAGATATCGTTTGCCGAGCCCTTAATGACTATCGACAATCGTGGCTCGAATTCACCGCCGCGGCGCCGGAAGCGCCTTGGCGGCCGGCACGCGACGGCTATCCCGGCCGGCCGTGCCCACCCGCTCACGACGACATGTACGCGTTCACGCCCTCATTCCAAAACCCTGCCGGCTCGCCGATCCGCGAGTTGTTCAAGTACCTGTCCGAACCGGGCATGATTTCCTTCGCGGGCGGTTATCCGGCCAGCGACCTGTTCGACGTCGACGGCCTGAATGCGGCCGCCGAACGCGCATACGCGCAGCCCGTTCGCTGCCTGCAATACGGCCCGACCGACGGCCTCGCCGAACTGAAGCAGCAACTGATCGCGCTGATGGCGCGGCGCGGCGTCGCCTGCACGCCGGCCGAGCTGCTCGTCACGACCGGGTCGCAGCAAGGGCTCGACCTGCTGCTGCGCGTGATGGTGTCGCCCGGCGACGTCGTGCTGACCGAACAGCCGGCCTACCCGGCCACGCTGCAGGCGATGCGCTTGCAACAGGCGCGCATCGTGACGATCCCGGTCGACGGCGAAGGGCTCGATGTCGATCGTCTCGGCGAACGACTCGCGTCCGGCGCGATCGCGCAGCCGAAGCTGCTCTACACGGTCCCGACCTTCGCGAACCCGACGGGTGCGACGCTCACGCGCGAACGCCGGCTGAAGCTGCTGCGTCTCGCGGTGCAATACCGTTTCCTGATCGTCGAGGACGATCCGTACGGCGACCTGCGTTTCGCGGGCGAAGCCGTGCCGTCGATGCTCGCGCTGGCCGGCGAAGTGGACGGCGCGCGCGACTGGATCGTGCATTTCGCGAGCCTGTCGAAGATCGTCGCGCCGGGGCTGCGCGTGGGCTGGACGATCGCGCCGGCCGAAATCGCGCGGCGCTGCGTGATCGCGAAGCAGACGGTCGATCTGTGCAGCGCGCCGTGGACGCAGGCCACCGCCGCCGAATACCTGGCCGACGGCGCGCTCGAACGCCATCTGCCGCGCATCGCGGCCGCGTACCGGCGCAAATGCGACGCGATGTGCGACGCGCTGCGCGACGGTTTCGGCGATGCAATCGCATTCCATCGTCCCGAAGGCGGGATGTTCGTGTGGGCGCGGATCGGCGCGGTGCCGTCGGACGTGCTGCTGCAGCAGGCGATCGCCAACAGGATCGTGTTCGTGCCCGGCAACGCGTTCTTCGCGGACAACGTCGACGCAGCGTCGCTGCGCCTGTCGTTCGCCGCGCCGGACGTCGATGCGATCAGGGAAGGCGTCGCGCGCCTCGTGCGCGCGTATGGTGCGGCGTTGGCCGCGTGAGGAGACATCGACATGACGATCACCGTCAACGAAACGACATCGACGGGCGCGGCACCGGTCGCCGACGACGAGCGGCCGGCCACGCATCGCTCGACGCAGATCGGCGCGGGGCCGCAATATGTGGCCGACGTGCTCGGCCGCTTCGGCGCGGAGCCGGCGACCGATGCCGGCGATGCGGCGCCGGTCGTGCTCGGCTACAACTGAGCGGCGCACGCGCGGCGGCGCATCGCATGGGAGCGGTCGCCGACACGAACGGTTAAGCTTGCGCGATCGACACACCGACGATCGCCGCTGCCTCATGTCCGACTCGACTTCCGAATCGCTCGCGCAAACCTATGACCGGCTGTGGTCCTGCCTCGAATCCGGCGTGCGCGTGTCGCGCTCGCCGTTCACGATGTTGCAGGCGGCGACGCTCGGCCTCGATGGCGCGCCGAAGGTCCGGACGATCGTATTGCGTCAGGTGAATCGCACCGAGCGCGTGCTGTCGTTTCATACCGATGCGCGTTCGGCGAAGGTGGCGGAGGTGCGTCGCGATCCGCGTATCTCGATCGTCGCCGGCGATCTCGATGCGCTCGTGCAGATTCGCGCGGAAGGCGTTGTGTCGATCTGCGACGACGAAGCGCAACGGCGTGCGATCTGGCGAGCGAGCCGGCCGCATACGTTGCTGCTGTATCGCGCGCCGTTGCCGCCCGGTACGCCGATCGCGTCGCCCGAAGTCGCGCATGTCGACGGCGCCGCACCCACCGGCGACGGCTACGAAAACTTCTGCCCGATCCACATGACGGTCACGCGCATCGACTGGCTCGAACTCGCGCGCGCCGGCCATCGTCGAGCGGTATTCGATCTGAACGAAAGCGGCTACGAGGCCCGCTGGATCGCGCCCTGACGCGAACCCGGCGCGCTCGCGCCGTTCAAGGCCGCCCGTCCGACGCGGCCCGGATCATCCATTCGCGCATCACCGCGATCGCGTCGTCGTCGCGGCGTTCGGCCGGATACACGAGATAGAACCCCATCGACAGCGGAAACGCGAAGTCGAACGGCTTGCACAGCCGTCCGGCGGCGATGTCGCGCTCGACGAGCGGCTTGGTCGCGAGCGCGATGCCCTGGCCGGCGACGGCCGCATCGATCGCGAGCGACGTCTGGTTGAAGCGCAGCCCCTTGTGCGGATCGACGTCGACCGGTTCGGGCATCGCCGCGAGGAACGCGGGCCACAGATCGTGCGCGTCGTGCAGCAGCACCTGGCCGGCGAGCGCACGCGGCGAAGCCGGCGCGGTCAGCACGGACGGGCTGCATACCGCATACACGTCGAGCGGAAACAGCGCATGAGCGGCGAGATGCTTGCCGAACGGCGGCTTGCCATAGCGGATCGCGAGATCGACGCCGTCGTGGCGAAACGTCGCGATCTGCGGGTCGGCGATCACGCGCACGTCGTAGTCGGGGTGCGCGTCGGTGAACTGCGCGAGCCGTGGGATCAGCCACTTCGACGCGAACGACGGTGTCGTGCTGATCGTCAGCGCGGCGCGCCGTTTCACGAGCTTGTCGGTCGCGTCGGCGATCGCGTGCAGCGCGCGCTGCACGTCGGAGAAATACGCGGCGCCGTCGTGCGTGAGCGCGAGGCCGCGCGGCAGGCGCTCGAACAGCTTCAGGCCGAGCACGTCCTCGAGATGACGCACCTGCTGTGCGACGGCGCCCTGCGTGACGCCGATCTCGTCGGCGGCGGCGCGAAAATTGAGGTGCCGCGCGGACACTTCGAACGCACGAAGCGCATTCAGCGGCGGCAGGCGGGAAGGGCGTGGCGGCATCGTCAGGCTGTAGAAAAACTATCGGCTGGCGGCAGAAATACTGGTTCGACAGTCGGAAGCGATGCGCCTACATTACCACCATGGCGCGCCGAATGGCGGCTGCGCGACGGCGGAACGAGAGCAAGGAGCGGATCGTGACTGTAGAAAAAGTGGCGTTGATCACGGCGGCGGGCAAGGGCATGGGCGCGGCGATCGCGCGGGAACTGGCGGCGACCGGCTATCGTGTCGCGCTGATGTCGCCGTCGGGCAGCGCGGTGGCGCTCGGCGAGGAACTGGGCGGCTTCGGCATCGAGGGCTCGGTGACGGAAGAAGCCGATATCGATCGGCTCGTGCAGGAAGCGGTCGCGCGCTACGGCCGCATCGACGCGGTCGTGAACAACACCGGCCATCCGCCGAAGGGCGAACTGCTGGCGATCACCGACGACGACTGGCACGCGGGGCTCGACCTGATCCTGCTGAACGTGGTGCGCGTGATGCGCCGCGTGACGCCGATCTTCCAGAAGCAGGGCGGCGGCGCGGTGGTCAACATCTCGAGCTTCGCGGCGGATGCGCCCGAGCAGCCGATGCCGGTGTCGTCGGCGTTGCGCGCGGCGCTGAGCGCATGGACGCGCCTGTACGCGGAACGCTATGCGGCCGAGAACATCCGGATGAACGCGGTGCTGCCGGGCTTCATCGACAGCTGGCCGGAAACGCCGGAGATCGTCGCGCGCATTCCGGCCGGCCGCTTCGGCAAGACCGGCGAGATCGCGAAGACGGTCGCGTTCCTGCTGTCGGACGGCGCGGGCTACATCACCGGGCAGAACATTCGCGTCGACGGCGCGATCGTCAAGGCGCTCTGAGCGGCACACGGGCGCGCGGGCCGCGAAAGCGGGTTCGCCCGCCGTGCAGCAGCAGCTACAAACGCGTACAAATCAGACAAATCCGCGATACATCGGACCTTTCAAATGGGCGACGCCGCGTGGCCAGGGCGCGCCGGATTGAAAGCCAAGGCGCGATCCCGCGCGCGGCATGTTCACTTTCCACTTCACGAAAGGAGATGCCGAACGATGTCTTCCACACCGTTTTCCCCGATGCGTCGCCACCTGCTGGCCACTTCCGTGGCCGCCGGGGTCTCGGCGATGCTGCCCACCGCGCTGCATGCCGCGACCGGCGCGAGCGGCATACGCCCGTTCACCGCGCACATTCCCGACGAAGCCGTGGCCGACCTGCGCCGTCGGATCGCCGCGACGCGCTGGCCGGGCCGTGAGACCGTCGCCGACGAATCGCAGGGCGTGCGGCTCGCGCGCATGCAGGCGCTGCTGCGCTACTGGGGCACCGACTACGACTGGCGCAAGGGCGAGGCGCGCCTGAACGGTTTCCCGATGTTCATCACGGAAATCGACGGGCTCGACATTCATTTCATTCACGTGCGGTCGCGGCACGAGAGCGCGATGCCGATGATCATGACGCACGGCTGGCCCGGTTCGATCTTCGAGCTGCTGAAGGCGATCGGCCCGCTGACCGACCCGACCGCGCACGGCGCGAGCGCGGACGACGCATTCCACGTCGTCGTGCCGTCGCTGCCGGGTTTCGGTTTTTCGGGCCGGCCGACGAAGACCGGCTGGGGTTCCGACCACATCGCGCGTGCGTGGGGCGAGCTGATGGCGCGGCTCGGCTATACGCGCTTCGTGTCGCAGGGCGGCGACTGCGGCTCGGTGATCTCGCATCGAATGGCGATGCAGCGCGTGCAGGGCTTGGCCGGGATTCACGTCAACATGCCGGCGACGGTGCCGCCGGACATCGCGACGCTGCTCGCGACCGATGCGCCCGCGCCGGCTTCGCTGTCGCCGAAGGAGAGGGCCGCATACGAGAAGCTGGCGACGTTCTATCGCGACAACTGCGGCTACTCGGCGATGATGGTCACGCGGCCTCAGACGGTCGGCTATGCGCTTGCGGATTCGCCGTCCGGGCAGGCTGCGTGGATGGTCGACAAGATCTCGCAGTGGACGTACAGCGGCGGCGTGCCCGAACGCTCGATTCCGCGCGACGAGATTCTCGACGACATTTCGCTGTACTGGCTGACGAACACCGCGACGTCGGCCGCGCAGATCTACTGGGAGGATCACTCGAACAACTTCAACGCGGTGGACATCTCGTTGCCGGCGGCGATCACGGTGTTTCCGGGCGAGATCTACCAGGCGCCGCGCAGCTGGGCCGAGCGCAGTTATCACAACCTGATCTACTTCAACGAAGTCGACAAGGGCGGCCACTTCGCGGCATGGGAGGAGCCGGAGTTGTTCGCGCGTGAAGTGCGTGCCGGGTTCCGGCCGTTGCGGCGCGCGTAAGCGGAAGGCACATGACGAACACGGGCTGGCCTGTTGCGCGGCCCGTGTTCGTTTCTACGCAACTCCCTGCAATGCCTGCGCGTGGTTTTTTGAATCGCCGTGTGTCGGGTCCACACACGGATACGTTGGGATACAAAGCCTCCGGATGGTTCGGATATAAAACCGGTGAAGCGATTCACACGGCGGCGCGGTGCCATGCGCCGCCGCTGCGAACGGCGACACCCGATTGCCCGCACGTGCCGCGGGCCCTTTCCTTAGCGATCGACACTGGAGAACGAGTCATGCCTGATACCGTGAACACCCGCCGCCGCCTGATCCTGGGCTCGACGCTGGCGAGCCTGAGCCTGGCCGACCTCGGCTTTAGCGCGCTGGCGCGAGCGCAGTCGGCGCCCGATTCGCCCGCGGCAAAGCGCCCGGCCGGCGTCGCGTCGCTGGGCACGATCCACCAGATCGATGCGGGCGTGCTGAATGTCGGGTATGCGGATCTCGGCCCGAAGGACGGCCCCGTCGTGTTCCTGCTGCATGGCTGGCCGTACGACATCTACAGCTACGCGGAAGTCGCGCCGCTGCTCGTCGCGGCCGGCTATCGCGTGATCGTGCCGTATCTGCGCGGCTACGGCTCGACGACGTTCCGCTCGGCCGACACGGTGCGCAACGGCCAGCAGGCCGTGACGGCCGTCGACATCGTCGCGCTGATGGATGCGCTGAAGATCGACCGCGCGGTGTTCGGCGGCTACGACTGGGGCGCGCGCACGGCCGACATCATCGCGGCGCTGTGGCCGCAGCGCGTGAAGGCGCTGGTATCGGTGAGCGGCTACCTGATCGGCAGCCAGGCGGCGAACGCCAAGCCGCTGCCGCCGCAGGCCGAATTCCAGTGGTGGTATCAGTTCTACTTCACGACCGAGCGCGGCGAACTCGGCTACGCGCAGAATCGCGATGCATTCAACAAGCTGATCTGGCAGCTCGCGTCGCCGAAGTGGCAGTTCTCCGACGAGACTTATGCGCGCTCGGCCGCATCGTTCCGGAATCCCGATCACGTGGCCGTGGTGATCCACAACTATCGCTGGCGGCTCGGCCTTGCCAAGGGCGAAGCACGATACGACGACATCGAGCATCGTCTCGCGGCCGGGCCCGCGATCAGCGTGCCGACGATCACGATGGAAGGCGATGCGAACGGTGCGCCGCATCCGGAGCCGGCCGCGTACGCGAAGAAGTTCACTGGCAAGTACCAGCACCGGACCATTGCCGGCGGCATCGGCCACAACCTGCCGCAGGAGGCGCCGCAGGCGTTCGCCGACGCGATCCTGCAAGTGGAGCATCTGTGATGCGGGCCGGCGTGGAGGTGTGGCGGCGCGGCGCGCGTCGCGCGCTCGTCGCGGGCTCGCTGCTGGCCGGCGCGTGGTCGGCGAGCGGCCCGGCCGCATTCGCGGAACAGCCGAAGCCGGCCGCGGCCGCGTCGCCGATCTACGGCGTGACGATTCCGCCCGGCTACCGGAAATGGGAGATGGTCGCGCCGGCCGAAGAGGCCGCACCGCTCGACGAATTGCGCGTGGTGCTCGGCAACCCGGTCGCGATCCGCGCACTCGAACAGGCGACGCTGCCGTTCCCGGACGGCACGATCCTCGTGAAGCTTGCGTACAAGCGCAAGCAGTCCGACGAGTTCGCGCCCGCGACGGTGCCCGGCCAGGCGACGACCGTGCAGGTGATGGCGAAGGACTCGCGCCGCTACGCCGCGACGGGCGGCTGGGGGTTCGGGCGCTTCATCAACGGTGTGCCGGCCGACATCGGCCAGCATCAGACGTGCTTTGCGTGCCATCAGGCGCGGGTGAAGAATCACGATTACGTGTTCACGCGGCTCGCGCCGTGACGTGATACGGCGGTGCGAAGGTGACGGAAAGGCGTGCCCTGCGAGGCACGCCTTTTTTCGTGGTGCGCGGGAGCGGTGGAGCGCATCGGCAAGCGGGTTTGTATCGCACTGTATCTGCGGCCTTCTTTGAAAAACTGGCATGCAGAAAGCCCTGTTCCGGAAACATGCCGGATACGTGCGCGGGTTCTACTGTCGACATGCAGCAAACGTTCGGTGCCAGACGTTCGCGCCGGACACCAAGTGATCGACACCCCAACTTCCTTCAAGGAGAAATCTCATGAAAGCCGCTCGAATCCTCGCCGTTGCCGTCCTCGCCGTCGCACCCGCGCTGTCGTTCGCCGATACCGGCCACGGCCTCACGCGTGCCGAAGTGCGCGCGGACCTCATCCGTCTCGAGAAGGCCGGCTACAACCCGGCCGGCAGCGAAGCGCATTACCCGGACGATATCGCCGCCGCACAGAACGCCGTCGCGGCTGCCGAGCAAGTCGCACGGTCGGACCAGAACGGCCCGTCGAAGTCGCAAGGCGACAACGTGGCCGACGCGTCGACGCCGGCCGGCCATCGCGACGCAGCGCAGTCGCGTACCGCACGCAACGCCGCCGACGACCTGTACGCGCATTCGTGATGCCGCGCCGCGCCGGCGACATGCAGGCGCGGCCGCTCACGCAGTACTTCACTTCAACGATACGACAAGGAAAGGAGCATGACGATGGCCGGTTTGATGAAACGCGTTCTGGTATCCGCTGCGATGATCGGCGGACTGTTCGGTGCGGTCGCGGCGCAGGCCGCGCCGAAGGAAGACCTGAAGGGCACCAACGTCGTGCTCGTGCACGGCGCGTTCGCCGACGGGTCGAGCTGGAACCGCGTGATTCCGCTGCTCGAGGCGCGCGGGCTGCACGTGGTGTCGGTGCAGAATCCGCTGAGCTCGCTCGCCGACGATGCGGCCGCGGCGAAGCGCACGATCGACGAACAGAAGGGGCCGGTCGTGCTGGTCGGCCATTCGTGGGCCGGCGTCGTGATCAGCGACGCGGGCAACGACGACAAGGTGAAGTCGCTCGTGTACGTCGCGGCGTTCGCGCCCGACAACGGCCAGTCGATTGCGGACGTCACGCAGGGCCTGCCGGCGCCGTCATGGGCCGGCGAGTTGCGCAAGGACGCAGGCGGCTTCGCACGGCTGTCGGACAAGGCGATCGCGCAGGATTTCGCGCCGGATCTGCCGCCCGCGCAGCAGCGCATCGTTGCGGCGACCCAGGGGCCGTGGTATAGCGGGTGCATCTCCGAGAAGGTCGCGCAGGCCGCATGGCATGCGAAGCCGTCGACGTTCGTCGTCGCGACGCAGGACCGGATGATCGACCCGACGCTGCAGGAAGCGATGGCGAAGCGGATCGGCGCGACGGTCGCGCGCGTGAACGCCAGCCACGTCGCGATGCTGAGCCAGCCGAAGGCCGTGGCCGACGCGATCATCGCCGCCGCCGAGCGCGCGAAGCAGGCTACGCAGTGAGCGAATGCGGCGCCGCGCTTTCGTGAGGAGGCGCGGTGCGAGAGTGATGGCGATGTCTTTCCACCCAGGAGAAGTCATGACGCAACTCTGGCAACTGTCGGCAACCGAACTCGCGAAACGCGTGCGTCAGCGCGACGTATCCGCGCGTGAAGTGGCGGACGCCGTGCTCGATCGTCTCGATGCCGTGAATCCGGCGATCAACGCGGTCGTCGAACACCGTCCCGACGACGTGCGGCGGCAGGCCGACGAAGTCGATCGCGCAATCGCGCGCGGCGACGATCCGGGGCCGCTCGCGGGCGTACCCGTCACCGTGAAGATCAACGTCGATCAGGCCGGCTTTGCGACGACCAACGGCACGCGCCTGCAGGAAAACCTGATCGCGCCCGCCGACAGCCCGGTGGTCGCCAACATTCGGCGGGCCGGCGGGGTGCTGCTCGGCCGCACCAATTCGCCGACGTTCGCATTGCGCTGGTTCACGTCGAATCTCGTGCATGGCCGCACGCGCAACCCGCGCAATCCGTTGCTGACGCCGGGCGGATCGAGCGGCGGCGCGGCGGCGGCCGTGGCCGCCGGGATCGGCCCGCTCGCGGTCGGCACCGACATCGGCGGCTCGGTGCGCTACCCGGCCTATGCGTGCGGCGTCCACGGAATCCGGCCGTCGCTCGGCCGCGTGCCCGCGTTCAATGCGTCGTCGCCGGAACGCGCGATCGGCGCGCAACTGATGTCGACGGCCGGGCCGATCGCGCGCACGATCGACGATCTCTCGCTCGCGCTGCGTGCTTTCTCCGCGCCGGACCCGCGCGATCCGTGGCACGCCGCGGTGCCGTTCGACGGGCGCGTAGTGCCGAAGCGCGCGGCGCTGTGCGTGCGTCCGCGCGGGCTGGAGGTCGTGCCCGAAGTCGAGGCTGCGTTGCGCGATGCTGCGCGCCGGCTCGTCGATGCGGGCTGGACCGTCGACGAGATCGACGATACGCCGCCGATGCGCGAGGCTGCGTTGTTGCAGGAACAGCTGTGGCTCGGCGACGGGTTCGGCGCGCTGGCGAACGCGGTCGAGCAGGACGGCGATCCGGGCGCGGCCGCGGTGATCGCCGCCGTGCGCGGCAAGGTGCGCGATCTGGCGGCCGACGTGATCAGCCGCGCGCTGGTCCGGCGCACGACGCTGACGCGGCAGTGGCGGCTGTTTCTCGACGAATATGCGGTATTGCTGCTGCCTGTTTCGTCGGAACTGCCGTTCCCCGACGATCTCGACCGGCAAGGGCCGGACGGCTTCGACCGCGTGTGGGAAGCGCAGCTCACGTTGCGCGCGCTGCCTGCGATGGGGCTGCCGGGGCTGGCTGTCACGACGTCGCTCGCGAACGGCATGCCGGTGGGCGTGCAGGTGGTGGCCGCGCATCATCGCGAGGATCTGTGTCTGCTCGCGGGGCGCGATATCGAGGCGCGCGGGGTGCCGGTTACGGTGGTCGATCCGGTGGTCTGAGATACCCCTGCGGCAGGCACGTGGCAATGCATCCACGAATGCCGGCCGCATGGGCGAAACGTACTAACGACGCTTACTTTAGACGGATCGGTCGGATGTCGTCTCTCTTGAGCACTACGCAGTTTCTTCCTGCATCGAGGGCTCGTTGTTTCGCTTGCTCAAGTTGCGTCAGGTCGCTGGTCCCCTTTGCCTCAGTGGCGTCTGTAACGCCTGGCTTGAATTCGTTGGCGCACAGCAGGCGAATGTCGCCGAATGCGTAACGAACATAGGCTCGCACAAGCGGAATCTCGGACTTCGTGACTCGGATGCCGGCGCGCTCCAGGCTTGGCCGTGCATCGAGCTTGAGCAGCTCGAAATCTTGTGCAGCCACACTAAAGACCCCGGTCTTTTCCAACGCCCGGGTTCCGATTCCGGTGGAGAACGATGTGAACGACCACGTAATCAACGCATAGAACACGAAGCCAATTCCGATAGCTGCGTACTTTATGGTTGTGGTCGCAGGCTTGCTGCGCGCGGCCATGCTGATCGCCATCAGCCCTGGCAGAAAGCCCGCAAGTGATAGGGGCAAAAGCACCGCCAGCGCTGAGTATGCCTTGTCGTCGGTACTCATGTCGCCAGCGAACGATTCGATGGTCAGAAAGCCGCTGCTGCTCGAAATTGCGGCGACGGTGACGAGCGTCGATAGCACAATCGCCTTGCCAACCATTTCCCAGTTCCCAAACTTCTTCGACGTGCCGTCGATTCGCCAGCCGATCAGAACGAATGCGACGCCCGACAGGAATGTTGCAAACAGTAGCAGAGGGACTGACAGGTGCTTGATAACGATCGACCCGATGAATACCTCGACCATCCACAGTATTACCGTCGCCAGAATGACGAATGCAGTGCTTTTAGACAGCACGTGCAAATCCTTTTCTAGAGAGAGTAGAAACAAAAGGAAGATCGATGGAACGCACAGCACTAGCAGCAGTGCCGACACGACCAGGAGCGTTCCGATCAGCAACGCGAGGAGGCCAGATGTAGACGAGATCGAATCGAGAAATAGTGCATGCCAGCCGATTCTATCGAGATAGACCCAAAGCGAGAGTCCTGGAACGATCAGTAGCAGAATCGACGACTTCGCTATGAGTTCGGTTACGTCTTTGCCGAAGTCGAGAAACGTCTGCAAGCGGGTGAGGAAAATATTCCACGGAATGGTGGACGATGGAGCGGTCATGTTGGCCCTATGTTGTTGTGTAGGAGCGTGAATTGTAGAGTTTCGCGCCGCATTTAAGTGTTGGCCGCTTATGTTCGCGTCGCCGGTGACCGAAAGAATCCACTGGTACGCGTCGAGGGTTCCGTAGGATACGGCGGGACCGACTTGGCGCTTCTCATCTCTGCGCTACGACTTTCCTGATTGTCCCCTGTTGCCATTGCATTCCCCACAGCGCTGATTAGGAAATGAATTTTTATTGGTTCTGCTTCCCCGACCGCACTCGCATAGTGGTGCTGACGGCTATAGACAGCACGCAAGCTGCAACAGCCGCATTCCCGGTGTTTTGTTCATACGAATTTGCGAGAACAAGGAAGTGTCATGACGGTTGAACTGCAAGAACGAACCGCTGCGCAGCAGGCGCTCGAAGACGCGCGCGCGGCAGCCGTGGCGGCCGGCACGCCCTACGCGGGCGGCGTCGCGCCGGAAGTCGCGTGGGCGCTGTTCTCGGCGGGCGACGCATTGCTGGTGGACGTGCGCACGGCCGAGGAGCGGAAATTCGTCGGCCACGTGCCGGAGTCGCTGCACGTGCCGTGGGCGACCGGCACGAGCCTGACGCGCAACCCGCGCTTCGTGCGCGAACTGGAAGCGAAGACCGGCAAGGACGCGGTCGTGCTGTTGTTGTGCCGCAGCGGCAACCGTTCGGCGCAGGCGGCCGAGGCCGCAACGAAGGGCGGGTTCACGCAGGTTTTCAATGTGCTCGAAGGCTTCGAGGGCGATCTCGACGAACGGCAGCATCGCGGCGGCCGCAACGGCTGGCGCTTTCGCGGCCTGCCGTGGGCGCAGGATTGATTCACGGCCGTGACGGGGAGAAAGCAGGATGGCCGCATTCGACATCGACGACATCGTTCAATCGCTGCAGACGGTGCGCCGCGCATGGCGCGAAAAGCAGCGGCGCTCGCTCGAACCGGGCGGGCGCGATTTGCCGGCGCGAGAAGCGCTCGCGCAGATCGTCGGCGCGCTGAAGGGCGTGCTGTTTCCGATGCGGCTCGGGCCGCCCGATCTGCGGCAGGAGAGCGAGAACTTCCACGTGGCCCATGCGCTCGATTCGGCGCTGAATGCGCTGCTCGCGCAGGTGACGCTCGAATTGCGCTACGCCGCGCGTCAGCGCAATGCCGACGGGCCACCGCCCGATCGCATCGATGAAGTCGCGTCGACGGCCGTGCAGGCGTTCGCCGCGCGCTTGCCGGAGATTCGCCGGCTGCTCGACAGCGACGTGCTGGCGGCCTTCCACGGTGATCCGGCGGCCGGCAGCGTCGACGAGGTGCTGCTGTGCTATCCGGGCATCCTCGCGATGATCCACCACCGGCTCGCGCACGAACTGTACGGGCTCGGCCTGCCGCTGCTCGCGCGGATCATCGCCGAGCAGGCGCATGCGGAGACGGGCATCGACATTCATCCGGGCGCGCGCATCGGCGCGGGCTTCTTCATCGACCACGGCACGGGCGTCGTGATCGGCGAGACGGCGATCATCGGCGAGCGCGTGCGTGTGTACCAGGCCGTCACGCTCGGCGCGAAGCGCTTCCCGCGCGATGCGGCCGGCCATCTGGAGAAAGGGCTCGCGCGCCATCCGATCGTCGAGGACGACGTCGTGATCTATGCGGGCGCAACGATCCTCGGCCGCGTGACGATCGGGCGGGGCGCGGTGATCGGCGGCAACGTGTGGCTCACGCAAGACGTGCCGGCCGGCGCAAACATCACGCAGGCCGTGCTGCGCAGCGAAGCGAATACCGCGCCGCGCACGGCGGCGCGCGTCGCCTGGGAGGCGCGATGAGCGACCTCATCCATCACTTCGGCGCCAACGTGCGCAAGCTGCGCGAAGCGCGCACGTGGTCGCAGGAGCAACTGGCCGAGCATGCGGGGCTGAACCGCTCGTACGTCGGCGAGATCGAGCGCGGCGAGGCGATCGCGTCGATCGTCACGGCCGACAAGATCGCCCGCGCGTTCGACGTGTCGATCTCGACGCTGCTGCCGGCCGCATACGTCACCTGAGGTTGCCCCGCATCGTTTCCCCCTTCGGTTGCACGACCTGACGGCTATAGCATGTTGAGCCGGCAGGGGCGGGTTTCCGATAATCACCGAGCGTCATAAGCAATCCTGTTTTTCATCTTAAGAACCCGGAGCCACACATGTCGACCGTTGCAAGCGGCACGGCCGCGCTGAGCGATCACGCCGCCCGCCAACTAGCGAACGCTACCAAGACCGTCCCTCAGCTTTCCACGATCACGCCGCGCTGGCTGACCCATCTGCTGCAATGGGTGCCGGTCGAGGCCGGCATCTATCGCCTGAACCAGGTGAAGAATCCGGAAGCCGTGCGCGCCGCGTGCACGCAGCTCGAGGACGAAAGCGTGTTGCCGCAGACCTTCGTGCCGTACGAGGAACAGCCGCGCGAATACTTCCTGAACGCGGTGAGCACGGTGCTCGACGTGCATACGCGGATTTCCGATCTTTACAGTAGTCCTCACGACCAGATCAAGGAGCAGCTGCGCCTGACGATCGAGACGATCAAGGAGCTGCAGGAAAGCCAACTGATCAACAATCCCGACTACGGGCTGCTCGCGAACGTGACCGACGAACAGCGGATCTTCCCGCTGACGGGCGCGCCGACGCCGGACGATCTCGACGAGCTGCTGACGAAGGTGTGGAAGGAGCCGGCCTTCTTCCTCACGCACCCGCTCGCGATCGCCGCGTTCGGCCGCGAATGCACGCGGCGCGGCGTGCCGCCGCCGACGGTCAGCCTGTTCGGCTCGCAGTTCCTCACGTGGCGCGGTATTCCGCTGATTCCGTCGGACAAGGTGCCGGTCGCGGACGGCAAGACCAAGATCCTGCTGCTACGCGTCGGCGACAAGCGCCAGGGCGTCGTCGGCCTGTATCAGCCGGGCGTCGCGGGCGAGCAGGGGCCGGGGCTGTCGGTGCGCTTCATGGGGATCAACAATCAGGCGATCGCGTCGTACCTGATCTCGCTGTATTGCTCGCTCGCGGTCCATTCGCCGGATGCGCTGGCTGTTCTCGATGACGTCGAAATCGCCAAGTACCATGACTATCCCGACACCTACCGTTAATCCCGGCCTGGCCGGCGGGGACGCGCACGGGTTGCCGCATGCGTCGCTGCCGGCCGGGCTGCCCGACCCGGCGACGCTCGCGCGGCTCGCGTCCGAGTTCTTCGCGACGCCGCCCGGGCAGGCCACCGCGCCCGGGCTGTCGGCGGGCAGCGGCGCGGTCGGCGGCGTACCGTCGGCATTGCCGGCGGCGGCGCCGATCCTCGCGTCCGTCAGCAACCCGGTGCCGGGCGGTTCGCCGCTCGCAGGCCCGGGCGGGGCGGGCACCGGTGTGCCGGGGCTCGCGCTGCCGCAGGGCAAGGCGCCCGGCACGAATCTCGCGCCATCTGCGCCGACGCACGTGTTGTCGCTCGGCAACCGCGCACCGGCGCTCGTGCCGCATGCGGCCGCGCAGAACGGGTTGCCCGACAACGTCGTGTCGATCGCGCCCGCGCTCGAACCGCGGGTCGGCGGGGCGGCGCTCGGCGTACCGCAAGTGAGCGCCGCCGCACCGGAAGGCGCGGCGAAGGCGTCGCCGTACTACTTCACCGACGGTTCGCTGCAGGGCTGGCAGGCGACGCCGCAGGACATCGTCGTGCCGTCGAACGGGCTCGCGTCGCCGGAAGCATTCGGGTTGCCGGGCGACGACGCGCTGCGCGCGCTGCTCGCCGTGCAGCGCGACGTGCCGGTGTCGCATGCGTCGGGCACCGACGTGCCGCGCTACTTCATCGACGATGCGCAGGCGGCCGCGCCGCAAGGTCAGTTGCATCGCGGTGCCCATCCGCCGTTCGACGTGAACGCGATCCGCCGCGATTTCCCGATCCTGCAGGAGCGCGTGAACGGCAAGCAACTCGTCTGGTTCGACAACGCTGCGACGACGCACAAGCCGCAGGCCGTGATCGACCGCCTCGCGTACTTCTATGCACACGAGAACTCGAACATTCATCGCGCGGCGCATGCACTGGCCGGCCGCGCGACGGATGCGTACGAGCATGCACGCGAAACGGTGCAGCGCTTCATCGGCGCATCGTCGCCCGACGAGATCGTGTTCGTGCGGGGAACGACCGAGGCGATCAATCTGATCGCGAAGACGTGGGGCGTGCAGAACGTCGGCGAAGGCGACGAGATCGTCGTGTCGCATCTCGAGCATCACGCGAACATCGTGCCGTGGCAGCAGCTTGCCGCGCAGAAGGGCGCGACGCTGCGCGTGATTCCGGTCGACGATTCGGGGCAGGTATTGCTCGACGAATATCGGAAGCTGCTCAACGATCGCACGAAGATCGTGTCCGTCACGCAGGTGTCGAACGCGCTCGGCACGGTCGTGCCGGTGAAGGAGATCGTCGAGCTCGCGCATCGCGCCGGTGCGAAGGCGCTGGTCGACGGCGCGCAGTCGATCTCGCACATGCGTGTGGACGTGCAGGCGCTCGATGCGGATTTCTTCGTGTTCTCCGGGCACAAGATCTACGGGCCGACCGGGATCGGCGTCGTGTACGGCAAACGCGCGATCCTCGACGACATGCCGCCCTGGCAGGGTGGCGGCAACATGATCGCGGACGTGACGTTCGAGCGCACGGTGTTCCAGCCGCCGCCGAACCGCTTCGAAGCCGGCACCGGCAACATCGCGGATGCGGTGGGGCTCGGCGCGGCGCTCGACTACGTGAGCCGCGTCGGCATCGAGAACATCGCGCGCTACGAGCACGATTTGCTTGCGTACGCAACGAGCGTGCTGGCGCCGGTGCCGGGCGTGCGGCTCGTCGGCACCGCGCGCGACAAGGCGAGCGTGCTGTCGTTCGTGCTGAAGGGCTACGAAACCGAGGAAGTCGGGCAGGCGCTGAACGACGAGGGAATCGCCGTGCGCTCGGGGCATCATTGCGCGCAACCGATTCTGCGGCGCTTCGGGCTCGAGGCCACGGTACGGCCGTCGCTCGCGTTCTACAACACGTGCGATGAAGTCGATGCGCTGGTGAGCGTCGTCAGGAGACTGGCGGCGCGACGCTGACGTTGGTGTCGATGTCGATGTTGACCCGCTTGCGGCGGCCTTCGCGGGCCGCCGCAAGCGTTTTCATGCCAACCGGTCGGAAACGTGGCGACGGATTTAGGACGGCATCGCCTGCGTGACGGTGCCCGTGCGTTGCGCGATGAGGCCGTGGCGGCGTGCACGACGCGGAACGATTGCGTGGCGGGCGCGGTCGGAATGCTTCGGATAACGATAGGTTGGATGCCGGTGCGCCCGAGCAGCGCGACCTCCTGCGCGAAGGCGCGGCGCGCACGGGCGTCGCTTGCGGCACATCCGTCGACGGTGGCGACGGTCTGCCCGTGCAGCACCTGCATGAAAGGCAGCGAGCCGGTCGGGCCGGCCACGCGTCAGCGAACAACGCGCAACGACCTCTGTCGCCACGCGTCGCAGGATCCAGCCAGGACGCGCACGCCGGCGAACCGGCGCGCACGCTGCCGCGTCGTCAGAAATCGAATCCCGGCCCGCCCGCGCCCGGGCCACCCGGTGCGGCAGCCGGCGCCGCATCCTTCGGCGCTTCGAACACGGTCGCATCGGTCGTCAGCAGCAGTCCGGCCACCGACGCCGCGTTCTGCAGCGCGGTGCGCGTGACCTTGGTCGGATCGAGCACGCCCGATTCGACGAGGTCGCCGTACTCGCCCGTCTGCGCGTTGTACCCGAAGTTGCCCGTGCCTTCGGCGACCTTCGCGACGACGACGCTCGCTTCCTCGCCCGCATTCGCGACGATCTGGCGCAGCGGTTCTTCCAGCGCGCGCAGCACGATCTTGATGCCCGCGTCCTGATCGGCATTCGCGCCCTTCAGCTCGCGGATCGCCTGCCGCACGCGGATCAGTGCGACGCCGCCGCCCGGCACGATGCCTTCTTCCACGGCCGCGCGCGTCGCGTGCAGCGCGTCGTCGACGCGATCCTTCTTCTCCTTCACCTCGACTTCGGTCGCGCCGCCGACCTTGATCACCGCCACGCCGCCCGCGAGCTTCGCGACGCGTTCCTGCAGCTTCTCGCGGTCGTAGTCGGACGTCGCCTCGTCGATCTGCACGCGGATCTGCTTCACGCGCGCTTCGATGTTCTTCGCATCGCCCGCGCCGTCGATCACGGTGGTGTTTTCCTTGCCGACCTCGATGCGCTTCGCCTGGCCCAGGTCGGCGAGCGTGGCCTTCTCGAGCGTCAGGCCGGTCTCCTCGGCGATCACCTGGCCGCCGGTGAGAATTGCGATGTCCTCCAGCAGCGCCTTGCGGCGATCGCCGAAGCCCGGCGCCTTGACCGCGACTGTCTTCAGGATGCCGCGGATGTTGTTCACGACGAGCGTCGCGAGCGCTTCGCCTTCGACGTCTTCCGCGATGATCAGCAGCGGTCGGCCCGACTTGGCGACCTGCTCGAGCACCGGCAGCAGGTCGCGGATGTTCGAGATCTTCTTGTCGTGCAGGAGGATGTACGGGTTTTCGATCTCGGCGATCTGCTTGTCCGGATTGTTGATGAAATACGGCGACAGGTAACCGCGGTCGAATTGCAGCCCCTCGACGACGTCGAGCTCGTCGGCGAGCGACTTGCCGTCCTCGACGGTGATCACGCCTTCCTTGCCGACGCGGTCGATCGCTTCGGCAATGCGCTGGCCGATCGACTCCTCGCCGTTCGCGGAAATCGTCGCCACCTGCGCGATTTCCTTGCTGGTGGTGGTCGGCTTGCTGATCTTCTTCAATTCGTCGACGGCCGATGCGACGGCCTTGTCGATGCCGCGCTTCAGGTCGAGCGGATTGAGCCCGGCCGCGACGTATTTCTGGCCTTCGCGGACGATCGCCTGCGCGAGCACGGTGGCCGTCGTCGTGCCGTCGCCGGCCGCGTCGCTGGTGCGCGACGCGACTTCCTTCACGAGCTGCGCGCCGATGTTCTGCAGCTTGTCCGCGAGTTCGATTTCCTTCGCGACCGACACGCCGTCCTTCGTGACGACGGGCGCGCCGAAGCTGCGTTCGAGCACGACGTTGCGGCCTTTCGGCCCGAGCGTGACCTTCACCGCGTTCGCGAGAATGTTGACGCCTTCGGTCAGCTTCGCACGTGCGACGTCGCTGAAAATGATTTCCTTCGCTGCCATGATTGTGCTCCGTTATTGATTGACGACCGCGACGATGTCTTCCTCGCGCAGCACGAGAAACTCGTTGCCGTCCACCTTGACGGCTTGCCCCGCGTACTTGCCGAACAGCACGCGCTCGCCGACCTGCAGGTCGGGCACGATGCGCTGGCCGTCCGCGTCCTTGCGGCCGGGGCCGACGGCGATCACTTCGCCCTGGTCGGGCTTTTCGGCCGCGCTGTCGGGAATCACGATGCCCGATGCGGTGGTGGTTTCCTGATCGAGTCGCTTCACGATCACGCGATCGTGCAAGGGGCGTAGGCTCATCTTTTTCGTCCTGTGCTGTTCTGTCGAAATGGGCTGGCACTCTTTAACAGAGAGTGCTGACGAGTATAGAAATGCGCGCCGGCGCGATCCAATAACGGATTCGGAAAAGCATTTGCGCGAATGCGCTTTGGGAACGGGTCCGGCTCTGCGGCATGGAGACCGTCGCCGGACACAACGCGCGACGCCGGCGCGTCAGATCAGCAGCGACACCGTCTTGAACAGCACGAGATCGTCCTTGCGCGCGGAGCGCGCGTGCCGCCGGACGACCTGCAGCAGGCAGTCGATGAAGCAGCGCGCGGCCTCGCTCAGCGTGCTGCTGCGGCGCGTGACGATGCCGAGCTCGCGCGGCTCGAAGGTCTCCTTCAGCGACAGCGCGCGCATCCGCTCGCCGAACGGCGGCACGGCGGCGAGAATCGTCGGGCACCACGTGCACATGTCGGCTTGCTCGAGCATCGTCTGCAGCATCGCCACCGATTGCGCGCGCACGATGCGCCGCTCGTCGATCTGCGCGCCGTGGCGCGTGAACAGGTAGTCGACGAGCGCCGCCTGGCCGTCCGCCGCGAAATTCAGCACCCAATCGTTGTCGAGCAGGTCGTGGATCGATCGCGCGCGTTCGCGCGGGTGGCCGGCGCGCACCATCACCGAGGTCTCGTAACGCAGCATCGGCTCGAACGCGAATTCCTGCGCGCTGCCCGGCTGCACGTGCCCGAGCGCGAAATCCATGGTGCCGTCGCGCAACAGCGGCTGCGCGACGGCGATCAACGCTTCGTAGAGTTCGAGACGCACGTCGGGCATCCGTTCTCGAAAACGCAGCACCGTTTCCGCGAGGAACGTCATGGTGAGCCATGGCGTGACGCCGACGCTCAGCCGCCCCTCGACGCGCCCGCGCAGCCGTTCGAGATCGCTCTGCGCGTGCTCCAGTTGTTTCAGCACGAGCTTCGCATGGGTGAGCAAGGTTTTCCCGTATTCGGTAAAGCCGATGCCCTCCGGCGCGCGCACGAGCAGCGGCAGGCGCTCGCTTGCCTCCAGCTCGCGCAACGCGCGCGTGACGGCCGCCTGCGACAGCCCGAGCATGCGCGCCGCGCCCCGGATGCTGCCGGCCTCCGCGCTCGCGACGAGCGCCTGCAACTGATGCAGCTTCATGGTGCGATACCCGACAACGAAAGGTTGTCATCATAACGAAACCGCAGCTGTTCGCCCGGATTTTCGCTGCATACGATCCCGTCACGATCCGCCCTCCGGCGGTCGACAACCGGAACGTAGCGAAGGAGTATCGGGGTTGGGCCAAACACGAATTTTTCCCGAAATGGCAGCGATCGAAGCCGAGATGATCGCGCTGCGCCGCCGGCTGCATGCGCATCCCGAGCTCGGCTTCGAGGAGCGCGCGACCGGCGATCTCGTCGCCGAGCGCCTGACAACATGGGGTTATCGGGTGGAGCGCGGCCTCGGCGGCACCGGCGTGGTCGGCACGCTGGCGCGCGGCGCCGGGAAGCGGCTCGGGTTGCGCGCGGACATGGACGCGTTGCCGATCCGCGAGACGACCGGGCTGCCGCATGCGAGCCGGCACGACGGCGTGATGCACGCGTGCGGCCACGACGGCCATACGGCGATGCTGCTCGCCGCCGCGTGCTGCATCGCGGCGCGCGCGCGTTTCACGGGCACGCTGAACCTGATCTTCCAGCCGGCGGAGGAAGGGCTCGGCGGCGCGAAACGCATGCTCGACGACGGGCTGTTCACGCGGTTCCCGTGCGACGCGGTGTTCGCGATGCACAACGTGCCAGGGTTGCCGGCCGGCGTGCTCGGCTTCTGCGACGGCCCGGCGATGGCGTCGGCCGACGAGGTGCGCGTGCGCGTGATGGGCCGGGGCGGGCACGGCGCCGCGCCGCACACGACGGTCGATCCGGTGGTGGTCTGCGCATCGATCGTGATGGCGCTGCAGACGATCGTGTCGCGCAACGTGAATCCGCAGGAGCTGGCGATCGTCACGGCGGGCGCGATCCATGCGGGCGCCGCGTCGAACGTGATTCCGCCGCACGCGGAGCTCGAACTGAGCGTGCGCGCGCTGTCGCCGGACGTGCGCGCGCTGCTCGAGCGGCGCATCCGCGAGATCGTGCACGGGCAGGCCGCGAGTTATGGCGCGACGGCCGAGATCGACTACCGGCACACCTATCCGGTGCTCGTCAATCACGCGGCGGAAACGGCATTCGCTCGCGACGTCGCGCGCGAATGGGGCGGCGACGGCGCGCTGATTCCGCAGTTGCGGCCGATCGCGGCGAGCGAGGACTTCGCGTTCATGCTGAACGCGTGCCCGGGCAGCTACCTGTCGATCGGCAACGGCGACGGCAACGGCGATGGCGCGACCGGATGCGGGCTGCACCACCCCGGCTACGACTTCAACGATGCATGTCTCGCGACGGGCGCGAGCTATTGGGTCGCGCTGGCGGAGCGATATCTCGCGTGACGCGGCGCATGCGGCGTACGCGGCGAGCCGGTGCCCGATGCGCCGGACGAATTCGATTCACGATCTACACAAGGAGACGGCAATGAAGCAGTGGATGGCGGCGCTCTCGATGGCGCTGGCGGCAGGGGCCGCACATGCGGGCGACTGGGCGGGCAAGGAGATCCGGCTCGCGGTCGATCCGACCTACCCGCCGCTCGAGTACAAGCTGCCGGACGGCACGCTGACCGGGTTCGGGATCGACATCACGAATGCGCTGTGCGCGGAACTGAAGGCGCGCTGCGTATGGGTCGAGTCGAGTTTCGACGGGATGATCCCCGGGCTGCTCGCGCGCAAGTTCGACGTGATCGCGTCGTCGATGACGATCACGCCGAAGCGGATGCAGCAGATCGCGTTCACGAACCGGATCTCGAACGCGCCTGCGCGGCTGATCGCGCGCAAGGGCTCGCCGCTGCTGCCGACGGCCGAATCGCTGAAGGGCAAGCGGATCGGTGTCGAGCAGGGCTCCGCGCAGGCCGACTATGCGATCGCGAACTGGCAGCGGGCCGGCGTGCAGATCGTGTCCTACCCGAACCAGGACCAGGTCTACGCGGATCTCGTGACGGGGCGGCTCGACGCGGCGTTCCAGGCGTCGATCGCGGCCAGCGACGGATTCCTGAAGAAGCCGCAGGGCAAGGACTTTGCATTCGCCGGTGAAGCGATCGACGACACGAAGTACTTCGGGCAGGGCGATGGGCTCGGTCTGCGCAAGCAGGACACCGACTTGCGCGACGCGTTCAATCGCGCGCTCGCGACGATTCTCGCGAACGGCACGTATCGGCGGATCAACCGGAAGTATTTCGATTTCGACATCTACGGCGCGAAGTGAGCCGCGTGGCGTGCCGTCGGCGCGCCGCACGTGAGGAGACGGCGCGCGATCGACCGCGCGCCGGATGCGGGGAATGACCGCCTGCACGGCCTGCGAATCGCGCGGGCATTCACGTGCAGGCCCACAAAAACGGATAAGGACAACGAATGAACTGGAGAATTTTTTTCGTCGCGATTCCGGTGCTGTGCGCAGCGCCTGCATTCGCGCAGGGCAGCTTCACGCTCTACGGTCTGGTCGACGCGGGTATCGACTATACGAACGACGTCGGCGGCCACGGTGCGTGGCAGATGGCGAGCGGCTTCGCGCAGGGCAGCCGCTGGGGGCTGAAGGGCGCCGAGGATCTCGGCGGCGGCTACAGCGCGCTGTTCCAGATCGAGAGCGGCTTCAACGTGAACGCCGGCACGCTCGCGCAGGGCGGGCGCATGTTCGGGCGGCAGGCTTACGTCGGGCTCGGCAGCACGCGCTACGGCACGCTGACGCTCGGCCGGCAATACGATTCGGTGGTCGACTATCTCGCGCCGACGACCGCGAACGGGAGCTGGGGCGTCTATCCGTTCTCGCATCCGCTCGACAACGACAACACGGGCAACACGTTCCGCGTCGACAACACGGTCAAGTACGCGAGCCCGGATTTCTCGGGCTTCTCGTTCGGCGGCACCTACAGCTTCAGCAACGACACGGGCTTCGCGAACAACCGGGCGTGGAGCGTCGGCGCGCAGTACGAGCACGGCGGGCTGCTGGTCGGCGCGGCGTTCCTGAACGCGAACGACCCCGGCGCGACGTCCGGCGGCGCGGTCGCGGGTGCGGGTTCGGTCGGCGCCGATGCGAACTTCGCGTCGGCGCGGCTGCGAATCTTCGGGGCGGGGATCAACTACACGGCCGGGCTCGCGACGGTCGGCTTCGCGTACACGAACAGCAACGTCACGCGTCCGACCGCGAACGTCGGCTACCTGTTCGGCGACGAGACGATCGCGCCCGTGACGGGGCCGCTCGCCGGCGGCACGGTGACGGCGATCAAGTATCAGAACTTCGAGCTGAACGGCAAATATCAGTTCACGCCGGCGTGCTTCGTCGGCGCGCAGTACGTGTACACGACGGTGCGCTACGACGCGACGACGGGCAGCGCGAAGCCGAAGATCCATTCGATCGGGCTGATGGCCGACTACAACCTGTCGAAGCGGACGGACGTGTACCTGATGGGCGCGTATCAGCGGGTTGCGGGCGACGCGACGGGTTCGTCGCTCGATCGGGCGCTCATCCCCGGCGCGCCGGACCTGTCGTCGACGTCGAAGCAACTGATGGTGCATGCGGGGATTCGTCACCGGTTCTGACGGCGTGCGGTCAAGCGGCGGCGACGGACGGCGGACGACTCGTCTCCCGTCACCGCCGACGTGCGTGCGCGATTGCGCATCGCGCCGCTTTCCCCCGTCACGCCGCGACGCGAATCACGACCTTGCCGAAATGCTGGCCCGACTGCAGGTACGCATAAGCTTCCGGCGCTTCGTCGAAGCCGAACACGCGATCGACGACGGGCCGGATCCGCTTCGCGTCGACGAGACGAACGACGTCGTCGAGCATCGCGCGGCTGCCGACCATGATCCCGTGAAGCCGCCGGATGCCGCCGATCAGCGACAGCAGTCCGAGTTCGGGGCCGCCGAAGCTGCTGAGGCCGCCGATCACCGACACGATGCCGCCCAGCTTCGTCGCGGCGACCGAGCGCGGCAGCGTGTCGCGTCCGCCGACCTCGACGACGAGATCCGCACCCGCGCCGTCGGTGAGCCGCAGCACTTCATGCTGCCATTCGGGCGTCGCGCGATAGTTGATCGTTGCATCCGCACCGAGTGCACGCGCGCGTTCGAGCTTCGCGTCGCTCGACGACGTGACGATCGTCCGCAGCCCCGCCGCATGCGCGAGCTGCAGCGCGACGATCGATACGCCGCCGGTGCCGAGCAGCACGACGGTCGAGCCGGGGCCTGCGCCGCCGTCGGCGAACAGCGCATTCCATGCGGTCACGCCCGCGCACGACAGCGTCGCCGCCTCGTCGTAGTCGAGATGCGCGGGAATCGCGACCAGCGCGGTTTCGTCGGACACGAAGTGTTCGGCCAGCACGCCGTCGAATTGCGCGCCGGGCGAGCCGGAGACTTTCGCCGGCGTGGGCGGCCCGTCGATCCAGCGCGGGAAATACGTGTTGATCACGCGATCGCCGGGCTTGAAGCGCGTGACGTCGCGGCCGGTTTCGACGACTTCGCCCGCGCCGTCGGCCACGGGAATCAGCGGCGCGTCGCCGATGCCGAGATAATCGCCGCGCGCGAACATCAGGTCGCGATAGTTCAGCCCGGCCGAGTGGATCTTCACGACGACGTCGGTCGGCCCGACCGGCGGGCGGGCCGCGTCGATGCGCCGGAGTCCGGCGACGCCGTCGCCCGGTTTCAGTTGCCATGCATGCATGTTCGACTCCTGGTTCGAGGGGGACGGGACTATCATAGTGTTGCGTATGGGGACGCATTGGCGAGAGTTTGGCCACGTACTGTTTCCATGAGGGACACAAACCTGCGAACGAACCGGAGCGGAATCACATGGACGAGCGGCTGAGAGGCGTCGCGGAATTCGTCGAGGTCGTGGAGTCGGGCAGCTTCGCGGCGGCGGCGCTGCGCGTCGGCGTCACGCGTTCGGCGGTCGCGAAGGTCGTCGCGCGGCTCGAGCACCGTCTCGGCGTGCGGCTGCTGCAGCGCACGACCCGCCAGCTCAACCTGACCGAGGAAGGGAGCGTCTATTACGAGCAATGCCGACGGTTGCTGGCCGAACTCGGCGAAACGGAGGCCGCGCTCGACGCGGGCCGGCGCGAGCCGTCCGGACGGCTGCGCATCAGCGTGCCCGTGCTGTTCGGGCGCCAATGCGTGGCCCCGGTCATGCGGCGTCTCGTCGAGCGTCATCCGCGGCTCGAAATCGACGTGTCGTTCAGCGACCGCGTGGCCGACCTGATCGACGACGGTTTCGACATCGCGGTGCGCATCGGCGAGCTGGCCGATACGAGTGCGCTCGTCGGCCGGCGGCTGGGCGTGCAGCGCATGGGCATCTGCGCATCGCCCGCGTATCTCGACCGGCATGGCCGGCCGTCGGGGCTCGACGATCTCGTGTCGCACGTCGGCATCGCGTACTCGCGCGGCGGGCAGCCGGTGCCGTGGCGGATCATCGGCGCGGACGGCCAGGTGCACGACCACCGCGCGGCCGGGCGCCTGCGGTTCGACGACCTGCAGGCGATCGCCGAGGCCGCCGCCGCCGGCGCGGGCCTCGCATGGCTGCCGTGCTGGCTGATGGCGCCGTACCTGCGCGACGGCCGGCTCGCGCTGGTGATGGACAGCAACAGCGTGTCGGGCGCGGAGGTGTTCGCGGTGCGGCCGAAGTCGCGGCACGTGCCGTCGAAGGTGCGCGTCGTCGTCGACGCGCTGGTCGACGAGATCCCGCGGCTGCTGGCGTCGGATGACGCAGACGGACAGGGAGAGCCGCATCGCCGCGAGCGCGAGCCGCGCCCGTCGCGCATGGTCGGTTGACGCGGCACATGGCGCGTCAACGTACCTGAGCCGGACGCTCGGCAAGTTCGGCCCTCGCCGTCGCGCTCATCGCCTCGCAGCGGCCGATTCCCGTCGGGGTGCTCGCGCCGCTGCTCGTCGCGCTCGCATTGCCGGCAGGCGGCGTGCTCGCATCGCGGATCGCGTCGCGACGTGCGCGGCCGATGGCGACGAGGCGGGCCACGCGAGCGAAGCGAATGACGGCGACCGTACGCGTTTTTCTCTCCTGACGCACAATCGTGCGCAACGTGCATGCGACGCACGGCAGCGTACGCATCGCGCCGTCTTCGATTCTTTCGTACGAGGCACGAATCATGTCATCTCGCACCTATCTCGTCACCGGCGCGTCGCGCGGCATCGGCTTCGCGGTCAGCACGATGCTCGCACGGCGCGGCCATCGCGTCATCGGCGTCGCGCGGCACGCGCAGGGCATCGATTTCCCCGGGGAACTGCATGCATGCGATCTCGCCGATATCGAGCAGACGGCCGCGACGCTCGCGCGTATCGGTGCGTCGGCCGATATCGACGGTATCGTGAACAACGCAGGCATCGCGTTGCCGCAGCCGCTCGGGCAGATCGACTTCGGCTCGCTGCAGGCCGTGTTCGATCTGAACGTGCGGGCCGCGATCCAGGTCACGCAGCATTTCGCCGACGCGATGAAGGCGCGCGGCCATGGGCGCATCGTCAACATCTGCAGCCGCGCGATCTTCGGCAGTCTCGATCGCACCGCATATTCGGCCGCGAAAAGCGCGCTCGTCGGCTGCACGCGCACGTGGGCGCTCGAGCTCGCCGAACACGGCGTGACCGTCAACGCGGTGGCGCCCGGCCCGATCGAGACCGAACTGTTCCGCCAGACGCGGCCGGTCGGCAGCGAAGCCGAGCGCAAGGTGCTCGCGACGATTCCGGCGCGCCGGCTCGGCACGGCCGACGACGTCGCGGCCGCGATCGCGTTTTTCCTGTCGGACGAAGCCGGTTTCGTCACGGGGCAGGTGCTGGCCGTGGACGGCGGCGGCAGCCTCGGCGGGCGCAGCTGACGCACGGCGGCGCGGTGCGTGGCGGACGGCGCGCATCGCATATTCCCGCATCCCGTTAGCATGTGACGAATCCGACTTTGGGCGCCGCGTGCGCGACGCTAAGATCGCCGATCCCGTAGATCGAGCGTTCCGCAACAATGAAAAAGTCCGCGTCGCCGTTGCATGCTTTTCGTTTCCGTGTCGTCTGCGCCGCGATTGCCGGCGCGGTGTCGCTCGCATCGTGCGGCGGCGTCGACGGCGATCCGCCGCCGCAGGCCAGCACGACGCCGTCGGCCAAGCGCCCGAACATCCTGTACATCATGGCCGACGATCTCGGCTATTCCGACATCCATGCGTTCGGCGGCGAAATCGACACGCCGAACCTCGACGCGCTCGTCGCGTCCGGTCGCATCCTGTCGAACCACCACACGGGTACCGTCTGCGCGATCACGCGCGCGATGCTGGTGTCCGGCACCGATCACCATCTCGTCGGCGAAGGCACGATGGGCGTGCCGACCGACGAACGGCGCGGGCTGCCCGGCTACGAGGGCTATCTGAACGACCGCGCGCTGTCGTTCGCGCAACTGCTGAAGGACGCCGGCTATCACACGTATATCGCGGGCAAGTGGCACATCGGCTCGGGGATCGTCGGGAGTACGACGGGTAGCGGGCAGACACCCGACCAGTGGGGTTTCGAGCGCAGCTACGTGCTGCTCGGCGGCGCGGCGACGAACCACTTCGCGCACGAACCGGCCGGCTCGTCGAACTACGCGGAAGACGGCCGCTACGTGCAGCCCGGCCAGCCCGGGCAGCCGGGCGGCGCGGGCGGCAACCCGGCCGTGTTCTATTCGACCGATTTCTATACGCAGAAACTGATCTCGTACATCGATGCGAACAAGCAGGACGGCAAGCCGTTCTTCGCTTACGCGGCCTACACGTCGCCGCACTGGCCGCTGCAGGTGCCCGATCCGTGGCTGCACAAGTACGCGGGCGTGTACGACGCCGGCTACGATGCGATCCGCAACGCGCGGATTGCCCGACAGAAAGCGCTCGGCCTGATTCCCGCCGATTTCAAACCGTTCGACGGGCTGCCGGAGACGACGGCCGCATCGCCCGCGACCGCGAACGACGGCAAGGCCGGCGCGAAGTACGTCAGCGCCGTGCATTCGGCCGCGGACGGCTACGTCGACTACGGCCCTGGCAAGGTCGACAAGCTGTGGTCGAGCCTGTCGCCGGCCGAGCGCCGGGCGCAGGCGCGCTACATGGAAATCTACGCGGGGATGGTCGAGAACCTCGACTACAACATCGGGCTCCTGATTCAGCATCTGAAGGACATCGGCGAATACGACAACACGTTCGTCATGTTCCAGTCGGACAACGGCGCGGAAGGCTGGCCGATCGATTCCGGCGCCGACCCGACCGCGACCGATACCGCGAACGCGCAGGAGCCGATCTATTCGGCGCTCGGCACCGACAACGGCAAGCAGAATGCGCAGCGCCTGCAGTACGGGCTGCGCTGGGCCGAAGTGAGCGCGGCGCCGTTCCGGCTCACGAAGGGCTATTCGGGCGAAGGCGGCGTATCGACGCCGACGATCGTGCACCTGCCCGGCCAGTCGCAGCCGTTGCCGACGCTGCGCGCGTTCACGCACGTGACCGACAACACGGCGACGTTCCTCGCGGTCGCGGGCGTCACGCCGCCGTCGCAGCCGGCGCCGCCGCTCGTCAACACGCTGACGGGCGTCGACCAGAACAAGGGCAAGGTCGTTTACAACAACCGCTACGTGTATCCGGTCACGGGCCAGTCGCTGCTGCCGGTGCTCACGGGCTCGGCGACGGGCGAAGTGCACACGACGCCGTTCGGCGACGAAGCGTATGGCCGCGCGTACCTGCGCAGCGCCGACGGCCGCTGGAAGGCGCTGTGGACCGAGCCGCCGCTCGGGCCGCTCGACGGTCACTGGCAGCTGTACGACCTCGCGTCGGATCGCGGCGAGACGACCGACGTATCCGCGCAGAACCCGTCGGTGATCGGCGCGCTCGTCGACCAGTGGAAGGCCTACATGAGCAACGTCGGCGGCGTCGAGCCGCTGCGGCCGCGCGGCTACTACTGAGCGCGGGGGCGACACGATGCGGTTCCGCTTTTGGACGATCGGCGCGACGCTGGCCGCCACGCTGTTCGCCGCCGCGTTCGCGGCAGGCTATGCGAACCCGGCGGCGTCGGCCGGCGGCGCATTCGACGACCTGAATCGCGGCCGCGCGCTCGCGCCGCTCGGTTCGGAGCGCGAGTGCGAACGCTATTCGGGCTTGCCGTCGAAGTGGCGCGACGATCCGAAGGCCGGCATGGTGCACCTGCGCGGCGGCGCGTTCGTGTTCGGCAGCACGCGCGGCTATGCGGACGAGCGTCCGGTCGGCGACGGCCGCACGCGCGTCGGCGGTTTCTGGATCGACCAGACCGACGTGACGATCGCGCAGTTCGCGGCATTCGTGCAGGCGACCGGATACGTGACCGAGGCCGAGCAGCAGGGCGGCGCGGCGGTGTTCCATGTGCCGACGCGCGACGAGATGAACGCGCGCGATCTCGCGTGGTGGTCATGGGTGAAGGGCGCGTCGTGGCGGCATCCGCGCGGGCCCGGCAGCGACGTGGACGGGCTCGGCAACCTGCCGGTGACGCTCGTCACGCAGCGCGATGCGCTCGCGTATGCGCACTGGCTCGGCCGCGACTTGCCGACCGAAGCCGAATGGGAATACGCGGGCAAGGCCGGCCGCGACGACGCATCGCTCGATGCGGCGCCGCGCGACGCGCAGGGCAAGCCGACCGCGAACTACTGGCAGGGTGCGTTTCCGGTGCTCGATTCGGCGGAGGACGGCCACGCGGGGTTGGCCCCCGTCGGCTGCTATGCGGCGAACGGTTTTCGTCTTTACGACATGATCGGCAACGCATGGGAATGGACGAAGGATGCGTACACGGGCCCGCATCAATCCCACACGAACGGCGACACGGCGGCCGTCGCCCCGCCGACGCGCCGGCACGATACGCCGATGGTCATCAAGGGCGGCTCGTTCCTGTGCTCGCGCGATTACTGCGTGCGCTATCGCGCATCGTCGCGCGAACGGCAGGAAGCCGATCTCGGCGCGTCGCATATCGGCTTTCGCACGATCCTGAGGGACGCGTCATGACGGCGGGCATCGGGCGTTTCGTTTCCGCATGGATGTTGATCGCGTGCGCGGCGATGCAGCAGGGCGCGGCGCTGGCTGCCGAAGCCGTGTGGCCGGCCGTGCGCGTCGGCGTGACGCGCGGCGTGCATGCGCAGATTCTCGACGAAGTGAAGCGGGTGGCCGCCGCGCGGGGGCTGCGCGTCGACGTCGTCGAATTCGACGATGCATCGCGCATCGATACGGCGCTGGCCGACGGGCGAATCGACGCAGCCAGCTTCGAGGATGCGCAACAGCTTGGCGAGACCCGCGCACGCAAGCGTATCGCGCTGACCGAAGTCGCGCCGACCGTCACGTTGCCGATGGCGTTCTATTCCCGCAAGCTGACGAGCCTGAACGCACTGCAACCCGGCGCGACGGTCGCGCTTCCAGCCGATCCGCGCGGGATGGCGCGCGCGCTCGTGCTGCTGCAGAACGACACGCTGGTGACGCTGCGCGAGAAGGCCGGCCTGCATGCGACGCTGCGCGACGTGACGAGCAACCGGCTCGGGCTCAAATTCGTCGCGCTGCGCCGCGACCGGCTTTACGCGGCGCTCGACACGGCCGCGTTCGTCGCGATCGACAGCGACGACGCGGCCCGCGCCGGGCTGCAGCCCGCGCGCGACAGCATCAGCCTCGAGGACGCCCGCTCGCCGTATGCGAACGTGCTCACGGTGCGCGACGCCGATCGCGCGAAGCCGTGGGTCGCGCAGCTCGTCGCCGCGTACCACTCGGACGACGTCGCGCACTTCATCCTCACGCGCTACCAGGATTCGGTGCGGCGGCCGTGGTAGCCGGTTACCTGCTCGCGTGCAACGCGTGCGGACGCTGCTGCAACAGCGCGCCGACGCTGTCGTTGCGCGAACTGTTCCGGCATCGGCACCGCTTCGTCGGCGCCTTGACGATCCGCCGCGTGCCGAAGCGGCGGATCGGCGAGCGCTGGCAAGCGGGCGGCCGCGAGCATGCGCTGGATGCGGACGACGTCGCGGCGGCCGATGCGCTGGCGGACCGGCTGTTCCATCGCGGCCGCGTGCAGGGCGAATGGCTCGCGCTGACGCTGCAAGGCTACGACTATCCGTCGCTGGGCCGTTGCGCGGCGCTGGCCGACGACGGCCGCTGCGGCGTGCACGCGAACAAGCCGTCGATCTGCCGCGCGGTGCCGCTCGATCCGATGCTGCCCGACCGGTTGCAGGCCCGCGTGCTCGCGGCGCGACGCGCCGAAGCGGCGTGGCTGGGCGCGAACTGCATCGTCGACGCCGCGAGCCTGCGGTCTGCCGACGAATCGCCGTTGCCGATTCCGCTGGTGACGGCCGGGCAGGTCGCGGATCGTGCGATGCTCGACGCGCATCGCGATGCGCTCGTGTTCGAGCGCGCGGTGTGGCGCGACGCCGTGTTCGCGTCGCTGGCCGACGGCGGACCGGGCGTGAGCGATGCGCTGTCGCGGCTGGCGCCCGGCGGCTACCTGACCGTGTCGATCGTGCCGGCCCTGCTGGCCGTCGCTCCGGTATCCGCGCATTGCCGCGCGCTGTGCATCGACTTCATCGATGCCCAACTGACCTTGATCGGCGCGAACATCGAAGCGGCGCTCGCGCGCCGACAGGCGGCTGACCGGCCCGCGACGCAAGAATTGCGCGGCTTCGCGCAGGCGCTGGAACGGGCGCGACGGGCGCTCGCGGCGACGCCGGCATCCGCCGCCGCCGCGCGCGACGATGCGCCACGCATCGAAGCGTGGCTCGACGATCGCGTCGACGCCGCTGCGCTCGCCACCTGACGATCGCGGCACGCCGCGCGTGCCTTACACTTGGCGCTCTTTCAATCGTTAAAGAGCGAGCGGGCATGTACGCGTCGACTTTCATTTTTCGCGCCGGGCAGTACGACGACGAATTCCACCGGCTCGACCGGCAGATCGCCGACATGGCGCGCGCGACGCCCGGCTATCTCGGCGAGGAAACGTGGGAGAACGCGCAAGCCGGCTTGATCCAGAACGTCTATTACTGGGAATCCGAGGCGGCGCTGCGGCAGTTGATGCAGCATCCCGCGCATCTCGAGGCCAAGGCGAAGCAGGCGCGCTGGCTGGACGGGTATCGTGTCGTGATTTCGCAGGTGCTTCGCGAGTATGGCGACGGCAAGCTGACGCCGCCGCATGCGGGGCCATCCGCGTAAGGGTTGCCGGTCAGGCGGACGCCCTGGCTTTTCCCGGCGCGCCCGTCGCGCGCTCCCAGATCGGGAAGGTCGCGTTCTGGATCGACGTCTGCGCGTCGATGACCTTGCGGTGGTCGATGCCGGGCAGGTCGAGCAGCCGGTCGACGGCCGCCTTCGCGCCCTCGGCATCCTGCGGAAAGCCGCACGCGAACTGCTTGTTCGTATCGAACAGGATCCACCAGACGTCCGACACGAACGGCCCATGATCGCTGGTTTCGATCAGGATCGCACCGAGGTCGGACAGCGCGATGCCGCGCGTCGTCCCGGTCTGGTCGGTCGACGCGATGCGCGTCTCGGTTGCGGTCACGGTCCAGCCGCTTTGCCGGGTGTGCGGTTGGGGCGACGCCGGCGCGGCCTTCGCTCCGGCCGGGCTGCCGGCGGCAGCGTTTGCCCCTGCGCCTGAGCCTGCGTCTGTGGCGGTCGGCACGCCGCCACCCGCGGCACCGGCCGCAACACTCGGCGCACCGCCATCCTGCCGCGCGCGTCCGTCGATCCACGGCAACGCGGCGGCGCCCGCCATCGCCGCAATCCATAAGTAGTACCCGGCCCCGAACGCGCGGATCGTTTCGTAGTTCGCGTCGGTCGGGATCGTATGCCATCCGGCCGCAAAGACCACGACCACGGCCAGCAGCGCCGACACGGTACGGCTCGGCCTGAGCAGCGCGACGACGAGCAGCGGGTTGCCGAGCCATGCGAATTGCAGGTCGAGGATCGCGAGCCCGCCGAGCGCGAGCACCGTATAGCCGTGCCACCAGCTCACCGCGCCGGCCGCATTCGGCGGTTCGGCCGCGACGGGTAGCAGCAGCGACGCGACATACAGCGCGACGATCACGACGCGCGCGAGGTTCAGGCGGGGCGAAGCGGCGCGAATCTGCATGTTGCCTTCCTGTCGTGCACGATCATGCGAGGCGACGAATGCCGGACGGCCCGGCCTTCGTTCACGATGCGCGGCGCCGACGTGGCGGCGCGCCGAACGCGATTGTGGGCGATTCGCGCGGCGATGTCGAACGCGCGTCGTCCATCGCTGCACGGTCAAAGCGCTTCGACCAGCAACCGCGTGCTTTTCTCGCAATACTCGTGACACGCCGCGCGCGCGGCGATCGACGCACCGTGCACGAACCGCGGCGCGTCCGCCCGCCGCGACATCGACACGACGATCGACGGCGGCGACGGCTGCAGCGGCAGCTCGACGACTTCGCCGCTCGCGATCAGCGCATCGACGAACAGCACCGGGATCGCGGCGACGCCGAAGCCGTCGCGCACCAGTTGCACGATCACCGAGATCGACGGCGAGCCGGTGATGCGCGTCTCCGACAGCGGTACGCCGTGCGCATGCGCGAGCGTGCGGACGATGTCTTCCAGCGCGCGATGGGGCGCGGTGCCGCGCCCGTAGGTGAGGATCGGCTGGCGCAGCACCTGCCGCGCGAGGCCCGTGCGCAGGTTCGGCAGCAGCCCCGCGCGCGCGATCCAGCGCACCGGGTAGTTCGCGAGCGCGTCGCACACGACCGACGCCTCGTCGCTGCCTTCCACGCGGATGATCAGGTCGAGCTCGCCGGCCATCAGCCGGCGTTGCAGCACGACGCTGACGTCGACGGTCAGATCGATCTCGAGCTGCGGATAGTCGGCCGCGAGCCGCCGCATGTAGTGCGGCAGCCAGCTGTGCACGACCGTCTCGATCACGCCGAGCCGCAGCTTGCCGCGCAGCGCGCGCTCGCCGGACGCGGCGGCCTGCAGTTCCTGCGTCGCCTCCACCACGGCTTTCGCATAGCCGAGCAGGTATTCGCCGTTCGGCGTGAGCCGGAACGCACGGCTGTCGCGATCGACGAGTACCGTGTGCAGTTCGTCCTCGAGCGCTTTCAGGCGCTGCGAGATCGCGGCCGGCGTCGCATGCAGCGCGGCCGCGGTCGTGCGGAAGTTGCGCAGCTTCGCGAGCGTGACGAAGGTTTCGAGAAAACGCGTGTTCATGGCGGTCGGGCGAGCAGTGGATGCGCAGCTTGCCGGCGACGAAAAATGAACGGGACCGGGGAAAACCCGCGGATCCGTTAAGAAATTCTATACAACGGACGCAAAAAAACTCGTTGGCGACAAATTTTTTTCTTTTCTATTCTTCGCCGTATCCGATGACACGCCACCGTCATCGCCACGTCATCCCGATTCCGCGACCGACCATCATGACGCCTTCCGAATTCCGCCAGTCCGTGCGCCGCGGCGCGTTCCGCGGCCCGACCGCCGGCCATTGCGGCCCGTTCGCCCAGGCGAACCTGGCGATCCTGCCCGATGCGTACGCGCACGATTTCCTGCGCTTCTGCCAGGCCAACCCGAAGGCCTGCCCGCTGCTGGGCGTCGGCGAACCGGGCGCGTTCCGGATCGACGCGCTCGGCGAGGATCTCGACATCCGCACCGACGTGCCGAGCTACAACGTCTACCGCGACGGCCGCCTGACCGAGCAGGTCGAATCGCTGGAAGCGCTGTGGCGCGACGATTTCGTCGTATTTGCGATCGGCTGCTCGTTTTCGTTCGAGGACATGCTCGCCCGCGAAGGGATCGGGCTGCGCCACGTCGAGGAAGGGCGCAACGTGCCGATGTACCGCACGTCGATCGCGAACCGCCGCGCGGGGATCTTCGGCGGCCAGCTGGTCGTGTCGATGCGGCCGCTGCGCGGCGCCGACGCGATCCGCGCGGTGCAGGTCACGAGCCGGTTCCCGGGCGTGCATGGCGCGCCGATCCATATCGGCCATCCGCGGGAACTGGGCATCGAGGATTTGAACGCGCCCGAATTCGGCGACGCGGTGACGATTCGCGACGGCGAACTGCCGGTGTTCTGGGCGTGCGGCGTGACGCCGCAAACCGCGCTGATGGACGCGAAGCTGCCGATCGCGATCGCGCATACGCCCGGCCACATGCTGATGACCGACATCACGAACGCGTCGCTGGCCGTGTTCTGACCGACCGCACACCCGTTACACCACGTACCCGCGACACACCACACGCCATTCGACGGCGCATCACGACAGGAGCACCACCATGGAAAGCAAGACCCTCGCGGCGCCCGCCGCCGAGCCCGCGAGCCGCGAGCGCAGCGGCCTGTTCTCGTGGTACGCGGATGCGCAACCGCGCGAACGCCGCGCGTTCTGGAGCTGCAAGGTCGGCTACATGCTCGACGGAATGGACACGCAGATGCTGTCGTTCGTGATCCCGACGCTCGTCGCGACCTGGGGCATCTCGCTCGCCGACGCGGGCTTCATCGGCACGATCACGCTGCTCGCGTCGGCGCTCGGCGGCTGGATCGCCGGTATCCTGTCCGACCGGATCGGCCGCGTACGCACGCTGCAACTCACGGTGCTGTGGTTCGCGGTGTTCACCGCGCTGTGCGGGCTCGCGCAGAACTACCCGCAACTGGTCGCGGCGCGCGCGCTGATGGGCTTCGGCTTCGGCGGCGAATGGACGGCCGGCGCGGTGCTGATCGGCGAGGTGATTCGCGCGCGCGACCGCGGCAGGGCGGTCGGCCTCGTGCAGTCGGGCTGGGCGATCGGCTGGGGGCTGTGCGCGCTGCTGTATGCGCTGCTGTTCTCGGTGCTGCCGGCCGAGCAGGCGTGGCGCGCGCTGTTCCTCGTCGGGCTCGCGCCCGCGCTGCTGGTCGTCGCGATCCGCCGTTACGTGAAGGAGCCGGACGTCTACGAGAAGGAGAAGGCCGCGCAGGCGAAAGTGGCCGACGCGCCGCGCCTCACCGAGATCTTCGCGCCGAAGCTGATCACGACGACGCTGCGCGCGGCGCTCCTGACGACCGGCGCGCAGGGCGGTTACTACGCGATCACGACGTGGCTGCCGACCTTCCTGAAGACCGAGCGGCACCTCACGGTGATGGGCACCGGCGGCTATCTCGCGATGATCATCCTCGGCTCGTGGGTCGGCTACCTGACGAGCGCGTACCTGACCGACCGCCTCGGCCGCAAGCCGAACTTCATCCTGTTCGCGGTCGGCTCGATGGCGATCGCGTTCTCGTACACGTCGCTGAACCAGACCAATGCATCGATGCTGTGGCTCGGCTTCCCGCTCGGCTTCTTCGCGTCGGGCATTTTCTCGGGGATGGGCGCGTTCCTCACCGAGCTGTTCCCGACCCGCGTACGCGGGTCCGGCCAGGGCTTCTGCTACAACGTGGGCCGTGCGATCGGCGCACTGTTCCCGTTCCTGATCGGCGCGCTGTCGAAGCAATACGGGCTCGGCACGAGCATCGGCATCTTCGCGGTCGCCGCGTACGGCGTGGTGATCGTCGCCGCGCTGACGCTGCCCGAGACCCGCGGCCGCGAACTCGACGCCGCGTAAGCGGCAGCGGCCTGCGCCGCGCTTTCTCCCTTTTCCCCTTTTTACCGGTACCGCCACGCGGCGCGACGCGCGCCGTGCGGCGGCGCTCGTCCCTCGATTCAACGACGCATCGACCCGACATCATGACCGACCGACACCTTTCCCCCGTTTCCTCCGACGCCGCGCGCTGGCAATTCTGGATCGACCGCGGCGGCACGTTCACCGACATCGTCGCGCGGCGGCCCGACGGCACGCTCGTCACGCACAAGCTGCTGTCGGAGAACCCCGAGCAGTACCGCGACGCGGCCGTGGCCGGCATCCGCCACCTGCTCGGCCTCGCGGCCGGCGAGCCGATCACGCCCGAGCGGGTCGACATGGTGAAGATGGGCACGACGGTCGCGACCAACGCGCTGCTCGAACGCAAGGGCGAACGCACCGCGCTCGCGACGACGCGCGGCTTTCGCGACGTGCTGCGCATCGCGTACCAGAACCGGCCGCGCCTGTTCGATCTCGACATCGTGCTGCCCGACGCGCTGTACGAGACGGTCGTCGAGATCGACGAGCGCGTCGGCGCGCATGGCGACGTGGTCGTGCCGCTCGATGTTCAGGGTGCCGAAGCGTCGTTGCGCCGCGTGTTCGACGGCGGCGTGCGCGCCCTCGCGATCGTGCTGATCCACGGCTACCGCTACACCGCGCACGAACGGATGCTGGCCGAACTCGCCCGCCGCATCGGCTTCACGCAGGTATCGGTGTCGCACGAGGTGTCGCCGCTGATGAAGATGGTGTCGCGCGGCGACACGACCGTGGTCGACGCGTATCTGTCGCCGATCCTGCGCCGCTACGTCGAACAGGTCGCGCACGAGATGCCGGGCGTGAACCTGCAGTTCATGCAGAGCAGCGGCGGGCTGACGCGCGCCGATGCGTTCCAGGGCAAGGACGCGATCCTGTCCGGCCCGGCCGGCGGCATCGTCGGGATGGTCCGCGCGGCGCGCGCGGCCGGCTTCGAGCGCGTGATCGGCTTCGACATGGGCGGCACGTCGACCGACGTGTCGCACTACAACGGCGAATTCGAGCGCGTGTTCGAGACGCAGGTGGCCGGCGTGCGGATGCGCGCACCGATGATGAGCATCCATACGGTCGCCGCGGGCGGCGGCTCGGTGCTCGGCTTCGACGGCGCGCGGCTGCGCGTGGGGCCCGAATCGGCCGGCGCGAATCCGGGGCCGGCCGCGTACCGGCGCGGCGGCCCGCTGACGGTGACCGACTGCAACGTGATGCTCGGCAAGATCCAGCCCGACCATTTCCCGCGGGTGTTCGGCCCGCATGCGGACCAGCCGCTCGACCGCAACGGCGTGGTCGCGAAGTTCGCGGCGCTCGCCGACGAGATTCATGCGGCGATCGGGCGGCGCGAGACGCCCGAGGCGCTCGCCGAAGGTTTCCTGGAGATCGCGATCGGCAGCATGGCGAACGCGATCAAGAAGATTTCCGTGCAGCGCGGCCACGACGTGTCGCGCTACGTGCTGACGACGTTCGGCGGCGCGGGCGGCCAGCACGCGTGCGGCGTGGCCGACGCGCTCGGGATGACGCAGGTGTTCGCGCATCCGCTCGCGGGCGTGCTGTCCGCGTACGGGATGGGGCTGGCCGACCAGACCGCGATGCGCGAGCGCGCGGTCGAGGCCGTGCTGACCGACGCGTCGCTGCCGGCGCTGAACGCGGCGCTCGACCGGCTGGCCGACGAGGCCATCGGCGCGCTGCTCGAACAGGGCGTGCCGCCGGAGCGGATCGCGACCGAGCGGCGCGTGCACCTGCGCTACCAGGGCACCGATTCGGCGCTCGACGTACCGGCCGGCAGCGTCGCTGCGATGCAGCAGGCGTTCGAGGCCGCGTACCGGCAGCGCTACGCGTTCCTGATGCCGGGCACGCCGCTCGTCGCCGAGCTCGCGTCGGTCGAGGCGATCGGCCGCTCGGACGCGCCGGTCGACCTCGCGCCGCTCGCGCCGCGCGAGGCTGGCGCGGCGCCTCGAGCGCACGCGGCCGTGCGCTTTTATTCCGGCGGCCAGTGGCACGACGCGGCGCTGTATGTGCGCGACACGCTGCGCGCCGGCGATGCGATCGACGGCCCGGCGATCGTCGCGGAGCAGAACGGCACGACCGTCGTCGAGCCCGGCTGGCGCGCCGCGATGACCGTGCAGGGCAACCTCGTGCTGACGCGCACGACGCCGCTGCCGACGCGCCGCTCGCTCGGCACCGACGCCGATCCGGTGCGGCTCGAGATCTTCAACAACCTGTTCATGTCGATCGCCGAGCAGATGGGGCTGCGGCTGCAGAACACCGCGTACTCGGTCAACATCAAGGAGCGGCTCGACTTCTCGTGCGCGATCTTCGACGGCGACGGCAACCTGATCGCGAACGCGCCGCACATGCCCGTGCACCTCGGCTCGATGGGCGAAAGCATCCGCACGGTGATCGAGCGCAACCGCGGCCGCATGCGCGACGGCGACGTGTTCATGCTGAACGACCCGTACCACGGCGGCACGCACCTGCCGGACGTGACGGTCATCACGCCGGTGTTCGCGGACGGCTCCGACGCGCCGCTGTTCTACGTCGGCTCGCGCGGCCACCACGCGGACATCGGCGGCACGACGCCGGGCTCGATGCCGCCCGACTCGACGCACATCGACGAAGAGGGCGTGCTGATCGACAACTGGCAGCTCGTGTCGGCCGGCGTGCTGCGCGACGCCGAGACGCGCGCGCTGCTGGCGTCGGGCCGCTACCCGGCGCGCAACGTCGAGCAGAACATGGCCGACCTGCGGGCACAGGTCGCCGCGAACCAGAAGGGCGTCGACGAATTGCGCCGGATGGTCGCGCAGTTCGGCCGCGACGTCGTGCTCGCGTTCATGGGGCACGTGCAGGACAACGCGGAAGAAGCGGTGCGGCGCGTGATCGGCGCGCTGCAGGACGGCGCATACCGCTACCCGCTCGACAACGGCGCGGAGATTCGCGTCGCGATTCGCGTCGACCGCGCGGCGCGGTGCGCGGAGATCGACTTCACCGGCACGTCCGCGCAGCTCGACAACAACTTCAACGCGCCGAAGGCCGTCTGCATGGCGGCGGTGCTGTACGTGTTCCGCACGCTGGTCGGCGACGACATCCCGCTGAACGCCGGCTGCCTGAAGCCGCTGACCGTGATCGTGCCGGCCCGCTCGATGCTGAACCCCGAATACCCGGCGGCCGTCGTGTCGGGCAACGTCGAGACGTCGTCGGCGATCACCAACGCGTTGTACGGCGCGCTCGGCTGCGTCGCGTCGAGCCAGGGAACGATGAATAACTTCACATTCGGCAACGATCGGTACCAGTACTACGAGACGATCGCGGGCGGCAGCGGCGCGGGCGACGGCTTCGCGGGCGTCGCCGCGGTGCAGACGCACATGACGAACTCGCGGCTCACCGATCCGGAGGTGCTCGAATGGCGCTATCCGGTGCGGCTCGATTCGCACCGGATCCGCGCCGGCTCGGGCGGCGCCGGGCGCTGGCGCGGCGGCGACGGCGCGGTGCGGCGGATCCGCTTCCTCGAGCCGATGACCGCGTCGATCCTGTCGAACAACCGGATCCACGCGCCGTTCGGCGCGGCGGGCGGCGAAGCCGGCGCGCTCGGCCGCAACACGATCGAGCGGGCGGACGGCACGGTCGAGGCGCTCGACCATATCGGCCGCGCGCAGATGGCGCCGGGCGACGTGTTCGTCGTCGAAACGCCGGGCGGCGGCGGCTACGGCGCGCCGGACTGAGCGACGCACCCGGCGCGGGCACCCCCGCGCCGGGTGCGCGGGCGGGTGAAGCCTATTGCAAAGGACTGTGGAATAAAGCGGCGCATTCACGCGCGAGCGGAATCAAAAAATGGCGGAAACGCGGATCGCGACATGCGATTCGACCCCTGCCGCCACGGTCTCGCCAAAGATCTGGCCCCGTCACCACGGATCGGCCTCAAACGCCCGTCCGGCGCGGGTTCCGGCCCGGCAACCCGCTCTCGATGCGCGGCGCGTCGTCTGCCCGTTCTCGAGTGGCCGATCATGAAAAATCCGGCTTGCCAATCGAGTGCCGGTTCCTTGACACTTTTCTCTAAATGTGAGTGCCAATCTTCATCGTCATTTGATAAGATGGCTCTCATCATTCGTAAGGCAGAACCTGCGCGCATCACGCGCGAACGCCGGCCGCATCAGCTGCAAACAAGTACGGGACGAGGCCCGCTGTCACGGCGATCACGGCTGCCTTGCCGGGCACGCGCACTGCGCGGCCCGGGAAGGCGGTCGGCCCACTCGCCTCCGTCTACACTGTGCGTTTTTTTTTGGATCGGGGCGTGTCCATGGATGACGAAAACGATAGCGCGGTGCTCGAGGCGCATGTCGGTACGCGCAGCCCCTGCTGGCGTCTCGGCAGCGACAGCAACGCGCTCGAACTGGCCGCGGTCCGCGGCCTGACCAACGTCGCGATCCCGCTGACGACCGAACAGGCCGCGCGCATCCGCGCGCTGACCGGCGTCACGTCGCACCTGGTGCTGGACATCGTGCTGTTCGGCAACCCGGTCAGCCTCCATCTCGTCGGCAGGAAGGTCAATACGGTCGACTGGGCCGGCACGGCGTCCGCCTATTCCGATACCGAGTCCGTCGCCAGCGACCTGTCGCACGGGCTCGCGTTCGCCGAGCAGGTCGTGTCCGAAGTGAATTCGCTCGTCGTGATCCTCGACCGCAATGGGATGGTGCAGCGCTTCAACCGCCTGTGCGAGGAAGTGACGGGCAAGCGCGAGGTCGACGTGATCGGCCGCAGCGCGTTCGAGCTGTTCATGAGCCCCGAGCAGGGCGCGCAGTCGCGCAGCAACATCACGGGCTTCTTCGCGAGCAACCAGTCGTTCGCGGTCGAGCGCTACATCAACACGGTCAACGGGCCGCGCCTGTTCCAGTTCCGCAACAAGTTCGTGCAGAGCGGCAGCGGCGTCGACGAACAGTTCCTGATCTGCTCGGGCATCGACATCACCGAGGAGCGCAACGCACAGCAGCGGCTCTCCGAGCTCGCGAACACCGACGTGCTCACCGGGCTGCCGAACCGCCATGCGATCAGCGAGCGCATCCGGACGGCGATCGCCGAGGAGAGCGAGCTGACGCGCGGGCAGGTCGGCATCCTGTTTCTCGATCTCGACAACTTCAAGCGCGTCAACGATCACTACGGGCACATCACCGGCGACCGCCTGTTGCAGGACGTGTCGGCGATCATCAGCGGCTGCCTGCCGTCCGGCGCGACGCTCGCGCGGCTCGGCGGCGACGAATTCCTCGTGCTGTTCGAACACGGCACGCGCCCGCTGCTCGAAGCGACCGCGCAGATCATTCTCGAGCGGCTGCGCACGCCGATCCATCTCGGGCTGATGGAGGTCTACACGAGCTGCTCGATCGGCATCGCGATGTATCCGCAGCACGGCGATTCGCTCGAGACGCTGATCCGCAGCGCCGACACCGCGATGTACGTCGCGAAGGAAGCGGGCAAGCATACGTATCGCGTGTTCTCGCTGGAGATGAACCAGAAGGTCGCGAAGTACATGTGGCTCGACACGAACCTGCGCAAGGCGCTCGAGGAAGAGCAGTTCGTGCTCCACTACCAGCCGGTCGTCGATATCGCGACGGGCGACGTGCATGGCGTCGAGGCGCTGATCCGCTGGCAGTCGCCCGATCGCGGGCTCGTCGCGCCGGTCGAGTTCATCCGTTTCGCGGAAGAGTCGGGGCTGATCGCGCCGCTCGGGCGCTGGGTGATGCGCACCGCGGCCGCGCAGGCCGCCGCATGGAAGGCGAAGGGGCTCGGTGTCCGGATCGCGGTGAACGTGTCCGCGCGGCAGTTGCAGGACATGAACATCGTCCACCAGTTCGCGTCGATTCTCGACGCCGCGGGGCTGAAGCCGGGCCTGCTCGACATCGAGCTGACCGAAAGCTGCTTCATCGAGGACGAGGAGGCGGCCATCGGGCTGATGCGGCAGTTCCGCCAGCTGGGCGCGGAGATCCATCTCGACGATTTCGGCACCGGCTATTCGTCGCTGTCGCAGTTGTCGCGCCTGCCGCTCGACGTGATCAAGCTCGACCGTACCTTCATCTCGGCCATCGACCGCAATCCGCGCTCGCAGGCGCTGGTGCGCTCGGTCGTGTCGCTCGCGAAGGCGCTGAATTTCGCGGTGGTCGCCGAAGGCGTCGAAACCCATGCGGAAGCCGAATTCCTCAAGCAGCTCGACGTCGATCACGCGCAGGGCTACTACTACGCGCGGCCGATGCCGGCGCAGGCGTTCGAAGCGTGGCTCGCGGAGACGAGAAAGCTCAGGCTGATCGCCTGAGCGTCGTTCCGGAAACGGGCGCCGCCGGCCGCCGGCGGCGCCCTTCTCATTACACCGTGCGCAGTTTCGACACGCGCCGGTTCTGCAGCATCACCAGGCGTTCCATGTACGCGAGGTCCTTCGGCTCGATCGTGAACGCCGCATGCACCCACGCTTCCGTGATGTCCATCAGCTCCGAGCGCGACAACTGGAACACGCGTTCGCGGGCGCGCAGCATCGCACGGATGCCGTTCAGCTTGGGCTTCGTCACGTCGATGAAGGTGCGCGTCGCGAGGTACGCGTCACCGGCGTCGAACGTCTCGTCGATCAGGCCGCGATCTTCGTACCACTCGGCCGCGTGCGCTTCGCCGGTCGCGATCAACGATTCCGCGAGGCCGCGGTCCGCCTTGCGCGCGACCAGCGAATAGCCGCCCATGCCCGGGAACAGGTTGAACGCGATCTCCGGGAATCCGAGTTTCACGCCCTTCTGCGCGAGCACGTAGTGATGCGCGAGCGCGGCCTCGAAGCCGCCGCCGAGCGCGCTGCCCTCGACCATCGCGATCGAGATCGCACCGGTGCCGAAGCCCGTGTAGATCTCGTACACGCCGTCGATGCACGAGCGCGCGTAGGCCATCAGCTGGTCGCGCCGGCCGCTGCGGATCGCGTCGACGAAGAAGCTCAGGTCGCCGCCGACGTTGAACAGCTCGGGGACGAGCGAGCCCGTCACCCAGAAGTCGAACTTGAGGCCCGAGTCGCGGGCGACGCGCGCGAGATGGATGATGTCGGTGACGAGTTGTTGGTTGAAGCACGGCCGCGGCTCCGATCGCAGCATCATCCACATGACGTTACGGCCTTCTTCGTAGAAGGCGGACAGTTGCGAGAGTTCACCGGCTTCGTAAAACGGGCGGCATGCCGGATGGGATTGGAGTTGCATGGTATGTCCTCGTGAGATGTGGTTTTAAAGACCGCCGCGCCAGGCGCGAGGCATCGCCATTGTTGCGCGCGCACAAATGTCGAATTGCGGGGAAAAACGCACGACCGGGACGCCGATGCGGATCGCGTTCGGGCGGGGCGGGGATGACGGACGGGGTGACGTCGATCGGAGCGCTGTGGCGGCTGTGCCGGACGGGGTGGCGTCGATCGGAGCGCTACGGCGGGCGCCGGCCTTGCGCGCCGCGGCTTGACGCTCGCCGGTACGTCACCCACACTGGGCCGCACGACGGCGCCGCGGCGGGTACGCGGGTGGCTTGTCATCCGCGCGTCATGCGGTACGACTTTCGCCCGCGCGCGCGACGCCGGCACCCGGCAACGAACGCGCGGAGAGCTTCGACGTGGTGCGTTTTCCTTCCCGATGGTCCGGCTGCCTGTTCGCATGCGCGGTGGCGCTCGGCGCGGGTACGGCCGCGGCCGACACGCGCGGCACCGGCGATTCGCACGACGCGGGCGATACGGCGCCCGTCACGCTCGTCAGCGACGTCCACGAATTCGTGATCCAGCACGACGGTTCGCTCGACGAGCACGACGATTCGACGCTGCGCGCGAACGACGCGAACGGCATCGACGCGGTCGCGCAGCGCTACGTCTGGTTCGACAAGAATCTCGAGAAGGTCGAGCTGCTCGCGGCCGAGACGATCGACCGCGACGGCGTCGCGCATCCGGTCGGCGCGGACGGCATCCGCGACGTGCAGGAGCCGCGCTCGGCCGGCGCGCCGACGTTCCAGGACGGGCTGCTGCGCACCGTCGTGTTCCCCGGCGTCGAAGCCGGGTCGAGCACGCGCGTCGCGTTCCGCAAGACCCGCACGAAGCCGGTCAATCGCGGCTACTTCGGCTACTACGTCGAGCCGTCGCGCGAGCCGGTCGACCGCCAGCGGCTGATCTTCGACGTGCCGGCCGACATGCCGCTGTATGCGGATGCGCGCGGCTACGTCGCGCTGCCGCCGGTCACGGCGAACGGCCGCACGCGTTACGAATTCGACTACCGGCACGGCACGTACGATCGCATCGAGCGCGGCGCGGTCGGTTACCCGACCTACGGCGACCGGCTGGTCGTGTCGACGCTGCCCGACTACGCGGCGTTCGCCGCGCGCTACCGCGACGCAGCGGTCGACCCGAGCGCGAACGATCCGGCCGTCGTGCAACTGGCGCGCGCGCTCACGGCGGATGTCGCCGATCCGCGCGACAAGGCGCGCCTGCTGTACGACTGGGTGCAGGCGAACGTGCGCTACGTCGGGTTGTTTCTCGGCGAAACGGCCGCCGCGCCGCATCGCGTGACCGACATCCTGCGCAACCGCTACGGCGACTGCAAGGATCATGTCGCGCTGTTCGGCGCGTTGCTGGCGGCGGTCGGCATTCGCAGCGAACCGGTGTTGATCAATCTCGGCGCCGTGTACACGCTGCCGTCGGTGCCCGGCTACGGCGGCGGCGCGATCAATCATGCGATCACGTGGCTGCCCGATCTCGGGCGCTACGCGGATACTACGACGGCCGGCATCGCGTTCGGCTACCTGCCGCCGATCGTGATGGATCGCCCCGCGCTGCTGGTCGATACGGGCGTGCTGTCGCGCACGCCGGCCACGCAGCCGCGCGCCCGCACCGCGCGCATCGCGATCGATGCCGCGCCGCCCGGCGCCGCGCGTTTTCAGGCGTATGTCGAGGACGACGGCTGGACGGCCGAACTCGAACGCAACCTGTTTCGCCGCGCGTCGCGCGACCGCATCGCGCAACTCGCGAACGAGCGCCTGGCGCAAAGCGGCCTGCGCGGCCGCGTGCAACTGTCGACCGGCGACCGGCGCGCGACCGACGGGCCGTTCGACGTGACCGTGACCGGCACGCTCGATCATTTCGTATGGCCGGACGGTACGACCGCGTTGCCCGCGCTGTCGAGCCTGACGGGCGGCATCGCGACGCAGGTCGAGACCTGGCTGGCCGAGCCCGTGCGCACGCAGCCGTGGGGCTGCCTCGGCGGCACGTTCGACGAGACCGGCCAGATCGCGTTGCCGGCGGGCGTCGCCGTGACCGACCTGCCGGCCGATGCGGCCGTGCACGACCGTTTCGTCGACTTCACGTCGCATTACGTGTTCGATGCGGCCGCGCGGGTCGTGCAGGTCACGCGGCGGATGAAGGCGGATTTCGGCCGTCAGGTGTGCACGCCGGACGAGTTTGCCGCGCTGCGCGCGTCGCTCGAGCGCATCGAGCGCGACACGCAGGCGCAGATCGTCGTGCGGGCGACGCGCCGTTGAGCGGCGCGGGCACGGCGTTCGCTCCGAACGGGCGAACGACGCAATCGTCGACGTGCAGGAGGGACATCATGACGGAGCGGGACCGCGAGATCGCCGAGCTCGCGAAGGAATTGCTGGGGCGGATCGTGCAGGGTACGGTCGCGGCCGGCGCGGCAGTCGATGCGCAGCAGTGTGCGGCGCTCGCCGTGCAGTGCGCGACGGCGCTGATCGACCGGCTCGACACGCTGAAGTGACGGCCGGCGGGCCGCGGCCCACGCCGGCGCCGCGCGTCGGGCGTTACGCTTCGGCGTGCACGTCGCCGCTCGCGCGCACGGCGCCCGGCGACTTGCCGACCACGCGCTTGAACGCACGGCTGAACGCGGCGAGCGAACCGTAGCCGAGTCGGTACGCGACGGCTTCGATCGCCTCGCGGTCGCGCGCGATCCACTGCGCGGCGAGCCGCATCCGCAGCTCGGTCAGGTAACGCACGGGCGTCATCCCGGTGGCCGCGAGGAAGCGCTCGGCGAACACCGAGCGCGACACGCCCGCTTCGGTCGCGAGTTCCGCGACGCTCCAGTTGCGGCCCGGGTCGCGATGCAGCGCGACGATCGCGCGGCCGAGCTTCGGCTCGCGCAGCGCCTGCACCCAGCCCGTCGCGTCGCCGCATCCACACTCGACCCAGCCGCGCACGATGAACGCCGCGACCACGTCCGCGAGCCGCGCGAGGATGCCCGCGAAGCCCGCGCGCGCAGTGCACGCTTCGCGCTCCATCGCATCGAGCATCGGGCGGATCTCCGGGTAGCGCGCGAGCAGCGTGCCCACGTGCATGAACTTCGGCATCGTGCCGACGAGCGGCTGCATGCCGCCGAGGTCGAGCTCCATGCACGCGCTGAAGATCAGCGCGTCGCCGGCGCCGGGCTCCGTCGTCGCGCAGGTCGCGGGCGAGACGCCGGCCGACGCCACCGACGCGACCGTATCGCAGATCTTCGCGATCTCGAAGCCGTTGATCTCGCGGCCCGGCACATCCGGGTCGGACACCAGCGCGTGCATGCCGCCGTGCGGCAACAGGATCGCGTCGCCGGCCTCGAGCCGCATCGTGTCGCCCGACGCGTCGCGCAGCAGTACGGGCCCGCGCACGACGAAATGGAACTGCGCGCGGCCCGGCGCATGCCCGAAGTTCAGCCCGAACGGCCGCGCGACCTGGATGCGGCGGTACTGGACGCCGCTCAGGCGCATCCCCAGCAGCAGCTCGCTGACGAGGTCGTGCACGTCTGGAATCGGGGGCAGAAGGGGCTCGGACATATCGAGATACGGACGTTCGATCAACAAGAACGGATTGTATGTCATAGACCGTCCTGCTGCCGATCCTTACGATACGCCCTCGTCAGTACTTTCCCTAACCGACACGGAACCCCGCATGAATCCCGGAATTTCCTCGGCCGCCTCGACGGCGGCCCCCCGCGAACCGGCCTGGCGCGCGGTATTCGCGATGGCGCTCGGCGTGTTCGGGCTCGTCACGGCCGAATTCCTGCCGGCGAGCCTGCTGACGCCGATGGCCGAGAGCCTCGGCGTGACCGAAGGCGTGGCCGGACAGGCCGTCACGGCCACTGCCACGGTCGCGCTCGTCACGAGCCTGCTGATCTCGGCGCTCACGCGCACGATCGACCGGCGCCGCGTGCTGCTCGTGTTCTCGGTGCTGCTCGTCGTATCGAACCTCGCCGTGGCGTTCGCGCCGAACCTCGCGATGCTGCTGTTCGGCCGCGTCGTGCTCGGCGTCGCGCTCGGCGGTTTCTGGACGATGGCGACGGCCACCGCGATGCGGCTCGTGCCGACGGCGATGGTGCCGCGCGCGCTGTCGATCATCTTCAGCGGCGTGGCGGTCGCGACCATCGCGTCGGCGCCGATGGGCAGCTACTTCGGTCACCTGATCGGCTGGCGCAACGTGTTCCTGATCGCGGCCGTGCTGGGCGGCATCGCGTTCGTGTCGCAGATGATCACGCTGCCGTCGATGCCGCCGAGCGGCACCACGCGGCTGCGCACGCTGATCGACGTGCTGCGCCGGCCGACCGTCGGCCTCGGGATGTTCGCGACGATCCTCGTGTTCACCGGGCACTTCGCGTTCTTCACGTACCTGCGGCCGTTCCTCGAACAGGTGGCGGGCGTCGGCGTGAACGGGCTGTCGGCGATCCTGCTCGGCTACGGCATCGCGAACTTCGTCGGCACGTCGCTCGCGGGCCGCGTGCTCGAACACCGGCTGCGGCCGATGCTGATCGGCATGCCCGCGCTGATGGTCGTGCTCGGCGTCGCGCTCGTCGTGCTCGGCCGAGCGCCGATGATCGACGCGGTGCTCGTCGCGTTGTGGGGGATGGCGTTCGGCGGCGTGCCGGTCGCGTGGTCGACGTGGGTCACGCGCACCGTCCCCGACGAGGCCGAGAGCGCGGGCGGGCTGATCGTCGCGGCGGTCCAGCTCGCGATCGCGACGGGCGCGGCCGCCGGCGGCGTCGTGTTCGACGCGAACGGCGCGGCGGGCGTGTTCGTCGGCGCGGCCATCGTGCTGGCGGTGGCGGTCGCGACGATCGTGACCGGCGTGCCGAAGCGGGTTGGCGTGGCCGCGTCCTGACCGGCCGGCGATCCGGCGGCCGGCGATCCGGCGGCCCGGCGGCCCGGCGGCCCGCGTTGCACGGGGTGCCGGGCGATCGTCCGCGCGTCAGGCGGCGTCGACGCCCGCGATGCGGTCGAGTTCCGCGAGCGCGTCTGCCGGCAGATCGACGTCGGCTGCCGCGAGATTCTCGTGCAGATGCGCGACCGACGACGTGCCGGGAATCAGCAGGACATTCGGCGCGCGGCGCAGCAGCCACGCAAGGGCGACCTGCATCGGCGTCGCGCCGGTACGGGCGGCGACGCCGGACAGCGTCGACGACTGCAGCGGCGAGAAGCCGCCGAGCGGAAAGTACGGCACGTAGGCGATGCCGTCGCGGGCAAGCGCGTCGATCAGCGCATCGTCGCCGCGATGCGCGATGTTGTAGTGGTTCTGCACGCAGACGATGTCGCAGATCCGCCGGCCTTCCGTGACCTGCGCGGGCGTGACGTTGCTCAGGCCGATGTGCCGGACGAGCCCGCGCCGCTGCAGTTCGGCGAGCGTGGCCAGCGGCGCTTCGATCGATCCTTCTGCCGGCCCGTGCGTGTCGAACATGATGCGCAGGTTGACGACGTCGAGCACGTCGAGCCCCAGGTTGCGCAGGTTGTCGTGTACGGCCCGTTCGAGTTCGTCGGGCGCGAACGCGGGCAGCCACGACGCATCGTCGCCGCGTCGCGCGCCGATCTTGGTGACGATCACGAGATCGTCGCGATACGGATGCAACGCGTCGCGAATCAGTTGGTTCGTGACGTGCGGGCCGTAGAAGTCGCTGGTGTCGAGATGGTCGACGCCGGATTCGACGGCTTCGCGCAAGACGCGCAATGCGGCATCGCGATCTTTCGGCGGGCCGAATACGCCGGGGCCTGCAAGCTGCATCGCGCCGTAGCCGATTCGTTTGACGTGGCGATCGCCGAGCTTGAAGGTGGCGGTGGGACGAATGTCGGGCATGACCGTGCTCCTGTCGATGGGATGAATGCGCTCAGCATAGGGACGAGTCGTCTGCGCGATAAGCCGGCATAATTCGCACGGGTTGTACGAAAAGGCGAACGATGCAAACCGATCTGGGCGATCTGAACGCGTTCATGGCCGTGGCACGCGCCGGCGGATTCCGCGACGCCGCACGCATGACGGGCCTCAGCGCGTCGGGGCTGAGCGAGGCCGTGCGCCGGCTGGAAGCGCGGCTCGGCGTGCGGCTGCTGCACCGCACGACGCGCAGCGTCGTGCCCACCGAAGCCGGCGAGCGCCTGCTTGCGCGCCTCGGGCCCGCGCTGACCGAAGTGGCGGCGGCGCTCGACGATATCGACGAATTCCGGAACCGGCCGGCCGGCACGCTGAAGCTCAACGTGCCGGTCAGCGCATCGCGGCTCGTGTTGCCGGCGATCGTGCCGCGCTTTCTCGACGCGTATCCGGATATCCGGCTGGAAGTGATCGCCGACGAAAATTTCGTCGACGTGCTGGCAGCCGGATGCGACGCGGGTATCCGCTACGACGAACGGCTCGAACAGGACATGATCGCGGTGCCGATCGGCCCGCGCATCCAGCGCTTCGCGACCGCGGCGGCGCCCGGCTATCTCGCCCGGCACGGCCGGCCGCGGCATCCGCGCGATCTGCTCGACCATCGGTGTCTGCGCGGGCGCTTCGCCAGCGGCGCGATGCCGCCGTGGGAGTACGAGCGCGACGGCGAGGTCGTGCGGGTCGAGCCGGCCGTCGGCCCGCTGCTGGTGCAGATCGGCGGCGCGACGGAGCTGCTGGTCGATGCGGCGATCGCCGGTACCGGCATCCTGTATCTGTTCGAAGACTGGGTGCGCCCGCATTTCGACAGCGGCGCGCTCGAACCCGTGCTCGAACCGTGGTGGCGGCCGTTCTCGGGCCCCTTCTTGTACTATCCCGGGCGGCGTCTCGTGCCGCCGGCGCTGCGCGCGTTCATCGATTTCATCAAGGTATCCTGAGCGTCGTCGGTGCGCCGGCGCGTGCGCGTCGAGCCACTGCCGGTGACGCGCGTCGGTCGCATCGTCGGCGGGAAACATGCATTCCATGCGCAATTCCTGCGCGGCCGCGCTTTGCGGCGTGCCGATCGTCGTGACCAGCGAGAAGTCACGCAGCACGACGCGTTCGTGGATGAAGCCGATCGGTACGACCGGCAGCGACGGCGCAGCGGCCGGCGCCGGCAGCGTGTTCCAGTCGCGCGGAAGCGGATTGCGCAAATGATGTCTCCGGGCGACTGGCGCTGCCGGAATGGCGGCGTGCCCCCCGAAGCGTAGAAGCGGGCGTGCCGCGCGCCAATGACATGCGATGTCATCGTTCGACGCGCGGCGAACGCCCGCCGCTCCGTGAATCCGTCAGCCGCCCTGCCTGACCAGCGCCGCCAGCGTCTTCATCGCCTGCAGATACGGATACGGCCCGTGGCTGATGCGCGCCACGCCGTATTCGGCGAGCTCGGCGAGCGTCGGCGTTTCCGCGACGCGCATCACGTTTACCGGCAGCGGCGACGCGGCCGTCAGCGCGCGAATGAGCGCCGGCGAGCGCAAGCCCGGCACGAACAGGCCGTCGGCGCCGGCCGCTGCATACGCGCGGGCGCGCGCCAGCGTCGCGTCGAGCAATCGTTCGTCGTGCGTATCGGCGGCCGCGTTGAAGAACACGTCGGTACGCGCGTTGATGAAGTAGTCGGCGCCCGCGCGATCGGCTGCCTGCCGGGCTGCCGCGAGACGGGCCGCCGCGGCGTCGACGTCGCGCAGCTCGCCCGTCGACGGCACGCTGTCTTCGAGATTGCAGCCGATCGCGCCGGCCCGGATGCTCAGCGCGATCGTCTCGCCGACCTCCTCCGGCCGCTCGCCGTAGCCGCTCTCGAGATCGACGGTGACGGGCAGGTCCGTCGCGCGCACGATCCGCTCCAGCACCTCCATCATCAGTGCGCGCGGCATCTGCTCGCCGTCGACGAAACCGTTGGCGGCCGCGACGGACCAACTGCCGGTGGCCAGCGCGACGGCGCCGGCATCGGCCACCGCGCGCGCACTGCCGGCGTCCCACACGTTGAACAGCGTCAGCGGTTGGCCCGCACGGTGAAGCGACCGGAAAGTCGCGCCTTTCTCGTTGTTGCCCATGCTCGTCTCCTCGTGGATACCGGATTGGTTGTCGTGCCGAGCGATATTGCCACCGAATCGGGCGGTGCGACGGCGGCCGGCAATGTCTGCTGACAGCGCGTGGCAGGAAGTGCGCGCGACCGCCGCGGCGCGGTTCGTGCGCCGGCTCAGTCGCGCGAACCCGGATCGATCGACAGCGTGCGCAACTGGCTGCGCAACTGGTCGACTTCGCCCGGCGCGAACGGCCGCTCGATCTCGGCATGCGTGCGCTGCCACAGCGGAAACGCTTCGGCCAGCAGGTCGTGCCCGGCCGGGGTCAGTTCGAGCAGGCGGCTGCGCCGATCGTCCGGATCCTGCGCGATCGCGACGAGGCCGCGCCGCTCGAGCGGCTTGAGCGCCGCGGTGAGCGTGGTGCGGTCCATCGCAAGCAACGACGCGACCGATTTCATCGGGGCCGGTCGCGGCCGGTTCAACGACATCAGCAGCGAAAACTGGCCGTTGGTGAGATCCAGCGGGCGCAGCACATCGTCGAAGATGCGCGCCAGATTGCGCGCCGCGCGCTGCATGTGCAGGCACAGGCAGCAATCGCGCACCATCAGCGTCGTTTCGAAGGGAAGCTTTTCTTTTCGTGCCATGTTGCAATTGTGTTGATATCAACCTATCTTGTCAAGGTCGAGGCGCGGCAACCCGCTGCGTCCGTCATCGGAGGAGAAGGCATGAGTGCGCAACAACAGGTGTATCTCGCCGTATTTCTCGGGAGCCAGGATAGCCCGGCGATGAAGGCATGGCTCGCGCTGCCCGAGGAAGAGCGGCGCACGCGCGAGCGCGACGGCATCGCCGCATGGCATGCATGGGTCGAGCGCCATCGCGACGCGATCGTCGAGCTGGGCGGGCCGCTCGGCAAGACCAAGACCATCGACGCGGGCGGCATCCGCGACACGGTCAATGCGCTGACCGGCTTTACCGTCGTGCGGGCGGCGTCGCACGACGCGGCCGCCGCGCTGTTCGAAGGTCATCCGCATTTCACGCTGTTCCCGGGCGTGTCGGTCGACGTGATGCCGGTGCTGGCGATTCCCGGCGCGTGAGCGACGCGCGATGCCGGGCGCTGCGTGTCGCCCGGTTCGCTGCGCGTGGCCCGGATACGGGCTTTTTTCCGACGTTCTGGATGGAGATTGGCGATGAAGCTTTACGGATTTGCCGGCACCCGCTCGCAACGGGCGCTGTGGGGGCTGAAGGAACTGGATGCGGATTTCGAATTCGTGTCGGTCAACCTGCTCGAGGGCGAACACAAGCGGCCCGAATTCCTGCGTCTCAATCCGGCCGGCAAGGTGCCCGTGCTGGTGGACGGCGACCTCGTGATTCCCGAATCGGCCGCGATCGTGCTGTATCTCGCGGACAAATACCCGGAGAAGGCGCTGCTGCCCGTCGATCCGGTGCTGCGGGCGCAGGCCTATCGGTGGATCATGTTCGCGGTGACGGAGCTCGAGCAGCCGCTGTGGCGGATCACGCGGCATACGTTCCTCTATCCGCCGGAGAAGCGCTCGCCGGCCGATATCGAACTGGCGCGCGAGGATTTCGCCACGATGGCCGTCATTCTCGACAAGCATCTCGAAGGGCGCGAGTTCATCGTCGGCGATGCGCTGACGGTGGCCGATTGCGTGACGGCCTACCTGATCGACTGGGCGAACGAATGCCACCTGATCGAACCGTTCCCGCAATTGCGCGCGTATCTCGAACGGCTGTATGCGCGACCGAAGGCGCCGCAGCGGATCGCGGAGGCGAGGCAGGCGGCGTGATACGGGTGGCGGGTCATGCGCAGCATCGGCATGACTCGCCGCGTTCGCTTACGAGCGCGACACCGTGTCGGGCCCGCCAAGCGCACGGCACAGCATTGCCAGATCGCGCAACGTGAGATGCGGCGTCGCCGGATGCCGCGGCGCCCGTTCTCCTTCGTCCCGAGGCTCGCGCACGACCCATGCGGCCTGAAGCCCCGCATTCAATGCGCCGACGATATCGAGGTGGAAATCGTCGCCGACATGCAGCAATTCGGCCGGACGGACGTCGAGCGCGGCCGCCGCCGCATGGAAGATCTCGGGTGCCGGCTTGGCGAAGCCGAAGGCACGCGCGCTGAGCGTCGTGCGGAAGAATTCGCCGCCGCCGGTCAGCCGCAGATCCGCGTTGCCGTTGGTGACCGCGATCAACGGAAAGCGGACGCTCAACCACGCCAGCGCCGGCAGCGCGTCTTCGTAGAATTCGACGCGATTGCGCGCCGCGTAGAAGACGTCGTAAGCACGGTCGGTCAGCGAGACGTCTTCGTTCGCGCGTTCCAGCGCGAGCCGGATCGACCCGATTCTCATCGCGCGATAGTCGCCGGCGAGTTCCGGGTATAAACGTTCGTATTCCTCACGTAGCGCACTGAGTGCCTGTTGCGTCGGCAGCACGCTCGCGGTATTGGGCGCGTGCTCGATCAGCCATGCGCGAAGCGTCGCCTCGGCCCGGACGACGGACGGCCCGAACGGCCACAGGGTGTCGTCGAGGTCGAACGAGAGGGCGGAAACTTTGGCGAGACGCATGGCGGCGGAAAGCGGGAAGTCGTTTTACCAGGGCCACGGAACGGAGGTTCCGGTGCCGTGGTCGAGGGCATGCCGATACAGCAAGCGCGCGACGGTCAGATCCTGAAGCGCGAGCCCGGTCATGTCGAAGACGGTGATCTCGTGCGCGGCACGGTCGACCGACGTCGCTCCCGAGAGGATGTCGCCGATTTCCGTGCGCGGCAAATCGGGCGCCCACTGGCACTCGCCGATGCTGCGCGCCTGGTCGTGATCGTCCACGACGATGCGCGCGCGTTGCAGCACGCCCGCGGGAAGTTCGCGCTTGCCCGCGGTATCGGCGCCCACGCAGGTCAGGTGGGTGCCCGGCTGAACCGCATCCGCGTCGAACAACGCGCCGCCGCCGGGCGTGGCCGTGATCACCACGTCGCTATGGGCGACCGCCTCGTTCCGGTCGCGCGCCACGCCGATCTCGCACCGTTCGACGAAGTGCGATTCGAACGCCGGGTCCGGCTCGCCGCTGACGTTCACGTACTGCACCGTGCACCGCCGCGGCAGCAGCCCGAGCGCGTAGTCGAGCTGCACGCGCGCCTGCACGCCGGCGCCGAACACGCAGATCCGCGTGCTGTCGCGGCGCGCGAGCAACTGCAGCCCGAGGCCGCCCGCGGCGCCGGTCCGCGCGGTGGTGATCGCGTTGCCGTCCATGATGCACAGCGGCCTGCCCGTCGCCGGATCGAACAGCGCGACGGTGGCCTGATGCGGCTCGCCGCCGCGTGCCCGGTTGCCCGGCCAGAACCCGGCCGCCTTGAAGCCGAGCAGATCCTGACCGGCGACGTCGCCCGACTTGATGCCGAACACGCCGCCGGTATGCAGCTTCTCGCGCACCACCGGGAATACGCGTCCGGCCCGTTGACCGTGCAGCACGAAGGCTTCGCGGACGGCCGCCATCACTTGCCCGGCCTGCAGGGCGGGCTCGACGGCATCGCGGTCGAGGAGAAGGAGGCGGGCGTCGGTCGGCATGATGGGGGCCTGTTCGGCACGAGACGAATCGATAATTTTTAAATTTTGTCCAGAACTGGACAAACAGTCAATGCCGGATGACACGGCATGGCCGCCGGACTTCGCTCACCAGCCGTAGAAGCGCGGCCACGTCTGCGCGTCGCCGTCGTCGCCGATGGCCTGGTATTCGGGATGTTGCGCACCGGTGGCGCATGCGTGATTCGGCAGGATGCGCAGGCGCGTGCCGATCGGGAACCGCTGCGCGATACCCGTATCCGGCGCGCCCGTGCGCGACACGATCCCGTGTTCCTGGTTGGCGGCGCTCATCAGGTAGTCGCCGAGCACGTCGCCGGTTTCGGTGCAGATCTGCCCGTAGCCGAAATCGCGCGCCTGGCGCTGCGTGCCGCGGTCGCGGCTCATCGCCATCCAGCCCGCGTCGACGATCGCCCAGCCTTTCTCTTCCTGATGGCCGATGACGGTCGTCAGCACCGACAGCGCGATGTCGGACAGTGCGCACACGCCGATGTTGTGCATCACGAGGTCGAACATCACGTACACGCCGGCGCGCACTTCGGTCACGCCGTCGAGCCGTTGCGCCGCCAGCGCGGTGGGCGTCGATCCGATACTCACGACCGGGCACGGCAAGCCGGCGGCCCTCAGGCGCTCCGCGGCCCGCACGGTGCGGCTGCGCTCCTGTTCGGCGAGCGCGACCAGCGCCTCGTGCGTGTCGTATTCGTAGCTGGAGCCCGCGTGGGCCAGCACGCCGCCGAGCAGCATGCCGCCGTCGGTCAGCGTGCGGCCGACGTCGATCAGCCGGTCGGATTCGGGCGGGATGCCCGAGCGGTGGCCGTCGACGTCGACCTCGATCCACACGTCGAAACGTTCGCCGTGCTCGCGCCCGAAGGCGGCGATCGCGTGCGCGGCCGGCAGGCTGTCGGCGACGATCTTCAGGTCGCAGCCCTGCCGGCGCAGCGCAAGCGCCTGGCCGAGCCTGGCGGGCACCATGCCGACCGCATAGACGATGTCGCGGATGCCGTCGGCGAAGAACTGCTCGGCTTCCTTGAGCGTCGACACCGTGATGCCTTGCGCGCCCGCCGCGAGCTGCGCGTCGACGACGTGCCGGCATTTGGTGGTCTTGACGTGCGGCCGGAACCGGACGCCGAGTGCGTCGAGATGCGTCTGCATGCGCGCGATGTTGCGACGCATGCGGCCGACATCGATCAATGCGGCCGGGGTATTGAGCGTGTGAAGGTCCACGATAGGTCCGATTGCGAGGTTGTCGAGGTGGACACTGTAGGGCAGTCGGCCCGTATCGTGCTTAATGCAGGACTAATCTGCCATTAAGCCGGATTTAATGGGCTGAATCTCGCGGATCGCGCCCCCGGCTCACGCCTTGCCGCGCCACGGCGGCGGATCGAGAAACCGCCGCGCGGCGTCGAGAAACACGCGCTGCCGCGCGGAGCGGCCGGTACGCGACGGCAACAGCGCCGTCACCGGCGCGGGCGGCAGGTTCCAGCCGGGCAGCAACCGGACGAGCTTGCCGTTCGCGAGCAGCGGCGCGACGTCCCACTCGGAGCGTTCGACGATACCGAGCCCGGCGAGCGCCCATTCGGTGATGACGGTGCCGTCGTTCGACGACAGCGCGCCGGTGACGCGGATGACGGCGGACCGCCGCGATTCGCCCTTGACGCCGCTGCCGGGCGAGAAGCGCCAGCGCGGGATGTCTTCGTCGTTCTCGCGCAGGCACAGGCAGTCGTATCGCGCCAGATCGGACGGATGGTTCAGGTCCTCGATGCGGCGCGCGTACGCGGGGCTCGCGCACAGGAAGCGCTCGTTGGGCGCGAGCGGATAGCCGATCCACGACGACGACTTGAGGCTGCCGACATGGACGACCACGTCGGCCCCCGCCGCGCTGGTCAACGGGCTTTCCGACAGGTGGAGCGAGATGTCGAGTTTCGGATGCGCACGGTGCAGGTCGCGCACGATCCGGGCGACGTACTTGCGGCCGAAGCCGAGCGGGGCGACGACGCGCAGCGTGCCCTGCACGTCGCCGTGGTCGCCCGCGATGCCGACCGGCAGCGCCTCCACGCGCTCGAGAATGCCGACGGCTTCCTGATACAGCCGCTGCCCTTCGTCGGTGAGCGCGATGCCTTTCGGCTGCCGCACGGCGAGCCTGGCGGACAGGCGCGCCTCCATCCGCTGCAGGCGGATCGTGACCGCGGGCGGCGTGAGATCGAGCAGGCGGGCGGCGGCGGCCAGCGAGCGCGACGTGCCGATCGCGCGGACGAGTCGAAGGTCGTCGAGGTCGAGCATTTCATGGCTCTTGATGCGGATGATGGCGAGCATTAAACAGCACATCGCGCGGCGAAGCCATCGGCGTGGCACGGGACGACGCCGACGAGGACCACCCGAACGCGTCTGTCACGTTCGTCCGATACATTGAGTTTTCCGAATCGATCGTGACGCCGCGCTTACCGCACCCGCCTACGCGTCCAGCCCGAAAATCAGCGACCGGTGTGCGCCCACGCCGGCCGCCACGCCCGATGCCGAGGCGAACGTCGCATTGGTCATCAGGCTCGATGCGTCGCCGGCCGCATACACGCCGGCGACGCTCGTCTGCTTCCACGTATCGACGCGAATCGCGGGGCCGAGCGGCCCTTCGTCGAACGCGCAGCCGAGCTGTTGCGCGAGGTCGCTCGCCATGGTCGTGCGCGCGCCGATGAACAGCGCGTCGATCGGCACGACCTGACCGTCGGCGAGCCGCAGCGCGTCGATACGCGGCGCATCGCCGAGGATCTCGACGACCGGCGAGCGCTCGATGCGCACGCCGCGCGCAGCGAGCAACGCGGCCTCCTCTTCATTTGCTTCGACCACGCCCTGCGTGAACCATGTCGTCGGGCCCCAGTCCGGAATCAGGATCGCCTGATGGACCGACAGCGGATGCGTGGCGAGCACGCCGAGCCGCTGGCCGCCGACCTCGTACCCGTGGCAGTACGGGCAGTGCAGCACGCTGATGCCCCAGCGTTCGGCGAGCCCGGGCAGCGCCGGCAGTTCGTCGCGGATGCCGGTCGCGAGAATCAGCCGGTCCGCGCTCGCGTGGCGGCCGTCGGCCAGCGTCACGTCGAAGCGCCCGTCCGCGCCGCGTTCGGCGGTGCGGACCTCGCCGTCGACGCGCTGCACGGTCGGATACGCGGCGAGCTGCGCGCTTGCTTCGGCGACGATCTGTGCGGGCGGCTTGCCGTCCTGCCCGAAGAAGCCATGCGCGTGTTCCGCAAAGCGGTTGCGCGGCCGGCCGGCGTCGATCACGAGCACGCGGCGGCGTGCCCGCGCCAGTTGCATCGCGGCCGACAACCCGGCAAAGCTGCCGCCGATCACGATCACTTCATGATGGGAATGCATGCATCGACTCCTTTCTGAACTTGCGTGAATGACCACGTGCTCCGCTGGCGCGGTAACTCATGAAACACGAGAAGTTGCATGATAGGGCGATGATATCATTCACGCAACTTCAGAAGTTTCGAGAAAAGGGAGACCCGCCCGTGAGATCCGACAGCCGTTTGTCGCGCATGCTGCATGCGCTGATCCACATGGACCAGGCCGACGGCCCGCTGACGTCGGAGACGATCGCGACGATGCTGTGCACGAACCCGGTCGTCGTGCGGCGCCTGCTCGGCGGGTTGCGCGATTGCGGGTACGTGCAGTCGGAGAAGGGGCACGGCGGCGGCTGGGCGCTGAGCGTCGCGCTCGACGACATCACGCTGCTCGATGTCTATCGCGCGGTGGGCGAGCCGCCGCTGTTTTCCGACCTGGTGTCCGAGGATGCGCCCGAGTGCCTGGTCGAGCAGGCCGTCAACGCGCATCTGACGGTGACACTGAAGGAGGCCGAAGCCTCGCTGCTCGCGCGCTTCGGCGAAGTCACGCTCGGCATGCTGTCGCGCGATTTCGAAGCGAAGGCGGCCCGGCGGCGCAAGCCGCGCTGACGCGTCGCAGCATCGCGCTCGGGGCGCGCCCGACTGGCGATCCGGCGCGGCCGAAACTGCCGCGCCGCGGTGTTCTGTCCCCCGACTTCTGCCCGGTTCGCCCGCCACAGGGCAAAATACGGGTTTTCCGCACCCGCGAGGGCGCGTTCGAATCACGCGCCGGGCGGCGGCAGTGCGCATTCCGCACGTTGCCGCCGGGCGCCCAGGCAAGATCGCTCGCCGTGCTGCGAGCCCACAGGAGTCCAGACCCCATGCCCGAATCCAACCTGTCCTTCTTCGGCCGGCTGTCGCTGGCCGTCGGCACGTTCTTCTCCGTGCTCGGCAACCGCGAGTTCGCGGCCGAAGTGCTGCGCGTGCGCGACGGCGTCCCGGCGGCGGCGCCGGTTGCCCCGGCCCCGGCAGCGCCGGCACCCGCTGCTGCGCCGGCACCGGCCGCGGCGCCCGTGAAGGCGCCGGCCCCCGAGCTGCGCGAAGCGAGCCCGCAAGCCGCCCTGCAACTGCTCGGCCTGCTGCAACGCGATGCGCGCTTCATCGATTTCGTCGAGGAAGACATCGCCGGCTACGCGGACGCCGACATCGGCGCCGCCGCGCGCCTCGTACACGACGGCTGCCGCGCCGCGCTGCGCGAACACTTCACGATCGTGCCGGTGCGCGACGAAGCCGAAGGCAGCCGCGTGACGCTGCCGGCCGGTTTCGACGCGACGGCCGTGCGCGTGACGGGTAACGTGGTCGGCGCCGCGCCGTTCACCGGCACCGTCAGCCATCGCGGCTGGCGCGTGTCCGACGTGCGCCTGCCGAAGCTGACGGGCAGCCACGACGCCTCGGTGATCGCGCCGGCGGAGGTGGAACTGTGAGCGATCCGCGCTATTCGATCGGCATCGACCTCGGGACGACCCACTGCGCGCTGTCGTACGTCGACAGCAGCACGAGCGACGGCGAAAAGATCGTGCAGCAGGTGCTGCCGATCGCGCAGCTCACCGCGCCCGGCGCGCTGGAATCGCGCGACCTGCTGCCGTCGTTCCTTTACCTGCCGCATGAAAGCGAGCTGACGCAGGGCGACCTGACGCTGCCGTGGACGGCTTCGCGTGCGTTCGCGGTCGGCGAAATGGCGCGCACGCGCGGCGCCGGCACGCCGATCCGCCTCGTGTCGAGCGCGAAGAGCTGGCTGTGCCACCCGGGCGTCGACCGTCGCGCGGCGATCCTGCCGAGCGATGCGCCGCCGGAAGTGGCGCGCGTGTCGCCGCTGGAAAGCTCGATTCGCTACCTGACGCACCTGCGCGAGGCGTGGGACCACGCGCATCCCGACGCGCCGTTCGCCGACCAGGACGTGACGGTCACGATCCCCGCATCGTTCGATCCGGCCGCGCGCGAACTGACGGCGGAAGCCGCGCGGGCCGCCGGCTATTCGCGGATGACGCTGCTGGAAGAGCCGCAAGCGGCGCTCTACAGCTGGATCCAGAAGAGCGAAGGCGGCTGGCGCAAGCAGGTGCAGGTCGGCGACCTGATCCTGTGCGTCGACGTCGGCGGCGGCACGACCGACCTGTCGCTGATCGCGGTGGTCGAGCGCGACGGCAACCTCGAACTGCATCGCGTGGCCGTCGGCGAGCACATCCTGCTCGGCGGCGACAACATGGACCTCGCGCTCGCGCACGTGGTCGCGCGCAAGCTCGCGCAGCAGGGCACGCAGGCCGATCCGTGGCAACTGCGCGCGCTGACCTACGCGTGCCGCTCGGCCAAGGAAACGCTGCTGTCGGACCCGACCACCGACACGGTGCCGCTCGTCGTGCCGAGCCGCGGCTCGAAGCTGATCGGCGGCTCGATCCGCACCGAGCTGACGCGCGCGGAACTCACGCAGACGATCCTCGAAGGCTTCTTCCCGCAAGTCGACGCCGCCGCGCGCCCGGTGAGCCGCGCGCGCGTCGGCCTGACGCAGCTCGGTCTGCCGTATGCGCAGGACGCCGGCATCACGCGCCATCTCGCGGCGTTCCTCGGCCGCCAGGTCGCGGCGCTCGACACGCTCGAAGGCGTCCAGCGCACGCTGCCGCCCGGCGCGACGTTTCTGCATCCGACCGCCGTGCTGTTCAACGGCGGCGTGTTCAAGTCGACGCTGCTCACGCAGCGCGTGCTCGACACGCTCAACGGCTGGCTCGCCGCCGAAGGCGCGCCGCCCGCACGCCTGCTCGAAGGCGCCGATCTCGATCTCGCGGTCGCGCGCGGCGCGGCGTATTACGGCTACGTGAAGCGCGGCCGTGGCGTGCGCATTCGGGGCGGCACGGCGCGCGCGTACTACGTCGCGATCGAATCGGCGATGCCCGCGGTGCCGGGGCTCGAGCCGCCGGTGCAGGCGCTGTGCGTCGCGCCGTTCGGGATGGAGGAAGGCTCGGACGCGGCGCTGCCGCCGCAGGAGTTCGGCCTCGTCGTCGGCGAACCGGTGCAGTTCCGCTTCTTCGGTTCGTCGGTGCGCCGTCAGGATCAGGTCGGCACGCTGCTCGACTACTGGTCGCCGGACGAACTGCAGGAACTGGAAGAAATCCAGGCGACGCTGCCCGCCGAAGGGCGTACGGTCGGCGAAGTCGTGCCGGTGAAGCTGCATGCGCGCGTGACCGAAGCCGGCACGCTCGAACTCGAGGCGATCCCGAGCGGCACGAACGAGCGCTGGAAGGTCGAGTTCGACGTGCGCGGCGCCGCCTGAGCACGATGAAGCGTTATACGGTCGGCATCGACCTCGGTACGAGCAACACCGTCGTCGCATACGTCGAGGCCGGTTCCGACGCGATCCGCGTGTTCGACGTCGAGCAACTGGTCGGGCCGGGCGCGGTGGCCGCGCAGCCGCTGTTGCCGTCGGTGCGCTATCACCCGGCGGCCGGCGAGTTGCCGCCGGACGCGCTGCGCTTGCCGTGGCAGGCGGCCGGCGCGCGCGGCGCGCTCGCCCATTCGGGCGGCGGCCGTGACGGCGGTGCGGACGACGCGCCGCCGGCCGTGATCGGCCGTTACGCGCGCACGCTTGGTGCGCAGGTGCCGGGCCGGCTCGTGTCGAGCGCGAAGAGCTGGCTGTCGCACGCGTCGGTCGACCGGCTCGCGGCGATCCTGCCGTGGGGCGCGGCCGACGGCGTCGACAAGGTGTCGCCGGTCGATGCGAGCGCGAGCTATCTCGCGCATGTGCGCGACGCGTGGGACGCGCACTTTCCCGATGCGCCGCTCGCGAAGCAGGACGTGATCCTGACGGTGCCCGCGTCGTTCGACGACGGCGCGCGCGCGTTGACCGTCGAGGCCGCGCGACGCGCGAAGCTGCCGGCGCTGCGATTGCTGGAAGAGCCGCAGGCCGCGTTCTACGACTGGCTGTACGGCCAGCGCGACACGTTGCGCGACACCTTCGCCGCCGCGCGGCGCGTGCTGATCTGCGACGTCGGCGGCGGCACGACCGACCTCACGCTCGTCGACGTCGCGCCGGGCGACGATGGCGAGCCGACCTTCACGCGCGTCGGCGTCGGCAACCATCTGATGCTCGGCGGCGACAACATGGACCTCGCGCTCGCGCGCCTGATCGAGACGCGGCTGACCGAGCCCGGTACGCGGCTGTCGGCCGCGAGCCTGTCGCAGCTCGTCGAGCGCTGCCGCGCGGCGAAGGAGCGGCTGCTCGGCGACGACGCGCCGGCGTCCGTCACCGTCACGCTGCTCGGCGCGGGCAGCAAGCTCGTCGGCGGCGCGCGCTCGGCCGAACTGACACGGCAGGAAGTCGAGCGGATCGTCGTCGACGGGTTCTTTCCGCAGGTCGATGCCGGCGAACTGCCGCGCCGTGCTCGCGCGGCGATCGTCGAATTCGGCTTGCCGTATGCGAGCGACGCGGCCGTCACGCGTCACATCGCCGCATTCCTGACGCGTCATGCGGAAGGCCCGCTGCCGGACACGCTGCTGCTCAACGGCGGCGTGTTCCGCGCGGGCGCGCTCGCCGACCGTCTCGCGCAGACGCTCGGCGCGTGGCGCGGCGCGCCGCTCGACGTACTGCACAACGCGCATCCCGACGTGGCCGTCGCGCGCGGCGCGGTGGCCTACGGGCTCGCGCGTGCCGGTCATGCGCCGCGCATCGGCGGCGGCTCCGCGCGCAGCTATTTCCTCGTGCTCGACGATGGCGCGGACGATTCGGCCGCACGCGGCGTCTGCCTGCTGCCGCGCGGCGCGGAGGAGGGCCGCGAGATCCGGCTCGACGATCGCACGTTCGCGCTGCAGCTCGGGCAGCCGGTGCGTTTTCACCTCGTGTCGACGGTGGCCGACCCGCAATATCGACCCGGCGATCTCGTCGATCTCGACGGCGGCGATTTCGTGCGGCTGCCGCCGATCGCGACGGTCGTCGACGCGAAGGCGGGCAGCGACGCACGCGCCACGCCGGTGAAGCTCACCGCGTCGCTGACCGAGGTCGGCACGCTCGAAATGCATTGCATCGCGACCGACGACGCGGCGCGCCGCTGGCGGCTCGAATTCCAGTTGCGCGGCGATGCGCCGGTTCACGGCGACGATGCCGCGGCCACGCGGCATCCGCGTCTCGACCAGGCGATCGCGTTGATCGAGCGCTCGTTCGGCAGCAAGGCCGCAGGCGTGACGCCGAAGGACACGCGCCGGTTGCGCGCGCAACTCGAACAGGTGCTCGGCGCGCGCGAAGACTGGGACGTCGCGCTCGCACGCGAACTGTTCGACGCCTTGCTTGCGCGGGCGCGGCGGCGGCGTCGCTCGGCCGATCACGAGCGCGCCTGGCTGAATCTTGCCGGGTATTGCCTGCGTCCGGGTTTCGGCCATCCGCTCGACGCGTGGCGCATCGAGCAGCTGTGGCCGCTGTTCGACGACGGCATTCAATACGTGACCGACGCCCAGGTGTGGTCCGAGTGGTGGACGCTGTGGCGGCGCGTGGCCGGCGGCCTCGACGACGCCGCGCAGACGCAGGTGCGCGACGCGATCGCGTTCCTCGAACCGTCCGACGACAAGCGGCGCAAGCTGCCGTTCGATCCGGCCAAGGTCGGTCCGGCCGACATGACGCGGCTGTCCGCGTCGCTCGAGCGGCTGCCCGTCGAGCGCAAGGTCGAACTCGCCGAGCGCCTGATCGCGCAATTGCAGAAGCCGGCCGAACGTGCGTTGTGTGCGTGGGCGCTCGGGCGGATCGGTGCGCGTCGGCCGTTCTACGGCAGCGCGCACGGCGTCGTGCCGCCGGAAATCGTCATCGGCTGGCTCGATGCGCTGTTCGCGCTCGACTGGAAGCAGGTCGAGCCCGCGGCGTTCGCGGCGGCACAGATCGCGCGGATGACGGGCGACCGCTCGCGCGACCTGCCGGACGACACGCGTGAGGCCGTCGTCAAGCGCCTGGCGGCCGCGAATGCATCGGCGACGTGGATCGACATGGTTCGTGAAGCAATCGCGTTCGACGAAGCCGACACGGTGCGCGTATTCGGCGAGACGTTGCCGGCAGGGTTGAAGCTGCTGGCCGATTGAAAGCGCGACAGGGTGCTTCGATCTCATTCGGAGACCGAAGCATCACGTCAACCGCCAAGCGCCAAGCGCCAAGCGCCAAGCGCCAAGCGCCAACCGCCAACCGCCAACCGCCAACCGCCAACCGCCAACCGCCAACCGCCAACCGCCAACCGCCAACCGCCAACCGCGGCGCGATGCCGGAGCCTCGCTTCGTTCAGGCGTGCGGCACCGCATCGTGCCGCTTTTCCGCCGGTTCGACTGCGACGCCGTCACGCGCCGCCGTCGAACGCCGCGCCAGATGAATCCCCGCGAGCATGCAGCGCACCGACCCGCCGGCCAGTTCGATCGTCGGCACGTCGAGCGGCAGCAATCGCGCGGAGCGCTCGATCGTCGCACGCTGCGCCGGCGCGAGGCAATCGTATGCGCGCCGCGACAATGCGAGCACGCGGCCATCCTTCCCCGACAATTCCAGCGTATTGCCCGCGAAATTCGCGATCTGCGCGTGATCGAGCGCGATCACCGCGCGCCCCGTTTCGGTCAGGCGTTGCGCGATCTCGCCGCGGCGGCGGCTGTCGGCGATCAGGTCGAGGCCTACCATCGCGAACTCGGTGGCGATGCTCATCATCACGTTCGTGTGATAGATCGGCTTGCCGTTCGCATCGGCCGTGTCGAAGCAGATCGGCTCGAAGTTGAAATTCGTGCAGAAGCGTTCGAGCGCGACCGGATCGGCACGGCGCGAGCGTGCGGCGTACGCGATTCGCGCGACGTGGTCGAGCACCATCGCGCCGGTGCCTTCCAGGAACACGTCGTCGTATTCGAGGCCCGAGTAGTCGATCACGTCCTGCACGCGATACTCGGCCTTCAGCATCTCGATCACGTCCGCGCGCCGCTCGCGGCGGCGGTTCGGGCTGTGCATCGGATACAGCGCGACATGGCCGCCCGGGTGCGTCGAGAACCAGTTGTTCGGGAACACGGAGTCGGGCGTGTCGCGCTCGCCGTGGTCGTCGAACACGTGCACGCGCACGCCAGCATCGGCGAGCGTTTGCGCGGCGGCCGTGACTTCGTCGCGCGCGGCGGCCGACACCGCCGACGTGTCGCCCGCGCCGCCGCCGGCCGTGCGCTGGAACGCATTGTCGGCCGCGGTCTGCGGGTTCGGCAGGAAGCGGTGCGGCCGGATCATCACGACGGCGGACGGCGCCTGGATCGATACGAGATTCATGAAGGGCGGGAGCGAAGAGCAGGAAAACGGGCGGCGCACGGGCCGCCCGCGCGGAACGGTCAGCGCGCGAACGCGGCGACGGCTTCGGTCACGAACGCCGCGTGACCGTGCGCGATCGCGGCCGGATCGTCGATCAGCGCGAACAGGTTCTTCGGATCGACGGCCGGCGGAATCAGCGCGATCTCGACGCCCGCGTTGTGCTGCTGCGCGAGCGCATACAGGTAGCGCAGCGCCGAGTAATCCTCGAGCGCGAACCCGACCGAGTCGAACACCGTGACCTCGCTCGCGCGCTCGCGGCCGGCCGTCTCGCCTTGCAGCACGCGCCACAACTCGACGACGGGGAAGTCGCCCGGCATCTGCTGGATCTCGCCCTCGATGCGCGATTGCGGTTCGAATTCGACGAATACGCGGCCCGCGTTCAGCACGCCCGCCTCGAGCTCGGTCTTGCCCGGGCAATCGCCGCCGACGGCGTTCAGATGCATGCCGGGCTCGATCATGTCGGCCGTGACGATCGTCGCGTACGCCTTGTCGGCGGTGACGGTCGTCACGATGTCGGCGCCGCGCACGGCGTCGGCGGTCGATGCCGCGCGCACGACGCGCAACTTCGGATACGCGGCGAGGTTCTGCACGAGCTTGTCGGTCGCGCGCGGATCGACGTCGAACACGCGGATTTCGTCGATGTCGAGCAGCGTGTGGAACGCGATCGCCTGGAATTCGCTCTGCGCGCCGTTGCCGATCAGCGCCATCGTGCGCGAATCGGGCCGGGCGAGCGCCTGCGCGGCGAGGACCGACGTCGCGGCCGTGCGCAGCGCGGTGGTGAGCGTGAGTTCGGCGAGCAGCAGCGGGTAGCCGGTATCGACTTCGGCGAGCGCGCCGAACGCCATCACCGTGTGCATGCCGCGCGCCGCATTGACGGGGTGGCCGTTCACGTACTTGAACGCGAACAACGACGCGTTCGCGACGGGCATCAGTTCGATCACGCCGTCGCGCGAGTGGCACGCGACGCGCGGCGACTTGTCGAAATCGGCCCAGTGCAGGTAATCGGCGCGCAGCGTGTCGACGAGTTCGCGCAAGAACGTCGTGACGCCGGTTCGGGCGACCAGGCGGGCGGTGGCGGGAACGTCGAGGAAGCGAGTCATCGGTCTGTCTCCATGTTCGGTGCCGGTACGGGTGTCCGAGCGTTCGGGTCGGCCGGGCAGGGCGTCGGCGCGAATCCGGGCTTGCCGAAAAAAGCGGCGGCGCGGCGCGTCGGCCAGTCGATGGAGTCATTATTTCCGCGAGTCGAGCCAACAAAAAGACGGCAAAAGTGGCAGATTCCTCGGTAGACTTTGCACATTGCCAACCCATTCCGGCAGTTTGACCAGTTTGCGCGGGCCGCAACAGGCCGCCTTCGGCGCGCTGGCGGCCGGTTCACGCTCAACAGGAAGGCCGTTCATGATCACGCTCGACGACGTCGACCGTCAGCTCATCGCGCTGCTGCGCGACAACGCGCGACTGCCCGTCGTCGCGTTGGCGAAGGCATTGCGCGTGGCGCGCGCGACCGTGCAGAACCGGCTCACGCGGCTCGAGAAGAACGGCGTGATCGTCGGCTACACGGTGCGGCTCAAGCCGGCGGCCGACCGGCACCGGATCCGCGCGCTGATGTCGATCGCGGTGCAGGGCAATCGCGGCGCGGAAGTGGTGAAGGTGCTGCGCGGGCACCCGAACGTCGCGTCGATCCACAGCACGAACGGGCGCTGGGATCTCGTCGCCGAGTTGCATGCCGATTCGCTCGAGCACTTCGATCGCGTGCTCGGCGCGATCCGGTTGATCGACGGGATCGCGAATACCGAGACGAGTATTTTGTTGTCGACGCACAAGGCGTGACGCGGCCCCGGCCCGCGCCACGTCCTTCCGTGCGCTCAGCCATTGGCCGCCGGTGCCGGGAACACCGGCTCGCCGAGCGTCAGCATCAACCGGTTCGCCCACGCGAAGATCGCGATGGCGTGCGACAGGTCGAGAATCTCCTCGTGCGTCAACCCTTCGGCTTCGAGCGCCGCGATGTCGTGCTCGTCGATCGCATCGGGCCGTTCGGTCAACGCGATCGCATAGTGGACGATCGCGCGTTCGCGCGCCGTCGTGCCGGCCGTTGCCGGATCGTCGAACACCTGTTCGATCGCATCGGTGCGTTTCGCGAGCTGCGCGAAGCGCTGCGCATGCACCGACGCGCAGTACACACAGCCGTTCACGCGCGATACGGCCGTGCTCGCCAGTTCACGCTCCGCGCGCGACAACCCGCCGGGGCCGTACATGATCGCGTTGAACACGGCCGAGCGCTGCCGCAGGATCTCGGGAAGATGGACGAGCAGCAGGTAATAGTCGGACGTTTTCGCTTGCGGATGGCTCGCTTCGAGCACCGCGAGCTGATCGGGCGTCGCCGCGTCGAGCGACACCGTGTCGAGCCAGGCGCGCCAGCCGAGCGTATCGGACGTGAAGCCGTGGGCGGCAGTCGTCATGCGGCCTCCTTCGCGGTACGTGCCTGAAGCGCCCGCGCGGCAGCGGCGACGCGCAACTGATACGCGACGAACGCGACGAGCTGCGACAGCGCGACGATCGCGGGCGTCGTGAGTCCGGCCGACTTCAACGCGTCGAGGTCGGATGCGCGCGCGTCGGCCGGCGCGTGCGTCAGGCGTTTCGCGTGCAAGAGGATTGCGCCGAGGCGTCGAGGTAGCGCGTCGAACGCATCGGCATCCGCCCGTTCGATGTCGTCGAGCGTACCGCCTGCGTCGAGCAGCCGGGCGCGATAGATGTCGGCCAGCGCGTGCGCATTCGACTGCCGCGCGACATACCGCGCCGCATGCAGCCGTTCGATCGGCGAAAGATCGGGCAACGCGGGATCGAACAGCGCGGCTTCGCTCAGTTGCGTCGGCAACCGCACCTTGTCGCGGGCGCGGCGCAGCGTGGCGACGGCGTCGCCTTCGCGCAGGCCGGCTGCCGCGTCGATCGTATCCGGCACGACGGCCGGCGTGATGGAGTCAGTCATCGTTTCGGTTTTCCTTCGTCGTCAAAGTGATCGAGGGCATCGGCGTCGCGCCATTCGTCGCCCTGCAACTCCGCGTTCGCGTAGGCGACGAGTGCGTCGTAGTGGCGCTCGCGATCGGCATCGAACAAGCGGCTCGCGATGCCGCGTGCCAGCCGCTGCGCACCCGCGCTGATGGCCGGGATATCGCCGGACAGCTTGCCGTGGCTCAGGCTCGCCGCATGGTTGAAGCAATGGATTCGCGTGACGGCCGGGCAGGCGCCGCGCTCGCGCTCCTGGAACGCGAACGCGGGGCCGAGATCGGGCGACTCGGCCAGCTCGTCGAGCCACAGCGCCGGTTCCGGCCGATAGCGATCCTTCCAGCGCCGCACGTGTGCGCCGAACGACGCGAATTCCTCGCGCGTGGCCCAGTCCGAATGAAACCCCGTCGCGAAGATCAGGAAGTCGACCGTGTAGCGGCCGCGCGGTGTCGTCACTTCCAGCCCGTCCGCACGGTCGGCGAGCGTGTCGATCGGGCTGCCCGCATGGAAATGCGCATGGCCGTGGCGCGACACGCGCAGCACGCTGTCGCGCGGCGGTGGCGTTTGCGACGTCAGCGCGTAGTGCATGAAGCGCCACTTCGTCGCGTCGTCGAGATCCGCGTAGCCGTGCACGAGCCCCGGGCTGCCGATGCCCGTCAGCTTGTTGATGCGCGGAATGTCCGCGCGGCGGAAGAACAGGTCGACGCGGGCGGCGCCGGCTTCGAGCGCGGTGCCCGCGTTGTCGAACGCGGACGCGCCCGCGCCGACCACGCCGACGCGCTTGCCCGCGAGCGCGGCGAAGTCGATCGGCTCGGACGAATGGGCCCAGCGCATGCGCGGCGCGCGTTGCGCGACGGGCGGCACGTACGGACCGCCGAGCCCGTCGCGGCCGGTCGCGAGCACGACGTGCCGCGCGAGCAGCGTCCGCGCTTCGCCGTTGCCGCGCACGTCGAGCGCGAGCAGCCCGTCGTCGCGCGGGCGCAGCGCGACGAGCGCCGTGTCGTTGCGCACCTGCAGGTCGAGCACGCGCCGATACCAGCGCAGGTAGTCCATCCATTGCGGGCGCGGAATCTTGTAGAGCGCGTCCCATGCGTCGTGGCCGTATTGCGCTTCGAACCATGCGCGGAACGTCAGCGCGGGCAGGCCGAGCGCGGGGCCCGCAAGCTGCTTCGGAGAGCGAAGCGTCTCCATTCGCGCGAACGTGACCCACGGGCCTTCGTAGCCGGCCGGCGCGCGGTCGATCACGCACTGGTTGTCGATGCCGAGCAGGCGCAGCTCGGCGGAGGCCGCGAGCCCGGCCATGCCGCCGCCGACGATCGCGACGTCGAGCACGCGCGCGCCGTCCGCTTCGCGCGGCGGCACCCACGACGGCGCGGGCAGGTCGAGCCAGCGCAGGTCCTGCGCGAGCCGCGCTTCGAGTGCGTCGAGCGGGGTTGTCATGCGGCCTCCGGGCGCGCGCGGCGAGTCCGTGCCGGGCGAGGCGGGCGCGTCGCGCGATCGGTGCGCAGCCGGTCGCCGCGCAGCAGCGCGTCGTGCGCGGCGGCGTCGTGAAAGATCACGTCGTCGAGCAGCGCGCGCGTCGTGCGATGCAGCGCATCGAGCAGCGCATCGACGGCCGCCGTGCGTGCCTTGCCGGCCGGTGTTGCGACGCCGAATGCGAACGGGATGTCGACGTCGAGCGGGCGTGCGACGACGCCGTCCACCGGCAGCGCGACGCCCGTGGCCGGATCGACGATGCCGATCCCGATGCCCGCGCGCGCGGCCATGACCGCATTCAGCGACGCGTTGGTTTCGATGAATACGCGCGCTTCTACGCGCGCGGCGGCGAACGCCGCGTCGATCCGCTGGCGCAACCGGTGCCGGTTCGCGACCGTCACGATGCGGCGCCGCGCGAGGTCTCGCAGCGCGATGCGCGGCTTTGCCGCGAGCGGGTCGCCGGCGGGCAGCACGGCCACGCACGGCGTCTGCGCGATCCACTGCACGTCGAGCCCGGCATGCGCCATCGGCAGCGTGAGCACGCCGACATCGGCCGTGCCGGCCAGCACCTCGTGCACGACATGCTCGGCCGATTCGCTGCGCAATTGATAGTGCGGCGCATGCGCACCGTCGGGCAGCGCGGCGAGCGCGGCCGGTACGAGCGTGGCCGCGAGCGACGGCGTGGCCGCGATGCGCACGGGTTCGGCGCTTTCGTCGCCGAGCGCGCGCGCCCGCGCCTCGATCGCGCGCAGGCCGACCAGCGAGCGTTCGACTTCCTCGTACAGCAGGAACGCGCGTCGCGTCGGCGTGACGCGCGGGCCATGCCGGTCGAACAGCGCGTAGCCGAGATCGGCTTCGAGTTCCTGGATCTGCCGCGTGACGGCCGGTTGCGAGCGGCCGAGCAGTTCGCCCGCGCCGGTCACGCTGCCGGCCGACATGACCGCGGAAAAGGCTTCGAGTTGATGCAGCTCCATGACGCGTTCCGATGATGCAATTTGCGCATTGTAGGAGTGCGAGCATGCGCGATTCATATAATGATTTTTGCTATCGACAGCGGGAAAACTGCGAAGCGCGCGATTGCCGCGGCGGCCGGTCGGATGCGCATGCGCGCCGGTTGCACGGGGTGACGAGAACGAAACGTCAATCGAATCAACGCGATGCGGTGGGTGTTGGCACGTCGCTCGACGTGCGACGGATGGGCGGCCGTTCACGAGCGTCGCCTGCTTCGCGCCGCGTGCGATATCGATATGCGCAAAACTTCGTTGGATCGTCCTGAACCGGATGGTTACATGCCCTCACTCTTTTCGACTGACTGACGTTGGGGGACGCATGAACGTTTCGGGGAACGACGCGCGCGGCGCATGGCGACGCGTGCTGGGCACGGTGGCGGCGCTCGCTGCCGCATGGGGCTTGTCGACGGGCGGCGCGCTCGCGGCCGGCGTATCGGGCGAGCCGGTGGTGATCGGCGTGAGCGGGCCGCTCACGGGCCAGGACGCGCAATACGGCGAGCAGTGGAAGCGCGGCTTCGATCTCGCGCTCGACGAGATCAACAGCAGCGGCGGCATTCACGGCCGGCCGCTCGCGATCGACTTCCAGGACAGCCGCAGCGACCCGCGCCAGGCGGTGGCGATCGCGCAGAAGTTCGTCGCCGATCCGCGCATCGCGATCGAGCTCGGCGATTTCTCGAGCGCGACGTCGATGGCCGCGTCGCCGATCTACCAGCGCGGCCAGCTGGTGCAGTTCGGCTTCACGAATTCGCATCCGGATTTCACGAAGGGCGGCGATTATCTGTGGAGCACCGCGTTGAGCCAGGCCGAGGAGCAGCCGCTGCTCGCGCGCTACGCGGTGAAGGCGCTCGGCTTCAAGCGGATCGCGGTGCTGTATCTGAATACCGACTGGGGCCGCACCAGCAAGGACATCTTCGCGAAGGCCGTGACCGGGCTCGGCGCGCAGGTCGTGGCGGCCGAAGGCTACCAGCCGACGGAGAAGGATTTCCGCTCGACGCTCGTGCGGATCGGCGCGTCGCAGCCCGATTCGATCGTGCTGATCTCGTACTACGCGGACGGCGCGCAGATCGTGCGCCAGGCGCGCACGTCGGGCGTCGCGCTGCCGATCGCGGCGGTGGGCTCCGTGTATTCGCCGAAGTTCCTCGAACTGGGCGGCACGGCCGTCGAAGGCGTCTATACGGAATCGAACTTCTTTCCGGCCGAACCGCGCCCCGAGGTGCAGGCGTTCGTGCAGCGCTATCGTGCGAAATTCCACGCGGATCCCGATTCGTTCGTGGCGCGCGCCTACGATGCGCTGATCCTGTCGGCGGAAGTGCTGCGCCGCTACGGCACGACGCGCCAGGCCGCGCACGACGGTTTCGCGAAGGTCGCCGACGTGCCGAGCGTGATCTTCGGCAAGGTGCGCTTCGATCCGCAGACGCGCCGCGTCGCGGGCGCGCGCACCGTGTATCTGGTCGTGAAGCAGGGGCAGTGGGCGCTGTGGGACGGCGCGAAGCCGCAGCTCGCGGCGCGCTGAGCCCGACATGAACCGCCTGCACCTGACGGACGCATCGTGATGGCTTCCTGGCTCGACTACACGCTCAACGGCCTCATCGTCGGCAACATCTACGCGCTGCTCGCGGTCGGGCTCGCGCTGATCTTCGGCGTGTCGCACCTGATCAACTTCGCGCACGGCTCGGTGTACATGGTCGGCGCATTCATCGGCTGGCTCTGCCTGACGCGCTTCGGGCTGCCGCTGCCGCTTGCGCTCGCGGCGGTGGTCGTCGGCTGCGGCGCGCTCGGCATCGCGATCGAGCGGATCGGGCTGCGGCCGCTGCGCCATGCCGCGCGCATCGCGCCGCTGCTCGCGACGATCGGCATCAGCTTCATCCTCGACCAGCTCGCGCAACTCGCGTTCGGCGCGGACCCGCGCGCGGTGCCGACTCCGCTGCCCGACTGGCACGTGCGGATCGCCGGCGCGACGCTCGGCTCGCTCGACCTGCTGATCGCGGGCATCGGCCTCGCGGCGGCTGCGCTGCTGTACGGCTTCCTGCGCTTCACGCGGCTCGGCTGGGCCGTGCGCGCGACCGCGCAGGATCGCGACGCGGCGCTGCAGATGGGCGTCGACGTCGACCGCGTGAACCAGACCGTGTTCGCGATCGCGTGCGCGCTCGGCGGCGTGAGCGGGCTGCTGGTCGGCATGTACTACAACAGCATCGATCCGGCGATGGGCTTCCAGGCGACGCTGAAGGGCGTCGTCGCGCTGCTGATCGGCGGGCTCGGCAACGTGCCCGGCGCGATCGCCGGCAGCCTGCTGCTCGGTCTCGTCGAAAGCTACGGCGTCGCGCTGTTCGGCACCAGCTATCGCGACCTGTTCGCGTTCGGGCTGCTGATCGTGTTCCTCGTGTGGCGGCCGAACGGCTTGTTCAGCGCGAACCGCGCGCTGCCGCCGGAGCCGATGACCGGCACCTTCCTCGCCGCCGCGAAAGCCGTGCGCGTGCCGCGCCCGGTGCTCGTCGTGCTGATCGCGGCGGCGGCCGTGCTGCCGTGGCTCGGCGCATCGCCTTACGTGCTGCAGACGCTGACCAACGCGTGGCTGTACGGGTTGCTCGCGCTGAGCCTCACGCTCGTCGCGGGCACGGTCGGGCAGATCTCGCTCGGCCACGCCGCGCTGCTCGTGATCGGCGCGTATGCGTCGGCGCTGCTGTCGTCGGATCTCGGCTGGTCGCCCGCCGTGACGATTCCGTGCGCAGGCGCGGTCACGGCCGTGCTCGGCACGCTGCTCGTCTATCCGGCATTCCGGCTGCGCGGGCATTACGTGTCGATCGCGACGCTCGGCATCGGCGAAGTGGTGAGCCTCGTGATCCTGAACTGGGACGGCCTGACGCGCGGCCCGCTCGGCATCACCGGCATCGCGCCGCTGCCGTGGGCGACGACCGCGCGCGCCGCGTACTGGTTCACGCTCGCGGTGCTCGTCGTGTTCGCGCTCGTGCAGGTGCGGCTGCTGCGTTCGCATCTGGGCCGCACGCTGCGCGCGGTGCGCGAGGACGACGTCGCCGCGCGTGCGCACGGCATCGCGCCGAACCGCTACAAGGCGATCGCGTTCGCGGTCGGCGGCGTCGCGGCGGGCGTGAGCGGCGGGATCGCCGCGCACCTGTACAGCTACATCAATCACCAGACCTTCGATTCGCAGGTGTCGATCCTCGCGTTGACGATGGTGATCCTCGGCGGGCTCGGCAACGTGCTCGGCGGCATCGTCGGCGCGATCGCGCTGATCGGGCTGCCCGAGCTGTTCCGTTGGGCGGCCGACTACCGGATGCTGATCTACGGCCTCGTGCTGCTGCTGCTGGTCCGGTTCCGGCCGCAGGGCCTGCTCGGCACGGTGTGAGGAGGAATGCGATGACGACCACTCGACCCCTGCTCGACGTGCAAGGCCTGACACGCCGCTTCGACGGCGTGACCGCGCTCGACGGCGCGAGCCTGACCCTCGCGGACGGCGAACTGCTGAGCGTGATCGGCCCGAACGGCGCGGGCAAGTCGACGCTGTTCAACCTGATCGCGGGCGCCGACCGGCCCGATGCCGGCCGCGTGACGTTCGACGGCCGGGACATCACCGGCACCGCGCCCGAACGACTCGCGGCGCTCGGTATCGCGCGCACGTTCCAGCATGGCCGCGTGTTCGGCAACCTGAGCGTGCTGGACAACGTGCTGATCGGCGCGCATGCGCGGCTGCGTGCGGCGCGGCCGGGCTGGCCCGCGCTCGGCGCGGCTGCCGAAGTGCTGCGCGCGCTCGTGCGGCCGGCCTCGGTGCGGCGCGAGGAGGCCGAACTGCGCGAAGAGGCGCGCGCGATCGTCGCCGGGTTCGGCGAACGGCTCGCGCCGCGCATCGATCATCCGGCACACAGCCTGTCGTATGCGAACCGGCGGCGCGTGGAGATCGGCCGCGCGCTCGCGCTGCATCCGCGCCTGCTGCTGCTCGACGAGCCGACGGCCGGGATGAACGAGACGGAGACCGCCGAGATGCTGCAACTGATCCAGTCGCTGAAGGCGCGCGGCCTGACGATCCTGCTGATCGAGCACAAGCTCGAACTCGTGATGCGCGTGTCCGACCGCGTGATGGTGCTCGACAACGGCGTGAAGATCGCCGAAGGCGCGCCGCGCGACGTGCGGCACGATCCGCGCGTGATCGAGGCCTATCTCGGCCGCCGTCATGCGGGCGGCCCGTCGGCCGGTCGTGCCGTGCAGGCGGCCGCATGAGCGTATTTTCTTCGAGACCCGATACGACCATGACGGACGCACTGCTGAAACTCGAACACCTCGACACGTTCTATGGGCCCGTGCAGGTGCATTTCGACGTGAACGTCGAAGTCGGCCGCGGGCAGATCGTCAGCCTGCTCGGCGGCAACGCGAGCGGCAAGTCGACGACGATGAAGCTGATTCTCGGGTTGATGCGGCCGAAGCGCGGCGTCGTGCGTTTCGACGGCGACGACGTGACGGCGCTCGCGACGCCGCAGCGCGTGCGGCGCGGGATCGCGGCCGTGCCGGAGGCGCGGCGGCTGTTCGGCGACATGAGCGTGCGCGAGAACCTGCTGATGGGCGCTTACACGCGCGGCGATCGCGCGGCGGTGACCGACGACTACGAACGCGTGCTCGATCTGTTTCCGCGCGTACGCGAGCGGCTCGCGCAGCGCGCGGGCACGCTGTCGGGTGGCGAGCAGCAGATGCTCGCGATGGCGCGCGCATTGATGGCGCGGCCGAAACTGATCTGCATGGACGAGCCGACGATGGGGTTGTCGCCGCTCTACGTCGACAAGGTGCTCGAACTGATCGACGCGATCAACCGGCAGGGCGTGACGGTGTTCATGGTCGAGCAGAACGCGAGCCTCGCGCTGGAGATCGCGCACTACGGATACGTGCTGCAGACGGGCCGCGTCGTGCTGGAAGGGCCGGCGAAGGCGTTGCTCGACGACGAGCGCGTGCGCGATGCGTATCTCGGTGGGGAGGCGGTGGCGGTGTAGGGGGCCTTCACTTTACGCGTGATTCGCGTGCGTCTCCGCCGCGCGCGGAAACGTCAACACCACCGCGAACCCGCCCGCATCGGGAAACGCGAACCCGACGCGCCCGCCATGCGCCTTCATCACTTCCTGCACGATCGCGAGCCCGAGTCCCGACCCCGTGCGGCGCTCGCTGCCGTCCGGCGCTATCCGCACGAACGGTTGCAAGGCCGCGTCCCAGTGCTCGCGCGGCATCCCGCGCCCGTTGTCGGTGACGGTCAGCGTCACCGCCCGATCCGCGTTGCCTCGGGTTGCGACCGACACGACGATGTCGTCCGCATGGCCGTGCAGCAACGCGTTGTGTAGCACGTTCGACAGCGCTTCCTGAAGGCTGATCGCATCGCCGTCGATCCATGCCTGCGGCGCGTCGCTCGCGAACGCAACGGCCACGTCGCGCTCGCCGGCGAGCGGAATCGTGCGGCCCAGCACCTCTTTCGCGAGCGCGACGAGTTCGACGGGTTGCAGCGGCACGGCCTCGGTGCGATGAATCACCATCGCATGATTGAGCAACTGGCCGGTGAGCCGGCCGACGTCCGCACAGGTCGCGCGCAGCGCATCGAGCCGCGCCGCACGGCGCGCGGGGTCGGCCTCGCCGTCGAGCAGCTCGATCTGCGCGTCGAGCCGCGCGAGCGGCGTGCGCATCTGGTGGGCGGCGTCGGCGATGAAGCGCTGCATTGCGTTGATCCGCTCCGCGAGCCGTCGCATCAGCCCGTTGATCGACCCGATGATCGCGTCGATCTCGCTCGGCGTATCGACGGCCACAGGCCGCAGGTCGGCCGGGTCGCGCGCGGCGATGATCGTGCCGATCCGCGCGAGCGGGCGCAGGCCGCGCCGGATCGCGAGGCCGCTCGCGCCGATCGCGAGCACGCTCATCAGCAGGATCAGCGTCCACACCTTGATGCTCATGTCGTTCGTCAGCTGCTGACGCGCATTGGTTGTCTGCGCAACCGTCACGAGCGCCCAGCCCGGCGTGCTTTCCTCGGGCATGTAGCGGGCGATCGTCGCGGTGCGGATCGGGTGCCCCTGGTAGACGGCATTCGCGAACGCGGGGCCCTGCTTCGCGGCGGCGAGTGTCGCGGCGCTCGCGAGATCGTTGTAGCCGGCCACGACCACGCCGCGCGAATCGACGACCTTGTAGTAGACGAGGTCGTAGCGCGACAGCGTCGACAGCGCGGCGACCGGCGGATTCAGCGCGAGCACGCCGCCTTGCACGTAGAGGTTTTCGGCGACCTGGATCGACGCGCCCGCCAGCAACTGGTCGTACGCGCGTTCGGCCGCGACGCCCGCGTAGTAGCGCGCGATCGCCGCGAGCGCGAGCGCGCCGGTCGCGACGACGAGCGCGATGAACAGCAGCGTGCGCCCGAACAGCGTCTTCGGGAACCAGTCAATGCGCGGCAATCTGATACCCCATTCCGCGCGCGGTACGGATCTCGACGGAGCTGCCCTGCAGCTTCCGGCGCACGCGCGTCACGTATTGCTCGACCGCGTTCGCGGTCGGCTCGTTGCCGAAGCTGAACAACTGATTCAGCAGTTCTTCCTTCGAGAAGATGCGTTGCGGGCGGCTCGCGAGGATTTCGAGCAGCGCGAATTCCTGGCGCGACAGCGACAGCGGCTGGCCGTCGAGTTCCGCGAGGCGGCTGCTGCGGTCGATCACGAGGCCGCCGAGCGTCAGCACGTCGTTCGCGTGACCGCTGTTGCGGCGCAGGAGCGCCTGCACGCGCGCGTCGAGTTCGCGATAGTCGAACGGCTTCACGAGGTAGTCGTCGGCGCCGAGGCCGAGGCCGCTCACGCGGTCGTCGATCGCCGAGCGGGCGGTGACGAGCAGCACGGGCGTCGTGCTGCCGGACGCGCGCAGGTTGCGCAGCACGGTGAAGCCATCCATGCCGGGCAGGTTCGCATCGAGCACGACGAGATCGAAGCGCTCGACGCGCAGCAGCCCGTGCGCGGTCGCGCCGTCGGTTTCGAGATCGACGGCGTGGCCGAGCCGGGCCAGGCGGCTGCGGATCGCCGCGCCGATTTCCGCATCGTCCTCCACGACGAGAATGCGCATGATGCCGTTTGCAGGTAGGTGGACTAGGGGTTTTCCCGGGGCCGGGATGTCAGCATTTTCTCAGACTCGGTCGATAACCTGTGTCGAGCCGGAAGCAGGGTCAAGGACGGCATTAATACCAGAAATATTCAAGGAGACGGCAACATGCAGCATGTCACGGGCACGACGAACGCGCGCCGCGGCGCCACGCCGGCCTGCGCGTGGCCGCTGGCCGCCCGCCGCACGGCGGCGTGCGCATGACGATGTCGCCGCGCCGCCGCGCGCTGATCGCCGCCGGGCTCGGCGTGCTCGCCGCGCCGGCGCGGGTGCGGGCGACGCCGCGCACGGTGCGGATCTCGAAAGGCTATGGCGTGCTGTACCTGCCGCTGCTCGTGATGGAGAAGCAGCGACTGTTCGAGCGGCATGCGGCGCGCCACGGCGTGCGCGACGTCGCGGTCGAATGGGTGCTGCTCGACGGCGGCAATTCCGTCAACGACGCGATGATGGCCGGCACGCTCGACTTCGCGGGCGCCGGCGCGCCGGGGTTCATCGAACTGTGGGCGCGGGCGCGCGGCATTCCGAACGTCGAGGTGATCGGCATCAGCGGGCTGTCGACCACGTCGCTGTCGCTGAACGCGAACCGGCCGGGCCTCGTGTCGCTGCGCGAGTTCACGCCGTCCGACCGGATCGCGGTGCCGGGCATCCGCACGTCGCTGTCGGCAGTCGTGCTGCAGATGGTCGCGAGCCGGCAGCTCGGCGCCAGGCATTTCGCGCAGCTCGATTCGATCACCGTGAACCTGCCGCATCCGCAGGCGATGCAGGCGCTGATCCGCCGCGAGAACGGCGTGACCGCGCATTTCACGTCGCCGCCGTTCTCGACGCTCGAATTGCGGCAGCCGGGCATCCATCGCGTCGTGAGTTCGGTCGACGTGCTCGGCCCGCTGACGCTCGACGTCGTGTTCGCGCCGAAGCGGCTCGTCGATGCGCAGCCTGAGCTGGCCGTCGCGTTTCTCGGCGCGCTCGACGAAGCGAACCGCCTGATCGCGCAGGACCCGCGCGCGGCGGCCGCGCTCTACGCGTCGTCGTCGGGCGTCGGCGTGTCGCACGACGACGTGATGCGGATGCTCGCCGCGCCCGACACGCGTTTCTCGGTGCTGCCGAACCAGTTGATGGACTACGTCGAATTCCTGTATCTGGCCGGCACGATCAAGGCGAAGCCGCGCGCGTGGCACGAGATGTTCGCGCCGATGCTCGACGACTACCGGTCGGGTTGAGCCGCGTCCGCCGCGATCCGGATCCATTCACCGAACCACCTGACGCCGGCGCGTTCGTCACGCGCGGTGCCGTTTCAACCGATATGCAACCGACACGCAACCGATTCACGCAAGGAGCCTGAAGTGAACGCTACCGATACCCTGGACCCCGCGTCCGCCGAAGAACGGCGCATCATGTCGAAGATGGCGCGGCGCCTGATGCCCATCCTCGTCGTGATGTTCCTGATCGCATTCATCGACCGGCAGAACGTCGGTTTCGCGAAACTGCAGATGGTGCACAGCCTCGGCATGACGGAAGCCGCGTTCGGGCTCGCGTCGTCGCTGTTCTTCATCGGCTACCTGCTGTTCGAGGTACCGAGCACGCTCGCGCTGCATCGCTACGGCGCACGCGTGTGGCTCGCGCGGATCATGCTGACGTGGGGGCTCATCACGGTGCTGATGGGCTTCACGACGTCGATGCCCGTGTTCTGCTCGCTGCGCTTCCTGCTCGGCATCGCCGAGGCCGGCTTCTATCCGGGCGTGATCTATTACCTGACGCTGTGGTTTCCGCAGAGCTACCGCGCGAAGGTGCTCGGCATCTTCACGCTCGGCAGCGCGCTCGCGAACATGCTCGGCTCGCTGGTCGGCGGCGTGCTGCTGAGCCTGAACGGCCTGTGGGGGCTGGCGGGCTGGCAGTGGGTGTTCGTCGCGACGGGCATCCCGGCGGTGATCGTCGCGATCGTCGTGTTTCGCGTGCTGCCCGCCTCGTTCCGCGAAGCGCCGTTCCTCGACGAGCGCGAGAAGCAGATCGTCGCGGCCGCGCTGGAGCGCGAGAAGCCGGCGCAGGCCGAGCACGGCCAGCCGTGGAAGGCGCTGCTCGATCCGCGCGTGATGCTGTTCGCGGCGACCTACATGCTGATGTCGACGTCGCTGTACGGCGTCACGTACTGGCTGCCGACGCTCGTGAAATCGTTCGGCGTGTCGAGCACGACCAACGGGTTCCTGAGCATGCTGCCGTGGGCGCTCGCGGTGGTGCTGCTGCTGTGGCTGCCGGCGAAGCTGCGTCGCGCGAAGAGCATCCTGCGTACGATCGCGATCGTCGCGGCGCTGGGCGCGCTCGGCTTCCTGCTGAGCCTCGTGTTGCCGTCGACGCCGCTGCGCTTCGTCGCGCTCGTGCTCGGCGGCGCGTGCATTCCGCTGCTGTATCCGTGCTTCTGGTCGATGCCGCCGCGCTATTTCACCGGCGCGCGCGCGGCCGCGAGCGTCGCGGCGATCAACTCGATCGGCAACCTCGGCGGCTTCTTCAGCCAGAACCTGATGCCGTTCGCGGGCAAGATGACGGGCACCGCGTTCGGGCCGATGATCGTGCCGATCGTGTGCCTCGCGCTGCTCGGCATCGGCGCGCTGGTCGCGTGGACGCGCTCGGAGCGGGGGATGGTGGCGGCGCGGGCGTGATGGCGTGCGTCGCTGTCGCAGCGTCGGCCGGTTTCCGATGATGCTGAAACTGGACGACGCATGCCGGTTCGACGGCAAGTACGCCAGCGCGCTACCATGCGATGCACATGCGACGAATGGAGCAGGAAATGAAGAAAGCGACGACGATGAACATGTCTTGCGATGACGTTGCGCGCCCCGCGCCGCGCGAGTTCGTCGCACGTGGACTGGCATCGCGCGACGAGGCGCGGCGGACCGGCGAATACATCGATGCGGTAAACGTCCGCGCGGAACTCGAGCGCATGCTGAAAGCGGCGCGCTCGATGAAGGCGGTCGGCTAAGTCACCGTCGTGCGGGGGCTTTCGCCGCCCTGATCTACCGCGGCGAAGCCCCGAGCTCGCCATGCCCGACCGGCGCCGGCGACAGCGGAATCTCGACCTCGACCGTCGTGCCTTCGCCGAGCGTCGTCGCGATCCGCAGCGTGCCGCCGACCAGGTACGCACGCTCGCGCAACCCCACCAGCCCGAACGAACCCGACTTGCGCGGCACCGCGGGATCGAATCCCGCGCCGTCGTCGCGTATCGTCAGCACGATCGCTTCGCTGCCGGACACGAGTTCGACGCTCGCGTGCGACGCGGCCGCGTGCCGGGCGACGTTCGCGAGCGCTTCCTGCGCGATGCGGAACACGGCCGTCGCGTACGGCTCGTCGAGTTGCAGTTCGGGCGGCTCGACGTGCAGCGAACAGGCAATCCCGTGACGGTGCCGGAAATCCTCCACGAGCCATTGCATCGCCGCCGCGAAGCCGAGATCGTCGAGCATCAGCGGGCGCAGGTCCGACGCGATGCGGCGCGTCGCGGCCACCGCGCCGCGCGCAAGCGCATGCATCGCCGCGATCTTGCGCGCGAGCGAGGCGTCGTCCTGCGGCACGTGGTCGATCAGCCATTCGAGATCGTTCTTCAGCGTCGCGAGCGTCTGCGCCAGTTCGTCGTGCAGTTCGCGCGCGATGCGGCGCTGCTCGGCTTCGCGCGCGCTGGCGCTGATCGCGGCGATCTCGCGCAGTTCCTCGCGCGACGCCTGCAGCGCCCGTTCCGCGCGCACGCGCTCCTCGACTTCGCGCCGCAGGTCGCGGTTCGACGCGCTCAGTTGCGCGGTGCGCGCGGCGACGCGCTGTTCGAGCCGTTCGTTCGCATCGTTCAACTGCGCGCTTTTCTGCGCGACGAGCAGATGCTGGTAGCGCGCGCCGGCCAGCGCGCGCACCGTTTGCGCATGCAGCCGGCCGTTCTCGAACAGCATCGCGAACAGCACGACGCCGGACGCGACGAGACCGTACGCGCGCCCCGCATAGAAGCCGAGGTCGAAGCGGCCGTGATTCAGCATCGACGACAGCGCGATGTCGAACAGCCACGCGACGAGCACCGTCATCACCCACAGGTCGAGCACCGAATGGCGGCGCCGCTGCCGCCACATCAGCATCAGCGCGACGAGGTTCAGCCCCCAGACGACCGTGATCGCGTTCGTCATCGTCGCGGTCATCCGGTTGCCGCTCATGATGCGCGGCAGCAGGTCGTGGCCGGAGGTCGCGAACAGCGCGAGCGCGACGGTCGCGCCGACCGCGGCCGCGATGCAGAGGACGACCGGAATCGCCGCGCGCCGCTGCGGGGCCGGGGCCGGGCGCCCGCGCGACGTCGCGCGCAGCAGCGCGTACGCGGCGACCGACAGCGGAAAGCCGCCATGCCAGAACAGGTACAGCCATGCGGTGGTCTGTTCGCCGGCGCCGAGCAGGCCGGTCGGCGCGAACAGGCCGGGGAAGGTCAGCATGTGCGTGCCGGCCATGAACGCCGTGAACAGGTAGCCGCCCGCCAGCACGAGCAGCGGCTTCTCGCGCAGGATCGCGTACTGGCCGAGCAGCAGGCCGGCCGTCACCATGTCGTTGACGACGATCGCCGACTGGTACACGGGAATGAACGCGCCGCCCGGCGCGAGCGGCAGGGCCGCGAACGGCGCGAGCGCGGCGAAGATCGCGGCCGAGACGAGTACCGTCGCGAGCGCGAGCCGCCGCTCGCGCCGGCCCGGCGGCAGCGACGACATGAACAGGCGCGACGTGTCCGGATCGTCGTCGTCCGGCGGCGGCGGTGCGGGCGGGAGGCGGAAGGTGGCCGTCATGCGTCGTCGGCGTCGAAGTCGAGATCGTGCCGCACCGCGTAGCGGATCAGTGCGGCTTCGTGCGGCAGCGCCATCTTCTCGAGAATCCGCGTCTTGTACGTGCTGACCGTCTTCGCGCTCAGCGCGAGTTCGGACGCGATCTGCGTGACGGTCCGGCCCGCGACGATACGGTGCATCACGTCGAGCTCGCGCGCGGACAGTCGCTCGTGCGGCAGCGCCTGAGCCGGCTCGCGCAGCGTGTGAGCGAGGCTTTCGGCCGCGGACGGGCTCACGTAGACGCCGCCCGCCGCCACCCTGCCGACGGCCTCGACGAGCTCGGCGGTCGCACTGTCTTTCGTCAGGTAGCCGGTGGCGCCGGCCTTGAACGCGCGCGCCGCGTACTGGGTTTCCGCGTGCATCGTCAACACCAGCGTGCGCAGCGACGGCGCATGACGCCTGACCAGCCGGATCAGCTCGATGCCGGTCGGTGCGGGCATCGACAGGTCGAGCAGCAGCACGTCGGCGGCGGCGCGCTCGGCCAGCGCGAGCGTGCCCGCGCCGTCGCTCGCCTCGCCGACGATCTCGAAACCGCCGGCCTGCTCCAGGATGTGACGCAGCCCGTCCCGCATGACTGCGTGATCGTCAGCCAGAATTACCCTGATCATCTTCCAGCGATCCTCTTCGGGATGACGCCGCGAATTGCTGTTCGGGTTGTCGCCGCGGCCGTTCTTCCGATCAATATATTCCCCCGAACCCGAAAACGGTACGCGTTCGCGAAATTTTCGGGATGGTTGATCGCGGACTGTGCACCGCGGCGAAATAATTCACGGGAAAGCATACCGTGCGCAGCCCATGCGAATCAGGGTATTCCCGGTGGTCGTTGCAGCCCACGCGGGCTTGCGCGGCAGCGCCGGAACCACCCCGCGAACCGTTCCGAATCGGGACTAAACTGGTGCCCGATGCCACCCGCGCGAACCGAGGAGCCCCTGCGATGATCGACCTTGCCGATATCCTGCCGTCCGCATTGCCCGCCGCCGTCGCGTGGGCCGAAGCGGAGGCGGTGCGCGGGCTCGCGCTGGGGGCGCCGCTGACGCCGGCGCAAGCGGACGACGCGCGCACGGTGGGCGTCGTGCAACCGGACCGGATCCGCGTGGTGGCGGTCGACCGCATGCCGTTTCCCGACACGCCGACGCTCGCGGCGATCGCCCGCGACACGGGGCTGCTGTCGCCCGGGACGATCGGCCTCACGCTCGGTCACGCGGTCTACGTGCTGCGCGGGCAGGACACACGCCGCCTGCTGACGCACGAATTCCGGCATGTGCATCAATACGAGGCCGCCGGCTCGATCGGCGCGTTTCTTGCGCGCTATCTGCACGAGATCGCGACGGTCGGCTACCGCGACGCACCGCTCGAGGCCGACGCGCGGCACCACGAGTTCGATTGATCCCTGACCCCGCCACCGGCGAGCGTGCGCATGTCGCGATGAACGTATCCGATCCCCCTGCCGGCCCGCCGTTCGCGCACCGGGCCGCCCCGTCCGGGAGTGTGCGATGAGCGACACGATCCACGCGTGGATCGGCGCGATCGGCGCGCATCCGCTGCTCGTGCTGGCGATCGTGTTCGTGGCCGCCTGCGCCGAGGCGATCGCGCTGATCGGCACGATCGTGCCGGCCGGCGCCGTGATGTTCGCGGCCGGTGCGTTGATCGGCGCGGGCGCGCTCGACGCATGGGCGACGATCGGCGTCGCGGCCGTCGGCGCGGTGATCGGCGACGGGATCAGCTACGAACTCGGGCGGCGTTACCGCGGGATGATCCGCAACGCGTGGACGCGCTTCGGCTATGCGAGCGCCTACGCGCGCGGCGAGGAGTTCGTGCTGCGTCACGGGACGAAGAGCATCGTGCTCGCGCGCTTTCTCGCGCCGGTGCGTGCGGTCGTGCCGGTCGTCGTCGGCTGCGCGACGCTGCCGCGCCGGTCGTTCTATCCGGTCAACGTGATCTCGGCGCTCGTGTGGGCGCCTGTCCACATCGCACCCGGCATCCTGTTCGGCGCGTCGGCCGCGCTCGCCGCAGCGATCAGCGTGCGGGTCGCCGCGATCCTGCTGGTCGTGGCCGCGCTGGTCGCGCTCGTGTGGATCGGCGTGCGCGTCGCGCTGCGGCGCGGCTGGCCGTTGTTGCGCCGCGCGCTCGCCGAAGCCGTGCATGCATGCGCGCGCCGCTGGCCGCGGTTCGGCGCGCGGCTGCACGACGGCATCGCGTACCTGCGCGGGTTGCCGGGCGCGGTGCCCGTGCTCGCGCTGTTGTTCATCGGCTGCGTGTGGCTGTTCGCGGGGATCGTGCAGGACGTCGTCGCGAACGATCCGCTGATGCATGCGGACATCGCGCTGTATGCGTTCCTGCAGAACCTGCGCACGCCGCCCGCGGACGCCGCGATGAGTGCGCTCGCCATCCTGCATGGACACGACACGGGGCTGATCGTCGCGGCCGCGTTGCTCGTCTGGCTGATGATCCATCGCTGCTGGCTGACGGCCGCATGGTGGCTCGCGACGGTTGGCGTCGCCGTCGTGCTCGTGCCGGCATTCGGCGCGGGCGTGCCCGGCGCGACGCCCGCGAGCCTGCCGCCCGGTGCGCTGCACGTGCCGCTGCCCGATGCCGACGCCGCCTTCGCGATCCTCGCGAGCAGTGGCCTCGGCTGGCTGCTCACGCGCGACCGGCCCGCGCTGTGGCGCATTCCGGTCGTGACGGCGGTCGTGCTGTGGATCGTGCTCGGCGGCTTCGCGCGGCTGTACGTCGGCGATACCTGGCTGTCGGGCCTGCTGGGCGGATGGAGCCTCGGGCTCGCGTGGTTCGCGTTGCTCGCCGGCGCCTATGCGTACTGGCGCGTGCGCGAGCACGTGCAGCCGCGCGGCGCGCTCGTCGCGGTCGTCGTCGTGCTCGCGACGGCCGGCGTATGGACGGTGCCCGCGCAATGGCAGCGCGATCGCGCGGCGCGTCCGCATGTCGGCGATGTGGTCGCGATGACCGTCGACCAGTGGCTGCGCGGCGGGTGGCAACGCGTACCGACGCGGCGCACCGAGATCGGCGGCGATCGCGAGGAATATTTGCCGCTGCAATGGAGCGCGACGTCGGACACGCTCGTCCGTCATCTCGCGCAGGCCGGCTGGCAGCGCGCGACGCCATGGTCGCCGGCCACCGCGCTGCGCTGGCTGGCGCCGCAGGCGCCCGTCGACACGCTGCCCGTGCTGCCGCGCTACACGCATGGAGAAAGCACGCGGCGCGTGTTCGTCCGCGTCGATCCGGCCCACCCGGAAAGCCGCTTCGTGCTGCGGTTGTGGCGTTATCCGTACGTGTTGCAGGATGCGCTCGGCATGCGGCCGCTGTGGTACGGCGCGCTGTATCGCGAAACGCTGCGCCGGCCGGCGCGGCTGATGACGCTCGTGCACACGACGACGATCGACGATGCGGCGGCGATTGCGCACGCGCTGGCGGTCGAGCCGACGATCGCACATCGGCCGGCGGGGACGACGGCCGGGCCGGACGAGATGTTGCTGGTTTGGATGGTGACGCCGTGAATGGGCAGGGCGTGACGTACGCCTCTTACGCGTGCGACGGCTGCGCGGGCACGACGGACAGGCGCAGGCCGACGGTCTTGAGCACCGCGAGCAGGGTTTTCAGCGTCGGGTTGCCGCTCGGGGACAGCGTGCGATACAGCGATTCGCGGCTGATGCCGGCCTCGGCCGCGACGGCGCCGAGCCCGCCGTACGCTTCCGCGACCGTGCGCAGCGCGAGCAGGCCGGCCGCGCGGTTCTCCGGATCGTCGAGCGATTCCATCGCGACGCGCAGATAGGCGACCGCGAGCTCGCGATCGGCGCCGAGTTCGGCGACTTCCGCGTCGTGGTGCGATACCGCGCCTTTGAGCTTGTTCATGTTTGCCTCCGTTTCCAGTTCGACCAGTGTTCCTTCGCGCGCCTGATGTCGTCGGACTGACCGGCCTTGTCGCCGCCGGACAGCAGCAACACCAAGGCGCCGCCGTGCCGACCGAAATACACGCGGTAGCCGGCGCCGACATGGACGCGCAGTTCGATCACGCCTTCGCCGACCGGCTCGCAGTCGCCGAAATTGCCGGCCTGCACACGGCGCAGGCGCTCGCGGATTCGTGCCTGCGCGAGCTTGTCGCGCACGGCGTTCAGCCTTTCGGTGAAAGGCTCGCGACCGTCGTCGCGCTGATAGCGAAGCAGTTCGAACCTGGAGGGTATTGTAACTTATAAACTACAAAGAAGTAAATGGAGCGAGACGGTTCGCATCGCAATGGCTGGGTGGCCGACGCGCATGCGGCGTCGCCGTGGCTCGGGATGTCAGGGCATGGCGCTCGCTTCCCGGCCGACGATCATTTTTTCATCCGGTATGGCGTGTGACGATTCGGCCAAACGGCCGGTATCGATGGGGCGATGAAGGGGCGCGCGCCGTGGCCGAGCGGCTCGGCTTCGGCTGTCCGTCCAGCTTCTCGCAGGCGTCCACGCGTTGACGCGGCGTGCCGCAGTGCGGTGCGGCAAGCAGGCGACCCGCGACGAATCGCGGTACGATCGCTCGTTTGCCCGTCTTGCCTGTCTACATCACCGTCACGAGAGCCCCCGCATGATCACGATCCGCCCGATGACCGACGACGATTTCGCGCGCTTCTGGCCGACCTATCGCGCCATCGTCATTGCTCAGGAAACCTATGCATTCGATCCCGACCCGACGCCGGAAGCGGCGCGCGCACTGTGGCTCGACGCGCCGCTCTGCACGTGGATCGCCGAGGAGGACGGCGTGGTGCTCGGCTCGTATTACCTGAAGGCGAACGCGGCCGGCCCCGGCAAGCACGTGAGCAACTGCGGCTACATGGTGAGCGAGGCCGCGCGCGGACGCGGCGTCGCGCGCCTGATGTGCGAGCACTCGCAGCAAGTGGCGCGCGAGCGCGGTTTTCTCGCGATGCAGTTCAATTCGGTGGTCGCGACGAACGAGGTCGCGGTCGCGCTGTGGCAGAAGCTGGGATTCGAGATCGTCGGCCGGCTGCCGCACGCATACCGTCACGCGCGGCTCGGCTTCGTCGACTGCTTCGTGATGTTCAAGTGGCTCGGCGACGCGGCGGCCGCCGAAGCCTGAGCAATCCGCCGCTGCGTCAGACGGCGAACGCGCCGTCGAACACGATCCGTTCGTCGAATGCGAGCGTGCCGCGCGCGAAGATCAGGTCGAGATGGTGGCTGCCGTTTTCGCCGCCGCCGAGCCCCAGATGCAGCCCCGGATGGCGTTCCTCGAACCCCGCGTTGCGGCCGTACAGGCCGCGTATGCCGAGGTTCGTGCCGATGCCGAATTCCTCGATCCGCCGGTGATTCGCGTGCCGGTCGAGATAGGTCGAGAAATCGCGCCGGAAGCCCGCATCGTCGGTGTCGAAATCGACGATCGTGCTGTGTTCGACATGCAGCGTCGCGAGCCGCTCGGCCACCTTGTACTTGATCGCGAACGGCACGGTGCCGAGAAACGTGCCGCTGAACACGACCGAGCCGTTGAGGTCGGTCACGTGCGTCGCGATCTCGCCGGGCACGACGTCGAGGTTGCCCATGCCGTCCACGCTCGTCCATTTCTGGTCGGGCGCGAGCGAGCCCGTCAGCGCGTTGCCGGCTTCGTCGACGAAGCGGATCTGCGACGCGCGTGCGGCGGCCTCGATCAGCCGGCCGTTGCGTGCGGCGATGTCGTCGAGCGATTCGGCGAACGCCTCGTCGAGATGCGGGCCGTAATCCTTGAACAAAACCGACTTGCTCCAGTGCTCGACGATCGCGGGGCGGATCGCGGCGAGGAACGGCGGCCCGCTCGGCGACGGCGTCGGCAGGCACGACGAGTCGTACAGCAGCACGAACAGGTCGGCGTCGACGAGCGCGGCGGCGATGTCGGCGGGCGGGGTGCTTTCGAGGCAGAGGGTGGTCGCGGCGAGTGAGTCGGGCAGGGCGGAAAAGGCGCGCAACGCGACGTCGCGATTGCGGGTGTCGTAGCCGACCAGCAGTTTTCCCGATTCGCCGCGTGCCAGCTTGTCGCGCAGCGCCGGGTGAAAGCCGAGCGCGCGGTGCAGGTTCAGCATGCGTATCTCCGGAAGCGGCGGAAGGGCCGCGGCCCTTCCGCGAGAACGGGTGGCCCGCTCAGACCGGCCAGAGCGCGGTGCCGAACGGCACCACGGCGTCCTCGACCATCATGTCGACGGCCTCGGGGTGCGTGTCTTCCTGCATCCAGTCAAGCAATTCGATCTGCCGAGTTTCCTGCATGTCAATTCTCCTGTGGTGAACATGAGTGATTCAACATGAAAGCGCGGCAAAAATATTGCCGCTCCTCGTTCCGGATTTTGTGAATACCGGACGAGTGGCGTCGATATTAGTCTGGTGAATTTGCGAATGCAATGTGCTGCAATGTTTTTAGCCATGACGTGCTAAACACGAGTCAATGGCGGTTCACATATTGGAAAAACCGGATAAAACGAGCGACGGATCGCGCATCATTTTTTTATTTGAAGAAATCCGGATCGACGAAATCAATCAGGTTATTTTTAATTTGAATTCAATTGCCAGGATTGCTGCGCTTTATGTCATTCGAGAAAAACGCGTGCGCGATCGCCTCGCGCTCGAACCGGTCCGCCGATTCATGTGTCACGCAGCCGATCCGCACGTCATCCCAGCAACGCCTTTCCGATCGCCTTGGTCGGTTCGGAGCGCAGCACCAGCGAAGTCGTGACCGCGCCGAAGCGGGCAATCGCGTCGATGAGGGTTTCGAGTTGGCCCGGTGTCGGCACCAGCACCTTCAGCAGAAAGCAGTCGTCGCCGGTCATGCGATGGACTTCGATGACGTGCGGCATCTCGGCGAACGTGCGCAGCGCCGGCTTGATGTGTTCGTGAGTCGTTTTGAGCCGGACGATGGCCGTCATGCCCAACCCCAGCGCCGCCGGATCGATCCGTGCGCCGTAGCCGGCGATGATGCCGCGTTCTTCCAGCCGCTTGACGCGCTCCGAGGTCGCGGGCTGCGACAGCCCGATGCGCCTGCCCACTTCCGATAGCGGCGTTCGCGCGTTCTCCTGCAGCGCTTCGAGGATCGCAAGATCCAGGCGATCCAGTGCTTCGTCCGGCATGACGGTCCTCCGGTACCGTTGATTCATCGGCATTTTGTCTCAATAACCGATGACTTGCCATTCCGCGCCGGCCGGCGCGTGGTCACACTCGGGCTTTTCGTTGACGGAGAGCGTGATGGATCAGGCGATCGTGATCGTGCCGGGTATCGGCAATTCGGGACCGGATCATTGGCAGAGTCATTGGGAGACGATGTTTCCCGGCGCCGCGCGCATCGCGCCGGCTTCGTGGGATGCGCCCGACCTGGCCGACTGGACGGCGGCGCTGGACGCGGCCGTGGCGAGCGCGGCGACGCCCCCGCTCGTGATCGGTCATTCGCTGGGCTGCTTGTTGTTCGCGCATTGGCATGCGGTGTCGGCGCGCGCGGTGCGCGGCGCGTTTCTCGTGGCCGTGCCCGATCCGGCAGGGCCGCGCTTTCCGGTTGCCGCCGCCGCGTTCGCGAACCTGCCGAGCGGTCGGTTCGGACGCGCGCCGGTGCTGGCGATCGCAAGCGCGGACGATCCGTACGATCCGTCGGGGCGCGCGCTGGAATGGGTCGCGGAACGGGGCGCGACGCCGCTTCTGCTTGGCGCACGCGGCCATCTGAACGCGGCGTCGGGGTTGGGCGGATGACCCGAAGGGCGCGCGCTGCTCGCGGCGTTCGTGGCCGGACTCGGGCGATAGTGCGTGCCAGTGTCGGCTGACGGTTTTCTGCCGGCAGCGCGCGCCGGTTTCACGGCGGCTCAAGTATGATCGACCGACGGCGGCGAAAGCCCCGGAATCGAACAACGATGGAGACACTCCCGATGCGCGCAGTGCCGCAACCGGAGCGTGCCGGCCGCTCGCGGCCGGACGCCGGCGCAACCGATCCCGGCCGTATGGCCGCGTGGCGGCTCGCAATCCGTCTGTCGCTCGGCAGCGCGATCGCGCTCGGCCTCGCACGCTTTTCGTATGCGCTGCTGCTGCCGCCGATGAAGGCCGATCTCGGCTGGACGTTCGCGCAGGCCGGCGCGCTGAACACGGCGAACGCGGCCGGCTACCTGATCGGTGCGCTTGCCTTTCCGCTGCTGTCGCGGCGCTGGCGCGCGGGCACGCTGCTCGCGGCCGGCTGCGCGCTGACCGCCGTACTGATGGCCGCGAGCGGGCTCACGTCGGACATGCACGCGCTGCTCGCGCAGCGGCTGGCGACGGGTATCGGCAGCGCGTCGATCTTCATCAGCGGCGGCGTGCTGGCCGCGCGGCTCGCGTCCGCCGCGCCGCGCGACGCGGGGCTGCTGCTCGGCCTCTATTACGGCGGCACCGGATGGGGCATCGTCGCGTCGTCGCTGCTCGTGCCGGCGACGCTCGTGCATCGCGTACACGGCTGGCAGCCGGCTTGGTTCGCACTCGCGGTCGCGTGCGTGCTGTTCTCGGCGGTGGCCGTGTCGGCTGCGCGTCGCATCGAGCGCGTGCACGCGGCGCCGGTCGCACCGGCCGACGGCGCGAAACCGGCAGCGACCGCGAGCCCCGCCCGCTTCGCACTCGCGCTGGCCGGCTACGGCCTGTTCGGCGTCGGCTATATCGGCTACATGACGTTCATCGTCGCGCTGCTGCGCGGCGCGGGGATGAGCGGCACGGTCGTCGCCGCGTTCTACGTGATGCTCGGCGTCGCGACCGTCGTGTCGGCGCGGCTGTGGTCGGGGCTGCTCGACCGGATGCGCGGCGGCCAGGCGCTCGCCGTGCTCAACGCGCTGCTCGGCGTCGCGACGCTGATGCCCGCGCTGTTCGTGCATCCGGCTGCCGCGTTCACGTCGGGCTTGCTGTTCGGCGCGACGTTCCTGTCGGCGGTTGCCTCCACGACGGCCTTCGTGCGGCACAACCTGCCGCCCGACGGCTGGGCGAAGGGCATCAGCGCATTCACGACGGTCTTCGCGTTCGGGCAGATCGCGGGGCCGGTCGCGATCGGCTGGGTGTCGGACAGTGCGGGGCTCGCGCGCGGGCTCGTGTATTCCGCGCTGACGCTGTTCGCGGGCGCTGCACTGGCGGCCGGGCAGCGCGCACTGCGGGCGTCCGCGTAGTCCGCTCGAACGCGCATGCCGCGCCGCGTGCCGGCATCGTTACCGCACGCAAGCGGTGCGCGATACGCGATGAAACGCGCGGCTGAAGTAGATGAGGCTGTCGCCGTCGTCGCGCACGCGGATCGACGTCGCCTCGATGAACATCACCGAATGCGAGCCGACTTCCTTCATCTCCGCGATCGTGCCCTGCAGGCTCGCGAGCGCATCGCGCAGCACCGGCACGTCCCGTTCGCCGCGATCCCACACGGGTAGCTCGAAGCGCTGTTCCATCGGCAGGTCGGTGAGCCCCGCGAAGTGTCGCGCGAGCAGCTCGTGCTCGGCCGGCAGCACGTTGATGCAGACCTGACGGTTGCGCGCGAAGGCCGCATGCATCGCACTCGACCGGTTCAGGCACACGAGCAGCGTCGGCGGCGCATCGGTGACGGAGCACACGGCGCTCGCGGTGATCCCGCAGCGGCCGTGCGGCCCCGCGGTGGTGATCACGTTGACGGCCGCGCCGAGGTGGGCCATCGCCTGGCGGAAGGCCTTCTGCGCGTCGGTCGGTTCGACGCGCGCCGGGCGCGGGATATCGGTCGTGGAAGACATGGGCGCTCCTGAGTGGACGAAAGCGGCGAGCGGCGCAGCGCGGCGAGCGCAGCGACGGATCGCCGACGATGACCCAAGCGTACGTCGCGAAAATGCGGTCGACCATTCGCACGATTGACGATCGGGGGGGCGTTCCTGCCAACGCATCTAAAGGTTCTACCTAGCTGCGCGTCGCCGCGCGCGAAAAAAACCGCGATGGCGCGTTCGTGCGGCACGTGCAGGGGTTTTCAGCGGGTTTTCGGCTCGTTATGATGTGCCGCACATCCCCCACGCGAACGACGCGCGCGACACGCCGGCCACCGGCCTTCCGTGCGGCGCGTGCGATACCGATACCGATATTCAGCGAGACCCCCGCGATGACGTCACCCGCACCGATCGTATACATCGTCGACGACGACGGCGGCATGCGGACGTCGCTCGCGTGGTTGCTCGAATCGGTCGGCATCGCGTCCGAGGGCTTCGCGAACGCCGCCGACTTTCTCGCACGCTTCGACGTGAATCTGCCCGCCTGCCTCGTGCTCGACGTGCGCATGCCCGAGAAAAGCGGCTTCGACGTGCAGGCCGAACTGAATGCGCGCGGCGCGACGCTGCCGGTGATCTTCGTCAGCGGGCACGGCGACATTCCGATGTCGGTGCGCGCGCTGCAGAACGGGGCGATCGATTTCGTCGAGAAGCCGTACAACTCGCAGCAGATGCTCGAGCGCGTGCAGCGTGCGCTGCGGCTCGCGCAGCAGCGGCACGCGGTGAGCCAGCGCCACCGCGAGCTGCGTCAGCGGCTCGATGCGTTGACCGCGCGCGAGAAGGAAGTGCTGCGCGGCGTCGTGGACGGCAAGGGCAGCAAGCAGATCGCCTCGGATCTGTCGATCAGTGTGAAGACCGTCGACGTGCATCGCGCGAGCATCAAGGAGAAGCTCGGCGCGACGTCGATCGCCGCGCTGGTGCGCGACGTGATGGTCGTGTGGGGCGACGACGCGGAATCGTCGCGATGAGGTTCGGCGCGTTCAGCGCATGTACAGCCCGCCGTTGATGTCCCAGCATGCGCCGTTCGCGAAATGCGCGTCGCCCGACGCGAGCAGCACGGCGGCATCCGCGACGAAACCGGCCGACCCGAGCTTGCCGCCCGGCAGGCTCGCGAGCACCTGGCGCAGTTTGTCGGGCGCGACGCTTTCGTACACGATCGGCAGATCGAGCGGCCCCGGCGAGATCGCGTTGACGGTGACGCCGTGCGCGGCGAGATCGCGTGCGAACACCTTGGTCAGCGTCAGCGTGCCGCCTTTCGCGGCCGCATAGTGCGCACCCGTCGCCGAGCCGCCGTTCTGCCCGGCGAGCGACGCGATGTTGACGATGCGGCCCGCGCCGCGCTGCGCGAAGTACTGGCCGAACACCTGGCAGCCGAACAGCACGCTGCGCAGGTTCACGTCGATCACCTGGTCGAACTGTTCGGCGGTGATTTCCATCGCCGGCACGACCTTCGATGCGCCCGCGTTGTTGACGAGCACGTCGACCATGCCCCAGCGCGAGACGAGCGCATCGCGCGCCGCTTCGAAATCGCGTTTCGACGTGACGTCGAGCGGCCACGCGATCGCGCGTTCGCCGCTCGGATCGAGTTCGCGCGCATGCGCGTGAATGGCGTCGGCGGCGATGTCGGCCAGCGCGACGCGATAGCCGGCCGCATGGAAGCGTTCGGCGATGACGGCGCCGAGCCCGCGCGCGGCGCCGGTGACGAGGACGACTCGGTGTGACATGGTGTGGGTCCTGTGGTTCGAGGGCGCACGCCGGCGAAAGCGGCGCCCGTATCGTGGTTCATGCGGCCAGTGCCGCTTCGAAGTGTGCCGCGATCGCGCAGACCCTTTCATCCGCGCCCTTGCGCCCGACGATCTGCAAGCCGGCCTTCAACGGCGAACCGGCGAGCGGCAGCGGCAGGCTGAGCGCCGGATGGCCGCTGAGGTTGAACGGCCGGATCAGCGACGACATCGCGATGACCGATACGCCGTCGCGCGCCTGCTGCAGCGTGATCGGCAACGCGGGCAGCGTCGGCAGCACCAGCACGTCCGCGTGTTCGAGCGCGGCATCGACCTGCGCGGTGAAGCGTGCGCGCACGGCTTCGGCTTCCGCGAGCGCGGCCGGTGTCGTCGTCGCGGCCGTGCGCAGTCGCGCGTCGAGATCGGCGCCGAGCCGGCCCGTTTCGACCAGATGGCCGAACGCGCGCGACGTTTCCGCGTTGATCACGGTGAGTCCCGCCGCGAACGCGGCCGGCATTTCATCGAGCACGATCGTGTGCGAACGCAGGCCCGACGCGCGAACGGCCGCGTCGAGCGCGGCGGCGATCGCCGGATCGGCTTCGACGGCGAGTTGCGCGACCGTGCAGCCGGCTGCGCAAGCCGCCGCTTGTACACGGTCGAAGTCGGGCGTGATCGCGGCCATCGCCGCGATGAGCGTGCGGATCTCGCGGGCGAACGGTCCGACGCAATCGAGCGTCGTGTCGGCGGGCGCGACGCCGCGCCGCGAGACGCGGCCGAACGTCGGTTTCAGCCCGGCCACGCCGCAGCACGCGGCCGGCCCGCGAATCGAGCCACCGGTGTCGGTGCCGAGCGCCGCGTCGACGGCGCCGAGCCCGACGAGCGATGCGGAGCCGCTCGACGAGCCGCCCGGAATGCGCGTGGCGTCCTGCGGATTGACGGGCGTGCCCGTGTAGTCGTTGATGCCGGTCATGCCGAATGCGAGTTCGTGCATGTTCGCCTTGCCGGCGATCTGCCAGCCGGCGTCGAGCAGCAGGCGGACCACGTCCGCGTGTCGTCCGGCCGGCGGCGCGTCGGCGAGCGCGCGGCTCGCCGCGCGGGTCGGATGGCCGGCGATGTCGATCGTGTCCTTGATCGCGATCGTCGGGCCGGGGCCGCCGAGCGTGAAGGTGTCGATGAAGCCTGTCATGGTCGGTATCGTGCGAAAGCAGCGGGAAACATCAGGGCCGTGGCGCGGCGGCGAGCGGCCACGGGCCGTCGAGCACGCGTTCGGTGCGGAAATGGCGGATCAGCCAGGCGGCGCCGTCGGCGGCCGGCGCGAAATCGACGGTCAGCCGCGCGGCGATCAGTTCGGCCGAGCCGTCCGCATAGCGCGACGCCTGCAGCATGATCCAGCGGCCGCGCGCGCTTGCGTGGCCGGCGCCGATCTCGATCGACTCCGACGTCAGGAAGTGCAGGTTCGCCGCGAAATGCGGATCGGGCGGCAGATAGCGGCCGAGCATCGCGACGATCGCGGCGGGGCCTTCGACGCGGCCGAACTTCCGCGCGTACTGCGTGCCGACGCCTTCCCACACGGCGTCGGCCGTGAACAGCTCGGCCAGCGACGGGCCGGCGCCGGCCTCTTCGGGCACGTCGCACAGCGCCATGTAGCGCGCGAGCGTCGCACGCACCGCGCGCTCGGCGTCGAGCGCCGCGACGCGCCGTGCGAGCGCGTCGATCGCGGCAGGTGACGGATCGGTCATCGCGCGCCTCACGCCGCGGGCTGCGCGGCCGGCGGCACGGTCAGCGCGCGGCCCACGCGTGCCTCGATCTTGCCGTAGCGCCACAGGTTGTATTCGCCGACGGGCGTCGTGCGGTACAGGTTGCACACGGCGACCGTCGTGTCGAAATCGGCGACGTCGGCCATGATGTAGAAGGTCCACGGCGCGCCGTCGGCCTGGCCGACCACGAGGCGGTCGTCGTCCATCACGCCGAGCACGCGCACGCCGGGCATCGCTTCGACGGCCGCGAGCATCGCGCCGTACGCCTGCCACACTTCGCCGATCCGCTCGCGCGGCAGGTCGAAGAAATTCTGCGACACGCCGCAGCAGAACAGCACGCGCAGCGGCAGCGGATTCGAATCGGACATATCGGGTTCTCCAGAAGAATCGGTCGGGTGCTTGAACCGGCCGGCGACGGCGCGTCGGGTCCGGCTTCATGCGCATTCGTCAAAGGCGTCGGTCGATGCGGGTCACAGATAGCCGGGAAACGGCGTGACGCCGGTAAACACCGCGCCCGCGCCGTCGAAGTTGCCTTCGGCGAGGAACGCATGCTGCGTGACGACCATCGCATCGCGCAGCAGCCGCTGCAGCGGATGCGTGCGATAGATCGCCGCCGTGCCGCCGAGGCGGTACGCGCGCTCGACGACGCTCGCGCCTTCGCGGGCGATCTGCGTGGCCGCGAGCCGCAGCAGGCTGACCTGGTCGGGCGTCACCGGATTGCCGGCGAGGATCGATTGCCAGACCGAGTCGGTCGCGTCGTAGAAGAACGCGCGCGCCGAGCGCAGTTGCGCCTCGGCCTTCGCGAGCTCGATGCGGAAATACGCGCGATCGGCGAGACGCGGCGCGCCGGTCGTCGTCTGGCGGCCGCCGGACATGCGGTTCACGACGTCGAGCGCCGCGCGTGCGAGGCCGAGATTGACGACGGCCAGCACCTGCGCCGCATACGCGACGGTCGGGTAGCGGTACAGCGGCTCGTCGACGGTCGGCTCGCCGCCGCGCACGAAGGTCCACGCTTCGGGCACGAAGCGGTCGTTCACGCGCAGGTCGTGGCTGCCGGTGCCCTGCATGCCGACCACGCTCCAGTTCTCGATGATCTCGACGTCGGCGGCGCGGAACACGGCCGTGCGCGGCTTGTTCGGTGCGGCGTCCTGCGCGCCCGGCACGGCGATGCCGACGCCGAGCCAGTCGGCGCCCTTGCAGCCGCTCGCGAATTTCCACGTGCCGTTCACGCGCCAGCCGCCCGGCGCGGCCAGCGCGGGCTGCACCGGGAACAGGCCGCCCGCGAACACCTGGTCGGGGCCGCTCGCGTACAGCTCGGCCTGGGTCGCGAGCGGCAGCGCGGCGAGGTAGACGTTCGCGGAGCCGAAGCTCGCGACCCACGCGGCCGAGCCGTCGGCGGTCGCGATCCGTTCGATCGTGTCGAGGAACGCAGTCGGCGCGAGCGCGTCGCCGCCGAAGCGGCGCGGCGTGCCCGCGCGATAGATGCCGGCCTGCTTGAACAGCGCGATGACGTCGCGCGGCACGTGCGACAGCCGCTCGAATTCCTCGCGGCGCGCGGCGACGGTTTCGATCACCGCATCGAGCGGCGACGACTGCCCGAGCGCGGGACTTGCCGCGGGCGGCGAGGCCGGTGCGGATTCGATGGCGAGGGCGGCTTGCGGCATGAAAGTCTCCTGGGAGTGGGGCGATTTCGGGCATTCGCATGTGCGTTTCATATGCAAACAGACCCCAGTCTAGAAACGCCGAAAACACGCAGCAATTGGTGCGTTGGGCCGCGCGACTGGTGACGCTCCGTGCCGGCCTAAAGAAATCTTCAGATGCGATCGGCGCGCGCCGGTGCTATGTTGGGTTTCCGGCCGCGCGACGACGCCGCGCACCTTCCTCCGAATCCGATCATGAGTTTTCCCGACGAAGACGATTTCCACCGGCTGCTCGACGCGCTGACCACGTGCGTGCTGCTGCACGACGCGCGCACCCGGGCGATCGTGTGGGCGAATCGCGCGGCGTGCATCGCGCTCGGCTTTTCCGTCGAGGAACTGCTGCCGCTGAAGGCGCCGGACATGACGCGCCCCGAGCCGAAGTACCGGCGCGAGATCGCGGTGAGCGCATGGGATCGTGCGCGCGCGGACGGGCCGCAGGTGTACGAATGGTGCTATCGATCGCGCACGGGCGTCGACATGCTGTCCGAGGCCACCGCGACCTACGTGCCGCTGCGCGGGCGCGACGTCGTGATGGTGCAGTTTCGCGACATCAGCGCGGAGGAGGCGGTTCGCCAGCAGTTGCGCCGCTACGAGGCGCGGCTGCGCGAGTTCATGCAGGATCTCGACGAAGGCATCGCGGTCGTGACGCCGCACGGCGGCGTGCAGTTCATCAGCGAGTCGGGCCGCCGCGTGCTCGGCCTCGCGCCCGACGAGCCGCTCGGCGAGGTGCTCGACTACTGCTGCGCGGCCGATCGCGACCGGCTCGTCGCGCAGTTGCGCGATGCGCCGTCGGCGCATCCGTCCGCGCCGCAGCGCTACCGGATCGTGCGGCGCGACGGCTCGGCGTGCTGGCTGCGCATCCTGTGCCGGCAGGTCGAGATCGAAGACGATCTCGACGGGCTGCTCGTGCAGTTCCGCGACGTGAGCGACGAAGTCGCGATCGAGGACGCGCGTCGCGCCGAAGCGCGGATGCTCGAATACGCGGGCCGCTACAACGCGATGGGCGAGATGGCGACCGTGATCGCGCACGAACTGAGCCAGCCGCTCGCGGCCGTGCGTAATTTCATCGAAGGCGCGGTGCGGCGGCTGAACGGCAACGGCGCCGTCGACGACGCGATCTGGGGGCTGCGCAGCGCGGACCGGCAGGCCGAGCATGCGGCGCTGATCATCAAGAGCGTGCGCGAATTCATCGTGAAGCGCGAGCCGGTCGTCGTGCGGGCCGACCTGCGCGACATCCTCGCGGATGTCGCGTACTTCATCGAGCTGCGCGCGAAGGAGGCCGGCGTGACGGTCGCGATCGTGCAGGCCGACGCGCCGCTGCCGATCCGCTGCGAGCGCGTGCTGATCGGGCAGGTGATCCTGAATCTCGCGTTCAATGCGATCGAGGCGTTCGCCAGTTGCGAGCGTGTGCCGCGCACGCTGACGCTCGGCACCGCGAACGTGGCCGGCCACGCGGAATTGCGGGCGATCGACAATGGCCCGGGCATCGAAGCCGGCGCGCACGACCGGCTGTTCGACGGCTTCTCGTCGTCGAAGGTCGGCGGCAACGGCATCGGGTTGTCGCTGTGCAAGAGCATCGTCGCGCGCCACGGCGGGCGGATCGCCGCGAGCCCGGCCGCGGGCGGCGGGCTCGACTGCCGCGTGACGCTGCCGCTCGCCGACGCGCCCGCCTAGCGGCTGCGTCGCATCACGGCGGGGCGGCGATGCGCGGCGCATGGTCAGCGCCCCAGCGCCCGCGCGGTCTGGCCGCCGATGCCGAAGTCCGTGTTCGGAATGTCCTTGACGATCACGCGCGTCGCGTGCAGCGGCGCGTCGAGCACGGTCGCGCCCGCGTCGGACAGCGCGGCGATCAGCGCGCGTTTCTGTTCGTCGGTGCGGCCGGCGATCAGGATCGCGACGATCACCGGCAGCGATGGCGGCGCGCCGTCCGCGGCGCTGCGGCCGCCGAGGCCGATATGCGTCGCGGGCAGCTCGGTGAGCAGCACGCGCACCGATTCGATCGGTGCGCCGATTGCGTCGACGGTCGCGTTGCTGAGTCGGGCGATCAGTTCGGCCTTGCGCGCGTCGTCGTGGCCGGCCGGCAGGAAAACTTCGAGTGTGGGCATGGTCGTCCGGAAAGGTGAAGGTGACCGGTTCACCTTTGCGCGGGCGACGGCGAACCGCCGGCCGCTCACAGGTGAAGGTGACCGGCTCACCGTTGCGTCGGCGACGGCGAACCGGCCGCGGCTTACAGCAGGAAGCCGATCGCGCTGAGCGCTTCGGTCGAGTCGATCAGGCGCACGACTTTCTCGGCGATCCGCATCTCGCCGTCGGCATCGACGTGCAGCTTGTGCGTGACGTCGGCTGCGAACAGCGTCGCGACGCCGCGCTTGTACGCGACGACGACCTGCGCCGATTTCAGCTCGACGGTGTCGGCGCCGCTGCTTTCCAGCGTGAAGCGCGACACGGTGCGCACCGTGCGCGCCGCATCGGCGGCCGATGCCGAATAGCCGGACATCATCCGCTGCACGCGCTTCTCGCGCATGTCGCGGTCGTCGAACACGTAGTTCAGCGTCGCCGCGAAATCGGTCGTGTCGGGATCGATCGGCACCACGTAGTGGCCGGCCGGATCCCACAGGTCGAGCCACGCGCGGTAGTCGCGGCGGTCGAGCATCTCCGCTTCGCGCCACACGAATTCGACTGCGCGGGCGAAGGTCTGCTCGGAGAAAAGGGCGTTGCGGTCGTCCATCATTGCTGCTCCATCATGTTGCGCCATTGCCGGTAGGCCTCGCGCATGCCGGTCTCGTCGGTCGCATGCGCGGTCTTTTCGCCGTTCGCGGCGGTCGTCTCGCGGTTCAGCCCGCGATTCACGAGGATCGGCACGTCGGGGCCTGCGTGCGCGCCGCGCTGCACGCGCTCCCACGCTTCCGCATCGTCGGGGCTGCCGAAGCCGAACGGGCCCTGGAAGTGCTCGTGAATGCGCAGCCGCTCGCGGTTCGCTTCGTCGGGGCCGCCGTCCATCGCGAGCGCGACGTGGCGGATCTCGGTCTCGTGCGCGGAGATCGGCCGCAGCACGCGGAAGAACGCCATCGACAGCGCGAGATTCGGGAACAGGTTCAGGTTGAAGCCGACGCCCATCAGCGAGCGCACGATGCGACGCACTTCGTCCGGCGCATGGCGCTCGGCGAGCGTCGCGGCGAGCGATGCGAAGCGCTCGGGCAGCGGCGCGCCGTCGTCCTCGTCGAGATCGATCAGCTCGGGCATCAGCACCGCGAGGCTGTGGCCGTTGCCGAGCGCGCGGCAGAACGCGTCCTCGCTCGTCATGAAGCTCGTGATCGCGGCGGCCGTCTCGTCGTCGATCGATTTCATCCACGACTTGTGCACGACCGGGAAGTGGTAGAGGTCGGTGGTGTTCTCGAGCTGGATCTTCCAGTTGCCCTTGAACTTGAACTTGTGCTCGCCGTTCGCCTTGATCGGGTAGCCGGCGCCCTGTTTCATGAACAGGTCGATCCACGGCTTCGCGCCGCCGAGGAAATCCTCGAGCGGTTCGATCGCGTCGTTGAAGCTCGCGAAGATCAGCCCCTGGTACACGCCGACGCGCAGCTTCACGAGCGGCAGGTCGGCTTTGTCGCACACGCCTTCGTAGCCGTCGCCGTACGGCAGCGCGCGCAGCGTGCCGTCGAGCGCATACGACCAGCTGTGATACGGGCACGTGAAGCCCTTCGCGTTGCCCTTGTGCGCTTCGCACACGGTCGCGCCGCGATGGCGGCAGCGGTTCTGCAGCACGTTGATGTCGCCGGTCTTGTCGCGCACGACGATCACCGGCTGGCGGCCGATCGTCGTCGTGACGAAGTCGCCCGGATTCGGCAGCTCGCTCTCGTGGGCGACCCAGATCCAGGTGCGGTAGAAGATGCGGTCGAGTTCGGCTTCGAACAGCGCGGGGTCGTGATACATCGCGGGCGCGATGCGGTCGGGCTGCGCGAGACCATGCAACGCGCGGGTGTCGATCGTCTGGTAGGGAATGTCGCTCATCGTCGTCGTGGGGAAAGAGTCGCGAGGAAGTGCAAGGCCCGATCGGGCGGACCTCGTGCGGCTGGCAGAACCAGTTTCGTCGTCGCGATTTCATCCGTCAAATTGATCTAAAAAAGGCAATCAAATAAGCCTTATGGATAATTAGACGGGCGCGTCACGATTCGGCGTGCGCATGCATGTCATTCATGGGCGCCATTTTTGGCGGGAATTTGACCGCATCCGGCCACGCTCTTATCGTGATTCGGACGCAGTGAACAGATTCGATCGCGGACCTGCCGCCGGATACCGGACAGGCAGGACAACTGAACTTATTACCGGCTCCCCATGAACTCACCAGCGCCCCTGTCAGCGGTTACGTTGCCCGTTTCTCGCAGCACCAGTTCGGTCCGACGTGCGGTCGCGACCGCCGTGCTCGGACAGGCACTCGAATGGTACGACTTCTTCCTGTACGGGACGGCCGCCGCGCTGCTGTTCGGCAAGCTGTTCTTTCCGGTCGGCAGCGATCCGCTGACCGGCACGATCGCCGCGTTCGGCGGCTTCACGGTGGGCTTCGTCGCGCGTCCGATCGGCGGCCTGCTGTGCGGGCACATCGGCGATCGATACGGCCGCAAGACCGTGATGATGCTAACCATGTTGACGATGGGTGCGGCGACCGTCGGGATGGGGCTGTTGCCGACCTATCGCGAGATCGGCATCGCCGCGCCCGTTGCGCTCGTGCTGCTGCGCGTGCTGCAGGGGCTCGCGGCCGGCGGCGAATGGAGCGGCAGCATCCTGCTGATTCACGAGAACGCGCCGGTCGGCCGGCGCGGTGCGCTGGCCGCGTGGAGTCCGTGCGGCGCGGCGTTCGGCTTCGTGTTGTCGACCGCGGCGTTCCTGCTCGTGCAGCAGTTGCCGGCGGCGGACCTCGAACGCTGGGGCTGGCGCATCCCGTTTCTCGCGAGCGTCGTGCTGGTGGGGTTCGGCCTGTGGATGCGCCGTTCGATCGGCGAAAGCGCGGCGTTCGCCGAAGCGCGCTCGACGCAGCAGGCCAGCGCGACGCCGCTCGTCGACGTGTTGCGCGAATGCCCGCGCGCAGTGCTGACCGTATTCGGGTTGCGCTTCGGCGAAGGCGCGGTGTCGTACCTGTTCTTCGCATTCTCGCTCGCGTACGGCAAGTTCATCGGCCTCGACGCATCGTGGCTGCTGAGCGGGCTCGTGATATCGATGCTGCTGATGATCCCGGTGACGCTGCTCGCGGGCCGCCTGACCGACCGGGTCGGCCGCAAGCCCGTCTATCTGCTCGGCGCCGTCGCCGTGGTGCTGATCGCGTATCCGTATTTCACGCTGCTGCAGTCGCACACGTTCTCGCACGTGATCGTCGCGCTGATCCTGGCCAACAGCGTCGCGATCGGCATCCTCGAAGGCGCGCAGCCGGCGTTCATCAGCGAGCTGCTGCCGGTGCACCTGCGCTTTTCCGGGCTCGGCATCGGCCGCGAGATCGCGTCGGTCCTCGGCGGCGGACTGTCGCCGATGATCGCGACCGCGCTGCTCGCGCATTACCGCAGCGCGACGCCGATCGTCATCTATCTCGTGATCCTCGGCGCGATCACGGTCGTCGCGACCTGCATCGCGCCCGAAACCCATCCGAAGGCGATGCGCGATGCGGCCTGATCGCGCTGACCGCCGCCCGTCTTTGCTCCAGACCCTTCGTCCTTTCAGGAAGTCACCATGCAAGCCAATTCCGCCATCCGCGCCGTCGTGTCCGACGACGCGCCCGTTCCGTCGCAACCTGCCGACGGTGCACCGCTGCCGCTCGATGCGGTGATCGCCGAGGTCGAGCGCCGGCGCGACGAATTCGACCGGCTGTCGCACGTGCCGCGCGACGTGATCGCGATGATGAAGCGCGCGGGCATCTTTCGCGCCGGTACGCCGGCGCGCTTCGGCGGCGACGCGCTGCCGCCGCACGTATTCCTCGCGATGCTCGAACGGATCGCGATCGCCGACGGATCGGCCGCGTGGGTCGCGGCGTTCGGCTCGGCCAATACCTATCTCGCCGCGCTGCCGCTCGACACGCAGCGCACGATCTACGCGGACGGCCCCGACCAGGTGTTCGCGGGCGGGCTTTATCCGCTGCAACCGGCGCGGCGCGCGCCGGGCGGTTACCGCGTGACGGGCCGCTGGCGCTTCGCGAGCGGCTGCAAGGGCGCGGACTGGATCGGCGTCGGCATCGGCGGTGCGCCGGCCGACGGCGGCGCGCCGGGCAAGCCGTTCACGGCGGTGTTTCGGGCCGCCGACGTCGAGATCGTCGAGAACTGGCGCGTGGTCGGCATGCAGGGCACCGGCAGCCACGATCTCGCGCTCGACGACCGGTTCGTCGCCGAAGCGTGGACCTTCGTGCGCGGCGGCGAGCCGACCGTCGACGAGCCGTTGTACCGCTATCCGGCCGTCGCATACCAGGCGCAGGTGCACGCGGCCGTGAACGTCGGCATCGCGCGGGCCGCGCTCGACCTGCTCACCGCGATGTCGGGCACGACGAAGACGACCACCGGTGCGCCGCGCCTCGCCGATCGCCCGTACTACCGCGAAGGGCTCGCGAAGGCCGAGGCCGACTGGCGCAGCGCGCGCGCGTTTTTCTACGAGACGGCGGAGGCGGCGTGGGCGTCGCTGGCCGCCGGCCAGCCGGTTTCGACGCAGCAGACGAACCTGTTGCGGCTGAGCGCGACACATGCCGCGCAGGTCTGCGCGAAGGTCGTGATGCACGCGTACCAGTTGGCGGGGACGGCCGCGATCTATCGAGAGAACCGTCTGCAGCAACTGGTGCGCGATTCGATCGTGGTCACGCAGCACGCGTTTCTCGGCGAAGCGACCTACGACGGCTCCGGCGCCGTGTTCGCCGGCATCGCACCCGTCACGCCGTATCCGTGATCGGCCGCCACCCCGATTCCTTGCAGCAGGAGCATGAGATGAACGATGCAACGATTCACGACGACGTCCGCCGGGATTTTCGCGAGGCGATGTCGCGCCTGCCGGCCGGCGTCAACGTCATTACCACCGACGGCACGCATGGCCGCTGGGGCATCACCGCGAGCGCCGTCTGCTCCGTGACTGACACGCCGCCGACGATGCTGGTGTGCATCAATCGCGGCAGCCGCGCGCACGACATCATGCGCGGCAACGGGCGCGTCGCGATCAACCTGTTGCCGTCCGCGTGCCAGGAAGTCGCGACGACGTTCGCCGGCATGACGCCGGCGCCGGGCGACGCACGCTTCGACGACACGCGCTGGCGGGACGGCAAGACCGGCGTGCCGGTGCTGGCCGACGCGAACGTCAGCCTCGAAGGGCGCATCGTCGACAGCAAGTCGGTCGGCTCGCATTCGGTGATGTTCGTCGAGGTCGACCACATCGCGCTGCATGCGGCCGCCGACGGGCTGATCTATTTCGGTCGCGCGTTCCATCGGCTCGCGCATCCGCTGGCCGCGCAGGCGGGGTGACGGATGGAAGTCTGCCTGTTTCTGATCGTCGATCGTGGCGACGCCGACAATGCGGACGGACCGCTACCCCGTATCGACGAGGCGGTGGCGGTGCTGCGTCGGGCGCCCGGTCTGACGCGGCTGGTCGTGCATCGGCCGGTCGCGGCGGCGGCCGACCACGCCGATCCCGTCGCCCGCCCGCCATCTCCCGCATGCGTGCTGCAAGGCTATTTCCGCGAACTCGACACGCTCGAAGCGATGCTCGCGCCGACGGGCGCCGCGCCCGCATGCGTGAGGCGATGGCAGGCGGCGGGGCGGCGTGTCGCGCAGCAGGCGATGGCCGTGCGCCGGATTCCGCTGCCCGGTGCCGGCGCGGCCGCAGCTGCGCGAAGCTGCACCTACCTCGTCAGCTACGAAGGTAACGCCGAGGACCCGAACGCATGGCTGTCGCATTACCTCGATCGTCATCCGCCGCTGATGGCGCAATTGCCGGGCGTCCGCGCGATCGAGATCTACACGCGCGTCGATTACCGGAGCGCGCTGCCGGCGCCGCGTGCGGACGCGATGCAGCGCAACAAGGTCGTGTTCGACGATGTCGATGCCCTGGCGCGCGCGCTGGCGTCGCCGGTCCGCTTGCGGATGCGCGCCGATTTCGACGCGCTGCCGCCGTTCACAGGCGCCACGCCGCATTTCCCGATGGCCAGCGAAAGTTTTGAGATAACATCGGCCGAGTAGTCTGCGCCGCGTCGCGCGACCGCTCGCCGGTCGGGTCGACGCGCCCCCGCCGCGGCTCACGAGCGCCATGACCAAATCCCATCCGGTCGTTACCGACCTCAACCTGTTGCGGGTGTTCCTCGCGATCTCGGAACTGCGCAGCCTGACCGCGGCCGGCGAGCGGCTCGGGCTCACGCAGCCGGCCGTCAGCCATGCATTGCGGCGCCTGCGCAACCTGTTCGACGATCCGCTGTTCGTGCGAACGCCCGCCGGCATGGCGCCGACCGATGCCGCCCGCCAGTTGCATGGTCCGCTGACGCGCGCGTTCGGCATCATCGATCTCGCGGTGCAGCAGGTCGCGCATTTCGATCCGGCTACCGCGAGCCGCACGTTTCGCCTGTCGATGTCCGACATGTCGGAGTTCTATTTCCTGCCGCCGTTGCTCGCGAAACTCGCGCAAGCCGCGCCGGGCATTCGCGTCGACATCGCAAGCGCGGCGGTCGATGCCGTCGGCGCCGCGATGCGCAGCGGCGAGATCGATCTCGCGCTCGGCTACGTACCCGACCCGGGCCCCGGCTGCGTGAGCGAAACGCTGTTCTCCGACGAGCACGTGTGCATGGTGCGGGCCGGCCATCCGCTGCGCAAACGCGCGCCGACGCAGGAAGACCTGACCGCGCTGCGCTACGTCTATGCGAGCAGCAACGCGACCGGCCACCGGATGGTCGAGAAGTGGCTCGACGAGCTGCACGTCGAGCGCACCGTCGTGCTGCGCCTGCCGCATTTCATCGTCGCGCCGGAGATCGTGCAGCGCACCGATCTGGCGATCATCTTTCCGCGCAGCGTCGCCGAGCGTTTCAATCGCGGCCGCGCGTTCCGGATCTTTCCGCTGCCGTTCGTGCTGCCGCCGATCGAAATCCAGATGCACACGCACGTGCAGTTCGCGGCGGACCCGGGCATCGCATGGCTGCGCGGCGTGATCCACGAGATGTTCCATCGGCCGGAAGCGTGACGGCAAGACGCCAGGTGCGTGCATAAGAATCCGCTTCACTGATTTAGAATGCGTTCACGCATCAATTCGACGAATAGTGGAGGCGGTGATGACGTCGGTCGATCATCTCGATCTGAACCTGTTGCGCGTGTTCCAGGCGATCGTCGAGGAACGCAGCCTGACGAAGGCCGGCGAGCGGCTCGCGCTGTCGCAGCCGGCCGTCAGCTATTCGCTCGGCCGGCTGCGCACGCTGTTCGACGATCCGCTGTTCGTGCGGACGCGTTCGGGCATGCAGCCGACGCCGGTCGCGCTCGAACTCGCGGGCATCGTCGGCAAGGCGCTCGACATGGTGCGCGTCGCGTTGCGCTATGCGGAGCGCTTCGATCCGGCCACCAGCACGCGCACGTTCCGGCTGTCGTTGTCGGATGCGGGCGAGATGGCGTATCTGCCGGCGATCTGCCAGGCGCTGCGCGACCGTGCGCCGCGCGTGACGCTGAGCGTGCAGCCGTTGCCGGTGGAGGAGATCGAGGAAGCGCTGCGCGCGAGCCGGCTCGATTTCGCGATCGGCAACCTGCCGGAGCTGATGCCGCGCACGCGCCACCAGGTGCTGTTCGAGGAAACCTACGTATGCATGACGGGGCGCCGGCGCGGGCTGCCGACGGCGGTCGCGCTGAGCCTCGAGCAGTTCGTGCGCGCCGCGCACGTCAACGTGAAATCGGTCGAGCACAGCCACCACGCGCTCGACGATGCGTTGCGCGCGCAGGGCGTGGGCCGCAACATCGCGCTCGAGGTGCCGCACTTCGTCGCGTTGCCGAGCGTGCTGTCGGTCACCGATCTGTATGCGACGCTGCCGAAGCGGCTCGCGCAGATCCTGAACCGCGACAACGCATTCCGCCTGTACGAGCTGCCGGTCACGCTGCCGCCCGCACCGGTGACGATGCACTGGCACGAGCACTTCCACGAGGACGAGGGCAACGCGTGGATGCGCGCGCTGCTCGCCGAGATCGTCGAGCGCTTCGACGAATGACGCTCGGGCGGGGCGCGACGGGCGGCCGATGGAGGTCGCCGGCGCCGGCCTGCACCGGTCTCCGGCGCATGGGTCGATCGCCAGGTCGGCGCCGCCGCATGTCGACGCACTCGGCTTATCAGAGATCGAGTACCAGCACGGCGGAACGCGCGCGCGACACGCAGCAGCAGATCACCGCATTGCTCGCGCGCTCGGCCTTGCTCAGGCAGTGGTCGCGGTGATCGGGCTCGCCGTCGACGACGGGCACCATGCAGGTGCCGCACACGCCTTCGCCGCATGACGTATCGACTTCGACGCCGATGCGCGCGAGCGCGTCGACGATCGACGTGTCGGGCGTCACGCGCACCGATTGCCCGCTGCGCCGCAGGCGCACTTCGAAGCCGTCGGCAGCGCCGGTGTCGGCTGCGGCGTGGCCCGTATCCGCGGCGACGGGGTCCGCCGCGAAGCGTTCGAGATGGATCGCCTCGTCGGGAACCCGCGTGGCGGCCGCGGCGACGACCGCATCCATGAACGGCCCCGGGCCGCACGTATAGACATGTGCGTGTGCATCGATCGACGCGACGCAGCCGCGGAGCTCGGCCGCGAGCGCATCGGGCTCGACGCCGTAATGGAACGTCACGTGCGATGCGAACGGCTCGGCCGACAGTTCGTCGACGAAGGCGGCGTGCTCGCGGCTGCGCGCGAAGTAATGCAACCGGTAGCGCGCGCCGCGCCGGTTCAGCGCGTACGCCATCGACAGCAGCGGCGTGATGCCGATGCCGGCCGCGACGAGCACGTGCTCGCTCGCGTCATCCGTCAGACGAAACAGGTTGCGCGGCGTGCCGATCGACAATTCGGTGCCGACGCGCACGTCGTCGTGCAGCGAACGCGAGCCGCCGCGCGAGCGCGTTTCCTTCTTCACCGCGAACAGATAACTGCCGCGCTCGTCGGGGTCGCCGCACAGCGAATATTGCCGCGTGATGCCGGACGGCGCGGTGACGTCGATATGGGCGCCCGGCTCGTACGCGTCGAACGGCTGGCCGTCGACGCGCGAGACCCGGAAACAGCGGATGTCCTGTGCCGCGTCGATCAGCGCGTCGATCCGGACCTGGTGGCGGTTCGCTTGCATGGGAAATTCCGTGGGGTAGAGGAAAGCGGCGCGGCAGCGCGCCGGGCCGTCATGCGATCGAGAATAGGGACGGGCATCGCATAAATCAAATCGATTAAAAAGCGATGCCTGAATCAGTGGGATGGATGATTCGTGGGCGCGCTCAGGTGTCCGGCGTGTCAGCGGACGGCGATCGCGTCGCCTGCGCCGGCCGCCTGCGGCGCCGCGGCCGACGCGTGACCGCGTTCGCGATCGAGGCTGCGGCGATAGTGGCGGCAGCCGACGGCGAGCAGCAGCGCGGCCAGCGTGGCCGCCGCGACGTTGACGATCGACATCGAATGACCGACCGCGGCCGGCGCCCCGAACACGCGATCGGTGAACAGCGCGACGACGGTCGTGCCGATCCCGAGCGCGATCAGGTTCGACACGAGCAGGAACAGCGCGGAGATCTGCGCGCGCATCTGGTTCGGCGCGAGCGTCTGCATCGCGGCGGTCGACGTCGGCATCGGGAACGACGCGAAGAACATCGCGACGACCAGCATCGCGAGCGACGCCGGCAGGCTGTCGAGCTGCGTGAACAGCGTCGCGGGGATCGCCATGCAGGCGGCGCCGATCGCGCCGGCGCGCATCGGCGCATCGCCGCGGCCGCGCCGCAGCAGCCAGTCGTTGAGCCAGCCGCCGCAGAACACGCCGGCCGTGTTGGCGGCGAGCAGCACGATGCCGAGCGTGTAGCCGGCTTCGACGGCCGTCATCCCGAAGCGGCGGATATAGAACGCAGGCGTCCAGCTCAGCAGGCAGTACAGCGTCATCGCGTAGAACGAGAAGCCGAGGTAGTGGCACGAGAAGGTCGCGCGGTGGGCGCCGACGAAGCGCAGCGAATCGCGCATCGACACGCGCCGCACGGCGCCCGAGCGATCCTGCGCGAGCCCCTTGCGCTGAGGATCGCGCACGGTCGCGGCGAACAGCAGCGCAACGAGGATCCCCGGCAGCCCGACGATCAGGAACGTGACCTGCCACGCATGCACCTGCCCGACGACCGGCAGCGTGAAGGCGCTCGCATGCTTGAGCAGCGCGATCACGTAACCGCCGATCAGGAACGCGATGCCGCCGCCGATGAACGAGCCGAGCGAATACACGGCGATCGCGCGTCCGAGCTTCTCCTTCGGGAAGTAGTCGGCGAGCATCGAATACGCGCCGGGCGACAGCGCGGCCTCGCCGACGCCGACGCCCATCCGCGCGACGAACATCTGCACGAAATGCTGGCTGAGCCCGCACGCGGCGGTGGCGACGCTCCACAGCGCGATGCCGAGCGAGATGATGCGCGGGCGCGCATAGCGATCGGCGAGATACGCGACGGGCAGGCCCATCACCGCGTAGAACAGCGAAAACGCGAAGCCGTTGAGCAGGCTGAACTGCGTATCGGACAGGTGCAGGTCGCGCTTGATCGGTTCGATCATCAGCACGAGGACCTGGCGGTCGACGAACGAAAAGACGTACGCGAGCATGCAGATGACGACGACATACCATTCGTACGTATAGCGCTTGCCGTCGGCAGCGCGGGCCGTGGATGCGGACATGCGGGTTCTCCAGGAGCGGGCGGTGGAAAAGCGCGGCATCGGCCCGGCGGGCCGGGCGCCGTCGCGGCGCGAAAGCGTGCGGGTGACACGATCGGAGACGCAGCGTAGTCGGCCAAATTCGGCCGCCATAGCCGGAGTGACAGCCGCGCCACACGGACATTTACCGACCCGGATAAAGAAAACACCGAGGCCGTGCGCGCGCCCCGCCGCGCCGCGCGCGTGCGGCGGGGCGCCCGCGCTTCATGCGGCGCATCTATAAGCGTTATAGAGCGCATTGCGTCGACGTCCGAAATTGTCGTTCCTAGACTCGGCCCGTTTTTTATCGGCAGCGTTGGCCGTTCGCGGCGAACGCGCTTCACACCACGCGGCGCGAGGCCGACCGGCGCCGGCACTTCCACGGGACGACGAACATGAACCAACCGAACGGGCGGGCCGACCGGCTTGCCGTACCGCTTGCCGCGCTGCTCGCGTGCACGGCGCTGCCTGCCGTCGCGCAATCGAGCGTGACGCTCTACGGCCGCATCGACACCGCGATCGAATACGCGAACGCCGGGCCGAACCACGTGGCGCGCATGGGCAGCGGCAACCTGTGGGCGTCGCAGTGGGGGCTGAAGGGCGTCGAGGATCTCGGCGGCGGCTACGCGACGATCTTCAAGCTCGAGGACGGTTTCAACGCGGCGAGCGGCGCACTGGCGAACGGTAGCGCGCTGTTCGGCCGCGAAGCGTGGGTCGGCATCACGGGGCCGTTCGGCGGCGTGCAGTTCGGCGAGCTCTACACGATCCTGCATACGACGCTCGTCACGTACAGCCTGCCAGGCCTCGGCGCGGGGCTCGCATGGGGCAACGCGACCAACAACTTCGTCGGGCCCGCGTTCCTGCGCGTACGCAACGCGATGCGCTACACGTCGCCGCGCTACGCGGGCTTCATGCTGCGCGCGATGGCCGCGCGCGGCACGAACGGCGCGGCCGGGCAACCGGCGACGCTGGGCGACACGTACGGCGCGGGGCTCAACTACGTGCACGGCGGCCTGTCGGTCGACGTCGACTACATGCAGCAGAAGTTCAGCCCGGTTGCGTCGTCCACGCTCGGCGCCACGAGCACGGCCGCGAACGGCAACTACACGCTCGGTGCGATTTCGTACGACCTCAACGTCGTGAAGGTGGCCGCGCTGTACCTGCGTCATCGCGGCGGTCCCGATGTGGCGACCGCGATCGACAGCCAGAGCGCTTATCCGCACAGCGACATCATGGAACTCAGCGCGACGGTGCCGATCGGGCGCGCGTCGCTGCTGCTGAGCGTCGGCCATTACCGGAAGGTGGCCGACAGCGACGGCAACGCCGATTCGTACGGCATCCGCTTCGACTATCCGCTGTCGAAGCGCACGGTGCTGTACACGGGCGCCGCGATGGTGCGCAACGGCGCGCACGCGCGCTTCGTCGTCAACGGCGCGGCCGGCGGCGGCGTCGCGGTGGCGAAACCGGGCGCGACCGCCAGCTCGCTCGTCGCGGGCATCCTCACGTCGTTCTGACGGTGTCGGCGAGCCCGCTTGCGCCGCTACGCGCACGCGGGCGGCTGCGGGGCGAGCCATGCGTCGAACGGTGCCTGCTCGCCGATATTGAACAGTTCGAGCAGCAGCGCACGCATCCAGCGATGACCGGGATCCGCATCGAAGCGGCGATGCCAGTACGCGTTGACGGCCCATTCGCCGGCGCCGGCGATTTCGTACAGCACGCACGGCTGGCGTGCCGCGAACGTGATCGCGATCGTCTCCGGCAGGATCAGCGCGTAATCGCCGTCCCGCAGCAATGCCGGCACCACCATGAAATCGGGCAGCGCCGCGCGCACGCGCGGCATCAGTTCGTGCCGTTCGAGCAACTGCATCGATTGCGGATGCGACGTGACCGCGACGAAGCGCAGCGTGTCGGGCGCCGTGCCGTCGAGCACGAAATCGTCGGGCAACCCGGCGCGCTGCGCGGTGCGGCGCGGCATCAGCAGCACGCAGCGCTCGTGCAGCAGCGCGGTGCGCTGGAAGTGGCTCGACGCATCGGCGAAATGCCCGAGCGCGAAGTCGATGCGGCCCGATTCGAGCGCGACGTTGAGCTGGCATTCGTCGACGTGCAGCGTCTCGATCACGGCGCCCGGCGCGCGCCGGTCGAACGCGGCGAGCAGCGTCGGCAGGAATGCGCTCGCCGCGAAATCGCTCATGTGCAGGCGGAACACGCGCTGCGTGCTGTCGGGCGCGAAGCGCGAGCCTTCGTCGAGCACGTCCTGCAGGATCGCGAGCGCCTTGTCGACCGAGATCGCGAGCCGTTGCGCACGCGGGGTCGGCTCGACGCCGGTGCCGGTGCGCACGAACAGCGCGTCGCGAAACATCAGCCGCAGCCGGCCGAGCGCGTAGCTGACGGACGGCTGCGTGACGCCGAGCCGCAGCGCTGCGCGGCCGACGTGCCGCTCTTCATACACCGCGCGAAACGTCTTCAACAGGTTGAGATCGAGATCCTGCACGCGCAGGCCGTCGGATGCGTCCGCGTCGTGCGGCGCGGGATCGGAGCGGGCCGGCGGCCGGCCGGGGGCGGAGTGCGTCATCGTGCTTGCCTCGCGGTGACCGAAGGCGCGTGGCCGTAACGTCGCGCATACGCCTTCGCGAAATGGCCGAAGCCATGGATGCCGTGCGCGATCAGCACGTCGGTCACGCTGTGCGCGTCGCCGCGTTGCAGCGCCGCGTGCACGGCGGCGAGCCGACGCTCGCGCACGTACGCGGCCGGCGTGGTGTGCAGGAATGCGCGGAACGCATGCTGCAGCGTGCGCGGCGCGACCCCGGCGACGGCAGCCAGCACGGCGAGCGCGAGCGGTTCGCCGAGGTGCGCATCGATGTGCGCGCAGGCACGCCGCACGTAGGCGGGCAGCGGCGGCGTGCCGCGCAGCAGCGCGTCGCTGTACGCGTGCGGCAGGTGCGTGAGCAGCAGCGACATCAGCCACGCGGTGAGGTCGGCGCCGAACGCCGGCGACGCCGCGCCGAGGTCCGGCTGCGCGCCGAGCCGGCACAGGTACTCGAAGGTCGGCAGCACGAGCGCCGCGCCCATGCCCTTGCCGGCACGGCCGGCCGCGAGGTCGAATTGCAGCGGCCGCGTGAGCGTGACCTGCAGCATGTCCTGCAACTTGCGTTCGAGCGCGCCGCGTTCGAGCCGCAGCACGAGATTGCGGCAATCGCGGCTCGTGCGCAGGCGGCTCGCGAGCGCGGGCGACGACACGGTCAGCTCGCCGGGGCCGGCGCGCGCGACGACGCTGCCGGCCTGCAACTCGCACGCGCCGGCGAGCGTCAGCCGGAACAGGAAGTGATCGGCGTCGTCGCCGAAATCGATGCGCGTTTCGCGGCCGTAGCAGAGTTCGAGCAGCGCGCCGTGATGCAGCGGCACCTCGTACAGCTCCGCATGAAACGGATCGTGGCCGGACGCGGCCATCCGGTGCGGCCCGAGCCGGTGCGCGACCGCGCGTTCGACTTCGTCGGGCGCCTGCAGCAGGTCGAGCCGGTTCGGCGCATGGCGGGAAAGGGCGATGTGCATGCGTGGACCTCGTGGCGGATGCGGGGGCGCGGCGGTATGCGCAGCTTCGCGAATGCGTTGCGCGAACGGGCGCGTCGTTGCGCGTTTCGAAGCGACGCGGCGCGGGCGGCCGCGTAGTCTCGGACAAACTCGATCACCGGGAGAAGACGATGAAGGTATGTGTTCTGGGCGGCGGCCACGGCTGCCATGCGGCGGCCATCGACCTGCTCGAAAAAGGCCACGACGTGACATGGTGGCGGCGCGATCGCGAGCCGCATGCGCGGCTGCGCGCGCTTGGCGTGCTGAACGTCACCGACTATCGCGGCAAGCGCGCGGTGCCGCTCGGCGATGGACCGGGCGCGATCCGTCCGACCGACGATCTCGCCGCTGCACTGCATGGCGTACGGCTCGTCGTGGTGCCGCTGCCGGCCACGTCGCACGACGCGCTCGCCACGCAGGTCGCGCCGCTGCTGGAGGACGGCCAGGTCGTGTTCCTGCCGCCCGGCACGTTCGGCAGCGCCGTGTTCGCGCGTGCGGCGGCCGACGCCGGCAACCGTTCGCGCGTCGCGTTCGCCGAAACGGGCACGCTGCCGTACCTGGTGCGCAAGCATGGCGACAACGATGTCGTGATCAGCGCGTACGCGACGCGCCTGCCGACCGGCGTATGGCCGGCGAACGCGGCCGGCTGGGCGTTCGACGTGCTGCGGGCGGGTTATCCGTCGGTCGAGCCGGTGGAGGATGCGTTGTCCGGCGCGCTGATGAACGCGGGCCCGGTGATTCACCCGCCGCTGATCCTGATGAACGCCGGGCCGCTCGAACACTTCGACGCGTGGGACATCCACAACGAAGGCACGCAGCCGTCGATCCGCCGCGTGACGAACGCGCTCGACGCCGAACGCGTCGCGGTGCGCGAAGCGCTCGGCTACCGCGCGCCGCATTTCCCGCTCGCCGATCACTATGCGACCGACGGCGACGAGTGGATGTACGGGCGCGGCGCGCACGGCAAGCTGACCGATAGCGGCGACTGGCGCGAGAAGATCGATCTGCGCACGCATCGCTACATGCTCGAAGACACCCGGCTCGGGCTGTCGTTCATCGTGTCGTGCGGGCGCTGGGCCGGCGTGCCGACGCCCGTCGCGCAGGGGCTGCTGAGCATCGCGAGTGCGGTCGCGGTGCGCGACTTGTATGCGGAAGGCCGCACGCTGGAGCGGCTCGGGCTCGCGGCGCTGTCGAAGGACGCGCTGCGCGCGCTGCTCGACGCGGGGTACGCGGCATGAAGGCGGCCGCCGATGTGACGCGCATCCACGTGCTCGGCGCGGGACGCATGGGGCAGGGCATCGCGCTCGCGTTCGCGTTCGCGGGCCTCGACGTGACGCTGATCGACTTCAAGCCGCGCGATGCGGCCGGCTTGCGCGCGTTCGACGAACGCACGCGCGGCGAGCTCGCCCGGCCCGTGCAGGCGCAGGTCGCACTGGGCCGCATCGATGCCGCGCAGGCCGACGCCGTCGTCGCGCGCATCGCGCCCGTGGCGCGCGACGGCGCGGCGGACGCGGTGCGCGACGCCGATATCGTGTTCGAAGCGCTGCCCGAAGTGCTCGATGCCAAGGCCGACGCGCTGCGCTGGCTCGGCGAGCACGTCGATGCGCACGCAACGATCGCGTCGACCACGTCGACGTTCGTCGTCACCGAATTGCAGCGCCATGTCGCGCACCCGGCGCGGATGCTGAACGCGCACTGGCTGAATCCCGCGCTGCTGATGCCGCTCGTCGAGGTCAGCCGCAGCGATGCGACCGACCGAGCCGTCGTCGACGGGCTCGCGGCGCTGCTCGAGCGCGTGGGCAAGAAGCCGGTGATCTGCGGGCCGGCGCCCGGCTATATCGTGCCGCGCATCCAGGCGCTCGCGATGAACGAGGCCGCGCGGATGGTCGAGGAGGGCGTGGCGAGCGCCGAGGACATCGACACGGCGATTCGCACCGGCTTCGGCCCGCGCTTCGCGGTGCTCGGGCTGCTCGAATTCATCGACTGGGGCGGCTGCGACATCCTTTACTACGCGTCGACGTATCTGGCCGGCGAGATCGGCCCGCGCTTCGCCCCGGCCGCGAGCGTCGTGCGCAACATGGAAGCCGGACGCGACGGCGTACGCACGGGTGCCGGCTTCCACGACTATGCAGCGGTCGACGTGCCGGCGTACATGCGGCAGCGGCTCGGCGAATTCGCGCGGCTGCTCGATCATCTCGGGCTGGCGCCGGCATTCGACGGCGCGCGGCGCGACGCCGGGCGCTGAGCGTCGCGCGTTCATGCCGAGTGGTCGCGCGAACCGTCGGCGGGCGCGATGCGCGTCTCGCGCATCGCGCACAGCGTCGCGACGGTCACGAGGCCGAGCGCAACGAGGAACAGCGACACCGGCCACGACGCGTGATAGCGCGCGAGCAGCGCGGTCGCGATCAACGGCGACATCCCGCCCGCGAAGATCGATGCGACTTCGTGGCCGAGCGCGACGCCCGAGTAACGCACCTCGGTGCTGAACAGCTCGCCGACGAGCGCGGGCAGCGTACCGATCATCGCGCCGTGGCTCACCGCCGTGCCGACCGTGAGCGCGAGCCACACGAGCGGCGTCGCGCGCGTGTCGAGCAGCCAGAAGAACGGAAACGCGCACGCGACGAGGCTCAGCGCGCCGATCAGGTACACGGGCTTGCGGCCGATCCGGTCGGACAGGCGGCCCCATGCGAGCATCGCGCCCATCTCGACGATCATCGCGATCATCACGCCGGTCAGCATCGTGCCGTTCGGGATGCCGACGTATTTGCCGTAGACGAGCGAGAACGCGAGGAAGATGTACGCGCCGCCGTTTTCGGCCACACGCAGCCCCATCGCGAGCAGGATTTCCTTCGGATGGCGGCGGATGCACTCGACGATCGGCAAATGCGTGTGCGCGCCGCGCTTGCCGGCCTGCTCGAAGTCGCGGCTTTCCGGCAGATGGCGACGAATATAGATGCCGATCGCGAAGATCGCGACGCTCGCGAGGAACGGCAGCCGCCAGCCCCACGTGCGGAACATGTCGTCCGGCAGCGCCTGCGCGGCGAGAAACGCGGCCGACGACAGCACGAAGCCGCCGCCCACGCCGAGCTGGCTCCACGCCGCGTAATAGCCGCGCTGCTCGGGCGGCGCGTTCTCGCTGATCATCAGTACGCCGCCGCCCCATTCGCCGCCGGACGCGATGCCCTGCAGCAGGCGCAGCACGACGAGCGCGGCCGGCGCCCACAGGCCGACCTGCGCATAGGTCGGCAGCAGGCCGATCGCGAAGGTCGATGCGCCCATGATCAGCAGCGTCCACACGAGCGACGCCTTGCGCCCGTAACGGTCGCCGACGTGGCCGAACACGATCCCGCCGAGCGGGCGTGCGACGAAGCCGAGCGCGAACGCCGCGAACGCGGCGAGGCTCCCGGCGAGCGGCGATGCGCCGGGCGGAAAGAACACGTGGCCGAATACCAGCGCCGCGGCGGTGCCGTACACGAAGAAGTCGTACCACTCCATCGCGTTGCCGGCGACGGAGGCGATGACGATCCGGCGCAGTTGCCGGTCGGCGAGCGGCCGGGCGGCGCTCGGGGATTGCACGGTGTCGGTCGGGTACATGGCGGGCTCTGATGGGGGGGCGGGTGCGTGCCGTCTTGTGCGGCACTGCGGGCTAGTGTTGTCGGCCCGGCTCTCCCGGTCAAATCCACAGAAAAAGGGAAGTGTCATCACTCCCGCAAATGATGGTCGCGGCGCGCGTGGCCGTGCCCGTGCGCGCTGGCGCCCGTCACCGCTCGATCTGCCGGTTCCGGCGCGTGTCCCCGTTCGTCGGCGCGGATCGAGGGCGGCTTGCGTCATGCGGTCGACGAACCGAAGACGCCGTCACTGGCTGCCTGTATTCGTTTGCGCCGCGTCGAAGCGATGCCGACGGGAGCGAACGGTCAGCGGCGGTAGATGAACTCCAGATCGGTCGATTCGCCGACCTTGAAATCGTACGTACCGACACGCTTGAAGCCTGCCTTCTCGTAGAACGCGATGGCCTTCGCGTTGCCCGACCACACGCCTAGCCATACCGGGCCGGGGCGCGTCGCGGCGAGATACTGGAGCGCGGCGTCGAACAACGCCCGTCCGGCGCCGGTTCCCTGCGTGCCGCGTCGAAGATAGATCTGATGGATCTCGCCCGCACCGTCCGTCACGTCCGGGTGCGGAAGCTTGCACGGCCCCGCATGCGCGTATCCGACCAGCGTGCCGTCGTCGCCTTCCGCGACCCACGTCCGGCACTGCGGGTCGCCGAGCTGCTCGGCGATCGCCGCAACCGAGTACGTCCGGGCTTCGTACTCGGCCAGATCGTCCGGCGGATAGTCGATGCCGAACCCGTCCTGCAGAAAGGTTTCGCGAAACGTATCGCGCTTCAATTCGGCGAGCGGGACGGCATCGGCCAGTGTCGCAACGCGGATCAACATCGAGCATCTCCAGGTTCGGTGTCGGGCCGACAGTTTATCCCGGACGAGTTCGGGCAGATGCGTCGTCTGCTAGCCCGCGACCGTCGCGGTCGGACGCACGACGATCTCGTTCACGTCGACATCGGCCGGCTGCGCGATCGCATACGCGATGGCCGCCGCGATCGCGTCGGGTTCGAGCGCGATGCTGCGGTATCGCGTCATCGCTTCGGCGGCGACCGGATCGGTAATCGTGTCGGCCAGCTCGGACGTGACGACACCCGGGCAGATGCTCGTGACGCGCAGCTTGTCGTTCTCCTGCCGCAAGCCGTCGGAGATCGCGCGTACCGCGTATTTCGTCGCGCAATAGACGGCGGCCGTCGGCGATACGCGCAATCCGCCGATCGACGACACGTTGACGATCTGGCCGAAACCCTGCCGATTCATCACCGGCAGGACGGCCGCGATGCCGTACAGCACGCCCTTGATGTTGACGTCGACCATGCGGTCCCACTCGTCGACCTTCAGCGACGCCATCGGAGACAGCGGCATGACGCCCGCGTTGTTGACGATGACGTCGATCTGCCCGTACTCGGCGAGCGCGGCGTCGACGAAGGCGACGCTGTCGTCGCGTCGCGTGACGTCGAGCGCGCGCCAGGCCGCGGTGCCGCCCTCGGCGCGAATGTCGTCGGCGAGCGCGGCGAGGCGTTCGGTACGGCGTGCGCCGAGCATCAGGCGCGCGCCGCGCGCGCCCAGATAGCGGGCGGTGGCCTCGCCGATGCCGCTGCTCGCGCCGGTGATCAGGATCACTTTCCGTTCGATGTTGTGGCCGGTCATGTCCGTTCCTCGGAGGGAGATGAAGAACCGACAGCATCGCGCGGAAGCATGCGTGACCGTTATTCCGCAAGTCCGCATTTCTTGCACGATTCTCCGAGAATGCGTGGGGCACGATCCGGCGCACGGTGGCGCCAGCGGCTTCCCGATCCGGGAAACGCGCCGATTTTGCAGCGCAGCGAAAGGCGGCGACGCTTCCGCGGCCGGCCCTCCGTAACCCGCCGGAACCCCGGCACGGCAATCATGCGGATGCCGATGGTTGACCGCCCGCGGACATGCTAGGATTTCCGACAAACAACTCCGGAGACTGCGATGCCGTTCATCTGCGAAAACGTCGAATGTCGTGCCGTGCTGGCTCGCGGGCAGGTCAGGCACCATCAGGAGGACGCGGGCTGGTGCTTCTACTGCCCCGACTGCAACGCCAGAAACGAGTTGATGAATATCGGCACGGTCAGCGGCCCTGTCGAGCTGGTTCAGCCGGAGCGGGCCAGCCCGCCGCACAAGGTCGTCGCGACGGCCCGGCCGCTGGACGACGGCCGATACGCGGCGCAATTGAGCGTCCAGCGGGCGCTCGCCGTGAAAGGCACCTACGCGGCCGAAGAGCACTGGGATCAGCTCGGCGTATTCGGCGACGCGCAGGAAGCCGTCGCGCATGCGAAGTCTTTCGCGACGGACCTGCTGCAGCGCGCGGCATAGTCGGCACTTTTCCGTGAATGAACCAGGGGCGTCGCGCGTTCAGCGCGCGACGCCCCTTTGCGTTTTCCGCGTACGTTCGTCAGTGGTCGATATCGAACGGGGCACATACTGCTTCGCGATTCGTCGATTCGTCGATTCGTCGATTCGTCGATTCGTCGATCCGTGTCGTGCGGAATCACGCTCCCGGGAAAGCCGTGCGCGGTCACACGGCCGGCGCTTGCGCCGTGCTGCGTGCCTGTTCGCGGGCCGCGACGAGCGCCCGGATCCGCTCGCGGTCGGCCGGCGTCGCCGGCGTGAAGATCACGAGGCTCAGGTCCGGGCGGCCGGTGACCGTGAACGCCGAATATTCGAACGCGATCCGGCCTGCCTGCGGATGGCGGATCTCTTTCGTGCCTTCGTGCTGCGAATGGATTGCGTGGTCGCGCCACATCGCGTCGAATTCGGCGCTCGTCGCGCGCATCTCGTCGACGAACGCCTGCACGGCCTGCGTCGCGCCGCTGCGCGCGACGTCCGCACGAAATGCCCCGACCGCGAACCGCGCGATGCGCTCCCAGTTCGGCTGCACGGCGCGCACGCGTGCGTCGACGAAGATCAGCCGCAGGATGTTGCGCGCGGCCGGCGGCAGGGTCGCGTAGTCGGTCAGCGTCGCGGCCGCCGCGTCGTTCCACGCGACGACGTCCCACGTCGCCGTGCGGATGATCGCCGGGCTCGCGTCGAGCGAATCGAGCACGTGCTGCAGGCGCGGCGTCACGCTGGCCGGCGCGTGATAGCGCACCTCGGGCGGGTGGCCGACGCCGAGCAGGAACAGGTGCTCGCGTTCGGCCTCGTTGAGCATCAGCGCGCGGGCGAGCCGGTCGAGCACGTCGGCCGACGGCGCGCCGCCGCGCCCCTGTTCGAGCCACGTGTACCACGCGGCGCTCACGTGCGCGCGCTGCGCGACTTCCTCGCGCCGCAGGCCCGGCGTGCGCCGGCGCGTGGCCGGCAGCCCGAGCGCGGCCGGGTCGAGTTTCTCGCGGCGGTCCCGCAGGTACGCGCCGAGCAGGTTGTCGGGGGCGTCAGCCATATCCTGTTAGTTCGTTTACCGGTAAACCGTCACGACTTCACCGCGAGCGGCGATCCGCACATAGTAAGCCTCCATTTCATCCGGAGGTGCTGAACATGCGTGTCTTTGTTACGGGAGCATCGGGATTCGTCGGCTCGGCCGTCGTGGCCGAACTCGTGGCGGCCGGGCACTCGGTGCTCGGGCTCGCGCGGTCCGATGCGGCCGCGGCGTCGGTCGCCGCGGCCGGCGCCGACGTCCATCGCGGGTCGCTGGAGGATCTCGACAGCCTGACGCGCGGCGCCGAGGCCGCCGATGCGGTGATCCACACGGGATTCAATCACGACTTCTCGCGCTTCGCGCAGAACTGCGAACTCGATCGCCGCGCGATCGAGACGATCGGCGCGGCGCTCGCCGGCTCGGCGCGGCCGCTGGTCGTCACGTCGGGCCTCGCGCTCGTCGCGCCCGGCCGCGCGGCGACGGAGGACGATCCGCACGTGCCGGTGTCGGCGAGCTATCCGCGTGCGTCCGAAGCGACCGCGGTCGCGCTGGAAGCGCGCGGCGTGCACGCGTCGGTCGTTCGCCTGCCGCCGTCCGTGCACGGCGACGGCGATCACGCGTTCGTGCCGCGCCTGATCGCGTTCGCGCGGGAGAAGGGCGTATCGGCGTTCGTCGGCGACGGCGAGAACCGCTGGCCGGCCGTGCACCGGCTCGACGCGGCGCGTGTGTACCGGCTCGCGATCGAACGCGGCGCGGCCGGCGCGCGTTATCACGCGGTCGACGATACGGGCGTGCCGTTCCGCGAGATCGCCGAGGTGATCGGCCGGCGGCTGAACGTGCCGGTCGTCGCGAAGTCGGCGGCGGAAGCCGGCGAGCACTTCGGCTGGTTCGCGATGTTTGCGGGGATGGATGCGCCCGCAACCAGCGAGCGCACACGGGCATCGCTCGGCTGGGCGCCGACGCAGCCGGGGTTGCTGGCCGATATCGACCGGCCGCGGTATTTCGAAAGCTGACGAGCGGCGCGCGCCGCTCGCCATGGGCGCGGCTCAGACCGTGACGACGATCTTGCCGACCTGCGCGCCGGCTTCCATGTAGCGATGCGCGTCCGCGATGTCGTCGAACGCGAACGTGCGATCGATTCGCGGCTTCAGCGTGCCGGCCGCGAGCCCGTCGACGATGAAGCGCTTCGCGCGTTCGAGCCGTTGCGCGCTGCCGGTGATCTCGAACAGCTCGTAGCCGCGCAGCGTCAGGTGGCGCGCGAGCAGGTCCATCACCGGCACCGGGATGTCGCGCGGGTCGAGCGCGCCGTACTGGAAGAACGTGCCGCCGGTGGCCAGCGCGCGCAGCAGGTTCGCCGCGTCGGGGCCGCCGACCGGGTCGAACACGAGACGCGCGCCGATGCCGCCCGTGATTTCTGCCACCTGTTGAGGCAGGTCGGCGGGGCTGCCGACGATCACGTGCTTCGCGCCTGCATCGAGCAGCGCCCGACGTTTCGATTCGCCGCGCGTCAGCGCGATCGGCACCGCGCCGATCTGGTTCGCGACCTGGATCGCGGCCTGCCCGACGCTGCTCGACGCGGCGCCGACCAGCACCGCATCGCCGCGCTGGAGCCCGCCGAGTTCGATCAGCGCGCCGTAGGCCGTCACGAACATCATCCACGTCGCGGCCGCTTCCTCGAACGACAGGCTGTCCGGATGCCTGACCACCGCATGCGCGGGCACGTTGACCACGTCGCCGTACATCCCGTAGTCGGCGAACGAGAATGCGGGCACGACGCTCACCGCGTCGCCTTCGGCGAACGCCGTCACGTTGCGGCCGACCGCCGCGACCACGCCCGACGCCTCGTAGCCGAGCGACGCCGGAAAGCGCGGCATGAACGTGTATTCGCCGCGACGGAACATGATTTCCGCGCGATTGAGGCCGATCGCCTTCACGCGTAGCTGGATGTCGTCGGGGCCCGGCGCGGGCACGTCGACGGTGTCGATCTGCAGTACGTCGGGGCCGCCGACGCGGTGGAAACGAACGATGCGGGCCATGGAGCGCTCCTTCGATGAACGGGTGTCGATGAAGCAGCATCGTAGGCGGGCGCCCGCGCCGGATAAACGCGCGGCCCGATCATTGATTGTTATTCGACGAATAACAATCGACGCGAACCCGCGCTACGCCGGATAACGCCGCGCGAACAGCTCGGTCAGCCAGTCGATGAACGCGCGTACCTTGTCGGGCAGATGCGCGCGGTTCGGGTACAGCACCGACACCGGCTTCGGCACGGCCGGCACGCCGGGCAGCAGCTCGATCAACCGGCCCGCGTCGATGCTCGGCTGCAGCGCGGGCCGCAACGCATGCACGATGCCGAGGCCGGCGAGCCCGCACGACAGCAGCGCTTCCGAGTTGTCGGTGAGCAGGCTGCTCGCGAGTTTCACCGCGACGGTTTCGCCGTGCGGGCGGAACGTCCATTCGAGCACGCGGCGATTGCGGCCGGTGAAGAAGTTGACCGCGCGATGCGTACGCAGCTCGTCGAGCGTGCGCGGCAAGCCATGGCGTGCGATATAGGCCGGCGACGCGCACGTGGCCATGTGCACCGCGCCCACGGTGCGCGCGACCATGCTCGAATCCTTCAGCGTCCCGACCCGCACCACGCAGTCGATGCCTTCGCCGATCAAATCGGCCGGCTGGTCGCTCGTGCCGAGCACGAGTTCGATCTGCGGATAGCGTTGCTGGAAATCGGGCAGCGCCGGAATCACGACCGTCTTCGCGAGCGCGAGCGCGATGTCGATCCGCAGCCGACCCTTCGGCACCGCGCGTTGCCTGGGGAACGACGCGAATGCCTCGTCGATGCTGCCGAGCAGCTGCACGCAGCGCGCATGGAACGCCTCGCCCTCGGCCGTCACGCTGACGCGGCGCGTGCTGCGGTTCAGCAGCCGGACGCCGAGCGCCTGTTCGAGCTGCTGCACCGCTTTCGTGACGGCCGGCCGATGCAGTTGCAGCGCATCGGCGGCCTGCGTGAAGTTGCCGCGTTCGACGATCTGTACGTAGATCTGCATCGCTTGCAGACGGTCCATGGCGTTCCCGGATGGCGTGGCGAGCGGCCATCTTCGCATACCGCCGGCGCGCGGTGCGCGGCCGCCCGCCTGCCGTGCGTCAGTCGATCGGATGCAGGTCCTGCAGCAGCGTCGGCACGAGCTCCGACACGGTCGGGTGGATATGCATCGCCCGGCTGATCGTCGTGTACGGCGCGCCGGCGGTCATCACGTCGAGCATGCCGTGCACCACTTCGTCGCCGGTCACGCCGAGGATCGACGCGCCGAGGATCGCGTGGCTGTCCGCGTCGACGATCACCTTCATGAAGCCCTGGCTTTCGCCTTTCTCGACCGCCCGGCCGACGCGCGTCATCGGACGCGTGCCGACCAGCAGCCGGCGGCCCGTCTGCTTCGCTTGCGCGAGCGTCATGCCGACGCGGCCGAGCGGCGGATCGATGTACATCGCGTAGGCCGCGATGCGGTCGGACACCCTGCGCGGGTCGTCGTCGAGCAGGTTGGCCGCGACGATCTCGTAGTCGTTGTACGCGGTGTGCGTGAACGCGCCGCGCCCGTTGCAGTCGCCGAGCGCCCAGATGCCGGGCACGTTGGTGCGCAACTGGTCGTCGACGGTGATGTAGCCGCGCGCGTCGGTGTCGACGCCCGCGCGGTCGAGCCCCAGATCGTCGGTGTTCGGCACGCGCCCGACCGCGAGCAGCAGGTGCGAGCCCGCGACCTCGCGGCCGCCGCCCGTGCAGTCGAGGCCGACCACGATGCCGTCGCCGTCGCGGCGCGCGCTCAGGCAGTTCGCGTCGAGCTGCACGTCGATCCCTTCGTTTTCGAGGATCTCGCGCACGGCCTGCGACACGTCTTCGTCCTCGCGTTGGACGAGGCGCGCGCCTTTCTCGACGATCGTGACCCGCGAGCCGAAGCGGCGGTACATCTGGCCGAATTCGAGGCCGACGTAGCTGCCGCCGACGATCACGAGATGGTCGGGCAGGAAGTCGACGTCCATCATCGTCGAGTTGGTCAGGTACGGCACCGAGTCGAGGCCCGGCATCGCGGGCACCTGCGCGCGTCCGCCGACGTTGATGAAGATGCGTTCGGCCTCGAGCAGTTCATCGCCCACGCGCACCGCGTTCGCGCGCTCGAATCGGGCATGACCCTGAAAGACGGTCGTGTTGTCGAGGCCGCGCACCCATTGCTCGACGCCGTGGTTCGAGCGGCCGGAGATCTGGTCCTTGCGGGCCTTCACCGCTTTCATGTCGACGGTGACGGGGCCGCCGACCGACACGCCGTACTCGCCGGCGCGCCGTGCGAGCTGCGCGGCGTACGCGCTCGCGATCAGCGTCTTGGTCGGGATGCAGCCGGTGTTCACGCAGGTGCCGCCGAAGCGGCCGCGCTCGACGATCGCGACTTTCATGCCGGCGCCGGCGAGCCGCGCGGCGAGCGGCGGCCCGGCCTGGCCGGTGCCGATGACGATTGCATCGAAGTGTTGCGTCATGACGTCCTCCTGTGCGGGGGCAACGAGGAAAGGGGCAGGCGCAAGCCGCATGCCGTGCCGGCGGTCGCCCACGGGCAACGAGCGCCTATGGTAGACCCGTTGGCCGGGTGTCGCGAGCGGCGCGCGCTCGACGTGCCGGATTGAAAAACGGCGCCGCCGCGGCGCGGGTGCGTACCGGGAGGCTAGTCCTTGCGCTTCCATTGCCCGAACGACACCGGACGGTGCGCGTCGGCGCGCGTGACGGTGACGTGGTCGGGCTTGTCGTCGAGCGGAAACGATTCGGTGACGATCTGGCTCGAAAACAGCCAGCCGTGCGTGCGCGGGTCGTAGCGGAACGTGACGTAGTCGGTCCAGTGCTGCCCGCACGCGACGGCATTCTGCACGGTGAAATAGCGGCCCTTCACCGAAAGGCCGTTGTCGGCCGCATCTGCGGGATCGAACGGATCGCACTGGCCGCCTTCGTTCGCGCGCAGCACGACCTGGTCGTTGCGCGTGGCGAGCCGGTAGGTGTGATCGGCCTGTTCCTCGTAGATCAGCAGCGGGCGCGGCGACGGCTGTTCGCGCGTATCGACCGCGCGATGCACGACGACGAGAAAGCTGTGCCGCCCATCGTCGAGACCGGGGCCGGCTTGCGCGAGCAGCGGCTGATAGCCGGGCGGCAGTTGCGCGGCGATCGACGCCGGCAGGCCGTCGGCGCGGGCTCCGGGCGGGAATGCGGCGAGGAGCGGCAGCAGCAGGGCGGAAAGGCGAAGAGCGCGCATGGCGGGCGGTCCGATCGAAAGGAGAAAAGGGGCGGTCGCGCGGCGTTACAAATCGCGCCCGGGAAGCGCGGTGCCGGGTGTCGGATTGCCGGGCGCGTCGTCGTCGAATGGGAGGTCGACCGTCGGCCGCGCGACGTCCGCGCGAAAGATCGCTTCGACGGCGGCGGCATCGTCGGGATGGCGGGCGACGCGGATCTCGATCATGGGGCGGCGCGGAATGACGGGAAAGAGGGCCAGCATAGCAGCGCACAGCCGCTTTCGGCCACGCGCGAAGCATGCCAGAATCGACGGCCTCACCCGTCGGAAACGACACGCAGGCGCCGGCGCAGCGGCGTCGCTGACCAAGGAGACGTCGATGACCGCATCGGCTGCCGTACTCGCCATCCTCGCTGCGCTGTTTCTCGGCGCGATGATCCCGGGCCCGAGCTTCGTGCTGGTGGCCCGCAATTCGATCGGGCTGTCGCGTCGCGACGGGCTCGCCACCGCGCTCGGCATGGGCATCGGCGGCATCGTGTTCGGCGGCGTCGCGCTGGCCGGGCTCTACACGCTGCTGCAGGCCGTCGAATGGCTGTACGTGGGTCTCAAGCTGGCGGGCGGCGTTTACCTGATTTACATGGCGTCGAAGATCTGGCGCGGCGCCGATCGGCCGATCGCGATGGACGATCCGCGGGCGATGGCCGGCGGCAGCGCGCGCAAGTCGTTCTGGACCGGCCTCACGACCCAGCTCAGCAACCCGAAGACGGCGATCTGGTACGGCAGCATCTTCGCGGCGCTGCTTCCGCAGCATCCGCCGCTGTGGTGTTACCTCGTGCTGCCGCCGCTCGTGTTCGCGGTCGAATTCGGCTGGTACACGCTCGTCGCGCTGTGCTTCTCGACGCGTCGGCCGCGCGAACTTTACCTGCGCGCGAAGAAATGGGTCGACCGCATCGCGGCCGGCGCGATCGCGCTGCTCGGGCTGCGGCTGATCCTGAATGCACCGAAAGCGGGGATCTGAGCGCAGCTTCGTCAGCGCGTGGCAGCGGCCGGCCATGGCCGTTGCCGATTAGCGGCGGGAACCGGCCGGGCCGCTCGCCCGAACGCCCGAACGCGCGTCGGTGTGTCGCGAACGCATCGCGTCCCGATGGCGCGGCCGCCCACCGGCCGCCGCCGAGCCTGTTTTCCGCCCGTTGCCGCTGCCCGCCGAGCCTTGCGCGACGGGCGTCCGCGCGGGGCGCACGACGCGCCGAACCGCACCGCTTCCCCGATTCCGGCGGTCGACTGCCCGACGACGTGTAAACTGCTGCCTTTTTTGACGGTTTGCAGCATGGTGCAAGCATCTCCGCGCCCGGCGTTGAGCGGTCCGACGCTCGTCCGGCTGCTCGCGCGCCTGGCCGATGCCGACGTCGCGGAATCCCGGCAGACGCTGTCCGACCGGCTGAGCCAGTGGCTCGGCTGGACCGACGCGATCACGCTGTCGTCCGCGCTGAACGCGAGCCCGCCGGGCATTGCGGCCGGCGTGCGCGGCTACGACGCCGAGCGCGACTGCGCGCGCGTGCGCCACGACCTCGCGCAGGCGATCGCGGCCAGCCACCGGCCGCGCGCGCGTCGGCGGCCGGGCGACCCGCCGCCGCCGGCCGCCGACACGGCCGATTTCGCGGACTTCCGCCAGCGTTATCTGACCCTGCAGCAGGACATGGAAACGGCGATCGGCCAATTGCGCGGCCGCCTGCGGGTCGCGCTCGCCGCGCGCTCGTCCGGGATGGCGCGGCTCGCGACGCTCGACACGATCATGGAGCGCGTGCTCGGCGCGCGCGAGCGCAGCCTGCTGTCGGCCGTGCCCGCGCTGCTCGGCACGCGCTTCGCGCGGTTGCGCGACGCGGAGCGGCAGGCGCTGGCCGAGGCCGAATCCGCGGCCGCGACGGCCGCCGGTCGCGATGCGCCCGACGCATCCGCGCCTGCCGCCGAAGGCACGGCGGCCGACAGCGCGACCGTCGCGGCGATCGTGCCCGGCGCATGGCTCGATACGTTTCGCGACGAGATGCAAAGCATCCTCCTTGCCGAACTCGAAGTCCGGTTTCAAACGGTAGACGGGCTGCTCGCGGCCCTTCGCACCTGCTAATCAACACGCTATGTCCAGAATTCGCCTTGATCTCGTTGTCTTCGTCGCCGGTCTGCTCGCAGTGGGCTGGATCGGCGCCGGCTATGTCGCGTCGAACCCGCTGGCGTCGGCCGTCACGCTGCTGATCGGCGCGTGCTACGTCGCCGGCGCATGGGAGCTGCTGCGCTACCGGCAGGCGACCGCCACGCTGTCGCACGCGGTCGCCGGCCTGACCGAGCCGCCCGCGAAACTCGACACGTGGCTCGATACGCTGCATCCGGGCCTGCGCGGCGCGGTGCGCGCACGGGTCGAAGGCGCGCGCGTCGCGCTGCCGGGCCCGGCGCTCACGCCTTATCTCGTCGGCCTGTTGGTGCTGCTCGGCATGCTCGGCACGCTGCTCGGGATGGTCGTCACGCTGAAGGGCACGGGCGCCGCGCTCGAGAGCGCGACCGATCTCGACGCGATCCGCGCGTCGCTGATCGCGCCGGTGAAGGGGCTCGGGTTCGCGTTCGGCACGTCGATCGCCGGGGTGGCCACGTCCGCGATGCTTGGGCTGTTGTCCGCGCTCGTGCGCCGCGAGCGGATCGATGCGGCCCAGCAGCTCGATGCGAAGATCGCGACGACGTTGCGCGTGCATTCGTCCGCGCATCAGCGCGACGAATCGTTCCGGCTGCTGCAGCGCCAGGCCGACGTGATGCCGGCGCTGGTCGACCGGCTGCAGACGATGATGACGACGCTCGAGGCGCGCAGCGTCGCGCTGCACGATCGCCAGCTCGAAAGTCAGCAGGCGTTTTTCGAGCGGACCGAGCGCGCGTACGCGGGCCTTGCGTCGAACGTCGGCGACGCGCTGAAGGAAAGCGCCGCCGAAAGCGCGCGCGTGGCCGGTGCGGCGCTGCAGCCGGTCGTCGCCGCGACGATGACGGGGCTCGCGCAGGAGATGGCCGCGCTGCGCGACACCGTGACGGGCGCGGTGCAGCGGCAGCTCGACGGGCTGACGGACGGCTTCGAGAAGACCGCCGGCAACGTGACGGCCGTGTGGAACCGCGCGCTCGACGAACAGCGCCGCGCGAGCGATGCCGTCGCGCAGCAGTTGCAGACGACGCTCGGCCAGTTCGCCGACACGTTCGCGCAGCGTTCGTCGGATCTGCTCGACGGCGTCGCGACGCGCCTCGAATCGACCGAAGGCCGCCTGTCGGACGCATGGCGCGAGGCGCTGTCGCGCCAGGAGCAGGCCGGCGAGACGCTGGCCGGCCAGCATGCGCGCGCGCTGGGCGAAGCCGCCGCGACGTTCGAACGCCATTCGGCCGCGACGCTCGCCGCGATGCGCGAGTCGCACGCGGGTTTGCAGACGCAACTGGCGGCGCGCGACGAAGCACGTCTGTCGGCCTGGAACGATTCGCTCGCGGCGATGGCCGCGAAGCTCGGCGACGAATGGCAGCGTGCGGGCGCGCACAGTGCGGGCCGTCAGCAGGAAATTTGCGACGCACTCGCGCAAACGACACGCGATCTCGCCGCACAGGCGTCGACGTTCGAGCAACGCTCGAACGACCTGCTGTCGACGATTCGCGACTCGCACGCTGGTCTGCAATCGCAACTGGCTGCGCGCGATGAAGAGCGTCTGTCGGCCTGGAACGATTCGCTCGCGGCGATGGCCGCGAAGCTCGGCGACGAATGGCAGCGTGCGGGCGCGCACAGTGCGGGCCGTCAGCAGGAAATTTGCGACGCACTCGCGCAAACGACACGCGATCTCGCCGCACAGGCGTCGACGTTCGAGCAACGCTCGAACGACCTGCTGTCGACGATTCGCGACTCGCACGCTGGTCTGCAATCGCAACTGGCTGCGCGCGATGAAGAGCGTCTGTCGGCCTGGAACGATTCGCTCGCCGCGATGGCCGCGAAGCTCGGCGACGAATGGCAGCGTGCGGGCGCGCACAGTGCGGGCCGTCAGCAGGAAATCTGCGACGCACTCGCGCAAACGACGCGCGACCTGGCCGCACAGGCGTCGACGTTCGAACAACGCTCGAACGATCTGCTGTCGACGATTCGCGAATCGCACGCTGGCCTGCAATCGCAACTGGCTGCGCGCGACGAAGAACGCCTGTCGGCCTGGAACGATTCGCTCGCCGCGATGGCCGCGAAGCTCGGCGAAGAATGGCAGCGCGCAGGCGTGCACAGCGCCGGCCGTCAGCAGGAAATCTGCGACGCACTCGCGCAAACGACGCGTGACTTGACAGCACAGGCGTCGACGTTCGAACAACGCTCGAACGATCTGCTGTCGACGATCCGCGAATCGCACACCGGCCTGCAATCGCAACTGGCTGCGCGCGATGAAGAGCGCCTGGCTGCCTGGAGCGATTCGCTCGCGGCGATGGCGGCCGCGCTGCGCGACGAATGGGCGCAGACGAGTGCGCAGGCCGCGGCGCGCCAGCAGGACATTTGCGACACGCTGGCCCGCACCGCGAACGACATCACCGCGCAGGCGCAGGTTCACGCGAGCGACACGATCAACGAAATCTCGCGCCTCGTGCAGGCCGCGTCGGAGGCGCCGAAGGCTGCGGCCGACGTCGTCGCCGAGCTGCGCCAGCGCCTGTCCGACAGCATGGTGCGCGACACCGCGACGCTCGAGGAGCGCAGCCGCCTGCTCGCGACGCTGGAGACGCTGCTCGGCGCGGTCAACCACGCGTCGACCGAACAGCGCGCCGCGATCGACGCGCTCGTCAGCACGTCGGCCGACCTGCTCGATCGCGTCGGCGCGCGCTTCAACGACACCGTCGACGCCGAGACGCGCAAGCTCGATTCGGTAGCCGCGCAGGTCACGGCAGGCGCCGTCGAAGTGGCGAGCCTCGGCGACGCGTTCGGGATGGCCGTGCAGGTGTTCGGCGAATCGAACGACAAGTTGCTGACCCATCTGCAGCGTATCGAAGCCGCGCTCGAGAAATCGCTCGCACGCAGCGACGAACAGCTCGAGTACTACGTCGCGCAGGCGCGCGAGGTGATCGACCTGAGCGTGATGTCGCAGAAGCAGATCGTCGAAGACCTGCAGCAGCTCGCCGGCCGGCGGGCGCCCGTCGGAGCGTAACGCATGCACGACGAAATCGACGGCGGCGCGCAATCGGCGCCGGTGTGGCCCGCGTTCGCCGACCTGATGTCGGTGCTGCTCGGCGCGTTCGTGCTGATCCTCGTCGGCGTGATCGGCATGCAGCTTCAGCTCACGGCGAAGCTCGAGGAAGCGGTGCGTGCACGCCAGCTCGAGGCGCAGCAGCGCAAGTCGCTCGAACAGGCCCTCGCCGGGCCGCTCGCGGCCGGCCGCGTGACGCTCGTGAACGGACGCATCGGCATCAGCGGCAACGTGCTGTTCGCGCTGAACTCCGACCAGTTGCAGCCCGCGGGCCGCGACCTGCTGAAGACGTTGGCCAGCCCGCTGGCCACGTACCTGAAGACGCGCGACGAGATCCTGATGGTCAGCGGCTTCGCCGACGACCAGCAGGTGCACGCCGGCAACCGCCTGTTCGCGGACAACTGGGAACTGTCGGCCAAGCGCGCGTTGACGGTCACGCGCGCGCTGATCGATGCCGGCGTGCCGGCCTCGTCGGTGTTCGCGGCCGCGTTCGGTTCCGAACAGCCGGTCAGCTCGAATGCGGACGACGAAGGCCGCGCGAAGAACCGCCGCGTGGAAATCGCGCCGGTGCCGCGCAAGTCGGCGTCGAACGGAGGAAAGGCAAAGTGACGGGCGATGCGATGCACGTCCGCGCGACGCTCGACGCATGGCGCGAGCAGGGCGCCGATCGGCTCGATCCCGTGCGCTTTCACCGGATCGACGCGCTCGAACGGCGCGCGGCCGTGCTCGACGGCGCCGCACGCGCGCTGGTCGATGCGCGGCTGGCGACGCTGCTCGAAGGGTTCGCGGCGCTCGTCGGGCGCGGCAATGACGCCGACACCCCGCGCGAGACGGGGAAAGCCGCTGCGGAGGCGCCCGCGCGCGGCGCGCTTGCCGCGCTCGTCGAAGGGCTCGCGCGCGATGCGCAGGCCGACCGGCGCGGGCTCGATCCCGAACTCATCGACTACTTCCGCGCAACGTGGTCGAAAGTCCGCACGGAACAGCAATACCGGCAGTCGCTCGACCAGGTGCCGCGCAACGCGGGGCCGCTCAATTCGAACAGCCTCGTGCACCGCTCGCTCGCGACGATGCGCGAGCTGTCGCCGGACTACCTGCAGCAGTTCCTGTCGTACGTCGATGCGCTCGCATGGCTCGAGGATCTCGTCGGCGGCGGCGCGCAGCCCGAGAAGGAAGCGCCGCGCGCGAAAGCGGCCAAACCGGCGAGAAAGACGACGCGCGCGAAGGCGCGATAACGCTACGCCGCACGCGTTCGGCGCGTGGATCGCCTACTGGCCGGCGCTCGTGTCGTCGATCGCCGCGCGCAGCGCGTGCAATGCGTCGACGAGCGCCGACGCGAACGACGGATGCGCGGCGATGCCCGCCGCATCGAGCCGGCTCCCGAGGATCGGCAGCGCGATCGACGCGGGCTCGACGATGCGCGCCGACATCACCGACAGCGTTTCGCGCAGCGCCGCGTCCGCATGCGTCGCGCGCGGCGACGCGTTCAACACGGCCACGGGCTTGTACACGACGGCCTCGCATCCCACGACCCAGTCCAGCGCGTTCTTCATCACGCCGGTGACGCCGTGCGCGTATTCCGGGCTGGCGATCAGCACGCCGTCGGCCGCGTTCAGGCGGTCGATCAGATCGCGCACCGCGGCGGGCGTCGGGTATTCGGCGTCGGGATTGAACAGCGGGAATTCGCCGAGACGATCGAAGCGCGCGATGCGCATGCCGGGCGGGGCGACGCGCGCGGCTGCGTCGAGCAGCGCCGCGTTGTACGACTGCGCGCGCAGGCTGCCGCACAGCGCGACGATGTCGATGCGGCGGCGGGGAGCGATGGCCATCGGCGAGGGTCCGGGAATGCGATACGTGGGGGCGGACGCATTATCGCACCGTGCGCGCGATCGCCGGCCGATCCGATCGCAGGCACTACAATCACGGTCTGCTTTTCGTCGGCCCGGAAATCTTTTTTTGCGGAATGATTCGCTCATGAAGCGCTGGAATGCTCTGATTCTCGTTGCCGCCACCGTGCTGGCCAGCGCTTGTGCCGGTCGTTCGTCCACGCGTGACGATGTCGCGCGCCCATCCGACGATCGAAACGTGCAGACTGCGCTCGACAGGATCGCGGCTTCCGCGAACCAACCGGTCTGCGATCCGGCGCATTTGAAAATGGAGATCGCAGAAGCGACCCGGATGATTCAGCAACAGGCAAACCAGGATGCGTTCGTCAAATCCGAGCGTCTTGCCGCGTCGTTCGCATTTTGCGGGCCGAAAAGAAACTGGGGAATGGCCACGACGGCTGAATTTGTCGGCAGCCAACTTGCTTTTGCTGTCCTGTTGCAATCGAGAATGCCGGAGCAGCAGCGAAATCTCGATGCGATCGAGCGGGATGCGCGCTGGGCCGACCTGCTTTTGCAATACGCGCGCAGGTTCCCCGGCGAACGATCGGCGGCCGAGCAGGATTGGCAGATTCTCGAACGCGGTCGCCAGGCGCTTCAGCGCGCAAGTCAGTAACGCACTCGCGCGACCATGCGCGATGGCTGGCCGCGACGGCTGCACGGTCGTCGGATCGATCGTCTTCCGGTACGTGCGGCGCGTGTCCCTGGCAAATCGTGACGACCATCGTCCCGATCAGGCGCCTGCATGGCCGCGTGGGTCCGACGATACCGGCCATCGCATCGTGCCGGATGCCACGCCGGCCATCCCGGCCGCCTGCGCGAATTCGCCGATGCCCCACCCGCGCCCGAGCAACAGCCGCCGCGTATGCAGCGCACCGTGCACGTCGTCGGCAACGGTTTCGCCGAGATAGCGCAGCGCGCGGCCTTCTACATCGACGAAGCCATGCCGGTAATCTTGCGCGAGCGCCGTCCACAACTGCGCGGCGCCGACCGACTGGCGCGCGCCGCTGATCAGGCACAGGCCCGCGTCGAGCCCCCAGCGATACAGCGTCGTCGCGAGGCCCTTGCGTTGCGCCGAGCCGCGCAGCCGCGTATGCGGCGCGCGCAGGTAGCGGTCGGCGCGGCGCGGCAGTTCGGGCAGGCGGTTGAACACCGTATAGCCGGCGAGCTGGCGCGCGGCCGGATCCTCGACATACAGGAAGTATTCGCCGTCCGCTTCGCGGTGGCGGACGATCAGGCCCGAGTGGCCGAGCGCGACGGCCGGCAGTCCGTGCAGGCGATGGCTCGGCTGGTGCAGACGTTCATGAAGGGTGTCGAGTTCGTCGTCGATGTCGTGCTGGGAATGCTGTACGTCGATACGCATGGCAAAAGCCGCCCGTCCCGGGCGGTTCGGGAAAGAGGTTCATCGCAAAAGGGAACGGAAGCGGGTGCGGCCCCCGGGCTCGGCGAAGCGAGCCGGGGCCGCGAATCAGCTGGGGATGTGCTGGAAACCGGCGGCGATCGCGGCGAGGCCCGCGATGCAGAGTGCGAACAGGATCAGGACTTTGTGGATCACGCCTCTTTCCTCATGAACGCGCGGCGCCGGCAGGCGGCGTCGCGGAGACGGTGAGCGGCGGGCACGGCCCGCACGGCCGTCGTGCGGAACGACGGTCGGGTGTCCGGCGACGGATCGTACGCGGACGGCCAGCACCATACGCGACGCGTCGGAGCCGGGCAATCGGACTGACGGAGAAAGGCGACGAAAAGCGGAGAATCGCGGCGTTTCGCGACAATTGGCCGCATGGGGCGCGCCGACACGTTCGGGAGTTATACGCGAAAGCGCATCGTCGAGCGCTGGAGGGCATGCGCGAAAAAGTGTCGTTGCGGGTGCGAAGCCTGCGACAGGTAAGCCGACGCCCATGCGAGGGACGGGAGCGGCACGGAGGCCGCCCCCGGTCGCGCCGTCACACCGCCTGCCGCGCGCCGAATGCCTGCCTGATCCGCGCGAACAGCCCGTGCTGCGCGATCCATTCGGCATACGCGCGATAGTCGGGATCGCGCATCAGATGACGCTCTTCCGTCTTCGCCCGCACGTAGTAGATCAGGTTGACCGCGACGAGCCCCGCGCAGTGCATGAGCCCGACCTGCCAGCCGAGCGGCTCGACGAACGGCACCGACACCATCCAGTACGACAGGTTCTTCGTGATGTACGCCGGATGCTTCGTGAAGCGGTACGGGCCCGACGTGATGATCCCGCGGTTGGTGAGGTTCGAGAACCGCAGCCCGAACGAGATCGTGCACAGCGCGTAGGTCAGCAGCAGCAGGATGATCGTCGCGCCCCAGATCACGCGCAGCGTCGGCGCCGACAGCAGCCAGTTGTCCCAGAACATCGAGCCTTCGTAGCGGATGTAGTTGTTCGAGATCAGCGACCAGAACGGCTGATAGCAGATCAGCGCGGCCACCCAGCCGAGCGTCGTCGGCTCGACGGTGCGCACGTGGCTGTCGAGGATGCGGAACGTGCACAGATAGCCGACGGTGCCGAACATCAGATCCATCGTGAACGACAGGTCGTACATGAACACGAAGGTCGCGATCGTCATCGGCGCATGCATCGCGTTCGCGAGCGACGCGCTCAGGTGATCGGCGTCCTTCGACAGGTAGACGGTCATCAGCGGCAGGAAGAACGCCTTTACGCCCCAGCCGGCCAGCATCTCGCGCACCGGCTTCCAGCTCGCGGGCTGCTCGCGGCGGAACAGGAAGCGGCCCCACAGCAGATACGCGTCGTCGGTCTCGCGCTGGTGGCGGTCCATCCACGCGAAGTAGAACGGCGCGGCGACGATCACGTACGGCGCGAGCGAGCGCAGCAGCGACCAGAACGGCAGGTAGAACGCGCCGTGGTATTCGGGCAGCAGCCAGTAGATCGCGCCGATGCCCGCGTAGACCGACGCCAGCGCGCCGAGCCGCGTCGCCACGCGCGCGATGCCGAGCGGCCGGACGGCCTGCCGCGACAGCCCCGCGCTCGGACGCAGGTAGACGCGCGAGACGAAGAGTTCGTGCAGCGCGATCGTGCCGATGATCGCGAGGCTCGCGATGACCGCGCGGGTGGCCGCGTCGAGGGCCGGGTGGTCGCGCGTCACCCACAGCGCGAAGAGTCCGGCCGTGATGCCGAGCAGGCCGGCGCGTAACGGCGTGGCGGAGCGGGGTGGGTGGTCCGGGGCAGCGACGACGCCGTCGAGCGTGGAGTTCATGATCGGATCCTCGTGGGTGTGAGGGCCGGCGCCCCCGCTGGGCGGGTGACGCCGGCCGTCGGCCGGGCTGTTTATGGATGCGCGCCCGGCCATTGGCCTGTCGTTCTGATACGTGATGCGTTGCCGCTTACTTCTTGGTGCCGCCGCCCAGCAGACCGCCGAGCAGGTTGGTCACCGGCGACAGCAGGTTGCCGGTGCCGCCCGCGGCGCCGCCGCTCGTGCTGCCCGTGAGGCCGGTCACCACGGAGCCGCTGCCGCCCGGCGTCGTCACGGTGCCGGCTGCGCCGCCGGGGCTGACCGTGCCGGTGGCGCCGGCCGAGCCGGCCGGCGTTCCCAGCGCGCCCGTGAGCGTGCCGACCGGGCCGCTCGTCAGCACCCCGCCGAGCGTGCCGGACAGGTTGCCGCCCGGCGTCGTGACGGTGCCGGTGAGGCTCGCGCCGAGCGGCGTCAGCGCGTTGACGAGGTTGGTGACCGGCGCCAGCAGGCCGCCGAGGCCTGCGCCACCGGTGCCGCTGGTGCCGCCGGTCCCGCTCGTTCCGCCCGTGCCGCTGGTGCCGCTCGAACCGATGCCGCCGAGTGCGCCCGTCACCGTTCCGAGCAGGCCGGTGATCGGCGCGAGCGGGCCGCCGCCGGTGCCGCTCGTTCCGCTGGTGCCGCCCGAACCGCTCGAGCTGCCGCCGCCGAGGCCGCCCGTCAACGTGCCGAGCAGGCCCGTGATCGGGGCGAGCGGATTGCTGCCGCCCGTGCCGCTGCTGGAACTGCCCGCGTTGTTGGCGTTGACGAGGCCGCCCGTCGACGTCACCGTATTGCCGAGTTGCCCCAGGACGCCGCCGAGGCTCGTGCCGACCGGGTTGTCGGTCGCGCCGCCGACCTTCGTGCCCGCGAGCGCGATGCCGTTGCCGAGCGTGCTCAACAGGCCGTTGAGCGGCGCGCCGAGCAGCGTGACGCCGCCGAGCGTCTGCGTGACGCCCGGCGTCGTGGCGCCGCCGGTCAGCGTATTCGTGATCGGGTTGATGACCTTGCCGAGCTGCGTTTCGAGCTGCTGGACCGGCGAGCTGTTCAGCGCCGTGTTCAGTGCCGATGCGGTCGAATTGACCGCGGTGCCGACCGTGTTGACGAGACTGCCGACCAGGGTCGTCGCCGGCGCGAGCGGCGACAGCGGGCCGGTGCCGAGGCTCGTCACCGCATTGCCGAGGTTGTTGACCGCACCGCCGGCGCCGGTCAGCAGGCCGGTGGTCGACGTCAGCGTCGGCCCGAGCGGGTTCGCCGACACGCCGATCGAACCGAGGCCGGCCGCGATGCCGTTGCCGAGCGATTGCACGCCGTTGCCGAGGCTGCCGACCGCGTTGCCGATGCTGGTGGCCGTCGCCGGGTTCGTGCCGGGAATCTGCACGCTGCCGATCTGACCGCCGCCGTTTACGACCGTCGTGCCGAGCGCCGTCACGAGGTTGCCGGATTTCTGCAGGACGTTGCCGAGAGGGGTGACGCCGGTGCCGGAGGTGCCCGAGGTGCCGGAAGTGCCCGACGTGCCTGAGGTACCGGAGGTACCGGAGGTGCCCGAGGTACCGGAAGTGCCGGACGTGCCCGAGGTACCGGAAGTGCCCGACGTGCCGGAAGTGCCCGACGTACCGGAGGTGCCTGACGTACCGGAAGTGCCCGACGTACCGGAAGTGCCTGAGGTACCGGAGGTGCCCGACGTACCGGAAGTGCCCGACGTACCGGAGGTGCCCGACGTACCGGAGGTGCCCGAGGTACCGGAAGTGCCCGACGTGCCGGAGGTGCCTGAGGTACCGGAGGTGCCTGAGGTACCGGAAGTGCCCGACGTACCGGAAGTGCCCGACGTACCGGAAGTGCCCGACGTACCGGAAGTGCCCGACGTACCGGAAGTGCCTGACGTACCGGAGGTGCCCGAGGTACCGGAGGTGCCCGATGTACCGGAAGTGCCCGAGGTGCCAGAAGTGCCTGACGTACCGGAGGTGCCCGAGGTACCGGACGTACCCGAGGTGCCGGAAGTGCCCGATGTACCGGACGTGCCCGAGGTGCCGGACGTACCCGAGGTACCGGACGTACCCGAGGTACCGGACGTACCCGAGGTACCGGAAGTGCCGGAGGTACCGGACGTGCCTGACGTACCAGAAGTCCCCGACGACCCCGAGCTACCGCCACCCGACGTCCCCGACGAACCGCCGCCCGACGTACCGGAAGTCCCCGACGTGCCGCTCGTCCCGGACGTGCTCGGCTTGATCGTCGGCGGGGTCGTCGGTCCGTCGACCGAGCCGCAGCCGTACAGCGCGAGCAGTGACGAGACGGCCATCGTTACCGTCGTCTTCTTGAAAAGAGTGTGCATGTTGGCCTCGACATTGGAAGTGTGTCGAGGTCTTCACTGCAAATTCCGCGCCATGACAGGTTTCGCGAAACGGTGTCGCGATTTGTTGCGGGAATCGGGAATATCGATGCGATTTAAACGGAGGAATGGCGGTTTCGCGCGACGAGGCGCACGCGGTGCGCGAACGTCGCGGCGACGATGTTCCCGCCAGGCGCCGTAACGCGCGGCCCGATGTTACGTAGCGTTCGACCGTGCGTGCCGCGGACGGGCCGCGAACCGAGCGCCGCGTCTTTGACGAAACCCCGCCGCGCGCACGAACATGGCAGGACATCTCCCGGCTGCCGGCGATGCCGAAGCGGCCCGATCCAACCAGGACACCGACATGAGCGAACAGGACAGGGAATACGGCAAGGCGCGGCGGATCGACGTGATGGGCGAGGCGTTCGTCGAGCGCGCGATGCGCGACCTCGACGGATTTTCGCGTCCGCTGCAGGACTGGCTGAACGAACATGCATGGGGCAGCACGTGGCAGCGGGGCGGGATCGACCTGAAGACGCGCAGCCTGTGCACGTGCGCGATGCTGGCGGCGCTCGGCCGCGGCACGGAGCTGAAGGGCCATATTCGCGGTGCGCTCAACAACGGCGCGAGCCTCGTCGAGATCCGCGAGGTATTGCTGCACAGCGCGCTGTACGCCGGCGCGCCGGCCGCGGTCGAGGCGTTCCGCAGCGCGCGCGAGGTGCTCTCGGATCTCGGGTTGTCGATACCCGACGACGAAGCCTGATTCGATCGCGGCGCCGGCTGCCGGGCACGTAACCCGGCCCCGCTTCGTTGCCGCGATCTACGCGATGCGTACCGGCTGCGCGGTGGCATCGACCGGCGCGGCGGCGACTTCGAGCAGCCAGTCGGCCGTCGCTTCGGGAAGCGTGACCGGCAGCATGTGCCCGCCCTCCACGACCTTCAGCCGCACGCGCGCCGATTTCCGCGCGAGCGCTTCGCCGTGCGCGCGCCAGTTCAGGATCGGATCGGCGTGGCCGTACAGCACGTCGACCGGCAGCGCGAGTTCCGCATAGCGACGCTCCATCGCGGGCAGGTCGACGGGCGCCGACAGCAGGTCCGTCGCCGTCGCGTAGAACACGTGCGGGCGCATCCCGAGCAGGCCGCCGCCCTTGACTGGGAAGTCGCGCGGCACGTCCTCCGGCGCGAACACCTGACGCACGGCATTGCGGCCCGTCAGGATCGTCAGCGGGATCGCGAAGGTCCACGACACGAAACGGCGCACGAGCGGCGACGGCAGCATCAGCGGCTTGAACGGCGCAGGCGGCTCGGTCTGCTCGTGCGACAGCGGCGCGATCAGCGCGAGTCGGCTCACGCGGTCCGCGTGGTTGAGGCCCACCGCGAGCGCGATCGCGCCGCCGAGCGAGTGGCCGACCAGCACCGGCTTGTCGAGCTTCAGCGCGTCGATGAACGCGGCGACCGTGCGGGCCTGCGCGAACACGTTCGCTTGCGACGCCGCGCCGCGCAGCGAGCGGCCGGCGCCCGGCCGGTCGATCAGGATCACGCGATGCCGCTGCGCGAGCCGCGTGAGCGGCAGGTACGCGAAATTGCGCCATTGCCCCGCCAGCCCGTGGACGAACACGATCGGCGGGCCGTTGCCGTATTCGACGTAGTGGATGCGGTCGCCGCCGATGTCGACGAAACGGCCTTCGGGCGGAAACGCGCGCGTCACGCGACGGGCCACGTAACCGGTAAACAGCGCGAGCGCGGCGAGCATCGCGACGACGCCGAGCAGCACGTTCTGGATCAGATGGAGCGTAGGAGTCATGTCGGCCTCAGCGGGTGTCGAGTGCGGGTTCGGCGGCCGGCGCGGCGGCTGCCTGGCCAGTGTTTGCGCGGCGTTCGAAATGCATCGCGGAATCGGCGAGCGGGCTGAACTTCAGCGACGCGAGATCGAGCACGTAGTTCTGGTGGAATTTCCACGGCTTGCGGTGTCCCTGCTTCGGCAGGATGCCGGCCGCGCGCTGGATGTAACCCGAACTCAGGTTGACGGCCGGCACGTCGCCGAGATCGCCTGCGCCGAGCCGCGGCACGCACGTATCGTACCCGTTCGCGCGCATGTGGTTGAGCAGCCGGCACACGTAGCGCGCGATCAGCTCGGCCTTCAGCGTCCACGACGCATTCGTGTAGCCGAACGACGACGCGAGGTTCGGCACGTCGCTGTACATCATCCCCTTGTACGACACCGTCTCCGACAAATCGACCGCGCGGCCGTCGACCGTGACCCGCGCGCCGCCGAGCATCTTTATCTTCAGCCCGGTCGCGGTGACGATCACGTCCGCGTCGAGCTGCTGGCCGCTCTTCAGCTGGAGGCCGGTCGGCGTGAAGCGCTCGATCTCGTCGGTGACGATCGATGCACGGCCCGCGCGAATCGCCTTGAACAGGTCGCCGTTCGGCACGAGACACACGCGCTGGTCCCACGGCATGTAGCGCGGCGTGAGGTGCTTCGCGACGTCGAAGTCGGGGCCGAGCTGCTTGCTCGCCGCGCGGATGATGAACCGCTTCGTCCGGTCGGGCTTGCGGCGCGACACGTTGTACAGGTATATCGTCAGCAGGACGTTCTTCACGCGCACGAGCCGGTGCGCGAGCCGCGACGGCAGCACGCGGCGCAGCGCGTTCGCGATCTTGTCGCGCGCGGGCAGCGACACGATGTAGGTCGGCGAGCGCTGCAGCATCGTCACGTGCCGCGCATCGGCCGCCATCGACGGCACGAGCGTGACGGCCGTCGCGCCGCTGCCGATCACGACCACGCGCCGGTTCGCGTACGACAGATCCTTCGGCCAGTGCTGCGGATGCACGAGCTGGCCCTCGAACGTGTCCATGCCTGCCCAGTCGGGCAGGTAGCCGGCGTCGTAGTCGTAGTAGCCGCTGCACATGTACAGGAAGCGGCACGTGTAGACGAGCGTGTCGAGCGCGCCGTCGCGCGTGCGTTCGACGCGTACCGTCCAGCGCGCGCGGTTCGAATCCCAGTCGGCCGCGACGACCTTCTGGCCGTAGCGAATCGTCTCGTCGATGCCATACGCGTGCGCGGTGTCGCGGATGTAGTCGAGGATCGTCTGCCCGTCGGAGATCGCCTTGTCGCTGTGCCACGGACGGAAGCTGTAGCCGAGCGTGAACATGTCGGAATCCGAACGAACGCCCGGATAGCGGAACAGGTCCCAAGTGCCACCGATCGCGTCGCGCGCCTCGACGATCGCCACGCTCGCATGCGGGCAGCGTTGCTTCAGGTGATAGGCCGCGCCGATGCCGGACAGGCCGGCGCCGACGATCAGCACGTCGAGGTCGTTGCCGTCACTTCGGTCGCGGCGGGCGTCGGGGGCGGGCGGCGCGGCGCGCCGGTCGGTCGTCGTCGAGCTCATGCGTGGTCCTTCGTCGGTGGGGTGGGGCGCGCGGCGGCGGGCGCGTAGGCGCGTTCTCCCGCGGAGGCTACCTTCGGGCGGAGATTGCGTGCGCGGGCGCGACGCACGTGGCGCAGCATCAGCCACTGATAACCGGCGCCGAGCAGCCGCGCGATCCTGTCGAGCCGGCGCGCGTCGGCGCCGACCAGCACGCGGCGCGCATTGCGCTCGACGCCCGCGAGGATCTGTCGCGCGGCCTCGTCGGCCGTCGTCGCGTTGATCAGGCGGTTGGCCTGGCGGCGATGGGTCGCTTCGTCCTGCCCCGTCAGTGCGTGGATGCTGGCGTCGACGCGGCCCGCGTCGACGATGCTCGTCGCGACGCCGCCCGGATGCACGCAGGTCGCGCTCACCGGCGCGCCGTCGAGTTCGAGTTCCATCCGCAGCGCCTCGGTGAAGCCGCGCACCGCGAACTTGGTCGCGTTGTACGCGCTTTGCGTCGGCATCGCGACGAGCCCGAACAGGCTCGAGGTGTTGACGACGTGCCCGTCGCCCGATGCGCGCAGATGCGGCAGGAACGCCTGCGTGCCGTGCACGACACCCCAGAAATTGATGCCGACGATCCATTCGAGATCGGCGAGGCGGGCGGTCTCGGCGCTGGCGGCCAGCGATACGCCCGCGTTGTTGAAGATCAGATTGACCTTGCCGTGCTCGGCGCGAACGAAATCGGCCCACGCGAACACCGCGTCGCGGTCGGCGACGTCGACCCGGCGCGTGCTCACGCGCACGCCGTGCCACGCGCACGCGGCCGCCGTGCCGGCGAGCCCGGCTTCGCCGACGTCGGCGAGCGCGACCTCGCAGCCGCGCCGCGCGAGCTCGATCGCGAGGCTGCGGCCCATGCCCGAACCGGCGCCCGTGATCGCGGCGACCTTGCCGGAAAATCCCTTCATCCGTCGTTCCTCCCGTTCCGCTTGCGCTGCATCGGCGGCGCGTCTATTGTGGTGTTGTTCGTCACCACTTTAGTTTTCGGGTGTCCTGATGTCAAATAGCGGAATGGAGAAAGCACTCGAAACGGAAAAAAGAGGCCGGTCGTATGGCGGCGTGGCGCCCGAGGTACGGGCCGCCGAGCGGCGCGACGCGTTGATCCGCGCGGCGACGCGCGTATTCGGCACGGTGGGGTTTCGCAAGGCGACCGTGCGGTCGATCTGCCAGGAAGCGAAGCTGAACGATCGCTATTTCTATGCGGCATTCGACAGCACCGAGGATCTGTTGCGCTGCACCTATCTGCATCACGCGCAGCAACTGCACGACGCGGTCGCGCAGGCGGTCGCCGCGCGCGGCGGCGATCTGCGCGCGCGCGTCGACGCGGGGCTAGCCGCGTTCTTCGCGTTTCTGCGCGACCCGTGCGCGGCGCGCGTGCTGCTGCTCGAAGTGATGGGCGTGAGTGCGGATACCGACATGACGTATCAGCGCATGCTGCTCGACTTCGGCAAGCTGATCATGGCGATCGGCGTGCCGCGCGAAGCCGTGACGCCGGCGGAGCGCACCGAGCAGCGGCTGATCGGGCTCGCGCTGGTGGGCGCGATGACGAACGTCGGCGCCGCATGGCTGCTCACCGGCTATCGCGATCCGGAGGCGCAGATGATCGCGAGTTGCAGGAAGGTGCTGTTGGGGACGTTGGGGGAAGCGGGCGGGTAGCGCGTCGGCAACGGTCGGCTATCGCCACCTCGAGAGAGACTGAATTTAGATTTTAATCGGTCCCATCCGGGGCCTGGCAAAGGACGCGTTCCATGAAATTCTCGACTCAAGTCAAGCCGATCAGCTATCTCGAGAGCCACGCGGCCGAGATCGTCAAGGACATCTCGGAGAGCCGGGAGCCGATGCTCATCACCCAGAACGGCGAGGCGAAGCTCGTTGTCATGGACGTCAAGTCGTATGAGGAGCACGAAGAGACGCTCGCGCTGCTGAAGTTGCTTGCGCTGGGCAATCGCGAGATCGACCAGCGTCACTTTCGCCCTGTCGAGGATGTCTTCGCCGACCTCGACAAGGACGACGATCAATGACGTTACGCGTTGTCGCTCTTCGCTCGGCTGAAAAAGATTCGAAGGCGTTGAAGCGTTATCTCCTGTCGAACTTCGGCCCGGAAACCTGGCAAGTCGGCTATCGCCGGATCAAGGACGCCATCGCGTCGATTCGTGCTTTTCCGGCTCAAGGCAGGATTCCCGATGAGCTGGCGCATATCGACCTCAGTCAGTATCGCGAAGTCGTCGCGGGAATGAATCGCATCATCTACGACGTGCGCGGCGACACGGTCCATGTGCATATCGTGTGCGATACGCGCAGGGATCTGAAGTCGTTGCTGATGAGACGGCTCATGCAGGCGTATTGAGCGCCGACCTTCGCGTTTCTTCACTTTCCCGCTAGTTCGAACGTGAGCGCCTCGTCGTGGGCGCGACCGGCGTCTGCCCGAGCCGCGCCTTCATCGCATCGATGAACGCCCGCACCTTCGGCGACGGCAGCCGCGTGGACGGATACACCGCATGAATCCCGGCCGGCGCCGTGCGCCAACCCGGCAGCAGCCGCACGAGCCGGCCGGCCGCGACGTCGTCCGCGGTCGAGAAATCCGTCAGCAGCCCGAAACCGCCGCCCGCGAGCACAATCGCGCGGCACGCGGTCGCGGTGTTCGACACCACCGGCGCGACGCAGCGCACCGACGCGTGGCCGCCGCGCGCATCGTCGAGGTCGAGCGTATGCGGGCGCGGCAGCGACGACAACATCACGAACGGCAGCGCGGCGAGCGCATCCGGATCGCGCGGCAACCCGTGGCGCGCAACGAACGCCGGGCTCGCGACCAGCCATTTCTCGTAGGTGCCGAGCTGCACCGCGCGATGGTTCGAATCGGCGAGGCGGCCGATGCGGATCGCGACGTCGAGGTTGTCCGCGACGAGATCGACGACGCGGTCGTTCGCGACGAGTTCGACGGCGAGCGCCGGATGCCGGTCGCGCAGCGCGACGACGGCCGGCGCGACGACCAGCGCGCCATAGTCGATCGGCACGCTCACGCGCAGCGTGCCGCGCAGCGGCCCGGCGTCGGACGACACCGCGTCGAGCGCGGCTTCGGCGGCGCGCACGATGTCGCGGCACGCGTCGTAGAACACGCGCCCGGCATCGGTCACGCTCAGCCGCCGCGTCGTGCGCACCAGCAGGTTCGCGCCGACCTCGGATTCGAGGCGCTGCATGTGCGTGCTGACGACCGTCTTCGCGAGGCCGAGCCGCTCGGCCGCGGCCGTCAGCGAGCCGGCCTCGACCACCGCGACGAAGATCGCCAGCCGGTTCAGGTTCACGTCGCGCAGATCGGCCATCGTCGATTGTCCTATGGAAGCGGATAATGTTTCAGTGATTATCCGTCTTCTGGCGGCGAACCGCGAGCGCTACGCTGGGGCCGTTCGTCGCCGATCCCCGGCGGCGCGAGATGCCGGAGTGTTTCCATGTCTGCCGCCAGCAAGCCTGCTTCGCCGATCCGCGTTTATTCGTTCCTGTTGTCCGGGCACGCGCACCGTGTCCGGTTGTTCCTGTCGCTGCTCGGGCTGCCGTCCACGACCATCGACGTCGATCTCGCGGCCGGCGCGCAGCGCGAACCGGCATTTCTCGCGCTCAATCCGCTCGGGCAGGTGCCGGTGATCGACGACGGCGGCACCGTGATCGCCGATTCGAACGCGATCCTCGTGTACCTCGCGAAGCGCTACGGCGACGCGCACTGGCTGCCCGACGATCCGGTCGGCGCGGCCGTCGTGCAGCGCTGGCTGTCGTACGCGGCCGGCCCGATCGCGTCGGGGCCGGCCGCCGCGCGGCTCGTGACCGTGTTCGGCGCGCAGCTCGACCCGGAAGCGGCCAAGCGCACGGCCGCGAAGGTGCTCGACGCGATCGATCGCGAGCTGGCCGGCAAGCCGTTCGCGGCCGGCGCGCAGCCGACGATCGCGGACATCGCCGCGTACACGTACATCGCGCACGCACCGGAAGGCGGCGTGTCGCTCGAACCGTATCCGCACGTGCGCGCGTGGCTGGCGCGTATCGAGGCGTTACCGGGCTTCGTCGCGATGCCGACGACGCGCGCGGGCCTGCTCGCCGCTTGACGCGCGGTCACCGCACCTGTTCAGGAGAACGTAATGAATGAGCCGGGCGCCGTCGTACCGGGCTGGGAACTCGAGACCACGCCGTTTCACGCGGGCGAGCTCGCCGTGCAGCAGCGCGCAGGCGTGACGGACGCGGCGGGCGTGGCCGGCCGGCGCGGCATCCGGCGTTTCATGCCGGACCAGCACCGGACTTTTTTCGCGCAACTGCCGTTCTTCGTGCTCGGCGGCGTCGATGCGCAGGGCCAGCCATGGGCGACACTGCGGGTCGGCGCGCCGGGCTTCGTCACGTCGCCGGACGCCCGCACGCTGCGCATCGCGGCGCGCGCGCTGCCGGGCGACCCGCTGGCCGGCGCGTGGCAGGCCGGCGCGCCGCTCGGCGGGCTCGGGATCGAATTCGATACGCGGCGGCGCAATCGCGTGAACGGCGTCGTGCGTGCGGTGGACGGCGAGGCGCTGACGATCGCGGTCGAGCAGAGCTTCGGTAATTGCGCGAAGTACATCCAGGGCCGCAAGCCGACCTTCATTGCGCGGGACGTCGACGCATCCGTCGCGCCCGACGTGTCGGACGCGCTGAGCGACGCGGACCGCGCGCTGCTCACGCAGGCCGACACGTTCTTCGTCGCGAGTGCGAACACGTCGCCCGACGCGGGCGCGGCGCGCGGCGCGGACGTGTCGCATCGCGGCGGGATGCCGGGCTTCGTGCGCGTCGACGATGCACGCACGCTGACGACGCCCGATTTCAGCGGCAACCGGTTCTTCAACACGCTCGGCAACCTGCAGCACGATCCGCGCGCGGGGCTGCTGTTCGTCGATTTCGACGGCGGCGATGTGCTGTATGTCGCCGCGCGCGCGGAGATCGTGTGGGACGGGCCGGTCGTCGCGTCGTTCGACGGCGCGCAACGCGTCGTGCGCTTCCATGTGCGGGAAGTGCGGCGCATGCGGGCGGTGCTGCCGTTCCGGTGGTCGGCGGTCGAGCGTGCGCCGCAGTTCGCGGCGATGGCGTCGTCGTCGGGCGGCGCCGCGGCAACGGCCGGGCCCGTGCAGGCCGCGGTCGCGCCGGCATCGGCGCCCGCATGGCGGCCGCTGCGCATCGCGAAGATCGTCGACGAGGCGCGCGCGATCCGGTCGTTCCATTTCGAGCCGGCTGATGGCGGCGCATTGCCTGCGTACGAAGCCGGTCAACACCTGACGCTGCGCATCGCATTGCCGGGCAGCGGCGCGCCGTCGATGCGCAGCTACACGCTGTCCGATGCGCCGGGCGGCACGCATTACCGGATCACCGTGAAGCGCGAGGGGCGCGTATCGGCATGGCTGCACGATCATGCGCGGGTGGGCATCACGCTCGACGCGCAGATGCCGCGCGGCCGCTTCGCGTTCGATCTCGCGAGCCCGCGCCCGGCCGTGCTCGTGTCGGCCGGCATCGGCATCACGCCGATGGTCGCGATGCTGCGCCGGGCACTGGCCGACGACGCGCCGTCGCGCCGCGTCGTGTTCGTGCATGGCGCACGCGAAGCGGCGGACCGGCCGTTTGCTACGGAAGTGGCGCGCATCGCGGCTGCCGATGCGCGCGTGTCGCTTCACTGGTTCGACAGTCATCCTCACGAAGGGGCGGCCGCGAGGGCAGGCCGCATCGACGTCGGACAACTGAAGCGGATCCTGTGGTTCGACGACTACGACTTCTACCTGTGCGGGCCGTCGGCGTTCATGCGCGACCTGTACGACGGGCTGCGCGCGCTGAACGTGCCGGACGAGCGCATCCGTTTCGAGGCGTTCGGGCCATCGAGCGTCTCGCGCAGTGCGACTCGCGCGGCCGCCGCGCCTGCGGCGGCAAGCGTGCCCGTCGTGTTCCGGCGCACGGGGCGCGAAGCCGCATGGACACCCGCCGACGGCACGCTGCTCGAATTCGCGGAAGGGCAGCGCGTGGCCGTGCCGTCCGAATGCCGCGCCGGTTCGTGCGGCACGTGCGCGACGCGCGTGCTGTCGGGCGCGGTCGACTACGCGCAGACGCCCGATGCGCCGGTCGCACCCGGCTGCGCGCTGCCGTGCGTCGCGCGGCCCGTACAAGGGGCCACGGAGCCGCTCGTGCTCGATTGCTGACGCGCTTGCGACAGGCGACCGCGGGCAGCCTGCCGCGCGAAAAGCGCGTGCAACTGCTGCTTTTTCGGATGCCGTCCGGGTCGACGATAGCGTCGACCGATTCGATGAACGAGCCCGTCGAGAAACTGCTCGGCATGGACGGTGACGATGCGGGGGGCTAAAGCGAACGGCTGACGAACCGGTAGCGGGCGGCCCTTCCCGCGCCGGTTCCAGGCGTTCCGCCCGGCGCACGATGACGCCGGTGTCGGGGGCCGGCGCGCGCGACGCGAATCGCGCCCGCATCGTCGCCGCCGTCGCGCCGCCCGAAGCGCGATTCCGGTTGCCGGCTTCTCCGTTTCCCGTTCCGCCCGATTCCTCGGCCCTGGGCCCCGCCCGGGGTAAAATGCGCGCCACGCCGCGATGTCGCGCGCCGGGCAGGCCGCCGTTCCGACGAACGGCCGGCGCGAGTGCCCGCCGCCCGCACCGGGGCGTTCGAAGCGTCCCCCGCATGACACGATCGCGCGAGGCAGCCGGCCGGCCGACAGGCACCCGACGGACCCGTCGGCCGCTGCGTCGTTGCCGGCGCGTCATCGAATCCGATGCCCCATCCTGCGCTGTTCCGACCGGCCGGCCCGCTTGCGCGCCGCATGGTCCGGTTCGTCCGATGAATATCGCGTCGACGCACGCGTCCGGCGACGGGCGCGGCGGCGGGTGCACGCTTCGCAGCTTCCAACGGGTTTCGACAGGGTCGAGTGGCGAGTTTTCCATCCAGAACAATGACGGTGAATAGAACAACAGCGGCGCCCGCACGGCGGCGGCGCACGAAGGTCGGGCTCGGTGTCGGTCTCGGCGTCACGCTTTTCGCGGTGCAGGCTGCCGCCGCACCGGGCGACACGCCCGCGCCGGGCGCCGACGCGACCGGCAGCACGACGCTGCCCGCGATCGCGGTGAGCGGCGAGCGCGGCCGCTCGCTGCGGGCGCGCGAAGCGTCGGTCGCGGGGCTCGACGACGCGCCGCTGCGCGACACGCCGGCGTCGGTGAACGTCGTCACGCGCGCGCTGATCGACGATCAGCAGGCGAAGCGCTTGAGCGACGTCGTGCGCAACGATGCGTCGATCGTCAACGACTATGCGCCGGTCGGCTATTTCGAAGGCTTCGCGATCCGCGGCTTTCCGGTCGATCTCGCGAGCGCGATCCGGATCGACGGGCTGACGGTGTCCGGCGAGCAGAACGTGCCGCTCGAGAACAAGGAGCGCGTCGAGATCCTGAAAGGACTCGCGGGCATCGACGGCGGCGTCGTCGCGCCGGGCGGCGTGATCAACTTCGTGACCAAGCGCTCCGCGAACGTCGCGAGCGTGACGGGCGGCGTCGACAGCCGCGGCTCGACGTCGGCGGCCGTCGATCTCGGCCGCCGCTTCGGCCCCGACCATCAGTTCGGGTTCCGGATCAATGCGGCGAAGGAGAACATGCACTCCTACATCGACGGCACGAACGGGCGGCGCACGTTCGGCTCGATCGCCGCCGACTGGGACATCGGCCCGCGCGCGAGCCTGCAGCTCAATGCCGAATTCCAGCAGTGGATCCAGCGTTCCGCGCCCGGCTACCAGTTGCTCGGCGGCAACGTCGTGCCGTCGGTCAAGACGACGTCGAAGGCGCTCGGCACGCAGCCGTGGGCGAAACCGGTGACGACCGATGCGCTGAACCTGAACGCACGCTTCGACTACCGGTTCAACGACGACTGGAAGGCCTACGTCGCCGCCGGCCGCAGCCGCACGATGATCGACGACAACAGCGCGTTCGCGTACGGCTGCTATTACGCGGCAAGCTGCGCGGCCGGCGCGACGTCGCCGTTCTTCTTCGGCGCGAACGGCGACTACGACGTGTACGACTTCCGCAGTCCCGGCGAATACCGGCGCAACGACGAGCTGCGCGCGGTCACGACGGGCAAGTTCGCGACGGGGCCGCTGCGGCACGAGCTGACGCTCGGCGTGAGCGTGCAGCGCCGCGTCGTGCACATGGCCGACGCCGTGTACGACTACGTGGGCAGCGAGAACGTCTACGGGCCGGACCTGACCTTCTCGCCGTCGCCGAATTCGCCCGGGCCGTCGTATCCGCGCCTCGATGCGTGGCAGTACGGCGTGTTCGGGCTCGACCGCATCGGCATCGGCGAACACTGGCAGGTGCTCGCGGGCGGCAAGGAAGTGCTGCTGCGCCAGCGCAGCTGGAGCAGCCTCGACGGCGATACGACGCATACCGACCGCTCGGTGTTCCTGCCGCAGGTCGCGCTCGTCTACAAGCCGGTGGACGTGCTGTCGCTGTATGCGTCGTACAGCAAGGCGCTGTCGCTCGGCGATCAGGCCCCCGTACGCGCGACCAACGCGTATGCGTTCCTGCCGCCCGTCGAATCGCACCAGTTCGAGCTCGGCGCGAAATACGACTGGCTCGACCGGCTGAGCCTCACGGCCGCCGTGTTCTCGATCAGCAAGCCGTTCCAGTTCGCCGATCCCGACGCATCGGGCACGACCTACACGTTCGTGCAGCGCGGCACGCAGCGGCACCAGGGCATCGAGCTCGGCGCGGCCGGGCGCGTGACCGAGCGGCTGGGGCTGACGGCCAGCGTCGCGGCGATTCGCGCCCGCGCGGTCGATTCGGGGTCGCCGGCGTACGAAGGGCACCAGATCATCAACGTGCCCGCGCTGCGCGCGTCGCTGCATGCGGACTACGCGGTGCCGGGCGTCGCGGGCCTGAACGTGCTCGGCGGCGTGGAATACAGCGCGGCGCGCAACGCGAACGAGGAAGGCACCGCACGCGTGCCGTCGTGGTTCGTGTTCAATCTCGGCGCGCGTTATACGACGAAGATCGGCGGCCATCGCACGGTGTTGCGCGTATCGGTGGACAATCTGTTCGACAAGTTCTACTGGCGCGACGCAGGCGAGCAGCAGGGCGATGCGTACCTGTTCCCGGGTGCGCCGCGCACCGCGCGCGTGTCGTTGACCTATGATTTCTGACCGACCGGAATCGGCCGCGTGACGCGCGGCCCCGGCAGCCCACCAGGAGAGCACAGACGATGTCCCCACTCGAAATCGCCGGCGTGATCGTCAGCGCGCTCGCGATCTGGCTGACCGCGAAACGGCGCATGCTGTGCTGGCCGGTCGGCCTTGCGTCGGTCGCGCTGTACGGCTGGATCTTCTTCGACGCGAAGCTGTATTCCGACATGCTGCTGCAGGGCGCGTTCGCGGTGCTGCAGGTGTACGGCTGGCAGCGCTGGCTCGCGCAGCGCGCGAGCGAGGCCGCCGGCGGTGCCGACGGCCAGGCGGCGCCGGCCGGCGACGTCGCACCCGTGACCGGCGTGCGGCCCCGGCAGATGCTGCCCGACCTGATCGCGGCCGTCGTCGGCAGCGCGCTGCTCGGCGGGATGATGGCGCGCTGGACCGATGCGGCGCTGCCGTTCGTCGATGCGTCGCTGACCGCGTTCAGCCTCGTCGCGCAATACTGGACCGCACGGCGCTACATTGCGTCGTGGGGACTGTGGATCGTCGTGAACGTCGTGTACGTCGGGATGTTCGTGTTCAAGGAACTGTATCTGACGGCCGGACTCTATGCGCTGTTCATCGGCCTGGCCGTCGTCGGCTGGCGCGACTGGAGCCGGACGGCCGCCGCATTGCGCGCGGCCGCCGGCGGCCCGCTCGCATCGGGCGGCGGCGCGCGCTGATCCGCGCACGGATTCAACTACGGAGCAACGCCGTTCATGTCATTCCCCCTCGAGCCGGACGGCCCCCTGTCGCGCGACGTCGCGCCGCCGCAATTCGGCGTGGACGGCGAGCAGGCCGAACGCGACTGGCCGCTGATCACGCACGACGAAGTGGCGGCCGTGCTCGCGCGGATCGACGGCGCGGGCGAACCGGCGCGGCTGACGTGGCACAGCCCGCGGCAGTTCGCTGCCGCCGTGCTGGTGCGGATGGCCGACGGGCGCGGGTTGTTCGTCAAGCGTCATCACGCGAGCCTGCGCGATGTCGCCGGGCTCGAGGAAGAGCATCGCTTCATCGCGCATCTGCGCGCGCGCGGGATGCCGGTGGTGGACGTGCTGGCCGATCGCAGCGGTGCGACCGCGTTCGCGTCCGGCGAATGGACGTACGAGGTGCACGTGCTCGCGCCCGGCGTCGATCCGTATCGCGGCGTGATGTCGTGGCAGCCGTTCACGCATCCATCGCATGCGTATGCGGCCGGCCGCGCGCTGGCCGAGCTACATCGCGCGTCGGCCGGCTACGATGCGCCCGCGCGACCCGTGCGCACGCTGCTGTCGAGCTTTCGCGTGCTGTCGTGCGCCGATCTGGCGGGCGCGCTCGAACGCTGGGTCGACGCGCAGCCGCTGCTCGTGCGTGCGCTCGGCTCGCACGACTGGCGTGGCGACGTGGCCGACGCGATCGGCCCGTATCACGCGCGCCTCGTGCCGCTGCTGCCAGCGTTGCCGCCGCTGTGGACGCACGGCGACTGGCACGCGTCGAACCTGCTGTGGACCGACGCGGGGCCCGGCGCGCAGGTCCGGACCGTGCTTGATTTCGGCTTGTCGGACCGCACCTGCGCGGTCATGGACCTCGCGCTCGCGATCGAGCGCAATACGGTCGACTGGATGGCGCCGGCCGATGCGCGGCGCATCGAATACGACCAGATCGACGCGCTGCTCGACGGCTACGAATCGCTCGAACCGTTGAGCGACGACGCGTATGCGGCGCTGGTCGCGCTGCTGCCGATCGTGCACACGGAGTTCGCGCTGTCGGAAGTCGCGTATTTCGGCTGCATCATCGATGCGCCGGCGATCGTCGACATCGCGTACGACGGCTACCTGATCGGGCACGCGCGCTGGTTCGGCGAACGCGACGGGCGACAACTGCTCGACTGGCTCGTGCAGCGGCGGCGCGCGAAGCAAGGGCTCGCCTGATCCGGGTGCGCGGGCCTGCCGCGTACACCGCACACGCATCGATTCCCCGACGACCTGCAATCTTCCGTGCCGCGCGTCGCGCCGTACGTTCAACCCTTCCTTCCGATCCTCGACGCGGCATGCCGTTCTCGCGGCGCGACGCACGCCGGCGTGCCGCCGCGCCCGACATGACGGAAATATCATCTTCGCCTCATGTTCGCACTGCGGCCGGGCCGTAGCATCGGTCGCGAACCGTTACCGCAGAACCGAACATGCTCAAGCTCAACCTCGTCGCGGCCATCGTCTTCGCGATGGCCGCGGCGGCTCATGCACAGCCATCGCCGACGCCAGGGCCCGCCGCGACCTCGGCCGCCAGCGCGACGCCGATCGGCGCACCGCCGTCCGGCGCGCTGCCTGCGCCGTCGTTGACGCTGTCCGATGCGCTCGCGGTCGCGGCGCGGAACAATCCGGCGTTGCGCGGCGCGCGCGCGGACGTCGACGCGTCGACCGGCGCGCTGATGCAGGCCGGCGCGCGCCCGAATCCCGAAGTGTCGTTTCTGCAGGAAGGCTTCAGCCGCGCCGAACGCACGTCCACCGCGACGATCAGCCAGGCCATCGAACTGGGCGGCAAGCGCCGCGCGCGGCTCGACGTCGCGTCGTACGGCCGCGAGGCGGCGAGCGCGTCGCTCGACGAGCAGGGCGCCGCGGTGCGCGCCGACGTGATCGCCGCGTTCTACGGGCTGCTCGCCGCGCAGCGCCAGCTTCAGGTGACGGAGGAATCGGCCGCGATCGCCGCGCGCTCCGCGGATCTCGCGGGGCGCCGCGCGCAGGCCGGCAAGGTGTCGCCGGTCGAGGCGACCAAGGCGCAGGTCGCGGCGGCCGGCGTGCAGATCGAAGTGGTGACCGCGCGCGGCCGTGTCGAGGTCGCGCGCGAGAAGCTGAACGCCGTGATGGGCGAAGCGCGCGACGACCGGCTCGCGGTGCGCGGCGACCTGGAAAACGTGCCGCCGGTCGAGCCGCTGTCCGCATTGACCGCGCAGCTCGACGACGCGCCGCTCGCGCGCGTCGCGCGCGCCGAGTTGCTGCGCTCGAATGCGGCCGTGTCGCTCGAACGCGCGCGGCGCGTTCCGGACGTGACGGTCAGCGCGGGCGTGAAGCGCGTGACCACGGGCGGCGTGCCCGACAACCAGGCCGTGGTCGGCGTATCGATTCCGATCCCGCTGTTCAACACGAACCGGGGTGCGTTGCTCGAGGCGACGCACAAGGCCGAGCGCGCGAACGCCGATCTCGATCGCGAACGCACGCGTCTGCGGCTGGAACTCACGCAGGCGTACGCGAATTTCGAGGCCGCCGAGCAGGAAGCGCAGCGGCTGAAATCCGACATCCTGCCGGCCGCGCGTCTCGCGCTCGATGCGATGTCGCGCGGCTACGAACTCGGCAAGTTCAGCTTCCTCGACGTGCTCGACGCGCAGCGCACGCTGTTCCTGGGGCAGTCGCAATACGTCCGCGCGCTTGCCGTCGCCCATGCGGCCCGCGCCGATATCGGCCGACTCGTCGGCACGCCGCTCGCGGCCGTCGCGCGCTGAGCGCCGCTCTCACCTGAAGGATCATCATGTCACGCAGCAAAATCTTCGTCATGGCGGCCGCCGTGTTCGGCGGCGCAGGGATCGTGATCGGCGCGCTCGCCGTCGCACGGGGCGGCAGTAGCGCATCGGCGCCGACGGCCGCCGAAGCCGCGCAGCCGGCCGAAGGCGCCGGCGCGCATGGCGGTGTCGTGCTCGAGCGCGGCAAGCTGTCGGTCGAGATCGTGATGACGGAAAAGCCCGGCGACGCACGGCTCGTCGTCTATCCGTTCGTCGACGGCAAGCCGGCGAGCGACGGCGTGACCGTGTCCGGCACGCTGGTGCGGTACGACCGCACGCACGAACCGTTGCGGTTCGACGCAGCCGGCTCGAAGTTCGTGTCGGCGCAGTCGATCGCGAAGCCGCACGTATTCGATGCGACGATCGACGTGAAGGCCGGCAACGATGCCGCGTCGTTCCCGTTCGCGCGCGCCGACGGTGCGATCGCGCTGAGCGACGCGCAACTCGCGACGTCGAGGATCGCGCTTGCGAAGGCCGGCCCCGCGCGGATCGCGACGCCGTTCCAGTTGCCGGGCGAGATCAAGTTCAACGAGGACCGCACCGCGCACGTGGTGCCGCGCGTGGCCGGCATCGTCGAGCAGGTGTCGGTGTCGCTCGGGCAGAACGTCGCGAAGGGGCAGGTGCTCGCCGTGATCGCGAGCACCGACCTGGCCGACCGCCGCAGCGAGTTGCTGACGGCCGAGCGCCGGCTGACGGGGGCGCGCGCGACCTACGAGCGCGAACGCACGCTGTGGAAGGAGCGTATTTCGGCCGAGCAGGATTATCAGCAGGCCCAGGTGCAGTTGCGCGAGGCCGAGATCGCCGTGCAGAACGCGCGGCAGAAGCTCGCCGCGCTGAACGCGCCGGTCGGCGCGGGCGCGCTGAACCGTTATGAACTGCGCGCGCCGTTCGCGGGCACGATCGTCGAGAAGCATGCGACGCCCGGCGAGGCGATCGCCGCCGACGCGAGCATGTTCGTGATTTCCGACCTGTCCACCGTGTGGGCCGAGATGGCGGTGCCCGCGCAGCGGCTCGACGACGTGCGCGTCGGCCGTGACGCGACGGTGATCGCGACCGCGTTCGAATCGCGTTCGAGCGGCCCGATCGCATACGTGGGGTCGCTGCTCGGCGAACAGACGCGCACCGCGCCGGCGCGCGTCGTGCTGCCGAACCCGGACCGCGTGTGGCGCCCGGGGATGTTCGTGAACGTGTCGGTCGATGCGGGCAGGCAGGATGTGCCGCTCGCGGTCGCGAGCGACGCGCTGCAGGACGTCGACGGCGCGCCGTCGGTGTTCGTGCGCTCGCCGAAGGGGTTCGTCGCGCAGCCGGTCGAGACGGGGCGGCGCGACGAACGCGCGATCGAAGTGCTGAAGGGGCTCCAGCCCGGCCAGGAATACGCGGCGTCGAACAGCTTCGTGCTGAAGGCGGAACTCGGCAAGGGGAGCGCGGAACATGAATGAGCGGCACTACGCGAGCGCCGTGGCGCGACTGGCGGCCCTTCATGCGGCCTGCTTTCCGAGCGGTCGGTCGACCGGCCGCGCGGCCCGTCCGGTGAGGACGTCCGTGCTCCGCTTCAAGGAATCCCGACATGTTTGAGCGCCTGATCCGCTTCGCGATTGCGCACCGCTGGCTCGTGATGCTGGCGATCGCGGCTGTGGCCGCGCTGGGCGTATTCAGCTACCAGCGGCTGCCGATCGACGCGGTGCCCGACATCACCAACGTGCAGGTGCAGATCAACACGTCCGCGCCCGGCTACTCGCCGCTCGAGGCCGAGCAGCGCATCACCTATCCGGTCGAGACCGCGATGGCCGGGCTGCCGGGGCTGGAGCAGACGCGCTCGATCTCGCGTTACGGGCTGTCGCAGGTCACCGTGATCTTCAAGGACGGCACCGACATCTACTTCGCGCGGCAGCTCGTCAACGAGCGCATTCAGGAAGCGAAGGACAAGTTGCCGGCCGGCATCGCGCCCGCGATGGGGCCGACGTCGACGGGCCTCGGCGAGATCTACCTGTGGACCGTCGAGGCCGACGCCGGCGCGCGCAAGCCCGACGGCACGCGCTATACGGCGGCCGACCTGCGGGAACTGCAGGACTGGGTCGTGCGGCCGCAGTTGCGCAACGTGCGCGGCGTGACCGAGGTCAACTCGATCGGCGGCTACGTGAAGGAGTACCGCGTCGCGCCGAACCCGGCAAAGCTGATGTCGTACGGGCTGACGCTCGCCGACGTCGTGCGCGCGCTGGAGCGCAACAACGACAACGTCGGCGCCGGCTACATCGAAAAGCGCGGCGAGCAGTATCTGGTGCGCGTGCCGGGCCAGGCGCGCACCGTCGACGACATCGCGAACATCGTGCTGACCAACGTCGGCGGCGTGCCGGTGCGGATGAAGGACATCGGCGCGGTCGATATCGGCCGCGAACTGCGCACCGGCGCCGCGACGTCGAACGGCGAGGAAGTCGTGCTCGGCACGGTGTTCATGCTGATGGGCGAGAACAGCCGGACGGTGTCGAAGGCCGTCGCCGCGAAGATGGAGGATGTGAACCGCACGCTGCCGGCCGGCGTGAAGGCGATTCCGGTGTACGACCGCACGGTGCTCGTCGAGAAGGCCGTCGCGACGGTGAAGAAGAACCTGCTCGAAGGCGCGGTGCTCGTGATTGCCGTGCTGTTCCTGTTCCTCGGCAACATCCGCGCGGCGCTGATCACCGCGCTCGTGATTCCGCTGTCGATGCTGATGACCTTCACCGGGATGGTCAACGCTAAGGTGAGCGCCAACCTGATGAGCCTCGGCGCGCTCGACTTCGGGATCATCGTGGACGGCGCGGTGGTGATCGTCGAGAACTGCGTGCGGCGGCTCGCGCATGCGCAGGCGGCGGCCGGGCGGCCGCTCACGCGCGCCGAGCGTTTTGCCGAAGTGTTCGGCGCATCGCAGGAGGCGCGCCGTGCATTGATATTCGGACAGCTGATCATCATGGTGGTGTACCTGCCGATCTTCGCGCTGACCGGCGTCGAAGGCAAGATGTTCCACCCGATGGCGACGACCGTCGTGATGGCGCTCGCCGCCGCGATGGTGCTGACCGTCACGTTCATTCCGGCGGCCGTCGCGTTGTTCATCGGCGAGCGGGTCGAGGAGAAGGAAAACCGGCTGATGGGCTGGGCGCGGCGCGCGTACGAACCGGTGCTCGCCGCGTTCATGACGCGCCCGGCGCGCGTGATGACCGGGGCGGGCGCGATCGTGCTGGTCACGCTGGGGCTGGCGACGCGCCTCGGCAGCGAGTTCATCCCGAGCCTGAACGAGGGCGATCTGGCCGTATCCGCGCTGCGGATTCCCGGCACGAGCCTGTCGCAGTCGGTCGAGATGCAGAAGTCGATCGAGAAGACGCTGAAGGCGCGCTTCCCCGAGATCGAGCGCGTGTTCGCGCGCACCGGCACGGCCGAGATCGCCGCCGACCCGATGCCGCCGAACCTGTCGGACGGCTACATCATGCTGAAGCCGGCCGACACGTGGCCCGATCCGAAGAAACCGCGCGATCGGCTCGTGCGCGAGATCGAGGACGCGCTCGCCGAGCTGCCGGGCAACGCGTACGAGTTCTCGCAGCCGATCCAGCTGCGCTTCAACGAGCTGATTTCGGGCGTGCGCAGCGACGTCGCCGTGAAGCTCTTCGGCGACGACATGGCCGTGCTGAACCGGACCGGCGAGCAGATCGCCGCTGCATTGCAGAAGGTGCCGGGCGCGTCGGAGGTGAAGGTCGAGCAGACCACGGGCCTGCCGGTGCTGACCGTCAACCTCGACCGCGACAAGCTCGCGCGCTACGGCGTGAGCGTCGCCGACCTGCAGGATTCGGTGGCCGCGGCCGTCGGCGGCCGGAAGGCCGGCACGCTGTTCCAGGGCGACCGCCGCTTCGACATCGTCGTGCGGCTGCCCGACGAACTGCGCTCCGACATCGAGGCGATCAAGCGGCTGCCGATCGCGTTGCCCGCGCCGGCCACGGGCGCCGCCGCGCGGCTCGCGGCAGCCCCGTACGTGCCGCTCGCGGAGCTCGCGACGATCGACGTGGCGCCCGGCCCGAACCAGATCAGCCGCGAGGACGGCAAGCGGCGGGTGGTGGTCAGCGCGAACGTGCGCGGCCGCGACGTCGGCTCGTTCGTCGCCGATGCGCGCGAGCAATTGCAGCAGGACGTGCGCGTGCCGGCCGGTTACTGGGTGTCGTGGGGCGGGCAATTCGAGCAACTGCGGAGCGCGAGCGAGCGCCTGAAGCTCGTCGTGCCGCTCGCGCTGTTCATGGTGTTCGTGTTGCTGTTCGTGATGTTCAACAACGTGAAGGACGGGCTGCTGGTGTTCACCGGCATTCCGTTCGCGCTGAGCGGCGGTGTCGTGTCGCTGTGGCTGCGCGGGATTCCGCTGTCGATCACGGCGGCGGTCGGTTTCATCGCGCTGTCCGGCGTGGCGGTTCTCAACGGGCTCGTGATGATCTCGTTCATCCGCAACCTGCGCGACGAAGGGATGCCGCTCGACGCGGCCGTGCGCGACGGCGCGCTCACGCGGCTGCGGCCCGTGCTGATGACTGCGCTGGTCGCGTCGCTCGGCTTCCTGCCGATGGCGTTCGCGACCGGCACCGGCGCCGAGGTGCAGCGCCCGCTTGCGACGGTCGTGATCGGCGGTATCCTGTCGTCCACGGCGTTGACGCTGCTGGGGCTGCCGGTGCTGTACCGTGTTAGCCATGCGGTGTCGTGGCGCACGGCGTGGCGCGGCGGCGTCGGCGCGCGCGTGCTGCGCCGGCTGGGTTTCTTCAAGGGTAATGCGTGATGCGAATTCTGATTGTCGAGGATGAACCGAAGACGGGCGCGTATCTGCGCAAGGGCCTGACCGAGGCCGGCTACGTCGTCGACTGGGTCGAGGACGGCATCACGGGCCAGCACCAGGCCGAAACGGAGGAGTACGACCTGCTCGTACTCGACGTGATGCTGCCCGGGCAGGACGGCTGGACGTTGCTGCAGAACCTGCGGCGCAGCAAGTCGACGCCCGTGCTGTTCCTCACCGCGCGCGACGACGTCGGCGATCGCGTGAAGGGGCTCGAACTCGGCGCGGACGACTATCTCGCGAAGCCGTTCGATTTCGTCGAGCTGACCGCGCGCATCAAGTCGATCCTGCGGCGCGGCCAGCCGCGCGACTCGAACACGCTGCGCGTGGCCGATCTCGAACTCGACCTGACGCGCCGCAAGGCCACGCGGCAGGGCGACACGATCCTGCTGACCGCGAAGGAGTTCGCGCTGCTGTGGCTGCTGATGCGCCGCGAAGGCGAGATCCTGCCGCGCGCGACCATCGCGTCTCAGGTGTGGGACATGAACTTCAACAGCGACACGAACGTCGTCGATTCGGCGATTCGCCGGCTGCGCTCGAAGATCGACGACGCGTACGAACCGAAGCTGATCCACACGGTGCGCGGGATGGGCTACGTGCTCGAAACGCGCGGCGGCGCGGCCGCATGATCGCGCGCCTGCTGCCGCGCACGCTGCGCGGCCGCCTGACCGCGCTGATCATCCTGTCGACGTCGGTGATCCTCGCGTCGAGCGGCGTCGCACTGTACGAGGCGCTGAGCAACCGCGTCGAAGCCACGGCGGCCGAGCAGATGGCCGGCATTTCCGCCGCACTGGGGGCACACCTGGCCGAGGCGCGCACGACGGCCGACGTCGCGCGCAACGCCGATATCTGGATCGACCAGTTGCACGGGCATCCGAACATGGATCTCGCGATCTTCGATGCCGGCGGTGCGCGCCTCGTCGGCACCCCGGGCTTCCGTCCGTATGCGCCGCTGCTGTCGATGAACGCCGGGCGCGTGCCGGTCGGCATCGCCGCGCCCGGCGAGCGGCACCGGTATCTGCTGACGAGCGTGCAGCTCGCCGGCGCCGGGGCGCTCGTGGTGCGCGTCGCCGTGCAATACGACCGCAGCGCCGACGTGCTGCTGTTGCGCACGCACGCTTATACGATCGTCGTGATCGAGGTGTTCGGCGTGGTGCTCGCGGCCGCGATCGCATACGGCATCGCGGCGCTCGGGCTGAGCCCGCTGCGACGATTCGCGGCGCGCGCCGAGCAGATGTCGACGAGCCGGCTCGCGCATCCGCTGCCGGAACTCGATACGTCGGGCGAACTGAAGGAACTCGAGCATGCGTTCAACGGGATGCTCGCGCGGCTGAACGAATCGTTCACGCGGCTGAGCCAGTTCTCGTCGAATCTTGCGCACGACATGCGCACGCCGCTGACGAACCTGCAGGCGGCCGCGCAGGTCGTGCTGTCGCAACCGCGCAGCGCGGACGAATACCGGAGCGTGATCGAGTCGAGCATCGACGAATACCAGCGGCTGTCGCGAATGATCGAGGACATGCTGTTTCTCGCGCGTTCGGAGCAGGCCGGCACGTCGATCGATGTGCTACGCCTGAATGCGGCGGAGGAGGCGGAGCGGGTGGCCGGCTACTACGAGCCGCTTGCGGAAGACGCGGGCGTGACGGTGAAGGTCGACGGCCATGCGTGGGTCGATGCGGATCTGACGCTGTACCAGCGCGCGTTGAGCAACCTGCTGTCGAATGCGCTGACCTATGCGCCGCGCGGCAGCGTCGTGACGATCGATTGCGTCGAGCAGGGCGGCGCGACGACGATCGCCGTGTCGGACACGGGGCCCGGCATCGCGGCGGAGCACGTCGGGCGGATTTTCGAGCGCTTTTATCGCGTCGATCCGTCGCGGCACGATTCGGCGTCGGGCACCGGGCTCGGCCTCGCGATCGTCCGGTCGATCATGGACAATCACGGCGGCGAATGCGGCGTCGACAGCGAACCGGGTCGCCGCACGACCTTCTGGCTGCGCTTTCCGCGACGGCCGGCCGCCATCGGCGCCTGACGGCGCGGGCGCACACGCCCGCGCGCTCGCCGTAAGGCAGCCGCGCGCGGCGCGTTGCCCGCGGCCGGGAGGCTGGGCGTCATTGCTTCGCGGTCAGGTCGTCGTGATTGTCGGTCTGCGGCCTCTTCTCGCCGCCATGCACCGAAATCCCGTGCAGTTCCTTGTTGCGTGCGACGATCTCGCCGGTCGGCGGGTACTGCGTCTTGCTCGTCGGCACGACACCGTCGTGCTGCGCTTGCTTCAGTTCGTCGACGACCTGCGAGCGGGACTTGCCTTGCGTTTGGGCGTGCGCGGCCTGCGTGGCCATGCCGAGCGACAGCGTGGCGGCGACGAACCATGCTGCGAGTTTTGCGGTTTTCATCGAGTGCTCTCCTTGATCACGGCCGCCGGGTGGCGAACCATGGACCCAGTATGCGAAAGCGGCCGTGCGCGATCGTGATCGCGAGATGAAAAATGCGTCAGATTGCGAGGCGCTGTGGCGTACCGTGCGGACTCGCTCGACATGACGCAACCGTCATGTTCGCGTCATCGGTGCGATGAGCGGGAAGCGGAACATGAGGTCTGCCGTCGGCCGACCGCGCCGGCGGCATTCGTGCCGATCGCGACGACAGTGTCGATAGCGGGCGGCGCTGTTCTAGCCTTCATTCCGGATCGACAATTGCACCGTCCTGCCATTCATTTCGCATTGATCGCAGTCCTGATCGTTACGTTGCTCTCGGGCTGCGCGTCGTCGACACGCTCCGGTATCGCGGCAACCGCACCTGCCGCCGCGCGCAAGCCAGCGCCGGCCGCCTCGATGCCCGGCGAGCAGATCGACTATGCCGGGCACCGCTGCGGCAATCCGAACCTGTATGTGAAAACGCATCCATGCCTGTTCCCGCAGCGCGATTCCGCGCCCTGATCGTCGGATCCACGTAAAAAAAGGCCCGGCACTCGACGAGCCCGGGCCTAATGCGTGATCGTGCCGTGCGGCAGCGACCCGCTGCGTGGAGGGGAACGGGCAGGGCCCGCTACCGTTCCGATCGTAGCGGCGCGGCGCATCGCGAACCTGATCGGAACATGAAATTTTCGTCACGGAGTGCATGGCGGAACGGTGACGAAACCGTCATGAAGCGATCACGAATCCGCACCGCCGCGGGATCAAAGTGATGGCTCCCGTCAAGACATTCCAATAAGGAGCCGTTCACATGAACATGCCGCACCCGGCGATCGCCGTTAGCGTTGTCGCACCGTCGATCGCGGCCTTCTCGCAGGTCGTGGCCGCGCAGCCGAAGCGCCGTCGGGACGTGATTCAGGAACGGCTGCGCGCGCGTCGCGACGGCGCGATCCCGATCCCGAGCCCGACTCACGACTACCCGGCGAGCCCGGCCGCCGTCGCGCGCCATCGGGCGATTCATCGCGCGACCGTTCGTCGCGGCGACGAGTCGCCGCCGGTCGATGCGCACGACGACCGCTTCGTGGGGCTTTGATCGTTCATCGATGAAAAGGAGCGTGCGATGCGCAATGTCGCGAAAGGGATCGTGCTGGCGGCGTACCTGATGTCGGCGGCCGCGATGGCGGCAGGCTGGCCGGAACGTGCGCTGTCGCACGCGTCGGCGCACGACGTCGGTTGCCGCGCGAACGAGCGAATGCGCTGCGAGTTGGCGGCCGTGCCGGCCGGCGCGTGGACCGCGACGTTCGCGCGCGGACAATGCGAAGTCGCCGCTGGTCGGCTGACGTTCGTGCCGGCCGATGCCGGCGACGCGTCGACCGTCGCGGCGAAACGGATCGTGCTCGGCGACGTCCGTACCGTGTCGCATCAGTCGCGCAAGCTGAAGGAGCAATTGCAACTGACGACACGCGACGAAGTGATCGCGCTGAACGTGCTGACCGACGACGGCAGCCGCAAATCGCGCGAACATGCGATCGACCTGTGGACCGCGCTGCGCAACGCGGGTGTCGCGCCGGTCAACGGCGCGCGCATCGTCGATACGTGGCCGACCGGCGCGACGACCTGGTAGCCGTCGCGCCGTCGAACGCGGCTTACCCGGCCTTCACGGATCCTTCGATCAGGAAGAACACGATGAAGCCGATGAAGAACGAGGCCGTCGCGAACGGTGTCTCGGGCACTTCGTGCGCTTCGACCAGCAGTTCCTCGGTGACGAGGTACAGCAGCGCGACCGTGCCGAGCCCCAGCAGCGCCGCATAGATATTCGCCGGCAGCCCGGCGAACGCCGCATTGCCCGCAACGGCTGCGACGCTCAGCAGCGCCGCGAGCGCGACCGGCACGACGATCGACAGCAAGCGGCCGATGCCGGCCGCGGCCAGCGCCGCGCTGACCGACAGCGCGAGGAACAGCACCTCGAGCGTCAGCGCGACGGTCAGGATGATGCCGCTTTCGTCGCTCGCGGAAAAGGCGATGCCGAGCACCAGGCCGTCGACGACGAGGTCGATCGCGGTGACGACGATCAGGCTCACGGGCAACCGCGCGTCCTCGAAGCGCGTCTCGACCGCACCAGACAACGCGCGAATCGCCAGCATCAGCGCGATCCCGAGCACGAAGCCGACGACGACCGGAAACAGCGCATGTGCGCGGTCCTGCGGCAGCAGTTCGAGCGCGGCGGCCGCGAACACGATGCCGCCGGTGAAATGCTGGATCACGCTCGAGGTTTTCGGGCCGGGCGCGCGCCACGCGGCCGCGAGGGCGCCGAAGCAGGCCGCCAGCACGGGCGGTAACGTGAGCAGCGCGAGCTTCGCGGTGGGGGTCATGAGGTCTCTCGGCGGTGGGCGTGTCGCGGCGGAGGCTGCGTCGCACGATCGTACGCGCCGGGCGTCGCCCCGGCATCGACCGGAGATTGAACACCTTGAAGCCGCTCCAGGGTCAAGCGGTTCGATGCCCGCGCACCGGCGAGCCGGCCCGCCCGTTCCGGTCAGAGCTGCGCGAGCGCCTGGTCGAGATCGGCGAGCAGGTCGTCGATATGCTCGATGCCGATCGACAGCCGCACCGTTTCTTCCTTCACGCCGGCCTTCGCGAGTTCGGCCGGCGAAAGTTGACGGTGCGTGGTCGATGCCGGGTGCGTCGCGAGCGACTTCGTATCGCCGATGTTGACGAGCCGCGTGAACAGCTTCAGCGCATCCTGGAACTTCGCGCCGCCGTCGCGGCCACCTTTTACGCCGAACGTCAGGATGCCCGGCGCACGGCCCGACAGGTAGCGCGCGACGAGCGGATGGTCGGGGTGATCGGGCAGGCCCGCGTAGCTCACCCATTCGACGTGCTCGTGGCGCGCGAGGTGCTGCGCGATCTTCAGCGCGTTGTCGCTGATCCGCTCGACGCGCAGCGCGAGCGTCTCGATTCCCTGCAGGATCTGGAACGCATTGAACGGCGAGATCGCCGCGCCCAGGTTGCGCAGCGGCACCACGCGGGCGCGGCCGATATAGGCTGCCGGCCCGAACGCATCGGTATAGACGACGCCGTGATAGCTGACGTCCGGCTCGTTGAGCCGCTTGAAGCGGTCCGCGTGCTCGGCCCACGGGAACTTGCCCGAATCGACGATCGCGCCGCCGAGGCTCGTGCCGTGCCCGCCGAGATATTTCGTCAGCGAGTGCACGACGATGTCCGCGCCGTGTTCGAACGGGCGCAGCAGGTATGGCGACGGCACCGTGTTGTCGACGATCAACGGGATGCCGTGGCGATGCGCGACCTCCGCGAGCGCGGCGATGTCGGTGACGTTGCCGAGCGGGTTGCCGACCGATTCCGCGAAGATCGCTTTCGTGCGCGCATCGATCAGCGGTGCGAACGATGCGGGATCGCGCGGATCGGCGAAGCGCGTGGCGATCCCGTATTGCGGCAGCGTATGCGCAAACAGGTTGTAGGTGCCGCCGTACAGCGAACTCGCGGACACGATGTTGTCGCCGGCTTCGGCGATCGTCTGGACCGCGTACGTGACGGCGGCTTGCCCCGACGCGAGCGCGAGCGCGCCGATGCCGCCCTCGAGCGCGGCGATCCGCTGCTCGAGCACGTCCGTCGTCGGGTTCATGATCCGCGTGTAGATGTTGCCCTGGACCTTCAGGTCGAACAGGTCGGCGCCGTGCTGCGTGTCGTCGAATGCGTACGCAACGGTCTGGTAGATCGGGACGGCGACCGCGCGCGTGGTCGGGTCGGGGCGATAACCGCCGTGCACGGCGATGGTTTCGAGGCGCCAGTTCGAATTGGCCTGATCGGTCATGGGTGCTCCGTTTGTTGTTGTGAAGGTCGAGGGTCCTGCCGTCCGGCGATTATAGGAGCACGTGCGCGGCTGCTCTTAGAACGAATGGTGTGTTGCTTATCGGGCGCGGCGCATAGAATGCCTTTTTCCGCAGACGAGAGGTGCGCGATGGATCAGGATCGATGGAACCAGGTGGATGCGTATTTTTCGGCGACGCTCGTGCCGTCCGACGCCGTGCTCGACGCCGCGCTGGCGGCGAGCGACGCGGCCGGGCTGCCCGCGATCAACGTCGCGCCGAACCAGGGCAAGCTGTTGCAACTGCTCGCGACGATCCGCGGCGCGCGGCGCATCCTCGAAGTCGGCACCCTCGGCGGCTACAGCACGATCTGGCTGGCGCGCGCATTGCCGCCGGGCGGCTCGCTCGTGACGCTCGAACTGAACCCGGCACACGCGAAGGTCGCGACGCAGAACATCGCGCGCGCCGGCTTCGCGGCGGTCGTGTCGGTAGTGGTCGGCAGTGCGAAGGACAGCCTGGCGCGGCTCGTCGAGGCCGGGGAGGCGCCGTTCGATTTCGTCTTCATCGATGCGGACAAGGACAACAACGCCGTTTATCTCGACGCGGCGCTGAAGCTGTCGCGGCCCGGCACGGTGATCGTCGTCGACAACGTCGTGCGAAACGGGCGCGTCGCCGATCCGGGCAATCGCGAGCCGGACGTGGTCGGCGTGCGCGACGGGTTCGCGCGCCTCGCGGCCGAGCCCGCGCTCATGACGACCGCCGTGCAGACGGTCGGGCAGAAGGGCTGGGACGGATTCTCGATCTCGATCGTCGGCGCCGCGTGACGTGACGCGTCAGTGCGGGCTGCCGGCCGCGTCGGCCCGGCGATACAGGCGCGGCCATCGAGCCTGGAACAGGCCGTTGCAGGTGCTGTGCGTGGCGAGGCCGTCGAGCACGAAGCGCCGGCCGTCGAACACCCACGATGCGGTCGAGCCGCAATCGCCGGCGCTGCGCAATCTGACCGTGCTCGACAGCGTCGCGCGGGCGGCATCGTAGCTGGCGTCGGTCAGCTCGTTCGCGAACGACGCCGAATCGAGGCCCGCGCTCGCGTTCTCGCCGAAATTCATCGCGGCCGGCATGTACGGCGCGGTGCGGCGCACGCGATACCACAGGTCGGTGTGGTTATACAGGCTGCTGGTCTGGCACGGGATCGCGACGAGCGCCTCGTCGGACGAGATCGCGACGGCGCGCGACGCTTTCCTGCGGTCGCTCGCCGACATTTCGTCTTCGACCTCGGCCGCGCATTGCTTCACGTCGGCGCCGAATTTCGCGAGCACCGCATCGACGAGCGGACGCTGTTCGGCGCTCGACAGGGTCGAGTCGGCCGGCGGCGCGGGCGTGATCGCGGGCGGCAACGCGGGCGCGGCCGGCACCGACGACGCAGGCCGGGCGCCGGGGCGCGACAGCGCCGTGACCGTGCCGACGCGGCCCTGCGTATCGTCGATCAGCAGCAACGCGGCATTCAATCCCGACAACGGCGTACGCGCGGTGGGCGCCGATGCCGGATCGCCGAGGCTCAGCAGTTGGGCATTACGCGCCGCGGCGAGCCACGCGGCCACCGTGGCCGGATCGTCGGTCCGGAGCCGGAACGGGCGGGCTTCGTCGTTGGTCTTGTCGCCGAACGTATGCCATTGCGCCGGCATCGCATCGAACGGTCGGCCGTCGATGCGGGCCGTGCGCAAGTCGATCGGCGTCGATGCGTAAAGGTCGAGCGACGGTTGCGCGTCCGGGCCGGCGTCGCGCGTCACGCGCAGGATCAGGCCGGCGCGTGCATCGTCGATATCGTCGGCGTGACTTTCCGCGATACAGCGATTGCCGTTGTCGCAGACGACCGACCAGCTCTTGAACTCGCGTTCGACTGGCGGCCGCGACAGCGGACGGGCGTGCGTGACGATCGGGGAAGCGGCGAGGAGGGCGGCGACGGCGAGCGAAAAACGGTGCGACATGGCGGTTCGAATCGACTGGGAGGAGGCGGGCGGAGGATGCCGGACTGCAAGCGCATCGTCAGCAAGCGGTGCAGGTCGAGTGCAGTGGCGCGAACGGCATCCAGTATACCGCTGCAACGCGGAGGAACGATGTGACGAAACGGTGCGCGGGCACGCACGTGGCCGATCGACGCGCAAGCGGCGCGATGCCGGCAGCCACCGCGCCGTTCGTTTCATCGACTGCCGGCCGCGCTGCGTCGGACGGTCGCGCCGCACGATCCGGGATGCGTATGCGGTGAGCACGCTGCCCGCCGCCAGCGCAATCGACGTACCCGCGCACCCGCGCTCACGCGCGGCAGATCGCGATGATCTCCGCGCTGGTCGCTTCGTCGAACGGAGCGTGGTCCCAGTCGCCGCGCCAGTCGGCCGACGCGAAACCGGCGGCCGCCACGCGCGCTTGCAATTCGGCGTGCGCGATGAAACGCAGCCGGCTCGTATTCGTCAGCACCGTATCGTCGCGGCGGAAGCGGTAGTGCGTGTCGAACGTCACGATCGCGCCGTCGATCGCCCGCACCGCGTGATGGAGATCGACGATGCCGAATGCGTGCGATTCGATGCTGCGTGCCGACTGCGCGGGCGTCCATGCCCGCCACGGTTCGGTGCGCGGGTTGCGGGTATCGAACAGGAAGCGGCCGCCGCCGGCGAGCACGCGCCGCACGCCGCGCAGTGTCGCGTCGATGGCGTCGTCGGTCAGCAGGCACTGGAACGCGTGCCCGGTCATCACGACCGCATCGAACGGCACACCGGGCGGCAGGCCGTCGAGCGCGCACGCGAACCAGCGCACGGCGTCGGCGCCCGGCTGGCGTCGCGCGTAATCGATCATCGCCGAAGCGGGATCGATCGCGACGACGTCATGCCCGGCCGTCGCGAGCCGTCGGGCGAACGTGCCGGTGCCGCAGCCGAGATCGAGGATGCGTTGCGGGACGGCGCCGATCTCGGCGGCGTAGAACGCGAAGTCCCGATCGCCGGCGTTGAACAGGTCGTATACCGCGACGAGGCGCGGGTCGGTGTAGAGCAGGTCCGCGCCGGCGGGCGTCATACGCGCACTCGCATCAGCGCTGCTGCACGGCCACGCGCAGCCCGAGCGCGATGAAGATCGAACCGATGATCTTGCCCTGCCAGCGCGTGAGCCACGTGAGCCGCTTCACGATGCGGCCGAGCGGGCGGATCGAGCACGCGATCAGCGTCGTGTAAAGCGAGCTGAGCACGACGAAGATCAGCCCGAGCACCGCGAACTGCACGAACGTCGAGCCGCGCTCCGGATGCACGAACTGCGGCATGAACGCGAGAAAGAACAGCGCGGTTTTCGGATTCAGCACTTCGGCGGGAATCGCCTGCAGGTACGCCTTGAACGGCGTGACGGGCGACACCTGCGGCAGCGACGGATCGGCCGCCTTCTCCAGCAGCGCGCGCACGCCGAGATAGATCAGGTACGCGGCGCCGGCCAGCTTCACGACGTTGAACGCGAGCGCCGACGTCATCAGCAGTGCGGACAATCCGACGGCCGCGAACAGCGTGTGCACGAAGTCGCCGCTCGCGACGCCGAGGCCGGTCAGGATGCCGGTCTTGCGGCCGCCCTGCACGGTGCGGCTCAGCACGAGCAGCACGGCGGGGCCGGGGATCAGGAACAGGCCCAGGACGACGGCCGTGAAGGTGGTCAGCGTGGTCAGGTCGAACATGGCGGCTCCGGCAGGTTGGCGCAGCGACAGGGGATCGCCGCATTGTATTCGGTTCGTCGCGCGCCCGCAGACGCCGCGTCGAACCGCACGGCTGCGCCGGCGCCTTTCTGGTATAAGCACGAAAGGACGCGTCGGCGTCCGGCCTTTTCCACAGCTTGTCGTTCCATGCGCGACCTTCCACCGATGACCGATCCCGCCGCGGACGCCGACGTCCATCGCGTGCCGCGTCCGCTCGTGGTGTTCGGCGGCTCGGTCGTCGAGCCCGAATGGCGGCTGGAGCGGCACAGCCACCGTCAGGCGCAACTGCTCTACACGCTTAGCGGCGTCGTCTATTGCGAGATCGACGGCGGCGTGTGGAGCGCGCCGCCGCAATGCACGGTCTGGATTCCGGGCGACGTCCCGCATGCGGCGCGCGGCTCGGCCGGCGCGACCTTCTACGCGGTCCTGGTCGAACCCGACGCGGCGCTCGACCTGCCCACGCGCTGCTGCACGCTGGCCGTGTCGCCGCTGTTGCGCGAGCTGCTGCTGAAGGCGGCCAGCTTCCCGAACCTGTACGACGTCGACGGGCCGCAAGGGCGGCTGGTGGCGACGCTGCTCGACGAACTCGTCGCGGCGCCGGTCGAGGACCTGTATCTGCCGATGCCGGCCGATCGTCGGCTGCGCAAGCTGATCGACCATCTGCTCGACGATCCGGCCGACAAGTCGCCGCTGCCCGAACTCGCACGGCGCGCGGGCATCAGCGAGCGCAGCCTCACGCGGCTCGCGACGAAGGAGCTCGGGATGAGTCTCGGCGACTGGCGTCGGCGGCTGCACGTCGCGCTGTCGCTGCGGATGCTGACGACCGGCCGCCGCGTGCATCAGATCGCGATCGATCTCGGCTACGAGAGCGCGAGTAGCTTCGTCACGATGTTCCGCAAGGCGACCGGCAAGTCGCCCACGCAATTCCTGACCGACCGGCAACGCTGAACAGCCGGACTGCGCACCCGCGCACGTTTGGCCGGATCGAGAAAGCAGTTGGCCGGAATGAGAAATGACGCATGAGGCCTCGCTCCATAGAATGAGAATCGTTCTCATTTGGAGGTCGACATGCAAATCGTCACGACTGAATTCCCGTTTGTCTGGCTGCGTTACAGCGGCTCGCCCCCCACCGATCCCGCCCGCCTGACCGCCGAACTCGATGCGTTGCTCGCGCGCCGCGAACGTTTCGTTCTGCTGACCGACGATGCGCCGTCCGGCGACGATCGCGCCGACAACGATCACGAGATACGCAAGCAGCTCGCGAAATGGAGCAAGGCCAACCGCGCGCTGTCGCGCGAATGGATCCCGGGGATGATCGCGATCGAGCCCGATGCCGCACGGCGCATGGCGCTCGATGCCTTTTCGGGCGCCTTCGAGAAGGTCTGGGGGTATCCGCTGAATGCGGCGGCGAGCCGCGACGACGCGCTGGCGCTCGCGCAACGGCTGCTGGCCGAACCGGCGCGCAGCATCGCGGCAGCGAACGCCTGATCCGACGGCCGCGCGGGCCGCGCGGCTTGCGTCGACATTGGCACGCAGGCGCAGTGCGCGAACGCGCGCTGCGGCATATCGCAACCACGCAGAGGTGTTGGGGTGGACAATCCGATCCGCGCGATGCGCATCTTCACGCGCATCGTCGAAATGAACAGCTTTACGCGCGCGGCGCAGGCACTCGGCATTTCGCGCGCCACCGCGACGCGCACCGTGCAGGAGCTCGAAGCGGCGCTCGGCATGCCGTTGCTGGTGCGCACGACGCGCGCGTTGCGGGCGACGCCCGAAGGCGACGCATACTACCGGCGCTGCGTCAGCATCACGGCGGACGTCGACGAGCTCGAAGCCAGCATCCGCGGCGCCGCGCTGCATCCGAGCGGGCCGCTGCGCGTCGAGTTGCCGGCGTCGGTGGCGGGCGCGATCGTGTTGCCGGCGCTCGGCGAATTCAACGCGCGGCATCCCGATCTCGAGCTGATGCTCGCCATGGCCGGGCGCGCGGTCGATCGCATCGGCGACGCGATCGACTGCAGCATCCGGCTCGGTGCGCTGCCCGATTCGTCGCTCGTCGCGCGCCGGCTCGGCTCGCTCGAGCGCGTGACGTGCGCGAGCCTCGCGTATCTCGACCGCTTCGGCGTGCCGCGCACGCCCGACGAGCTGGGCGCGCATCGCGCGGTAGGCGCGTCGCACGTATCCGGCCAGCGTCCGGCCGAGCTCGAGTTCGTGGTGGACGACGCGGTGCGCAAGGTGCGGCTCGACGGCATCGTCGGCGTGGACGACGAGCAGGCGTATCTCGCCTGCGGCGTGCACGGCCTCGGGCTGATCCAGCCGACGCGCGTTGCCGCGCAGCCGCTGATCGAGGCCGGGCGATTGCGGGAGGTGCTGCCGCGCTGGCAACCCGATGCGCTCGCCGTGTCGGCCGTCTACGTGAAGCGCCCGCATGTCTCGCCCGGCGTGCGCGCGTTCGTCGACTGGATCGCCGAGCGTTTCGTGCAGGCCGTGAAGGAACACATGGGGCTGGCGCCGGTGGGGGCGACGGGGTGGCGGCCGGCGCAGGAAGTCGTCGCTGCGTGCGACCGTTATGGCGGACTGGTAGCGGCGGCCTGACGGCGGTATGTGGCCGGCAAGCCGTCAAGCGGTTGCGAGGCGGAATGCACGGGCCATCCGGTACGGATCGAAGAATGTCAATATTTTGGCGATGCAATGCGAAATCGGCCAAAATATTTTCCTCATATGCCGCACGGTCAGCCGTGCAGCCGCACACGGCGAGCCGGAGGCGTGCGGGTGCCCGCAGCATCGCGCACCGACAGGCCGTCCCGCACGGCGTGTGGAGCCCGCGCGTTACACCACCCTGAATCGCCCCAATTCTTCCGCCAGAAAATCGACGAACGCGCGAATTCGCGCCGACATCTGGTGACGCTGCGCATATACCGCGTAGATATCGGCGCTCGGCGTTTCATGATCCGGCAGCACGACCACCAGCCGCCCGTCGGCGAGATAGTCGCGCAGATCCCATTCCGCGCGCATCAGGATCCCGTGCCCGTCGAGCGCCCACTTCACCGCGATTTCGCCGTCGTTCGTCGTCAGGTTGCCGTTGATCCGCACGGCTTCCGTGCGGCGGGCCGCGCCGCGCCCGCTCGTCAAGCGCCACACGCCGTAACCTTCGTCGCCCTGCCGGATGCCGATGCAGTTGTGCCGCGTCAGGTCGTGCGGCGTGCCGGGCGTCCCGTGCCGCGCGAGATACACGGGCGCCGCGCACAGTAGCCGGCGGTTCGGCGCGAGCCGCCGCGCGACGACGCGCGTGTCGGGCGGTTCGCCGAAGCGGACGCACACGTCGAACGCATCGTCGGTGAGCGGCGGCGGCATCACCGACAGCTGCAGCTGCACTGACACTTCCGGATAGCGCGCGACGAAGCGCGAGATCGCCGGGCCGACGTGGCTGCGCCCGAAGCCGAGCGTCGCATTCACGCGTAGCAGGCCCTTCGGCCGCTGCTTTGCGCTGCCGAGCAATTCGCCGAGTTCGTCCATCTGGTCGAGGATCCGGCGCGCGTATTCCAAGTACACATCGCCTTCGGGTGTCAGCATCATCCGCCGCGTCGTGCGATTGACGAGCGTCACGCCCGCACGCCGCTCCATCTGCGTGAGCCGCTTGCTGACGGCCGCCGCGGTCAGCCCGAGCTCGCGCGCGGCCGCGCTCAGGCTGCCCGAAGCGGCCAGCGTCGAGAAGAAGCCGAGATCGGCCGGCTGGACGGTATCCGCCATGACGGGATTCATGAATTGAAGTTAAAGATGCTTTGAGTATAGCCCCGGTTTCTGCACTACTGGTTCGGTAAAGTGCGTTCACGCTTACGATCAATCGAGGATGTCCGCATGAAGACCTACCGTATCGCAACGATTCCCGGCGACGGCATCGGCAAGGAAGTGGTGCCTGCGGCCAAGCAGGTGCTGGCAGCGCTCGCCCGCGGCAGCGACCGCTTCGCGTTCGAGTTCGAGGATTTCGACTGGGGCGCCGACTACTACCGCCAGCACGGTGCGATGATGCCGGCCGACGGTCTCGACGCGCTGCGCGGCAAGGACGCGATCCTGTTCGGCTCCACAGGCGACCCGGACGTGCCCGACCACGTGACGCTCTGGGGGCTGCGCCTGAAGATCTGCCAGGGCTTCGACCAGTACGCGAACGTGCGCCCGACACGCATCCTGCCGGGCATCGACGCGCCGCTGAAGCGCTGCGGGCCGGACGACCTGAACTGGGTGATCGTCCGCGAGAACTCGGAAGGCGAGTACGCGGGCGTCGGCGGGCGCGTGCACCAAGGCCATCCGATCGAGGCTGCGACCGACGTGTCGATCCTCACGCGCGCCGGCGTCGAACGCATCATGCGTTTCGCGTTCCGGCTCGCGCAGTCGCGGCCGCGCAAGCTGCTGACCGTGATCACGAAGAGCAACGCACAGCGGCACGCGATGGTGATGTGGGACGAGATCGCGAAGCAGATCGCGCAGGAGTTTCCCGACGTGACATGGGACAAGGAGCTCGTCGATGCGGCGACCGCGCGCATGGTCAACCGGCCGGCGTCGCTCGACACGATCGTTGCGACTAACCTGCACGCGGACATTCTCAGCGATCTCGCCGCCGCGCTCGCGGGCAGCCTCGGCATCGCGCCGACCGGCAACATCGATCCCGAGCGCCGCTATCCGTCGATGTTCGAGCCGATCCACGGCTCCGCGTTCGACATCATGGGCAAGGGGCTCGCGAATCCGGTCGGCACGTTCTGGTCGGTCGTGATGCTGCTCGATCACCTCGGCGAGACGGAAGCGGCCGCGCGTGTGATGCAGGCGATCGAGACCGTGACGGCCGACCCGTCGCTGCATACGCGCGACCTCGGCGGCAGCGCGACGACTGTGCAGGTGACGGCGGCCGTCTGCGAGCGCATCGCCAACGCGGCGGTTGCGGCCTGACGGCGCCGCCCGTTCGCTTCACTCGCGCATTTTTTCTGTCCGCGACTCGCGCATCCGACGCGAGCCGGGCGGCGGCCGGCGCCGATGGTCCACCGACCGACGGCGCACGGCCCGACCTCGAAGGAGGAGACACATGCAAGCGGATCTGGAAACCCGCGTCGCGCGGAAACTGATGTGGCGCATCATTCCGTTCGTGATGCTGCTTTACTTCGTCAGCTTTCTCGATCGCGTCAACGTCGGCTTTGCCGCGATGACGATGAACAAGGCGATCGGCCTGTCGCCGACCGCGTTCGGGTTCGGCGGCGGCCTGTTCTTCATCGGCTACTTCCTGTTCGAAGTGCCGTCCAACCTGATACTGCACCGCGTCGGCGCGCGCATCTGGATCGCGCGCGTGATGATTACGTGGGGGATCGTGTCGGCCGTATCCGCGTTCGCGGCCGGGCCGACCAGCTTCTACGTGTTGCGCTTCCTGCTCGGCATGGCCGAAGCGGGTTTCTTCCCCGGCATCATCCTGTACCTGAGCTTGTGGTTTCCCGTGAAGCAGCGCGCGGTGGCCGCCGCGTGGTTCATGGCGGCTGCGCCGATCTCGACCGCGATCGGCTCGCCGCTGTCGGGCGCGATCATGCAGATGCCGCCGATGTTCGGCTTGGCCGACTGGCAGATGCTGTACATCGTCGAAGCGCTGCCGGCGGTCGCGCTCGGCTTCGTCGTGCTGAAGTGCCTGACCGAGGCGCCGTCGCAGGCCGCGTGGCTGCGGGCCGACGAGCGCGACTGGCTGATCGCGAAGCTGAAAGCGGAAGCGGACGCGCGCCACACGCACGCCGGGCATACGGCCGGCGCGTGGCAGGCGCTGCGCGACCCGCGCGTGCTGGCGCTCGCGCTGATCTACTTCGGCACGTCGGCGGGGCTGTACACGCTGGGCCTGTGGGCGCCGCTGATGGTCGAGCAGTTCGGCTTCACCGCATTGCAGACGGGCTTGCTGACCGGCATTCCGAGCATCGCCGCCGTGGTCGCGATGATCGCGTGGGCGCGGCATTCGGATCGCACCGGCGAGCGCACGTGGCATGTCGTGATTCCGTGCGTGCTCGCGTGCATCGGCTTCGTGTTCGCTGGGCAGGCGAGCACCGCGCTGCTGACCGTGCTCGCGCTGGTCGTCGTCAACATCGGCATCAGCGCCGCGAAGGCGCCGCTGTGGGCGATGCCGAGCGCGTTCCTGTCGGGGGCCGGCGCGGCGGCGGGCATCGCGATGATCAACTCGATCGGCAATCTCGGCGGGTTCGTCGGGCCGTTCGCGATCGGCTGGCTGAAGCACGCGACGGGCGGGTATGCGGCCGGGCTCTACGTGGTGGCCGGCACGCTCGCGGTGTCGGCGATCGTCACGCTGATGCTGAGCCGCAAGGGCGCGCGGGAAGCGGCGGTGCCGGGCGTGCGGCATCACTCGTAAGCGTGGCAATGTGCGCGGCTGCAGGGCAGCCGGACGGGGGCGTGGCGTACCTGTCCGGCTTCGTGCGCGGCGGCGCGCGATCGGCCGGGCGCGAGCGTCGGCGTCAGCGCAGGTTCACGCACGGCCCGGACGGCGCGTGCCGGCGCAGCCGCGACGAGGCTGCTACGAGGCTGCTACGAGGCCGTCGCCGCGACCTGCCGCGCGATACGTGCCGCACACGCGTCGGGCGTCGCATCGGAAGTATCCACCACCATCTCGCTGAACGCGCGCGCCGCATACCCTTCCCGATACATTTCCGCGATCCGGCGGCGCTCCCATTCCGTCAACGCGCGCGCGCCGCGATTCGACGCCGCGACCGCTTCCGGCGGCGCGAGCGTGACGACGAACAATCGCGCATCGCGCGCATCGCAGGCCGCGCGCAGCCGTTCGAATTCCGCGTCGCCGATCGGATAGGCGATGACCAGATGGCGTTCTCGTGCGTTCGCGATCTGCGCGACGAGGCGTTCGAGCGCGATCGCCCATTGCACGTCGAACGGCGCATCTTCGGGCGCATCGTGATCGTCGCCGTCGATGCAGCGCGCGTCGGGCAACACGCGTGCGAGCGCGAGGCCGATCGTCGTCTTGCCGCTGTTGATCGGGCCGTTCAGGTGGATGACGGTAAGGGTGGTCATGAGTCGACGCAGGAACCGGACGACTCGCAGCTTGCCATGACCGGCGCGGCGATGCAGTGCCGTCGACGCGTCACGCGGCGGAATGCGAATGCGGAAGGAAGCGGAAAGGCGGGGGACAGGGGAAGCGGCAGGCTGCGTGCGTAATGAGGCGCCACACGTGCAGCCTGCCCGACCGTGCCGCATGCAGGCGATGCGGCACGGCGTCGAACGACGCGACTTACTTGTCGCCGTCGCCCTTGATCTGCGGCAGCGCCGACGCTTCGCCCGGCGTCAGCAGCCCGACTTGCGAGTACACGCGCAGCTTGTCGCGCGTATCGGTGATGTCGAGGTTGCGCATCGTCAGCTGGCCGATCCGGTCGCGCGGCGAGAACGTCGACGCGACCTTCTCCATCGACAGGCGTTCCGGCTGATACGTGAGGTTCGGCGACTTCGTGCTCAGGATCGAGTAGTCGTTGCCGCGGCGCAGTTCGATCTTCACTTCGCCGGTGATCGCGCGTGCGACCCAGCGTTGCGCGGTTTCGCGCAGCATGATCGCCTGCGGGTCGAACCAGCGGCCCTGGTACAGCAGGCGGCCGAGGCGGCGGCCGTTTTCGCGGTACTGCTCGATCGTGTCTTCGTTGTGGATACCGGTGACGAGGCGCTCGTACGCGATGTACAGCAGCGCGAGGCCCGGAGCTTCGTAGATGCCGCGGCTCTTCGCCTCGATGATGCGGTTCTCGATCTGGTCGCTCATGCCGAGGCCGTGGCGGCCGCCGATACGGTTCGCTTCCAGCAGCAGCTCGACCTGATCCTTGAACTCGACGCCGTTCAGCGCGACCGGCTGGCCGGCTTCGAAGCGCACCGTCACTTCCTCGGCGGCGATCTTCACGTCGTCGCGCCAGAACGCGACGCCCATGATCGGGTTCACGATCTTGATGCCGCTTTCGAGGCTTTCCAGATCCTTCGCCTCGTGCGTCGCGCCGAGCAGGTTCGAATCGGTCGAATACGCCTTCTCGGCCGACATCTTGTACGCGAAACCGGCCTGGTTCATGAACTCCGACATTTCGGCGCGGCCGCCGAGCTCGTCGATGAACGTCTGGTCGAGCCACGGCTTGTAGATCTTCAGATCCGGGTTCACGAGCAGGCCGTAGCGGTAGAAGCGCTCGATGTCGTTGCCCTTGTACGTGCTGCCGTCGCCCCAGATGTTGACGCCGTCTTCCTTCATCGCGGCGACGAGCATCGTGCCCGTCACGGCGCGGCCGATCGGCGTCGTGTTGAAGTACGTGACGCCGGCGGTCGTGATGTGGAACGCGCCGCTTTGCAGCGCCGCGATGCCTTCGGCGACGAGCTGCGCACGGCAGTCGATCAGGCGGGCGCCGGCTGCGCCGTATTCGATCGCGCGTTTCGGGATCGCGTCGTAATCGTCTTCGTCGGGCTGGCCGAGGTTCGCCGTGTATGCGTACGGGACGGCGCCCTTCAGTTTCATCCAGTGCAGCGCGGCGCTGGTGTCCAGGCCGCCGGAGAAGGCGATACCGACCTTCTGGCCGGTCGGGAGGCTTTCGAGAATCGTGCTCATAGGAATTACCGTGGATTGAAGCCGGTGGGATCGTATTTCGCGGAATATGCGAGTATCGGCTGTCCGGGAAGATGGGGCAAGGGTTGATTTTGGTGCGGAACCGTCGTCGCGCCCGTCGCGGCGGGCCTGACAGGCGGTTAACCGGCTGGAGAACGCCGGGCGGGGCGGCGTTGCATCGACGCCGAAAACCCGCGCGGACGAACCGGGCCCCGGGCCGGATTTCGGGGGCCGGATCGGTGGCCGGCCGTGCCCAGCGTCGCCGGCGCGCCGCCTCGATGTGCCGAAAGGCATATGAAAGAAAGGCGCGTGAAGCTGGCGCCTCAGATATTCCACGACCGCGCGGTATCGAGCAGCCGCTCGCGCAGCTGGTCGACTTCGCCGGCCAGGTTGGCCGTGATCGACACGTAGCCGGACAACTGCGGCGGCGGCGCGTCGTGCGGCGCGTCGGCCGGCCGGCGGCGCGGCGCGAGCCGGCTCGGCGTGCCGAACTTGAGCGCGCGGCTCGCGCCGACCAGCGTGTCGCGGATGCGCCGGTTCACGGTCTTCATCTCGACGCGCATGTATTCGCGGGCCGCCACGTCGTCGCGGGCCGGCAGCGCGCTCGACAGGATCTCCAGATAACCGATGCACAGGCGCAGGCTGCGCTGAATCGCCTCGAGTTGCGCCATCGACGTCTCGCATTCCTTCGCCACCGACGGCATCAGCGAGCGCAACTGCACGAGCAGCGCGCTCAGCGCGGCCATTTCCTTCAGGTGCGCGTCGTCGCCCACCTCGCGGTCGCCCGCGAGCCGCGCATGCACGGCCGCGCACGCGCGCAGCGCGTCGGCGAGCTTGTAGCGCCACGAATAGGTCGCGTAGAGCGGCAGCGCGAACGAGAACGCCAGCGCGATCGCGATGCCGGCCAGCACGTTCACCGCGCGCCACAGGCCGTCGACGATCTCGTTGTCGCCGTGCCCGGCGACGATCACCATCGTGATCGCCGACAGCAGCGCGATGTAGCCGGCCTTGCCGATCGCGTGATACGCGCAGACGCCGCACCCGACTGCCATCAGCAGGTAGATCGCGAACGGTGCGTGCAGGAACGAGTAGAGGAGGATCAGCCCGAGCCCCGCCAGTGCGCCGATCGATGTGCCGAGCGCGCGCTCCGCCGCCTTCTTGCGGATGTTGCCGTGGTGCTGCAGCCCGCCGACGACGATCAGCACGGTGATCGTCGACCATTCGCCATGCGGCACGTTCAACCCCGTGGACAGCGCGATCGACACGAGAATCGCGAGCGCGACGCGCGCCGCATGGATCAGCTTCGCATGCCGGTAGCGGCGATACGGGTCGAGCAGCGGGCGAAGCGCGTGGCGCACGAGCGGGGGCAGGCGGGTGGGGAGCGGGGCGGTCATGGCGGAGCTGAGGGTGGCAGGAACGCGCACGGCGGCCCGCGCGGGCCGGCGCCGCGCCGCATGCGCAGCTGACGTAACGCTAGCCGAACGCGCGCGGGCTGTCCACGGCGCGGCCGCAGGGCGGGGCGGCAGGCGGCCGCATCGGATCACGCGGCGGGGCGGATCAACGCGCATCGAGGCGCACCAAGGCGAATCAAGGCGAATCAAGGCGCAAAGACGCCTCGCGGCGCGTCACGCGTCGGCCGCGCTCGACTCCGCATCCAGCACGCGATTGCGGCCGCCCGACTTCGCGCGATACAGCGCTTCGTCGGCGCGCCGCAGCAGCGTCGCGGCGTTCATCCGGCCGTCGGCGGCGGTGGCCGTGCCGATGCTGGCCGTGACGCGCCCGTACGGACTTTTCACGTGTTCGATGTCGAGCCCCGCGATCGCGCGCCGGATGCCTTCGGCGACGGTCGCCGCGCCCGGCGCGTCGGTGTCGGGCAGCGTGACGACGAATTCCTCGCCGCCGTAGCGCGCGACGTGATCGCCGTCGCGGCGCAGGCAGCGCGACAGCGACTGCGCGACCTGGCGCAGCACGTCGTCGCCGGCCGGGTGGCCGTAGTAGTCGTTGAACGCCTTGAAGTGATCGACGTCGACGAACAGCACGGACAACGGGCGGCCGCTGCGCGACGCGCGCTGCGTCTCCTTCGCGAGCACCGTGTCGAAGGTGCCGCGGTTGTCGAGGCCCGTCAGCGAATCGGTGTGCGCGAGCCGGTACAGCTTCGATTCGGCCTCCTGCCGGCGCTTCAGCTCGCGCGACAGCGCGAGCGAGCCCCACGCGATGAACGCCGTGAACAGGCCCATCAGCACGACGGTCCAGACCGCGCGGTGGTGCCACGACGCGTAGATGTCGATCTCGGCGGGCGCGACGTCGACGATCAGCGGCAGCCCGGCGAGATGCTTGTAAACATAGATGCGCCGCACGCCGTCGATGGCGCCGACGCCGGCCAGCTCGCCGTTGCGGCTGCGCTGCGCGTCGATGAACAGCGGCGAGTTGTGCAGATCGCGACCGACCATCCGCGAGTCGTACGGCAGGCGCGACACGAGCGTGCCGCTTTCCTCGACGATCGCCGCGCTGCCGTGCCGGCCGACCGCGAGGCCGTCGAGCAGTGCGCGGAAGTAGTCGATGCTGAGCGTGCCGACGACGATGCCGCCGAACCTGCCGTCGGGCCGGGTGATCCGGCGGCTCAGCGCGATCGTCAGCGCGCCGCCGCGCAGCCGCGACGCGAACGGACGGCTGATATAGAGGCCGGCGACGAGCCGGTCGCGATGCACGGTGAAATAGTCGCGGTCGGCGAAATTGCCTCGCCGGGCGGGCGATGCACTGGAATCGATCGCGATATTGCCGTGCGCATCCATCACGAAAATCGAGCCGAGATAGGCGCCCGTCGCCGCGCGGTCGAACAGCAGCCGGTGGCGTTGGCGCGGCGGCAATGTCATCAATTCCGAATCGGCCACGCCGTCGACGACGTTTTGCAGCGACAAATCGTAGAGTTCGATATTGCGCGCGATATCGCGTTCGATCAGCAGCATCAGGTTGCGCGCATTTTCGATCGCATGGATATACGCGTCGCGCCGTGCCTCCATCAAGAGCGACGTGGAAAGTCCCCAACTGAACATCAGCAGGACGATGCCCGCCACGAGTACGCCGCGGGGCGACAGAATGCGTGCCACGATCGACGCGGTATGGCGGCGCAGCGTGGCGGGCAGCGGGAATGATTTCATCCTCGGGGTGGCGGGCGGCGGGCACTCGCGCGGTTGGCGGTTCCGTACGCTGATTATTTCGAATTAATCGTCATTATCCCGCGAATTCCCGAATTTCGTGTGCACATGCAAAACATGCATGCGGAAACGGCGATTCGAAACGATTACGCATCATTACCGCATTGCGCGCGGGCGATTTGATTTGAATCAACGACCAGTGTCCGTCTTTTCATCTGATTAATGGGGCGTCGATCGGTCGATTTTGCGCATTGACGCGGTATTTGGCGGATCGGGACAGGATTGGATGCCGAGCGGAGAAATGAAAATCGAATGACCCGGACGCAATCGGGGTTTGGCGGCGGCATGCGGCAGTCGCGGCGGCCGAAGCGGCCAACCCGTCGATTCCGCGAAATCTCCGGCGTGGCGGCGCTCGGGCGACCTTGGCTGTCCGCCTGTCGAATCAGGTAGAATCCGCGCTTCGCCGCAGGCGCCCGCCGCGCAACGCGTATCGGGGCCGCATCGAATGCATCGCAGGACGCGCACCGCGCTCCGATTCCGCATGCGCCGGCCACGGATGCCGGCCCGCTCAACGTTCGTCTCGTTTATGTCCGTCATTCCGAAATCCGACCCATCCGGTTCGTCCGCGAACCCACCCAAGCTTCATCGCGCGCTGAAGGCGCGCCACCTGACGATGATCGCCATCGGCGGCTCGATCGGCACGGGCCTGTTCGTCGCGTCCGGCGCGTCGATCTCGCAGGCCGGCCCCGGCGGCGCGATGGTCGCGTACATGCTGATCGGCCTGATGGTCTACTTCCTGATGACGAGCCTCGGCGAGATGGCCGCGTTCATGCCGGTGTCGGGCTCGTTCGCGACCTACGGCGCGAAATACGTGGACGAAGGCTTCGGCTTCGCGCTCGGCTGGAACTACTGGTACAACTGGGCGGTGACGATCGCGGTGGAGCTCGTCGCCGCGCAGCTCGTGATGCACTACTGGTTTCCGGACGTGCCGGGCGTGTGGTGGAGCGCGGCGTTCCTCGCCGTGATGTTCCTGCTCAATGCGCTCACCGTGCGCGGTTTCGGCGAAGCCGAGTACTGGTTCGCGCTGATCAAGGTCGTCACCGTGGTCGCGTTCATCGGCGTCGGCCTGCTGATGATCTTCGGCATTCTGAAGGGCGCGCCGGCCAACGGCTGGAGCAACCTGACGATCGGCGATGCGCCGTTCGCGGGCGGCCTGCCGGCGCTGATGGGCGTCGCGATGATCGCGGGCTTCTCGTTCCAGGGCACCGAACTGATCGGCGTCGCGGCCGGCGAGTCGGAAAACCCGCGCACGACGATTCCGCGCGCGGTGCGCCAGGTGTTCTGGCGGATCCTGCTGTTCTACGTGCTCGCGATCTTCGTGATCGGCGTGCTGATTCCGTATACCGACCCGAACCTGCTGAAGACGGACGTGACCGACATCGGCGTGAGCCCGTTCACGCTGGTGTTCCGCCACGCGGGCCTCGCGTTCGCGGCCGGCGTGATGAACGCGGTGATCCTGACGGCCGTGCTGTCGGCCGGCAACTCGGGCATGTACGCGTCGACGCGGATGCTCTACAACCTCGCCACCGAAGGCCGTGCGCCGAAGGTGTTCGCGAAGCTGTCGCCGGGCGGCGTGCCGCGCAATGCGCTGTATGCGACCACCGCCGTCGGCGCGTTGTGCTTCTTCACGTCGCTGTACGGCGACAAGACCGTCTACCTGTGGCTGCTGAACACATCGGGGATGACGGGCTTCATCGCGTGGCTCGGCATCGCGGTCAGCCACTACCGGTTCCGCAAGGGCTACGTGAAGCAGGGTTATGCGCTCGACCAGTTGCCGTACCAGTCGAAGTGGTTCCCGTTCGGTCCGCTGTTCGCGTTCGTGCTGTGCCTCGTGATCGCGCTCGGCCAGGACTATCAGGCGTTCCTCGCGAATCGGATCGACTGGGCCGGCGTGGCCGCGACCTACGTCGGCATTCCGCTGTTCGTCGTCGTGTGGCTCGGCTACCGGTTCCTGAAGAAGAGCCGGTTCGTGCGCTACGAGGACATGGAGATCGCGCCGTGGGTCGCCGCGAATCGCGGCGCGCAGCGGCAGCCGGTGGCGAACCGCGAAACCGCAAGTTGACACCGGCGCGGCAGCGGCCGTGCGACGGACGACGAAACGGGAAGCCATGCGCTTCCCGTTTTTTTTGCCCGGCTTTTGCCTGCACGGGGTCAAAGCCGGTTATATTGCCCGACCCTACCGGGCCACGGCCCGGCCGGTGCGACAGGCGCGGCGCGGATCGGCATCCGGCGCGCGCGGCGCGGCGGCCGGCGGGCGGCCCGGCGTTTTCATCGCTCCGTCCGGGCCGGCACGGCCCGCGGAGCGCGCAACCCAGAGGAACTCATGAGTGCATCACCCGCCGAGCGGAAGGCCGGACCCGTTTCCATCGTGCGAATCGAAGCCGCGATCAACGCGTGGCGCGAAGTGTACCCGCCGGCGCCGGACGGCGAGGACGGCTACGCGCTCGATGCCGGCAGCAACTGCCTGGCCGAGCTGTACGGCACGATGATCTGCTATCGATTGCCCGACGTGCCGCTCGACTCGCTGAGCCACGAGCAGCGCGACGCGCTGTACGCGACCGAGGTGTGATGCGCGGTCGCGACGCCGGCGTCAGGCGGCGATGAAACGACGGGAAGCTCGCCGGCTTCCCGTTTTGCTTTGGGCGGCGCACGTGGCGACCGGCGCGGCCTGCGGTATCGTGACGGCATCATCCGGCCGGATTGGGCGCCGGATCGCTCGCCGGGAGGCATCGAACATGGAGTTGAGACACCTCCGCTACTTCGTCGCGGTGGCCGAAGAGCGGAATTTCACGCGGGCGGCGGAACGACTGCATATCGCGCAACCGCCGCTGAGCCGGCAGATCCAGCAGCTCGAGGAAGCGCTCGGCGTGTCGCTGTTCGAGCGCAACGCGCGGCCGCTGAAGCTGACCGACGCGGGGCGCTTCTTCTATTCGCACGCGGTGCAACTGCTCGCGCAGACCACCGAACTCGAATCGATGACGAAGCGGGTCGGCAAGATCGAGCGCAGCATGTCGGTCGGGTTCGTCGGCTCGACGCTGTACGGGATGCTGCCGAAAATCATCCGGCGTTATCGCAGCGAATATCCGGCCGTCGAGCTGAGCCTGCACGAGATGTCGACGATGGACCAGATCAAGGCGCTGAAGGAAGGGCGCATCGACGTCGGGTTCGGGCGCATCCGTCACGAGGATCCGAGCGTGCGGCGCGTCGTGCTGCGCGAGGAGCGGATGATCGTCGCGCTGCCGGTCGGCCACGTGCTCGACCGCGCGAAGCCCGTGCTGTCGATGCACGATCTCGTGAACGACACGCTGATCATCTTTCCGAAGGCGCCGCGCCCGAGCTATGCGGACCAGGTACTCGCGGCCTTCCACGATCGCGCGCTGCAACCGCGCAGGATCTACGAGACGCGCGAATTGCAGATCGCGCTCGGCCTCGTCGCGATGGGCGAGGGCGTGTCGGTCGTGCCGCAGAGCGTGTACGGGCTGAAGCGCGACGACATCAGCTACAAGCCGCTCGACGATCCGAACCTCGTGTCGCCGATCATCATGAGCACGCGCGCGCTCGACGAATCCGAGGACATTCGCGCGATGCAGGCGCTGATCTACCGGTTGTACGACGAAGCGCAGATGGAGTATCTGCCGCCGCAGCCCGAATGAGCGCGCGGGCGGTAGGGGCTTGCTTGACGCTGCGCGCGCCGGCAGGCCACCATGCCCCGATTCGATGCGGCCGCCGACGGGCGGCCGCTTTCATGCAGACGACCGACACATGACCGATATCGTGACCGAGGAGACGACCGTCGAGACGCCGCAAGGGCGGCTCTTTGCGAAACGCTGGCGCGCGGGTCCGGCTCCGGGTCCGGCGCGGCACGCGGCTGCGCCGATCGTGCTGCTGCACGATTCGCTCGGCTGCGTCGACCTGTGGCGCGACTTTCCCGCCCAGCTCGCACGCATTACGCAGCGCGACGTGATCGCCTACGACCGCCTCGGGTTCGGCCGTTCGGATCGCCATCCGGGCAAGCTCGACACGGCGTTCGTGCGCGACGAGGCCGACCGTGCGTTCGCCGCGGTACTGGAACGGCTCGGCGTCGATGCGTTCGTCGCATTCGGCCACAGCGTCGGCGGCGGGATGGCGGTCGGGTGTGCGGCCGCGTATCCGGCACGTTGCCGCGCGCTCGTGACGGTCGCCGCGCAGGCATTCGTCGAGGATCGCACGCTGGCCGGCATTCGCGACGCGGGGCGGCAGTTCGACGAGCCGGGGCAACTCGACCGGCTCGCGCGCTATCACGGCGACAAGGCCGAATGGGTGCTGCGCGCGTGGGTCGACACGTGGCTGTCGCCGGCGTTTCGCGACTGGACGCTCGACGACGACTTGCCGCGCGTGCAGTGCGCGACGCTCGCGATTCACGGCGAAGACGACGAATACGGATCCGACGTGCATCCGAAGCGGATCGCCGCGCGCGTTGCGGGGCCGTCGTCGTTCCTGTTGCTCGCCCGCTGCGGACACATGCCGCACCGCGAGCGAACCGACGACGTGCTGGCTGCCGTCGCGACGTTCCTGCGCGACGCGCCCGCCTGAGCGCGCTCGCCATCGCCAGCGGGCGGGCGCCCGCCGGCCGTCAGAACGAAAGCTGGATCGCGAGATCGATCGCCAGCAGCGCGATCGAGCAGCCGATGCCGAGGATCACGTTCGGCAAGCGGTGCTCGAAATCGCGATGATCCTTGCGCATCGCGGCGCCGAGCAGAAAGATCGCCTCGACGACGATCTGCAGCCCGACGAACAGCAGCATCAGCAGATACTCGTAGCCCATCTGCTTGAACGCGACGAATTGCATCCCGTGATCGCGGATCCACTGGCCGACGCGCAGCAGTTCGTAGACCAACAGCAACGCAGGGAACAGGTAACTGACGATGTAGGTCGGCGCGGTGGCGTGCCGTAGTTCGAGGTGGAAGTGCTGATGCGTGGTAGCCATCACAACCCTCCTTGCAACGCATGATTGCGGTCGCGACGGCGGCGCGATCGCATGCATACGTCGGGTTTGCCCGATGCACAGTGCGCAGCCGTACCGCATCAGCATACTGCTGCGCGGGAAATTTCGCATGCGATGCGTGCGCGCGTCGTCGAAAGGTGTGTCCATCGCGCGACGCGTTCACTGCGCCGTACTCGCCGGATGCGGTGCGCGATCGGGCTGCGTGGTGGCCGATGCGCTCGGCCGTAACCATTCGGGATGCTGCTCCATTTCGTCGGCCAATGCGCGCAGCGCGCGCGACGTGCGCGCGAATTGCGTCAGCGTATGGCGGACGTTCGATGTATCCGCACCCTTTTCCCGGAGCATGGCCTGCGCGACCATGAATGCCTGTCGCGCTGTGCGCAGCGCGGCGTGGGCCTGCGGCGCGAGTTCGGTATCGAGTCGGGCGAACAGCGCATCGGTATTCGCGAGCGCGACGTTCAGGTTCGTGCCCATCCGGTCGAGCGGCAATCGGGAAAATGTGCCGGCGATATCGGCAATCTGGTCGCGCAGCACGTCGAGCGTACCGGGCACGGTCGGCAAGGCAATCGGCTCGCGGTTCGTGTCGACCGACGCGGGCGGCGCGTGCGGGAACATGTCGAGCGCGACATACGAGCGGTTGGCGATCGGGTTACCGATGCGCAACTGGCCGCGCAAGCCGCGCGCGACGAGCGTGTGCAACAGCGCCTTGCCGGCATCGGAATCGCCGTTGCCGAGGACGGCGCGGTAGCGTTGCCCGAGGCGGTCGGGGTAGAGCGCCATCGTCACGCGCATCGTGACGTCGCCGCGTGTCGCGTCGTATTCGGTGCCGACGGCCGTCACGTTGCCCAGTTCGATCCCGCGAAAATCCACCGGCGCGCCGACCTCGAGGCCGCGCAGCGAGCGGTCGAAACGCATCACCACCGGCGCGGCCGGTGCATTCGGCGTGCGCATCGCGTCGATTTCGTCGTCGGCCACGCGAAAGCGCGCGCCGTCGGGCGCCGCGACGACCGACGTGCGTCCCGGCGGCGACGCGAACGCGAGTGCGCCGGCGAGCAGCGCGGCGATCGACGGCGTGCCGAGCTTCATGCCGCCCGCATCGAGCTGCAGGCCGAGGCCGCCGGCCTGCCACCAGCGCGCATCGGCATCGACGTAGCGATCGAACGGCGCGGCGACGAACACGTCGATCGATACACCGTGCCCGTCGGCGTCCAGCGCATACCCGGCGACCTGCCCGACACGTGCGCGCCGGTGATAGACCGGCGAGCCGATCGCGACCGAGCCGAGCGATGTGGCGCGCAACGTGTAGTGACGGCCGCCGCCTTCGGCGACCGGCGGTGCGTCGAGCCCGGCGAAGGCGGTGCGCGGTGCATGCGAACGGCCGACGGCCGCCGCGATGTATGCGCCCGAGCGCAGCGAATCGAGGCCAGATACGCCGTCGGGCCCGACGCGCGGCCGCACGATCCAGAAACGTGTGTCCGCCACGGCCAATGCGCGCGCGTCGGTGTCCAGCCGCACGTCGATCGTCACGCCCGGTTGCCCGCGTCGTGCGCGAACGCGCGTGACGCGGCCGACTTCGACATTGCGCAACCGCAGCGTCGAGCGGCCGGCCTCCAGTCCGTCGGCGGTCGCGAACGCGATCGTGAGCGTCGGCCCGCGGCTGTCGAGCAACGACACGCCCCATGCGAGACAGCACGCGGCGGCCGCGAGCGGCACGATCCAGACGATCGCCGCACGCGGCCAGCGCGCACGCCACCGCGCGATCCGCGCCGACGTGCGCCCGCGGCGTTCAGTCGAATTGCGCGACGAGCGCATCGGCACCCTTGTCGATGCCGGTTTTTGCGGCGCCGAGCGCGCCGAAACTCGCGCCGATGTTCATCGCGTTCGGATACTGCTTCGTCACGTACGCGCTGATCAGCCGGTTCGTCGACGCATCGCGGATCTCCACCGCGTAGATCACCGAGCCCGTGAACGCGCCTTCGCGACCGCGGATCGCCTGCACGCCGTTGTAGACGTTCCCCGCGAGATCGAAATGCGCGAACGCACCGGCGAACGTCGTCGTCGTCACGGCGCCCGTCAGCGTCAGCTTTACGCGCAGCGTGTCGGCGCCTGGCGTGCTCGTCAGCTCGAAGCGCTTGCCGAGCTTCTTCGCGAACGTGTCGCCCATGTACGCGGCGAGCGTCGACTTGTCCTGTTCGGTCAGGTCACCGAACTGATGATCGGCGCCGCGATAGACGACCACCGGGTCGAGGATCAGCTTCCGGTACTTGTGCCAGTCCGCCGGCAGCGCGTAGCGGTAGGGCACGCGGCCGGACTTGTCCTGCGGATCGCTGCGCAGGTACGGCGACGATTCGATGCCGCTGTAGCGGGTGGGCTGAACGCCGGCGCATCCGGCGAGCGCGACGCACAGCGCGGCGTTGAGCAGGTGGCTGGGCTTGATCGATCGGTTCATCTGACTCTCCGGGTCGGGTTTCGCGCCGGCCGGGCCGGTGCGAACGGGGTGCAACAGAGCGGCATTGCCGCTCGGGTTTATGAAAAAAACCAACCAGACGGTTTGTTTTTGGGGCGCAATACGGGCGATGAAACGGGGAAGCGACAGATCGTTCGACGGCGGTGAACGGCCGGGAAGTCGCGCCACACGGGCCTCGCGCCGCGCCATGCAATGCACGGCGCGGCCCGTCATCCGGCCGGGGCCGATGCGGGAGCCGATCGTAGCACCGCCATTTCCGGATGTAAACCGACCAGGCGGTTTGTTTGTGATAGACTCCGCGCATTCGCTTCATGCGGCCGTGCCGGCCTGGCCCGGCCGCATCGCCTCATTCCATACCGGGGAAATTTCATGGATAACCCGACGCGTTCCGAGCGAACGCGCACTGCCGCGATCCAGGCGGCGCTCGCGATCCTCGAGCGCGACGGCCCGGGCAAGCTCACGTTCGATGCGATTTCGCGCGAAAGCGGGATCAGCAAGGGCGGGCTGATGCATCAGTTCCGCACGAAAGGCGATGTGCTGAACGCGCTGATGGAACATCAGCAGGACACCTACCAACGTTTCCAGCGCGACTATCTGGCCGCGCGCGATCCGGGCGAAGCGCAGCCGACGCTGGCCGCGCAGATCGCAACGATGCGCGAAGTGATCGACCAGCAGCCGTCCGCGGCGCTCGCGATCATGGCGGCGCTGGTCGAGGATCCCGCGCCGCTGCAGAAGGTGCGCGAGACCGATGCCGAGATCGTGAAGCGGATGACGGCCGAATCCGGCGATCCCGAGCTCGCGCTGCTGCGATGGAAAGCGGCGTGGGGGCTCGCGCTATCGGCGATGTTCGGGCTGTGTCCGCTGTCGGCCGACGAGCGCGCCCGGCTGTTCGACCGGCTGCTCGACGAGACGCAATGGCCGACGGGCGGCGGCGATGCCGCGCCACGCGGTGCGCGGGCGGCGAAAACGCCGCGGAAAAAATGAAGCGCGCGTTCGTCGCATGCGGCGTGGCGGTCGCCCGTTTCGGGCGCTCGCTGCTCGCGGTCGTGCTCGGGCGCTTGTGAGTGCGTGGCGCGTACGCACGCATGCGAGCGTGCGTCAGCTCTTCGCTTCCGCGCCTTCGATGAACAGCTTCGCGACCGACTGAAACTCCCGTTTCAGCGACAGCCCCGGCACGGTCAGCCAGCGCAGCATCGCCGCGAGATACAGGTGATGGAACCAGGTTGCGAGCTGATCGGCCCGCAGCGTGCGGTTCAGTTCGCCGGCCTGCTGCCCGGCGGCGATCAATTGCTGCCACACCGATGCGATATCGCCGCCGTGCTCTCCCGCGCGCTCCGGTTCGGCGGAGCCGATGCTCAGGAAGCGGTGCCGCAGGTAGGCGAGCAGGTACGCCGGGTGTTGCTCGCACCACGCGGCCGACGCGTCGAGCACGCAGCCGATGCGCGACGCGAAGGTCTTGCGCCGCGCGACGTCGTGCTGCAGATGCGCGAGATCGCGCGCGAGTTCGCCTTCGAGCCAGTGCGCGAGCACGGCTTCCTTCGTCGGAAAGTGGTTGTACAGCGTGCGTTTCGCGACATCGGCCTGCGCGGCGATCTGCTCCATCGTGACGGCGTCGTAGCCGTGCGCATCGAACAGGCGCGCGCCGGTCGCGGCGAGATGCGCGAGCATCTGGATGCGTTTGCGTGCGCGGCGGCCCGGATCGTCGGTCGGAATCGTCATGGCAGGGGATTGACTGAAAGTGTGCGGATTGCATTAGTATACGACGTGCACTTTTTTGAATCCAACCTTTTCCGTCGTGCACGAGGAGCTTCCGCATGAAACTCGTCATCGCCACCTACGGCACCGAAGGCGACACGCGTCCGCTCGCGGCGCTGGGCCGCGCGCTGCTGGATGCCGGCCACGACGTCCGGCTGCTGGCCGATGCGGCGACGCTCGGCTCGGCCGCCGCGCTCGGCGTGCCGTCCGCGCCGCTGTCAGGCGATATCCGTCGCGCGATTGCGCCGCAAGGCGCGTTGGCCGATGCGGTGCGCGGGCGCGGCGGCTTCAACGATACGTCGAAGGCGCTCGCCGCGATCGCGAATGCGAACACGGCCGCATGGATGCGCGAAGTCGCGGACGCGTCGGCCGGGTGCGACGCGCTTCTCGTGTCGGGGCTCGCGTCGTTCGTCGGGTTGTCGGTCGCGGAGTATCGCCGCATACCGGCGATCGGCGCGGGCATGATCCCGATCACGCCGACCGCCGAATTCGCGTCGCCGTTCCTGCCGCCGGGGAAGCTGCCGCGCTGGCTGAATCGCGCGAGCCATCGGCTCGTGAATGCGTTGCTGTGGCGCGCGTTCAGGAAATCGACCAATGCGGCGCGCGCGAGCGTATGCGGATTGCCGCCGCGCAAGCACGTGTGGACCGATCATCCGATGCTGTACGGCGTATCGCCGGCGCTGCTGTCCGGCCCGGCGGACTGGCCGGCGAACGTGCAAGCATGCGGCCAGTGGCGGATCGATGCGCGTGCGTGGGCGCCGCCGCCGGAACTGTCGGCGTTTCTCGACGCGGGCGAACCGCCCGTGTACATCGGATTCGGCAGCATGGCCGGCTTCGATCGTGCGGCGATGGCCGCGGCGCTGACGCAGGCGCTGGCCGGCCGACGCGCGCTGTTCTATCCGGGCTGGAGCGGCGTCGATGCAGCGCTGCTGCCGGCGCACGTTCGCGTGATCGGCGACACGCCGCACGACTGGCTGTTCCCGCGCGTCGCGATGGCGATTCATCACGGCGGGTCGGGCACCACGCATTCGGCCGCGCGGGCCGGCATTCCGTCGGTGGTCGTGCCGTTCGCGGGCGATCAGTTTTTCTGGGCGGACCGGCTGCAACGGCTCGGTGTCGCGGCTGCGCCGGTCGCGGGGCGGCGCGTGGACGCCGCCGCGCTGGCGCGCGCGATCGCGTTTGCCGAACGGGGCGAGACGAAGACGCGTGCGGCGCAACTCGGTGCGCGCCTCGCGCAAGAGGAGGGGTTGAAGCGGGCCGTCAGTGCGATCGAACGCTGGGTGCAACCGCGCGCGACGTGAGCGCGCGCACGGGCATCAGAAATGCCCGGTGAACCGGTAGCGGCTGCCCGGATGCCACAGATTCGCGACCGATGCGACCATCCCCTGCGACCACGTGCGCCGATGCAGCAGCAGGCATGGCTCGCGATCGTCCATCGTCAGGTGGCGGCGCGTTTCGGCGTCGGGCATCGCGGCCTCGATCCGGTATTCGACGCGCTGCAGCGGCGCGACGCGCGTCAGGTACTGGTTCGGCGTCGTGGTCGTGAAGTCCTGCAGCGCGTATTCGGGCGCGCAGGCCGGATTGACCCAACGTTCCTCGAGCTGCACGGGCGTGTCGTTCTCGAAATGCAGCACGCGCGAATGGAAGATCGGGCTGCCGGTGTCGAGCTGCAGCTCGTCGGCGAGTTTCGCATCGGCGACGGCCGCGCCGACCTGCAGCACCTGCGCGCGATAGCCGTGGCCGCGCGCGGCGACTTCGTCGGAGATGCTGCGGATCGCGACGAGCGTCGATTCGTATTTCGGCGACGCGACATAGGTGCCGGAGCCGCGCGTGCGCGTGAGCACCTGTTCGGCCGTCAGCTCGCGCAGCGCGCGGTTGACGGTCATGCGCGCGACGTTGAATTCGCGCGCGAGCTCGTTCTCCGACGGCACCTGGTCGCCTTCGGCCCATTCGCCGGCATGAATGCGCGCGAGGATGAAGTCCTTGATTTCCTGATAGATCGGTGTGGTCATGGGGTCGCGATTTCAGAGTCGGCAGCGGGCCGCCGCCGGATGCCGATCCGGCGCGCGCCCGGCGCCGAGTGTACCGGTTTCGCGGACGCGCTGGCCCGGATGCCTCGAATGATCCCTGTTCGGCCGGCGCGCGTCCATGCGGGATTGCACAGGGCGGCCGGCCTGCGGCAGGCCGCTTGCGGTCGGAGCCGATGCCGGATGCCGATCGCCGGCATGCGCGCGGCGGCCGAACATCGCGTTTCGATAGGACTGCGAGCCATCGTTCAGGTCGAAGCCGGTTTCGACGCGAAACTGCGCATGCTGGCCGCCGCCGAGATCCTCGTTGCCGCTGCTCGGCCCGAAGACCGTATTCGACAGGCCGCTGCCTTGCTGCCACGCGATCCGTCGCGCGTGTCCGTGCGGCAACGCGTATTCGAATCGATGAAAGGGGGAGTGCGTGACGCGTGTCACGTGCGGCGGTGGCGAAACGCCGGCCAGCGCTGCAGCAGGCCGGTGGGGAAAGTCGATGCTGCGAGGTCTAGACAACTTCCGCACGCGACCGCCGGCCTCCGTACACGGCGAGAAAGCCGTTGTTCAGCTTTGCGTAATCAATAATTAATTGAAAATTAAGGAAAATTCTGCCGGCGATCCTATTCCGCCGACAATTAGAGATAAACACGGATTGCTGACCCCATCCCTGAAAAGGCAAAGTTGTATGTACAACTTGGAACGTCGCCGGAACAGGCGATTCCCGGTTGCAAGGGTTCGCGGCGGGCAGCCGACCGGATCCGCCCCAGTTCGCCTCTGACAGGAACGCCATGAAGAAACTCGCGCTCAGTATTGCCCTCGTCTGCCTCGCGGTCGGTGCCCACGCCAAGGATTGGTCGACGATCCGCTTCGGCGTCGACGCCAGCTATCCGCCGTTCGAATCGAAGGACGCAAGCGGCAAGGTCGTCGGCTTCGACGTCGATCTCGGCAACGAGATCTGCGCCCGGCTGAAGGCGAAATGCGTGTGGATCGAGAACGACTTCGACGGGATGATCCCGGCGCTGAAGGCGAAGAAGTTCGACGGCGTGCTGTCGTCGATGTCGATGACGCCGGCGCGCGCCGAACAGATCGCGTTCTCCGACAAGCTGTTCAACACGCCGACGCGTCTCGTCGCGAAGAAGGGCGCAAACCTGCAGCCGACGGCCGAATCGCTGAAGGGCAAGTCGGTCGGCGTCGAGCAGGGCACCATCCAGGAAACCTACGCGAAGGCGTACTGGGCGCCGAAGGGCGTGCAGGTCGTGCCTTACCAGAACCAGGACGGCGTGTACCAGGACCTGATGTCGGGCCGCCTCGACGCGGCGCTGCAGGATGCGGTGCAGGCCGACATCGGCTTCCTGAAGACGCCGCGCGGCGCGAACTTCGATTTCGCCGGCAAGGACATCGACGATCCGAAGACGCTCGGCAACGGCGCGGGCATCGGCCTGCGCAAGGACGACGCCGACCTGAAGGCGAAGATCGATCGCGCGATCGCCGACATCATCAAGGACGGCACGTACAAGAAGCTCGAGAAGAAGTACTTCGCATTCGACGTCTACGGCGGCTGACCGCCCGTACGGCGCGCATCGCGAGCGGCGCGGCGCCTGCGTTGCCGGATGCCCGACCCTTCGCGGGAGGCGTGCGGCTTGATGAGCAGACCGCATCACGTCGTGCGCAGAACTCGTTTGATGCACGGTTAATGGCTATCGACAATCCAGCCACATCGTTCTGGATCCCTCATATGATCTTCCAAGGATTTGGCCCGCTGCTGTGGGCCGGCACGGTCGAGACCGTGAAGCTCGCGGTGCTGTCGCTCGCCGCGTCGCTGATACTGGGCCTCGCGGGCGCGGCCGCGAAACTATCGGCCAACCGCGGGTTCAAGGCGGTCGGCACGTTCTATACGACGCTGATCCGCGCGGTGCCCGATCTCGTGCTGATGCTGCTGCTGTTCTACGGGATCCAGATCCTGCTGAACGACGTGACCGACCTGCTCGGCTGGGACCAGATCGACATCGACCCGTTCGTGGCCGGCGTCGTGACGCTCGGCTTCATCTACGGCGCGTACTTCACCGAGACGTTCCGCGGCGCGTTCCTCGCGGTGCCGCGCGGCCAGCTCGAAGCCGGCTTCGCGTACGGGATGAGCGGCTGGCGCGTGTTTTACCGGATCCTGTTTCCGCAGATGATGCGCTTCGCGCTGCCGGGCATCGGCAACAACTGGCAGGTGCTCGTGAAGGCCACCGCGCTCGTGTCGATCATCGGCCTCGCCGACGTCGTGAAGGCGTCGCAGGACGCGGGCAAGAGCACGCTCGATTTCTTCTTCTTCACGCTGGCCGCGGGTGCGATCTACCTCGCGATCACGACGGTGTCCAACGTCGTGCTGCATCACCTCGAGAAACGTTATTCCGTCGGCGTCCGGAGGCTCGCACTGTGATCGAACTCGTTGGCCAGTACTGGCAAAGCTATCTCTATTCCGACGGCTACCGCTTCAGCGGTCTCGCGATCACGCTGTGGCTGCTGGTCGTGTCGATCGCGTTCGGTTTCGCGCTCGCCGTGCCGCTCGCGATCGCGCGGGCGTCGTCGAACCGCTGGATCTCGGGGCCCGTATGGCTCTATACGTATGTGTTCCGCGGCACGCCGCTCTACGTGCAGCTGCTGATGTGCTACACGGGCATCTACAGCCTGCAGGTGGTGCACAACCACGAACTGCTCGACACGTTCTTCCGCAATGCGATGAACTGCACGCTGCTCGCGTTCGTGCTGAACGAATGCGCGTATGCGACGGAGATCTTCGCGGGCGCGATCAAGGCGACGTCGGCCGGCGAGATCGAGGCCGGGATGGCCTACGGGATGTCGCGCTTCAAGCTGTATACGCGGGTCATCCTGCCGTCCGCGCTGCGCCGCTCGCTGCCGAGCTACAGCAACGAAGTGATCCTGATGCTGCACGCGACGACGCTCGCGTTCACCGCGACCGTGCCCGACATCCTGAAGGTCACGCGCGACGTCAATTCGGCCACCTACATGTCGTTCCAGGCCTACGGCATCGCGGCCGTGCTGTACGCCGTCGTCGTGTTCGCACTCATCTGGGCGTTCCGCAAGCTCGAGGCGCGCTGGCTCGCGTACCTCGCGCCGCGCAGCCATTGACGCATTCACAAGATCCGCAACGAAGGACCCAGCATGTACAAGCTTACCGTTGACAACCTGCACAAGAAGTTCGGCGACAACGAGGTGTTGAAGGGCGTGTCGATGAAGGCGAAAGCCGGCGACGTGATCAGCATCATCGGCTCGAGCGGCTCCGGCAAGAGCACGTTCCTGCGCTGCATCAACTTCCTCGAACAGCCGTGCTCGGGGCAGATCACGATCGGCAGCGAGCCGATCCAGACCACGCGCGACCGCAACGGCTCGCTGCGCGTGGCCGACCAGAAGCAGTTGCAGCGGATGCGCACGAAGCTCGCGATGGTGTTCCAGCACTTCAACCTGTGGGCGCACATGACGGTGCTCGAGAACGTGATCGAAGCGCCGATGGCCGTGCTCGGCGTCGGCAAGGACGAGGCGATCGCGCGGGCGCGCAAGTATCTGGAGAAGGTCGGCCTCGCGCCGCGCGTCGAAGGCATGTATCCGTCGCACCTGTCGGGCGGCCAGCAGCAGCGCGTCGCGATCGCGCGCGCCCTCGCGATGGAGCCGGAAGTGATGCTGTTCGACGAGCCGACGTCGGCGCTCGATCCGGAATTGGTCGGCGAAGTGCTGAAGGTGATGCAGAAGCTGGCCGAGGAAGGCCGCACGATGGTCGTCGTCACGCACGAGATGGGCTTCGCGCGCAACGTGTCGAACCACGTGATCTTCCTGCATCAGGGGAAGATCGAGGAAGAGGGCGATCCGCAACAGATTCTCGTGAATCCGAAAAGCGAGCGGCTCGGGCAGTTTCTGTCGGGGCGGTTGAAGTAAGAGACGGTTTCAAACGCCCCGTGAGACCGGTCTTGCGCGGCGTTCAGGCGAGCAGACGGCGCTCGAACGGGTAGTCGGACAGCAGTTCGAGTTGGCCGTCGTCGCGCACGTACACCTGTTCCTCGAGCTTCACGCCCTCGCCACCGTCTTCATGGCCGATGTAGCTCTCGATGCACAGCGTCATGCCGGGTTCGATCACGCCGTCATAGCCCTTTGTATCGTTGTCCTCGCGATGGCAGATGTACGGGTATTCGCCCGTCATCCCGACGCCGTGGGCCAGCGCGAAATAGCGGCGTGCGCGGTACGGTTGCGGGATCTGCCACGCCTTCGCGATGAATTCCTGGAACGTGGTGCCGGCCTTTACGTTTTCCATGTTCGTGTGGATCTGTTCATAGGCGAGGCGGTATAGCGTCTTTTGCGCGGCGGACGCGGGGCCGTCGCCGCATAGAAACGTGCGCGAGAAATCCGCGTAGTAGCCGAAGCGTCCCACCACGTCGGTGTCGAGCCCGACCAGTTCTCCCGCCTGGATCTTGCGGGGGCTGCTTTCCTGGAACCATGGATTCGTGCGCGGGCCCGAGCTTATCAAGCGGGTTTCGACGTAGTCGCCGTCGGTCTCGATCACGTGCTGATGCAGGTGCGACCACAGCTCGTTCTCGCTGATGCCGGGCACGAGGGCGGCTTCGAGCTTGTGCACACCCGCTTCCGCCGCGCGCAGCGACGCACGGATCATCTTGATCTCGTTCTTCACCTTGATTGCACGGGCGCGTTCGAGCGGCTCCTGGGCGTCCGAAAGTTCGTAGCCGCGCGCTTGCAACGCAAATGCGGCCGCCGATGTCGCACTTTCGATCGCGATCCGCTTGCCGCCACCGCATGCTCGAACCAGATCGTCGATCTCGTCCGCCCAGCGCTCGGTGGTCTGACGCAGCATGTCGTCACAAAAATAGTATGAAATCGCGGTGGCCGGCCGGACTTCGTCCACGGTATCGAGTCCATCGGCCAGGAATTCGCATCCCGCGTATTCGAACAGCACCACCTTTCCCTCGGCCGGCACGAATAGATAGCGTGCGGGATTACGCATCGAATACACCTGCATGTTGCGCGAGCCGGTTGCATATCGCATGTGAGTGGGGTCGAACAGGATCGCGGCGGTCAGGTCGCGTTTCTTCAGTTCCCGCCGAACCGAGGCAAGCCGGTCGCGCCGGATCTGGGCGATTTCGTCGGCGGTCGGCTCGCAATCTTCCGGGCGGTGAGTCGGTCGAAGCATCGTCATGATGGTAAGGGGAGCGTTATGAGTGTAAGTACAACGAAATAGTGTGATGGGTTGGCCCACCGCGAACGCACATCGTCAGTCGACCAGGTTGTCCGCGCGGACCAGCGTCTGTTCGGCTTCCAGGTGCATTTCCGATACGCGGCCGTACAGCTGGCGGGTTCGCTCGAGTCGGCCGATCACGCCGGGCTTTTTCGAATAGGCGAAGATCGTCGTGTGGCGATCGATGTCGCCGCGTACCTGGGTCACACGGTGCAGCGAGAAACGCCCCTTGAACAGTTGCAGATCGCCCGGCTGCAGCGTAATCACGCTGATCGGCGTGCGCGTCTCTCCGCGCACCACGGCGCCGACCGCATCGTAGTTTTCGCCTTCGGGCGACCGGATGTTCGGGCAGTACTCGAAATCGCCGCCTGCCGTGGGCTGCTGCGTCATCATCGACACGATGAATTCGTTGGTGTCGTAGTGCCACGGTTGTTCGGTGCCGGGCGGCATGACGTTCTGAACCAGCCCGGCGTACGGGTCCGCGTATTCCCAAATCTGCGTTTCGCCGAGGCACGCGGCGACGAATTGCTTCATCGCACGTGCCACGTAGATCCGGTGAACGATTGCATCGGCCGGGATCACGTCGCGCGTGACGAAGCCGCTCGTACGATCCATGAAGATACGGCGCGGGTCCGCGGCGGGCAGCGACGGATCGTCGGCGGTGAAATACGCATTGACCTTGCGGCTCGAGAAATAGGTTTTTTTCGCGAAGCCGAGCCCTTCGACGCGCGCCTGTTCCAGTGCGGCGGGGCGCAGGAAGCCGCTCAGTACCGCGCTGCCGCTGCTGGTCAGTTGGGCCCGGCAAGTTGCGACCAGGTCGCGCATGCGGGCGTGCCCGGGTTCATGCAACGGATAGCGGTCGGTATCGACGATATCGCTCAGATCGGTACATTCTGCGTCGGCGAGAGGCGGGCTTGCTTGCACGGTTGGCTCCAGTTTCGAGGGATGAGGCGTTTGTGGCCGGAATTGTTTTCGACAACAATCGGCCTATCGATGCGCCCATGATTCGATCGACAAATTCCCTTGCAAAACGAGTAATTTCGATGACTGATATCAGCGAACCCGATTGGTCTCAACTCCGCTCCCTCGACGGAGAACTCGTGCGTGCGTTCATCACGGTGGTCGACAGCGGCGGCGTGACCGCCGCTGCCCGGCAGATGCACCGCACGCAGTCGACGATCAGCCTGCGCATCCGAACGCTCGAAGAGCGGCTGGAAACGCACCTGTTTTTGCGCGACAGTCGCCGTCTGGCATTGTCGAGAGACGGGGAAAATTTCCTGATTCATGCGCGCCGCATCATTCAGGTGCAGAACGAAGCGATCGCCGCACTGAAACGCACGGGCGGTCATGGCGTGATCCGCTTCGGCTTGCCCGAGGATTACGCGGAGCTCTGGTTGCCCGATCTGCTCGAAAAGTTCTATCGGCTACGGCCCGACGCGCGCCCGCATATCGATTGCCGAATGTCGCTGGAGCTGATCGAGCGCCTGCAGGCGGGCGAACTCGATCTGGCACTGGTCATCAGGCACAACGCCCAAAGCGGTGGGCGCCATCTCGGCCGCGAGGACGTGGTGTGGGCCGCGCATCGCGATTTCGTGTTACCGGATGGCGCGTCCGTGCCGCTCGCGCTGTTTCCGGAAACCTGCTGCTACCGTCAGCGCGGACTCGCGGCACTGGCGGCACTCGGGCGGCCGTATCACGTGATCTACACGAGCCAGAGCCCGACCGGTATCAAGGTCGCCGTCAATCACGGTGCGGCGGTGACGATCATCGACCGCTGCACGCTGCCCGCGAACTGGCGCGTGCTGGACATGGAAGACGGCTTGCCGGCGCTGCCGCCCGCGGATCTCGAACTGCTCCGCTCCCCCGGCACGTGCAATCCGGCCGCCGACGATCTGGCCCTGCTGATCGAGACGATGGTCGAGGAACGCCGCCGCGCGGCGAGCGCATCGTCGCTCGCCTGAACGGTCACGCATCGCGTCCGGCAGCCTCCGGTGAGCCGGGCCAAACGCAACGACGCGATCATTCGGCCTCTCCGATGGTCCCTATCGGAATTCCTCGCTGTCAAAAGGAAATTGGCGCAATAAATATATCGGCAAGCGAACGGATGATCGTTGCCGAAAACGCCGATGCCCGCGCGATCGTGCCCGCCCGGTTCCGTCGGCCGCGCGATGCTCCGCCCAAGTTCCTTTTCCATCACATAGGAGCCCTTACCATGATCCTGTCGTTGCTTGCCCGCTTGCTTATTGTCGCCGTGCGCAGCCTGGTACTCGGGCGGCTCATGCTGGTCTTCGCGCTATCGATTTCTGCGTCGGCGCACGCCGCCGGCAATGGAACGATTGCGATCGGAGTGAACAACTGGGCCGAGAATATCGCGGTCGCGAATCTGTGGAAGGCGCTGCTTGCGGAAAAAGGCTACGACGTCACGCTGCAGTCCGGCGACAAGGCGATCATCTATAACGGCGTCGCGCAGGGCAAGCTCGATCTGACGTTCGAAGTCTGGCTGCCGTCCGCGGACGGCCCGCCGTACGACGCGATCAAATCGCGCGTCGAGAAGATCGGTCCGTGGTTTCCCCGCGCCCAGCTGGGCCTCGCGGTGCCCGATTACGTCGCGGTCGACAGCGTCGATCAGTTGAATTCACATGCGGCCGAGTTCAGCCACGACGGCAAGCCGACGATTTTCGGCATCGAGCCTGGCAGCGGCTTGATGAAACTGACGGGCGAGGCGCGCAGCGCGTATGCGCTCGACGCAACCGTGCTGCCGTCGTCGGAGGCTGCGATGTTACTCGCGCTGGAGCGCGCGCAAAAGCGTCGCCAGCCGATCGTCGTCACGCTGTGGAATCCGCACTGGGTGTGGGCGAAGTATCCGATGCACTACCTGAAAGACCCGAAGCAGGTGTTCGGTCAACCCGATGCGATCTATGCGATCACGAAGGCCGGTTTCGGTCATACGCGTCCGGATGTCGCGCGCTGGCTCGGCGCATGGAAGATGGACGACCAGACACTCGGCTCGCTGATGAACGATATCCGTGCCGCCGGTGAATCGGATCCGCAGAAGGGTGTCGCGCGATGGATCGCATCGAATCGCGCCCGGGTGAGCGAATGGCTACGCTGACAGACGGTTTCATGGAGATTGCTCCGTATGCCGAAAGGTGTTCGGGCCTTTTGAAACCCTCTCCGAGCGCGCGTGCGGGTTGCGACACCTCGCCCGTGAAGCCGTACAGGCGTCACGGGCGACGCACGAGCTGATGCAACCGGCGCCTGCTATTGCGCGAGCGCGTCCGTCAACGGCCGCTGCGCGACACGCACGAGATTGTCGCGGCCCGCACTCGGGCTCGACCATTGCAGATGCATGCTGGCCGGCCCGCTCGCATGCACGTACTCGACGCGGATCGGCACGTTCCGCTTCGGCGACAGGTGGATGCGGCCCTTCGCGGTCGCGAGCCCCGGCTGTTCCTTGTCGATCACCTGACGGCCATCGATCCACACGCGCGCGACGTTGTCGCTCGTCACGCTGAACGTGTAGTTGTCAGCCTTCGGAATGTCGAGCGCACCGGTCCAGCGGATCGCATAGTTCGTCGCATTCATCCCCTTCGACGCATCGGGCGAATCGGTGCCGCGCTCGGTGTTCAGGTCGAAATCGACCAGCGGCGTGATCGACGAGAACACCGGCGTGGTGAACGTCGTGTCGTTGTAGTACGTCGCGTTCAGCACGCGCAGCCGCGAGCTGAACGCGCTGGCGAGCGCCTGCACCTCGGCCGTGCTCCACGGGTGGCCGTCGGGGTAGAGCGTGCCCTGGAACGGCGTCGCCGGCTCGACGGTGGCCGGCGCGGACGCCGTCTGCCCCCAGTGGAAACGGGTGTTCGTGCGGCCGATCATCAGCTCCCATACCAGGAAGCCCGTCTTGCCGCCGTAGGTGGACGCGATGCCGGCCATCGTCTGGCCTGCCTGGCCGCCCGGCCAGCCGCGCTGCAGCGTTTCCGAGTTCAGGCTGTCGAGCAAGCTCGGCGGCAGCGAGTAGTCGGGCGTCGTCGCATTGATCGCGTACGGGTGGAACGCATGGAAGTCGGAGAAGTAATCGCCTTCGGGCTCCTGCACGTTCGGCGAATTGATCGGCTGCGTCGCGCCCGCGTTCAGGATCGCGATGCGCGCGTCGTTCATCATCCACGCGCGCGTCGGTTGCAGCGCGCCGTTGCCGCTGCAGCCGGGCTCGTTCATCGGTTCCCAGTACAGGATGCGCGGGTCGTTGCGGTGCGCGGACACGAAGTCGGCGATGTAGTGCTGCAGGTCCTGCTTGTACGTGGTCGAGGCGCCCGCCGCGATCGGCTGCAGGTATTGCTGCTCGACCGACTGCCCGGGCGATTGCACCCAGCGGCTGTTGTGCACGCCGAAGATCGGCGCCGACTGCGGGCCGTACGCGGGATCGACGTGCCAGCAATCGTCGTAGAAGATTGGCGCGACCTTCAGCCCGTGGCGCGCGGCGATCTCGAGCAGGCTGTCGAATTTCGCGAGGAACGCGTCGCGATCGTTGACCCAGTTCAGGTAGTGCAGGTACACGGTGATCGTGTTCATCCCGTAGGTCTGCGCGTAGTCGAGCTCGCGATCGACGATCGCCGGATCGTAGTTCTGCCAGAAATCGATCGCGTTGACGGCATTCCACGGGTTGTACACGGCGCCCACCACGCGCGAGAAATCGTATGTTTTCGGCGCGACGTCCGGATAGCGGCTCACGGTCACGTTGCTGAACGCGACGCTCGCGCCGAAGCGGCGCAGCCCGAACGCGCCCGCGCGCAGCGCGGTCGTCAGGCCGCTCGTCGCGTCGTTGATGCTGATCACCTGCGAGCCGTCGACGAACACGTCGATCGCGTTGTTGCGCGTGACGACCTTCAGGTGGTGCGTGCTGCCCGGCACGACCGCGGGTGCGGGGTAATCGATGAAGTCGGTCCAGTTGTTCTGTTCGCGGCCGACCTGCACCACGTGGCGTACCGCGTCGAGCCCGATGTAGTAGCCCGTCAGTGCATCGGTGCCGACCGACGGGTTCGTCACGTGCACGATGAAGCCCGCATTGGCGGTATTCGCACCCGGCGCCGGCGCGCCGATCGTCACGTCCGCTTCGTACGACGCGTGGCCGTACGCCGGATGCTGCGCGTTGGTGACGAGCTTCGCGCCGTCCGTGCTCGTACCGTCGATCCGGATCGTGTTCGTGCCGCCGCTCGTCCAGGCCGGGCCGTACGTATCGAAATCGGCGAGCGTCAGCGTTTGCGTGTCGGTCGCGACGGGCGGCGCCGGCGGCGCATACGGCGGCACGCCGCGCGACGACACGCGCAGCGCGGGCGTCGGCCCCGGCAGGCCGAGCGTGACGAGCTGGTTCGGGAAACGCGACGGGCCGCCGTGGCCCGTGTTCATGAAATCGCCGGATGCGGCGGCGTTGGCCGTGGCGGCACCGTCGCTGGCTGCGGCATCGACGGACGCACGCGCGGCGAGCGCCGATGCCGACGGGGCGGACGAATCATCGCCGCCGCACGAGGCGAGCAATACGACGACCGCGAGTGCGGTGGGCTTGAGACGAGACGTGATAGTCATTCTGGACTCCGGATCAATGAGGAGAAGCGGACGACTGGTGACTCGATGCGGATGAAGCGGTGCCCGGACGGCGAGCGTCGCGGCACGGTGTGCGTGTGATGTGCGGACGGCACGGAGCGGGCTGCGCGGCGGGTTCGCGCGCAGTCGCTTCCGGTTACCGTCTCGTCGTGTTGCCGTGTCGTGGCTCGGGGTTCTGCCCGATGCCGGTGCAAGTATAGAAATGCCTGGAAAATATTACTAATAATTTAGTGATGGTGTTTACCCTCGAATGTACGGCAACGGGGGCGAACAGGGCGGCGACGGCCGCGCGAACACGCGCGGGCGGCGAATGCGCCGCACCGCGTCGTGTGGTGTCCGGAAGGAAGGAGGCTGGGACGCGCTTACGCGCTCGCCGATTGCGCGGCCGTCTCGACGGTCCGCACCGACCCGCGTTCGACCAGCGGCCCGTCGAGCTTGATCGCGCGGCGGCGCACGGGCATCCCGACCGCACGGTTCTGTTCTTCCTGCAGCAGGATCTCGACCGCCCAGCGGCCCAGTTCGTAGTTCGGCAAGACGATCGTCGACAGCGGCGGGTGCGTGTGCCGCGCGATTTCCTGGTCGTCGTAGCCGAGCACCGAGATGTCGTCGGGCACGCGCATCCCGAGATGCTTGACGGCCTCGATCGCGCCGATCGCCATCAGGTCGTTCGCGCAGAAGATCGCGGTGGGCGGGTGCGGCTCCCGCAGCAACGACAGCGTTTGCTCGAAGCCGGTGTCGGAGCCCCAGTCGCCGTCGCGCACGAGTTCCGGCGCGAACGGGATGTCGGCCGTGGCGAGCGCGGTGCGATAGCCTTTCAGGCGATCCTTCGCGGCGTCCTGCCACGGTTCGCCGTTGACGTAGCCGATGCGCCGGTGGCCCGCGCGCAGCAGGTATTCGGTCGCCGCATGGCCGCCCGCGACTTCGGCCGGCACGATCGACGACAGCCCGCTGTCCGTCGTATAGCAGTTGAGCAGCACGGCCGGCACGCGCAGCAGCTCGGCCGGCAGCGCGACCTTGCGCGTGTAGACGGTCGCGTAGACGACGCCCAGCAGGTTCGGCATCGCGAGCACCGACTCGAGCACCTGACGCTCGATGTCGACGTTGCCGTGGGTCGAGTACACGGCGAGCAGCTTGCCGTTCGCGTAGGCCGCGTCGCGCGCGCCGTCGATGTTGACGACCGGGTGCGGGCTCGTCGAGATTTCGTCGGCGAGATAGACGATCAGGTCGCGCTCGCCGCTGTGCGTCATCGTCACTTCGCGCGGCAGGAAGCGGTAGCCGAGCTCGTGCGCGATCTTCAGCACTTTTTCGCGCGTGGCGTCCGAGAATTTCGTGCCCGCCGCGTTGTTCAGCACGAGGGAGACGGTGGATTGCGACACGCCGGCAAGCTTGGCAATGTCGGTCATCGTGGGGCGACGTTGAGTAGAGCGTTTCACGGTAGGAGCGCGGTCCGGCCTCGGCAGGATGGGCAAATAAGATCGTTGATGAACAGCGGGTCGGATCAATTCGACACGACGGTAACATCGGCCATTCGGGCCGGCAATCAAGCTTTACGCGGGATGCGCCGGATGCGTGGATGTCCGGATAATAATATCAACAAATATTATTGACTACGCACGCGGCACCGTGCCATCCTTGGCCGCACATGCCCGCGGCCGGATGCTGCGCGTCGGCCGGCGGGGTCGTCAGCTTCATCCCGGGATGATCGATGCCGATGGGAATGCCCCGCCACACCGACCTGATCGAACTCGCCAGCGGGTCGACCCGCGTACGCGTCGCGCCGCGGGCCGGCGGATCGATCGCCGCATACTACGACGAAGCGCCGGACGGCCCGCAGCACTGGTTCCGCCCGACCTCCGACGCGGCGCTCGCGAGCGGCGATCCGCTGCGCTTCGCGAGCTTTCCGCTGTTTCCTTACTGCAACCGCATCCGCGACGCGAAGTTCGAATTCGGCGGCCGCACGATCGACCTGTCCGGCCCGGACGACGCGTATCGTCATGCGCTGCACGGGCACGGCTGGCTGCGTCCGTGGCAGGTCGAGCGGCGCGCCGACACGCAGGTCGACCTGCGCTTCGAACACCGCCCCGACGCGGGCCGCGCGGGCGACTGGCCGTTCCATTACGAGGCGCGCCAGTCGATCCGGCTGGACGGCCCCGTGCTGTCGATCACGCTGTCCGCGCGCAACCTCGGCGCGCAGCCGATGCCGTTCGGCATGGGCCATCACCCGTATTACCTGCGCACGCCGCACACCGTCGTGAAGGCGCACGTCGACGCGATGTGGCACGCCGACGCCGACGTGCTGCCCACCCACGTCGGCGATCATCCGGCCGTCGCCGCGCTGTGCAACGGGATGCCGGTCGATGCATTCGAGCTCGACAACAATTTCGTCGGCTGGTCGCGCGAAGCCGCGGTGATCTGGCCGGAGCGCGGCCGGCAGGTCGTGCTGCAGGCCGAGCGGCCGTTCGATCAGCTCGTCGTGTACGCCCCGGCGGGCGCCGACGCGCTGTGCGTCGAGCCCGTCACGAACACGACGGACAGCTTCAATGCGGCGGAACCCGTGTCGCTCGTCGGCGGCTGCGTGCTGGCGCCGGGCGAGTCGCTGCAGGCGACGTTGCGGTGGACGCCGGGCCCCGCCTGACGGGTTCGGCGGTACGGGATTATCCCGAGTCGGGTAGGCGATAATATCGAGTAATAATATTAATTCGTGATGTCGCTGCCGCCGGTGTGCCACGGGGCGCGGGCCGATCACGACATCACAACACTTGGAGACGATGATGCCGAGCCGTGCAAAGCTGCAACGTATCGTGGTGACGATGGGTGTGACGCTCGGATGCGTCGCGATCGCGCATGCGCAGGACAATGCGCAGAAGGTCGGCGCCAGCTCCGCGCAGACCTGCACGAATCCGAAGCCGGGCAGCGTGAAGCTGAGCGATCTCGTGGTCGGCTTCTCGCAATCGGAGAACGAACAGAACCCGTTCCGCGCGACCGAAACCGCGTCGGTGCGCGCCGCTGCGAAGGCGGCGGGCGTCAAGCGGCTGCTGTATACGAATGCGAACGCGAACCAGGCGAAGCAGGTCGCCGATATCGAAAGCATGATCAACCAGGGCGCGCAGGCGCTGATCGTCGCGCCGAACGATTCGACCGGCCTGCAGCCCGCGCTCGCGCAGGCGCGCGCGAAGGGCATTCCGGTCGTGACGATCGACCGCCAGACGGCCGGCACGCCGTGCCAGGATTTCATCACGTTCCTCGGGTCCGACTTCTTCCGGCAAGGGCAGCGCGCCGCGCAGGCGCTCGCCGATGCGACGGGCGGCAAGGCCACGATCGCCGAGATCCAGGGCGGCTACGGCAATACCGTCGAGAGCCAGCGCACCGACGGCTTCGCCGACGGCCTGAAGAAATTCCCGAACATGAAGATCGTCGCGTCGCAGACCGCGAACTGGTCGGCCACCGAAGCGCAGAAGGTGATGGAGCAGGTGCTGCTCGCGCATCCGGACGTGAACGCCGTCTACGCGCAGGCCGACACGATGGCGCTCGGCGCGATGACCGCGTTGCGGCAGGCTGGCAAGCAGCGCGGCGTGACGGTCGTGTCGATCGACGGTACCAAGGATTTCGTCACCGCGATCGCGAACGGCTCGGCCGCCGCGAGCGTCGAGACGAATCCGCGCTTCGGCCCGCTCGCGTTCAAGTCGCTCGAAGCGTGGTTCGCCGGCAAGCCGGTCGCGCAGAAGCAGATCATGGAAGACGCGCTGTACGACAAGGCGAACGCGAAGCATTCGCTCGAAGCGAACCTCGTCTACTGATCGGCCGGCAAACGATCGGCAACGGCTCAACCGCTCAACCGCTCAACCGCTCAACCGCGAACGCGAGGCGCGCGATGGACGCAACGCTTCCCGCCGGACCCGACGCCGGCACCGGCGCCGACGGCAAACCCGTCGTGCTCGAGACGCGCGGCATCGGCAAGACGTTCGGCGTCGTGCGCGCGCTGACCGACGTGTCGCTGTCGCTGCGCGCGGGCGAGGTGCACGGGCTGATGGGCGAGAACGGCGCCGGCAAGTCGACGCTGATCAAGATCCTCACCGGCTTTCACCAGCCCGATGCGGGCGAGATCCGCGTCGACGGCGTGCCCGTGTCGTTCGACAGCCCGCGTGCCGCGCAGCGCGCGGGCATCTGCGCGGTCTATCAGGAAATCAACCTGATTCCCGAACGCAGCGTGGCCGAGAACATCTTCCTCGGTCACGAGCCGCGCCGCTTCGGCCCGTGGATCGACCGCCGCGAGATGCGGGCGCGCACCCGCGAGATCGTCGAGCGTTACGGGCTCGACGTCGACCCGGCCGACAAGGTCGGCGCGCTCGGCCTCGGCCAGCAGCAGATGGTATCGATCGCGCGCGGCGTGTCGCTCGGCGCGCGCGTGCTGATTCTCGACGAGCCGACTTCCGCGTTGAGCGGCGCGGAAGTGGAGGTGCTGTTCGGCGTCGTCGAGCAGTTGCGCGCGACCGGCATCGCGATCGTGCTGGTCAGCCATCGCCTGTCCGAGTGCTACCGGATGTGCGACCGGCTGACCGTGCTGCGCGACGGCGCGGTGGTCCGCAGCGATACGCCCGACCGGCTGCCGCGCATGGCGCTGATTTCGGCGATGCTCGGCCGCGAAGTCGGCGCGCACGGCCCGCGCGAACAGGCGGAGGCGGCCGCCGCCGACACGACGCACGAGCCGGCGCTCGCCGTCGACGGACTGCGCTGGGGCACGCGTCTGCGCGACGTGTCGTTCCGCGTCGCGCCGAAGGAGATCGTCGGGCTCGCGGGCTTGCTCGGCGCGGGCCGCACCGAGACGTTCAAGGCCGTGTTCGGCGCGCAGCAGCCGGACGGCGGCGCGGTGCGCGTCGGCGGCCGCGCGCTCGACGGTGCCGATCCGGCGCGTGCGATTCGCGCGGGGCTCGCGTTCCTGTCCGAGGATCGCCGCTCGGAAGGGATTTTCTCGAAGCTGTCGGTGCGCGAGAACATCGTCGTGTGCGTGCTGCCGCGCATCGCCCGCTTCGGCTTCATTTCCGTGCGCAAGCAGGAGGCACTCGTCGAGCGCTACATCCGCGAGCTGGGCATCAAGACGTCGCATGCGGGCGCGCCGATCTCGACGCTGTCCGGCGGCAACCAGCAGAAGGCGCTGATCGCGCGCTGCCTGTCGACCGAGCCGTCGGTGCTGCTGCTCGACGATCCGACGCGCGGCATCGACGTCGGCGCGAAGGCGGAAGTGCACGATCTCGTCAAACGGCTCGCCGACGACGGGCTCGCGGTCGTCGCGACGTCGTCGGAGATGGAAGAACTGCTCGAGCTCGCCGACCGGCTCGTGATCCTGCACGAAGGGGCGACGAGCGGCGAACTGCCGACGCGCGGCGCGAGCCCCGACGACGTGACCGCGTTGCTCGCGAACCAGACGTAACGCACCGCACATCGACCCGAGGATGAGGAAAGCGTGAATCTTGCCAACCTGATGAGCGAACCGGACCAGGCCCGCCGCACGTCGCGCCGCTCGCTGTTCGCGCAGGCACGCGAGCACAGCGTGTATCTCGCGTTCGTCGCGCTCGCCGTCTTCAACCTGATCGTCACGCCCGGTTTCGCGAATCCGCTCGCCGCGCGCAGCCTGCTGTTCCAGGCCGCGCCGATCGTGCTGATCGCACTCGGGCAGAACCTCGCGATCGCCACGCGCGGGATCGACCTGTCGGTCGGCTCGGTGATGGCGCTCGCCAGCGCGACCATCGCCCTATGTTTGCCGTACGGCACCGGCGCGGCGTTCGCGGCGGCGATCGCGATCGGCCTCGCGGTCGGCCTGTTCAACGGCGGGCTCGTCGCGCGGCTCGGCATCGATCCGCTGATTTCCGGGCTGGCATTGCTGGTCGCCGCGCGCGGGCTCGCGCAGGCATTGCTCGGCGGCTCGCGCGTGAGCCTGCCGCCGTCCGATGCGTTCGATTTCGTCGGCATCGGCACGTGGTTCGGGTTGCCGGTCGTGATGCTGATCGCGCTCGCGTGCGCGGCCATCGTGTTCTTCGTCGTGCGCAACACGACCTTCGGGCGCTACACGATTCTCGTCGGCGCGAGCCGCGATGCCGCGCATCTCGCCGGCGTGCCCGTGCGGCGCACGCTGCTGGCGGTCTATGCGGCCAGCGGTGCATTGGCCGGGCTGGCGGGCCTCTTCGCCACCGCGCGGCTCGGCGCGGGCGATCCGAACTATGTCGGCGTGAACTTCGAACTCGATGCGATCGCAGCATCGGTGATCGGCGGCACGCCGCTGTCCGGCGGGCGCGTGTCGATCGTCGGCACCGTGTTCGGCGTGCTGCTGCTGCAACTGCTCGATGCCAGCTTCATCATGAACAACATCAGCTACACGTATGCGCAGATCCTGAAGGCCGCGTTCATCCTCGGCGCGTTGTACCTGCAACGTTCGGGAGCCTGACATGTCGACCGCGCCGATCTCCCCGTCCACCGCGCACGATGCCGGCCGCGCGCGCCGCGCGCAGTTCGTCCGGCTCGTGCAGGCGCGCGGCGCGATCGCGATCCTCGTGCTCGTGTGCCTGATCGCCGGCCGCGTGTTTCCGCATTTCCTGAGCGCGCCGAACCTGCTCGACATCGTCGCGGCCGCCGCGTTCGTCGCGCTGATCACGATCGGGCAGAGCTTCGTGATCATCCTCGGCGGGTTCGACCTGTCGGTCGGCTCGCTCGTCGGGCTCGGCACCGTGATCGCCGCGTATGCGGCGCCGTATGGATGGGGCGCCGCGCTGGCCGCTCCCGTTGGCGTCGGGTTGATCGTCGGGCTCGTGAACGGCTGGCTGATCGCCCGCGCGCGGATGGCGCCGTTCATCGTCACGCTCGCCGCGCTGCTCGGGTTGAAAGGGCTGTCGCTCGTGCTCGCGAGCCAGGACATGCTGATCGCGAACCCCGGCTTCTTCGCGACGATCGCGAACGGCTCGCTGTTCGGCATCGGCAATCTCGTGTGGATCGTGCTCGTCGCGTATCTCGTCGCCGCGTTCGTGCTGAATCACACGCGCTACGGCGCGGGCGTGTTCGCGATCGGCGGCAACGAGGAGGCGGCGCGCATGCTCGGCGTGAACGTCGAAGGGCTCAAGGTCGTCACGTACGGGTTGAGCGGCGCGCTGGCGGGGCTGGCCGGTGCGCTGCTCGCGTCGCGGCTCGATTCGGGGCTGCCGGGCGCCGGCAACAGCTACGAGCTGCAATCGATCGCGGCCGCGGTGATCGGCGGCGTGCTGCTGACGGGCGGCGTCGGCACGCTGTTCGGTCCGCTCGCGGGCGTGCTGCTGCTCGGCGTGATCGAGAACGTGATCAACCAGGTCGGCACGTTGAGCCCGTACTACCAGAACCTCGCGAGCGGTGCGTTCCTGCTGCTCGCGGTGATCGCGCAGACGCTGCTGACCGGCAAGCGGCGCAAGCGGTGACGCGCACGATGTCGTGCCGCCGCAAACTGGAACGCTAAATGCTTGTGTCGCGTCATCCTTTCGATGAAGGAGCACCGCGATGAGCACGCCGACCACCACCGCTTTCTCCCACGTGAAGCCGCAGGACACCGCCTATCGGGGCGAAGGCCTGCGCGACTTCTTCCTGTACCGCGATCTCGGCATCGCCGCCGCGACGAACGGCAAGGTCGTCGCGCAACTCGTCAGGGCCAATCATGCACCGACGGCGGGCACCGGCTGGCACCGTCACGAGGCCGAATTCCATATCGTGATCATGCTGAAGGGCTGGGCGCGTTTCATGTACGGCGAACAGGAAACGCTGGTGGCGGCCGGCGACTGCGTGCACCAGGCGCCGGGGATCGTCCATTACCTGTTCGACTACTCGCCGGACATGGAATACCTGGAGATCGTCGGGCCTGCCGACTTCAAATCGATCGACGTCGACGGCCCGTGCGCGGTGCCGGAGCCGACGCCGTGGGGCGAAGCCGGTGCGTAGCTTGCCGGTGGGTGTGCGTTTTCGATGGACCGCCTGTACTCAGGCGGCTTTTTTTGTTCCGCTGACCTTCGAGAACTGCTTTCCGCTTCGACACATTCCTTCGAATTCCAAACGATCGAGAAGCTGAAGAACCAGAAAGAAAAGAAAGACGTTCGTCAGCTTCGCGTGTCGACAGGCGATGCGATGTCAAAGATCGTCAATTGCACGCAGGTACGGTGCACGGCGTGTCGACGCCCGGCGTTAAGGAGGTACGGCCGGATTTCCGGCTGACCTATCCGGGAGAGTGTCACCATGAACCGCATCGCGAAGATCCTGACCGCCACGGCACTGGCTTGCGCCGTGCTCGCACCGGCCCTGGCCGAAGCGCATTCGCACCGCGTGTGCCATTTCGATCATCACCACCATCGCGTGTGCCGCTGGGTGCGGTAACCGTCGCCGTTCCCGGGGATGACGCCCCGGACGCTTTCATCATTCAGGCAAATCAGGAGAGGACCATGAAAAAAACGATGTTGATCGCCGCGCTGGTCGCCGGCATGGGTGTGTCGATCGGTGCGTTCGCGCAGGTTCCGGCCAGCGCGCCGGCCGGCACGACCGGGCTGTGCAAGGACGGCTCGTTCTACTCGGGCGCATCGAAGAAGGGCGCATGCGCGGGCCACAAGGGCGTGAAGACGTGGTACGGCGCATCGGCCGCTGCCGCGGCGAGCGCACCGGCCGCGGCGCCGGCAACGGCGGCTTCCGCTGCGCCGGCATCGGGCGCAGCGCCGGCGAAGAGCGCGGCCACGACGGCCGCGGCGCCGGGCGGCGGCGCGGGCAAGGTGTGGGCGAACGACAGCACGAAGGTCTATCACTGCTCGAGCGACAAGTACTACGGCAAGACGAAGCACGGCAGCTACATGTCGGAAGCCGACGCGAAGGCGAAGGGCTATCATGCGTCGCACGGCAAGGCTTGCGCGTAACGAGCAGGCCGGGCGCGCGAGCGGTTTCGCTCGTGCGCCGTCCGTGCTGAAGCAAACATCGCCCCGCCTCTCCGGCGGGGCGATTCACTGTGGCGCCAGCCGCGTTCAGTGCGCGTGATCCGATTGCGTTTCGGCCGCCGCGTCGACCGCGGATGCCCGTGCATCGAGCAGCGCGCGCAGCGTGACGTAGTGCGCGCCGCTCGTGTCGCCTTGCGCATCCGCGGTGCGATCGTACGGCTCGTTGTCGTGGATCGTTGCCCGCACGATCGGATAGATCTGCGTTTCCCATCGGCTGCCGTTGAACACGCCGTAGTGCCCCACGCCCGTTTGTACATGGTGCGTCTTCAGGTACGACGGCAATCCCGAACACAGTTCCTGCGCGGCCACCGTCTGGCCCACGGCGCAGATATCGTCCTTCTCGCCTTCGATCGTCAACAGCGCGGTGCGATGAATCGCCGCCGGTTCGACGAGCGTGTCGCCCACCGCCAGCTCGCCGCGCGCGAGCGCGTACTGCTGGAATACCTTCTCGACCGTTTCCAGATAGAACTCCGCGGTGAGGTCCGCCGTCGCGAAATATTCGTCGTAGAAGTGCCGTAACGTGTCGGCTTTCGCGGGGTCGCCTTTCGCGCGTTCGTAGTACAGATCGGCGAACGACGCCGCATGCCGGTCCGGGTTCATCGACATGAACGCGCCGACCTGCACGAAACCCGGATACACGCACCGCTGCGCGCCGACGAAACCCGTCGGCACTACGCTGATCAGGTTGCGCGCGAACCATTCGATCGGCCGGCTCGTCGCGAGCGCGTTGACCTTCGTCGGATTCACGCGGCAGTCGATCGGCCCGGCCATCAGCGTCAGGCTCGCCGGTTGCGCGGGATCGCCGCCGGCCGCCATCAGCGCGACGGCCGCCAGCGACGCGACGGTCGGCTGGCAGATCGCCAGCACGTGCGCGTCCGGGCCGATGTGGCGGATGAAGTCGATGACGTGCATGACGTACTCGTCGAAACCGAAGCGCCCGGCCGCCAGCGGAATGTCGCGCGGGTTGTGCCAGTCGGTGATGTACACGTCGTGGTCGGCCAGCATCGTGCGCACCGTGCCGCGCAGCAGCGTCGCGAAGTGCCCGGACATCGGCGCGACGATCAGCACGCGCGGCTGGCGCGCGACCGACCGAGCCTTGCGGAAATGCAGCAGCGTCGCGAACGGCGTCGTTGTCGCCGCTTCTTCGACGATCGGCACCGTTTCGCCGTCGACGACGACCGACGCGATCCCGAACGGCGGACGCCGGTGCGAAAACGCGCAGCATTCGAGCAGTTCGCACAGCGCGTCGACCATACGGCCCGTCGGTGTCGACGTCGCCGGCGGCCACAGCGACATCGTCGCGCGCGTGGCGGCTGCCCATGCACGCGCCGGGCGCAGGCATTCCGCAGACCATTGATAAAACGGATAGGCAAGCAGGTTCATGACCGTCGCTCGTGATGCCGCATTACAGGGAACGAGGCAAGCCGTATGCCAGCGTGACGCTGGCACGCGCGTTGCAGCGGTTCGGGAGCGCGGCGGCACGCGCGGGACGTGATGACGGAGGGGAAGGTGACGCGCTGCCTTGCCGGCCGGGCGTGCGACACGTGCCGCGATGCCGTGCGACGTTGCGCCGGTTCGGCGAACGGACCGCACAGACGTGGTGCGGCCGGTCATGCGGTGCGTCCGTTTACGGTGCAGGGGCACGAACGACATTCAGCAGGGGAGCGAAATGGAATCCAACGCACGGACGACGCTGACCATCAGCAGCCGCAATTACTCGTCGTGGTCGATGCGCGGCTGGCTGCTCGCGAAGCTGAGCGGGCTCGCGTTCGAGACGATCAGCGTGCCGATCGACGCCACGTCGCGCGCGGAGCTGCTGCTGCTGTCGCCGTCGATCCTCGTGCCGTGCCTGACGCACGACGGCAACGCGGTGTGGGACACGCTCGCGATCGCCGAATATCTGAACGAGATCCGGCCGCAGGCGCGGCTGCTGCCCGACGATCGGCATGCACGCGCGCATTGCCGGTCGATCTGCGGCGAGATGCATTCCGGCTTCAGCGCATTGCGATCCGCGCTGCCGATGAACCTGCGCGGGCATTTCCCCGGCTTCCGGATCTGGTCGCGCGCGCAGCACGACATCGAGCGGATCGTGACGATCTGGCGCGAGTGCCTCGCCGAATACGGCGGCCCCTGGCTGTTCGGTGCGGAGATCGGCATCGCCGATGCGATGTACGCGCCGGTCGTCACGCGCTTCCTGACCTACGACGTGAAGCTCGAACCGGACGTCGCCGAGTACTGCATGCGCGTGCTCGCGCATCCGTTCGTTGTCGAGTGGATCGACGCGGCGAAGGCCGAGCACGAAGACATCGACGAGCTCGACATGGAGTTCTGACCCGACGCGGGCGGTTGCGACGGGCTTTCAATTTCGCTACACGCGCAATGGGCGAAACGAACGATCGATGCGCCCGCGCGATCCGCAAACGTTTTACCTTGATTTCGGTTCGGAACGAGGACGAATCCCCTAAAGGATGTTGCGCCCGATGACGTAAACGAGTCACGGGGACGACTCGCGATCGCATGCTTCAGACTTGCGACGCGCAGTCCGCAACAACCAGCGCAGCAGGGGAATCGACTTGAATCGTCAGCAATCGTGGACGCGTACCGCGGCGCCCGGAGAAATCATTTACTCGGAGGGCTTCGCGGGCGAGCCCGTCATTTTCCTGATTACCGACGGCAAGGTCGAACTGTCCACGCGCTGCGACGACAAGCGCGTGATCGTCGCGACGCTCGGCCGCGGCGAGTTCTTCGGCGAATCGGCGCTGCTCGCCGCCGAACCGCGCGCGCATACCGCGAAGGCGCTTTCGTTCTGTCAGCTCACGGTCGTGCCGGCCGGCATGCTCGATGAAGAGATCGAGCGCGTGTCCGCGCTGCTGCGCCACATCGTGCGAACGATGATTCGCCGCGTGAAGCGCAAGGACGACCAGCTTGCGACCTACACCCATGCGGATTTCATGCCGGGCGTGCTGTCGTATGCGCACGTGCTGTCGCTGATGGCCGGCGCCGACGCGCGCGAACCGGGCGACACGTGGGCGCGCCGGCCGATGCAGGCGCATGCGGCCGAGACGTCCGTGCCGCTCGCCGACGTGATCCGCAGATGCCGCGCGATCGCCGGCCATTCGCGGCCGCACGTGCTTGCGATGCTGCGGCGCATGGAGAAGCTCAACCTCGTCACGATCGAAGCCGCGCAAGCCGATGGCGCCGGCGGCGCGACCGACCATGCGGCGTCGTCGGATGCGCGCCAGGTCGTCACGTTCGACGCCGCACGCGTGATCGACCGCGCGCAGCAGGTCGCCGATCACGATCTCGACCTGTCGATCAACAGCGAACTCGAACTCATCGAACTCGCAGATCTCGAATCGCTGATCGGCGTCGACAAGACGCTGCTGCTCAACAAGCTGTCGAACGGCGAGATCGCGGAAGAAGTGTTCGCGTTCCGCAAATCGAAGGTGCTCAGCTACGTCGAACAAAAGGGCGTCGCGTATTTCTCGCGCCGCAACGCGCGCCGCGGCGGCGACGTGCGCGCGCTCGAGGATCTCGTGTGGATCGACCAGCGCACGCTGTTCGACGTGATCAGCGCGTTCGATACCTACGATCTCGCGAAGCTGATCGCGAACCTCGACGATCGCGCGGTGGCCGACAAGCTGTTTTCCGTGATGACCGAGGCACGACGCAACGAGGTGTCGTGGGTGATGCGCCGCGAACTCAAGCTCGATCCGGTCGAGATCGACGAGATCGAGCAGCGCGTGCTGGAGGCCGTTCGCGCGGCGAAGGCGCCGGTGGCGGGTGCGGCGTCCGTCGCATCGACGTCATCGTCGGATGCTTGATACGGGGGCGCGCATGGATCTGTTGACCCTGGTCGGTGTGGTGCTGGGCGGTGCGGCGATCGTGTTCGGATTCGCGCTGGAAGGCGGGCATTTCTCGATGCTGTTCCAGTTCGAGGCGCTCGTGATCGTGCTCGGCGGCACGCTCGGCGCGGTGATGATCCAGAACACGTGGGCGCGCTTCTTCGACGCGGTGAAGCAGTTGCGGCTCGCGTTCGTGCGCGCACGCGAGGTCGATCGCAAGAACCTGTCCGACCTGCTCGAATGGGGCGACCGCGCGAAGCTCGACGGGCTGCTCGCGTTCGAATCGATGGATGTGAGCGGGATTCATCCGTTCGCGCGACGCGGGCTCGAACTGCTGGCGAACGGCGTGTCGACCGCGGTGCTCGAGGATGCGTTGCAGCGCGAACTCGACGCGTACGAACGCAGCCGCCTCGCGGCCGTGCGCGTGTGGCAACAGGCCGGCGGCTATGCGCCGACCTTCGGCATTCTCGGCTCGGTGCTCGGGCTCGTGCAGGTGACGAGCCATATTCTCGAACCGGCGCAACTCGGGCCGGGCATCGCGGTCGCGTTCGTCGCGACGCTGTACGGGCTCGCGTTCGCGAACCTCGTGTTCCTGCCGCTGTACGGCAAGCTGCGCGCGCAGATCGACAGCGAGATGCGATTCCGCAAGCTCTATCTCGACGGCTTGCTCGCGATTTCGCGCAAGGAGTCGCCGCATACGATCGAGACGCGATTGACCGGCGATGTGCGCGGGCGGGCGGCGGAATCGCTCGCGTGATGTTCGTGCGCTTTGTGCCTGCGTGTATCTGCACCTGTACCGTATGACGAACCCGGATTCACGACAGCATGACTGCTAGAACCGATGGCGCATCCGCTGCCGATCGCGACGATGACGAACTCGAAGGCGCGCAGTCGGGGCGCTGGCTGATCTCGTACGCGGATCTCGTCACGACGCTGATGGTGCTGTTTCTCGCGCTGTATGTGCTGCAGCTCGCGAAATACAACGCGCTCGATGCGCGGTATCAGACGCTTGCGCGGCAGACCGGTGGTGCTTCTCATGCTACCGATGTTGCTACGCCCGCTCATGTGCCGCCATGGCTCGCGTTGCTCGATTCGTTGAAATCGAATGGACGCATTTCGCTGGTGAAGGCGCCGCACGGCGTCGAGATCGGTATCGACGCGAAGATCCTGTTCAACGTCGGCGATGCGCGCTTGCTGCCCGATTCGTCGCCGGTGCTGAACCAGATTGCGCAGGCACTGAGCGAGCATGCGACGGGCGACATCCTCGTCGAAGGCCACACGGACAGCGTGCCGATCGCGAACGCGAAGTACGAATCGAACTGGGAGCTTTCGTCGGCGCGCGCGGGGAGTGTGGTGCGCTATCTGACCGAGCGCGGCGTCGCGCCGCATCGGCTGGCGGCGATCGGGCGGGCGGATACGCAACCGCTTGTTGCGGGGGACGATGCGGCTTCGAGGGCGCGAAACCGGCGGGTGACGATTTTCGTTGCGTATTGAACAGCGCGTTGTATTCGCGTTGCCTTCGTCTATATAGGCGGCCGCATATGTCCGCCCGTCAACGACATAACGAATCTCGAATGGTCGCTATCTGAAATCAGCGATGCGCTTCTGCGCCCGCCTGCCGATAACCCAATCTGGCTCAGACCGAGCGGTTATCGAGGGTTCCCCATGCATTTCTGGCGCAAGCTTTCCATTCAGAACAAGCTGATTCTCAGCATGACGAGTTGCCTGCTCGTGTTCGTCGCGATTGCGAGCGGGCTCAGCGTCCGCCTGATCGGCAACGCGGTGCGCGATCGCGTCGTCCGCGAAGAGCTGCCGACCGCCGTCAACGGCATCCGCGCCGACGTGCAGCGCCAGATGGCCGGCCCGATCGCCGCGTCTCGCATTCTGGCGCGCGATGCGTTCCTGCTGCAATGGGAAGCCGACGGCGAACCCGACGCCGGCACGCGCAACTGGATTCAGCTCGCGAAGAACGTGAAGGACGAGCAGAAGGCCGCGTCCGTGCAGTGGGTGTCGGTGAAGAGCGGCAACTACTACAACGAAGCCGGCCTGCAGCGGAAGGTGACCGACAAGGATCAGTGGCTGACCAGCTTCCTGTCGTCGGGCAAGGCGTACGACGTGAACATGGATCGCGAGGTGACCGTCGGCGGCTACATGATGTTCATCAACAGCCGCGTGGAGCTCGACGGCGTGCCGATCGGCGCGGCGTGCATGAGCCTGTCCGTCGATGCGCTCGCGAAGGGCATCTCGGCTTACCGGATCGGTGAGACCGGGTTCGCGTATCTCGTGCGCCCCGACGGCGCGATCATGATGCATCGCGATACGTCGCTGATCGACGGCAAGCATTTCCTCAAAGATGAGCCGGGGCTGCCGGGCGATGCGTCGTCGACGCTGCTCGCCGGCAAGCCGTATGCGTACCTCAGCTACGAGGGTGATGGCGGCGCGCGCTTCATCGCAACGTCGTTCATTCCGGAACTGAATGCGTATGTGGTCGTCCAGGTGCCGCAGGCCGAATTGCTCGGGCCGGTGACGCGTGCGATTCGCAGTGCTGCGCTGGTTGCGGCGGTGGTGGGCCTCGGGGTTGCGTTGATCGTGATCTGGCTGGTGGGGCGCGCGATTGCCGCGCCGATCAGGCGTGCGGCTACGCTGCTGTCGGAGATCGCCAGCGGTCAGGGTGATTTGACGCGCCGGATGACGGTCGAGAGCGAGGACGAGATCGGGCAGTTGTCGGAGGCGTTCAACCGGTTCGTGTCGTCGCTGTCGACGCTCGTTCATCGGATTCGGGCAGCTTCGGCTTCGATCGCGACCGGGTCGGCGCAGATTGCTTCGGGGAATGCGGATCTCAGCGAGCGCACCGAAGGACAGTCGAGCAACCTGGAGCGGACGGCTTCGTCGATGGAAGAGATCACGGCCGTGGTGCGCAACAACACCGAAACGGCGACGACGGCCGCGAAGATGATCAACGGCGCGGCGGATACGGCGGCGCGTGGCGGGCAGGTGGTGGGCGAGGTCGTGACGACGATGGAGCAGATCAGTGACGCTTCGCAGCGGATCTCCGAGATCATCGTGATGATCGACAGTATCTCGTTTCAGACGAATATTCTGGCGTTGAATGCTGCAGTGGAGGCGGCGCGGGCGGGGGAGCAGGGGCGCGGGTTTGCTGTTGTGGCTTCGGAGGTGCGGAATCTGGCGCAGCGCAGTGCGCAGGCGGCGAAGGAGATCAAATCGCTGATCGAGCATAGCGCGGGGACGGTGGGTGCCGGGTCGCGGCTCGTGAGTGAGGCGGGGAAGGTGATGAGTGATGTTGTGTCGCAGGTTCAAGGCGTTAGCGCGATGATGAGCGAGATTGCAGAGGCTAGCCTGGAGCAGAGTGCTGGCATCGATCAAATTGGCGATGCGGTGCAGTCGCTCGATCAGATGACACAGCAGAATGCGGCGCTGGTCGAGGAAAGTGCGGCGGCGGCGGAGAGTTTGAAGCAGCAGGCGGCGGAATTGACCAAGCTGGTTTCGGCTTTTAAGGTGGATGAATAAGGGCTGTTTTGGGGGTCGGGGGGCGGTGTGAGAGGCGGCTGCCGTGGGACCACGGCAGCCGTTTTTGCTTGTCGGACGAGACTCGTGACATTAACAAAAATGAGACTCAATTTCATGTTGAGAGGCGGATGAGAGCCTCCGGGCAGTCAACGCAGGTGGCGCGTCCTACGGCTGTGTTCGGAAATGTGTCGCAATGCACCGCTTTGTCAAATTAAAGATTGAGCGGAAGATTGCCGATATGACGATGGGACAGATCCTGCTCTATTGACACTAAACATGGGGCGCCGGATACATCGGCGAGTTTATGGTTCGATCAAGCATATTTAGCAGATTTATGGCCTCCGAAGAAGGCGCTGGACGGTGTGCACTCGAGTAATTGGTTATGGTCTCTTTGGGAAGTATTATTTTTGTTTTTAACGAGTGATTTTATAAAAAATATGGCAAATTTTTCTACTGAATTTCCTATCGATCCTCGCAATGGAGTTGATGATGTAATAAATTTGGCTTGTAAATGGATCGCTGGGAGTCCTCATTCTAAAATACCGCGCAATGTACTTTCAAACATTTCTGTTGATTCTGAGTGGAATTACTCGAATGGCAACGAGCGGGTGACGATAGCCGCCGCAAAAGGTGGAGAGTATGATATCGGTGGGCTTCGTTATGTTAATGTCGATAAAGGGTTGGAATGGGTGACATCTATTGTTTCGCTTAAGACGATCGATAGAAATCTACTGAGTATCCAGATCTCTTGTGAAGCGCTTAGCACAACAGTGAGGCTTCCGCCGCCCAAAAAGCCCTATTTTATTCGGCAGGTGCTCGCGGAACTCGGTGGGGGGATGGACGGTGAGATTCCAGTGACAGAGAAGCCGTTTCGTTTGGGCGAGGACGACTCCGGCGTAGCGGCCGCCCTGATGATGGGGGTAGCTAATAACAAGCTACCGATCGTGTATGTAAGTGCAGGTTTTGGTGGGGATTATTTGATTAATCCGGATGAGCTGGCTGGGTTTGTGTCGGGTATGGCTCACGTCGTGGTTGAGCCAAGTAGGATTTTCTCGTTTAAAGTAAAAACCCTTACGAACTCAAGCAATGTTTTCGGTGGCACGGTTGGTGTTTATTGGCCTGAGAGTAACGGGCGAAGTGTCTATTACCTCGATGAAGATACGCCAAATCGGCGTGCTATTCAGATTGATATTGCAAAAGATATCCGTTTGGCTCTTTCAAACAGAAGGGTTAGAACGAATTGTACTTGGAACCACTTGATGGAAACAATGTCGAGAAGGCGCTATGATTTGCTGAAGGCGCAAGGGTCGACGGAGTTGCAGGCGTATATTGATGTGTTTGATGCCGATCAAGCGGCAAAGGATCTTAAAATTGCTGAGGCTGAGCAGGAAATTTTGCGGCTTAATGCGGAGCTGAAGCGAGTTTCTTTAATTGGGCAGCCATCGGGGCGCGGTCTTGTGGTTTCGGGTAAAGAGCAAGATTTGTTTGATCATGAAATATCTGATGTTGTCATTTCTGCGCTTGAAGAAGCTTTGCGGGCGGTAAGGGATAATAGTCGACGTCAGCATATTTTGACAGATCTTCTGAGTGTTAATAAATCATCTGGAAATGGTCGTAAGATTGAGTCGGAGATAAAGAATTTATTTAAAGCATATCGTGATATGGACTCTCGAATGAAGAATGCCTTGGCAAAGATGGGGTTTGAGATAACGGAAGATGGGAAGCACTACAAGGCGGTATTTCAAGGAGATGGCCGATACACATTTGCTATTCCTAGGACTAGTAGTGATCACCGGGCCGGAAGAAATACGGCAAGTGACATTAATAACGTTCTATTTTAATGTCGCGGATGATTTTCGGATTATTATAGGAAATCGAAGAGCTCGCACGTGGCACGACGCGGATTAGGCACTACGTTCGACGAGTCTATCTATCGGATCGTTGGTCCGTTGTCCGCGTTCGCGACTTGCGTCGGTCAATTTGTGTGGCCAGATTGCCAACAGCGGCCCTTGGCAATCCGCCACATTTTGCGCACTCCGGTACGCCGTGTATCGCGTTCCGCTGTTGTCGTCGGCGCGCCACGTGCGGGTGGCCAAGTGAGCAATCGCCGCGACTGGAAAACGCTCATCAGATATTGAAAGCGACGCACCTTACAGAAGCGCCCGTTCCAGGACATAAACGTGTGTGAGTCTCGGCTTTCGGCCGTCGTAACAGCAAAACGCTGCACATTGGCGGCCTCCAGAGGTTCTGTAGATTCGACCGCTCACGAGTGGTGGAACACGAGCGGCCAGCATGTGATCTCGCATCCGTCAAGGTTGTGTCGCATCGGAAATCATTTTTCTTATAACCAAATTTTCAAGCTTCGCGACGATAGGGGACGAATTGTCTACATGTTGTTTTAGGTGCAACCCGTCGTTGTAGATAACACCCAATAGAAATGCCACTTCCGGAACGCATATCCCGATAGATGCTGCGAAATCAAGTTTTTTTCGCGTTCCATTCGTGTCCAAGAATTTTTTACGGGAATCGGCGTCGGCAATCTTGTTGTAAGATATTTCTTCTATTTTTGCTCTTACGTAACAACAGACGGCAAACGGATCATAGTGATTGTCCCCTTTGTTATATTTTTCCCATTCATTGAAAATGAATTCATGAAATTTCTCGGATTTTCCCCGGCTCTCCTTTAATCCGAGGGCTGCGAATTCTTTTTGAAGGTCTACTTGGGATGGATTGAAGTGTAAGTGGTGTCTCTCAATGCCGGTTTTTATAGATTCTTTTTCGCGATTGGTAATTAATTTCTTGAGATGCTCATTTATAGTGGGATTTCTCTTGTCGATAAAATGCACTTTCTGATCTTGGAATGCGTAGTTTTTGAAGTAGATTGGGTTTAGGTGCGTAAAAATTATGGGGTAGATCTGTTTCCCATCTTTTTTTATATCGTCGATAAGATTGGAGATGTAGTACTGGACTGCTGTGAGATTGCCGTCATCAAGATAGTCGAAAATTTCGTCAATGATAAGAATGCAGTTTCGCTTGCCAATTTTGCCCCTGATTCGCTGAATCATCGCTGCGAATGTAAGGGAGTCGCGTTGCCCATTCGAAATATGTGACGCATTTGGAAAGTCGACAACTAGCGTGCCTTTGCGCTCTTTCGGTTTGATTTTTTTCCACGTTGTGTCGAAAGATGATATGAGTTGACTGTAAGCTTCTTTGTCGCGAAGGTATTGGGTGTACGCGCATGCCTTCTTAAATTTTTGTGGGTTATTTGAGTAGAGGGCGCATAATTGATATGCGGAAAGTAAACTATCTAAACGCTCTTTAATCTCGGGGACGTGATGTGAGACGATATCGGCAATTTGGCTCAGGCAGGAAATTTCGTTGATTTTGGCTTCGCAGTTAGCTTTGGTCCAGGCGCGAATAATACTCGCGTCCCCATCCTGTACATTTATTTCCCTTTTGATTTCGTCTAATTTGTCTTGAACTTTGACTCCTGAAAATTTTGTCATTGTCGAGAGCTCATCGGAAAGTGCGTCGATTGCGGCGATATTATTTAAAATGCAATCGATTCCGATAAGAATTTTTCCATTTTTTCCGAAATTTTTTCTACTTTCTGTTATGCTATAATCAAAGTGTGTGGTGGGCGGGATCTTGTCAACTAATAAAATTTCATTTATCTTTAATGACGCGGATGCGGTTGTGAATCCGCCAACGTTATTTTTCACAGCTTTTGCTTTAAGTCTGCTGTTGATTACATAAACGTCTAAGACCTTGGAGATATCATTCTTCGTCTCGTCCGCCGTCAGAGTGTGAATTTTTCCTGCGACGTCTTTTAATTCAATGGTTAGCCTTGGCTTATTGGCTTTGCTAGCCTCGTGAAGATGGTCGTCGTCTAACTTAAGCCTTGCCTGGTTCAAGCTCATGAACGCGGCTGTTATTGAGCTTTTTCCAAAGCCATTGGGTGCAACTAATAGAGATGGCTTATTTGGAATAATTCCGATCTCGAGGTCGCGAATTTTTGCACCTTTTACGTTTTCTACTTTTATTCGAAGAATGGTCATGTCCGCATCTCGCTGTGGATTTTGTGTTTATTTCTGAAGAGATTCCTGCCAAATCATACGCCTCTCCCCGTTTGCCAAGTGCTTGAAGGACATAGAGAATGATGTCCTGTCAGTCAAGTATGCTCCTATTTTGCCTGCTTGCTCACTTTCTCTGTCTGCTATGGCCATCACCTAGCGATGAATGTCACCGCCTGAACGATCGCTGTACCGCCAAAGCCGCCGTATAAGCGGGGCTGCTTCGAGCGGCGGCATTGGGGCGATAGCGGTCAACCGTAACTGCTCAGCGAACATCTAGGTAACCAGGCGAACTCGCAGAAACCGTCTTGTGTTGTGCATACCTATGCCTAACGGCTAATCTCCTCAATTCCTTAATTCTGAGATGCCAGCCCGACTACACTGATCATGAAGCCTTGCTTCTCACCATCGGGAAGTGACCATAGCCCTCTCCGCCACGATGGTCGAAATAAAGCCGTCTTGCCCAACAAGACCCAGCGAAGAGGGAGAAAGAAGGGGAAACCCAAGGCATCAAAGAAGCGCGGGCCGCATGGGCGGCAACCCATACGACCCGCTGACCACCACCAACTCGCCAAAGGAGTCGGAAATGGCTGACGCCAATACTAAGCCACGTCGTAGAAAGAACAAACCCGTCAACATGCAGAAGACGTTTGAGCTGGTCCTGCGCAACTACCCGGACCTTCCCAAGCGAGGCTGGCCGTACCTGCCGTGGATGAAGGCGATCGATATCAATTTCAAGATCTTCGGATTCAAGCCGGGCGACCGCGTGTACCTGAGGGTCTGCGATGCCAACCGTACGATCACGCCGGACTATGGCCAGTTGGCGCTGCGAGAGCAGCCGTACCACGATCCTGATTGGGTACCGCCGCCGCTATGACGCCTGCAAGGGTCGCTTGACGCGGCTCTAGCGAGTGGAACGCAGGCGTTTCTCGAATGCGATTGACCGCCGGGGCGACACAGCCCCGGCCATTGCCGCGAACGCCGAGACTCACACCTGTAGCCACCGTCAACAAATGTCACGACCACAGGGCCTGTGACGCCGCACCGCGCCTGCCGAGATAGCCGAACGCACGGCCCACATCACTGCGCTCCAGGCCGCCGCTTCACAACCGTTCCCCGCTGCAACACATACTCGGTCCGCGCCAATTCATCAGCCACGACCCCGATATCCGCGAGCGGATTCCCATCCAGCACGACGAGGTCCGCGATCGCCCCCGTCGCAACCACCCCAAGCTGCCCTGTCATATTCACAATCTCCGCCGCCACCGTCGTCGCCGACCTGAGCGCTTCCAGATTCCCAAGCACCTCCGCCCGAATCCGAAACTCACCGGACTGAAACGCATGCATCTCGCCGAGCAGGTCCGACCCGAACCCCATCTTCACGCCGGCCTTTGCATAGATCTCGAGCGATTCACGTCCTTTCTGCTGCACGGAAGCAACTTTCGCGATGGAGTCCGCCGGCATCCCGAACTCCGCCCCATGTTTAGCCAGCGCGTCATAAGTCACGAGCGTCGGCACCACGAACGCCCCCTGCTCATGCATCAGCATCGCAGCCGCTTCATCCACGAGATTTCCGTGCTCGATCGTCCGCACGCCGCATCTTACGGCCCGCGCAATCGCCCGCCCCGTATACGCATGCGCCATCACATAAGTATTCGCAGCCTCGGCCTCGTCGACGATCGCCCGAATCTCGTCCTCCGAATACTGCGTATTCGCAATCGGATCGGTCGGCGAAGCCACGCCACCAGAAGCCATGATCTTGATCTGCGTCGCGCCTTTTTGAATTTCTTCACGCACCGCGAGCCGCACACCTTCAACCCCGTCAACCACCCGAGCAATCGCCCCCGTCCGAAAGCAGCACGAACAAGGCTCCAGCAAATCCCCCCGAGGCCGAAAATCCCCATGTCCGCCGGTCTGCGACAGCGCCTTCCCCGACGGAAAGATCCGCGGCCCCGGAATCAGCCCCGTCTCGACCGCCTGCATCAAACTCCAATCTGCGCCCCCCGCATCCCGCACACTGGTAAACCCCCGCGACAACATCGCATCGAGAATCGGCAGCGACCGAATTGCCGCGAGAATATTCGGCTGCGTCGCATTCGCGCCCAGGTTCGCATTCGACGCCAGCACATGCACGTGGCAATCGATGAACCCCGGCATCACGGTCTTGCCGCGCACGTCGATCACCTGCGCGTTCGGCAAATCCACCGCCCGATCGGTGACTTCGACGATCCGCTCACCCTCGATCACGACATGATGATGTTCGAGCAACACGCCTCGTTCGAGGTCGAGCACGTTGCCGCCTTGAAGCACGGTAATGGTCATGGAGAAAAATCCTTATCGAGTCGTTGCGGCCGCACGCTTCGCATCCCTCACGAAGCGCGTGCCGACGAAGCTGACGGCCGCCGCGAGCATCACGTAGAACGCCGGCGCCATGTTGCTGCCGGTGCGGGCGATGAGCCACGTGATCAGGAACGGCGCGAACCCGCCGAAGATCGTCACCGCGAAGTTGTACGCAACGGATAACCCGGTCGACAGCACCTTGGTCGGAAACAGCTCCGCGAACGCCGCGAGGATCGGCCCCGTATAGGCCGCGATCAGCACGCCGAACACGGCCTGGAACACGATCAACGACGTGAACCCGGGCGCGTGGTTGATCCACGAGAACATCGGCCACGCCAGCACGAGGATCGCGAGCGCCGAGCCGGACAGGAATACGCGCCGGCCCCACGCGTCGGCGAGTCGCCCGACGATCGGCGAGCAGCACATGATCGTCAGCCCGCCGACCATGCCGGCCGTGAAGCCGGTCGATTGCGGCAGATGAAGCGTGCGCACGGAATAGGTCGGCATGTAGAACAGCAGCACGTAGGTGCAGACGGTCCACAGAATGACCATCGAGAAACTCGCGAACGTCTCGCGCGGGTAGGTGGACAGCACTTCCTTCAGCGGCGAGCTTTCCTTCGCCTGCGATTCGACGGCGCTGAACGCGGGCGTCTCGTCGATATGGCTGCGAATGAAGTAACCAACCGGCCCGACGATGATCCCGAGCAGGAACGGCAGCCGCCAGCCCCAGCTATGCAGCGCCTGCGTGTCGAGCGAGGTCGTGACGAACGTGCCGGTCGCCGCACCGAGCAGCACCGCGAAGCCGATGCTCGACTGGATCCAGCTCGAGTAATACGCGCGTTTCTCCGGCGGCGCGTATTCGGTGAGGAACGCGGTGGCGCCACCCATCTCGCCGCCGGCCGAGAAGCCTTGGAGCAGCCGCGCGACGACGATCAACAGCGGCGCGGCGATGCCGGCCTGTTCGTAGGTGGGCGCGATCCCGATCAGCGCGGTGCCGGCCGCCATCAGCAGGATCGTCAGCGACAGCGCGGCCTTGCGGCCTGCCTTGTCGGCATAGACGCCGAGCACGATGCCGCCCACCGGCCGCATGAAGAAGCCCACGCCGAACGTCGCGACGGTGAGCAGCACGGACGTCAGTTCGTTGCCGGTCGGGAAGAACAGCTTCGCGATGATCACCGCGAAGAAGCTGTAGACGGTGAAGTCGAACCATTCGAGACCGTTGCCGATCACGGTCGCGACGATGGCGCGGCGGCGCTGTTGCACCGCCGCGTCGACGGCAGGCGCGGCGCGCGGAGAAAGCGTTCCTTGCATGGTCTCTTCCTTGGTCAGAAGACGGGACGGCTGCCCCGCACGAATCCCATGCTAAGGAACGCCGGATTTTTTTCTGAAACGAAAGATTCGCATGCAGGCATGCGCTGCACGCATGCGTCGCGTCCGGTATTCAGGACGCGATCTGCTTCTCCGCCTGTTCGAACAGCCAGCGGGTGAACAGGCGGGCGGCCTGGTTCTGCGCGCGGTCGTTCGGCGAGATCACGTAATAGCCGCCGCCGTGGCTCGCGGATGCTTCCGTCACGCGCACGAGCAGACCGGCGTCGATGCATGCGTCGATCATGTAGCGCCAGCCGAGCGACACGCCTTGACCGAGTATCGTCATCTGCACGATCTGCGGATAGGAATTGATCGTGATGTCCTGCGGCTGCGCCTTCTGCCGGTCGACGTCGTTCAAGTCGAACCATTCGGACCACGACATCCATTGGCGCTGGCCGTCTTCGAGGCGCAGCAGCGTTTCGTTCGCGAGATCGGCCGCGTCGAGCGTGCGGCCGGCCAGATAGCCGGGCGCGCAGACGGGGAACACTTCTTCGTCGAACAGACGACGTGCGGTGTATTCGGCCGGTGCCTGCTGGCGCACGTAGTAGACGCCCACGTCGAATTCCGCAGGCGACATCGAGGCAAGGCCGTCGCGCACGATCAGGCGCAGCTTGATGTTGGGATACGTGGCGCGAAAGTGCGGCAGCCGCGGCGTGAGCCAGAGCAGCGCAACGCCGGACGAGCACGCGATCGTCAGTTCGAGATCGCCGTACGGTTTCATCACGTCGTGCGTGGCTTGCGCGCATTGCGTGAGCAGATGGTGGACTTGCGCCGCGTATTGCTCGCCGGCGATCGTCAGCCGCAGCGAACGGTGTTCGCGAACGAACAGCGAGCGGCCGAGGAATTCCTCGAGCTGCTGGATCTGGCGGCTGATCGCGCTTTGGGTCAGGTGCAGTTCGGCGGCGGCTTTCGTGAAACTCGCGTGCCGCACGGCGGCTTCGAACGCGATGAGGCACTGAAGGGGCGGCAGGGGCGTGATGCGCATGGCGGTTGGCGGAGTCGATGGCGCTCCCGACATGATACGGGCGCACTCGACGAAAATCGCAACCTGCAAGGGCGCTGTGGATTCGCTCCATTCGTGCGAAGATTGCGCGAAACGACACCGACACGTGCCCGAGAACGACGTGACCCTATCGAACCCTGAGAGCAAAGTGAAAGCCGCCCACGCCCACCCGCCCTGGATGCCCGTCGCGCTGGCCGAACTCGGCATCCGCCGCCATCCGCCGGGCAGCGTCAACCCGCGCATCGTCGAGTACAACAACCAGACGAACCTGGTCGGCTACGACGACAAGATTTCCTGGTGCTCGTCGTTCGTGAACTGGTGCATGGTGCACGCCGGATTCCGCGGTACAGGCTCGGCGCTCGCACGCTCGTGGCTCGAATGGGGCAAACCGCTGGAGCGCCCGGTCTACGGCTGCATCGCGATCCTGACGCGCGATGATCCGACGAGCTGGAAAGGGCATGTCGGTTTCTACCTGCGCCATGATGCCGAACACGTGCATCTGTTCGGCGGCAATCAATTGGAAGAAGTCCGCGAACTCGCGTACCCGTTGCATGAAGTGATCGGGTACCGTTGGCCACTGCCGGATGACCGCAACGCCGCGCCGGCGTAGCCGTGCAGGCCGTCGACGCGGCCTGCATCCCTATCAGGCATCGGCTTCAGTTCTTCGCGACGGCCTCCACCTCCGTCCCACCCGCCCCCTCATTCCTGCTCCACCCACCCCCAAGCGACCGATACAACGCCACCGCCGCGAGCGCGTGCTCGCGCTTGACCTGATTGAGCGAATCCGAATCCCTTAGATAGACCTCCTGCGCCGACAGCACGTCCAGAAAATCGGTCGCGCCGCCCTTGTAAAGCTGATTCGCCAATCCAAGCGCTTTATCGGAAGCCGTCAATGCGCTACCCAGCCTCCGCGTCGCCTCGTCGGAACTGACGAGATTCGCGCGCGCATCCTCGACTTCCCGCAACGCTTGCAGCATCGTCTGCCGTAACCCGAGTTCCGACTCGCGCATCCGGCTTTCGCTCTGCGAGATATCGGCGGTAATCCGTCCCGCGTTGAAGATCGGGCTCGTCGCGTTCAGCGCCGCGCTGAACAGGTTATCGGTCAACGTCGGCAACCCGAGATACGAAGCCGCCAGAATCCCGTCCGTCAGGTTCAACGAAAACTTCGGATAGCGCTCGGCCTTCGCCACGCCGACTTGTGCCGCACGTCGCTCGACTTGAGCGTAGGCAGTCAGCACATCGGGCCGCCGCAACAACGCTTGCGACGGCAACGTCCCCGGCGCGCCGACCGGCGGCGCCGGAATCTCCCCGGTCTGCGCCAGCACGAGCCGATCGACCGATTCCGGCGTCCGCCCCGAATACACGGCGATCAGATTCAGCTGATGCGATATCTGCGCCTGCGTCGGCGGAATCCGCGCTTCGAGCGCATCGAGCTGGTTCTGCGCGCGCGTCACGTCGAGTTCCGTCGACAGTCCGAACGCCTGTCGCTTGCGCGTGAGTTCGAGCGCATGCTGCCGGATCTTTGCGTTGTCCTGCAGGATATTCAATTCCTGCTGCGCCCAGCGCAGATCGACATACGCGGATGCCGCATCGGCCGCGAGCGCGAGCCGCATCGCATCTTCCGCATGCTTCTGCCCAACTAGATCGGCCTGTGCGGCCAGCAAATCGAGCCGTTCGCCGCCGAACACATCGGGCGACCAGCTCAGCGCGAGCCCCGCACCCGCCTGCCGCACGTAGCCGAGCGGCGGCGGCGTGTTCTGCCGCGCGTCGGCCGCATGGGCGGTCGCGTCGAGTTCGGGCAGCAGCGCCGCGCGCTTCTGCACGGTCAGCGCCTGCGCCTGCTTCACGCGTTCGGCGGCGGCTTGCAGATCGAGGTTGCCGTCGAGCACGGTCGCGATCAACCGGTCGAGCACGGGGTCGTGGAATTGCGCCCACCAGGCGGCGGCGTCGATGTCCGCGCGCGGCACGTCGGTATCCCACGCGGTGGGCGCAAGCGTCCGAACCGATTCGTTCAACGCCGGATGTTGCGCGGGCTGCACCGCACACCCGGCAGCGAATGCGCTGACGGCCAGCGCGACGAGTAGCTTCTTCATGATGATCCTTTGGCCTCAGTGCGCGTCCGGCGGCGGCGCATTCAACGTAATGGGTTTGGAAAACACGACGGCAAGCAGCGCGACGACGAAGCACAGCGACAGTGCGTAGTACGCGTCCGCATAGGTGAGCGTCAGCGCTTCGCGATAGATCAGCCGATGCAGGTTCGCGAGGCCGGCCTGCGCGGTATTCAACGTATTGCCGGCCACCGATCCCCAGTACGCGGCCTGGCGATCGAGCAGCGATGCGACCTGCGGTTCGCCGGCGCTCACGTGCTCGTTCAGCCGCAGATAATGAAAATTCAGCCGGTCGTTGAGCATCGTCGCGCTCACCGCGATGCCGATCGCGCCGCCGAGGTTACGCATCAGGTTGAACAACCCGCTCGCCGATTTCAGTCGAGACTGCGGCAGCGAGCCGAGCGCCATCGTCACGATCGGCGGTACGCTGAACTGCTGGCCGATGCCGCGCAGCGCCTGCGGCAGCAGCAATTCCCGCCAGCCCCAGTCGTGCGTGATCGGCGTGTACAGGTAGCAACCGAGGCCGAAGCAGATCAACCCGAACACGAGCAGCGCACGCATGCTGAAGTAGCGCGCGGCGAAGGCATACGCGCACAGCGCGATCAACTGGAACGCGCCGACCGACAGCAGCGCGATGCCGATCTGCAGCGAGCTGAACGCGCGCACCTGCGCGAGGAACAGCGGCGTCAGGAACACGGTCACGAAGATCCCGATGCCGGTCACGAACGACAGCAGGCTGCCGATCCCGAAGTTGCGCACGGCGAGCGCGCGCAGGTCGACGATCGGATCGTCGGCGGTCAGCGCGTGCACGATGAACAGGAAGCCGCAGATGCCGGAGATCCACGCGCAGACGACGATCGCGTCGTCGCCGAACCAGTTCTTGCGCGGGCCTTCTTCGAGCACGTATTCGAGGCAACCGAGGAAGCCGGACATCAGCGCGATGCCGAGATAGTCGCCGCGCTTGATCAGGCTGAGGTCGGGCTCGTCGATATGCACGTAGCGCGGCACGAGCGCGGCCACCGCGATGCCCGGCACGAGGTTCAGGTAGAACAGCCAGTGCCACGACCATTGGTCGGTGATCCAGCCGCCGATCACCGGGCCGATCGCCGGCGCGAGCGATGCGAGCGCGCCGATGGTCGTCGACGCGATCAGTCGCTGCTTGCCGGGGAACAGCACGAACGCGGTGGTGAACACGGTCGGGATCATCGCGGCGCCGAGCGCGCCCTGCATCCCGCGGAACAGGATCATCGAGTTGATGTCCCACGCAAGCCCGCACAGCATGCTGGTGATCGTGAAACCGACGGCCGATGCGACGAACAGCCAGCGCGTCGACATCACCTTCGACAGCCAGCCCGACATCGGGATCACGATGATCTCGGCGATCAGGTACGCGGTCTGCACCCACGACAATTCGTCCTGGCTCGCGGACAGCCCGCCGCCGATGTCGCGCAGCGACGACGCGACGATCTGGATGTCGAGGGTCGCCATGAAGAAGCCGACGCACATCAGCGCGAACGCGAACACGCGCTGTCTGGTCGGTTGCGACGCGGGGTCGCCGGAAAACGCGGTGGTCATCGTCGGCTCCCGCTCAGTGCTTGTGGTCGGTATGCACGGTCACGACCGCGGACAGGCCGGGGCGCAGCACCTGCTCGATGCCGGGCTGCGGATCGAGATGCACGCGCACGGGCACGCGCTGGACGATCTTCGTGAAGTTGCCGGTCGCGTTCTCGGGCGGCAGTACGCTGAAGGTCGCGCCGGTCGCGGGCGCCAGGCTGTCGACGCGGCCATGCAGGCGCGTGCTCGACGCGTCGAGCGCGACGTCGACGCGATCGCCCGCGCGCATCTTGCGCAACTGGTCTTCCTTGAAGTTCGCGTCGACCCACAGGCCGGACGCCGGCACGACCGTCAGCAGCGGCACGCCGACGTTCGCGAGCATCCCGACGCGGCCCGTGCGGTTGCCGACGTAGCCGTCGACCGGCGAGCGGATCGTCGTGTATTCGACGTTGAGTGCCGCGACGCGCTGTGCGGCGAGCGCGGTGTTCACACGGGCCCGCGCATCGGCGAGCTGTGCGCCGAGCACGTCGAGCTGCCGCTTCGAGGCGAGCAGCGCGGCGTCGCTGCGTTCGACGGCCGCGCCGGCCTTCGAGTAATCGGCATCCGCGCGTTCGACGATCTGGTTCGATACGGCGTCCGACTTCACGAGCTCGCGATAGCGCACGCGGTCCGACGCGGCGCGCGTCAGTTCGGCCGACGACGCGTTCTTGTCCGCCGCGTGCTGGCCGATCACCGCGAATTGCAGTTGCTGCTTCGCCTCGAGTTCGGTCACGGCGGCGCGCGCGCTGTCGACTTCGGCGCCGGCCTGCGCGAGCTTCGCGTCGTAGTCGCGCGCATCGAGCTGCACGAGCACGTCGCCGGCCTTCACGCGCTGGTTGTCGGTCACGAGAATCTTGTCGACGAAGCCGTTGACCTTCGGCGCGAGCACCGTCACGTCGCCGCCGACATACGCGTCGTCGGTGCTTTCCTGGAAGCGCAGCACGAACAGCCAGTCGAGCGCGGCGGCCGCGACCACGACGACGACGGCGCCCACCGCGATGCGCATCCACGGCACGCGGCGTTGCTGCTTCGCGGGCCGCTCGGTTGTGGCTGCTTCGCGGGACGAGGCAGCGGCTTGGGTCGTATCCATCGATTCACCTATGTATATGCACTGTTCAAAGCGACCGACGGCACGGCGTCGATCGGGGAAGGGGTCAGCGTTCCGGCAGGTTGTGCGTGATCCGGAACAATTCGTCTCTCAGGCGGGCCGCCTGCGTCGGCCCGAAGCACCGCTCGAACGCTTCCTGTGCGGCGAGCCAGTGCACGTGCGCATCGGCCACCTTCGTTTCGCCGTCCGCGGTCAGCGCGAACGTCTGGCCACGGCAGGGCGGCTCGATGCGCCCCGTCACCAGCGCCGCGCCGACGAGCGGCTTGAGCGCGCGCAGCAGCGCGGTGCGTTCGATCACCAGCACGTTCGACAACGTCGCCATCGTCAGGCCGGGCCGGTCGCGCAGCAGCGCGAGGATGCTGTATTGCGACGGCGTGACGCCCGCCCGCGACAGGTAACGCTCGTAGAACTGCGAAATCCGTCGGGCGGCTTGCCGGACTGCGAAGCAATCGTCGTCGTTGAGCGTGGTATTGTGCATGTGCACATGTTAGGTGGCGGGGCGGCGCGAAGCGAGCGGCGCGGCGGGATCAGATTGGTGTCGTGGCTGTACCAATCGGCGCCGGCAACGCGCGTTCGCGCGCCGGGTCAAGCCGCCGCGGGCACGCTCCAGCCTTCGCGGTCGCAATACGCGGCCGTGTAGTCGATGAACGCCTTCACCTTCGCGGGCAGCAGCGCGCGGTTCGCGTAGGCGAGCTTGATGTCGACGAACGCATCGACGAGATCGGCGCCTTCCAGCAACTGCACGAGCGCGCCCGACGCGAGTTCGGCCTCGACGAGCGTTTTCGGGACGATGCCGATGCCGAAGTCGTGCATCACCATTTCGCGGTTGAACACGGGGCTGTTCGACGAGATGTCGAAACGGAACGGCACGGTAAGCGTGTCGCCGTCGACGCGGAACGACAGCGCGGGGCGGCGCAGCGACGGCGAGATCGGCACGAACGGATGAAGGGCGAGGTCGGCCGGCGTCTCGGGGCGCGCATGCGCGTGCAGATACGCGGGCGTTGCGACGATCACGACCGGAATGCGCTCGATCAGCCGCACGACGGTCGATTCGCTCGTCAGCATGTACGGCACGACGATGCCGATGTCGTAGCCTTCGCCGACCAGATCGACCGGGCGCTCGGTCAGCGTGACGTCGAGGCGCACGTTCGGATGCGCGGTCTTGAAGCCGGCGATCAGCGGCACGAGGCGGTTCAGCGCGGCCGTCGTATGCGCGACGAGGCGCAGCAGCCCCTCGGGCTCGCGCGTGTGCGTCTGCGCTTGCGCTTCCAGGGCATCGAGCTCGTCGAGTACGGCTGCGCAACGTTCGTAGATCCGCTCGGCCGTTTCGGTCAGCGACACCTGGCGCGTGGTCCGATGCAGCAGCCGGCTGCCGAAGCGCGCCTCCAGATCCGCGACCGCGCGCGACACGACCGGCCGCGCAAGGCCGTGCATGTCCGCGGCGCGCGTGAAGCTGCGCATCTCCACCACCGACCGGAAGATCCGCAGCTTGTCGATGTAGTCCATGTCCGTCTCCTTGACGCGATGGCCGGCCGCCGGCCGGTGTTACGACGGAGTGTACATTGACTTTATGCATATGCACATATAGATTGCGAAACATGAACGACATCTCGATTGCTCAGACCTGCAACTGCCTCGCGCTGCGCCAGGCGGCGCGCTTCGTCACGCAGTTGTACGAGCGCCATCTGGCCCCGGTTGGCGTCACGCCCGCGCAGTTCTCGATCATGGCGAACCTCACGCACCGGCCCGGCCTCGTGATGAGCGAACTCGCCGATACGCTCGTGATGGATCGCACGACCTTGCTGCGCGCGCTGAAGCCGTTGCAGCGCGACGGCTTCGTCGCGACGGCTGCGTCCGAGCACGATGCGCGTGCCCATGCGCTCCATCTCACGAAGCTCGGCGAGCGCACGTTCGCGCAGGCGAAAGTCGCTTGGCAGGCCGCACAGGACGAATTCGACGCGCAGTTCGGCCGCGATCGCGCGAAGGCGTTGCGCAATGAGCTGTTCAGCCTGACGGCGGAACGCTAGGCGCGGCTTCGGTGTGGCGAGTAACTGGTGCGAAATCCGAGCCATTGCTGCGGCCGGAAGCGTTGGGTCGTGAGGATTGGTTTTAACGGTGTCCGGTTTTAGGGTGATCTGGACAGTTTTTATTTCCAGTTGTAGAGTCCTCTGACCGATTTCAGGCCGGCGCCGCCGGTACGAGTCAGAGGAGCCACCGATGCTGCAGTTGAGTGACCGCGACGACGCGATGTTGCGCGGGGATTTCGGCGACGGCGTCGCCCGCGCGATGCGCATCGTCGCGCGCACGGCGCAGGTGATGTCCGCGCCGCACCTGATCGACATTACGTCTGCGCACATCGACGGTTGTCTGTATCACGGCCGGACGAGCCTCGACTTCGTCGACTATTTCGTCGAGACGGGCGCGAAGGTCGCGGTGCCGACCACGCTGAACGTCGGGTCGCTCGACCTGATCCATCCCGAGCTGTATCACGGCGACCGCACGATCCAGCGCGATGCGCAGCGCCTGATGGACGCGCATGTGCTGCTCGGCTGCGAATCGAGCTTCACGTGCGCGCCGTATCAACTGAAGAATCGCCCCGCGATGGGCGAGCAGATCGCGTGGGCCGAATCGAATGCGATCGTGTTCGCGAACTCGGTGCTCGGCGCGCGCACGAGCCGCTACGGCGATTTCCTCGACCTGGCCGCCGCGATCACCGGGCGTGCGCCGTATGCGGGGCTGCATGTCGACGCGAACCGCGCCGCGCGGATCGTGTTCAATGCGCCGGACTTCAGTCGCCTGCCGTCCCGCGACATCTATTTCGCCGCGCTCGGTTTGGCGGTCGGCAAGATCGCGGGCGCGATCGTGCCGGCGATCGTCGGGCTGCCGGCGGACACCACCGAGGACGAGCTCAAGGCGCTCGGCGCGGCCGCCGCGTCGAGCGGGGCCGTCGCGCTGTTCCATGCGGTCGGCGTGACGCCCGAGGCGCCGACGCTCGATGCCGCGTTGCACGGGCAGGCGGCGCAACGCACGGTCGACATCACGATGGCCGACCTCGACGAGATTCGCCGCACGCTGAATCACGGCGCGGCCGGCGACGCGCTCGTCGCGGTCGCGCTCGGTACGCCGCATTTTTCGCTGGCCGAATTCCGCACGCTCGACACGTTGCTCGACGCGTTCGACGGCCAGCCGGCCTGCGATTTCTACGTGAACACGAGCCGCTTCATTTTGTGGGAGCTGGAGCAAGTCGGTCTCGCGGAGAAATTCGCCGCGCGCGGCGTCCAGATCGTCGTCGATACCTGCACGTACATCACGCCGGTGATGAAGCAGTTGTCGGGGCTGGTGATGACCAACTCGGGGAAATGGGCGTCGTATGCGCCCGCGAACATCGGCGTGACGGTCGCGTACGGCAGCATGCGCGAATGCGTGCGTTCCGCGTACGAAGGCAAGGTGCGATTCGATGACTGAAGCGACGGGACAATGCTTGACGGGCGACACGCTCGTGCCGGGCAGCGCGTGCGCGCGCCCGTTCGTCCTCGACAAGCCGCTGAGCTTCTGGGGCGGCTACGATTCGGGCGCGGGCCGGATCGTCGATCGCGGGCATCCGCAGGCCGGCGCGAGCCTTGCGGGCAAGGTGATGGTGATGCCGCACGCGAAGGGCTCGAGTTCGAGCAGCAGCGTGCTCGCAGAAGCGGTGCGCAACGGCACGGGGCCGGTCGCGATCGTGTTGAAGGAGCGCGACCTGATCATCTCGATCGGTGCGATCGTGGCCGCCGAGCTGTATGCGATCGCGGTGCCGGTGGTGTGCGTGACCGACGACGTGTACGACGCGATCGCCGCGGCAACCGGCGACGTGCGGATCCAAGCGGGCGAGGGGGACGGCGGCGCGCAGATTCATATCGGCGGCTGACGCGCTGCGCGCACGTCGCGTCAGAGGAAACGTATGTTCCGCGTTTCCGTGTTCGCAAGAGACAGCGCGCGCTTCGCGGCATTCATCTCGCGCTTGCCGCCGGGCTGCGCGAGCCGGCGGATTTCCGGCCACGCGATCAGGTCGAACACGGTACGCAGAATCGTGCTCAACACGAACAAGCCGATCGTGCCTGCGCCGAACCACGCCATCGCATCGACTATGCCATCCGTGCTGCGGACTGTCGTAGACATGATGCCGCAGACGAAGACCAACGCGACGAGAGTGAACAGCGTCACGAACATGTCGGTTCGAGCAGCGGCGACTTTCGCGGGGCGAACGAGATAGATTGAGCCGTCGGTCGTATTGCGGATGCCGTAGACGGCCAGTCGATCCCGATCTTCGACATAGGCGACATTCAGCCGGTCGCCCGCGACGACGAACAGGCGCCGTGCGCCGCTCGTCCTGAGCACGAGCGGCGCGTCGCATGCATCGAGTTGCAGCGCGATCTCCTCGATGCCTTGCGTGGTCCAGCCGAGGTTGTTGCTCCAGACTTTCGTACTGATCGTCTTCTGGCCGACCGATGTCACGCAACCGGATGCGATTCGCAACGAACGATCGGTCATGTGCTGCTCCGTTCCACCGTGAAACCCGTAGATTCGTATTGCCATTTTTGCTGCGCTTCGCGCCGCTGAGGCTTGAGGATCAGGTCGGACAGACCGGCGAGCGCCAGCAAGCCGCCCAATACGCTGACAATGCTCACGAACACGGCCAGCACCCCGATGAGCGCCCAGTTCGCGTTGAATGCGGCTGCGCCGATCGCGAGGCTCAGCACGAACATGCACGACGTCCACGTGAGCAGCGACACGTCGCGCTGTTTTTGCGCAAGCGCGTCGTAAGGCGCGATCGCCACGTCACTGCTCCTGATCCACGCGATTCCGCGACGGCCGCGATCCTCGAAAACGCATGCGCGCACCGCCATGCCGGGCTTCAATTGATCGATCCGCTTGAACGCTTCCGCATCGACGTCACTAGCCGCGATGAAGTAGCAGGTGTCCTGTATCGTAAGGCGGTAAAACGGCACTTTCTTGATGTCGGCTTCGATACGGATGAGATTCGTATCGATACGGTCGATCGTCGACTCGATCAGGGTGGTGTGATTGCGCATAGGCCAGGCGGGGCACCGGTATGGCATTGATCATACCGATGAAACTGCGGGCAGGCATCTCGTGCGGACGGCATCCCCGCGTCATTCGCGCGCAGAATCCGCCGCCGCCTCCCGATACGCGCTCGGCGTCTGTCCGGCCCAGCGCCGGAACGCGCGCGTGAAATTCGCCGGGTCGGTGAATTGCAGCCGTTCGGCGATCGTCTTCAGGTCGAGATCCGACGCGGCGAGCAACTGCTTGGCGTCGCGGAACCGTGCTTCGTCGAGCAATTGCCGGTAGCTCGATCCGGCTTCCTCCAGCCGGCGCCGCAGCGTGCGCGTCGACACGAGCAGCGCATCGGCGAGCGTGTCCGGCCCCGGATAATCGCCGGTCGCGCGCGCCAGTTCCGCCCGCACGCGCTCGACCAGATCGCCTTCCTCCTGCCGCACCTGTGCATATTCGCGCTCGACCTGCACGAGCGCCTGCCGGTGCGCGACTTCGTCGGCGAGCGGCAGCGGCCAGTCGAGCGCGTCGCGCGCGATCCACAACGCATTGGCCGCGCAGCCGAATGCCACCGGCGGCAACGTATCGCGATAGCGCGCGAAATACGCGGGCTCCGGCCACGTGAATTGCAGCGTGATTGGCGGTGACACGCGGCCGGACCACTGCGAGATGTTCTGCGCGAGCCCCGTGAGCACGAATTCGAACATCACGTGATGCTGCAGCACGGGGTTCGCCTGCACGCCGTGCAGTTCGAGCGTCGCGCCGCGTGCGTCCTCCGCATAGGTCAGCTTGTATTGGCGATTGCGCATCCGGAAGTAGCGCTGCGTGACCGACAGCGCTTCGCGGATGTCCCGCGCGGTCAGCGTCGCGTAGCCGAGAAAGCCGTGCACGGTCGGCTTCAGCAGCAGCCCGAATGCGAGCCCGATACCCGGATCGCCGCCGATTTCGATCGCGTTGAGCACGAGCCGCCCCCATTGCGACGGCGCGACGCGGGCGTCCGGCTCGGCCAGCACCGCGTCGCGCAGGCCCGTGCCGGCACGCACGGCGGCCAGGTCGACGCCGCGTGCGGCCAGCGCCTGCAGCAGCAGGCGCGTATAGGCGACCGGAATCGTCGGCCGGCGCAGCCCGAGGCGATCCTTGCGAGATGGGGAAGTCATGTCGATTTGGCCGAAAATGACAAGCATTATGGCTGTTTGGCCCCTCACGTTCAAGGCGGCGCGCGCCTACGATGGCAGGCATCGCTTATTGGCCGGATCATCATGACGACCCCCTTTCCCCACCTGCTCGCACCGCTCGATCTCGGCTTCACGACGCTGAAGAATCGCGTGCTGATGGGCTCGATGCATACGGGCCTCGAGGACAGCCGCAAGACGCTGCCGCGCCTCGCCGAATATTTCGCCGAGCGTGCGCGCGGCGGAGTCGGCCTGATCGTGACGGGCGGCTTCGCACCGAACGTGGCCGGCTGGACCAAGCCGTTCGGCGGCATGCTGACGACGTCGGCCGCCGCGCGCCGGCATCGCGAGATCACCGGCGCCGTGCATGCGGAGGACGGCAAGATCGCGCTGCAGATCCTGCATACGGGTCGCTACGGTTATCACCCGTTCGCGGTCGCGCCGTCGAAGATCAAATCGCCGATCTCGCCGTTCGCGCCGCATGAACTGAGCGCGCGCGGCGTCGAGCGGCAGATCCGCGCGTTCGTGCGCTGCGCGACGCTGGCACGCGAAGCCGGTTACGACGGCGTCGAGATCATGGGCTCCGAGGGCTACCTGATCAACCAGTTCATCTCGATGCACACGAACAAGCGCACCGACCAGTGGGGCGGTTCGTACGAGAACCGCATGCGCTTGCCGATCGAGATCGTCGAGCGCACGCGCGAAGCGGTCGGCCGCGACTTCATCCTGATCTACCGGCTGTCGATGCTCGACCTGATTCCGGACGGCAGCGACTGGAGCGAAACCGTGCAGCTCGCGAAGGCGGTCGAGCGCGCGGGCGCGACCATCATCAACACGGGGATCGGCTGGCACGAGGCGCGCGTGCCGACGATCGCGACGTCGGTGCCGCGCGGCGCGTTCGCGTGGGTGACGAAGAAGATGAAGGGCGAGGTCGGCATTCCGCTCGTGACGACCAACCGGATCAACCGGCCCGAAGTGGCCGAGCAGATTCTCGCGGACGGCTGCGCGGACATGGTGTCGATGGCGCGCCCGCTGCTCGCGGATGCCGAGTTCGTCGTCAAGGCCGCGCAGGGCCGTGCCGACGAGATCAATACCTGCATCGGCTGCAATCAGGCATGCCTCGATCACGCGTTCAAGAACCAGATTGCATCGTGCCTGCTGAACCCGCGCGCGTGCCACGAGACCGAGCTGAAATACACGCCCGCGCCGCAGCCGAAGCGGATCGCGGTAGTTGGCGCGGGGCCGGCCGGGCTCGCCTGCTCGACGGTGCTCGCGCAGCGCGGCCATCAGGTCGATTTGTTCGACGGCGCGGCCGAGATCGGCGGCCAGTTCAACATGGCGAAGCGGATTCCGGGCAAGGAGGAGTTTCATGAAGCGCTGCGCTACTTCGGCCGGCAGGTCGAACTGACCGGCGTGAAGCTGCACCTGAACCGCCGCGTCGACGCGAGCGACCTGATCGCGGGCGGCTACGACGAGATCGTGCTGGCGACCGGCGTCGCGCCGCGCGACCCGAAGATTCCGGGGCAGGACGGGCCGAACGTGCTCAGCTATATCGACGTGCTCGCGGGCAGGCAGCCGGTGGGCCGGCGGGTCGCGGTGGTGGGCGCGGGCGGGATCGGCTTCGATGTCGCCGAATATCTGGTGCAGGACGGCGAGTCGCCGACGCTCGATCTCGACGAATGGAAAGCGGAGTGGGGCGTGACCGACCCGGCCGCGACACGCGGCGGCGTGACGCGTGCACAGGCGTCGGCGCCGGCGCGTGAAGTGACGCTGCTGCAGCGCAAGGCCGCCCCGCTCGGCAAGGGGCTCGGCAAGACGACCGGCTGGATTCACCGTGCGACGCTGAAGATGAAGCAGGTGAAGATGATCGGCGGCGTGAACTACGAGCTGATCGATGCGCGCGGGCTGCATGTGTCGTACGGCGAGCAGCGCACCGATCACGAACTGATCGAAGCCGACACGATCGTGCTCTGCACGGGGCAGGAGCCGCAACGTGCGTTGCTCGCGCCGTTGCAGGCCGCCGGCCGTTCGGTGCACCTGATCGGCGGCGCGGAACTGGCCGCCGAACTCGACGCGAAGCGCGCGATCGATCAGGGTGCGCGGCTGGCGGCGCGGTTGTAACGGGCGACCGCTGCAACGGTCGCTCGAACGTACGTCGCGCGGAGACGATCAGGCTGCGCGCGGCTCGCGGCTTGCCGCCCGATGCGCGGATTCGCCAATGCGGGACCGCGGCGAGCCGCAGCGCCGGTCGCGCTGCCACGCAAGGTGGCGGCGCGAGCCCGGCATACCGTGATTGCAATCGACTGGCGCGGCTCAGGCCGCTTCGGCCCGCTCTTCCTCCTCCGCTTCGAGCATCGCCTTGACGATCAGATAGACGGCCGGCAGATCGTCGTCGTCGCGGCGCCAGTCGACCGGCTCCTCGACGTCCGCGGCGACCAGCCGGCTGTCGCGCAGCCGGATGAACGCATCGACGACGGCCGGATCGTTGCGGTTCAGGAAACCGGGATTCGAGAACGCCAGCTCTTCGACGTTCAGCAGCGCCTGCCAGCTCATCGTGCGCACGGCCGCCGGGTGGGTGCGACGGCGCAGGCCGAGCGCCCGCTGCGCGGGGCCGCCGACGACACGCTGCAGATCGACGACCGCCCGCTGCGCGGCGCGCTCGAAGTGGACGGGATTGAAGCCGGGTTGTTCGGGATCGAATGCGGAAGCCTGGAACATGGTCGCCTCACAAAAGTCCGTTCGTCTGTGGATGACGGAATTCGGGTCAAATGGTGCAAAAGCACTGTAAATATATACAGTGTTCGATGCGGTTTCAAGCCCCGAATGCAGGATTTCCGTGCGTCGGCGAGCGACGCGGGCGAATCGCGTCGATCGGGCGAACGTTCTACACCGCCGCCGCGATCGTTTCCCGCAGCCATCGATGCGCCGGGTCGCGATGCATGCGCTCGTGCCACAGCATCGACATCTCATAGCCGGGCACCTCGACCGGTGCGTCCACCACGCGCAGCGCGGGCACGTCGCGCACCAGCCGCTCGGGCAGCATCGCGACGAGGTCGGTGCTCGCGACGGCCGACATCACGAACAGGAAGTGCGGCACCGACAGCACGACGCGTCGGGCGGCGCCGACCTTCGCGAGCGCTTCGTCGGTCACGCCGAAAAAGCCGCCGCCGTCGGGCGACACGATCACGTGCTCGAGCGTGCCGAACTGCGCGAGCGTGGGGCGCCGCTTCAGCTTCGGGTGACCGGCACGGCCGATCAGCACGTAGCGCTCGACGAACAGCGGCAGGCGCCGCATGCCGGGCGGCGACCCTTCGGTCGTGTGGAACGCGAGGTCGACGCCGTTTCGTTCGGTATCCTGCTCGATGCGCGGCGGCACGAGCTCGATCACGGCCAGCCGCGTGCCGGGCGCGGTCGAACGCAACGTGTGCAGCGCGGGCAGCACGATCGTCGATTCGCCGTAGTCGGTCGCGGCCACCCGCCACGTGTTCGTCGCGGTCGCGGGATCGAACGGCGCGGCCGGGAGCACCGTGCGCTCGAGCCCTTCGAGCGCGTCGCGCAACGGCTCGCGCAGCGCTTCCGCACGTGCGGTCGGCCGCATTCCGCGCGGCCCCGGCAGCAGCAGCGGATCGCCGAACACGTCGCGCAGTTTCTGCAACTGCACGCTGACCGACGGCTGCGACATGTTCAGCCGCTCGGCCGCGCGCGTGACGTTGTGCTCGGCGAGCAGCACGTCCAGCGTGACGAGCAGGTTCAGGTCGAGCCTTCTGAGATTATTCATGGCTATAGCTGGAATATCGGGAATTCATTTCAAATATACCGTCGAAGGCGGCATCCTGCAGTCATTCAATTGACGGAGTGACTAACATGAATGTGCTGATCGTGTATGCCCATCCCGAGCCGCGTTCGCTGAACGGCGCGCTGCGCGACTTCACCGTCGGCCATCTCGAAGCGGCCGGCCACACGGTGCAGGTGAGCGACCTGTATGCGATGAACTGGAAGGCGGTACTCGATGCGAACGACGTGACCGATCGCGCGCCCGACGCGCGGTTCGATCCGTCGCTCGATTCGAAGCGCGCGTTCGAGGCGGGCACGCAAAGCGAAGACATCGCTCGCGAGCAGGACAAGCTGAAGTGGGCCGACGCGGTGATCCTGCAGTTTCCGCTGTGGTGGTTCTCGATGCCGGCGATCATGAAGGGCTGGTTCGAGCGCGTGTATGCGTACGGTTTTGCGTATGGCGTCGGCGAGCATTCCGATACGCACTGGGGCGATCGCTACGGCGAAGGTTCGCTGGCCGGCAAGCGGGCGATGGTCGTCGTCACGACGGGCGGATGGGAGCCGCACTACAGCCCGCGCGGCATCAACGGGCCGATCGACGACTTGCTGTTCCCGATCCAGCACGGCGTGCTGTATTACCCGGGGTTCGACGTGCTGCCGCCGTTCGTGATCTATCGGACGGGCAAGATGAACGCCGCGCGCTTCGACACAACGTGTACGGCGCTCGGCCAGCGTCTCGACGATCTGTGGACCACGCCGCCGATTCCGTTCCGCCGCCAGAACGCGGGCGACTACGAGATTCCGGCGCTGACGTTGAAAGAGGAGATCGCGCCGGGGACGGTAGGGTTCGCCGCGCATCTGGCCGCGTGACAGGCGCTGCGCACGTCGACGCGCGGTGATACGGGTAACCGTCGCCGAATGCAAAACGCCCCGGGCGGCCTGCATGACATCGCCGGCAGCCCGGGGCGTGCATTTCGCGGTCGTCGGTCACGGCCGCGATGCAGCGTTGCTTACCGATCGTCTTCCCGCACCGACGAAGGATGCCGGCACAGCGCCCGCACTTCCATCTCCATATACGGAAACAGCGGCAACTGACTCAGCACGTCGTGCAGTTGCTGCACACTGTCGACGTCGAAGATACTGACGTTCGCATACTGCCCGGCGATCCGCCACAGATGTCGCCACACGCCGTCGTTCATCAACCGCTGGCACATCGCCTTTTCTTCCGCCTTCAGCGTGGCCGCCTTGACCGGATCCATGTCCGCCGGCAGGCGAACGGTCATTTCCACATGAAACAGCATCCTGCACTCCTTGCGTTGTCGATTCGTCGAACGGGACGGGCGCTCACGCCTGCGCGCGGGGCCGCTCGACTTCGCTCCCCGGCACGTCCTGCTTGTCCTTGAGCAGCGAGAAATCGAAGTCGATCAGCGCGAACTGCCCGTCGACGCCGTACGGCTTGCCTTCCGCGCCCTCCGCCTGCCTGACCGGCGGGATCAGCCCGTCGCGCGTCGCGAACGCGAAGTCGTCCCACAGATGCGGATCGCCATCGATGTTGATCTGCGTCGTCAGCTTACGATACCCGTCCGCGGAAACGAAGAAGTGAATGTGCGCCGGACGATGGCCGTGGCGGCCGAGCTGGTCGAGCAGTTGCTCGGTCTTGCTGCCCGGCGGCACGCTGTAGCCGACCGGCAGCACGCTGCGGAAGCTGTAGCGGCCTTCGGCATCGGTGCGGATCGAGCGGCGCAGGTTGAACGCGGGCTGTGACGGGTCGAAATACGAGTAATTGCCCAGGTGGTTCGCATGCCACACCTCGACCAGCGCGTTCGCGAGCGGCGCGCCGTCCTGGCCGAGCACCCGGCCGCGCATGATCAGCGTCTGGCCCGGATCGGTGCCGTCGTCGAGCCGTGCGTGGCCGACCGATTCCGGCGCGCCGGCGACATACAGCGGCCCTTCGATCGTGCGCGGCGTGCCGCCGTGGATGCCGGCCTTTTCCTCGGCTTCGTCCATCCGCACGTCGAGGAAGCGTTCGAGGCCGAGGCCCGCAGCGATCAGCCCGAATTCGCGGCCGGCTTCGTTCAGGAAGTTCAGGGCCGTCCAGAATTCGCTCGGCTGCACGTCGAAGTCCTCGATCGTGTAGCAGATGTCCTTCACGATCCGGTTGACGATCGCGCGCACGCGCGGGTTGCCGGGCTTCTCGGCGGCGTCGTCGAAGGTCTTCAGCAGTGCGTCGATGGCTTGCTTGTTCATCTGTGTCTCCGGTTTCGGTTGTCGTGTGGGAATCAGCGCGCGTCGCGTCGCATCCGTTCGATGCGGGCCCAGTCGAAGGTGAGGCCGAGGCCGGGCGCCGCCGGCAGGTGCAGCTTGAAGTCCTGGTAGCGCAGCGGCTCGACGAGGATCTCCTCGGTGAGCAGCAGCGGGCCGAACAGTTCGGTGCCCCATTTCAGCGAGTCGAACGTGCTGAACAGTTGCGCGGACGCCATCGTGCCGGCCGCGCCTTCGAGCATCGTGCCGCCGTACAGTTCGATGCCGGCCGCCGCGGCGATCGACGCGACGCTCGCCGCGCCCTGCAGACCGCCCGATTGCGCGATCTTGACCGCGAACACGTCGGCCGCGCGGTCCTGCGCGAGCGCGAACGCGTCGACGGGGCCGTGCAGCGCCTCGTCGGCCATGATCGGCACCTGCGCGAGCTGCGTGAGGCGTTTCAGCCCCGCGCGGTTGGTCGCGGCGATCGGCTGCTCGACGAGGCTCACGCCGGCGTCGGCGAGCCGCGCGCCGGCCCAGATCGCATCGGTTTCGCTCCAGGCCTGGTTCACGTCGACCCGCACGTCGCCGCGCTCGCCGAGCGCGCGCTTGATCGCGACCACGTGCGCCACGTCGTCGGCGACCGCGTTCGCGCCGATCTTCAGCTTGAACGCGCGATGGCGGCGGGCGTCGAGCATCGCTTCGGCTTCCGCGATGTCGCGCTGCGTGTCGCCGCTCGCGAGCGTCCACGCGACATCGACCGCATCGGTCCGGCGCCCGCCGAACAGCTCGGACAGCGGCACGCCCAGACGCCGCGCCTGCGCATCGAACAGCGCGGTCTCGATCGCGCACTTCGCGAAGCGGTTGCCCTGGAACAGCTTGCGCACCCGCGCCATCGCGGCGCCGGGGCGCGTCGCGTCCATGCCTTGCAGCAGCGGCGCGAAATAGGTGTCGAGGTTGACCTTGATGCTTTCGGGGCTTTCCTCGCCATAGGCGAGGCCGCCGATGGTCGTCGCCTCGCCGACGCCTTCGATACCGTCCGTGCATCGAATTCGGACCAATACGAGCGTCTGGCAATGCATCGTGGCGACCGACAATTTGTGGGGCCGGATCGTCGGCACATCGACCAGCAACGTCTCGATGCGCTCGATGGTGGCGGCGGTTGCTATCATGCGATTCCTCCTGTTGGTGCACATGGTAGGAATTCCCGCCCCGCGTCGTCCAACACTCTTTCCGACTACTTCCATACCTTTGAGGCATGAAATGGAATTGCGTCAGCTCCGGTACTTCATCGCCGTCGCCGAGGAAATGAACATCACGCGGGCCGCGGAGCGGCTGCACATGACGCAGCCGCCGCTGAGCCGCCAGCTCCAGGCGATCGAGGACGAGATCGGGTTGCCGCTGTTCGAGCGCGGCGCGCGGCCGCTGAAACTGACCGATGCCGGGCGCGTGTTCTATGCGCAGGCGAAACGTCTGGTCGACCAGGCCGACGAGCTCGGCCCGCTGACGCGGCGGCTCGCGCAACTGTCGGAGCGGATCGTGATCGGCTTCGTGCCGTCGACGCTGTACGGCGCGCTGCCCGATGTGATCCGCGCGTTTCGCGAGGCGCAGCCGGACGTCGAGCTGTCGCTGATCGAAATGTTCACGCTCGAGCAGCTGGGCGCGCTGAAGGGCGGGCGGATCGACGTGGGGTTCGGCCGTCTGCGCTTCGACGACGACCAGCTGGTGCGCGAGGCGCTGATCGAGGAGAAGCTGATCGCGGCGCTGCCGGTCGGGCATCGGCTCGCCGATCCGGCCCGGCCGCTGACGCTCGCGGATCTCGCGAGCGAGACGATGATCGTCTATCCGAGCACGCCGCGGCCGAGCTTCGCCGATCAGCAGTTGTCGGCGCTGCGCGACGGGGCGGTCGTGCCGGCGGCCGTGCACGAGGTGCGCGAACTGCAGACGGCGCTCGGGCTCGTCGCCGCGCAGGTGGGCGTGTCGCTGGTGCCGGAGAGCGTGGAGGGCGTGCGCGTGAAGGGCGTCGTCTATCGGCGGCTGCCGGAGCCGGGCGCGACGTCGCCGATCATCATGAGCCGCCGGCTGCACGGCGAAAGCGCGGCGACGGCGGCGTTCTGCGCGATTGCGCGGGAGATGATCGTGCCGGCCGCATAGCGGAGCCGCTCGCCTCTCCACTGCAACTAACGGTCAGGTCCGGCGGAGCCGGCGGACGCAGTGCGAGGTCCGTTGCGGGGCGATGTCGGTGGGCGTCGGCACGCGGCTGCCGCGGGCGAGCCGACAGGCAGATCGGAAGGTCGGGCATGCCGGGCATGCCGGGAAGGTCGGGAAAGTCGGGAAAGTCGGGAAAGTCGGGAAAGTCGGGACGGTCGGGACGGTCGGGGAAATCGGCGGGCCGGGCAGGACGATCGGCAAGCCCGCGCGTCCGGGCTACCGCTTCCCGTCGAGCGTGTCCGACGGCGATTCGCCGAACTTCTCCCGATACGCGATGGCGAACCGGCCGAGGTGCGTAAATCCGCAATCGAGCGCGATATCGGCGATCCGCCGGTCGGACGCCGCGCCGCGCAGCAGTTCGCGCGCGTGCGCGAGCCGCGTCGCGCGCAGGTATTGCATCGGGCTCATGCCGCGGAATTGCAGGAACGCGTCGCGCAGCGTTCGTTCGGGCACGTTGGCGGCCTGGACGATATCGGCGAGCTGCAGCGGCTGCGCGTAGTGTGCATCGACGAATTCCTGCGCGCGCCGGACGAAGCCCGGCGCCGGGTCGCGATGCGACGCCTGCAGCGCGGACGGCGGATGACCTTCGATCAGCAGGTCGATCAGCAGATGCTCGAGCTGCGACGCGACCCGCGGGTTCGCGTTCGCGCGTTCGAGCAGCTCGGGCGACCGCGCGACGAGCATCAGTTGCTGGCGCCACGCGGCGAGCGCGGCGTCGCTGATGTGCAGCACGGGGTCGAGCGTCGCGCGCGGATCGCCGGTCAGCGAACCGACGGTCGCCGCGTCGATGCGCAGCACGAACTGCTCGCAATCGGCCGACAGCATCGCGTCGAAGCGCTCGCCGGGCGCGCACAGCACGCCGGTCTGCCCGTCGACGCCGAGCTGCCGCCCCATCGCGCACACTTGCGCGTGGCCGGACAGGCAGAACATCAGCAGGTAGTAGCCGTCGACGGCGTCGACCTGCACGCGCATCGCGTCGCCGAACGCGATCGTGCCGATCCCGAGGCCGCCCAGCTTGACGAAATCCATGTGCGATGCGCCGTGCACGCGGCCGTTCGGCAGTAGCGCGTGCGGCTGCATCACACGCGAGATCCGCTCGCGCGTCTCGTCGAGATCGCGGGATTCGAACAGCCGGTGCGCACGCAGCGCGAGCGGCTCGAACGACGTTGGGGACATGGGCCTCAGCCTTGGTATGGACGACGCGCGCTTCGATCCGACGAATGGGCCGCGCTCGTGCGCCGGGTCGCGTGTGCCGTCATGCTAGCGCAGAAATCCGCCGAAAGTGGATATTGCGCCGCCGCAATCGCACTTTCCGGATAGACGTCGAATATTAGCTTTTCAAAAATCGGCTCCATGCATTCAACGCAACGGATCGACAAGGAGTCCGACATGGAGCAGACAGAATCGCCCGTCGTTTTCGCCGCGCGCGGCGACGCGTCCGACGTGACCTTCCCGCACGACGACGGCTCGCGCGTGCCGTACAAGGTGTTCAGCTCGCAGGCGGTCTACGAACGCGAGCAGGAACGCATCTTCCGCGGGCCGACGTGGAATTTCGTCGCACTCGAAGCGGAAATCCCGAACGCCGGCGACTTCAAGAGCACGTTCGTCGGCGATACGCCGGTGGTCGTCACGCGCACCGAGGACGGCGCGCTGTCCGCGTGGGTGAACCGCTGCGCGCACCGCGGCGCGCAGGTGTGCCGCAAGTCGCGCGGCAACGCGAGTTCGCACACGTGCGTCTATCACCAGTGGAGCTTCGACAACCAGGGCAACCTGCTCGGCGTGCCGTTCCGGCGCGGCCAGAAGGGCATGACCGGGATGCCGGCCGACTTCGATCCGAAACGGCACGGGCTGCGCAAGCTGCGCGTCGACAGCTATCGCGGGCTCGTGTTCGCGACCTTCAGCGACGAGGTCGCGCCGCTGCCCGAGTATCTCGGCGAGCAGATGCGCCCGTGGATCGACCGGATCTTCCACAAGCCGATCGAGTATCTCGGCTGCACGCGTCAGTATTCGAAGTCGAACTGGAAGCTGTACATGGAGAACGTGAAGGATCCGTATCACGCGAGCATGCTGCACCTGTTCCATACGACCTTCAACATCTTCCGCGTCGGGATGAAGGCGCGCTCGATTCCGGACGCGAACCACGGGCTGCACAGCATCATCACGGTGACGAAGACGGGCGACGACACGTCCGCCGCGTACAAGCAGCAGAACATCCGTTCGTTCGACGAGGGCTTTCATCTGGAGGACGAATCGATCCTCGATCTCGTGTCGGAATACGACGAGGATTGCACGAACCACATCCAGCCGATCTTCCCGCAGCTCGTGATCCAGCAGATCCACAACACGCTGGTCGCGCGCCAGATCCTGCCGAAGGGGCCGGACAACTTCGAGCTGATCTTCCACTTCTTCGGTTATGCGGACGACACGCCCGAGCTGCGCGCGCTGCGCATCAAGCAGGCGAACCTGGTCGGGCCGGCCGGCTACATCTCGATGGAGGACACGGAAGCGACCGAACTCGTGCAGCGCGGCACCGTGCGCGACGCCGACGCGACGTCGGTGATCGAGATGTCGCGCGGCAATCCGGACCAGCAGGACACGGTGATCACCGAAAGCCTGATCCGCAAGTTCTGGGTCGGTTATCAGAAGCTGATGGGCTATTGAGGCGGGAGCGAAAAATGACGGAAGACATGAAGACGTGGTTCGAGATTTACATGCTCCAGAACCGCTACATCGGGCATCTCGACAACGACCGGCTCGAACGCTGGCCGGAAATGTTCACCGAGGACTGCACGTACGAAATCGTGCCGAAGGAAAACGCCGATCTCGGGCTGCCGGTCGGGATCGTGCATTGCACGAACCAGCGGATGCTGCGCGATCGCGTGGTGTCGCTGCGGCACGCGAACATCTACGAAGCGCATACGTACCGGCACATGACGTCGGGTCTGACGATCGTCGCCGAACGCGACGGCGAAATCGACACCGAGAGCAACTACGTGGTCGTGCAGACCCGCAGCAACGGCGAATCGAACGTGTACCAGGCCGGCAAGTACTACGACACGGTGGTCCGCACGCCCGACGGGTTGCGCTACAAGACCAAGCGCGTGATCTACGACACGTCGCGCGTGCAGACGTTGCTCGCGACGCCGATCTGACCGATCCGACCGATCTGACGAAGCAAGGAATCGACATGACCGAAGCAACGCTGACCGAGTGGCATCCGCTCGGCGCTTTCGACGAATTTTCCGAAGACGAACCGGCGGCGCGCGTCGCCGGCCAGAAGCCGATCGCCGTGTTCCGGATCGGCGACGAACTGTTCGCGATGCACGACCTCTGCACGCACGGGCATGCGCGGCTGTCCGAAGGCTATGTGGAGGATGGCTGCGTCGAATGCCCGCTGCACCAGGGGCTGATCGACATTCGCACCGGCGCGCCGAAATGCGCGCCGATCACCGAGTCGGTGCGAACCTATCCGATCCGGATCGTCGACGGGCAGGTGGAAGTCAATGTCGGCTGATCCGTTCGTGATCGTCGGCGCCGGCCATGCGGCGCGGCGTACGGCCGAGGCGCTGCGCGAGCGCGACGCCGCGGCGCGCATCGTGATGATCGGCGCGGAGCGCGAGTTGCCGTACGACCGGCCGGCGCTGTCGAAGGATGCGTTGCTGAGCGACGGCGGCGAACAGCGTGCGTTCATCCGCGATGCCGCGTGGTACGACGCGCAGCGCATCGAACTGCGGCTCGGCGCACGCGTCGAAGCGATCGAGCGGGATGCACGGCGCGTGCGGCTCGACGACGGTGCGGCGTTGCCGTATGCGAAGCTCGTGCTCGCGACCGGCTCGCGCGTGCGGACGTTCGGCGGCCCGGTCGACGAAGGCATCGTGCCGCATTACGTGCGTACCGTGGCGGATGCGCGCGCGTTGCGTGCGCAACTTGCACCCGGACGCCGCGTGGCGGTGCTCGGCGGCGGCTTCATCGGCCTCGAGGTCGCGGCGGCCGCGCGCCAGCTCGGCTGCGACGTGACGGTGATCGATCCGGCCGCACGCTTGCTGCAGCGTGCGTTGCCGGAAGCCGTCGGCGCGTATGCACGGCAATTGCATGACGCGCGCGGTGTGGCTTTCCAGATGGCGACGCTGCCGCGCGCGATCCGCCGCGCGCCGGGCGGCGGCGCCGTCGTCGAGACCGATCGCGGCGACGTGCCGGCCGACGTCGTCGTGGTCGGCATCGGCGTCGTGCCCAACGTCGAGCTGGCGCAGGCGGCCGGGCTCGACGTCGACAACGGGATACGCGTCGATGCAGGCTGCCGCACGGCCGATGCCGCGATCTTCGCGGCGGGCGAGGTGACGATGCACTTCAATCCGCTGCTCGGGCGCCACGTGCGGATCGAATCGTGGCAGGTGGCGGAAAACCAGCCGGCCGTCGCGGCCGCGAACCTGCTCGGCGCCGACGAGCGCTATGCGGAGCTGCCGTGGCTGTGGTCCGATCAGTACGACTGCAACCTGCAGATGCTCGGGCTGTTCGGCAGCGAACGCACGATCGTCGTGCGCGGCGATCCGGCGAGCGGGTCGTTCACGGTGTTCGGGCTCGGCGACGACGGCAGGATCGTCGCGGTGGCCGCGGCGAACCTCGGGCGCGACATCGGCGCGTCGCGGCGGTTGATCGCGGCGGGCGCGGTGCCCGATCCGGAGAAGCTGGCCGATCCGGCGGTCAATCTGAAGACGTTCATGTAGCGGCGGCGCGCGGCACGCGTGCGCCGCGCGTGCCGACGCCGGCGGGCGGGTTTGTCGGTTGCGGCGAAATCGGGGATATTAGCGGCATCGCCGATTCGTCCGTCCTCCATGACGCCAGACAAAGCCCTCGAACTGAAACGAAGCAAGCGCCGTGCGCTGTGGCTGCTGCTGGCGGCCGTCGCGGTGTTCGTCGCCACCATCCTGCTGCCGCGCGGCCCGTGGGTCGATGGCTTCAAGGCGGTGGCCGAAGCCGCGATGGTCGGCGCGCTCGCCGACTGGTTCGCGGTCGTCGCGCTGTTCCGCCGCGTGCCGATTCCGTTCGTGTCGCGCCACACCGAGATCATCCCGAAGAACAAGGACAAGATCGCCGACAACCTCGCGGTGTTCGTGCGCGAGAAATTCCTCGGGCCCGACGCGCTCGCCGCGCAGATTCGCCAGCACGATCCCGCGCAGAAGCTCGGCGCGTGGCTCGGCGAGCCGGCGAATACCGACGCGCTCGGCGGCTACGTGACGAAGCTGACGAGCTTCGCGCTCGACATGACCGACGACGCGCGGATCCAGTCGTTCGTCCACGCTGCGTTCCGCGCGGTGATCGACCGGGTCGACCTGTCGCAATCGGCCGGCGCGATCCTCGACACGCTGACGAAGGACGGCCGCCACCAGGCGCTGCTCGACGACGCGATCGAACAGGTGGTCGACGTGCTCGACAAGGAAGAGAACCGCGAGGTGATCGCGGGCTTCATCGTCGAATGGCTGAAGACGCAATACCCGAAGGTCGAGAAGATCATGCCGACGCAGTGGTTCGGCGAGAACGGCGCGCGGATGCTCGCGAGCGCGGTGAGCCGCGTGCTCGAAGGCGTCGCCGCCGACCCCGAGCACGAGTTGCGGCAACGCTTCGACCGGACGGTCGTGCGGCTGACCGAGCGGCTGAAGCACGACCCCGCGTTCATCGCGAAGGGCGACGAGATCAAGCGCTATATTCGCGACGGCGATGCGTTCAACGAGTACGTGCGCGACTTGTGGGACCAGTTGCGCGCGTGGCTGAAGGCCGATCTCGCGCGCCCCGATTCGGCGCTGCACCGGCAGGCCGCGACGCTCGGCGGCTGGCTCGGCGCGCGGCTCGCCGAGAGCCCGGCGCTGCGTGCGTCGCTGAACGAGCACGTCGAGAAGGCCGTGCACGAGATGGCGCCCGATTTCGCCGATTTCCTGATGCGTCACATTCGAGACACGGTGCGCAACTGGGATGCGGGCGAGATGTCGCGGCAGATCGAGCTGAACATCGGCAAGGATCTCCAGTACATCCGCATCAACGGCACGCTGGTCGGCGGGCTGATCGGGCTCGGGTTGTATCTGGTGTCGCTCGCGCCGCGCTGGGCGGCCGGCTGGCTGCATTGACGCGGCCACGCGAACGAACGGCGGACTGCGTGCCTACGCGTGCGTGCGTTCGCGCGGTTCGACCTTGCGGTCGATCTCGCTGCGCGTCGGAAGCGTCTTGAGATCGTACGTGGCTTGCAGATTCAGCCAGAATTCCGGCGACGTATCGAAGTAGCGCCCGAGCCGATAGGCCGTATCGGCCGTGATTCCGCGCCGTTCCTTGACGATTTCGTGCAACCGCGTTGCCGGCACGTTCAACGCGAGCGCCAGCGCGTTGACGCTCAATTCCAGCGGAACGAGGAATTCTTCCCGAAGGATTTCGCCCGGATGAATCGGGCGCATTCCGTTCTTGAGCATGCGAAGCTCCAGTCAGTGATAGTCGACGATCTCGACCTGGACGGGGCCGTCGTCGCTCCATTCGAAACAAATCCGCCATCGCTCGTTGATGCGGATGCTGTGCTGACCTTCCCGATCGCCCTGCAACGCTTCGAGCCTGTTGCCGGGCGGCGCCCGCAGATCGCGCAGCTCCTTCGCTGCGGCAATCATTTGCAGTTTCCGGGTGGCAACCGTTTCGATCGCGCGGAAGCGCTTGGGCGTTTCTCCTGCGAAAAGCAACTGCGTGTCTTTGCATCGGAACGAATTGATCATTACGGTTAGAGTATTACGTTTTGCGTAATACGTCAATGAGAATGAAATGGCTGCGGCGATGCGCGCGCCGAAGCGTTGTCGCGTGAGATGAACAACAGGAGACCTACCTGATTGGAAATCAATGGAGGTCGACGCGTGACGACAGGCGTCGCCGATGGGTGCCCAGCGGTTTCTGTCGTTCCGACGAGTATGGGGGCGTTCGATGCCTTTACGCGTCCGATATGCCATCCGGACGATCGGATGCATCGACGGCACGCAGGCCGGCGGGCTGATCGGCTCGGGGCGGATCGGATGTCGCTCGCACCGCGCCGCGCCGGGCGGCCGGGTGGCGGCATCGAGGCGGGCACGGACGTTGCGCCGGCGGCGCGATGCCGTGCGTCGCCCCGGTCAGGCGGCAGCCTTGGCGCCGTGCAATTGCAGGCCGAGCGCCTTGATGACTTTCAGGATCGTGCCGAAGCTCGGATTGCCGTCGTGCGACAGCGCCTTGTACAGCCCTTCGCGCGACAGCCCCGCATCGCGCGCGACCTGCGACATGCCGCGTGCGCGGGCGATCACGCCGAGCGCGTGCGCGATGAAGGCCGGATCGTCGCCGGCTTCCTGCAGGCATGCGTCGAAGTAGTCGGCCATGTCGTCTTCGGTTTTCAGGTGTTCGGCCGAATCCCACGGCCGCGTCTTGATCTTGTCCATCGATCACTCCATGTCGAGGTGCGCGAGCATTGCATGCGCGGCGCGTATGTCGGCCTGCTGCGTCGATTTATCGCCGCCGCAAAGCAGGATGACCCATATCGTCGCGCGCCTGACGTAATGGACGCGGTAGCCGGGCCCATGGTCGATGCGCATTTCCACGATGGGCGCGCCGGCGGATTTCCAGTCGTCGGGATTGCCCATCGACAGGCGGTCGATGCGCGCCTGGATGCGGCGCTTGGCGATGCGATCGGGCAGGCCGGCAAACCAGGTGTCGAAGACGTCGGTGGTCCGGATGCTGAATGCCGGGGAACTGTAAGGCATGAATTGCGATTTGTCAACCATGGTTCACATGTTTGTCGAGTTGAACATCGTTGGCATTACAGCCCGGCTGGCGCATCGCTGGACGCTTCCTGGCCGTCAGGCCGATCTTTTCGCTGCTGGGGTCGGCCATCCGGCCGAAGTCGGAATTCCGCGAATCCGTCTACAATCAAAAACGTCTTTGCCGCCCGTGCGTGCTGGCCGCGCGCGGGCGGGTCCGTTCGTCCTCCGGCATCCGGAGGAGGCGCCGCGCAGCATGCACCTGGCATTGCGTCTTGCGCGGCGAGCAGTGCCGTGGTCTGTGTCCAGTAGGTAAGGCGTCCGCGTGCCGTAGGCCGGCGCGCGTCCTGAACGCCGTGTGTCCGTAGGCCGGGCAGGCGGCATAACCGAGAGTCCCCATGAAAGCATCGGATCTGTTCGTGAAGGCGCTGGAAGCCGAAGGCGTCGAGTACGTGTTCGGCATTCCAGGCGAAGAAAACCTCGATCTGCTCGAATCGCTGCGGCGATCGAAGATCAAGCTCGTGCTGACCCGGCACGAGCAGGCGGCCGGGTTCATGGCCGCCACCTACGGCCGCCTCACGGGCCGCACCGGCGTGTGTCTCGCGACGCTCGGGCCGGGCGCGACGAACTTCGTGACGGCCGCCGCGTATGCGCAGCTCGGCGGGATGCCGATGCTGATGATCACCGGGCAGAAGCCGATCAAGTCCAGCAAGCAGGGCCATTTCCAGATCGTCGACGTGGTCGACATGATGCAGCCGCTCACGAAGTTCACGCGGCAAATCGTATCGATCGGCAACATCCCGTCGGCCGTGCGCGAAGCGTTCCGCCGCGCGGAGGAAGAGCGCCCGGGCGCCGCGCACCTCGAGCTGCCCGAAGACATCGCGCACGAAGAGGGCGACGGCAAGCCGATTCCGCGCAGCTACAGCCGGCGGCCGGTGGCGGAGGAGAAGGCGGTCGCGCACGCGGTCGACGCGATCCAGGCCGCGCGCCATCCGCTGCTGATGATCGGCGCGGGCGGCAACCGCAAGACCACCTGCAAGATGCTGCTCGAATTCGTCGACAAGACGGGCATCCCGTTCTTCACGACGCAGATGGGCAAGGGCGTGATCGACGAGACGCATCCGCTGTGGCTCGGCAACGCGACGCTGTCCGACGGCGACTTCGTGCATCGCGCGATCGAGCATGCGGATTGCATCATCAACGTCGGCCACGACGTGATCGAGAAACCGCCGTTCTTCATGCGCACCGACGACAAGACCGTGATCCACGTGAACTTCCTCGGCGCGCAGGTCGACCCCGTCTATTTTCCGCAGATCGAGGTGGTCGGCGACATCGCGAACGCGGTGTGGCAGATGAAGGAAGCGGTGAGGCCGCAGCCGCATTGGGATTTCGAGCGCTTCGCGATGATCAAGACGCATTTCGACGCGCATCTGGAAAAGGGCCAGCACGACCCGCGGTTCCCGATGTATCCGGTGCGGATCGTGAACGACCTGTACAACGCGCTGCCGCTCGACGGCATCGTCTGCCTCGACAACGGGATGTACAAGATCTGGTTCGCGCGCTACTGGCGTGCGCACGAGCCGAATTCGCTGCTGCTCGACAACGCGCTCGCGTCGATGGGCGCGGGCCTGCCGTCGGCGATCGCGACGAAGATCGTGCATCCGCAGCGCAAGGTGATCGCCGTGTGCGGCGACGGCGGCTTCATGATGAATTCTCAGGAGCTCGAAACGGCCGTGCGGCTGAAGCTCGACATCGTCGTGATGATTCTGCGCGACGATGCGTTCGGGATGATCCGCTGGAAGCAGGAGAACATGAATTTCCCCGATTTCGCGATGACGCTGAAGAATCCCGACTTCGTGTCGTACGCGCAGAGCTACGGCGCGCACGGGCATCGCGTCGAGTCGGCCGACGATCTCGAGCCGTTGCTGCGCGAGTGCTTCTCGTCGCCGGGCGTGCACGTGATCGACGTGCCGATCGACTACTCCGACAACGAGCGCGTGCTGAACCGCGAGATCAAGCGCCTGTCGGCGCAACTCTGAATGCCCCGTTCACAGGAAGGAGTCGTTCCATGTTGAAGGAAACCTATCCGTACTACCTTGCCAACGAAGCCGTCTACGCGAACACCGATCTGGAGGTGACCGACAAGTTCAGCGGCAAGGTCGCCACGCGCGTCGCGCTGGCCGACGCGAAGGCGATCGATGCGGCGATCGCCGCGGCAGTCGACGCCACGAAGCCGATGCGCGAGATGCCCGCCTACCGGCGGCAGGCCGTGCTCGATCATTGCGTCGCGCGGTTTCGCGAACGTTTCGACGAGCTGGCCGAGGCGCTGTGCATCGAGGCCGGCAAGCCGATCAACGACTCGAAGGGCGAAGTCACGCGGCTGATCGATACGTTCCGCGTCGCGTCCGAGGAATCGGTGCGCATCGACGGCGAGATCGTCAACCTCGAGATTTCCGCGCGTGCGCAGGGCTATACGGGCTACACGAAGCGCGTGCCGATCGGCCCGTGCTCGTTCATCTCGCCGTTCAACTTCCCGTTGAATCTCGCCGCGCACAAGGTCGCGCCCGCGCTCGCGGCCGGCTGTCCGTTCGTGCTGAAGCCGGCGAGCCGCACGCCGATCGGCGCGCTGATCATCGGCGAGGTGCTCGCGGAAACCGACCTGCCGAAGGGCGCGTTCTCGGTGCTGCCCGCGCATCGCGACGGCGCCGACCTGTTCACGACCGACGAGCGCTTCAAGCTGCTGTCGTTCACCGGTTCGCCTGCCGTCGGCTGGGCGCTGAAGGAGAAGGCCGGCAAGAAGAAAGTCGTGCTGGAGCTCGGCGGCAACGCGGCCGCGATCGTCGATGCCGACCAGCGCGAGCGGCTCGACTACGTGGTCGAGCGGCTCGCGTTCGGCGCGTACTACCAGTCGGGCCAAAGCTGCATCGGCGTGCAGCGGATCCTCGTGCATGCCGACCTTTACGACGCGTTGCGCGAGAAGCTGATCGCGAAGACGCGTTCGCTGAAGATGGGCGATCCGAAGGATCCGTCGACGTTCGTCGGCCCGATGATCTCCGAATCCGAGTCGCGCCGGCTGTCGGGCTGGATGGATGCGGCCGTCGCGGCGGGGGCGAAGATCGTCGCGGGCGGCAAGGTCGACGGCGCGATGTTCGAGGCGACGCTGCTGGAAAACGTCGGGCGCGAGCAGGACCTGTACCGGAAGGAGGCGTTCGGCCCGGTCGCGATCCTCGAGAAGTTCGACCGCTTCGACGACGCGCTCGCACGCGTGAACGACAGCGACTTCGGGCTGCAGGCCGGCGTGTTCACCGATTCGCTCACGCATGCGCAGCGCGCGTGGGACGAACTGGAGGTCGGCGGCGTCGTGATCAACGACGTGCCGTCGTTCCGCGTCGACAACATGCCGTACGGCGGCGTGAAGGATTCGGGCCTCGGCCGCGAAGGCGTCCGCTACGCGATCGAGGACATGACCGAGCCGCGGCTGATGGTCGTGCGGCGTCGGTGACGCGCGGCAGGCGGCGCGGCGCCGCGACGGCACGCGGGCGGGCGATCGGGCCGGCCCGCGTGCCGTTTTTCATGGCGGCGCGTGGAGCGGCACGGGGCCGCGCGCGCCCTGCGCGGCCGCCGGAAACAGGCTCGACTACGGGCCTCGCCTCGTGATGTAATCGCGCGAAACAGCCGACCGGGGTACGACGCCGGAAAGCGCGAATTCATTCTCCACGAGGTCGATTCATGTCCCCCGTCTCGGCATTCAAGCTGGTCCTGTTGTCATTCCTCGCGATCGTCGCGCTCGAATGCATCGCCAAGCGGCTGCGGCTGCCGCCCGCGGCCGCGCTGCTGATCGGCGGCATCGGCATCGCGTTCATCCCCGGTCTGCCGCCGATCGACCTCGATCCCGAGCTGGTGCTGCTGGTGTTCCTGCCGCCGCTGTTGATGGACGGTGCGTACTTCTCCGTATGGGAAGAATTCAAGCGCAACGTCGGCGGCATTCTGATGCTGGCGATCGGCGCGGTCGTGTTCACGACGTTCGCGGTCGGCTTCGCCGTGCACTGGGTGGTGCCGGCGCTGCCGTGGGCCGCATGCTTCGCGCTCGGCGCGATCGTGTCGCCGCCCGACGCGGTCGCCGCGAAGGCCGTGCTCGAACGCGTCGCGCTGCCGCGCCGGCTGATGGTGCTGCTGGAAGGCGAGAGCCTGCTGAACGACGCGGCCGGCCTCGTGCTGTTCCGCTTCGCGGTCGCGGCCGCGCTCACCGGCGCGTTCAGCCTCGAGCACGCGGTCGTGCGCTTCGCGGAGCTCGGGCTCGGCGGCGTGGCGGTCGGCTTCGTGATCGGCAAGCTCGTCGTGTGGTTCCTGAAGCTGCTCGACGACGACTACCTCGTGATCACCGTCGCGGTGATTGCCGGATGGATCGCGTACATCGCGGGCGAAATGGCCGAGGTGTCGGGCGTGATCGCGACGGTGACGGCCGGCATGATCGTCGGCTGGCATCAGCACGAGGTGTTCTCGGCGGCCGTGCGCACGCGCGGCACCGCGTTCTGGCAGGTCATCGTGTTCCTGCTCGAGGCGATGGTGTTCGTGCTGATCGGGCTGTCGCTGCGCGGCGCGATCCATCGGCTCGGCGGCTTCGACCAGGTGCTCGGCACGATGGTGCCGCCCGTGCTCGCGGTGCTGGCGGCGGTGATCGTGTCGCGCTTCGTGTGGATCTACGCGGTCGAGGCGCTGAAGTGGCCGGTGCGCGGCCTCGCGCGGCGCGTGGAGGCGCCCGACTGGAAGGCCGCGACGATCATGAGCTGGGCCGGCATGCGCGGCGTGGTGACGCTGGCGATCGCGCTGTCGCTGCCCGAGGCGCTGCCCGGCCGCGACGTGATCCTGGTCGCGTCGTTCGCGGTGATTCTCGTCACCGTGCTGCTGCAGGGCACGACGATCGGGCCGCTGATCCGGCTGCTGCGTCTGCCGCCGAGCGAGGCGCGCGCCGCGCATCATCTGACCGAGCCGCAGACGTGGGCGCATATCGAGGCGGCGCAGCTCGCGGCGATCCAGCCGCTGGTGCGTGACGACAACGGCAACGTGATTCACCCGCGCCTGCTGGAGCAATACACGTATCGGGCCGAGCTGACCGAGCGCGCGAAGAACGAGCCCGAGTATCCGGCGGAGATCCGCGTCGCGCACTACGACGTCGTGCTGGCCGCGATCAGGGCCGGGCGGGCGGAACTGTTGCGTCTGCATCGTTCCGGGCGCATTCACGACGAAATGCTGCACACGGTCGAGCGCGACCTCGACCTGCAGGAAGTATCCGCGCAGCACGCGCGCGGCTAGGGCGGCCAGCTCGCGAATCGCACGGGTCGGCGTTCTGCCGGCCCTGAAACGCGCGCGGGTCGAGCCACACCCGTCGCGCGATTTGTCCTCTCCCACCCACCGATTCGGTGCATTCGAATCCGGCCCTCAATATGACCGACGCCGAGCCTTGCAGCGCATGCAAACCTCGTCGGCGCGGTCCCGCAAACGTTATCGTCTTTCGAATCCGGAAATGATCTGATTTATCTGTTTCGGTCTCTTTCTGCATATTTGGCAAAACTAAACCGGAAGGAGATAGATGCTGTGTTCTAATTTCATTTAGAATCAGCCGGTTATGTTTATTGAGAGAAAGAATGCGGAGGTAATGCGGTCGTCGACGGGGAAACAAGCGGCGTCCGAAGCCCCGCAAGGCAGTGCCGACAGGCCAAATCGGCGAAATCAGGCGGGTTTTACAACTGCCAATATAAGATAGTGTCCAAGTCGGATAAACAACTCCTATGAAAGAATCGATTGGAGATTCGGCGTTTGAAACTGTATTTATGAAAGAATCGAGCAGTGATAATGCCTCGGATTGCCTCGAATCGGGGTTATCGGTCCTCCTGGTCGACGACCAGCCGTTCGTCGGCGAGGTGATCCGTCGCGCGTTGCGCAGCGAGCACGACATCGACCTGCACGTGTGCACCGACGCACATCGGGCGATGGCGGTCGCGCGCGACGTGAAGCCGACGGTCATCCTGCAGGATCTCGTGATGCCGGAGATCGACGGCCTCGATCTCGTGCGCGCGTGGCGCGCGGACGCCGGCACCGCACGCGTGCCGATCATCGTGCTGTCCGCGAAGGAGGAGCCGATCGTCAAGCGCGAGGCGTTCATCGCCGGCGCGAACGACTATCTGGTGAAGCTGCCCGACGCGATGGAGCTGACCGCGCGCATCCGCTATCACTCGAATTCGTACCTGATGTCGCGGCAGCGCGACGAGGCGCTCGATTTCCTGTCGCACGACATGCGCTCGCCGCAGACGTCGATCCTCGCGCTGCTCGACGTCTACCGGGCCGAACACGGCGACATGCCGGCGATCATGGAGCGCATCGCCGGCCACGCGCGGCGCGCGCTCGCGCTCGCCGACGGCTTCATCCACCTGACCCGCGCGCAGTCCGAGCGCCGCGCGCCCGAGGTCGTGAGTCTCAACGAGATCGTGCTCGACGCCGTCGACCAGCTGTGGGAGAAGGCGGCCGGGCTCGGCTGCCGGGTGATCGCGCACGTGCCCGATACCGAGTGCGTGACGATGGGCGACCGCATGATGCTGACGCGCGCGGTCGCGAACCTGATCGACAACGGGCTGAAGTACGGCCCGACCGGGATGGACGTACATTGCACGCTGAGCGGCGACGACGGCGCCTGGTTGATCGGCGTCGAGGATGCCGGCGCCGGCATCGCGCCGGAACAGCGCACGGCCGCGACCGAGTCGTTCGTGCAGCTCGAATCCGCGCACGGCGCGGCGCGCAGCGGTTTCGGCCTCGGCCTCGCGTTCGTCCGCGCGACGGCGGCGCGGCATCGCGGCCAGATCCTGATGCGCAATACGGCGCGCGGCTTCATGGTCGCGCTTCGGCTGCCGGCGCAAGCGGAGCGGTGATGTCGCGGCGCGGCCTGCCGGCGCCGCGCCGCCCGCGAGACCCCGATGCGCTCGTGGCGCGCCATCCGGCGCGCAGGCGGGCGCGGATTTTTTCAACGCTGAATTTAGAAAGCCCATAACGAACATGGCCACCGTGACGCCCCGCACGACCAATGAAAGCCTGCATCCGACGATCGGCGCTGCCCGGCTGACGCTCGGCAATCGCATCCTGCTCAGCTTCGGCGTGCTGTTCGTGCTGATGCTGGTGACAGCCGGCGTGTCGTACGAGCGACTGCGCGCGATCAACACCGAAGCCGTCAGCATCGAGCGCGACTCGCTGCCCGGCGTCTACCTCGCGTCGACGCTGCGCGGCTCGGTCAACGAATCGTTCACGCTGCTGCAGCAGGCGACCTTCGTCGATACCGAACCCGAAACCGTGCAGCGCGATCTCGCCAGGATCCCCGACGTGCTGAAGGACATCGAGTCGCTGTCGGTGGACTACCAGAACACGACGTTCCGCGACGACGACCGGCAGCGCTTCGCGGCGTTCCGCGGCGCCTACGATCACTACGTGCCGCTGCTGAACGAAGCGATGCGGAAGAGCCGAGCGTCGCGAGACGAAGCGGTCGCCGCCTACGCGAAGGTGCTGCCCGCGTGGACCGAGGTCGTGCGCAACGCGAACGTGCTGGTGCAGGAGAACCGCAAGTTCGCCGAGCAATCCGCGAAGCTGATCCGCGAATCGGTGCAGGACACCGAGATCGTGCTCGCGACCGCGCTCGCGTTCGTGCTGCTGTCCGCGCTCGGGCTCGGCTACGGGCTGTACCGTTCGGTCACCGTACCGATGGCGCGGCTCGTCGAGGTGCACGACGTGATGCGCACCGGCAACCTGACGCGTCGCCTCGACCTGCGCCGGCGCGACGAATTCGGCACGCTCGAGACGGGCTTCAACCGGATGGCCGACGAGTTGACCGAGCTGGTCTCGCGCGCGCAGCAGTCGTCGATGCAGGTGACGACGTCGGTGGCCGAGATCGCCGCGACGTCGCGCGAGCAGCAGGCCACCGCGAACGAAACCGCGGCGACGACGACCGAGATCGGCGCGACCTCGCGCGAGATCTTCGCGACGTCGCGCGACCTGCTGCGCACGATGAACGAGGTGGCCGGCGTGGCCGAGCAGTCGGCGACGCTCGCGGGCGTGAGCCAGAGCGGGCTCACGCGGATGGGCGAGACGATGCGCAGCGTGATGGATGCGGCCGGCTCGGTGAACGCGAAGCTCGCGATCCTCAACGAGAAGGCGCTGAACATCAACCAGGTGGTCGCGACGATCACCAAGGTGGCCGACCAGACCAACCTGCTGTCGCTGAACGCGGCGATCGAGGCCGAGAAGGCCGGCGAATACGGCCGCGGCTTCGCGGTCGTCGCGACCGAGATCCGCCGCCTGGCCGACCAGACGGCGGTGGCGACCTACGACATCGAGCAGACGGTGAAGGAGATCCAGTCGGCGGTGTCGGCGGGCGTGATGGGGATGGACAAGTTCTCCGAGGAAGTGCGCCGCGGGATGCTCGACGTGCAGCAGGTCGGCGGGCAGCTGTCGCAGATCATCGCCGAGGTGCAGACGCTCGCGCCGCGCTTCCAGATGGTCAACGAAGGGATGCAGACGCAGGCGAACGGCGCCGAGCAGATCACGCAAGCGCTGTCGCAGCTGTCGGAAGCCGCGCAGCAGACGGCCGAGTCGCTGCGCCAGTCGTCGCAGGCGATCGACGACCTGACGCTCGTCGCGAACCAGTTGCGCACCAGCGTGTCGCGCTTCAAGGTCGACGCGTGACGCGCGCCGATCCGCAGCACGGCGCCCACGCGCTGTTCCTGATGTTCGAGCTCGACGGCGAGCGTTATGCGCTCGACGCGGCCGGCATCGAAGAGGTGCTGCCGCTCGCCGTCACGAAGGCGGTGCCCGGCGCGCCCGACTGGATCGCCGGGCTGCTGATGCGCGGCGGCCAGCCGGTGCCGGTGATCGACGTGCCGATGCTGGCGCTCGGGCGGCGCGCGCAGGCGCTGCGCTCGACGCGGCTCGTGATGGTCCGCCATCGCGCCGGTCACGCCGGTGGCGAGCGCACGATCGGCCTGATCGTCGAGCGTGCGACGCAGACGATGCGGATCGACCGCGCGGCGTTCCGCGCCAGCGGCGTCTCCACCGCGCGCACGCGCTGGCTCGGGCAAGTCGCGAACACGCCCGACGGCGTCGTGCAGCAGATCTCCGTGTCCGACCTGATCGACGACGTTGCCCGCCTGTATCTGTTCGACGGCCTGTCGGGCCACGGGGAGGAATCCGCATGAACGCGTCCGAATCGCGATTTCGCGGCTGGCTGCTGCGCGAGACCGGCATCGACCCCGATTCGCTCGGCAACGATTTCCTGATGCGGGCGCTGACGGATCGCGTGCATGCGGTGCAGGCGGACGGCGAGCGCGTGCCGTCGGCCGCGCGGCCGACCGTGACGCCGGAAGCGCTCGACGCGTACTGGCAGCACCTCAACGCGTCGGCTGACGAACGGCGCGCGCTGATCGAGCTGTTCGTCGTCCCGGAGACGTGGTTCTTCCGCGACCGCGAAGCCTTCGCCACGCTCGCGCGGCAGGCCGCCGAACGGCTCGCCGCGATGCCCGGCCGCGTGATTCGCGTGCTGAGCGCGCCGTGCTCGACGGGCGAGGAGCCGTATTCGGCAGCGATGGCATTGCTGGATGCGGGGCTCGAGCCGGGCAGCTTCGCGATCGACGCGATCGACCTGAGCGCGCGCGCGATCGAGCAGGCGCGGCTCGGCTGTTACGGACGCAATGCGTTTCGCGGAACGGCGACGGAGTTTCGTACGCGGTATTTCACGCCGACCCGCGACGGCTGGCTCCTCGACGAGCGCGTGCGCGCGTGCGTGCAGTTCAGTCACGCGAACCTCGTCGAACCGGTTGCCGACAACGGCATTCGCTACGACTTCGTGTTCTGCCGCAACGTGCTGATCTATTTCGACCGCGATGCGCAGGATCGCGTGATCCGCTCGCTCGACGCGCGTCTCGCCGACGACGGCATGCTGTTCGTCGGGCCGGCGGAGACGGGCGTCGCGATGCGGCACGGGATGCGCTCGGCGCGCGTGCCGCTGGCGTTCGCGTTTCATCGCGAGTCGGCCGGCGCGGCGGCGGCCGATGCATGCGCGGCCCGGCCGGTTGCGCCGCTGTCCGCGGCGGCGCCGTACCGGCGCGCGGAGCGCGTCACGGTCGCACCGCTCGCCGCACTGCACCCGGCGGCGGCCGTCGAGCCGCCCGCCTGGCTCGGCGACGGGCGTCAGCCGTTCGCGGCGGCGCCGGCCGTGCCGACGGCCGCAATCGACGCACGGGCCGAGCTTGCCGTCGCAACCGCCGTGGCGGCCGCGCCGGCCTACGACGGCATCGCCCCGACGATCGACGACGCGCCGACGCTGGAGGATGCGCCGACGCTGGAGGATGCCCAGGCCCTCGCGAACGCGGGTGCGTTCGACGAGGCCGAGCGCGTGCTCGCGCAGTTCTCGGCGCGCGTCGGCCCGCATGCCGACGCGTTCTACCTGAACGGACTGATCGCGGATGCGCGTGGGCGCGCCGCGGAGGCGAGCGACTTCTACCGGAAGGCGTTGTACCTGCGCCCCACGCATCACGAGGCGCTGACGCATCTTGCGACGCTGCTCGACGTCGGCGGCGATCGTGCGGGCGCGCAATGGCTGCTCGAACGCGCCCGGCGTTCGGCCGGCTGACACGACGACGGGAATGGGACCGACACCGCGATGACCAGAGGAATTCATGAACCGCGCCGCCGCTGCCACTGACGACGCGACGCTCGACGTCGACGATTGCTGGAACCGGATCGGCACGCGCGGCGACCGCTCGTGCGAGCGGCTGAACGACTGCCTGCGCTGCCTGAACTGCCCGGTCTACGCCGGTCACGCGGCGAAGCTGCTCGAGCGTCCGCTCGACGTCGCCGAGATGACGGACGTCACGCGCCGAATGAGCTCGTTCGGCACCGCGCATGCGCGCGACGACGACGGCGATACGCGCCATGCGGCGCTCGCGTTCCGGGTGGCCGACGAATGGCTCGCGCTGCCGATCGGCGTGCTGCGCGAGATCGCCGGCACGCGCCCGATCCATTCCCTGCCGCATCGCCGCCATTCGGCCGTGCGCGGGGTGGTCAACATCCGCGGCACGCTGCGCATCGCGATCTCGATCGGTGCGCTGCTCGGCCTGGATGCCGGCAAGACCGGCAGCGGCAGTGGCGACGACGGCCGTTTCACGCGGCTGCTGGTGGCCGCGCACCAGGGCGAACCGGTCGTGTTTCCGGTCGACGAGGTCGAGGGCGTGCTGCGCTTCGGCGCCTCCGACTGGGTGCCGGTGCCTGCCACGGTCGGGCGCGCGAGCGCCGGCCTGTCGCGCGGCGTGCTGTCGTGGCGCGGCAAATCGGTGGGGCTGCTCGACGACGATCGTCTGTTCGACGCCGTGACACGGAGCATGCGATGAGCGGCGATGACGACCTGAGCCACCTGTCGCTGCTCGAGCTGTATCGCGAGGAGACGCGCACGCAGACCCAGGCGCTGTCGGAACGGCTGCTCGCGCTCGAATCGGGCGAGCCCGATTCCGTCGCGCTCGAAGCGTGCATGCGCGCCGCGCATTCGCTGAAGGGCGCCGCGCGCATCGTCGGCGTGCCGCTCGGCGTCGAGATCGCCGGGCGGATGGAGGAATGCTTCGTCGCCGCGCAGGCCGGCACGATCGCGCTGACGGCCACGCACGTCGACGTGCTGCTGGCCGGCGTCGATTTGCTGGTGCGCGTCGGCGATCCGCAGGGGCAGCCCGTGTCCCAGACCGAGATCGACGGGTTCGCGGCGGCGCTGACGGGCGCCGACGGCGCGCAAACGATGCAGGCGCCGGCCGCCGTGCCGCCGCCGGTGCCGCCGTCGTTGGTGCCGTATCGCGAACACGACGGCGCCGCGAACGAGCCGGTCGGGGCGAGTGCCGCGGTGCCGCCGCTCGCCGTGTCGGGCACGGCGCCCGATCCGGTCCAGGCCGGCCGCGTCGCGGGCGCCGGTGCGATGCGCCGCGTGCGCGCCGATACGCTGAACCGGTTGTTGAGCCTGTCCGGCGAATCGCTGGTCGAATCGCGCTGGCTCAAGCCGTTCGCCGAATCGATGCTGCGCGTGAAGCGCGCGCAGCGCGACGCGGCCCGTTCGCTCGACCTGATGTACGAGCAGTACGCCGACGATCTCGACGCGGGCATGCTCGCGTCGATGAACGAAGTGCGGCACATGCTCAACGACCTGCAGCGCTCGCTCGCCGAGCGCATGGACGAATTCGACCGCTTCGAGCGGCGCAGCACGCATATCGCCGAGCAACTGTACGACGAGGCGCTGCAATGCCGGATGCGGCCGTTCGGCGACGCGACGCGCGCCTATCCGCGCATCGTCCGCGATCTCGCGCGCTCGCTCGGCAAGCAGGTGCGTTTCTCGATCGTCGGCGAAGGCACGCAGGTCGATCGCGACATCCTCGATCTGCTCGACGCGCCGCTCGGCCACCTGTTGCGCAACGCGATCGACCACGGCGTCGATTCGCCCGACGCGCGTCAAGCGCGCGGCAAGCCGGCCGAGGCGAGCGTCACGCTCGAGGCGCGCCACAGCGCGGGCTCGCTGCTCGTCAGCGTGATCGACGACGGGCCGGGCGTCGACATGGATGCGCTGCGCGCGGCCGTCGTGCGCCAACGCCTGACCGACGACGAGACGGCCGCGCGGTTGTCCGATCCCGAACTGCTCGAATTCCTGCTGCTGCCGGGCTTCTCGATGCGCGATGCGGTGACCGACGTATCGGGGCGCGGCGTCGGCCTCGACGCGGTGCAGGAGATGGTGCGCGGCGTGCGCGGCGCGGTGCGGATCTTCAACGAGCCGGGCGCCGGCATGCGCTTCGTGCTGCAGTTGCCGCTCACGCTGTCGGTGATCCGCAGCCTGCTCGTCGAGGTCGGCGGCGAGCCGTATGCGTTCCCGCTCGCGCACGTGCGCCGCACGCTCGAACTCGCGCACGACGACATCGACGTGCTCGAAGGACAGCCGCATTTTCCGTTCGACGGCCGGCGCGCGGGCCTCGTCGCCGCGCACCAGTTGCTCGACGCGGGCGAGCCCGACGTCGCGCGCGCGACCACCGCGGTCGTGGTCGTCGGCGGCGAACCCGAGCTGTACGGCGTCGCGGTCGACCGCTTCCTCGGCGAGCGGATGCTCGTGGTGCAGCCGCTCGACAGCCGCCTGAACAAGATCCAGAACATCGCGGCCGGCGCGTTGCTCGAGAACGGCGACCCGGTGCTGATCGTCGACGTCGAGGACCTGATCCGCTCGGTCGACAAGCTCGTGCGCGGCGGCCAGCTCGCGCGGCTCACGCGCGATCCGCAACTCGCGCTCGCCGACCGGCGTCGCCGCGTGCTCGTCGTCGACGATTCGCTGACGGTGCGCGAGCTCGAACGCAAGCTGCTGGAAAAGCGCGGCTACGACGTGACGGTCGCGGTCGACGGGATGGAAGGGTGGAACGCGGTGCGCAGCGATGCGTTCGATCTCGTCGTGACCGACGTCGACATGCCGCGCATGGACGGCATCGAACTCGTCACGCTGATCAAGAGCGACCCGATGCTCAAGCGCGTGCCGGTGATGATCGTGTCGTACAAGGATCGCGACGAGGATCGCCGGCGCGGGCTCGATGCCGGCGCCGATTACTACCTCGCGAAGAGCAGCTTCCACGACGAGGCGCTGCTCGATGCCGTGCACGACCTGATCGGGGACGCGCACCGATGAACATCGGCATCGTCAACGATCTGCCGCTGGCCGTGGAGGCCCTGCGCCGCGTGATCGCGCTGCGTGCGGACCATCGCGTGCTGTGGGTGGCGACCGATGGCGACGAGGCCGTGGATTTCTGCGTCGCGCATCCGCCCGACGTCGTGCTGATGGATCTCGTGATGCCGAAGGTCGACGGCGTCGCTGCGACGCGCCGGATCATGGCGCGCGCGCCGTGCGCGATCCTGATCGTGACGGCGAGCGTCAGCGCGAACACGTCGTCGGTGTACGAAGCGATGGGCGCCGGCGCGCTCGACGCGGTCGACACGCCGACGCTCGCGCTCGGGCTGTCGACCGATGCGTCGCCGCAGGCGCTGCTCGCGAAGATCGACCAGATCGGCCGGCTGCTCGAAAGCCGCACCGCGGCGCTCGTGCCGCCGGGGCCGGCGCCCGCGCGCGGACAGCCGACGCTCGTCGCGATCGGTGCGTCGGCGGGCGGGCCGACCGCGCTCACCGCGCTGCTGCGCGCGCTGCCGGCCGACTTTCCGGCCGCGATCGTGATCGTCCAGCACGTCGACCAGGCATTCGCGTACGGCATGGCCGAATGGCTCGACGGCTATACGCGGCTGCCGGTGCGCGTCGCGCGACAGGGCAGCGTGCCGGAAGCGGGCGAGGTGCTGCTCGCGGCGACCAACGACCATCTGATGCTGTCGCCGCGCGGCGTGCTCGGCTATACGCGGCATCCGGCCGAAACGCCGTACCGGCCGTCGATCGACGTGTTCTTCAACAGCGTCGCGGACGGCTGGCAGGGCGATGCGCTGGGCGTGCTGCTGACGGGCATGGGACGCGACGGCGCGCTCGGCCTGAAGGCGATGCGCGCGAAGGGCTGCTATACGATCGCGCAGGACGAAGCGACCAGCGCCGTGTACGGGATGCCGAAGGCGGCCGCGGCGATCGGCGCGGCGTCGGCGATCCTGCCGCTCGAACAGATCGCGCCGCAGTTGATCGCGCGGATCGCGCTCGCACCGCGCGACTGACGGCGCACCGGCCACGCGCCGTCGTTTCGCGGCGCGCCGGCGTCTGCATTGCGTGCGCGGCGTGGCGTCGCGTACAATCGCGGCCATGCGGAGATGGCATGCCTCCCTGTGGTCGTTCGCGGCGCGTGGCGCGCGCGGTGCGGCCCTCAACCGCCGGTTTGCCCGGCTGATGATGCCTGCGTGTTCCTGGGTCGTCAGGAGGTCGCAGGCCGTCCATCCAGCGTTCTGCCGCCCAGGTTTCGATGTTCCGTCGAATCTGGAAATCATGTTCTTCACGACTTCTGCCGATCTTTTCGCGACCGTGCGCTATGTGTGCCGCTGGCTCGCGCTTTCCGCGCTGCTCGGCACGCTGGCCGGTACGGCTTCCGCCGTGTTCCTGATCGCGCTCGACTGGGCGACCGGCACGCGCGTCGCGCATCCGTGGCTGCTGTGGGGGCTGCCGGCCGCCGGTTTCGCCACCGGCTGGATCTACCATCGCTTCGGCCAGTCGGTCGCGCGCGGCAACAACCTGCTGATCGACGAGATTCACGACCCGAAGGCGCTCGTGCCGAAGCGGATGGCGCCGCTCGTGCTCATCGCGACCGTCGTCACGCACCTGTTCGGCGGGTCGGCCGGCCGCGAGGGCACGGCCGTGCAGATGGGCGGCGCGCTCGCCGATCGCGTCACGCACCTGTTTCGTCTCGATCGCGAGCATCGCCGCGTGCTGCTGATGGGCGGCATCGCGGCCGGCTTCGCGTCGGTGTTCGGCACGCCGCTCGCAGGCGCCGTGTTCGGGCTCGAGGTGCTCGCGATCGGGCGCGTGCGATACGACGCGCTGCTGGCCTGCGTCGCGTCGGCGATCGTCGCGGACGCCGTGTGCCGTGCGTGGGGCGTCCATCACACGGCCTATGCGATTCCGTTCGTGCCGGCCGTATCGGCGACGGGGCTGGCCGTGACGGTCGTCGCGGGCATCGCGTTCGGCGTGGTCGGACGGCTGTTCGCGTTCGCGACGCATGCGCTGACCGCGTGGTTTCGCCGCGCGATCCGCCATGCGCCGCTGCAGCCGGTGCTCGGCGGCCTGCTGGTCGCCGTGGCCGCGATCGTGCTGAACGTGCCGCGGTATCTCGGCCTCGGCATCCCGACGATCGAGGCCGCGTTTCACGGCCCGCTGCCGCTTTACGATTTCGCGGGCAAGTTCGCGTTCACCGTCGTCACGCTTGCGTCGGGATTCAAGGGCGGCGAGGTGACGCCGCTGTTCTACATCGGCGCGACGCTCGGCAATGCGCTCGGCCAGGTGCTGGCGCTGCCGGTGCCGGTGCTCGCGGGGCTCGGCTTCGTCGCGGTGTTCGCGGGCGCGGCGAACACGCCGATCGCGTCGACGATCATGGCGATCGAATTGTTCGGCGCGGACATCGGCGTGTATGCGATCGTCGCCTGTGTCGTCGCGTATCTGTTCTCCGGCCCCGCGGGGATTTATCGCGCGCAGCGCGTGGCGGTGGGGAAGGGGGCGCGGGCGGAGGCGGAGTGAGGTGGGGGCCGCGGTCGATGTCGTTCGATCGCGGCGGTGCGATGCGATACCCGGGACGCTGAAAAGAGAGGCATCCAATGACGTCGGACGATTTTCTGAACGAAGCGAAGCGGCTTGCGAGGCCGTGCCGTCAGTACCGCTTCGCGGACGACGGCGAACCCGTCACCGGCTACTGGCATGGAGTTGATGCCGGCGCGTTGTGCATTTCCGTCGAGCGCGACGGCGTCTGGCTGAACGTATATCTCGACGATGGCGGCACGTCAGGCCGCGTGGAGACTTCCACGCAACCTGTCCGCTCCGCCCGCCCGCTGTGCCGATCCGACGCGATGTCGCTTCCATCGGTCGACGCGGTGTTCCGCTTCGGCTCCGCGGCGATCGGCGCGTACCTCGACGCACACGGCTGGCAGCGCGACTGGGGATTCAACGGTAACTTCAAGGGCGCGGCCGCGCACGACTACGAGCGCGAATGGATGGCGCAATGCCCGCTCTATACAGGCGGCGTGGTGGCCGTCGCGGGCGGATGGAACATGCCGTGGCCCGACGATGACTGGAATGAACTGATCGACCTCGAACTCGTTCTCTGGACGTTCGAGGAATCGGAACCGTGGGTCGAGGTGTTTTCCGATGGAAGCAGGTATTCGGTGATCCAGCGGATCACCTAGCTCACGTGTCGCTGCGATCACCGTGCACCAACACCGCCTTGGCGCCCTCGGCCGATTCGTACCGCATCGCCTCTTCGATTTGATCGAGGCGAAACATGTCGCCGATTTTCGTTCTGAACAACGGATCGTCAATCACCTGTTCCAGGTTGCCGAGCGCGCGGACAAGGTTGTCGGGTTCCTTCACCGTGCGGCTGTCGAAATTGCTGAACCGCTTCATCGTCAGATTTTTTGACATGAATAGGACGGAAGGAATCACGACCGGCGACGCAGCGCCCAGAAAGCCGTACACGTAAACCGTCGGGTTCGGCGGCAGCACCGGCAACACGTGACTGAGCAATTCGCCGCCGACGCCGTCAAAAACGGCTGTCGCGTTCAGTTCCGCCGCGAGCGAAGCAAGCTCGCGCGCGAATCCTTCTCGCGTGACGATCACGTGCTCAGCGCCGGCCGCGCGCAACGTGTCGCGCGCGGCGTCGCCACGAACCAGAAAGATCGCTTGCAGTTGTCTGTCGCGCACGAGCGCCGCGATCCCACGGCCTGTTGCCGAATTGCCAGCCGTCACGATGACACCCTTGTGCCCATCCCTTTCGGCTTCGTCGAGAAATGCGAAAGCCGTCATCGCGTTCACGAGCGAGCCGCAATAATCTCGCGCACAAACGTGCTCCGGCAAAATCAGGCACGTGCTGTAGGGCACGTGTGCGCGCTCGGACCACAAGCCGACGCTGCGCGGGCTTCGAGCCAGCGAGCGATAAATCGCCACCTGTTTGCCGAGGTATTTTTGCGGCACACCGTCGCCGACGGAGACGACTCTTCCGGCACCGGATGCGCCCCAGACAGCGTGTTCGCTCAACGGCAACGCAAGACCCGCCGCTGCCGGCCTTGTGAGGAACGTCTTGTCGCCGTGGTTGATGGCTGACGCATCCATGTCGATCAACACATGCTCGGGTGCGGCGTCGAGTGGCGTGGGAATGTCGCGCAGTTCGAGTTCGCGGTCGGGCGTCACACTGAGTGCTTTCATGGTCGGTCGTGTCGGTTGGCTGAACAACCGTGAATCTACGGCGATTTCGATATTGCCGAAACGGCGTGTTCCGACATACCATCAATTCCATTTTGGAATCGCCGGGAAGCCCGCTGATGGATCGTCTGGATGCAATTCGGCTGTTTGTCCGCCTTGTCGAATGCGGCAATTTCTCGGCCGTGGGGCGCGAACATGGAATAGGACAGCCTGCCGTCAGCAAGAAAATCGGTGCGCTCGAAACTCACCTTGGCGCGCAGCTTCTGATGCGCACGTCGCGCAAGGTCATCGTCACCGATGCGGGGCTCGCGTTCTACGAGTCAGCCAAGCAACTCATTGACGATTTTGACGTGCTCGAAGCGTCAGTGGGCGACCGTCAGCGCGCCCCCAAGGGCGTCGTCAGGGTCAACACGGCGCCGGCACACGGACGGCTGTGCATTACCCCGTTGTTGCCGGAATTCTTCAAGCGCTACCCGGACATAAGCGTCGAATTATCGGTTTCCGAGCGGCTGGTCGATCTGGTTGGCGATGGCGTCGATCTTGGCATCCGGCACGGGCAGTTGATGGATTCGTCACTCACCGCCAAAAAACTGACCGACGCGGATTTCCTGCTCGTCGCCAGTTCGGACTACGTTGCCGCACGTGGCGAGCCACAGCGACTTTCCGACCTCGATCGGCACGCGTGCGTGGTATTTTCGAAAGATCGCGAGCCGAAACCGTGGGCGTTCAAGGTCAAAAAGGAAACCGTCTCCTACGTGCCGCACGGCTCGCTGATGACGGGCGACGCCGAACACATCCGGGCGTCCGTTCTATGCGGCCTTGGCATTGCGCAAGCGCCGTCCTGGTTGTTCGAGGAAGACATTCGATCCGGCAAGGTTCGCGTCCTGCTGCCGCAGTTGCAGCCTGAACGCTTCCCCATCCATCTCGTGTACCCCGCAGGCCGACGCCTTCCGATGCGGGTCCGGGTGCTCGTCGAATTTCTGGTTGCGGCCTTCAAGAACGGCAAGCCTTGACTGGTCGGAGCGCCACGGACGAATAAGCCTGCGTTCCCACGCGACATACCGTGGCACGCAGGTCATCGACCTTTACTGCTTCGGCAGCCGCGCGACGTTGCGCGCCAGCAGTTCCTCGATATCGATGCCTTTTTCCGCCAGCAGCGCGGTGACGACGCCGTTCAATTCGCCGAGCGTTTCCTTGACCGATTCCCGGATCGTATCGACGACGACCTGGGTGCTGCGCTCGATCTCGATGTTGACCTTGTCGTTGACGCCCTTCGCATCGAACGTGGTCGCGCGGCGCGTTTCGGGAATCAGCCAGACGTCGAACCAGCCTTCGTCGCGATTGACGTCCGACACGGTGAGGCTGCAGCCGTTGATCGCGATGTAGCCCTTCGCGAACACATAGCGCTTGAATTCGGCCGGCACGCCGATGCGGATCATCCGGTTGTGCTCGGAAGACGCGATGTGCGCGATGGTCCCCGTGAAATCGACATGGCCGGACAGCGGATGCCCGCCGATCTCCGCGCCGTCCTTCGCGGCCCGCTCGACGTTGACGCGCGCGCCGGTCGGGAGGTCGGCCAGCGTCGTGATCCGCAGGCTCGGCAACATCACGTCGAAGTCGATCAGCTCCGGCGAATGGATGGTCGTCACCGTCAGGCAGACGCCGTCGACCGACACGCTCGCGCCGATCTCGATATCGTCGGTGAACCGCTCGGGGAATGCGATGCTGAAGGTCCTCAGCTCGCCGTGATCCTTGATGGCGTCGATGGTGCCGACGCCCTGAACAATGCCTGTAAACATGGTCTGCCTTTCGTCGCGAATTGCCTGGCCGACATGATAAGTGATCCCGGCGGCGAACACGCCGCGGCGCGCGGTCCGGCACCGCCGAGCCAACGCCGCGGACACGAAAAAAGGCCGTGCGCATGGCACGGCCTCGATCCGGAACCGATTGCCGCCGCGTGGCCCCGGCGGCGATGACCGCGCCGCCGGGCCAGGTCGCGACGCGCTTGCATCAAACCTCCGCCGGCTCTCCCAGCGGCCCGGCATTGCGATCCGCCGTGCATCGCGGCGAATCGGCGAGCCCCTTCGCCAGCTCCAGCGCCTGCCGTTCGAACAGCCGGCGATAGATGCCGCCGTCGATGCGGATCAGCGCGTCGTGGTTGCCTTCCTCGATCACCTTGCCGCGATCGAGCACCAGCAGCCGGTCGAGCGCGCGCACGGTCGACAGCCGGTGCGCGACGACGAGCGTCGTGCGGCCGACCATCAGCCGCTCCATCGCCTGCTGGATCAGCAGCTCGCTTTCGCTGTCGAGGCTCGACGTCGCTTCGTCGAGGATCAGGATCGGCGCATCCGCGAGGAACGCGCGCGCGATCGCGACGCGCTGGCGCTCGCCGCCCGACAGCTTGATCCCGCGTTCGCCGACGAGCGTGTCATAGCCGTCCGGCAGCGCGGCGATGAAGTCGTGCGCGCTGGCCAGGCGCGCGGCGCGCTCGATGTCGGCGCGGCTCGCGTCGGGGCGCGCATACGCGATGTTCTCCGCGAGCGTGCGGTGGAACAGCACGGGCTCCTGCTGGACGATCGCGATCTGGCTGCGCAGCGAATCCTGCCGCACCTGCGCGATGTCCTGGCCGTCGATCGTGATGCGGCCGCCCGATACGTCGTACAGGCGCTGGATCAGCTTGATGAACGTCGTCTTGCCCGATCCCGAATGGCCGACGAGGCCCACGCGTTCGCCGGGCGCGATCCGCATCGAGAAATCGTCGTACAGCGGCACCGGATGGTTGCCGTAGCGGAACGTCACGTGCTCGAAGCGGATCTCGCCTTGCCCGATCCGGATGGCCGGCGCGCCGGGGCGATCGTCGATGCCGAGCGGCTGGCGTTCGAGCGCGACGAGTTCTTCCATGTCGTTCACCGAGCGCTGCAGGTTGCGGATGTGCATGCCGACGTCGCGCAGGTAACCCTGCAGCATGAAGAACATCGTCAGCGCGAACGCGATGTCGCCGACGCTCGCCTCGTCGTTCATCCACAGCCGCAGGGCGACGCCGATCATCGCGGCCTGCATCGCGACGAGCATCGCGCCCTGCAACCCGCCGTTGAACGTGCCGCGCACCCACGTGCGGCGCGTGCGCTGCCGCCACTTGCCGATCACGCGTGCGAGCCGCGCTTCCTCGCGCGTTTCCGCGCCGAACGCCTTGACCACCGCGTTGCAGCTCACCGCATCGGCGAGCGCGCCGCCCATGCGCGTGTCCCACAGGTTGCCGAGCCGGGCGGCCGGCGCGACGATGCCGAGCGACACCGCGACCGTCACCGCGATGTACAGCAGCGACCCCGCGCCGACGACGAGCCCCATCACGGGCCAGTGCGTGCCGAGCAGCACGGTCGCGCCGACCAGCATCGCGACCGACGGCAGCAGCGCGATCAGCACGGTGTCGTTGAGCAGGTCGAGCGCCCAGATGCCGCGCGTGATCTTGCGCACGGTCGAGCCCGCGAAGCTGTTCGCATGCCAGTCGGTCGAGAAGCGCTGCACGCGGTGGAACGACGCGGCGGCGATCTCGCTCATCATCTTCAGCGTGAGCGTGATGATGTTCAGGTAGACGCCCTGGCGCAGCACCGTCGCGCCGATGCCGAGCGCGGCGAGCGTGCCGAACGCGACGAGGGCCGAATGCCACGCGGCGGCGCGGTCGGTCAGGCTGCTCGACAGCGCGTCGACGAGGCGGCCGGCGAACAGCGGCGTGAGGACGTCGGCGAGCGCGGCGAGCAGCGCGAGGCTCGCGACCGCGGCGATGCGCGCCGGCTGCTTGCGCCAGTAACGGATGGTGAAGCCGAAGACGGCCTGGAATGCATGGCCGCCCAGATGGGAGGTTTTTCTGGTCATGTATCGTTGCCCGGCGCGTCGCGCGACGGGACTTTCCGGTTCGGAGAACGTCGAAAACGCAACAGCCGGGCCGCGCGAAACACGCGGGCGAAACGAAACGGGCTGTCGGGAAAAGCGCGGCTGACGGGTCAGCGGAAAACTCGGGAGCCGGCGCGGACGGCGGGCTGGATCAGCTGCGCCGCGAGACCACGTTCGGGAAGGCTGCTGGCATTCGGAACATCTGCACCTCCCTGAAGTGAACGGTTGAAAGGACGCCGAAAAGACGTGCAGCGATTTTATCAGGAGTGTCGCGCGCGCCGCAATGTCTGACGAATGCGGCGTTGCAGCGTCGATACGGTTAGTATTCAGGGTTTTGGCCCCTTTTCGCGTACGTTGCGCGATGGCGGGCACGGGCCGCGGCGGACGCATCGATTACACTTCGGCGTCCGCGGCGCGCGACGACGCGCGCCCGCCCGGATCCACTCCGAACCCTTCCCGAGGAAACGATGAGCGACGTTCAGCAAGGCATCCTGGCTCCGATCGATACGGCAGCGCGATACCTCACTTTCACGATGTCGAATGACGGCAATATCGCCGCGGCGCTGGCCGCGCTGCGCGAGATCGTCGACGGACGCGACACGGTCGTCGGCTTCGGGCACGCGCTGGCTGCCTATCTCGGACATCCGGTGCCGGGCCTGACCGACTATCCGGCGTTCGCGGTGAACGACCGGACGCTGCCGGCGACGCCGGCCGACGTGTGGGTCTGGCTGCGCTCGGACGACCGCGGCGAGATCGTGCTGCGCGCACGGGCGATCGAACGCGCGCTCGCGCCGGCGTTCGCGCTGCAGGACGCCGTCGACGGCTTCCGCTATTCGAACGATCGCGACCTGTCCGGCTACGAGGACGGCACCGAGAACCCGGAAGGCGACGACGCGATCGCCGCGGCGATCGTGACGGGGCAGGGCGCGGGGCTCGACGGTTCGAGCTTCGTCGCGGTGCAGCAGTGGGTGCACGATTTCGACCAGATGGAGCGCATTCCGTCGGGTGAGATGGATCACATCATCGGGCGCCGCCGTTCGGACAACGAGGAACTCGACGACGCGCCCGAATTCGCGCACGTGAAGCGCACCGCGCAAGAGAGCTTCGAGCCCGAGGCGTTCATGCTGCGCCGTTCGTCGCCGTGGTCGGACGCGCGCCGCGCGGGCCTCTATTTCGTCGCGTTCGGCTGCTCGTTCCGCGCGTTCGACGTGCAGATGCGCCGGATGAGCGGCGCGGAAGACGGGATCGTCGACGGCCTGTTCCGCTTCACGCGGCCGCTGACGGGCGCGTATTTCTGGTGCCCGCCGATGAAGGACGGCAAGCTGGACCTGTCCGCGCTCGGACTGTAAGCGGCGGGCGGGATCGACGAACGGGCGGGTCGCGCCGGATGCGCGGCCCGCCCGTTTCGTTTTTCAGGCGGCCGGCCATACGGCCTGCCGCGTGCGTCAGTTCAACGTCGTGTCGATCCGCGTGCCGCGCTTGATGAACTGCGTGACCGGCGTCTTCTCGCAGATTTCCGCGAGACGCTGGCGTTGCGCGTCGTCGAGCGGGCCGTCGAGCGTCACGACGCGGCGCACGTACTGCACGCCGTCGCGATCGGCATGCAGCTCGGTGCGCACCGTGATGCGCGCGGCCGGCCACGTCTTGCGCTGCATGTACATGCGCAGCGTCGCGGCCGTGCATTGCGCGAGCCCGGCCAGCACGAACTCGTATGGCGCCGGCCCGCGATCCCGGCCGCCTTCGCGCGGCGCTTCGTCGCCGGTCAGCGCATGCGTGCCGGCCTGCAGCTGGACGACGTAGTCGGGCGCGTCGGCATCGAGGACGGCGGCGGCGTGGATGAGGGACATGGCAAATCTCCGGTAGCGGATCGAGGAAAGAGGGCGCCGTGTAGCGGCGCGCAGCCGCCAGCATACCGTCGCGCTCGCGTGGGCGCGTGCCGCGCCGCTACGTGTCGGCGATACCGGCGCTGCTGCGCACGAGCGCGGCGATGCGTTCGCGCACCCACCGATGCGCGCGGTCGGTGTCGCGCGATTCGTGCCAGTACGCGAGCAGCGGGAACGGCTTGAGCCGCAGCGGCAGCGGCCGCACGGCGATCGGCAGCAGCGCGGCCATGCGCCGCGCATAGGTGTGCGGCAGCGTGACGAGCAGATGGCCGGCCGCGGCGATCTGGCAGGCGGCGAAATAGTGCTGGCAGGTGAGCCGGATGTCGCGCAAGCGCCCGTCGTTGCCGAGCAGGACGTCGAGCGATTGCGGCGCGCCGAGCGACGACACGGCGATATGCTGCGCCGCGAAATAGTCGCCGCGTCGCAGCGGGTCGCGCGCCAGCGGATGATCGCGGCGCATCGCGACGACGAGCGAATCGTCGAGCAGGTGTTCGGTGGCGATGCGCGCGCCGGTCGGCACGCGGCGATCGACGACGAGATCGAGGTTGCCCGACGCCAGTTCGCGTTCGATGTCGGGCACCGCGATGCGGCGGCTGACGAGCCGCAAGCCCGGCGCTTCGTCGGCGAACGCGGCGACGATGCGCGGCAATGCGATGGATTCGAGCACGTCGCGAATGCCGACCGCGATGCTCAGGTCGAGCGTCGCGGGATCGAAGGCGGACGGATCGCGCGCGGTGCCTTGCAGGCCCTTCAGGTGCCGCTGCACGTCCGCGATGATCGACCGCGTGCGCTCGGTCGGCACGACGCGATTGCCCTGGCGCACGAACAGCGGATCGTCGAAATGCGCACGCAGCCGGTTGAGCGCATGCGTGACGGCCGGTTGCGTCAGATGCAGCGCGCGGGCGGCCGCGCCGATGCCGCCATGCACGTAGACGGCGTCGAGCACGCGAAACAGGTTCAGGTCGAGACGGTGATCGGCGGGCACGGAGCGCGGGCGGCGTGGTGAAGGACGGATCGATTCTAAAGGATGCGCAGGCAACGGATGGGCGGCTCGGCATACGCGCCGATCGTGCGCGTTCGATGCGTGTCGACGCCGTTCGCGCCGATACGCGAGCGGCCGCTCGACCGCTGCGCGACGCCATCGAACACGCACGTCGTCACGCATGACGGCCGCGATGGTCGGCCGTATCGTATGCGCGATTCCGTGCCGGCTTACCGGCGGCGCACGGCAGCCTGTAGTAATCCGCCATCATGCTGTCCCCGTCGGCCATTTAGCGCCAAAGGCACTACCCGTTCGGCTAAGATGCCGTCGCTTCATATTTCGGGATAGCCGTCCTGTCGCACGCATTCAAACCAAATATAAGCCTGACAGTTCGACGGTATTAGAAGAAGTCGAACAAGTCGGGGGCTTGGCCAGTGAATGCAGCAGATCAGCGGTGGGTCGTTATCTATTTGAGTACGGGGTTTTCGTTGGCCCAGGCCGCGCGTCTCGGCGAAGCCTTCAACCTGGCGAATCGCCTGCATGGGTACGGCGCGGATTATCAGCTCAAGTACGTATCCGAAAGCGGGGGACTGTTGCAGTCGTCGTCCGGCGTGAGAATCGCGGCCGATCCGCTCGGCGACGAACACAGCCGCCGTGCGCTCGCGTTCTTTCATCTTCATGGCGACCGGGCGGCCGTCAATTGGGACGACGCATTGCAACGGCGCCTGACCGACATTCGCCGGCATGCGCGCTGGATCGTCGACGCGATGGATCTGCCCGCGCTCGCCGCGACGCGGCGGCCGTCGTCGTCGATCGACGGGCGGCCGGGCCGGGCGGGGCGCCGGGCCGCCACGACGATCGAATCGCGGGTCGGCGAAACCGACGTGTTTGCCGCCGCGCTCGACATGTTCCGCGCCGACCTCGGCGACAGCGCCGCGCAGGAGATCGCCAGCAACATGATGCGGCCGGTCGAGCAGCGCTATGTGCAGTCGATGTGGGCGTTCCGCGAACTGAGCGCGAGCCCGTCGATCCGGATGTCCGCGCAGCGGCTGCGCGCGCAGAGCGTGAACCGCGTCTCGATCGCGAACGCCGCGCAGGCGGCCGCGATGAGCGAGCGCAATTTCCTGCGGCGCTTCAAGAAGGAAATCGGCGTGACGCCGACCGAGTTCGTCCAGCACGTGCGGCTCGAACGTGCGTGCCACATGCTGATCCATACGACGCTGCCGGCCGACAAGGTCGCGCGGCGCACCGGGTTCGGCAGCGGCGAGCGGCTCGCGAAGCTGTTTCGCCAGCGCCTGTTGATGTCGCCGACCGAATTCCGCGTCGCCGAGCGGGAAAAGATCCTCGCGCACGGCGCGGCGTCGCCCGGTTCGGACGACGGTCGCGCCGCCGCGTGTTGCGACCACGACGGCGACGGCGACGGGGCGGGTTGCGACGCATGCGCGGCCGAGCGCGGGAAAACGGGCCGGATACCCGTAGAATCGTCGTGTCGCGATCTCGATTCCCGGTTTCCATGCCCTTTCTCCCCACTACCGCCACCGCCCCTTTCTGCCCGTCGGAAGTAAAGGGCAGCATCACGATCGACGCCGCCGCGCCGCGCTGGCGCAAGCTCAGGCGTTTTTTCGGCCCCGGCCTGCTGGTCGCGATCGGCTACATGGATCCCGGCAACTGGGCGACCGATATCCAGGCCGGCTCGCAGTTCGGCTATGCGTTGCTGTGGGTCGTCGCGTTCTCGAGCCTCGCGGCGATCTTCCTGCAGATGCTCGCGGCTCGGCTCGGCCTCGTCGCGGGCAAGGATCTCGCGCAAGCCAGCTACGACCGCTACGGGCGCGTCGGCCGCGTCGTGCAGTGGATCACCGCCGAAGTGTCGATCATCGCGTGCGACATCGCGGAAGTGCTCGGCTGCGCGCTCGCGTTCAAGCTGCTGCTCGGCGTGCCGCTCGCGTGGGGCGTCGTGCTGACCGCGCTCGACACGGTGATCGTGCTCGGCCTGCAGGGCAAGGGGTTCCGGCAGATCGAGGCGATCGTGCTCGGGCTGATCGCGACGATGGCGTTCTGCTTCGTCGCGCAGGTGGCGATCACGCCGCCCGACTGGCATGCGGTGGTCGGCGGGCTCGTGCCGGGCGATCCCGGCCACGACCGCAAGGACGCGATCGTGCTCGCGCTCGGCATCGTCGGCGCGACGATCATGCCGCACAACCTGTATCTGCATTCGTCGGTCGTGCAGACGCGGCACGTCGTCGGCGGCGCGCGCGGCGTGATCCGCGACACGCTCGCGCTCGTGCGCATCGATACCTGCGTGTCGCTGTTCGTCGCGATGCTCGTCAATGCGGCGATCCTCGTCGTCGCGGGTGCGGCATTTCATGCGACCGGCCAGCACAACGTGACCGACATCGAGCAGGCGTACCGGCTGATCACGCCGATCGCGGGCGGCGCGGCCGCGCTGTTGTTCGGCATCGCGCTGCTCGCGTCGGGGCAGAGCTCGACGCTCACCGGCACGATCGCCGGCCAGGTCATCATGGATGGCTTCCTGCATACGAAGATCCCGTGCTACCAGCGCCGGCTGATCACGCGCGGGCTCGCGCTCGTGCCGGCGCTGATCGGCGTGCTGTGGCTCGGCGACGGCTCGGTCGGGCAACTGCTCGTATGGAGCCAGGTGCTGCTGAGCCTGCAGTTGCCGTTCGCGATGTGGCCGCTGATCCGCTCGGTCAGCGACCGCGGCACGATGGGCGAGCATGCGATCGGCCGCGGGATGCAGGTGGCCGCATGGGCGCTGTTCGCCGTGATCACCGGCACGAACCTGCTGTTGATTACCGGTGTCGCGGGCTGATACAGCCTGTCACAGGCTGACACAGGTGCGCTGCGCGCTTGCGGTAAACTGCGGCCTTTCGATCGTCCCCGAAGTTCGTCATGTGGAGTGAAATCAGCAACATCGGCGATGCCGCGCTGACCTTGCCGATCGCGCTGACCTGCGCGGCATGGCTCGCGCTGACCGACTGGCGTCTCGCCGCCCGCTGGGGCGTGCTGCTGGCCGCCGGCATGGGCGTCGTCGGCGCCACGAAAATCCTCTATGCGGGATGCGGCATCGAGCTGCCGCAATTCGATTTCCGCGTGATCAGCGGCCATACGATGCTGTCGACGTCGGTGTGGACGGTCGCGCTGTCGATGCTGTGGCAGGCGTTCCGGCCGGGCAAGGCGCCCGGCATCGCGGCCGGGCTGGCCGTCGGCGCGGTCACGGCCGTCGCGCGCGTGTTCGATCATTCGCACACCGTGCCGGAAGTCGTCGTAGGCTGGATGCTCGGCGCGCTGGTCGCGCTGGTGTTCCTGCGCGGCTACGACGGCGCGCGGCAGCGTGCGTTTTCGCCGCGCGTCGCGGCGGTGTGCCTGCTGCTCGTGTCGGGCATCGCGTACGGGCACCGTGCGCCGTTCCAGCGGATGATCGACACGCACTCGCCGCAGCTCTGCGCGTTCGTGCGCGCGCCGTCGGGCGACGGGTTCTGACGGTCGCCGACGGCGGGCGCTCCGGCGCCGCCTGCTTGGCGCGTTCTCGCCGCCGGCGTTCGTCCGGCGTTTTCCCGCGCATGGCACGATGCCGCGCCGGCTCGTCTTCCCGATTGCATTCTTCTCCGTGCGCAACGCAACGCCCGTCTCCCGTCGATCGGCTGGCCGATGCAATCCATCCGAGCGGCCGCACCGGGCGGTTCGCGCACGGGCGCCGGTACGTGCAAGTCATGAACGACGCCTATGACCGGGCATAACGAAGATTCATTTCATCGATCGGCAGCATTCGCGTACGCTGGCTGTCGTTTCATCGCGGGCAAGCTGCGCGGCCGGTCCGGCGTGCGTCGCGGCCATCTCGATATACTCGCGGGAACCGTGCGTTGCGGCGCCGTGTCGGCGCACCGGCGACCGGCCCAGGTCGGCTGGACCATGCACGCAAACCCCGTCGCGGCAGCGTTGCGCGACGACGATTCACGACAGGAGCAGGTCACATGACAATCGTTTCTCCGCGCCTCGCCGGCAAGTGCGCATACATCACGGGCGTCGCGGGCGGCCTCGGCCGTGCGATCGCGCGCCGGATGGTCGAGCAGGGTGCGCGCGTGTTCCTGACCGACATCGCGGAAGCGGCGGTGCTCGATGCGTTCGCGCAGGAACTCAATGCGGGCCGTACGACGCCGGTCGCGTTCTCCGCGACCCAGGACGTGCGCGACGAAGCGCGCTGGCAGGCGCTGCTCGCGCAGGCGACCGACGCGATGGGCGGGCTGTCGGTGCTCGTCAACAACGCGGGCGTCGGCTCGATCGGTTCGCCCGCGCAAATCGAGCTGGACGAATGGCGGCGCGTGATGGCGATCAATGTCGAGAGCATCGTGCTCGGCTGCAAGCATGCGCTGTCGTACCTGGCCGAGAGCCATCCCGCGTCGATCGTCAACATCTCGTCGGTCGCGGCGTTCAAGGTCGAGCCGGACTTCACCGCGTACAACGCGTCGAAGGCGGCGGTCGCGTCGCTGACGAAGTCGGTCGCGATCGATTGCGCGCGCCGCGAGATCGACGTGCGCTGCAATTCGATTCACCCGGCGTTCATCCGCACGGGGATCGTCGAGCCGCTGTTCCAGTCGCTCGGCGAACGCGACGCGACGCGCAAGCTCGCGCGCGGCATTCCGCTGCGCCGGCTCGGCGAGCCGGACGACGTCGCGCACGCGGCCGTGTATCTCGCATCCGACGAGAGCCGCTTCGTGACGGCCGCCGAACTCGTGATCGACGGCGGCATGTGCGCGGTCTGACACGCATCCCGAACCACGACGATTGGAGGAGAACATCATGTCGACAACCGTGAACCGCCAGCTGCTGCTGAAGACGCGCCCCGAAGGGCGGGTCGGCCGCGAACACTTCTCGCTCGTCGAGACGCCGGTGCCGGCGCTTGCCGACGGCGAGGTGCTCGTGCGCGTGCTGTATCTGTCGATGGACCCGACCAACCGCGTGTGGATGAGCGACGTGCCGCAGTACCTGCCGCCCGTCGCGATCGGCGAGGTGATGCGCGCGCTCGGTATCGGCCGCGTGGTCGCGTCGCGCCATGCGGGTTTCGCGGAAGGCGAGCTCGTGCAGGGGCTCGTCGGCTGGCAGGACTATGCGGTCGTGCCGGCCGAGCAGGCCGCGCAGCTCGTGAAGCTGCCCGCGCAGTCCGGCCTGCCGCTGCCGACGCTGCTCGGCGCGTGCGGGATGAGCGGGCTGACCGCGTACTACGGGCTGACCGACATCGCGCCGGTGCAGCCGGGCGAAACGCTCGTCGTGTCGGCGGCGGCCGGCTCGGTCGGCTCGATCGCCGGGCAGATCGGCAAGATTCACGGCGCACGGGTGGTCGGCATCGCGGGCGGCGCGGACAAGTGCCGCTACCTGACCGAGACGCTCGGCTTCGACGCGGCCGTCGACTACAAGGCCGACGATTTCCGCCAGCAACTGAAGGCGGCGACGCCGGACGGCGTGCACGTGAACTTCGAGAACGTCGGCGGCGAGGTGATGCGCGCGGTGCTGTCGCGGATGGTGATCGGCGGGCGCGTCGCGCTGTGCGGCGTGATCTCGAACTACAACAGCGGCCGCGCGGCCGACGACGTCGGCGTGCTGATCTCGAAGCGGCTGACGATGCGCGGCTTCCTGATCCTCGATTACCGCAAGAGCCGCGAAGCCGTGCAGACGCTCGCGGGCTGGCTGCGCGACGGCCGGCTCAAGGCCGAGGAAACCGTGGCCGACGGTCTCGAAAACGCGCCCGACGTGCTGAACCGCCTGTTCGACGGCGACCATCGCGGCAAGCTCGTGCTGCGCGTCGATCCGAACGCGTGACGGGCGTGCGACTTCGGTCGCATCGGGCCGCGGGGCCGTGTCGACTACGCTGAGTTCGATCGATTCGGCTTCAGTTTCGGACTTGCCCCATATATTGTCCGGGCCGCTCTCCTTACAGTAATTGCCAGCACACGGGCGGCGTGACCGATGCGTCACGCCGCCCGTTTTTTCGGTCACGCGGCAGAGGAGAGGGAACATGCGCAACAACGCGAAGCGATCGGCATCGGCGACGGCAGTGGGCGCCGGCGTCGTGCGGACGATGGTGTTCGGGCTCGGTGTCGTGTTCGCGATGTCGATTGCCATGCCGAACGCGATGGCGGCCGGACAGCCCGCGTCGGATGGCGTCGTGCGGTTCGCCGGTTCGCTCGTCGACCTCTACGACGTGACGCTCGATGCCCCGGCGGGCGTGCAGGTCGACGCGCGGGACGCGGCCGGCGGCGCGGCAACGGCCACGCTCCGGTTCGATGCGCATGGCCGGCGCCTGGCCGGTGCGCAGGTAGCGCTGGTCGGGCCCGACGGCGCGCCGCTCGCGTCGGACGGTGGCGCGGCGGTGCGGGTGACGTGGCGCGATGCGCGCGACGAACGAAGCGTGCCGCTGGCGCCGGGCCGGGCTCATCGCGTCGGCCCGTACGGCGGCGTGATGACGGTCGCGGCGGATGAAGCAACGGGCGCCGTGGCGCCCGTCTTGATCCATATCCGTCATCCGTGACCGGCGATTGCCGCACGCGTGCGGCGCGCCGGCGGCCGGACGCGCGTCATTCGCCCTGTTCGGCGCGCGCGTAGATGTCCCAGCTCGCCATGAACAGCGCGGCGACGAGCGGCCCGATCACGAAGCCGTTGATGCCGAACAACGCCATCCCGCCGAGCGTCGAGATCAGCACGACCCAGTCGGGCATCTTCGTGTCCTTGCCGACGAGGATCGGGCGCAGCAGGTTGTCGACGAGGCCGATCACGCCGACGCAGAACACGACGAGAATTACGCACTTCCAGACCGAGCCGATCATCAGCAGGTAGAGTGCGGCCGGCACCCACACGAGGCCCGCGCCGATCGCGGGCAGCAGCGACAGGAACGCCATCAGCGCGCCCCACAGCACGACGCCCTCGATCCCGAGGATCCAGAAGATCAGGCCGCCGAGCGCGCCCTGCACGAGCGCGACCGCGATGTTGCCCTTCACGGTCGCGCGCACGACCGTCGTGAACTTCGCGAGCAGCAGGTTCTTGTGCTCGTCGTCGAGCGGCAGCGCGCGGCGCACGCGGCGGCCGATCTCGCCGCCGTCGCGCAGCAGGAAGAACACCATGTACAGCATCACGCCGAAGCTCACGATGAACTGGAACGTGTTCTGGCCGATGCTGAGCGCCTGGGTCGCCGCGAACTGGCTGATCTGCGCGGCGCCGTCGGTCAGCTTCTTCTGGATGCCCGGGATGTTGGTCAGCCCGTATTTCTGCAGCAGATGCTGGATCGACGACGGCAGTGCGTGAACGATGTCCTGGAAGTACTGCGAATAGTTCGGCTGCGCGGTCTTGATTTCCTGGTACACGTACGCGATTTCCTGCACGAGCGTGCCCGCCACGAACACGAGCGGCAGGATCACGATCAGGATGATCAACGACAACGTGACGAGCGCGGCCAGGTTGCGCCGCTTGCCGAAGCGCGCGGCCAGCCAGCGCTGCACGGGCTGGAACAGGATCGCGAGAATGGTGCCCCAGAACACGGCGCCGAAGAACGGTGCGAGGATCCAGCAGAGTCCGACGGTGACCGCGAACAGCAGGAAATAGAAGAATTTTTGGTGATCTTGTCCGCTATCCATGGGTGACATTCGCGCAGATTGATGCGTGGTTTGATTGAATTTCGTCGCCCCGTGCGCGATCGATTCGCGAACGTCACGGGTTCGCGGCGAAACGCGTTGCGGGGCGGCCCACGCGGAGTATGCCCGCAAAGGTGCCGCCATCATAGCCGCTGCGTGGGAGACATGCGAAAACGCCGCGGCCGGGGCCGCGGCGCTGCCGGGAAGCGAACGCGGTGCGAGGCCGCGTGCCGCGTCGTCAGATGTGGAGCTTGGTGACCTTCGTGCCGTTCACCGACAGGTCGCCCATCAGGCCCGCGTTGGTCAGGACCAGCACTTCCACCGGTGCGGTGGCCGTGTTGGTGTCGACCGCGCCGTTCGCGCCGACCTTCACGACCGCGACCGACGCGTCGGCGCCGGCCGACCAGCCTTCCGACTTGCGGAACGAGTCGAGCGCATCCTGCGTCATGAACAGGAACACGACCGCCTTCGACTGCGCGCCGGCCTGCAGCCCGACCGACAGCGACGACGTGTTGTAGTAGCCGACGGTACTGCCGCCGACGCGCAGCGCGCCGTTGCCGGACTGGGCGCCGACGATGAAGCCGGCTTGCAGCACGTTCGGGAACACGAGGACGCCGCGTGCTTTCGAGACCAGATCGCGCGAGCCCGGCACCGTCGAATACAGGCGCGACAGCGTGGCATTCACGCTGGCGTCGATCGACTGGCGTTTCGACGCGCTGGCCGCCGCGCTATCGGGTTTGTCGGACGTGGTCGTGCAGCCGGCGAGGGCGAGGCTGCCGAGCATCACGGCAGCGGCGGCTTTCATGGCGAGGGATTTCTGCATGGCGGTTTCTCCTTCGTTGTCTGATTGAGAGCGGACGGTGCGGGCGACGGTGCGGGCAGCCCCGTTCAACGGCGGGAAAGGAGCAGCCCCGCGACGAACGCGAGGCCCGCGACGACGCCGGCGGTCTGCCACGGATTCTCGTGCACGACCTGCGACATGCGTTCGGCCGAATCGCGCAGCCGGGCGGCCGCGCTGCCCGACGCGTAGTCGAGCGCGCCGCGCGCTTCGTCGATCCGGGACTGGATGCGTTTGCGCAAGGCGGCGATATCGCCATCGCCGTCGTTTTTCAACAAATCTTCCAGTTCGTCGACCAGCCCACGCAGATCGTCGCTCACGTCGGCTTGCAGGTCGCGGGCGGCGGAGCGGGTCGTACGGCCAACGCGTCGGCCGGTGCGGCGGATATCGGACAGGCCGCGGTCCAGCTTGTGTTCGATCGAGTCGGTAAGCGCCATGGTGTTTATCCTCCTTCGATTCCAGGCTAATTTGAAGATAAGACGAATCGCAGCAACTAGTGTGATTCACTTGATCCGCTCGAGTTTCGAGACAAATTTTCAATTCGTCGGCGGGATTGCCCGGGCGCCCCGTCACGCGGGGCGGAGCGGCGGTTGAAAAAATTTCGCGTCTCGGCCGACGCAGCGTGTCGAACAGCGGATCGCAGTGAAAGCCCGGTAAATATGGCGTTGCCGGGCCATCAGGTAAATAGTGCCGTTGCAGGTCGCGTACTGATGCAATTGCACTAATCGACGCCAGATCGAGGCGCACGATTCGTGCCCGGTGCCGATCGCCCACCGCTGCCGTCCAGCGCGACGTCGATGACGACGGGATCGTGGTCGGACGAGCGGTAGGCGTCGGGCGCGTAATAAGCAGCCCGTCGCGCGGACGTTTTGTAATCGGGCACGGGTTGCAGGACGAGCGGTTCGTCCGCGTTGATGTGCCAGAACTGCACGGCCTTCACGCGCGCGGCGAGCGGCGGCGTGGCAAGTGCGTGGTCGAGATTGCCGGCTTCGCCGCGAAATACGTAGCTGTACGCAGCATCGCCGACGAAGCGGGCAACCAGGTTCGCATAGCCGCGCGCTTCGAGCGTGCGAATCGGGTCTTCCTTCGCATAACTGTTCAGATCGCCGATCAGCAGCACGCCGTCGGCCGCGACGCCCGTCGGCGACGTGGCGAGCCAGTCGGCGACGCGCGCGGCCGCCTGGGTACGCGCCGCGTTCCAGCAGCCCTGGCCGTCGGACTGGTCGAGATTGGCGCCGCTCGCATGCGGGCAGTTCTTCGACTTCAGGTGATTGACCGCGACCGTGAACGCGCGCGTGCCGCCGATGCGCCGGAACGTCTGCGCGAGCGGCGGGCGGTGCCGGCCGCCGAGTGCGACGGTGGCGGCGCGCCCGACCGGCTCGACCGTGCGGCTGTCGTACAGCAGCGCGACCGCGATCGCGTCGCGGCCCAGCCGCGCGGTGCCGGGATCGACCGCGCGCCAGCCGGCGCCGAGTTGCGCGGCCAGACGCCTCGCGGCGCTCGCGTCGCCGTAGCCGTTGTTCGCGATTTCCATCAGCCCGATCACGTCGGCGCGCAGCGCGCGCAACGCCGCGACGATCTTCGCTTCCTGCCGCGCGAACGCGGCAGGCGTTTTCGCGCCGCGGTCGGCCGGCGCGTCGAATCCGCCGCCGCGGCCGTCGCCGTTGAAATAGTTGAAGACGTTGAACGATACGACGCGCACGTCGGCGTCGGGATGCCGGGCCGGTGCCGCGGTACGCGGGTTCGCGGCGGCCTCGAACACCGGCGCCGTGCCGGCCACCGGTTGCAGCCGCCATGCGCCGTAGCGCCACTCGAGCACGCCTTCTATGCCGCGTACCGTGTAGCCCGCGCGCAGCGTGTTGGCGGCGCTCAGCGCGGGCGGCGGATAGCGGACGGTCGCCGGGTCGCGGCGGCTCGAACCGTCGTCGAGCACGATGCGGTTCAGTGCGTTGGCTGCGGCCTGGGCGGCAGCATCGGCCGGCAATGCGACCTGGGTCGGTATGCGCAGCCGGCCGTTGCTCAGCACGATGCTGCCGTAGCGGCCGAGTTCGTAGGTATCGCTGACCGTCAGCGTTTGCGGCAGGCGTACGCGCATGGCTTCGTGCGCGGCCAGGACGGCGGGCGACGCGACCGGCAGCGCGAGCGTGGCCGGCGTGACCGTCTGCCCGCGTGCGCAGACGGTCACGCGGCCCGACAGGGTGAACTGCGTCCGGCCGTATTGCTCGTCGACCTTGCCGGTCAGATGCACGAGATCGCCGGGCTCGGCGCGCGCGTTCGGCGCGTGGACGAACAGGCCCTCGGGGACGCCCGGCCGGCGCTGCCGTTGCGCGTCGGCCTGCTGGACGAAGAAGCCGCCCAGGCCGCCGGCGCCGCCGAACGCCGCGGTGACGACCGCTTCGATCGACGTCGTTTGCCCGGCGAGCGGCGACGGCCGGCCGGCGCGGCGGATCTCGGCAATCGCCGTGGTCGCGCCGCCGCAGCCGCTGCTGACCGGCAGCGCGGCGACGGCCGGCCAGGCGAAGAGCGGTGCGCAGAGCATGGCGGACAACGCCGCGAACGGCGCAACGGCGAACAGGGGGAGCGGGCGTGACATGAGACGGTCCACAGGATGAAAATCCGACGGTTCGGGACCGCATCTTGAAGGCAAACTGTCAGGCTGCGACCGAAATGGCCGTCCGGCCAGTGCCGGTTGGCCAACGATGCGGCAAGCCGCCCCGCGGCTGTTACGCTTTCGCATCGGCCGTCGCATGCCGCTCGCCCGGCGCATGCCGCGGCGCCCCGTCCCCACAGGAGAAATCCATGTCTTACATGCTGTTGATTGTCGAACCGACCGAGCAGCGCGCCGAGCGCACGCTCGACGAAGGTCAGGCGCTTTATGCGCGCATGGTCGATTTCGCCGAGTCGCTGAAGGCGCGCGGCGTGCTGCGCGGCGTCGAGTCGCTGGAGCGGTCCGAGCGCGGCACGCGCGTGCAGGTGCGCGACGGCGAGACGCGCCTGCTCGACGGCCCGTTCGCGGAGGCGAAGGAGATGATCGGAGGCTTCTTCCTCGTCGACGTCGACACGCGCGAGGAAGCGATCGAGATCGCGCGCCAGTGCCCGGCTGCGCAATGGTGCACGGTCGAGGTGCGCGCGGTCGGCCCGTGCTTCCTGTGAGCGTCGCGACTCGGTATTTACCCTGATATGTCGTGGCGCGTGTCGATCCGGCCGTCTTCCGCCCGTCGTCCGGGTAAGGCGCCGCGGAACGGGCGCCGCTTTCCACCGACGACGAGGAGTAAACGATGCGATTCATGATCATGATCCGGGCGAACGCCGTCAGCGAATCCGACGCGTTGCCGGACAACCGGCTGGTCGAGGCCATGACGGTCTATCACGAGGAACTGGCGAAGGCCGGCGTGCTGCTCGACGCCAACGGCCTGAGGTCGAGCGCCCATGGTTGGCGCGTGCGCTACACGGGCGGCAAGGGCACGGTGATCGACGGCCCGTTCGCCGAAACGAAGGAACTGATCGCCGGCTATACGCTGATCCAGGTGCGTTCGCGCGACGAAGCGCTCGAATGGACGCGCCGGTTTCCCGCGCCGTTCGGCGCCGAGCTCGATTGCGAGATCGAGGTGCGGCCGCTGTTCGAGCTCGACGACCTGACGCCGAGCGACGCGGTCGAGCGGTTCCGCGATCTCCACGTCGGCCGTCGCCACGCCTGAACCAACCTCACAGGGAGCACCCGTCATGCACAAGATGGTTTTCATCAATCTGCCGGTAGCCGACCTGCCGCGCGCGAAGACGTTCTACCAGGCGCTCGGCTTCGAGGTCGTGCCGGCCTATACCAACGATCAGGCCGCCTGCATCCGGATCAGCGACGCGATCTTCGCGATGCTGCTCGTGCGGCCGTTCTTCCAGACCTTCACCGACAAGACCATCATCGATCCGGCGACGCACATCCAGGTGTTGTCGTGCCTGTCGTGCGACAGCCGCGCCGAAGTCGACGCGATCGTCGCGAAGGCGCTGGCGGCGGGCGGGGCCGCGCCGCAGGCGCCGCGCGAGTACCCGAACATGTACGGCCACGGGTTCACCGATCCGGACGGCCACACGTGGGAACTGATGGCCATGCCGCTGGACGCGTCCGCCCAGGGGCAGGCGTCGTGACGCGTGAGGCGACTCATCGTGCGATCGAAGCGGTCTGGCGAATCGAGGCGCCGAAGATCATCGCGCGCGCCGCGCGCGTGGTGCGCGACGTCGGCGTGGCCGAGGAGCTGGCGCAGGACACGCTCGTCGCGGCGCTCGAGCACTGGCCCGTCGACGGCGTGCCCGACAACCCGGCCGCCTGGCTGATGACGGCCGTGAAGCGCCGCGCGCTCGACCGGGTCCGGCAGGAGTCGCTTCATGCGGCGAAGCGCGACCAGCTCGGTCACGAGATGGACGCGCTCGAAGCGCATGTCGTCCCCGATATCGCGGACGCACTCGCCGACGCGCGCGACGACGACATCGGCGACGACCTGCTGCGGCTGATCTTCACGTCGTGCCACCCGGTGCTGTCGACCGACGCGCGCGTCGCGCTGACGCTGCGGCTGCTCGGCGGGCTGACGACGGGCGAGATCGCGCGCGCGTTCCTGACGCCCGAGCCGACGATCGCGCAGCGGATCGTGCGCGCGAAGCGCACGCTCGCGGCGGCGCACGTGCCGTTCGAGGTGCCGCCCGCCGATGCGCGGCCCGCGCGGCTCGCGTCGGTGCTCGAAGTGATCTATCTCGTGTTCAACGAAGGCCACGCGGCGACGGCGGGCGACGACTGGATGCGTCCGGCGCTATGCGACGAGGCGTTGCGGCTCGGTCGCGTGCTGGCCGGGCTCGCGCCGGACGAAAGCGAAGTATTCGGGCTCGTCGCGCTGATGGAGCTGCAGGCGTCGCGCATGCATGCGCGCATCGACGCGCAGGGTCGGCCCGTGCTGCTGCTCGACCAGGACCGCAGCCGCTGGGATCCGTTGCTGATCCGGCGCGGCCTCGCCGCGCTGGAGCGGGCGACGAAGCTCGGCGGCGTGCGCGGGCCGTATGCGCTGCAGGCGGCGCTTGCAGCGTGCCACGCGCGCGCACGGCAGGCTTCGGACACGGACTGGGCACAGATCGTCGCGCTGTACGACGCGCTCGCCGAAGTCGCGCCGTCGCCGGTCGTCGAGCTGAATCGCGCGGTCGCGGTAGGGATGGCGTTCGGGCCGGCCGCGGCGCTCGAACTCGTCGACGTGCTGCGCGACGATCCGGCGCTGGCACGCTATCACTGGCTGCCGAGCGTGCGCGGCGATCTGCTCGCGAAGCTCGGCCGCGCCGACGAGGCCAAGCGGGAGTTCCGCCGTGCGGCGGAACTGACGCGCAACGAGCGTGAGCGCGAATTGCTGCTCAAGCGCGCGATGGATGCGTGACGCATCGCGCATGACGCGCGTGGCGCCGCGGCAGCGCCCATCTTCGCGGCCATCCGCCGCGTTCGCCCCCGACACTATCGCCCGCATTGAAAAAGCCTATTGGGGGATGCGAACGCGAGCGCCTAGATTGAAGAGCACGATGCGCGCCCGGCGCACGCATCGTTCCCCACATATCTGATCGGCCCGGCGTCGCACGCGGCCGCGCCGACTCGAACGGAGGCGCAAATGGCTCAACTCAAGGGCAGCAAAACCGAAGAGAACCTGAAGGCCGCATTCGCGGGCGAATCGCAGGCGAATCGGCGCTATCTGTATTTCGCTTCGAAGGCCGACGTCGAGGGGCAGAACGACGTCGCCGCGCTATTCCGCTCGACGGCCGAAGGCGAAACCGGCCATGCGCACGGCCATCTCGAATACCTGGAAGCTGTCGGCGATCCCGCCACGGGTTTGCCGTTCGGTTCGTCGCGGCTGAATCTCGAATCGGCGATCGCCGGCGAAACGCACGAATACACCGACATGTATCCGGGCATGGCGAAGACCGCGCGCGACGAAGGGTTCGACGAAATCGCGAACTGGTTCGAGACGCTCGCGAAGGCCGAACGCAGCCACGCGAACCGCTACACGAAGGCGCTGGACAGTCTCGTCGACTGACGGGCCGTCGCAGGTCGCGCTGCAACGCCGCGCGGCCGGCACCGGCCGGCGGTTCGTTCATCGCCGCCCGCACCGCGCGGGCGGTGCGCTTGCGCACATGCGCGCCACGCGGGAGCGCCCCATGCCCCACAAGGAAGGCAGTCTCGAAGCCCCGACCCGGCATCCGCTCGACTGGCAGTCCGAAGCGTTCTACGACCAGGCCGCGATCGATGCGGAAATGACGCGCGTATTCGACATCTGCGCCGGATGCCGGCGCTGCGTGTCGCTGTGCGGCGCGTTTCCGGCGCTGTTCGACCTCGTCGACGACACGCCGACGGGCGACATCGACGAAGTGCCGAAGGCCGCATTCGGCAAGGTCGTCGACCAGTGCTATCTGTGCGACCTCTGCTACATGACGAAATGCCCGTACGTGCCGCCGCACGCATGGAACGTCGATTTCCCGCACCTGATGCTGCGCGGCAAGGCTGCGCGTTACAAGCGCGGCGAAGCGCCGCTGCGCGACAAGGTGCTGTCGAATACCGATGCGCTCGGCCATTTCGCGGGCATTCCGGTCGTCACGCAGACGGTCAACGCGGTGAACCGCACGCCGCCTGCGCGCCACGCGCTCGAAGCGCTGCTGGGTGTCGACCGCGACGCGTGGCTGCCGGAGTTCGCGCCGCGCAAGTTCCGCCGCGCCGCGAAGCGCTCGGATGGCCCGCCGGTACGCGACGGCGAACGCACGCCCGGCAAGGTCGCGATCTACGCGACGTGCTACGTGAATTTCAACGAGCCGGGGATCGGCCACGACCTGCTCGCGATTCTCGCGCACAACGAGATCCCGTACGAGCTCGTCACGCGCGAAGCGTGCTGCGGGATGCCGTTGCTCGAGCAGGGCAATCTCGACGGCGTCGCCGCGAAGCAGGCCATCAACATCCCGGTGCTCGAACGCTATGCACGCGAAGGCTACGCGCTGATCGGCGCGATCCCGAGCTGCGTGCTGATGTACAAGAGCGAACTGCCGCTGATGTTCCCCGGCGACGCGGCCGTGCGTGCGGTGGCCGACGCGTTCTGGGATCCGTTCGAGTACGTGATCGCGCGGCATCGCGACGGGCTGCTGAAGACCGATTTCAAGATCGGCCTCGGCACCGTGTCGTATCACGTGCCGTGCCATGCGCGCGTGCAGAACATCGGCCGCAAGACGGCCGATGCGCTGTCGCTCGTGCCCGATACGCGCGTGAACGTCGTCGAGCGTTGCTCCGGCCACGCGGGCACGTTCGGCGTGAAGAAGGCATTTCATGCGGATGCGATGCGGATCGGCGCGCCCGTGTTCAAGGCGATGGCCGAGCCGCAGCCGGACGTCGTGTCGTCCGACTGCGCGCTCGCCGGCCATCACATCGTGCAGGGCATCGGCGAGAAGGGGCTGCCGCAAGCGCCGCTCGCGCATCCGCTGACGCTGCTGCGCCGCGCGTACGGCATCTGACGCGTCCGAACCCGCTTCGTTGTGAACACATCGACGACATCCGACGATACCCAAGGACATCCATGACGCTGACCCGCGACTCCCTGCTGACGCTCGAAGCGTACGCGAAGATCCGCAAGGCCGAGCACGCGCGGCTCGTCGCGTACAAGCGCCGCCGCGCGGTGGCGCTCGGCAATCACCTGCGTTTCCTGTTCGAGGACGAGACGACGATCCGCTATCAGATCCACGAGATGCTGCACATCGAGAAGATCTTCGACGAAGCCGGCATCGCAGCGGAGCTCGACGCGTATCTGCCGCTGGTGCCCGACGGCACCAACCTGAAGGCGACGATGCAGATCGAGTACGAGCACGAGGTCGAACGGCGCGCGGCGCTCGCGCGGCTGATCGGGGTCGAGGATCGCGTGTACCTGCGGGTCGACGGGCACGCGAGCGTCTACGCGATCGCCGACGAGGATCTCGAGCGCGACAACGCCCAGAAAACGTCGGCCGTGCACTTCGTCCGTTTCGAGTTCGATGCGCCGATGCGCGCCGCGCTCAAGGGCGGGGCGGCGCTGTCGATCGGCTGCGATCATCCGGCCTATACGATGCCGCCGCAGCGTATCGACACGGACGTGGCCGCGGCGCTGGCCGGCGATCTGCGCTGAGCCGGCGCCCACGGCGCTTGGCGGCGCCGCTTTTCCGTTCCGACCCGAAACGGCGCGCCGCAACGCCGCGGCGCGGCCGCTCGCCCGTTGCCCCGGAAATGTAACAACCGTGACGGATTTGCATGCGGGGACACAGTGGGCGCGCCGCGTCAGCGTATTTTCATTACTCGCAGAGAAACAATAAAAAGATTGTGCATGGAGATAATTCGATTCCCTGTAAATCGAATGATTTACCGATTCGTGAATATCTTGTTACGAATTTTTCCCTGATTTACCGATTTCGGGAAGCCATTCCGCGGAGTGTCGCGGATGGGGCCGGAGCAGACCGCAACGGCCCGTTTCACGGCATTCTTCAGACGCTGCGGAGCCCCGCCAGACGGGCCTTTGCAGCCGCCGGCATAAAGATCTCGCAAAAAAATTCAAGCGTAAATGGATTGCTCGCCCATGGCAGGTTGTTTCAGTGCGTAACATTAAGTCATTGTCATATTGAGATAAACCCTGAGGATGGTATGCTTCGTGCACAAAAATTCCCACATTGGAGTGAGACCGCGATTTGTGCGCCATTGCCGGGAATCGCGGCACCGTGAAAGTGCGGTGTCGCCCGGTATGCACAACGCCGGATAACCATAATGTGCAACCTGGCCGCCCCGCGACGTGTCGCGACGGCGCCGCCAATCGCAGCCCCGGCCTGGCTGCGTGGAGAGATCGACTATGTTCTTCGATGAGCTTAACGATGAAGAGTGGTTTCGCCTTTCAGCGCTGATCGCCGATGAACCCATCCGGCTGAACCGTCGCGGGCGTCCGCGCGCCGAACCGCGCGTCGTCGCCAACGCGGTGCTCTGGATCCTGACGACCGGGGAAGCCTGGTCAAAGCTGCCCGGTCGCTATCCATCCGGGCCGACGTGCCGCCGCCGCTACGAAGAGTGGCTCGCGAACGGCACGCTGCTGAAGATGATCGACGTGCTGACCCAGTTCAGCGGGCGCACGTTCGCGTATATCCCGCCGCCGCCCGTCGCGGTCGCGCCGGCCCGCCGCGCGGAGCCCGTGCCCGACAACGACCGTTTGCGCGGCGTGTTCTGGCAAAACCCCGAGTCGTGGCAATTGCCGGTTGCGCAGGCAAACGTTTGGCCGGGCGAGGGTGCGTCGCTGAGCACGATGCGGGACGACCAGGTGGACGGCCGCTCCGGCGTGTCGTTCACGGTGCCCGGCGCGCCGGCCACGGAGCTGCGCCATGTGCGGGCGTCGGCGGCGAGCTTCGCCGCGGCCGAGCCGCAGGTCGACGAGTATCGCGGCTATACGATCAGCGGGATCGCGCAGCCCGTGCAGAACCTGATGTATCGCGCGTGGGCCGAGATCTCGCAGGACGACCGGCGCGTCGAGCGCTCGGGCCTGATCGGCCCGCGCTTCACCGACGCCGAGGAAGCCGAGCAGTACGCGCTCGACTGGGCACGCCAGTGGATCGATCGCCACGGTGCGAGCGACGCGCCGGCGCGCGAGCCGCAGGGCGAAGTGTTGGCCGGCTTGTCGGCGCTGGCGCGCGCGGAGTCGGACATCAAGCGCTTCATCGCCGAGCGTCGCGCGGGCGCGTTGTCGGAAAGCCGCAACGATCCCGTGCAGTCGGAACGTCGCGAATACGAGTACCGCGTGGGCTGATCGCCGTTTCCGTGCCACGCGCGGGCCGTCGTGCGCCACGACGCCCGCGCGCCAGTCCGGTGTCTCCTTCGGTGTCTCCATGTCTGCCTCGCTCGGGCGCCGCTGTCGAGGCGGCGCCCTTTCGTGCATGACGGCGCCGCGTTACTGTCTGCCGTAGGTATCGTCGAAGCGGACGATGTCGTCCTCGCCGAGATACGCGCCCGACTGCACTTCGATCAGCTCGAGCGGCATCTTGCCCGGGTTCTCCAGGCGATGCGATACGCCGAGCGGAATGTACGTCGATTCGTTTTCGGACAGCAGGAACGTTTCGTCGCCGCGCGTGATGCGCGCGGTGCCGCGCACGACGATCCAGTGCTCGGCGCGGTGGTGGTGCATCTGCAGCGACAGTTGCGCGCCCGGCTTCACGACGATGCGTTTCACCTGGAAGCGCTCGCCCATGTCGACCGAGTCGTAGTGGCCCCACGGACGATGCACCTTGCGGTGGTCGGTCGCTTCGGAGCCCTGTCGCGCCTTGATGTGCCCGACGATCTTCTTCACGTCCTGCACGCGCGATTTGTCCGCGACGAGCACGGCGTCGGGCGTTTCGACGACGACCAGGTTCTGCGTGCCGACGCAGGCGACGAGCCGGCTTTCCGAGTGCGCGAACGTCGATTCGGCGCCTTCGAACAGCACGTGGCCGCGGCCGACGTTGCCGGTTTCGTCCTTCGGCGAGATCTGCCAGATCGCATCCCACGAGCCGACGTCCGACCAGCCCGCGTCGAGCGGCACGACGACGCTCTCGCACAGTTGCGGCTGGCTCGCGAGCGGTTCCATCACCGCGTAGTCGATCGAGTTCGACGGCGACGCGGCGAATGCGTCGCGATCGACGCGGAAGAAGTCGCCGTCTTCCTTGCCCTGCGCGACGGCCTGTTCGCAGGCCGCGTAGATCGCGGGCTCGAGCTGCCGGATCGCCTTCAGCCAGACCGACGCGCGCACGATGAAGATCCCGCTGTTCCACCAGTATTCGCCCGACGCGACGTACTGCTGCGCGAGTTCGAGGTGCGGCTTCTCGACGAAACGGTCGAGGCGGCGTACGTCGAGGGGGCCGGTTGCGGCGTCGCCGAGCGGCGCGCCGACGCGGATGTAGCCGTAGCCGGTTTCCGCGTGCTTCGGCACGATGCCCATCGTCGCGATCTTGCCTTGCGCGGCGCAGTGCACGCCGGCCGCGACGGCCGCGTGAAAGCGCGGCACGTCCGCGACCGCATGGTCGGCAGGCATCACGGTCATCACCGCGTCGTTGCCGCCGGCGACGAGCCGCAGCGCGGCGAGCGTCAGCGCGGGCGCAGTGTCGCGACCGAGCGGCTCGAGCATGATCGTCGCGTGCTTGGCCGTCAGGCGCAGTTGCTCGGCGGTCGTGAAGCGGTGATCTTCCCCGCAGACGATCAGCACGTCGTCGTTGAGCGGATGATCGGCCGTCAGGCCGTCGAGGCGCAGCGCGGTGGACTGCAGCAGCGAGTGATCGCCGAGCAGGCCGATCAGCTGTTTCGGAAAACGCTCGCGCGACATCGGCCACAGGCGCGTGCCGGAACCGCCGGCGAGAATCACGGGCTGCACGGCGAGACGCGTGCCGGCCGCGGGGGCGGCGGAAGTAGAAGGGCGCGTTTCGGCGGCCACTGCCGGAGCATTCATGATGACACTCTCCACGGTTGAAGTCGGTGCCTGTCGTTGTAGCATGAAGTAAATCGACAATAAAACCGGACCCAATGCCGGATATCCGTCAGGCATGCGTACGGAAGAATTTTCCGCGATAGCACCGGCCGGAAATAAAAAAATAAAAAATAATTCCGGGCGCCGGCCGGACACGACCGCCCGCAAAGGGCGGCCGGGAAGCGTAAAGATTCCGAAAAAATCTCCGTTCCCGACCGATTCGGGAAAACCTGCCGATTTAATTAAAAAAGATCGCGGCAAGAATTTCCGATTATTTTTCGAAATACTTGTGCGCTTGAGGAGGAATTTTCTTGTCGCTTCAATAGCGTCATGCAACGTTTGAATCGAATGCGCGGCATGGGCTGCGCAAGGCGCTGTTCGGCAAACGCCTGTTCAAAGAAGAGGAAACAGACATGTTGAGCGTGCTGGCGAGAGTCATCGATATCGCGATGGTCGTGACGGGTGCGCTGATCGCGGCCGCGTTGCACGACGGCAGCATCGGGCTCAGCGACCTGCAGCGCACGACGGTGCTGTTCGATTGCCTGCTGGTCGTCGTGTTCTTTCCGGCCGTCGGCATCTACCAGTCGTGGCGCGGCAAGCGTCTCGTCGGGCTGGTGGTCCGCGTTGCGTTCGCGTGGCTCGCCGTGGAGCTCGCGGGCATCCTGCTGAGTTTCAGCTTTCACCAGTCGGGCGACCTGTCGCGGCTGTGGCTGGGTTACTGGGCGCTCGCGACGACGGCGCTGCTCGCGGGCTCGAAAGCCTGCGTGCACGTGGTGCTGCGGCAATTGCGCCGCGGCGGCTACAACCTGAAGGCGGTCGCGATCGTCGGCGGCACGCCGGCGGCACGGCGGCTGATCGCGCAGATGCGGGCGCGGCCGGAAGCCGGCTTCAACCCGGTGTGCGTGTACGACGAAAGCGAGGCGCCGGGCGAAGTTGCGCTCGACGACGTGCGTATCGAGCGGCAGTTCGAATCGCTGGTGTGGCTGGTGCGCAGCCGCGCGATCAGCGAGCTGTGGCTCACGCTGCCGATCACGGAGGAGCGTCGGATTCACGAGATCGTGACGGTGTTCCGCCACGACTTCGTGAACATCCGCTTCATTCCGGACGTGCGCACGCTGTCGTTCTTCAACCAGGAAGTGGTCGAGGTGCTCGGCGTGCCGGCGATCAATCTCGCGGCGTCGCCGATCACCGACGTGCGGATCCTGCCGAAGTTCGTGTTCGACCGGCTGTTCGCGCTGGCGGCGCTCACGGCGCTCGCGCCGGTGATGGTGCTGATCGCGGCCCTGATCAAGCTGACCTCGCGCGGGCCGGTGTTCTTTCGGCAAAAGCGTAAGGGCATCGACGGGCACGAGTTCGAGATCTACAAGTTTCGCTCGATGAAGGTGCATCAGGAAGTGGCCGGGCAGGTCACGCAGGCAACGAAGAACGACTCGCGCGTGACGCCGGTCGGCCGGTTCCTGCGGCGCACGAGCCTCGACGAGCTGCCGCAGTTCATCAACGTGCTGAAGGGCGAGATGTCGGTGGTGGGCCCGCGCCCGCATGCGCTCGCGCACGACGACATCTACAAGGATCTGGTCAAGGGCTACATGTTCCGCTACCGGATCAAGCCGGGCATCACCGGGTGGGCGCAGATCAACGGCTTTCGCGGCGAGACCGACCAGATCGAGAAGATGATGGGCCGCGTGAAGCTCGACCTGTACTACATGCAGAACTGGTCGTTCTGGCTCGACATCAAGATCGTCGTGCTGACGCTGTGGAAAGGCTTCACCGGCAGCAACGCGTACTGACACCGACGCGCCGCGTCACGCAGGCATTCCGGTTTTCCGAATTTCGAATCATTGGTCAAGGGGTCCGACACATCATGAATCTGACTATCATCGGCAGCGGTTACGTAGGGCTTGTCACCGGCGCCTGTCTCGCCGACATCGGGCACGACGTGTTCTGTCTCGACGTCGACCAGGCAAAGATCGACATCCTGAACGGCGGCGGCGTGCCGATCCACGAGCCGGGCCTGAAGGAAGTGATCGCGCGCAACCGTTCGGCCGGCCGCCTGCGCTTCTCGACCGACGTCGAGGCCGCGGTCGCGCACGGCGACGTGCAGTTCATCGCGGTCGGCACGCCGCCCGACGAGGACGGCTCGGCCGACCTGCAATACGTGCTCGCGGCGGCGCGCAACATCGGCCGCTACATGACCGGCTTCAAGGTGATCGTCGACAAGTCGACGGTGCCGGTCGGCACGGCCGAGCGCGTGCGCGCGGCGGTCGCCGAGGAGCTCGCGAAGCGCGGCGGCGACCAGATGTTCTCGGTCGTGTCGAATCCGGAATTCCTGAAGGAAGGCGCGGCCGTCGACGATTTCACGCGGCCGGACCGCATCGTGATCGGCTGCGACGACGACGTGCCGGGCGAGCGCGCCCGCGAGCTGATGAAGAAGCTCTACGCGCCGTTCAACCGCAATCACGAGCGCACGCTGTACATGGACGTGCGTTCGGCCGAGTTCACGAAATACGCGGCGAACGCGATGCTCGCGACGCGCATCTCGTTCATGAACGAACTGGCGAACCTCGCCGACCGCTTCGGCGCGGACATCGAGGCCGTGCGCCGCGGGATCGGCTCCGATCCGCGCATCGGCTACCACTTCCTGTATGCCGGCTGCGGCTACGGCGGCTCGTGCTTCCCGAAGGACGTCGAGGCGCTGATCCGCACCGCCGACGAGCACGGCCAGTCGCTGCAGATCCTGAAGGCGGTGTCGTCGGTCAACGCGACGCAAAAGCGCGTGCTCGCCGACAAGATCGTCGCGCGTTTCGGCGAGGACCTGACCGGCCGCACGTTGGCGCTGTGGGGCCTCGCGTTCAAGCCGAACACCGACGACATGCGCGAGGCGCCAAGCCGCGAGCTGATCGCCGAGCTGCTGTCGCGCGGCGCGCGCGTCGCCGCCTACGACCCGGTCGCACAGCAGGAAGCGCGCCGCGTGATCGCGCTCGATCTCGCAGATCACCCGAGCTGGCTCGAGCGCCTGACCTTCGTCGACGACGAGGCGCAGGCCGCGCGAGACGCCGACGCGCTCGTGATCGTCACCGAATGGAAGGCGTTCAAGAGCCCCGACTTCGTCGCGCTCGGCCGCCTGTGGAAGACGCCCGTGATCTTCGACGGCCGCAACCTGTACGAGCCGGAGACGATGAGCGAGCAGGGCATCGAGTACCACCCGATCGGCCGGCCGGGCTCGCGCCAGGCCGTCGCCGCCCGCGTGCCGGGCGCCGTGCGCGCCGGCGCGTAACCCGTTTTCCGTCACTCGTTACGAGACGCCATGTTCCGGAACATCCTGATCGTCTGCCACGCGAACGTCTGCCGCAGCCCGGCGGCGGAAATGCTGTTCAAGTCGCACGCCGCGTCGCGCGGCGGCCCGCGCCCGACGTTCCATTCGGCCGGCGTGCACGCGAACGACGGCGACGGCATCGATCCGGTGATGCGGAAACTGCTGGCCGAGCGGGGCGTCGATGCGACGACCCATCGCTCGCGGCGGCTGTCGCGCCGGATCGTGCGCGACGCCGACCTGATTCTCGTCAGCGAGCGCGATCAGATCAAGGCCGTCGAATCGGTCGATCCGTTCGCGCGCGGCAAGGTCCACCTGCTGGGCAAGTGGGAGGACGCCGAAATCGCGGACCCGCATGGCGGCCCCGAGGCCGACTATCGCGAGAGCTACTCATTGATCGAACGTCTGGTTCAAGGATGGCTGCAAAAACTATGCTGAAACGTCCCATGCGCCCGCTGGCGCTCGCCGTCGCGCTGACGACCTTCCTGTCGGCCTGTGCAACCGCGCCCGGCAACTACCTCGACTCGTCGAACCTGAAGGACGACGGCCGGCAGGAAGCGGCCGAGACCTATCCGGTTCATTACATCGACGCCAAAGTGGTGATGGATCAGCTGCAGAAAGCGCAGGTCGACCATCCGCTGCCGCCCGGGCGCTTTACCGATCCGTCGCAGTACACGTATCGCGTCGGTCCGCAGGACATTCTCGGCGTCACCGTGTGGGATCACCCGGAGCTGACGACGCCGCAGGGCCAGTCGTTCTCGAGCGGCGGCAACACGACGCAATCGGTCGCGGGCGCGCTGCAGCAGCCGTATACGACCGCGCTGCCGGGTCAGGCCGATCCGTACGGCCAGACCGTGGCCGCCGACGGCACGATCTTCTTCCCGTTCGTCGGCCGCATCCGCGTGGCGGGCAAGACGGTCGCGCAGATCCGCGACGAGATGGCGTCCAGCCTGGCGCGCTACGTGAAGAACCCGCAGCTCGACGTGCGCGTGCTGTCGTTCCGCAGCCAGAAGGTGCAGGTGACGGGCGAGGTGAAGCAGCCGGGCCCGCTCGCGGTGAGCGACGTGCCGCTGACGCTGGTCGACGCGATCTCGCGTTCGGGCGGCTCGACCGCCGAGGCCGACCTGCAGCGCGTGCGGCTCACGCGCGACGGCAAGCTGTACACGCTCGATGCGAACGGTGTGCTCGATCGCGGCGAGGTGAGGCAGAACGTGATGCTGCAGCCGGGCGACATCGTCAACGTGCCGGACCGCAGCGACAGCCGCGTGTTCATCATGGGCGAGGTCAAGACGCCGGTCACGGTGCCGATGCTCAAGGGCAAGCTGACCATCGCCGATGCGCTGACGGCCGGCGGCGGCATCCTCGACACCGACGCGAACCCGCGCAAGATCTACGTGATGCGCGGGATGCGCGACAACCCGACGAAGCCCGAAGTGTTCCGTCTCGACATGACGCAGCCCGACGCGCTGATGCTGTCGAGCCGCTTCCCGCTTCAACCGCTCGACGTCGTCTACGTCAGCACGGCCGGCTCGGTGCAGTTCAACCGCGTGCTGCAGCAGGTGCTGCCGACGATCCAGACGATCTTCTACATGCGGCAAATCACGCGCTGATAGCCCGCCGGGGCGGCGTCCGCTCCCCGGCACCACTCAAGCGGGAACGAATGGTGAACACGCAAGCGAAACACTCCTACGCGGACCTGACCGCGAAAACCGAGGAAGAGGACGTCGTTCTCGGCCAGTTGCTCCAGGTCATCATGGACGACATCTGGCTGCTGCTCGGCATCGCGGTGACGGTCGTCGCGCTCGCCGGCCTCTATTGCTTCATCGCGAAGCCGGTCTACCAGGCGGACGTGCACGTGCGGGTCGAGGGCAACGACAACACGTCGCAGGCGCTCACGCAGACGCAAACGGGCGCGTCGATCAACAGCGGCCCGCAGCAGGCGCCGACCGATGCGGAAATCGAGATCATCAAGAGCCGCGGCGTCGTCACGCCGGTCGTCGAGCAGTTCAAGCTGAACTTCTCGGTCGCGCCGAAGACGCTGCCGGTGATCGGCAGCCTCGCCGCGCGCCTCGCGACGCCGGGCCAGCCGTCGCGGCCGTGGCTCGGCCTGAAGTCGTATGCATGGGGCGGCGAAGTCGCCGACGTCGACTCGATCAGCGTCGTGCCGGCGCTCGAAGGCAAGAAGCTGACGCTGACGGCCGGCCCGAACGGCACCTATTCGCTGGTCGACGCGAACGGTACGCGACTGCTGGCGGGCCGCGTCGGGGAATCGGCGCAGGGCGGCGGCGTGACGCTGTTCGTGCAGAAGCTCGTCGCGCGTCCCGGCACGCAGTTCACGGTGGTCCGCTACAACGATCTCGACGCGATCACCGGGTTCCAGTCGGGCATCCAGGTGACCGAGCAGGGCAAGCAGACGGGCGTCGTGCAGATCTCGCTCGAAGGCAAGGACCCGGACCAGACCGCCGCGATCGCGAACGCGCTCGCGCAGTCGTACCTGAACCAGCACGTGATCGCGAAGCAGGCGGAAGCGACCAAGATGCTCGACTTCCTGAAGGGCGAGGAGCCGCGCCTGAAGGCCGATCTCGAACGCGCGGAAGCCGCGTTGACGCAGTACCAGCGCACGTCGGGCTCGATCAACGCGAGCGACGAGGCGAAGGTCTACCTCGAAGGCAGCGTGCAGTACGAACAGCAGATCGCCGCGCAGCGCCTGCAGCTCGCGTCGCTCGCGCAGCGCTTCACCGATTCGCACCCGATGGTGATCGCGGCGAAGCAGCAGCTCGCGGAGCTGCAGGGCGAGAAGGACAAGTTCAGCAACCGCTTCCGCAGCCTGCCGGCGACCGAAGTGAAGGCGGTCCAGCTCCAGCGCGACGCGAAGGTCGCCGAGGACATCTACGTCCTGCTGCTGAACCGCGTGCAGGAGCTGTCGGTGCAGAAGGCCGGCACGGGCGGCAACATCCACCTCGTCGATTCGGCGCTGCGCCCGGGCGATCCGATCAAGCCGAAGAAGGCGCTGATCCTGTCGGCCGCCGTGTTCCTGGGGCTGATCCTCGGCACCGGCGTCGTGTTCCTGCGCCGCAACCTGTTCCAGGGCATCGAGGATCCGGACCGCGTCGAGCGTACGTTCAACCTGCCGCTGTACGGGCTCGTCCCGCAGAGCGCCGAGCAGGTGAAGCTCGATGCCGCGGCCGAGAAGGGCGGCACTCGTGCACGGCCGATCCTCGCGAGCCTGCGTCCGAAGGACCTGAGCGTCGAAAGCATGCGCAGCCTGCGCACCGCGATGCAGTTCGCGATGATGGACGCGAAGAACCGCGTGATCGTGCTGACCGGCCCGACGCCGGGCATCGGCAAGAGCTTCCTGACGGTCAACCTCGCGGTGCTGCTCGCCCATTCGGGCAAGCGCGTGCTGCTGATCGACGCCGACATGCGCCGCGGGATGCTCGACCGCTACTTCGGCCTCACCTCGCAGCCGGGGCTGTCGGAGCTGCTGAGCGACCAGTCCTCGCTCGAGGACGCGATCCGGGAGACGCCGGTGCAGGGCCTGTCGTTCATCGCGGCCGGCACGCGCCCGCCGAACCCGTCGGAGCTGCTGATGTCGACGCGCCTGCCGCAATACCTCGAAGGCCTCGGCAAGCGCTACGACGTCGTGCTGATCGATTCGCCGCCGGTGCTCGCGGTGACCGACGCGACCATCATCGGCCGCATGGCCGGCGCCACCTTCCTGGTACTGCGCTCGGGCATGCATACGGAAGGCGAGATCGCCGACGCGATCAAGCGCCTGCGCACCGCGGGCGTCGATCTGGAAGGCGGGATCTTCAATGGCGTGCCGCCGAAGGCGCGCGGCTACGGCCGCGGCTATGCGGCCGTGCACGAATACCTGAGCGCTTGATCGCATTGCACGACACCGGGCCGGCGCGCGCCGCATCGGTCCGGCCGAATGGAGAACCCTCGATGAAAATTTCCGTGCTCGTTCCGACCTACCGGCGTCCCGCCGACCTCGCGCGCTGCCTGCTGGCGCTGCAGCGGCAGCAGCGGCTGCCCGACGAGGTGATCGTCGTCGCGCGCCCGGAGGACGACGCCACGCACGAACGGCTCGCCGATCCGGCGGTCGGCGGCGCGCTGCCGCTGCGCATCGTGCCGGTCGACGTGGCGGGGCAGGTCGCCGCGCTGAACAAGGGGCTCGACGCGTCGACCGGCGACATCGTCGCGATCACCGACGACGATGCGGCGCCGCGCCCCGACTGGCTCGCGCGCATCGAAGCCGCGTTCCTGTCCAACCCGCGCGTGGGCGCGGTCGGCGGCCGCGACTGGGTGCACGAAAAAGGCCGCCTGCTCGACGAATCGCGCGAGCAGGTCGGCCAGCTCACGCTGTCGGGCAAGATCATCGGCAATCATCACCTCGGCGTCGGCGGCGCACGCGAAGTCGACATGCTGAAAGGCGCGAACATGAGCTACCGCCGCGCGGCGATCGAACGGCTGCGCTTCGACACGCGGCTGCGCGGCGCCGGCGCGCAGGTGCACAACGACATGGCGTTCAGCATGGAAGTGCAGCGCGCGGGCTGGACGCTGCTGTACGACCCGGCGATCGCCGTCGATCATTTCCCGGCCGAGCGCTTCGACGACGACCGTCGCGATGCGGCCTCGCTGAACGCGATCAGCAACGGCGCGTACAACCTGCAACTGACGCTGCGCGAGCATCTGCCGCCGCTACGGCGCGAGATCGCGTGGTGGTGGTGGACGCTGATCGGCACGCGCGTCTATCCGGGCTTCGCGCACGTGCTGCTGTCGTTGCCTACCGCGCGGCGCGCCCGCGTGCTCGCGCACTGGCGCGCGGTGCGCCGCGGCGCGCGCGATGCGCGCCGCACGAACCTCGCCCCCCACCGCGCGGCGATGCCGCCGGTGACGTCTTGAACGGCCCGCGCGCAGTGCGCGCGGCCACGCCCGGAGGGCTCGCATGACCATGAAGGATGCAACGAAAGTTCACGTCCATTTGTTCTATGGCGCCGATCCGCGTACCTACCGGAAAGGCGACGACATCGGCTGCCTGTACGGCTACCACCACGCCGAATCCGACGAATTCCGGCTGACCTATTCGCAGGACGGCCGCGAGAACCGCGTCGTGAGCATCGCGCGCCGCGCGCTGAAGGCGGCGCTCGGCTTCGACGTCGTGCATGCGTGGCGCAACCGCGCGGCGCTGCTCGATACCGACGTGATCTGGACCCACACCGAACAGGAGCATCTGGCCGCCGCGCTGATCCTGAAGCTCGCCGGCGCGCAGGGCAAGCGCCCGCTGCTGCTTGCGCAGAGCGTGTGGCTGTTCGACAAATGGAACAGCTTCGGCGGCCCGCGCCGCTGGCTGTACCGCAAGCTGCTCGCGCGCGCCGACGCGCTGACCACGCTGGCTCGCGACAACGCCGACCTGTGCCGCCGCTACCTCGGGCGCGAAGCCGAGTTCGTCTATTACGGGCTGAACACGCAGGATTTTCCGCCGGTCGAGCCGCAGCAATGGAAGCCGAACCGGCCGCTGCGGATCGCGGCGATCGGCAACGACCGCGACCGCGACTGGCGCACGTTCCTCGCCGCGTTCGGCGGCGACGCGCGTTACGACGTGCGGCTCGCGACGCGCCGCCGCGTGCCTCGCGAGTGGCATGCGCCGAACGTGAAGATCGGCCCGGCGGCGGGGCTCGCGAAGCAGCACGAGCTGTACGCGTGGGCCGACGTGATCGTCGTGCCGCTGCGGCCGAATTTCCACGCGTCGGGCATCACGGTGATGCTCGAGGCGGCGGCCGTCGGCAAGCCGATGATCGTGTCCGACGTGGGCGGCCTGAGCGATTACTTTCCGCACGATACGGCCGCCTATGTGCCGGCGTTCGACGCGCAGGCGATGCGCCAGGCCGCCGATCGCTTCGTCGCCGACCCGGTGGCGGCGCTCGACTGCGCGCGGGCGGCCGCCGCGTGCCTGCGCGAACGCGACCTGACCACGCAGGCGTTCGCCGAGCAGCACGTGCGGATTACGCGCGACATGCTGCGCCGGCGCCGCACACCCGCGGCGGCCGGCGTGGCGATGCCGCTCGCCGATTCGCGTCCTTCGTCGCAGTGAGCTCGGATCGATGAGTACGATTGCCGCCGAACGCGCACCGTCGCGCCCCCGCAGCCGGTTCGCCGAGCCGAAGCACTGGGCCGGGCAGGCCGGGCTGTGGACGTTCACCGCCGCGCTGATCGCCGTCCACCAGGGCAAGGTGCTGACGCTCGCGTTCCCGGTGCTGGCCATCGGGGTGGGCGTCTGGCTGTATTTCAAGAGCCCGGCGCGCTATGTCGGCTTCATGTGGTGGGTGTGGTTCCTGAGCCCGGAAGTGCGGCGCCTGGCCGACTGGTCGAAGGGCGCGTTCACGCCGACGAGCCTGATCCAGGTCGCGCCGCTCGCGGTGACGATGATCGCCGGCTTCGGGCTGCTCAGGCATTACCGCGTGCTCGCGCAGCGGCGCGGGATTCCGGTGCTGCTGATCCTGTTCGGGCTCGTGTATGCGTATCTCGTCGGGATCGTGTCGAGCGGCGTGATGGCCGCGACCTACGACCTCGCGAACTGGCTGTACCCGATCCTGATCGGCTTTCACATCATGGTGAACGCGCGCAACTATCCGGAGTACCGCGACGTGCTGCTGTCCACCTTCATGTGGGGCATGCTCGTGATGGGCGTGTACGGCGTCGTGCAGTATTTCGTGATGCCGCAGTGGGACGTGCTGTGGATGGTCGGCTCGCAGATGGGTTCGCAGGGCGAGCCGGTGCCGTACGGCGTGCGCGTGTTCAGCACGATGAATTCGTCCGGACCGTTCGCGTTCGCGATGATGGGCGCGCTGGTGTTCGTGCTGGTCGCGCCGCAGAGGATCCGCTGGTTCGCGGGCGCGGCGGGCTTCGTGTCGTTCGCGCTGTGTCTCGTGCGCTCGACCTGGGGTGGCTGGGTGATCGCGCTCGCGATCCAGCTCGTGCAATCGAGCAACCGCGTGCGGATGCGGATTCTGATCAGCGGCGTCGTGCTGGTCGGGCTGTGCGTGCCGCTCCTGACGGTCGGGCCGGTGGCCGACCGGCTCGGCCAGCGCCTGCAGTCGATCGCGAACCTGAAGGACGACCGCAGCTACGACGATCGCAACAAGTTCTACGCGACCTTCGCGCAGACGGCGTTCACCGACGTCGCCGGCGAAGGGATGGGCGCGACCGGCGCGTCCACGAAGCTGTCGAGCGACAGCGGCGAGCTCGGCAAGTACGGCAGCTTCGACAGCGGCGTGATGAACGTGCCGTTCGTGCTCGGCTGGCCCGGCACGCTGCTGTATCTCGCGGGCGTCGTGATGTTGTTCGGCCGCACGCTGCGCGCGGCGTTCAAGCTGCGCAAGGACAAGTTCGTCGGCGCGTGCCTGAGCCTGTGCCTGTCGACCTTCGCGATGCTCGTGTTCACGAACTCGCTGATCGGCACCGGCGGCCTGCTGATGTTCACGGCCATTTTTTCGATACTTGCCGCGGCGCACTGGCAGAAGGCGCAACGCCTGCTGGTCGCCGCGCGTTCACGGGGAGGCGACCATTGAGAATCGCGATCGTCACGCACGTCGTGCGACATAACGACGGGCAGGGCCGCGTCAATTACGAAATCGCGCGCGCGGCGCTGGCCGAAAACTACGAGGTCACACTGGTCGCGTCGCACGTCGCGCCCGAGCTGCTGGCCGACCCGCGCGTGCGCTGGGTGCCGGTGAAGGTCGGCGGCTTCTGGCCGTCGAATCTCGTCAAGCAGCAGGTGTTCGCGCTGAAAAGCGCGGCGTGGCTGCGCGCGCACCGCGGCGAATACGACGTGCTGCACGTGAACGGCTTCATCTCGTGGATCAAGGCCGACGTGAATACCGCGCACTTCGTGCACGGCGGCTGGTTCAAGAGTCCGTACTATCCGTTCGGGCTGACGAAGGGGCTGTGGTCGGCCTACCAGTACGTCTATACGCGCGTGAACACCGCGCTCGAGCGCTGGGCCTACCGGCGCTCGCGCGCGATCACGGCCGTGTCGCAGAAGGTGGCCGACGAAATCGCCGGGCTCGGCATCGACAGCCGCAAGATCAGCGTGATCTACAACGGCGTCGACGGCAGCGCGTTCGCGGGCGCCCAGGCCGACCGTGCGGCGTTCAAGCTGCCGGACGACGCGTTCCTGCTGCTGTTCGTCGGCGACCTGCGCACGCCGCGCAAGAATCTCGGCACCGTGCTGAAGGCGCTGACGAAGCTGCCGCCCAACGTTCATCTCGCGGTGGCCGGCTACTTGCCCGGCAGCCCGTATCCCGACGAAGCGCGCGCGCTCGGCATCGATTCGCGCGTGCATTTCCTCGGGCTCGTGAAGAACATGCCGACGCTGATGCGCTCGGTCGACGCGTATGTCTTTCCGTCGCGCTACGAAGCGATGAGCCTGTCGCTGCTGGAGGCGATGGCGGCCGGGCTGCCGGTCGTCACCGCGCGCACGGCGGGCGGCGCGGAAATCATCACGCGCGAATGCGGGATCGTTCTGGAAGACCCGGACGACCCGGCCGCGCTCGCGCAGGCGATCGGCTCGCTCGCGGCGTCGCGCGACACCTGTCGCGCGATGGGCGACGCGGCCCGCGAACTGATGACCCGTTTCGGCTGGGCGCACATGGGCGCCCAGTACGTCGCGCTTTACCGGCGCATCGGCCAACCCACGCAGCCGTCCGCCTTCGCGCGGGCCGAGCATGCGATCACGCAGGAGCAACCGTGATGTCCCACTCTTCCCGGCCGATCAAATCGTTGCAGATCGGCATGCACTGGTTCCCCGAACGCGCGGGCGGCCTCGACCGGATGTACTACTCGCTGGTCGGCGCGCTGCCCGGCGCGGGCGTCGAGGTGCGCGGGCTCGTCGCCGGCTCGCCGAAGGTCGCCGACGACACGGGCGGGGCGATCCAGGGCTTCGGGCCTGCGTCGCAGCCGCTCGCGCGCCGGATGCTCGCCGCGCGGCGCGCGCTGCGCGACGAGATCCGCAGCGAGCGGCCGGACGTGATTTCGTCGCACTTCGCGCTGTACACGTTTCCGGGCCTCGACGTGACGCGCGGGATTCCGCAGGTTTCGCACTTCCAGGGGCCGTGGGCCGACGAAAGCCAGGTCGAGGGCGCCGCGTCGCTCGGGCAGCGCGCGAAGCGCTATCTCGAACAGGCCGTCTATACGCGTTCGTCGCGGCTGATCGTGCTGTCGCAGGCGTTCGGCCAGATCCTGACGAACCGCTACGGGATCGATCCGTCGCGCGTGCGCGTGATTCCCGGCTGCGTCGATACCGCGCAGTTCGACACGCCGCTCACGCCGGCCGAGGCGCGGCACAAGCTGCAACTGCCGCAGGACCGGCCGATCGTGCTGGCCGTGCGCCGGCTCGTGCGGCGCATGGGGCTGGAGGACCTGATCGACGCGATCGGCCTCGTCAAGCGCCGTCATCCGGACGTCCTGCTGCTGATCGCCGGCAAGGGCAAGATCGGCGAGGAACTGCAGCAGCGCATCGACGCAGCCGGGCTGCAGGACAACGTGAAGCTGCTCGGCTTCGTGCCCGACCACCATCTCGCGGCGCTGTACCGCGCGGCGACGGTCAGCGTCGTGCCGACGGTCGCGCTCGAGGGCTTCGGCTTGATCACCGTCGAATCGCTGGCGTCCGGCACGCCGGTGCTGGTCACGCCGGTCGGCGGATTGCCGGAGGCGGTCGCCGGGCTGTCGAACGATCTCGTGCTGCCGTCGACGGGCGCGGATGCGATCGCCGAAGGGCTCGGCGGTGCGCTGTCGGGCGCGATCGCGCTGCCCGACGAGGCCGCGTGCAAGCGCTATGCGCGCGATCATTTCGACAACGCGGTGATCGCGCGGCGCGTGGCCGGCGTCTACGAAGAGGCGATCCGGGCGGCAGGCTGAACGCCTGCGGCGCGCAGCGCGCGCCGAACCGAACGCCCGGCCGGCGCGCGTGCGTGGCCGGTTCGCGTGCCGGCCGCCCGCCGAGGGCGCGCCGGCTTTCCCGTTCGATCCGCATGGCTCGCGCGCATCATGCGCGCCGCAGCGTCGCGGCCCATGCGCCGAGCGCGGCCATGCTCACCGCCGCGCCGAGCCCGCAGACGCCGGTCCATCCGGCGCGTGCATACGTCATCGTCGCCGCAATCGCACCGAGCCCGCTGCCGGCCGAATAGAACAGCATGTAGCAGCCGACGAGCCGCGCATGCGCGTCGGGCCGTGCGCCGAGAATCATGCTCTGATTGACGACGTGCACAGCCTGTCCGCCGACGTCGAGCAGCACGATGCCGACGATCAGCAGCGCAATCGACGTATTGCCGAACGCGAGCGGCAGCCACGAGCAGGCGAGCAGCGCAAGGGCGACGCCGGTCGCCGCTTCGCCGCGCCCGCGATCCGCGAGCCGGCCCGCGCGGGCGGCGGCCGCCGCACCCAGTGCGCCGACGAGGCCGAATGCGCCGATCTGCGTGTGCGACATCGCGTGCGGCGGCGCGCTCAGCGGCAGCACGAGCGCGCTCCAGAAGATGCTGAACGCGGCGAACATCAGCAGCGCGATCGCGCCGCGCACGCGCAGCACGCGTTCGTCGCGCAGCAGCGACACCATCGAGCGCAGCAGCGCCGCATAACCGATGCGTTCGCGCGGTTCGTGCCGATCCGGCAGCAGCCGCGACAGCACGACCAGCATCGCGATCGCGAGCGCGCCCGACACGAGATAGACCGCCCGCCACCCCGCGATGTCGGTGACGACGCCCGCCAGCGAGCGCGCGGCCAGCAGCCCGACCACGACGCCGCCCTGCGCGGCGCCCACCACGCGCCCGCGTTCGCCGGCGCCGGCGAGGGTGGCCGAGCATGCGATCAGCCCTTGCGTCATCGCGGTGCCGAGCAGCCCGACCGCGACCATCCCGGCCAGCAGCGCGACGCGTGTCGACGTCACGGCCACGCCGATGCAGGCGGCGCTCAGCAGCACAAGCTGCACGGCGATCAGGCGCTTGCGGTTCAGCAGGTCGCCGAGCGGCACGACGAACAGCAGCGCGAGCGCGCAGCCGAGCTGCGTCGCGGTGACGACGCCGCCGACCGCGGCCTGCGACACGCCGAAATCCCGCGCGATCGAATCGAGCAGCGGCTGCGCGTAGTAGACGTTCGCGACGCTCGCCGCGCAGCAGACGGCCAGGAGCGCGACGCGCGCCGACGACAGGCGGCCGCCCTCGGCCGGATGGACCGCGCCGGTTGGCGCGTTCGATGCAACGGTGCCGGAATGGCAGGACGATTCCATGGGTTTCCTCATGCAATGTAGTTGCAATTTGAAACTGGCTTGGAGTGTAGGGAAAGTAGTTTTAAAATGCAACCTGTTTGACGGCGGGCGTGGGGCCCGTGCACGGACGGTCGGCCTGCCCGCGAAGGCGGCCGGCGCGATTGCGGAGAGGAACATGGCCAGGCAGAAAAGTCTTGCGGATTCGCCGTGCCCGGTGGCGCGCGCGACCGATATCGTCGGCGATCGCTGGGCGTTGCTGATCGTGCGCGACGCGTTCGACGGCGTGCGCCGCTTCGGCGATTTCCGCGCGAGCCTCGGCGTCGCGAGCAACATCCTGTCCGATCGGCTGAAGATGCTGGTGGACGCGGGCGTGTTCGACGTCGTGCCAGCCTCCGACGGCACCGCGTATCAGGAGTACGTGCTGACCAGGAAAGGCGAAGGGCTGTTTCCGGTCATCGTGATGCTGCGGCAGTGGGGCGAGGCCTACCTGTTCGCGCGCGGCGAGCCGCATTCGGTGCTGGTCGACCGCGGCACCGGGCGCGCGATTCGCAAGCTCGCGCTGCGGCACGACGACGGCCGGCCTTTGAAGGCGGCCGACACGGTCGTCAGGAAGATCGACGATGAAGCGGGTGCGGCACGGCGATGAGCGCGAGGCGCGATGGCTGCACCGTCGGCTAGACTGTCGCGATCGTCGTCCGGAGCCGCATCGCCATGACTCATCCACTGGATTCCGCCGGTTATCGGCGCTTGCTCGAGTTGCAGCGCCGTATCCACGATCATTGCGCAAGCGAAGGTGCCGAGGAAGGCCACGACCATGCGGATCCGGCGGAGCCGCTGTGGCTGTCCGATTTCAATCATCTCGACGTCGCGCCGCTGCGGGCCGGGCTGCATGTCCGATACTTCGGCGAGGCATGGGGCGAACCGCTCGACTGGACGCTGGCATGTCTGGCGGAGCCGGAGGTGGCGAGCCTCGTGACCGATCTGGTGTTCAGCGGGCCGGACGAAGGCGCGAACGGCACGCGCGAATGGGATTTCGGTCCGCTGCTCGATTCGGATGCGCACTTTCCGATACTGCGGTCGCTGTATGTGCGGCCGACCGAGCCGGCCGATCACAACATGTCGATGATCGTGCGCCGGGATCGGATCATGCAGGAGGGCGGCGAGATTGCCCGCTTCGTCGCGAAGGCGCCGTTTCTCGCCGAGCTGACGGTGCCGAACGCACCCGATGCACGCTTCTTCGACGTGCCGTTGCCGTATCTGAGCCGGCTGCGCATCGGCGGCTGTTACGACACGCAGCAGTTCATCGACCGTCTTGCCGGCAGCGACAACCTGCCGTCGCTCGGCCGGCTCGATTTCTCCGAGTCGACGGAATTGCATTCGGCGTGGAAGCACGAGCGTGGCGCGGGCTGCATCACGCCGTTCGACGCCTACGAGCGCTTGCTGAAGAGCCGGGCCGGCCAGCGGCTCCACGCGCTGTATCTGAGAAATACCTGTCTCGACCTCGACGCGCTCGAAGCGCTGCAGGCGCTGCATCCGGCGTTGCAGCTGATGGTGATCCAGGCCGGCAGAGGCGGCTATGTGAGCCACTTCAGGAAGAACTTCTTTCCGTGGCGTCACCTGATCCAGCCCGACCCCGGCGACGCGTGACCGCCAGCGCTCGATCGTGCGCCGGCACCGCCCGACGCGAACGCGGTACGTCGCGACGCGCAGCGGCCCGCACACGGGTCGCGAGCAGCGCGGCCGCGAGCAGCAGCATGACCGACACGGCGGTTTCGATCCGCAATCCGCCGACGACCTGCGATGCACCGCCGCTGCCGCCGGCGAGCGCACCGAACGCCGCGACGCCGATCGCGCCGCCGGCCTGCCGCGCGGTATTCAACACGGCCGACGCGATGCCGGCGCGGTCGGGCGCGACCGATGCGAGCACGGCCGTCGTCATCGCGGGCACCGCGAACCCCATGCCCGACGGTATCAGCAGGAACGGCGCCAGCAGCATGCCGAGCGGCGTCGACGCGTCGACGAAATGCAGCGACCCGTAGCCGAGCGCGGCGACGAGCGCGCCGACCAGCATCGGCACGCGCGGGCCGTGGCGCGCGACGACGCGGCCGCTCGCGAGATTCGACAGCAGGAACCCGCCCGTGAGCGGCAGGAACGCGAGCCCCGCCTGCAGCGCCGATTCGCCGCGCGCGCGTTGCAGGTACAGCGCGAGCACGAACAGGGTGCCGTAGTACGTGAGGTTCACGCAGATGCCGAACAGCACGGCCGCGCTGAACGTGCGGTGGCGGAACAGCGACAGCGGCAGCATCGGCGTGGCCGTGCGCGACTCGATCGCGACGAACGCGAGCGCGGCCAGCGCCGCCAGCACGCAGCCGCCGGCCACGACCGGATGCGTGAAGCCGAGCGGCCGCCATTCGATCACCGCGCCGGTCAGCGCGGTCAGCATCGCGATCGCGACGAACTGGCCGTGCAGGTCGAGCGAGCGGGGCGGCGCCGCGCGTTCGTGGCGCGCGGGCACCCACGCGAACGTGGCCGCGAGTCCCGCCGCAGAGAGCGGCAGGTTCACGAGGAAGATGCCGCGCCAGCCCCATGCGGCGATCAGCAGGCCGCCGACGATCGGGCCGGCCGCGATCGCGATCGACCCGGCCGCCGTCCACGCGGCGACCGCGCGGGCGCGCAGGCGCGGGTCGTGCCGGCACGCGTCGTTCAGCAGCGCGAGCGAATTCGGCAGCATGGCCGCGGCGCCGACGCCTTGCAGCGCGCGGGCCGCGACCAGCATCGCGGGCGCGACGGCGGCGCCGCATGCGAGCGACGCGAGCGCGAACAGCAGGAGGCCTGCGATATACAGGCGGCGTGCGCCGAAACGGTCGCCGAGCGCGCCGGCCGACAGCATCAGCACCGCGAACGCGAGCGTGTACGCATCGACGACCCACTGCAGGCCTGCGACCGGCAGGTGCAGGTCGGCGGCGAGATGCGCGAGCGCGATGTTGACGATCGTCACGTCGAGCTGCGTGACGACGAAGCCGATGCTGACGGTGGCGACGACGCGCGCCAGCGCGGGCGGGAAAGCGGAGGGTGTGGTCGTATCCATGCGCCCATCGTAGGCGGCGACGGATAGGCGACGTTTCAGCGAGACGCGAAGCGTCGATACGGATGCCGATCCGCGTGCTGCCGGCTACGTGCGTCGATGCGTATTCAGCGCGCCATTGCGCTCAATGCCGTTCGCCGCGCCAGCGTCCGGGCGCCACGCCGAAGCGCTTCGTGAACGCATGCGTGAACGTGCTTTGATCCGCGAAGCCGACGCTGCCCGCGATGTCGACGAGCGAATGCCGGCCGTCGGCGAGCAGCACGACCGCGGCGTCGAGCCGCAGCCGCTGCAGGTAGCGATGCGGCGTTTCGCCGAACGCCTCGACGAACAGTTGATGAAACCGGCGCATTCCGTAGCCGCAGTGCGCGGCGAGATCGGCGATGCGCAGCGGCTCGGCGAGCCGCGCGCGCAGCCAGCGGTCGATGCGCGCGAAATCGAGGCCCGACGCCGGCGCGGCGATGCCCGCATCGTCGAGCAGCGCGTCGCACAGGCGCGCGGCGGCCTGCCACTGAAAGCGGTGCGCGGCAGCCTGTCGTGCGTCGCCGGCCGGCGCATCGTGCTGCGCGGCGGCCGCCGCGACCTGCGCGACGAGCGACGTGAGCGCCGGGTCGATCGACACGGCGCGCGCATGGTCGAACAGCCGCTGCGGTACCGCGAGCGACGCGGCGGGCAGGTCGATCACGAGCTGGCGATTCTCGCCGAGGCCCGCGTAGTCGTGGCGCGCGCCGGCCGGAATCAGCCAGGCCGCGTGCCGGTCGACGCGCCGGCCGATTCCGTCCACCGCCATCACCATCGCGCCGTCGACGCCGAGCACGACCTGGTGGAAGTCGTGCACGTCCGACGCTTCGCACGTGGCGTAGCGGCGCAGCGCGATGGCGGGCGAGGCGATGCGTTCCATCGGAAGGGAAACGGCCGGCGGCGGGGTCAGACGTCGAGCAGTTCGACTTCGAACACGAGCGTCGCATTCGGCGGAATCACGCCGCCTGCGCCGCGCGGGCCGTAGCCGAGCTGCGGCGGGATCGTCAGGCGACGCACGCCGCCGACCTTCATGCCCTGCACGCCTTCGTCCCAGCCCTTGATGACCATGCCGCCGCCGAGCACGAACGCGAACGGGTCGTTGCGATCCTTGCTCGAATCGAATTTCTGACCGTCGGTCAGCCAGCCGGTGTAATGGACGCTGACGGTCTTGCCGGCTTGCGCTTCCGCGCCGGTGCCTTCGGTCAGGTCCTCGATCTTGAGGCCCGATGCGGTCGTGGTGACAGACATGACTTCTCCTGAAAGAACGTTGCGTGAAACCGCTATTGTAGGCGAGCGCGCAGCGGCCCGGCGCGCGTGGATTTCGTGCCGTCGTACGCGTGTCGGCGAAGGTGGCGGGGCGCCGCGCGCGGAATCGGCCGATCCGCTATTGGAACGCGCGTTTGAATTTTCGGCGAGCCGCGGGCCGCGGTTGCACCACGGCAGTGCGCCACGCGTATGAATCGACGTTCTCGGCACGTCTTGCCGCATGCTGGGCGACCGTTGCCGGACGCGGCGAGATGCCCGGCGCACGGGGCTGTCGGGCCGATGGCGACGCGCTGCGCCACACCCGCCACCTCGCCCGTTCGCGCGCCGGCGCGTTCGAATCGCTACCCGGCCGGGCGTCGTTCGAACGCCGTTTTTTCCGCCTGTCCGACCGTGCCCTGTTTGGAAGTGCGCATCTACCGCACGGCTTGCGTGCGCCGGCGCGAGCGGCCTATCGTTACATCTGTCGATGTCAGGATTTTGGCGGCGCGCGACGCGTCGCCCGGGCTTGCGCCGGCCGCGTCCGACGATGCGCCGGGCCGCTCGGCAACAGGAGAACGATGCACATGAAGTCAGCCGCTTCCGTCACCGCAGCCGGGATCATGCCGGTGCGCCGCGACCTGCGCTTCGACCTGCCGGTCGAACGTGCGAAGGACTGGCATGGCCTGGGGTCGCACGTGACCCATTTCTTCAACGCGCTGTCGCTGCTGTTTCCGGCCGGCGAGCGCTTCTTCATGGATTCGGTGCGCAACTACCGCGACCGGATCGACGATCCCGTGCTGAAGCAGCAGGTGCTGGGCTTCATCGGCCAGGAGGCGATGCACACGCGCGAGCACGTCGAATACAACGAGCTGATGCAGGCGAACCGGCTGCCCGCGCGCAAGCTCGACCGGCGCGTGTGGGCGGTGCTCGGCTACATGAAGCGCACGCTGCCGCATTCGGTGCAGCTCGCGCACACGGTGGCGGCCGAGCACTACACGGCGATGCTCGCCGACTGGCTGCTGCGCGACCCGACGCGGCTCGACGGCTCGGTCGAAGGCTACCGGCAGATGTGGATCTGGCACGCGCTGGAGGAAACCGAGCACAAGGCCGTGTCGTTCGACGTGTGGAACGCCGCGATGAAGCCGGGGCTGCGCCGCTACCTGATCCGCATCGGCGTGTATCTGCTGACGACGCTGACGTTCTGGCCGACCGTGTTCCTGATGCATGCGACGTTGCTGTGGCGCGATCGCGGCGCCGGCCATCACGTGCGCGGCCTGCTGCGGACGATCGCGTTCCTGTACGGGCCGCGCCGCGGGCTGTTCCCGCGCATCGCCGGCGAATGGCTGAGCTTTTTCCGGCCGGGCTTCCACCCGTGGGACCACGACAATCGCCACCATCTCGCGCGGGTCGACGCACTGGCCGCCACCTACGGCGAACACGGCGGCACGCCGGCCGGCCGCGGTCGCGCGAACGCGCCGGCGCCGCTCGCGTCGGGCCGCTGATCCGGGCCGCAGGCCGCCCGTCGCCCGTCGCCCGTCGCCCGTCGCGCGGCGCGCGGCGGGGCATCGTGCCTGTTGCGTTCGCGCATCGGCCGGCTCGTTCCGACGATTGACGAAATCAACCGGAACCGGTTGCACTGCGTTCGCATGCCCGCCACACCGGTTGCACACGCATGCGCCGGTGCGCCGATCGGGCGTGCGCCCGTCCCATACCCATGCCTCGCGCCAGCACCGGCGCGGCTTTGCGCGTGCGGCACCGGTTCTTTCCGGCCGTGTGCGGCGCCCGCCACAGGGATAACACCCATCTAGCCGGCGGCCGGCCGCATCGATATACCGTTCATGGCGACGTCGACTCCCGCGCGATTCATGCGCAGGGGGATTTTATTCGGACGGAAATACGCCCAATATGTCGGTTCGATCGTGTCCGTCGTACGCGGCGGTGAGCCGGCGCGCGATACCAAAGCCAAGCGGGGAACAACGATGGTTGCAAGGTCACCCGACGCAAACGGGCACGCGGCGCCCGAGATGACGGACGTGTCCGTCACCGCTCCCGAGGCCGGCCGCAAGCTGTTCGTGATCATGCGCACGCCCGACGAGCCGTTGCTGGCGCAACTGCGCGGGCTCGGCTGGGAGATCGCGGTCGCGAAGACGGCCGGCGCCGCGCAGAACATGACCTCCGGCGTGAGCGTGGCCGCCGGGCTGGTCGATTTCACCGGGTTCACGTCGCGCGACTATCCCGCGCTGAAGATGTGTCTGAGCCAGCCGGCGATCGGCTGGATTTCCATCGCGCAGGCCGGCATCACGATCGGCCCCGCCGTGCGCGAGCTGATCCGCAGCTATTGTTTCGATTACGTGACGCTGCCGCTGCCGTCCGAATGGATTTCGCACGTGCTGGGCCATGCGCGCGGGATGGCCGCGCTCGATCGCGTCGACGGCGCCGCCTACGCGGCGTCGATCGGCGAACACGGGATGATCGGCAACTGCGAGGCGATGCAGCAACTGTTCAGCACGATCCGCAAGGTCGCGAAGACCGACGCGAGCGTGTTCATCTCGGGCGAGTCGGGCACCGGCAAGGAACTGACGGCGCTCGCGATTCACGAGCGCTCCGGCCGCGGCAAGGGGCCGTTCGTCGCGATCAATTGCGGAGCGATTCCGCATCATCTGCTGCAGTCCGAGCTGTTCGGCTATGAACGCGGCGCGTTCACCGGCGCGAACCAGCGGCGCGCGGGCCGGATCGAATCGGCGAACGGCGGCACGCTGTTTCTCGACGAGATCGGCGACATGCCGGTCGAAAGCCAGGCAAGCCTGCTGCGCTTTCTGCAGGAAGGCAGGATCGAGCGGCTCGGCGGACACGAGTCGATCGCGGTCGACGTGCGGATCATCTCGGCCACGCACGTCGATCTCGACGGCGCGGTCGAGGCCGGGCGCTTCCGCGCGGATCTCTATCACCGGCTGTGCGTGCTGCGCATCCACGAGCCGCCGCTGCGCGCACGCGGCAAGGACATCGACATCCTCGCGCACTACGTGCTGCAGAAATTCAAGGCCGACAGCGGCCGCAAGATCAGCGGCTTCACGTCGGCCGCGCTCGACGCGATGCGGCGCTACGAGTGGCCCGGCAACGTGCGCGAGCTGATCAACCGCGTGCGGCGCGCGATCGTGATGGCCGAGAGCCGGTTGCTGACGCCGCACGATCTCGGGCTCGACACGCCCGGCGAAACCGAACCGGTGACGCTCGAACAGGCGCGGGCGCTGGCCGAGCGCACCGCAATCGAGAATGCGCTGCTGCGCAACGACCACCGGATCAACAAGGCCGCCGCCGAACTCGGCATTTCACGCGTGACGCTCTATCGGATGATGATCGAGCACGGGCTGAACGATCGCGACCACAACGGCGACAACGGCGGCAACGACGGCGGCCACGACGGCGCGCCGTCGGACGACGCCGGGCATCAGCGGGTCGGCTGAGCGGCGCGCGAACCGGCTCGGCGAGCGGTCCGCAGCCGCTGCGGCACGAACGTGACGGGCGGCGCGCACGGCCCGACCGCGACGACGCGCCACGCGCGGGCGAGCCTTGGCCCGACACGCCGAAGCGGGTCAGCGTGGCGAGCTCGGCGGGTCGTCGTGGGCGGTCGCCCGGGCGGCGCGAGGTCGCGTGCGGCGCCGCCGCAGGAAAGCCATGCGATCGGCCGCGTTCGGCGTCCGGCCGCGGCGTGCGGCGCACCTCGCCGCCGGCGGCATGTAAAGCGCATGAAACATTTCGCGTCGGCCGCCGGGCGAATTCCCGCGTCGAATCGGGCCGATCGGCCGGTTCGTCGCCGGTAAAAATTCCGCGCTCCATTGTTCAGCCTTATTCCGCAAGGCCCCGCCGTGCCGCCGCCGGCGCGTGCCGCGGCACCGATGTTTCAATTGCGTAACTTCCGGCATCCCACGCCGGTTCCGGCCGCGAGCCGGCCCGATCGCCCCCTTGTCCGGCCGGGCTCGCGCCGCGCTGGCCCGGTCCTTGCGAAGAAGGGCGTGCGAGAGTCGACGACGCGAGGTCCGTCCGGTCAGGCAGCCAAAGCCTTCAGTACCGGCCAGGACGCAGTCCGCGGGGATGCGGCGGCCGCGCGCGGTGCAGCGGCCGCGTCGCGGCGAGCACGGAGCGTCGTCGCCTGATCGCCGGGGCATCGGCATCGTCCGGTTGCCGGAACAAACATCAGACAGCAAACGGGGTAGAAAAATGATCGATCGTCACACGCCGCGGCCCGCAGGCCGCGATCGCCGTGATTCGGGACATCGCCGCTCGAACGTCGCGCTAGCGGCCGACCGGCATGCCTCGACAGGCCATCTCTCCGCGCCCGGCGCGAGGCGGATCCGGCTGGTTGCCGGTCATCCGCGCCGGGTCGGTACTTTCCTGCACGCGAACCCGATCCGCATGGGCATGTGCACACGGGCGCCGGTACCGCGACGCCCGGTTTTCGCCTATTGATTCGAACCGCACGACGTTCGCTCGCGTGGCCCGCCGTTGCCGCACGCGATTGATTGGTGATCCGAACGATAGACGAAACGTCGTGCCGCAGGCCGCGTACGACGCAACACGACAAACGACGCAACACGACGCGCATTCGATGCAACGGCGAGCCGCTCGATGTCGTTGCCATCCGGTTGAAGGGGAGGGGCGGTCGGACGCGCGCGACGGAAGCGGTCATCCGTACGCGCGCGACGCCGTTTTTTCAGCCGCCGTAGATGTCGAAGTCGAAGTACTTCGATGCGAGCCGCTTGTAGGTGCCGTCCTTGACCATGTCGACGATCGCGCGGTCGATCTTCGCCTTCAGGTCGGTGTCCTCCTGTCGCAAGCCGATGCCGGCGCCGATGCCGAGCACCTTTTCGTCGACGAGTTCGGGTCCGACGAACGTATAGTTCGCGCCGCGCGGCGATTTCAGGAATCCGATCGCGGCCTGCACTTCATCCTGGAGCGCTGCGTCGAGGCGACCGGCGATCAGGTCGGCATACACGCCGTCCTGGTTCTGGTACGACACGACGTTCGCGCCTTGCTTGCCCCAGTACGCCTTCGCATACGTCTCCTGTGTCGTGCCCTGCTCGACGCCGATCGATTTGCCCTTCAGCGATTCGGCGGTCGGCAGCAGCGGCGAGCCTTTCTTCACGACGAGCCGCGTCGGCTGGTTGTAGATCTTCGTCGTGAAGCCGATCTGCTGCGCGCGCTGCGGCGTGATCGACATCGACGACAGCACCGCATCGAACTTCTTCGCCTTCAGCGCCGGAATCATCCCGTCGAAGTCGTTCTCGAGCCACACGCATTTCGCCTTCAGGCGCGCGCAGATCTCGTTGCCGAGGTCGATGTCGAAGCCGACGAGCTTGCCGTCGGGCGTCTTCGACTCGAACGGTGCATAGCTGGCGTCGGTGCCGAAGCGGATCGTGGTCCAGTCCTTCGCGACGGCGGGGCCTGCGGATACCGCGAGCAGGGCGATCGAAACGGCGGCAATCAGTCTCTTCATCGTGCATTCCTTGGCGTGGTGCATCCGGTTTCTGGGCGACACGGTCTCCACGGACACGACCCGCGCCGTGACGCGGTGTCCGCACGGCCATTAACGCAGAAAATAAAATCGGAGTCCAGAATGGACAAAAAATATCGTTTCGCTGGATGCTGCACGCGATCGATGGGTGCGACCCTTGCAAAAATACGAGAATGGACTAATCTTGTTAGTGAATTCGTTTCGAGACTAACGATCATGTCACAGCCCGCGTACGATTCGCATTCCGCCGTGCCGCACGCTTCGGTCGCGCAGATGTCGGCGGCCGGCCTGCGTGCGTTTTTCAACATCGCGCGCGATTGGGAGCTGACGATTGACGAGCAGATCGTGCTGCTCGGATCGCCGGGCCGCTCGACGTTCTTCAAGTGGAAGGCCGCGCCCGAATCGGCGCGCCTGCCGCGCGATACGCTCGAGCGGCTATCGCTGCTACTCGGCATCTACAAGGGGTTGCAGATCCTGCTGCCCCAACCCGCCGCGGCCGATGCATGGGTCAAGCGGCCGAACGATGCGGCGCCGTTCGGCGGCAAGCGCGCACTCGACCGGATGCTGGCCGGCAACGTCGGCGATCTGGTGGCGGTCCGGCAATATCTCGACGCGATGCGGGGTGGCTGGGCGTGACGACACCGATCGAAGTCAGCCGGTGGCCCACGACCACCGTCGATTGGGCGCCCGCCTATCGCGTGATTCCCACCCGTTTTCCGGCCATCAACCTGTTCGACCGCGTCGCTTCGGCGGACGACTTCGACGCGCTCTACGCACTCGAATCGCTGACCAACGACCGCATCCGCAACGAAGTCGGCACGCTCGATCTCGTGCCGCCCGCCGAGCGCCGCTACGGGCAGGGCTGGGGGCCGATCATGGCCGCGTTCACGCACCTGAATCCGCTGGGCAGCCGCTTTTCGGACGGCAGCTACGGCGTGTTCTACTGCACGCGCACGCGCGACACGGCGATCGCCGAAACGCGCTATCACAGCGGGCTGTTCCTCGCCGCGACGAAGGAGCCGCCGATGCGTCAGCAGATGCGGCTCTACACCGTGTTCGCGCACGGCGACGTCGCCGACGTACGCACGTGGCCGCAGCGCGATCCCGCGTTGCTGGACCCGGTCGACTACAGCGCGGGACAGGCGTTCGGCCGCGCGGTGCGCCATGCGGGCGGCGCCGGGATCGTCTATCCGTCGGTGCGCGACCCGCGCGGCGAGTGTCTCGCCGCGTTCCGCACGACGCTGCTGCGCGACTGCCAGCATGCGGCCTATCTCGAATACAACTGGAACGGGTCGGCCGTCGATGCGGTGTTCGAACTGAATCAGGTCGGCTAGCGTTCGCCTGGCCGGCGCGGCGGGCCGTTGCGTTGCGCGGCGCGGGCGCCGGCCCGGCGCGTCAGGGCAGCGGCCAGTCGCCCGCGTGGCGTTCGCGCGCTTCGGCCTGCGTCATCGACCAGGTGCGGCCGGTGCGCGGCTCGGCGAGCGTAAGCCGGCCGGCGGGCGCGAACGCACCCGTATCGATGAACCATTGCGCACCGACTCGTTGCGGCGCACGCACCGGCGTGTGACCGGTGCAGGTCAGCGACAACCCGGCCTGCCGCGCCGGATCCGCGAGCCCCTGGACGAGATCGCGGCCCCACATCAGCCGCTCGCGTACGTCGTGCGAATAACTGCCCGTATCGAGATCCGCGTCCGAGCCGAAGAATTCCGCATGCAGCACGTTGAAGCGCGTCGGGCCGTCGCCGATCACGCGCACGAGCGGCAATGCGTCGACGCGCGCCGCATGCGCGCGCAGCCGCTCCGGCGGCAGGTCGGCGCCCCAGTCGCCGCCGATGCCGCGCCACGCGTCGGGCGGCAGCTTGCCGCGCGCGACGAGGCTCAGCACTTCCTCGTGATTGCCGCGCACGACGTGGCACCACGGCCGCTCGAGCAGGTCGAGCGCGGTGTCGGAGGCCGGGCCGCGATCGACGAGATCGCCGACCGAGAACAGCCGGTCGCGGGCCGGGTCGAAGCGGACGTCGTGCAGCAGCGCGCGCAGGACGTCGACGCAGCCGTGCAGGTCGCCGACGACGAAGTCGCGGCCGGTCGTATTCTCGGGATGGCGGCAGAGCAGGGCGGTGGCGGTCATCTCCTTATCTTAGGCGCTCGCGCCCATCGCCACGCCGCGATGGAATGGCGATAATCGGGGCGCGTTGGCCGCCGATGCGGTGCACCGCCCGAACCCTTTCCATCTGCTTTCGGGAATCGCACGATGACGTTTTATCCGCAGGTATTACGCAACCGGCCGCGCATGGTCGCGGCGTTCGTCGCCGGCTTGCTGTGCGCGGTGCTGCTGCCGTTTCCGCTGCGCCCGACCGTGCGGGCGCTGATCGGCTGGGATTGCGCGGTCTGGTTGTATCTGGTGCTGATGTGGGTGCGCATGGTCACCGCGCATCATCACAAGGTGCGCGAAGTCGCGATCCGCGAGGATGAAAACGCGACGACCGTGCTGACCGTCGTGTGCCTCGCGACCGTCGCGAGCGTCGCGGCGATCGCGATCGAACTCGCGACCGCGAAGAGCGTCGGCTTCCGCGCGGGACTCAGCCACTACGCGATTACGGGCGCGACGCTGTTCGGCGCGTGGTTCCTGATTCCGACGATCTTCACGCTGCACTATGCGCGGCTCTACTACGGCTCGCCGAGCGGCGATCGCGCGCTCCGTTTCCCGGACCGGAACCCGGAGCCCGATTACTGGGATTTCCTGTATTTCGCGTTCACGCTCGCGGTCGCGTCGCAGACGGCCGACGTGTCGCTCGCGAACCGCTCCGCGCGGCGCTCGGTGCTCGCGCAGTCGATCCTGTCGTTCTACTTCAACATGGCCGTGCTCGGCTTGTCGATCAACGTCGCGGCGGGGCTGCTGAGCTGACGCCGGTTACGCCGGTCACTTGAGCAGGTCGTACCGGCCGCCGCGCTCCAGCGCGCGCTGGTATGCAGGCCGGGCATGAATCGTGTCGAGAAAGCGCGCGATCGCGGGATACCGGCTGCCGCCGCCGCGCGCGGTCGCGGCTTCGAGCGGAAAGCTCATCTGGATGTCGGCCGCGCTGAAGCGGTCGCCGACGAACCAGCCGGTGCGTGCCAGCGCGCCGTCGACATGGCCGAGATGCAGCGCGATCTGCGGATCGACGAAGCCCGACTGCAGCGTCGCGGCGATCTTGCGTGCGATCGGCCGCGCGAAGAACGGCATCGGCGCCTGCGCGATCCGCAGCGCGACGAGCTTGAGCAGCAGCGGCGGCATCGCGGACCCTTCCGCATAGTGAAGCCAGTACGTGTAGTCGTGCCGCTCGGGCGAGCCGGGCGGCGGCGCGAGGCGCCCGTCGGCGTAGCGTTCGACCAGGTATTCGACGATCGCGCCCGATTCGGCGAACGTGCGGCCGTCGTCGGTCACGACGGGCGACTTGCCGAGCGGATGGATCGCGCGCAATTCGGCCGGCGCGAGCATCGTCTTCGGATCGCGTTCGTAGCGCACGATCTCGTACGGCACATCCAGTTCTTCGAGCAGCCAGAGCACGCGCTGCGAACGCGAGTTGTTCAGGTGATGGACGGTGAGCATGTCGAGGCCGAAAAGGGGGGCGGGAACGACATCATACCGAGCGCATGCGGCGCGTTCGCGAATCGCACGGCGCGTGTCGTGGCGCGCCGCATCGAGCCGTCATGCGCGCCGCACCGCGATCCATGCACCCCAGAACAGGCTCGCGAAAAAACGCAGCGGCGCGTCGAAGCCCGCTTCGCGCAGCAGCGCGAACACGGCGTCCTCGGACGCGGGCGGATCGGCGCCCTGCAGGATCTTCGCGAGCTGCGCGCGCACGGCGTCGGGCGTGGCGCCTTTCATGCGCCAGCGCTGCTGCCAGGCGTCGAGCAGACGCGGGTGGTCCGCGTAGCGGCGATGGTTGCCGGCGAGCACGAGCGGTGCGCCGGGCTTCAGGCGTCGTGCGATCGCGTGCAGCAATGCGGCTTTCGCGTCGTCGCCCGGCACGTGATGCAGCACGCCGATCAGCGTCGCGCCGTCGAACGCGGGCGCGTCGGGTAACGCGTCGACGCCGGCCTCGACGAACGTCGTACGCGCGCCGAAACCCGCGGCTTCGACGTTCGAGCGCGCGAGCGCGAGCATCGGCGCGGACGGGTCGACGGCCGTGAACTGCCAGCCCGGTTCGAGCGCGGCCGCGACGCAGATTTCCTGCCCCGTGCCGCCCGCGCCCGCGACGAGCATCCGCGCATCGGGCACGCCGATCGCCGACGCGAGCAGGCATGCGGCGAGTTCGTGGCACGCATCGTAGCCGGCGAGCGCGATGCGCGATTGCTCGGCGTATTCGTGTGCGCGCGGCGGATCGAATTTCGCGGCGCTGGCGGGAAGCGACATGGCGGAGTTCCTCGGAGTGGGGCGGACGGCGTGTCCGCGGGCATGACGCAGAGCGTAGGGGCGCGCGGCCGGCGCAACAAGGCGAGCGATCATTCCGGTATGCCGACTACCCGACTCGTCGGCCCGCACCGGCCGGTTTCCCCGGGGTCGATTCGCATTTAAAAATGTCCGATCACGATGCATCGAGATGGCGAATCCGGCGCATACTCGTTTCTCTCCCCCGCCTGGCCGTCGCATGCCGGGCCCCGATGCGCTGCGCCATCGGCGCGGCCATGCCGCTCGGTACGCACGAGGAGCGCATGATGTCCGATTGTCCGCACGATCCGTACGCGCAGCACTATATCCATTGCCTGCCGTTTGGCGCGCAGCCCTGCGGCGCGCTCAGCACGGCGCCGCGCACGCATTTTCGCGTGTGGGCGCCCGGCAGCACTCACGTCCAGCTCGAACTCGATACCGGCTACGGCCCGACGCTCGTCCCGATGACGCGCGCCGGCCCGAACTGGTTCGAAGTCTTCGTCGACTGCGGCGCGGGTGCGCGTTACCGCTATCGTCTCGACGATACGGTGTCGATTCCCGATCCCGCGTCGCGCTCGCAACCCGAGGGGCTCAACGGCCCGAGCGAGGTCGTCGATCCGCGCGCGTTCAAATGGCGCAATACGTTCTGGCACGGGCGCGCGTGGGAGGACATCGCGCTGTATGCGATCCGCCCGCACGCGGTGGGCGGCTTCGACGGCGTGCGCCGCCGCCTGCCGCAGCTCGCGCGCCTCGGCGTGACCGCGCTGGAGTTGCTCGCGTCGCCGCACGACAGCCTGCCGTTCGCGCCGCTCGCGGCCGAAGGCGGCCCCGACGCGCTGAAGGCGCTGATCGACGATGCGCACGGCTACGGTCTCGCAGTGCTGCTGGAGCTCGACTACGCGCGCTTCGGCAGCGGCACCGATGCGCTGCGCCACTACGCGGGGCCGTTCTTCCACACGCGCGACGATCCGTTGCAGGCCGCGCCGCTCGCGCTCGACCATCCGGAAGTCTGCGATTTCTTCTGCGACAACGCGCTGTACTGGATCGACGAATACCGCTGCGACGGGCTGCGCCTGCGCGAAGCCGACCGGATCGGCGTGTCGTGGCTGCGCGAGATCGCGGATCGCGTGCGCGCCGCCGTGCCGGCCGACCGGCTGATCCACCTCGTACTCGGCAGCGAGCGGCATCCGGCCCATCTCGCCGATACCCATTTCGATGCGCAGTGGAACGGCTGCGGCGAACGCGCGCTGCACCGGCTCACGGGGCGCGACACGTCGGCGCATGAAGGCATTTCGATGCACCAGTCGATTCACACGCTCGCCCGCGCGCTGACCGCGGCCGGCGCGGCGTACCGGCCGGCCGCGCCGGCTGACGGCATGGCCGCCGACGGCGGCCTGTCGCTGACGTCACTTGTCCTGTCCGATGGCGCATGGCGCGACGGCGGCCCGGGCGATCACGACGGGCAGGCGGCCGGTCTGGCCGGGCTGGCGCTGTCGCTGCTCACGCCGCAGATCCCGCTGATCTTCGACGAGACCGCGCGCGACATCGACCGCGCGCATTTCGTGCAGTCGGCGCTCGCGGTGCGCGCGAAGCTGATCGCGCCAAGGCTGTCCGATTGCCGGCCGCAGGACGCACGTGCGCTGAAAGCGGATGGCGACGGCGATGCCGACGCGCTGTGCGCATCATGGCGGCTCGCCGACGACGAAACGTTGACGATCGCGTTGAACCTGTCGCCCGAGGCGGTGCCGTTCGACGCGCCGCGAGGGCGCGTGGTGTTCGAGACGCCGGCGCGTGCGCGCGACCGGGTCGATGAAGGGGAGTTGCCGCCGTATTCGCTCGTCGCGTGGCTGACGGGCGACGTCAATCGCTACGCGCTGACGCACGATGTGCGTCGCATCGACGACGGTTCGTGGCGCGGGATGCGTCCGAACCTGAACGCGTGAGGCAGAGCGCGTGACGCGTCGGAGCCGGGCGCGGCCCGGCCCGCAACGCTGCCGGAAGGCGCCGAATTACCAGAACCCGCGGATGCCCGCGATGCCGTATGCGCCGTGACGGCGCGCCTCGTCGAGATGCGCGCGCGTCATGCCGCCGAGCGCGAACACGGGCATCGCGGCCTGGGCGGCCAGCGTGTCGAATTGCGCCCAGCCGAGCGTCGGCGCGCCGGGGTGGCTGAGCGTCGGCAGCACCGGCGACAGCGTGACGAAATCCGCGCCCGCACGCGCGGCCAGCAGCAGATCGTCGCGCGAGTGGCACGCGGCGGACACGCGGCGGCCGGCCGGCAGCGGCCGTTGCGCGACGGCGCGCAGGGCGGCGCCGTCGAGATGCCAGCCGGCGCCGTCGAGCCGCATCACGCCGGCTGCATCGATCGGCCCGTTCAGCATCAGGGACGCGCCGGCTGCGTCGCAGCGGGCGAGCGCCGCGGCGGCCAGTGATGCGAACGCGGCCGCGTCGAGCGATTTCACGCGCAGTTGCACGAGCGTTTCGCCGCGCGCGAGCACGGCCGACAGCCGGTGGAGAAACGCGGCCCGATCGGCAGCCGACGCGGACGCCGGTTCCGGCGTGATCACGCAGCAGCGCGGCAGCGGCGCGTTCATCGTGCGACGACGCGACGCGCGGCCGTCATTCGTCGGCCTCTTTCGCGATCTTCGGATAGACGCGCACGAGTACGATGCGCGGCCCGTTCATCTTCTTCACGACGACGTCGAAGCGGTCGAACGACACGCGCTGCCCTTCGGTCGGCAGGTCGCTGAGCGCCTGGATCACGAGGCCGCCGACCGATTCCGCGCGGCCTTCGTCGATGTCGATGCCGAGCGCCTGTTCGAGCGAGACGACGGGCAGGCTGCCCTTGCCCATCAACGTGCCGTCGTCGAGACGGCTCCAGTCGGCATCGCCCTGGCGGAACTCGTCGTGGATCTGGCCGACCAGCGCGCCGAGCAGGTTATCGAGCGTCAGGAAGCCGATCGGCTTCTCGCCCTTGTTGCCCACCAGCGCGAAGTGCGGAGCGCCCTTGCGGAAGCGGCGGAACAGTTCGAGCGCCGGCGTGTCGGGCTTCACGTACTGGACCGGGCGCACGTAGTCGGACAGGTCGTCGAGCGCGGCGCCCGCGTGACGGGCGAGCAACAGGTCCTTCAGGTGGATCAGCCCGCTCACCTGTTCGCGCGACGCATCCTCGAACAGCGGATAGCGGCTGAAGCGGTGCCGCGCGACGATCTCCATGTTGTCGGGCAGCGGCAGGTCGCGCCGCAGGCCGATCATTTCATGGGCCGGCCGCATCAGGTCCGACACGGTCATCGACGAAAAATCGAGCGAGTGCGCGAGCGTGTTCCACTCGTCGTTGCTGTACGTGCCGCGCGCCGGCTGTGCCGCATTGCCGGCCGCGCTGCGGCGGCTGCGCAGGATCAGCTTCAGCTCGTCGGTCGAATAGTGCGCGTCGCCGCCGTGGTCGGCCGACAGCCCCGCGAGCCGCAGGACCGCGTTGGCGCTGGTATTGAGCACCCAGATCGCCGGATACATCGCCCAGTAGAACGCGTAGAGCGGCAGCGCGACCCACAGGCCGACCTTCTCCGACTGGCGGATCGCCATCGATTTCGGCGCCAGTTCGCCGACGACGATGTGCAGGAACGAGATCAGCGAGAACGCGAACACGAGCGAGATCAGGTGCACGACGCGTTCGGAGTGGACGCCGACGAGGTCGAGCAGCGGACCGATCAGTTGCGCGAACGCCGGTTCGCCGACCCAGCCGAGGCCGAGCGACGCGAGCGTGATGCCGAGCTGGCACGCGGAAAGATACGCGTCGAGCCGGCCATGCACGATGCCGAGGATGCGCCCGCGCAAGCCGTGCTTGCGGGCGAGGGTCTTGACGCGCGTTGCGCGGAGTTTGACGAGGCCGAATTCGGCCGCAACGAAGAACCCGTTCAGGGCCACCAGGAACAACGCGCCGATGAGCGCGAAGATCTGTAACAAAGAATCGCTCCGGTTATGACAGGCCCATCAGTATAGAGCCGGAAAGGAATTTGTAATGTATCGACCGGCCGCTTGCTTACACCGGCGCCTCGCAGGGAATCGAGAACGTGAGCGTGGCGGCGGCGCCGTCGGCGAACACGTCGTGCGTGAACGTGCCGCCGTGCGCGAGCGCGACGCGCTGGCACAGCGCGAGCGTCCACGCGCTGCGCTTTGCATCGCGCTCGCGCAGCATCTCGCGCCGGGCGAACGATTCGAACGCGTGCGGCTGCGCGGGATCGACGAGCGCGCCGGCGTTAACGGTGCAGGTGGCGCGCGCGGTGAATTGCGCGCCGTCGCGCGTGCAGGCGAACGCGACGCGGCTGCCCGCGGCACTGGCCTCGACGGCCGTCATCAGCATGGTCCAGAGCGCCTGCGCGACGCGTTCGCGATCGACGGCGAGCGACGGTTCGCCGTCCGGCAGCGTCGTGTCGAGCGCAACCTGCCGTGCGTCGGCGAGCGCGAACCGCACGAGCGCGACCGTTTCGTCGAGCAGCGCGCGCAGCGCGAACGGCCGCGGCGCGAGCGTGAGCATGCGCGTTTCCGCGCGCGGCGCGTCGAGCACGCCGTCGATCAGCGCGACCTGTTGGTCGATGCCCGTGCGGATGCCCGCGAGCGCGCGCTGCAGGTTCGGATCGGCATGGGCGAGCTGGCGCTCGAGCACGTAGGCCCAGCTGTGCATCGCATTCAGCGGGCTGCGCAGGTCGTGCGACGCGATGGAGAGCGCCTGGTCGCGCAGGAATAGCGCCGCCTGGGCGGCGTAGTGCGCTGCGCGTTCGCGCAGCAGGTCGGCGGCGGGATCGACGGAAGTGGACGTCACGGAGCAGGCCTGTCGGAAGCGGTTGGCGTGGAAGTCACGCGAATCGCCATTATAGGGACGGTGGGCGTCACGCCGGCAGCGCGTCCTCGTCCTTTTTCCGTGCGTCGCCGTTCGGCAGCAACTGGCATGCGAGCAGGCCGGCCAGCATCAGCGCGCAGCCGACGAGCGCGCGCAGCGTCAGCGTTTCGCCGAGCGCGGCCCAGCCGGCGATCGCCGCGAACACGCCTTCCATGCTGAAGATCACGGCCGCGTGTGCGGGCGCCGCGTCGCGTTGCGCGACGACCTGCAGCGTATAGCCGACCCCGACCGACAGCAGCCCGCCGTACAGCAGCGTCGGCAGCGCGCCGCGCAGCATCGCGACGCTGACCGGTTCGACCGCCAGGCCGACCGCGAGACACGCGATGCCGCACACGGCGAATTGCAGGAACGCGAGCACGAGCGGATCGTGGCGTTTCGCGAGATGGCCGACCGCCATCACGTGCGCGGCGATGATGACGGCGCCCGCGAGCTGGAACCAGTCGCCGTCGAGCACCGCGAAGTGTTCGTCGATGCTGAGGAAATACAGACCGACCGCGGCCAGCATCGCGCCGAACCACGTGCCCGCGCCGATCCGGTGGCGCGCGAACACGCCCATCAGCGGCACGATCACGACGTACAGCGAACTGATGAAGCCGGCGTTGGCGATCCGCGTGTATTGGAGGCCGAACTGCTGCAGCGAGATCGACACGGCGAGCAGACCGCCGAGCGCGACGCCCGGCAGCAGCAGTGCCGGTTCGCGCCGGATGGCCGCGAGCTGCGCGCGCGACGCCGTATTCATCATCAGCAGCGGCACGAGCACGAGCGCGCCGAGCAGAAAGCGCAGCCCGGTGAACAGGAACGGCCCGATCACGTCGAGGCTCAGGCGTTGCGCGACGAAAGCGGAGCCCCAGATCGCGGCGGCGGCGAGCATCAGCAGATTGGCGCGGAGGTGCTTGCGGGCGTCGGGCTTCATCGGCATTCGTCTGGAGATTGCGGGCGGTGGAGCCCGCTAGTTTACGCCGAGATTGCAAGGCTGTCGGCAAACCTGCGCAGCGCGGCGGCGGCCCGGGCGTCGCGTACGCGCGAATACAGCACGACCTGCGATTGCGGCAGCGGCGGCAGCCCGAATTTCGCGCCGACGTCGACCAGCGTGCGCGGGGCGACGCGGCGCGCGAGCGGGCAGACGGCCAGCCCCGCCGCGGCCGCCGCCGTGACCGCCGCGACCCCGCCGCCCGTGAAGCGCTCGCGCCATGGCAGCCCCGCACGGTCGAGCGCGCGCAGCGCGGCGGCCCGCACGCCGCAGGGGCCGGCCAGCACCGCGAGCGGCAGCGGCTCGCCGGCGCGCGGCGTCCAGTCGGGCGCGGCGAGCCAGGCGAGCGGCTCGGTGAACAGCGGCGTGCCGTCGTCGCGCGGCGGATCCTCGCCCGGCTCGTGACGGACGATCACCGCGTCGAACCGCCGTTCGTCGTATTGCGGAAGCAGGCTCGTCGACGCGCCGAGATGCATTTCCAGCGACAGCCCCGGATCCTGCCGGTGCAGGCTCGTGAGCACGGCCGGCAGGTCGGGCACCGCGACGTGCTCGCTGACGCCGAGCGACAGGCGGACCGTGCCGGTCGAGATCGCGCCGAGCGCATGCTCGTGCGCGTCGAGCAGCGCACGGGCGGCCGGCAGAAAATGCTCGCCGTCGGCGGCCAGCTTGACGACGCGCGGCGTGCGCGCGAGCAGCGGCTTGCCGAGATGGGTTTCCAGCCGCTTCAGCTTCAGGCTGACGGCCGATTGCGTGGTGCCGAGCGCATCGGCGGCGCGCGTGAAGCTGGCGAGGTCGGCGACCAGCACGAACGCGCGGACGGCATCGAGATCGAGTACTTTCATTTCAAATGAAAATGGATGAAATATTCATCAATGACTGTTCATTATAGGTTGGCGCGCCTAACCTGACGCTGTGTTTTCGTTCTTCAACGTCACTCACCGACAGGAGCAAGACCATGCCATTCACCCGTATCGCCGTACGCGAAGGCAAACCGGCCGCCTACCGCAGGGCCCTCGTCGACGGCGTGCACCGCGCGCTGATGCAGACGTTCAACGTACCCGAGGACGACATCTTCATGGTCGTGACCGAGCACGCGGCCGAGAATTTCGTGTTCGGCCGTCATTACTACGATATCGAGCGCAGCGACGATCTCGTGATGATCCAGATCACCGCGAACAACACGCGCACGCTCGAGCAGAAGCGGGCGCTGTACCGGACGATCGTCGAGAACCTCGCGCAGCAGCCCGGCGTGCGGCGGGAAGACGTATTCATCAGTCTCGTCGAGGTGCTGAAGGAGAACTGGTCGTTCGGCAACGGCATCGCGCAATACGCCGTCTGACGTGCCGGCTTGACCCGCCACAGGGAGACAGGGCCGGATCGTCGCCTGCGCGCTTTTGGGGCGTGTACTATGGAAGTTGCTTCACGAACGACGCCGGCGCGGTCGATGCGCCGGCGATCCTTCATGTGCAGGAGCCTCCATGTCGCGTGTGCTGGAAATCGTGCTGTCGTTGTCGCTGGAAGGGTGGCCGGTCAAGGGCGCAAGCCGCGCCCGGGGCGCGCAGCGCGACTTCGGCGCCGAGCTCGTGCGTGCGTGGCGGATCTGCCCGCAGGTCCGGATGCGGCGCGGCCACGAGCGCGTGACGATCGCACCGTGCCAGATCGAGGAGGCCGAGCGGAGTCCCGGCGCGAACTGGTGGACCTGGGTCGAATCGAACGCGCATGGCACGCGGGTCGTCGCCTCGCGCACCGCGACGTTCGCCCCCGGCGTCACGCAGCGCGAACTGTTCGACGCGGAGCACGCGGGGATCGCGGTCGCCACGCCGCTGCCGATACCCGCGCCGAGCGCCGCAGCCGGTGCCGACGCACGGGCCGCCGTCGGCGGCGATGCACCGGACACCGACGAAGCGCGGTCCCAGGCGTCGGCGCTGCGCGTCGTCAGCGAACGGCGGCGCGGGCGCTGGGCCGACGACAGCGGCGTCGTGGTCGAAATGACGCTCGACGACATCACGCTGCACGGCGGCGGCGAGCCGCCGCGCCGCCACGTCGAGCTGCGCCTGGCCGCGCCGGACTGGGAAACCGTGGCCGCGCGCACGGCCGCGCTGCGCGCGTTGTTTGCCGCGGCGCGCGAACTGAGCGGCGCGTGGCCCGCCTTCGTGCAACTGACGAGCGTGATCGACCGCGCCTGTGCGGGCGGCCCGCTGGCGCCCGCGCTGGTCAAGGCGCAAACCGTCGACCTGACCGGCATCCGCACCCAGCGCGCCGCGCTGTTCGCGCTGTCCGGCGACATCACCGCGCAGTGGCTCGGCAACGAATGCGGCGTCCTCGATCGCGACGATCCCGAATTCGTGCACCAGATGCGCGTCGCGCTGCGCCGCCTGCGCACGCTGATGCGCTTCTTCCCGCGTTTCACCGACCGTCAATGGAAGGACACGCTCGGCGTCGACCTGCGCTGGCTCGCCGCGCTGCTCGGCACGGTGCGCGACTGGGACGTGTTCGCGACCGAGAGCCTGCCCGCGCTGATCGCGGCCGACGGCGGCGGCAGCGACTGGGACGGCACGCTCGACGCCGCCCGCGCGCAGTCGATGGCCGCGCGCGTCGAGCTGCGGCAGGCGCTGCATTCGGCCCGCTATGCGCGGCTGACGCTCGGCTGGCTCGAATGGCTGAGCGCGCTCGCGCTGCCGGCGGCCGACGGCGACGACGCGCCGTCGCTGCGGCGTCACGCGTCCAGGCGTGTGCGGCGGCTGTTCGGTCATCTCTACGCATCGCCGTCGCTCACGTCGCTGGACACCGCGGCCCGCCATCGGGTGCGGATCGATGCGAAGCGGCTGCGCTATGCCCTCGAATTCTTCGCGTCGCTCGCGTCGCGCCGCACGCGCAACGAGACGGTCAAGACGCTGGCGCGCGTGCAGAGCGTGCTCGGCGAGGCGAACGACGCGATGGTCGCGCTGCATCATCTCGAGCAACTGGCGGCGCCGCCGTACCAGATCGGTTTCGTGCGCGGCTACGGCGCCGCGCTCGAACAGCGGGCGGCGCGCGACGCCGAGGCGCTACTGGCCAGCCTGCGGGCGCCGAAGCTCGGCGGCAAGCCGGGCTGAGCGCCGTGCGCCGACCCTATAATGGCCGCCCGTATCCCGCACGCATGCCGATGACGACCGACGCACCGCATTCCTCCTCGACCGCCGGACCGCTCGAATTGGGCGGCGAGCTGTGGCTGCGCGCCGGCGACCAGACGCTCGGCGGCGCGACGCGCATCGCGCTGCTCGCGGCGATCGGCGACACCGGTTCGATCACGCGCGCGGCGAAGGCCGTCGGCCTCAGCTACAAGGCCGCGTGGGACGCGGTCGACACGATGAACAATCTTGCCGGCGAGCCGCTCGTCGCGCGCTCGACGGGCGGCAAGGGCGGCGGCGGCACGACGCTGACGCCGCGCGCGACGTCGCTGATCGCCGCATTCCGCACGATCGAGCGCGAGCATCGCCGCTTCATCGAGGCCGCGAGCGCGGCCGTGGCCGGCTTCGACGTCGACTGGGCGCTGATCGGCCGGATCGGGATGAAGACGAGCGCGCGCAACCAGTGGTTCGGCAAGGTCGCGTCGATCGTGCGCGGCACCGTCAACGACGAGGTGACGCTTGCGCTGCCGGGCGGGCAATCCGTCGTCGCCGTGCTGACCCACGAAAGCGCCGAGGCGCTCGGGCTGCGGGAAGGCGCGAGCGCGTGCGCGCTGGTGAAGGCGTCGTGGGTCGTGCTCGCGGTCGACGATGGCGGGTCCGAGCTGAAGGTGTCCGCGCGGAACCGGCTGTGCGGCAGCGTCGAAGCCGTCGCGGCGGGTGCGATAAACAGTGAGGTGACGCTCGCGCTCGACGGCGGCGGGACGCTGACGGCCGTCGTGACCAACGACAGCGTCGACGCGTTGCAGCTCGACGTCGGCCGGCGCGCGATCGCGCTGTTCAAGGCGTCGAGCGTGATACTGGCGGTGACGGGCTGACCGGGCAGTGCGGCTTGCCGCGGGGGCGGGGCGAAGCCGGCGCCGCACCCGTTTGCATCGCACCGGCTTCGTTTTCCGCTTTCAGCATGTGCCGCGACGCGGCGTCTCTCAGGTTTCAACGTGGCGGCCAGCGCCACGGTCACGACCACGGCGTCGCGCGTTCAGACGACGCGCGTCGGCCACTCGGCGTGCGGCGCGCTCGCCAGCACGCGTCCTTCGCTCAACTGCACGACCTGGTCGCCGAAGGCGGCGACGTCGTCGGGGTCGTGCGAGATCAGCACCATCGGGATGTCGAGTCGCGCCTGCAGTTCGGCGAGCTCATGACGCATGCGCTGGCGCATCGCGCCGTCGAGCGCCGCGAACGGTTCGTCGAGCAGCAGGATGCGTGGCTGCGCGACCAGCGCGCGCGCGAGCGCCACGCGTTGCTTCTGCCCACCCGACAACTGCGACGGATACTGCCCGGCGAGCGATTCGAGGTCGAACGCGCGCAGCCAGTACGCGACCTCCGGCGGCACCGTTTTCGCGCGCGGGTTGCGCAGTCCGGACGTGAGCCCGAACGCGATGTTCTGCCGCACGTTCAGATGCGGAAACAGCGCGTAGTCCTGGAACAGATACGCGACCCGGCGTTCGCGGGTCGGCACGTCGATGCGGCGTGCAGCGTCGAACAGCGGCTCGCCGTTCAGCGCGATCGTGCCTTCGTCGGGCGTCAGCAGTCCGGCGATCGCCTGCAGCGTCATGCTCTTGCCCGCGCCGGACGGCCCGAACAGCACGACGCGCTGCGTCGTCGCCGTGAACGACATGTCGAGCGTGAAGCGGCGCTCGGCGTTCGCGTAGGTCTTGCGGATATCGACGACGAGGCTCATTCGACCCTCCGCCGAAGCGGGCCGGCTACCGCACGGCGCCGGCGATACGGGCGGGACGGGCGCTTCATGTCAGTTGGCTCCGCCGGGCGCGCGACGGCACGAGCCAGCCGGTCGCGAGCAGCACGAGCACGCAGGTGATCGACGTCACCAGCACGAGGAAGTTGGCCGTGGCGTCGTCGCCGGCCTGCACGGCCGCGTAGATCGCGACCGACAGCGTCTGCGTGCGGCCGGGCAGGTTGCCGGCGATCATCAGCGTCGCGCCGAATTCGCCGAGCGCGCGCGCGAACGCGAGCAGCGCCCCCGCGAGGATCCCGCGGGCGGCGAGCGGCAGCGTCACGCGGAAGAACACCGCCCCTTCGCCGAGCCCGAGCGTGCGCGCGGCGCGCTCCAGATGCGGATCGACGCCCTCGAACGCCGCGCGCGCCGATTTCAGGATCAGCGGAAACGCGACGACCATCGACGCGATCACCGCACCCTGCCACGTGAACACCAGCGCGATGCCGAGCGTGTCGAGCCACGCGCCGAACACGCCGCGCCGGCCGAGCAGCACGAGCAGGTAATAGCCGAGCACCGTCGGCGGCAGCACGAGCGGCAGCGTCAGCACGGAATCGACGACGTCGCGCAGCGGCGAGCGCCAGCGCGCGAGCACGAACGCCGCCGCGACGCCGAGCACGATGTCGAGCGCGGTCGCCCAGCCGGCCACCTTCAGCGACAGCAGGAGCGGGACCCAGGCGTCATGCATCGCGATACGCTCACTTGGCGGGCTTGAAGCCGAACGTCGACAGCACGGCCTGGCCCTGCGGCGACGCGACGAAATCGATGAACGACTGCGCCTGCGCGGCGTGGCGACTGTCCTTGACCACGGCGATCGGGTAGGTGATGGCCGTCTGCGTCGGCACCGTCAGCGCGACCTTCACGCGGCCCGGCATGATCGCGGCGTCGGTGCCGAACACGAAGCCCGCGTCGACCTCGCCGCGCGCGACGTAGTCGAGGCTCTGGCGCACGTTGGCGGCGAGCACGCCCTTCGCGCTGACGGCGTCCCACACGCCGGCCGCGCGCAGCGCGCCCTCGGTGTAGCGGCCGACCGGCACCGAGGCCGGGTCGCCGTACGCGATGCGCTTCACGCCGGGCGCGGTCAGGTCGTTCAGCGACGTCGGCGCGGCCGCGTGACTGTCCGCCGGCACGATCAGCACGAGCGAGTTCGCGGCGAAATCGCGGCGCGTGCCGGGCACGATCACCTTCTCGCTCACCGCGCGATCCATCGCCTTCTGGTCGGCCGACGCGAACACGTCGGCCGGCGCGCCCTTGGCGATCTGCTGCATCAGCACGTCCGACGCGCCGAAGTTGAACAGCACCTTGGTGTCGGGATGCTGCTTCTCGTACGCGTCGCCGACGGCCTTGAATGCATTCGTCAGGCTGGCGGCCGCCGACACGACCAGTTCGTCGGCGGCGGAAGCGGGCGCGCTGAACGCGACCCCGGCGGCAAGCGTGGCGATCGGCAGCAGGCGAAGCAGGCCGCGGCGAAGCGGACGGACGGTTGAGCGCATGGAGATTCGTTTCGAATGGGTGGAAACCGTAATCGTAATATAGGGCAGGTTATAACGCTCGACATACTGCTCATGCGGCGGTGCGCATGAAATGGTCAGACGTAAAAAGGGGCGCCCGTCACGCGTGAAGCGTATGCGGCGCCGATTCGGTGCGCTGCAGCGACGACGGCTGCGACGCGGGACGGTAGTTCGGGTTGGCCTTCCAGCGCGCGCGGACGAACGGGCGCTCGTGGCCCGACAGTTGCAGCGCGACCTTGGTGACCCAGCGGTGCGACGGCACCGTGAGGCCGTGCAGCGCCACGGTGACGAGCGCGAGGCTCGCGACGACCGCCGGCACCGACCAGCGGTGCGGCGCCGCGCGCCACGAGCCGGCGATGAACGCGAGCGCGGCGATCGCGCCGACGATGCAGCCGGTGATCGATTCGGACGGCGAATGCGCGGCGAGTGCGACCCGCGACACGCCGACCGCGACGCCGGCCGCGAGCCCGAGCGCGATGCCGGCGATCCGCACCGGCGTGCGCGTGCGGATCAGCGCGAGGAACATCGCGACCGGATACACCGACGTCGACAGCATCGCATGCCCGCTGAATCCGGTGAAATCCCACGCGCGGATGCCGATGCCCCAGCCGAGGAACGCGATCTTCGTGAGCGCCACCACGCCGATCGCGGCCGCGAGCACGCCGAGCCACGCGGCCGCACGCTGCCACGAGTAGCCGAGCGCGAGCCAGACGGCGATCGTGATCGCGAGCGGCAAGGTCAGGCCGGCGCCGCCGAACGCGGTGATCATGATCCACAGGTGAGCGGGCAGGTCGAACATCGGGAAGGGAGCGGACGAAGGCGGGACAATGCTTAAATCAACGCGCGAGCCGGGAAGAACGACTACAACGGATACAAGCGACGAAGCCCCAGTATAGCGCCGCGTCCACATGAGGCCCGTTTTTTGCGCTACCGGCAACGATCGGCGTGCAGGAAAAATCCCGGAAACAATGCTATGGTGCATTGCACAAAGTCGAACGATGCATCCGTTGCGGTGCTCTGATGGCGCCCCTATTTTCCTGACTGCGAGCCCGATCGATGACCAAAAGTCTGACCAAGATGTGGCTGGGCGGCATGAAACGCATGCTGTCTCCGGCCGCCAAGCGAGCGGCGCGCGATGCGCAGCGCCTCACTCGCGATGCACTTGAGGCCGTGGCCTCGCCTGCCGTGCCCGATCCGTCCCAGCCGCGCGAATCGCGCGTGCGGCCGCGCGCGGCCGCTTGGGCGGCGGGCGAATGGACGCGCGGCGAACATCCGATGGCGCCGGCGCTCGGCCGCCTCGTCCAGAATCTCGCGTACGGGCTTTATGTGCCGCCCGGCCGCCGGCGTGGTGCGATACCGCTCGTCGTGATGCTGCACGGCTGCCGGCAGTCGGTCGACGAATTCGCGCAGGGCACGCGGATGAACCTGCTGGCCGACAAGCACGGTTTCGCTGTGCTGTATCCGGAGCAGTCGCTGCGCGCGCATTCGCATGGCTGCTGGCACTGGTACGAGGACACCGACCGCGCGGGGCGAGGCGAGGCGGACGCGGTGGCGTCGCTGGTCGACGCGCTGGTCGACGAGCACGGCTTCGACGCGTCGCGCGTCTACGTCGCGGGGCTGTCGGCCGGCGCGGGCCTCGCGTCGCTTCTTGCGCTGCACCATCCGGACCGCTTCGCGGCGGTCGCGTTGCACTCCGGCCCCGCGCTCGGCGAGGCGAATTCCGGCATCACTGCGATGGACGTGATGCGGCGCGGCCTGCGGCAGAACCCGGCTGCGGCTCTCGATACGCTGGTCGACGCCGGCGCGTATCCGGGCATGCCCGCCTTGATCGTCCAGGGCGACGGCGACCGGGTCGTCGCGCCGAAGAATGCCGACCAACTGGCCGTGCAGTTCATGCGCCTGAACGGGCTCGCCGATAGCCGGGGCGCGTTGCGCGGCGGCGAACGCGTCGAGTCGCGCGAAACGGGCGCCCGAGTGACCGACGTATGCCGCGACGGCGAGCCGGTCGTGCGGCTTTGCCACGTGAAAGGGCTCGATCACGCATGGGCCGGCGGCGACGAAGCCGTGCCGTTTCACGCGGCAGTCGGCCCCGACGCAAGCGCGATGATCTGGGCCTTTTTCGAAGCTCATCGTCGCACTGTGGCGACCGAACGACGCACCGTTTGATCGACGCTGGCCAAAGGCTAGGGGTTTTCCCTATAATTCGGGAAAACCCTAGTCCAGACCTTTGCGAGATCGAACATGTACCTGCTGAGCCACCTCTTCCTGATGCTGACCAAGAACGCCGAAAAGGCCGCGAAAGAGCGCGCCGACGCGTACCTGGCCGAAGCCACCGACATCTACGATCTCGAATTCCGCATGCGCAAGATCGATCGCGACGCGGCACTGAACCGCCCGTATTCGTTCGGCGCGCGCTAAGCGGCGCACGCGGGCCTGCCGGCCCGCCATTTCGACGATTCGCGCAAAAGGGCGCGTGCGGCACCATGCCGCACGTGCCCTTTTTGCATTCTGCCGAACCTACGTCGCGTCAGACGACCGTCAGGCGCACCGGCACGTTGTTGCGCGTGGCGTTCGAATACGGGCACACGTGGTGCGCCTTGTCGACCAGCGCCTGCGCGTCGGTCTTGTCGAGCCCCGGCAGCGATACGCGCAGTTCGATGTCGAGCCCGAAGCCGCCGGCGTCGTTCGGGCCGATGCCCACTTCCGCCGTGACTTGCGTATCGGCCGGCAGCGTCTGCTTGTTCTGGCCCGCGACGAATTTCATCGCGCTCAGGAAACAGGCCGAGTAACCTGCGGCAAACAGTTGCTCCGGATTCGTGCCTTCCGCACCCGTGCCGCCGAGTTCGCGCGGCGCGGCCAGCTTCACTTCCAGCTTGTGGTCGGCGGATACCGCGCGGCCGTCGCGGCCGCCCGTGCTCGTGGCGCTGGTCTTGTACAGAATGTTCATCGTGCAACTCCTGTCGGGAAAAGGGAGAAAAGAGGTCCGGTGAGACGGGGCGTCGCCGGCCACGAGGAAAATATAGAACACAAATTGTTAGTGTGCAAATGAAATTTGCAAGAAAATCTTGGAGCCAGTTTCTGGTCGGTCCGATGGGCTCTGAAAGCTCATGCCTCCTACGCTCCCGTGCTCCGTACGCGATCCTTGCGCAATTGGTTATAGTAGCGTCGTCGCTTTCACCTTTCTGTCGCGCCACTTTTTGCGAAGGTTGCTTAGCGGCACAGCGAAAAAATCTCATCGCCCAAATTGAACACAAGAATCAAGATGGCAATCTCTTTCTCGATTAAGACCCCGTCTGGGACCAGAAATGTCCAAGTTGAACCGGGAACCTCCATGTATTTCGTTGGTGCTAATGGAGGCGGCAAGACTAGACTTGCAGTCCAAATTGAAACCGAACTTGGCGATAAGTGTCATCGTATATCGGCTCACCGCGCACTTAGCTTGAATCCTGAGGTCGCCAAGGTTAGCGAAAAATCTGCACTAAATGCGTTGAGATATGGCTATGCCGGCGCGGAATCGCAGATAGGGTATCGCAACGTAAATCGTTGGCAGCAGAAAGCCGCGACGAACTTGTTGAATGATTACGACTTCCTGGTTCAGGCTCTGTTCGCTGAACAATCAAACACTGCACTTGAAAGCCATAAGAATGCGAGAGCGGGCAATGGTATGCCTGCGGCGCAAACGAAGTTCGAAAAGCTCGTCGAAATCTGGGACAGGCTGCTCCCACACCGGAAACTCAACATTTCTGGCGACAACATCACCGTCACGGTAGCGGGTTCAACTGGTCACTATCCGGCTCCCGAGATGAGCGACGGAGAGCGGGCAGTTTTCTATCTCATCGGGCAAACTCTAATGTCGGCTCAGGACAGCCTAATAATTTTCGATGAGCCCGAGCTACACATCCATCGCTCCATTGTTGCTGGTCTATGGGACGAGCTGGAAGCAGCACGGCCAGATTGCAGTACAGTTATTATTTCGCATGATCTTGAATTTGTTGCATCAAGAAAGGGCCAGAAGTTTGTACTGCGGGCCTACCATCCCGACACTGGATGGATAATCGAAGACATTCCCGAAGAGAGCGCATTCTCGGAGGAAGTTACGACACTTATTCTCGGTAGCCGCAGACCCGTACTTTTTGTCGAAGGTGGTACCCGCAGCATTGATAAAGCCGTCTTCCGAGCATGTTATCCAGACTGGACAATTATCCCGAGAGGATCTTGCGAGGAAGTACTGCACGCCGTCGTCACCATGCGAGCAAACGCGGCCCTCACTCGAGTTAGCTGCGCCGGCATTGTCGACGCCGATGCCTACACCGTAGAAGAAGCCGAAGCCTTTCGCGCCAGAGGAATTGAGATACTGCCGGTCTCGGAAATTGAGAATCTCTTCCTGCTTCCAGATGTGGTGAAGGCAATCGCCAAGTCAGATGGCTATGACCAGAATGAAGTAAGCCAACGGGCGGCACAAGTTCATGACGACCTGTTTGCGCACGCTACAGAGCAAAAAAATCAGCTCGACATCATATTGCGATACTGCCGTCGCAGAATTGACAGAATGCTGAAGAAAGTTGACTTAAGTGCAGCTTCCGACGTGGATGCGCTGGCGGCAACCTACGCGGAGAAAACCGGCTCGCTCGATGTTAACTCTCTCGCGAAACTCGCTCGTGATGCGATGCAAGACGCAATTGCCAAGCAAGACGTCGCCGAACTGCTCCGGTGGTACGACAACAAAGGAATTCTGACCCTCGTGGCAAAGGTGAAGGGCGTGACGAAGGACAAGTTCGAGCAATGGGTCGTCCGTGTCATGCGTAGCGGCACCGTCCCCGAAATGACCGCTGCGCTCAAGGCCAATTTGCCAATTCCCACTGCGGCCTGAACCTGGGCCTACGGCGGAAACCGCAAAACGCTCACAGAATGAGCATTCAAAGCCCAGACTAACAGCCTAAGTTGTCTCAGGCGATAAGTTAGCTAGCGGCCAATCCAGCACTTTAACCCGACAAGCCTGTAATGCCGTGCGGGTCAATGAAAAGCTGGTGTGCTGACGGTCTTGAGAACTGCACCCCAAGGCGCCCAGAAATAGGGTGAGCGGTAGATTTTTCGCGTCACACTGTCCGTCTAGCCTCCGCCGGGCGCGATGTCCGGCTGGCAGCAACACAAGCAGCCAGCGAGGCAAAGCTGCAAGTGAAACCGCCCGGTGGCGCAGGCAAGGTCGCTCGGCGCTCGAGCGTCACCGTTCGTTGGCCACCGACAACGCGTCGCGCAATTGCTGGAGGTCGGCGCGCAGCCTGATCAGGAACTCGGGGGTTTGCTGCATCGTGCAAAAGAGATCGGCGGGCACCGAGCGCGCGCGATCCTTCAGCGCACGGCCTTCCGGCGTCACGCGCACGTTGACGACGCGCTCGTCGGCCGCGCTACGCACGCGTTCGACGTAGCCGAGCGCTTCCAGCCGCTTGAGCAGCGGCGTGACCGTGGCCGGATCGAGGTCGAGCCGCGCGGCGATGTCCTTCACGGCCATGTCGTCGCGTTCCCACAGCACGAGCATCGCGAGATATTGGGGATAGGTCAGCGACAGCTTGTCGAGCAGCGGCTTGTACGCCTTCGTCATCGCGTGCGAAGTCGAGTAAAGCGCGAAGCACAGTTGCTCGTCGAGCGTCTGGGGCAGCGGAGGCAGGCGATCCATGATTCGGGGAAGCGCGGCGGATGCGCGAACGATTTGTACGCAAATTATTTTGCGCGCAAAAGACCGGATTGAACAGAGGCGACCGGATGCGGATCGTTAGAGGAAAAAGGGGAGGTCAAGGCGCGCCGGGCGACGAGCCGGCGCGAGAAACGGCGAGACGGCCGGCGACATGCGCCGGCCGGGAGAAGGGTCAGCGACCCGACATCGTCGTGGTCGCGCCCGGTTCCTGCACGCCGAAGCAGCCGCGATAGGTCGCGTAGAACGAGCAGTACAGCATCGTGACGATGATGATCGTCACCGGCATCATGATCGTCAGCGCATACGCGCCGGCGCCGAGCGCCTGCAGCAGCAGCGACAGCGCGAGCGACGTGCCGAGCGCGACGCCGAACCATAGCGCGCCGTACACGACGAACGCGCCGCGATTGCGCCAGCAGCTGACGATGCTGAAGAACAGCGCCTTCGCGGGCGGGACGTCGTGCCACGCGACCAGCACCGGCGCGAACCAGAACAGCATCGCGACCGGCAGATAGAGCAGCGTCGCGAAGAACAGCGCGCCGAGCGTGCCTTGCGCGGCCAGCGTCTCGGGCGTCGTGTTCGCTTCGTCGGCCGCGCCCATCATCACGTGGAACAGCGCGCCGCCGTCCACGAACGACGAAGCGGCGAACACCAGCACCATCGACGCGACGTAGATCGCGCCGAGCGCGAGCAGCCGCTGGGTCGCGACGGTGCCGTACGAGCGAAAGCCGTCGACGAGGATCGTCGGCATCACCGTCTTGCCGGCCACCGTGTCGCGGCACGCGGCCATGAACCCGACCGCGATGCCGGGAATGAACACCAGCGGCAGCGCCGAGCCGATCACGGGCACCATCGACACCAGCGTAATGGCGAGCAGATACGTGAAGAACAGCGTGATGAACGCGAGCGGATTCCGGCGGAACAGCCAGATGCCTTGACGGAACCAGACATAGCCCGTTTTCGCGGGCACTTCGATCAGTTGCATGCGGTTTGGATCTCGGGAAGCGCGGGCGTATGCGCGATACGCTCCCGCAGGATGCGTTCGAAATGGCCGGGGTCGTGCGGCTTGAGCATCTCGGCCGCGCGCGGCAGGTAGAAGTCGTACAGGCGCGACACCCAGAAGCGGTACGCGCCGGCGCGCAGCATGTCGCTCCAGTGGCGCCGCTCCTCGGCCGTGAACGGCCGGACCGTCTGGTAGGCGCGCAGCAGCGCATCGGCGCGCGCGACGTCGAGCACGCCGCTCGCGAGGTCGACGCACCAGTCGTTGACGGTCACCGCGACGTCGAACAGCCACTTGTCGCAGCCCGCGAAGTAGAAGTCGAAGAAGCCGCCGAGGCGCACGTCGTGACCGGTGCCGGGCGCCGCATGGGCGAACAGCACGTTGTCGCGGAACAGGTCGCAATGGCACGGCCCGCCCGGCAGCGCCGCATAGTCGTCCGACGCGAAGAAGCCGGCCTGGTGCGCGAGTTCGCCTTCGAGCAGCGTGCGTTGCGCGTCCGTGATGAACGGCACGATGGCCGGCACGTTCTCCTGCCACCACGGCAGGCTGCGCAGGTTCGGCTGGCTGCGCGGATAGTCGCGCCCGGCGAGGTGCAGACGCGCGAGCATCTGCCCGACCTCGATGCAGTGTTCGACCCCCGGCGCGAGTTCGGCTGCCCCGTCGAGCTTCGTGACGATCGCGGCCGGCTTGCCGTGCAGTTCGCCGAACAACGCGCCGTCGTCGCGCGGGACCGGGTCCGGCACCGGCACGCCGTGGGCGGCCAGATGGCGCATCAGGTCGAGATAGAACGGCAGTTGCTGCGCCGTGAGCTTTTCGAAGATCGTGAGGACGTATTCGCCGCGTGTCGTCGTCAGGAAGAAATTGCTGTTTTCGATACCGGACGGAATGCCGCGGAACGCAAGCACGTCGCCCAGTTCGTAGTGGCGCATCCATTGCGCGAGATCGGAGTCGGAAACAGCGGTGAAAACGGCCATGCGGGATGCGTCAGGTCAGGGTGTCGGCACGCGGGCGGCGTGCATCGCGACAGCAGGTGAAGGGGCGGCGCGGCGCGATCGGTGCGCGGCGCCACGGAATCAGTAGCGCAGGTTCAGCGACGGCAGGCGCGTGATCGGGATGCCCGCGTCGTGCGGCTTCGGCGACGTGTCGGGCGTCGAGCTCATCTGGTAGCGCGTGCCGAAGTTCGACTTCACGTCGATCTCGACCGGCTTGCCGCGGTCGCGGTACTCGGTGACTTCGGTGCCGTTCTTGCTCTTTTCGTGGAAGCTCGGCGTGCGGCGGATGTCGGCGAAGTCCACTTTCGACGTGACTTCGGCGCCCGGCCGGTTGATCTTGCGGAGATCGGGCAGGCCGGCGGCTTCGTTGGCCTCGGCCCGGGCCTGCGCGTCGGCGTCGGGCGTGCCGCCGGCGGCGTGAGCGACGCTGGCGGCGGCAAACGCGACGGCAGCGGCGACGAAAATGAGCGGCTTCATGATGAGTCTCCAGTGAACCTACCGATTTTAGCAAATACTGAGCGCCATCCGGCCCTTGCGCGCGCAGGGGCAGCCATAAAGGCGACGGGGTTCCGTGGTAATGTCGTCGGATCAGACGAGGTGATGAAAATGAAGAACGATTTGAGCCGCCGGCACCGTGTGCTGTCGCCCGAAAGCCCGTCGGTCGAGGCTTTCGACGATCCGATCGCCGCCGTCGCGCGGCTGTCCGCCATTTACGACACGAATACGGGCTTCCTGCGCGATGCGTTTGCGCGCTATCGCCGCCACGAACCGATCACCGAGCACGTGCGCGCGTGCTACCCGTTCGTGCGGATCCGCACCGACGTCAACACGCACGTCGATTCGCGCCGCTCGTACGGCTTCGTCGCGGGCCCCGGCGTATTCGAGACGACGGTCACGCGCCCCGATCTCTTCGCGAACTACTACCGCGAGCAACTGCGCCTGCTGTCGAAGAACCACCATGTGAAGATCGAGATCGGCGTGTCGTCGCAGCCGATTCCGATTCATTTCGCGTTTCCGGAAGGCATTCATCTCGAGGGCGAACTCGATCGCGACCGCCTGCTCGCGATGCGCGACATCTTCGACACGCCCGATCTGTCGTATCTCGACGATCGCATCGTCAACGGCACGTTCGAACCGGCGCCGGGCGAGCCGCATCCGCTCGCGCTGTTCACGGCCGCACGCGTCGACTTCTCGCTGCACCGGCTGCGCCACTACACGGCGACGTCGCCCACGCACTTCCAGAACTACGTGCTGTACACGAACTACCAGTTCTACATCGACGAGTTCGTGAAGCTCGGCCGTACGCTGATGACGGAAAGCGACGACCCCGAGGTGCGCGCGTACCGCAGCGAGTACAGCGCGTTCGTCGAGCCGGGCGACGTCGTCACGTACAACGCGAACCTCGGCGGCGAACCGGCCGAGGGCACCGCGCCGCCGCGCCTGCCGCAGATGCCCGCGTATCACCTGAAGCGCGCGGACGGCAGCGGGATCACGATGGTCAACATCGGCGTCGGCCCGTCGAACGCGAAGACGATCACCGATCACATCGCGGTACTGCGTCCGCACGCGTGGGTGATGCTCGGTCACTGCGCGGGGCTGCGCAACACGCAGCGTCTCGGCGACTACGTGCTCGCGCACGGTTACGTGCGGGAGGATCACGTGCTCGACGCCGACCTGCCGCTGTGGGTGCCGATTCCGGCGCTGGCCGAAGTGCAGCTCGCGCTCGAGCGCGGTGTGGCCGAGGTCACGCGGCTCGAAGGTGCGGAACTGAAGCGCGTGATGCGCACCGGCACGGTCGCGAGCGTCGACAACCGCAACTGGGAGCTACGCGACCATCGCGAGCCCGTGCAGCGGCTGTCGCAGAGCCGCGCGATCGCACTCGACATGGAAAGCGCGACGATCGCCGCGAACGGCTTCCGCTTCCGGGTGCCGTACGGCACGCTGCTGTGTGTATCGGACAAGCCGCTGCACGGCGAACTGAAGCTGCCGGGCATGGCCGACACGTTCTATCGCGGGCAGGTCGATCAACACCTGCAGATCGGCGTGAAGGCGATGGAGATCCTGCGCACGAACGGGCTCGACAAGCTGCATAGCCGCAAGCTGAGAAGCTTCGCGGAAGTGGCGTTTCAGTAACGACACGGCGCAACGGCGTCCGTCACGACAAAGGCCGCACGCGAACCCGGGTTCGCGTGCGGCCTCGTTCTTTTCGTTTCGATACGAAGGCCGGATGGCCTCGTGCTCAGGCGCTCAGCACTCGCCCTTCTTCGCGTGCCCCGGCGGGCAGTGATAGCCGCCATGACCGCGATGACGCTCGTGATCTTCCCACTCGCGGCGTTCCCAGTAGCGGCGGCCGTCCCAGTAGCGGTCGCCGTGCCAGCCGACGATCACCGGCGCCGGTGCGACCACGACGGGCGCGGGTGCGACGACGACCGGCGGGGGCGTGCCGATGTTGACGTCGACGTTGACGGCGTGAGCGAGGCCGGACAGCGAAAGGCCGAGGCCGGCGAAGGCGAGGGCGATCAGCGAGCGTTGCATGTTCTTTTCCGTGGTGGGGTGATGAATGGGTCGGCGCGACGCGATGGAAGCGAGGGGGACCGTTCCACCGGGGGATCGCCGCGCCGACACGATGAAGTGTGCTGGCGTGCGACGGAAAAGGCGAGTCGTGATTATTACGGAGGATTGGCGGTGCGCAGGCGCGCGACGGGCCATCCATTTGACAGTGACGGGCCGTCGGTGTGGGCGATCCCGCGACATCGCGCAGCGCCGACGGCGGGGATTTGACATTCGACCGCGCGCAGCGGCGAACGAGTATTAACAGCGCGTTACAAAGTCACGCCCGGCGGGCCGCCGGATCGCGATGCCCATGGCGTCGAAGCGCGACAGCCGGCCATCGGGCCGGCTGTCGTCATTGACCGGTTACAGATAGAACATCCGGTCTTCTTCCGGGCGCGGCGGATGATCTTCGTCCGAGCCTTCTTCCTCGCCGCTGTCCTCGTAGAACGCGAGCACCGCGTCGAGCACCTGGTCGGGGTCGTCGATCACCTGCATCAGGTCCATGTCTTCCGGGTTGATCAGGCCGTTCGGAATCAGCTGATCGCGGAACCATTGCAGCAGTCCCTGCCAGAACTCGCTGCCGACGAGAATGATCGGCACGAGGCGCGACTTCTTCGTCTGGATCAGCGTGAGCACTTCGGACAGCTCGTCGAGCGTGCCGAAGCCGCCCGGCATCACGATCACCGCATCGGAGTTCTTTACGAACGTGACCTTGCGCGTGAAGAAATGGCGGAAGCGCAGCGAGATGTCCTGATAGTGATTGCCCGCCTGCTCGTGCGGCAGCTCGATGTTCAGGCCGACCGACGGCGCCTTGCCGGCGTGCGCACCCTTGTTCGCGGCTTCCATGATGCCGGGGCCGCCGCCGGAGATCACGGCGAAGCCGGCGTCCGACAGCTTGCGCGCGATCTGCACCGCGAGCTTGTAGTGCGGCGTATCGGGTTTGAGGCGGGCAGAACCGTAGATGCTGACGGCCGGGCGGATCTCCGACAGGTACTCGGTCGCCTCGATAAACTCTGCCATAATCGTGAACATCTGCCACGATGCGCGCGCCTTCTTGGCCGTCGCGCGTTCTTGATCTGCGAGCGAACGCAGACTCGGAATCACTTTTCTCTTGTTCATAATGCCTGAAGAACGAAATCTGGAAGGTAAGACCCTGCTATTGGTTGACGGTTCGAGCTATCTGTATCGGGCTTACCATGCGATGCCTGATTTGCGTGGCCCTGGCGGGGAGCCGACCGGAGCGCTCTACGGAATCATCAACATGCTGCGCCGTATGCGCAAGGAAGTCAGTGCAGAGTATAGCGCTTGCGTGTTCGATGCAAAGGGCAAGACGTTCCGCGACGACCTTTATGCCGACTATAAGGCAAACCGCCCGTCGATGCCGCCCGACCTCGCATTGCAGGTCGAGCCGATCCACGGCGCCGTGCGCGCGCTCGGCTGGCCGCTGCTGATGGTCGAAGGCGTCGAGGCCGACGACGTGATCGGCACGCTCGCGCGCGAAGCGGAGCAGCACGGGATGAACGTGATCGTGTCGACCGGCGACAAGGATCTCGCGCAACTCGTGACCGAGCGCGTCACGCTCGTCAACACGATGACCAACGAGACGCTCGATCGCGACGGCGTGATCGCCAAGTTCGGCGTGCCGCCCGAGCGGATCATCGACTACCTCGCGCTGATCGGCGATACCGTCGACAACGTGCCGGGCGTCGAGAAATGCGGGCCGAAGACGGCCGTGAAATGGCTGTCGCAATACGACAGCCTCGACGGCGTGATCGAACACGCGGCCGAGATCAAGGGCGTGGTCGGCGACAACCTGCGCCGCGCGCTCGATTTCCTGCCGCTCGGTCGCAAGCTCGTGACGGTCGAGACGGCCTGCGATCTCGCGCCGCATCTCGAATCGATCGAGGCATCGCTGAAGAGCGACGGCGAGGCGCGCGAGCTGCTGCGCGACATCTTCGCGCGCTACGGCTTCAAGACCTGGCTGCGCGAAGTCGACAGCGCACCCGCGGAAGGTGGCGGCGCCGATGCGCCGGAAGGCGAGCCGGCCCCGGTGATCGCGACCGACGTCGTGCGCGAATACGACACGATCCAGACGTGGGAGCAGTTCGACGCGTGGTTCGCGAAGATCGATGCGGCCGCGCTGACCGCGTTCGACACCGAGACCACCGCGCTCGACCCGATGCTCGCGCGGCTCGTCGGCCTGTCGTTCTCGGTCGAGCCGGGCAAGGCGGCCTACCTGCCGGTCGCGCACCGCGGCCCCGACATGCCCGAGCAGCTTCCGCTCGACGAGGTGCTCGCGCGCCTGAAGCCGTGGCTCGAGTCGGCCGATCGCAAGAAGGTCGGCCAGCACCTGAAGTACGACGCACAGGTGCTCGCGAACTACGGCATCGAACTGAACGGCATCGAGCACGACACGCTGCTCGAGTCGTACGTGCTCGAATCGCACCGCACGCACGACATGGACAGCCTCGCGCTGCGTCATCTGGGCGTCAAGACGATCAAGTACGAGGACGTGGCCGGCAAGGGCGCGAAGCAGATCGGTTTCGACGAAGTGGCGCTCGCGCAGGCCGCCGAATACGCAGCCGAGGACGCCGACATCACGCTGCAGCTTCATCACGCGCTGTATCCGCAGGTCGCGCGCGAGCCGGGCCTCGAGCGCGTGTATCGCGAGATCGAGATGCCGGTGTCGCTCGTGCTGCGCAAGATGGAGCGTACGGGCGTGCTGATCGACGATGCGCGTCTGCAGGCGCAGAGCACCGAAATTGCGACGCGTCTGATCGAGCTCGAAGGGCAGGCGTACGAACTGGCGGGCGGCGAATTCAATCTCGGGTCGCCGAAGCAGATCGGGCAGATCTTCTTCGAGAAGCTGCAGTTGCCGGTCGTGAAGAAGACGCCGAGCGGCGCGCCGTCGACCGACGAGGAAGTGCTGCAGAAGCTGGCCGAGGACTACCCGCTGCCGAAGCTGCTGCTCGAGCATCGCGGGCTGTCGAAACTGAAGTCGACCTATACCGACAAGCTGCCGCGCATGGTGAACCCCACCACCGGCCGCGTGCACACGAACTATGCGCAAGCGGTCGCGGTGACGGGCCGTCTTGCGTCGAACGACCCCAATCTTCAGAACATTCCGGTGCGCACGGCCGAAGGCCGGCGCATCCGCGAGGCGTTCATCGCCGCGCCGGGCCACCGGATCGTGTCGGCCGACTATTCGCAGATCGAATTGCGGATCATGGCCCATATCTCGGGCGACGCGTCGTTGCTGCGCGCGTTCTCGCAGGGCGAGGACATCCACCGCGCGACGGCCGCCGAAGTGTTCGGCGTGACGCCGCTGGAGGTCAATTCCGACCAGCGCCGGATCGCGAAGGTGATCAACTTCGGGCTCATCTACGGGATGAGCGCGTTCGGGCTCGCGTCGAACCTCGGCATCACGCGCGATGCGGCGAAGCTCTATATCGACCGCTATTTCGCCCGCTACCCGGGCGTCGCGCAGTACATGGAAGACACGCGCGCGACCGCGAAGGAGAAGGGCTACGTCGAAACCGTTTTCGGTCGCCGCCTGTGGCTGCCCGAGATCAACGGCGGCAACGGCCCGCGCCGCCAGGCGGCCGAGCGCGCGGCCATCAATGCACCGATGCAGGGCACGGCGGCCGACCTGATCAAGCTGTCGATGATCGCGGTGGACGACTGGCTCACGCGTGACCGGCTCGCGTCGCGGATGATCATGCAGGTGCACGATGAACTGGTGCTCGAGGTGCCCGAAAGCGAGCTGTCGCTGGTGCGCGAGAAATTGCCGGAAATGATGTGCGGCGTCGCGAAGCTGAAGGTGCCGCTGGTCGCCGAAGTGGGCGCCGGTGCGAACTGGGAAGAGGCACACTGACGCACCCCCGGGCGCTCCCCGTTCCCCGCGGCATATTGTTGCAGGGATGCCAAATATCGAGATGGTTTGCTTGTGGTCAACGCGCAAGCTCCCGGACAATGCATGTCAGTCATGTCATTGATGCGGGGCGGCGCGCCCCGCGTTCCGGATCGGCCGCATCGAAGTGCTTCGAACTGCACATCGATGATGTCCGAACCGGTTAATCCACCGGACGGCGCGAATGCATCGCGTTTGCTTCGTCCGGCGGCAGCAGTTTCGAATCGCAAAGGGGGAATCGGATGCATCGGATCATCATCGTAGGCGGAGGCGCGGGCGGCCTGGAACTGGCGACGCGGCTCGGCGATCGTTACGGCGCGCGCGGCAATCGTCCCGCGCGTGCGCTTGTCACGCTCGTCGACCGCAATCCGACGCACATCTGGAAACCGCTGCTGCACGAGGTCGCGGCCGGCAGCATGGACCCGTTCACGCAGGAGCTCGAATATGCGGCGCAGGCGCGCTGGCACGGCTTCGAGTTCCAGCAGGGCGAGCTGTCCGGGCTCGACCGCGCGGCGAAACGTCTCATGCTGGCGCCCCTGAACGACAGCGACGGCGCGGAACTGTTGCCGGCGCGCGAGCTGGAATACGACACGCTCGTGATCGCGATCGGCAGCACGACCCACTTCTTCGGCGTGCAGGGCGCACCGGAAAACGCGATCGCGCTCGATACGGTCGGGGAGGCCGAACGCTTCCGCAAGCGGCTGATCGCGGCATGCATGCGTGCCGAGCACCAGACGCCGGCGCCGACGGCGCCGGGTGGGGCGGCCGAGCCGCGCATCCAGGTCGTGATCGTCGGCGGCGGCGCGACGGGCGTCGAGCTGTCGGCGGAACTGCGCAATACCGCGCAGGTGCTGTCCGCGTACGGGCTGCACAAGCTCGATCCGCGCAACGACGTCGGCATCGTGCTGATCGAATCGGGGCCGCGGATTCTGCCGGCACTGCAGGAGCGCGTGTCGGCGGCGACGGCCGAACTGCTCGAGAAGCTCGGCGTGCGGCTGATGCTCGGCGAGCGCGTGACCGAGGTGGCGCCCGGGTTCGTGCATACCGCGAGCGGCAAGGTGGTGCGCGCGGACCTGACGGTCTGGGCGGCCGGCATCAAGGCGCCGTCCGTGCTGTCGCACCTCGACGGCCTCCAGGTCAACAAGCTCGGGCAGCTCGACGTGCGCCGCACGTTGCAGACCTTCACCGACGACAACGTGTTCGCACTCGGCGATTGCGCGGCCTGCGCATGGCCCGGCAACGAGCGCAACGTGCCGCCGCGCGCGCAGGCTGCGCACCAGCAGGCGAGCTTCCTGCTGAAGGCGATCGGCTGCCGGCTCGAGGGGCGCCCGCTGCCCGAGTTCACGTATCGCGATTTCGGGTCGCTCGTGTCGCTCGGTCACTTCAGCGCGGTCGGCAATCTGATGGGCGGGCTGATCGGCGGCAACATGCTGATCGAAGGGCTGTTCGCACGCTTCATGTACATGTCGTTGTACCGGCTGCACATCGCGGCGCTGCACGGTTATCCGCGGATGATGCTCGACACGGTCGCGCACTGGCTGCGGCGCACGACGCTGCCGCGCGTGAAGCTGCACTGATCGCGTACTCGTCTGCTCGTGTACTCGCGTGCGGAGCGGGTGGAGAATGCGCACGTCGTGCGTGTTCGCCGCCCGTTTTTCTTTTCGATTCGCAAGGATTCGGTCGCGCGATGCACGTCGATAGGCGCAACCGCGCGGTGATTCGGCGGGCCGTCGGCAGGTTGCCACGCGATGTCGATTCGATCGCCGCCACGCGCCGTAATCGAGTCTTACACATCCGACAGTTGACGCGACAACGGATTATTGGGCATCTTGTCCGGGTTTTCGTTTGCGGCGGAGTGCCAACCGCCGCGACATCCGCGCCGCGCGCCGGTGCGATGCCCCGTCATGGCGTATCCGCGATCGTGACGGCGGCGCCCAATCGAGGAGTGCATTCATGTTGAAACCCGAAGTCGACAGCCTGGTCCCCCATGTCCCGTTCTCGCGCCGCAAGTTCATGCAGGCCGCGCTGGGCGGCACCTTCGCGGCGGCCGTGCTGCCCGTGTCGGCGCAGACGGTCACGACCGACAGCGCTGGGCTGGACGTCGACACCATCGAGATCCGCTCCGGCGATGCGAGCGTGCCGGCTTATCGCGCCCAGCCGGTCGACAAGACGAACCTGCCGGTCGTCATCGTGATTCACGAAATTTTCGGCGTGCACGCGCATATCGCCGACGTGTGCCGGCGCTTCGCGAAGCTCGGCTATCTCGCGATCGCGCCCGACCTGTTCGCCCGGCAGGGCAACGCGGCGAAGTATCCGACGATGAAGGAGCTTTACGACCACATCATCAGCAAGGTGCCGGACCGGCAGGTCACCGAGGATCTCGATGCGACCGTCGCGTGGGCCGGCAAGAACGGCGGCGACCTGACGCGTGTCGGCGTGACCGGGTTCTGCTGGGGCGGCCGCCAGGCGTGGCTGTACGCGGAACACAATCCGCACGTGCGGGCCGCCGTGGCCTGGTACGGATTCGTCGAAGGCAAGACCGACGAGATGACGCCGTTCAACCCGGTCGACCACGCGTCGTTGCTGAAGGTGCCCGTGCTCGGGCTGTACGGCGAGAAGGATCAGAACATCACGCAGGCGTCGCTCGCGGACATGCGCAAGGCGATCCAGGCGAGCGATTCGAAGCTCGCGCGCGAATCGGAGATCGTCGTGTATCCGGATGCCGGTCACGCGTTCTTCGCCGACTACCGGCCGAGTTACGTGAAAGGCGATGCCGAGGACGGCTGGAAGCGCGCGATCGAGTGGTTCCACAAGTACGGCGTGATGTAAACGGCAAGCGGCGGCAACTGCCGCCGCGGCATCGGTCGGCGCAGCACCGGCCGCGGCTTCACCGACCGCCGCGGCACCGGCCGCCGCGGCACCGGCCGCCGCTTCATCCTCGTCGCGCCGCGCGGGGGCTCAAGGATTCGGGCCGGTCGCGATCGGTCGCGACGGATCGGCGCTCCACTCGCTCCACGAGCCGGGGTACAGCGACGCGCCGTGCAGGCCCGCTACTTCCAGCGCCAGCGCGTTGTGGCATGCGGTGACGCCGGAGCCGCATTGCAGGATCGCGCGATTCGGCTCGGTGCCGGCCAGCACGGCAGCGAATGCTTCTCGCAATTCGTGGCCGCTCTTGAAGCGGCCGTCGGCGGCCAGATTGTCCTTGAAGAAGCGGTTGCGCGCGCCCGGAATGTGGCCGCCCACCCGATCGATCGTTTCATTTTCGCCGCGATAGCGATCCGGTGCGCGCGCATCGATCACGACGCGCGAGGGCGACGACACGTTCGCGAGCACGGCGGCTGCATCGACCGTCGATTCGAGCGGCGCGGCTGAGCGGAAGTCGCCGGCGGCCGGTTGCGGCACGTCGGTCGTCAGCGGCTGGCCGGCCGCTTCCCAGGCCTGCAGGCCGCCGTCGAGCACGGCAACCGAATCGTGGCCGAGCCAGCGCAGCAGCCACCACAGGCGCGCCGCGTACGCGCCGCCTTGCGCGTCGTACGCGACGACCTGCTGACCCTGCTTGAGGCCGCGGCTGGCGAGCAGCGTGGCGAGCGCGTCGCGGGTCGGCAGCGGATGGCGGCCGTTGGTGCCCGTCTTGCGGCCCGACAGGTCGCGGTCCAGGTGAAGATAGTGCGCGCCGGGGAGGTGGCCGGCTGCGTACGCGGCTTCGCCGGCGCCGGGGTCGGCGAGATCGAAGCGGCAGTCGAACAGCGCGACGCTGCCGGGCGCCGCGGCCAGGCGCTCGGCGAGATTGGCGGCGGAGATGAGCGTGGTGTAGTGAGTGTGCGGCATGACGGCTCCCTGGAGTGCAAATGGCCTGACACTCCAAGTCTAAACAAAAAAAGACGGGCCGAAGCCCGTCTTTTCGTTTGCCGGCGGCCGCGCGGCGTCGACGCGCCGCACCCGCATCACAGGTCGCCGAGGTGGCGGCGCAGGAACTCGTGGAAGTGCTGCATGCCGTCTTCCATCGGGCTCTGGTACGGGCCCACCTGCGACTCGCCGCGGGCCATCAGCGCGCGGCGGCCCGCATCCATCCGCATCGCGATCTCGTCGTCCTCGACGGCCGTTTCCATATACGCGGCACGCTCGGCCTCGACGAATTCGCGTTCGAACAGCGCGATTTCCTCGGGGTAATAGAACTCGACGATGTTGGTCGTCTTCTGCGGCCCGCGCGGAATCAGCCACGACACGACCAGCACGTGCGGATACCACTCGATCATCAGGCCCGGGTAGTAGACCATCCAGATCGCGCCGAACTCCGGCGGCACGCCGTTGCGGAACTTCAGCACCTGCTCGTGCCACTTCTGGTAGGTCGCGCTGCCCGGTTTCGCGAGGGCGTTGTGCACGCCGACCGTCTGCACGCTGTACCAGTCGCCGAACTCCCATTTGAGATCGTCGCACGACACGAAGCTGCCGAGGCCCGGATGGAACGGGACGACGTGATAATCCTCGAGGTAGACCTCGATGAACGTCTTCCAGTTGTAATCGCACTCGTGCACTTCGACGTGATCGAACTGGTACTCGGAGAAGTCGAAGTGATGCTTCGTGCCGAGATGGGCGAGGTCGCGCGCGACGTTGCGGCCCTCCGCCTCGAACAGCAGCCCCTGCCAGTTCTGCAGCGGGCTCTTGCCGAGGTTCAGGCACGGCTTGTCGGGGAAGTGCGGCGCGCCGAGCAGCTGGCCTTCCAGATCGTACGTCCAGCGGTGCAGCGGGCACACGATGTTCTGCGCATGGCCGCGCCCGTTGAGCATGATCGCCTGCCGGTGGCGGCACACGTTCGACAGCAGTTCGATCTGGTTCGTCTGGTTACGGACCAGCACGCGGCCTTCCTTCTCGGACGGCAGCGCAAAATAGTCTCCCGCCTCGGGCACCATCAACTCGTGCCCGACGTAACGAGGTCCTTTCTTGAAGAGGGTTTCGATCTCGCGCTCGAGTAGCGCCTCATCGAAATATGCAGTGACTGGAAGCTGGCTGTGAGCCGACTTCAACTGAAGCGCATCGCTCAGATTGGACATTCCCACTCCCGGTGTTAGCGTGAAAGCAGTGAACAACCCAACCATCGAAAAATCGATTTAGGGAAACGGAGAATTATACCCGGTTCGCCTCGCAAGGCTAGGATTAAGTGCCTGATTTGTGTCAATTTTTTGTCGGGCGACCGTCGAAAGGCGCACACTGTGTGCCGGAGATGGGGCCGGAATTGTGCGCGGGCGCCCACGACGGCAGGTCGGAAAATTCTCTTTTGCCGTAGAATGTCCGACTTGTTTTGAAATTTGACACCTCGTCCATGGCGAAAACCGCATCCCCAGGCGCCACGCCGCCCGGCAATGGCACCGAACCGTTGCCGGACAATTACGAGATGGCGCTCGCGGAGCTCGAGACGCTGGTTGCCCGGATGGAAGGCGGCGCGTTGAGCCTCGAGGATTCGCTGGCGGCGTATCGTCGCGGTGCGACCCTCGTTGCGTTTTGCCAACAGCAGCTCGAGAAAGTGGAGCAGCAGGTTCGCGTGCTCGACGGCGCGACGCTGAAGCCGCTTTCGTCCGGAACGGCCGCCACGGACGGCGAAGACGACGATCTATGACATTCGAACAATGGATGCGGTCCGTGCTTGACCGTGTCGAGGACGCACTCGGCCACTATCTGCCGGCTGAAACGGCGACGCCCGCGAAACTTCACGAGGCGATGCGCTACGCGGTCCTCGGTGGCGGCAAACGCGTTCGCCCGCTGCTGTGCCATGCAGCGGGCGAGCTGACCGGGGCGACGGAGGCGGCGCGCAACGCCGCGGCGGCGGCGCTGGAGATGATCCACGTCTACTCGCTCGTGCACGACGACATGCCGTGCATGGACGACGACGCGCTGCGTCGCGGCAAGCCGACCGTGCACGTGCAGTACGACGAGCCGACGGCGCTGCTGGTCGGCGACGCGCTGCAGTCGCAGGCGTTCGTGGCGCTGACCGACGCCGCTGCGCTGTCGCCGGTGCAGCAGGCGGCGCTCGTGCGCGAGCTGGCGCTCGCGAGCGGCTCGATCGGCATGGCCGGCGGGCAGGCGATCGATCTGGCGAGCGTCGGCCTGAAGCTGACGCGCGAGCAGCTCGAGACGATGCACCGGATGAAGACGGGCGCATTGCTGCGCGCGGCCGTGCGGATGGGCGCGCTGGCCGGCGAGACGCCGTCGGCGGAAACGATGGCCGCGCTGGATGTTTACGCGGGGGCCGTGGGTCTGGCCTTCCAGGTCGTCGACGACATTCTCGACGTCACGACCGATTCGGCGACGCTCGGCAAGACGGCCGGCAAGGACGCGGCGAACGACAAGCCGACCTATGTATCGATCCTCGGTCTCGAGGCGTCGCGCGAGCTGGCAGCGCAGCTGCGCGCCGAAGCGCATGACGCGCTGAAACCGTTCGGCGCACGCGCACAGCGTCTCGCCGAACTTGCCGACCTGGTAGTGAACCGGGTCAGCTGACGCGAAAGCCCGCCGCCGCGCACATGCCACGGTGCGCGCAAAAGAATGCGGGCGCGTTTGATTTCCTACAATGGAACGACGATGTACGACTTGCTGAAAACCATCGACGACCCGGCGGATTTGCGCCGCCTCGATCGTCGCCAACTGCAACCGCTCGCGGATGAACTGCGCGCGTTCGTGCTCGACAGCGTGTCGAAGACGGGCGGCCACTTGTCGTCCAACCTCGGGACGGTCGAGCTGACGATCGCGTTGCACTACGTGTTCAACACGCCGAACGATCGCATCGTCTGGGACGTGGGTCACCAGACCTACCCGCACAAGATCCTGACGGGTCGCCGCGACCAGATGCATTCGCTGCGTCAGTACGACGGCATCTCGGGCTTCCCGCGCCGCAGCGAATCCGAATACGACACGTTCGGCACCGCGCACTCGAGCACGTCGATCTCGGCCGCGCTCGGCATGGCGATCGGCAGCCAGCTGAACGGCGACGACCGCTTCTCGATCGCGGTGATCGGCGACGGCGCGATGACGGCCGGCATGGCGTTCGAGGCGATGAACAACGCGGGCGTGTCGGAAGATGCGAAGCTGCTCGTGATCCTGAACGACAACGACATGTCGATCTCGCCGCCGGTCGGCGCGCTGAACCGCCATCTCGCCCGCCTGATGTCGGGCCGCTTCTATGCGGCTGCGCGTGCAGGCGTCGAGCGCGTGCTGAGCGTCGCGCCCCCGGTGCTCGAACTCGCGCGCAAGCTCGAGGAGCATGCGAAGGGCATGGTCGTGCCGGCGACGCTGTTCGAGGAATTCGGCTTCAACTACATCGGCCCGATCGACGGTCACGATCTCGATTCGCTGATCCCGACGCTGCAGAACATCCGCGAACTGCGCGGCCCGCAATTCCTGCACGTGGTGACGAAGAAGGGCCAGGGCTACAAGCTCGCCGAAGCCGATCCGGTGCTCTATCACGGCCCCGGCAAGTTCAACCCGGCCGAAGGCATCAAGCCGTCGACCACGCCCGCGAAGAAGACCTACACGCAGGTGTTCGGCGAGTGGCTGTGCGACGAAGCCGAGCGCGATACGCGCGTGGTCGGCATCACGCCCGCGATGCGCGAAGGCTCGGGCATGGTCGAATTCGAGAAGCGTTTCAAGGATCGCTACTACGACGTCGGCATCGCCGAGCAGCACGCGGTGACGTTCGCGGGCGGTCTCGCGACCGAGGGGCTGAAGCCCGTCGTCGCGATCTACTCGACGTTCCTGCAGCGTGCGTACGACCAACTGATCCACGACGTCGCGCTGCAGAATCTGCCGGTCGTGTTCGCGATCGACCGCGCGGGCCTCGTCGGCGCGGACGGCGCGACGCATGCGGGCGCGTACGATCTCGCGTTCATGCGCTGCATCCCGAACATGACGATCATGGCCGCATCCGACGAAAACGAATGCCGCCAGATGCTGCACACGGCGCTGCAGCAACCGAACCCGACCGCGGTGCGCTATCCGCGCGGCGCGGGCACGGGCGTGGCGACGGTGAAGGAATTCACCGAGATCCCGCTCGGCAAGGGTGAAGTGCGTCGCCGGACGTCGCAGCCGGAAGGCAAGCGCGTCGCGATCCTCGCGTTCGGCACGATGGTCGCACCGTCGCTCGCCGCTGCCGAGGAGCTCGATGCAACGGTCGCGAACATGCGCTTCGTGAAGCCGATCGATGCGGCGCTCGTGCGCGAGCTGGCCGAAACGCACGATTACCTCGTCACGGTCGAGGAAGGCTGCGTGATGGGTGGCGCGGGTTCGGCCTGCGTCGAAGCCCTGATGGAGAGTGGGGTTATCCGACCCGTAATACAATTGGGCCTCCCTGACCAGTTCATCGATCACGGCGACCCCGCGAAGCTGCTGTCGCAATGCGGCCTCGACGGCGCGGGCATCGCGAAATCGATTCGCGAACGCTTTCTGAGCCCGGCGGCCGATGTCGCCGATCAGGCGAAGCGCGTCGCATGAGGCGGCGCCGCCTGCGGGCGGCGCCGGCGCGACTGGCGCAACCGGTCTTCATTGATGCGGAAAACATGGGCCTGCGGGCCCATGTTGCTTTTCCGGCTGCCGCGTGACGCGGCGTGCGCGTCGTCGGACGCGCGGCTTACAAGGATTGAACCAAGATGAACCAGATGAACCCCGCTTTCGTGATGCCCGACGTGCAGAGCACGGTGGATACCCGTCAGATCCCGATTCAGCGCGTGGGCGTGAAGGCGGTCCGGCATCCGTTGACGGTGTGTACCGAAAGCGGCGACGTGCAACCGACCGTCGGCGTCTGGAACCTCGACGTCCGTCTGCCTGCCGATCAGAAGGGCACGCACATGTCGCGCTTCGTCGCGCTGCTCGAAGAGAATCGCGCGCCGCTGACGGTCGAGCGCTTCCGCGCGATGCTCGCGTCGATGCTCGTGAAGCTCGAGGCCGAGGCCGGCCGCATCGAAGTGACGTTCCCGTATTTCGTGAACAAGACGGCGCCGGTGTCGGGCGTGCAGAGCCTGCTCGACTATGAAGTGACGCTCGCGGGCGAAAGCCGCAACGGCGACACGCGCCTGTTCCTGAAGGTGCTCGTGCCGGTGACGAGCCTGTGCCCGTGCTCGAAGAAGATCTCGCAATACGGCGCGCACAACCAGCGCTCGCACGTGACGATCGATGCGGAGCTGGCCGCCGATATGCCGGTCGAGGCGCTGATCCGCATCGCCGAGGAAGAAGCGTCGTGCGAACTGTGGGGGCTGCTGAAGCGTCCGGACGAGAAGTTCGTCACCGAGCGTGCGTACGAGAACCCGAAGTTCGTCGAGGATCTCGTGCGCGATGTCGCGCAGCGTCTCGATGCGGACGAGCGGGTGGTCGCCTACGTGCTCGAAGCCGAGAACTTCGAGTCGATCCACAATCACAGCGCGTATGCGCTGATCGAGCGCGACAAGCGGCACGTTGCATAAGCGCCGCGACGTTTCGTCGCACCAATGAGAAAGGCAGCTCGGAATCGAGCTGCCTTTTCGTTTTCCGGCTGGCGGCGTTGCGTTGCGGATTCAGCGTGCGAGCGACGCGAGATCCCAGCGCGGCTTCACCGTGAACGCGTAGTCGGCATTCGCCTGTTCGGGCCAGCGGCCGAGGCGCAGCGCGCCCGCGAGCGCGATCATCGCGCCGTTGTCGGTGCAGAGCGCGAGATCGGGATAGTGCACGTCGAAGCCGCGCTTGGCCGCGGCCGCCGACAGGGCCGCGCGCAACTGGCGGTTCGCGCCGACGCCGCCCGCGACCACGAGGCGCTTGAGCTTCGTCTTCTTCAGCGCGGCAAGCGACTTCGCGACGAGCACGTCGACGGCCGCATCGACGAAGCCGCGCGCGAGGTCGGCCTTCGCCCGTTCGAGCGCTTCGCCGTCGAGCTGCGCCGCTTCGAATTTCTTCATCTGCGTGAGCACGGCCGTCTTCAAGCCGCTGAAGCTGAAGTCGAGATCGCCCGAATGCAGCATCGGGCGCGGCAGCACGACCGCGCCCGGCGTGCCCGTTTCCGCGAGTTTCGAGACTTCGGGGCCGCCCGGATAGCCGAGGCCGATCAGCTTCGCCGTCTTGTCGAACGCTTCGCCGGCCGCGTCGTCGAGCGTTTCGCCGAGCGTCTCGTAGACGCCGACGTCGGTCACGCGCATCAGTTGCGTGTGGCCGCCGGAAACCAGCAGCGCGACGAACGGGAACGGCGGCGGCTCGTCGACCAGCAACGGCGACAGCAGATGGCCTTCGAGGTGGTGGATGCCGACGGTCGGCTTGTTCCAGGCGAGCGCGAGCGCATTCGCGATGCTCGCGCCGACCAGCAGCGCGCCGGCGAGGCCGGGGCCCTGCGTGAACGCGATCGCGTCGATGTCCTCGCGGCGCGTGCCGCTTTGCGCCATCACGTCCTCGAGCAGCGGCAGCGCGCGGCGGATGTGGTCGCGCGACGCGAGTTCGGGCACGACGCCGCCGTAGTCGCGGTGCATCGCGATCTGCGAATGGAGCGCGTGCGCGAGCAGGCCGCGCTGCGTGTCGTAGAGCGCGAGGCCGGTTTCGTCGCAGGAGCTTTCGATGCCGAGAACGAGCATGGGTACGGGCAGGGCGCGCCGTTTCGGACGCGCCGCAGATAGGTCGACGTAACCGGAAAGTATAGCAGGCGAGGGCGGGCCGGCGCTGGCGGCGGCCCGGCCCCGATGCCGGGCAGGTACAATCCGCGCCATGGAAACTTATGACATCGCCGTGATCGGCGCGGGCGCCGCCGGCATGATGAGCGCCGCGGTCGCCGGGCAGCTCGGCCGCCGCGTCGTGCTGATCGATCACGCGCCGCGGCTCGCCGAGAAAATCCGCATCTCGGGCGGCGGCCGCTGCAACTTCACGAACCTGTATGCCGGGCCCGACAATTACCTGTCGTCGAATCCGCATTTCGCGCGCTCGGCGCTGGCGCGCTATACGCCGCGCGACTTCCTCGGACTGCTCAAGCGCCATCGCGTGACCTGGCACGAAAAGCACAAGGGTCAGCTCTTTTGCGACCACGGCAGCGACGCGATCATCGACGTGCTGAAGCACGAGTGCGACGCGGGCGGCATCGCGTGGCGCCGGCCCGTCGTCGTCGACGCGGTGCGCCATGCGCCGTCGGACGGCTTCACGCTCGATACGCAGCAGGCCGGCCCGATCGCTGCGCGTGCACTGATCGTCGCGACCGGCGGCCTGTCCATCCCGAAGATCGGTGCGACCGACTTCGGCTATCGGCTCGCGAAGCAGTTCGGCCACAAGCTCGTCGATACGCGGCCCGCCCTCGTGCCGCTGACGTTCGCGCCGCAGGACTGGGCGCCGTTCGCGCCGCTGTCCGGCGTATCGCTCGAAGTGCGCGTATCGACCGGCGACAAAAAGCGCGGCGGCGAATTCGTCGAGGATCTGCTGCTGACCCATCGCGGGCTCTCCGGGCCGGGCATCCTGCAGATCTCGAGCTACTGGCAGCCCGGCGACCCGATCCGCGTCGACCTGCTGCCGCAGCGCGACACGGTGGCCGACCTGCTCGACGCGAAACGCACGTCGAAGCGCCAGATCGGTTCGCTGCTCGCCGACTGGGTGCCGTCGCGCCTCGCACACGCGTGGCTCGACACGCATCGCGTCGCGGCCGACGCGCGGCTCGCGGACCTGCCCGACAAGACGCTGCGCCAGATCGGCGACGCGCTGTCCGGCTGGACGCTCACGCCGAACGGCACCGAAGGCTACAAGAAGGCCGAAGTGACGAAAGGCGGGGTCGATACGCGCGAGCTGTCGTCGGCGACGATGATGAGCGCGCGCGTGCCGGGGCTGTTCTTCGTCGGCGAGGCGGTGGACGTGACGGGCTGGCTCGGCGGCTACAACTTCCAGTGGGCGTGGGCGTCCGGCACGGCGGCCGGGCAGGCCGCGGCCGAGTACGCGCGCGGCGCCTGACGCACCGGCCCGCGCCGTTGCGCCCGGGGGCGGCCCCGTGCCTTTGGGCATGCGCTCTGCTATACTCGGTAGTCTTTCCCTGCAAACCTTTATTCGTGTCGGATCATGACGATCATTCGCGTTAAAGAGAACGAGCCGTTCGAAGTTGCCATGCGTCGCTTCAAGCGCACGATCGAGAAGAACGGTCTGCTGACCGAGCTTCGTGCGCGCGAGTTTTACGAGAAGCCGACCGCGGAACGCAAGCGCAAGAAGGCCGCGGCGGTGAAGCGTCACTACAAGCGTATTCGCAGCCAGACGCTGCCGAAGAAGCTGTACTGAACGATTGGGCGCCGCGCGGTTCGCTGAGCGGCGCACCGGCGACTCCGCGCGGTCGGATGCGGTCGCGCAGCCGATCAGGCGGCGAGTCGCCGATGCCGGATTCGAGCAACCCGCTTGAGACACTGTCCCAAGCGGGTTTTTGTGTTGACGTCCGTTCGCGGGCGTCGGATTCACGTTTCCATCCCGGGTGAAAGATGAGTTTGAAAGAGCAGATCAGCGAAGACATGAAGGCCGCGATGCGCGCGAAGGAAAGCGAGCGTCTGGCAACGATTCGCCTGCTGATGGCCGCGATCAAGCAGCGCGAAGTCGATGATCGGGTCACGCTCGACGACGCGGGCATCACGGCCGTGATCGACAAAATGATCAAGCAGCGCAAGGATTCGATCAGCCAGTTCCAGGCGGCCGGCCGCGACGATCTCGTCGCGAAGGAGCAGGCCGAGCTGACCGTGCTGGGCGGCTACATGCCCGCGCAACTGTCGGACGCCGAAGTGGCGGCCGAAGTCCAGGCGGCCGTCGCGCAAACCGGTGCAGCCGGCCCGCAGGACATGGGCAAGGTGATGGGCGTGCTGAAGGGCAAGCTCGCCGGCCGTGCCGACATGACGGCCGTTTCCGCGCAGGTCAAGGCCGCGCTCACGAAGTAAGACCCGTTCCCGGCGCGCCCAGCGATGCGTGCGCCGGGCGCCGTATCCTCTTTTTTCGTTCGATCCCACGGTGATTCCGCATTCGTTCCTGCAGGATTTGCTGAACCGCGTCGATATCGTCGACGTGGTGGGCCGGTACGTGCAGCTCAAGAAGGGCGGCGCCAATTTCATGGGGCTGTGCCCGTTCCATAACGAGAAGAGCCCGTCGTTTACCGTCAGCCCGACCAAGCAGTTCTATCACTGCTTCGGTTGCGGCGCGCACGGCACCGCGATCGGCTTCCTGATGGAACACGCGGGGCTCACGTTCCCGGAAGCCGTGCAGGAACTCGCGCAATCCGTCGGCCTGACCGTGCCGCACGAGCCGTCGATGCGCGGCGGCGGTGGGGGCGCAGGCGGGGGCGGCGACCATCCGGCGCCCGTGTCGAAATCGGTGGCGACCGCGCTGTCCGACGCGATGACGGCCGCGTGCGACTACTACCGCAAGCAGTTGCGCGGCGCGACCGACGCGATCCAGTACTTGAAGAACCGCGGGCTGACCGGCGAGATCGCCGCACGCTTCGGTCTCGGCTATGCGCCGGACGGCTGGCAGAACCTCGAGGCCGCGTTCCCCGACTATCGCGACGAGTCGCTCGTCGAGGCGGGGCTCGTGATCGTCAGCGAGAAAACCGATGCGCAGGGCGTCGCGCGCCGCTACGACCGGTTCCGCGAGCGGATCATGTTCCCGATCCGCAATGTGAAGGGGCAGGTGATCGGTTTCGGCGGCCGCGTGCTCGGCAGCGGCGAACCGAAGTACCTGAACTCGCCGGAAACGCCGCTGTTCAACAAGGGCAGCGAGCTGTACGGGCTGTTCGAGGCGCGGCTCGCGATTCGCGAGCGCAAGTACGTGCTGGTCGTCGAGGGTTACATGGACGTCGTCGCGCTCGCGCAGCTCGGGTTTCCGAACGCGGTCGCGACGCTCGGCACCGCGTGCACGCCGATTCACGTGCAGAAGCTGCTGCGTCAGACCGACACGGTCATTTTCAGTTTCGACGGCGATTCGGCCGGGCGGCGCGCGGCCCGGCGCGCGCTCGAGGCATGCCTGCCGCATGCGGGCGACAACCGCACGATCCGGTTCCTTTTCCTGCCGACCGAGCACGATCCGGACAGCTACGTGCGCGAGTTCGGCGCGGACGCGTTCTCCGAGCAGGTCGAGCGCGCGATGCCGCTGTCCCAATTTCTGTTGAACGAAGCAATCGCCGGCAAGGCGCTCGATCAGCCGGAAGGCCGCGCGAAGGCGCTGTTCGATGCGAAGCCGCTGTTGCAGGCGCTGCCCGCGAACGCATTGCGTGCGCAGATCATGCACATGTTCGCCGATCGCCTCGACATCCCGTTCGAAGAGGTCGCGGCGCTGTCGGACGTCGATACGCGTATCGCGGCGGCGCCGCGCCAGGCGCCCGCGCGCAGCGAGCGGCGCCGCGTGACGGACAGCGAAAAGCGCGCGTTGCGCACGCTGGTGATGCATCCGCGCGTCGCATCGCAGCTCGACGACGAACAGATTGCGACCCTGCGTGCGCTGCCGCGCATCGGCGAGTTGTTCGCGGAAGTCGTCGATCATGCGCGTGCGCTGGGGGACGGCGCGGAGTTCCGGCTGCTGTCGGATGTCCTGAGGACGTCCTCGAACGCGGCGACTTACGAGGAAATCTTCCGCGAAATTCTGGACTATGATGAAAACGTCCGCGATTTGCTGTTACAGAATCCGGAAGACGAGACGGTGCCCGAGCGGCAGCGTGAGCAGGAGCGGATTGCGGGGGAGGAGCTGCAGGCAGCGGTGCTCAAGATGCGCTACGACGCCTGCTGCGACCGGCTGGACAGGCTGGCGCGGCAATCCACCTTCACCCCCGAGGAATTGACCGAATTGACGGAATTGAACCAGCAGCGAACCGACATGAAGCGTCGGCTCGGGCTGTAGGCGGCTGGGGCGCTTAGAGAGGGTTCCCCAGCGTGCTATAATATAAGGTTTCCAGCGGTTTGTTTTCCAAGCAGAGGCGAGAATCGCGATGGCAAAGACGACAGGCGGAAAGAAAGCAACAGGCAAGGGCTCGACGGAGCCGACCAAGAAGGTCACAGCGGCCAAGTCTGCTTCTTCCGCCAGGACAACGTCTTCAGCCACGTCAGCTCCTGCGGGAAAGAAAACCGCGGCCGGCACTGCTCAGGCTGCGCCGGCGCCGGCAGCCAGAACACGGGCTGCCGCCAGACCCGACTCCGGGCCGGCCAAGCCGGCGGCGAAGCGGGCAAGTGCGAAAAGCGCAAGGGACACGACTGCCGACGCGGACGAAACGGCAGTACGTACTACTCATGCACCCACGGTTCAACCGGCTGTCGTCCAGCAGCCGCGAGTCGATATAGCCGGTACGGCGAACTCCATGACCAAAAAGCTGAACGAAGTATCCGTCGAAGACGACGCAAATCAGAGCGACGAGCAGCCCGCAGCCGCGGCTGCACCGGGCAAATCCAAGGTGCGCGATCGTCGCGCCAAGGAAAAGGCGCTGCTGAAGGAAGCGTTCGCGACGAGCACGCCGGGCACGGCCGAGGAGCTCGAAGAGCGCCGCGTGAAGCTGCGCGCGCTGATCAAGCTCGGCAAGGAGCGCGGCTTCCTCACGTACGCCGAAATCAACGACCACCTGCCGGACAACTTCACCGAGACCGAAGCCCTCGAGGGCATCATCGGCACGTTCAACGACATGGGCGTGGCGGTATACGAGCAGGCGCCGGACGCGGAAACGCTGCTCCTGAACGACAACGCGCCCGCCGCGTCGTCGGACGATGAAGTCGAAGAGGAAGCGGAAGTCGCGCTGTCCACCGTCGATTCGGAATTCGGCCGCACGACCGACCCGGTCCGGATGTACATGCGCGAGATGGGCACCGTCGAGCTGCTCACGCGCGAAGGCGAAATCGAGATCGCGAAGCGGATCGAGGACGGCCTGCGCCACATGGTGATGGCCATCTCCGCGTGCCCGACCACGATCGCCGACATCCTCGCGATGGCCGAACGCGTCGCGAACGAAGAGATCCGCGTCGACGAGCTCGTCGACGGCCTGCTCGATCCGAATGCTTCGGACTCCACCGATACGGACGGCTTCTCCGCGAAGGAAGCGGAAGCCATCGAGAACGAGGACGAGGAAGCCGAAGAGGAAGAGGAAGAAGAGGAAGAGGAGGAAGACGACGGTGCCGCGCAGGCATCGGCCAACGCCGCCCAACTCGAAGCCCTCAAGCGCGCGTCGCTCGAGAAGTTCGCGCAGATCAGCGAGTGGTTCGACAAGATGCGCCGCGCGTTCGAGAAGGAAGGCTACAAGTCGAAGGCCTACCTGAAGGCGCAGGAAACGATCCAGAGCGAGCTGATGACGATCCGCTTCACCGCGCGTACCGTCGAACGCCTGTGCGACACGCTGCGTGCGCAGGTGGACGAAGTGCGCCAGGTCGAGCGTCAGATCCTGCACATCGTCGTCGACAAGTGCGGCATGCCGCGCTCGGAATTCATCGCGCGCTTCCCCGGCAACGAGACGGATCTCGACTGGGCCGAGAAGATCGCCGCGGAAGGCCATCCGTACAGCGCGGTGCTGTCGCGCAACGTTCCGGCGATCCGCGAACAGCAGCAGCGTCTGCTCGACCTGCAGGCGCGCGTCGTGCTGCCGCTGAAGGACCTGAAGGAAACCAACCGCCAGATGGCGGCCGGCGAACTGAAGGCGCGTCAGGCGAAGCGCGAAATGACCGAGGCCAACCTGCGTCTCGTGATCTCGATCGCGAAGAAGTACACGAACCGCGGCCTGCAGTTCCTCGACCTGATCCAGGAAGGCAACATCGGCCTGATGAAGGCGGTGGACAAGTTCGAATACCGTCGCGGCTACAAGTTCTCGACCTATGCGACGTGGTGGATCCGTCAGGCCATCACGCGCTCGATCGCCGACCAGGCGCGCACGATCCGTATTCCGGTTCACATGATCGAGACGATCAACAAGATGAACCGCATCTCGCGGCAGATCCTGCAGGAAACCGGCCTCGAGCCGGATCCGGCCACGCTCGCCGAAAAGATGGAGATGCCGGAAGACAAGATCCGCAAGATCATGAAGATCGCGAAGGAGCCGATCTCGATGGAAACGCCGATCGGCGACGACGACGATTCCCATCTCGGCGACTTCATCGAGGACACCAACACGGTCGCGCCGGCGGATGCCGCGCTGCATGCGAGCATGCGCGACGTCGTGAAGGACGTGCTCGATTCGCTGACGCCGCGCGAGGCGAAAGTGCTGCGGATGCGTTTCGGTATCGAGATGAGTACCGATCACACGCTCGAGGAAGTCGGCAAGCAGTTCGACGTCACGCGCGAGCGCATCCGTCAGATCGAGGCCAAGGCGCTGCGCAAACTGCGTCACCCGAGCCGTTCCGACAAGCTGAAGTCGTTCCTCGAAGGGAACTGATTTCCAGCATCCGTGCCGCGAACGCCGCCAGTATCCGCATGATGCCGGTGGCGTTCGTTCCCTTTGTCGTCTTTGTTGTTACAATGCCGGCCCGGCCTCGTTGTCGGGGCAGCGTGTAGCACGCTTTGCTTCTCGTCTGGGCCCCTAGCTCATGCTTGGTTAGAGCAGCGAACTCATAATTCGTTGGTGCCGGGTTCGACTCCCGGGGGGCCCACCAGATTCGCTTCCACGGTCGTCCGGGGAAGCTCGAAACCCGCGATTGCCGCACGGCGTCGCGGGTTTTTCTTTGGTGCGCCGCCCGAATGTGTCGAACGTATTGAACGCGTTCGTGCCGGCGCCGCGTGTCGCATCTTCGCCACCGCGGAAACACCGAAAGCGTGCCGCCGCGATATCAATCGAAGTATGCTGTAGCGCGATCCGGTCGCACGCTGGTCCGTCGCGCGCGTACCGTGGACCCGTGCCGCGCTCCGTCCGGCAGCCAGCCAGAACAAACACAATCCGACTTCGCCCGACATTGGGGGGCGGCCAACATGATCATGCTGCGTTCGTGGGGTGCGATTCTGTCGTTGCTGATGCTCGTCGCGTGCGCGAGCCTGCCGCCGCTGGCCGATCGCACGCCGACGCATGCATTCACCGATACGGACGATACGCGGCTGGGCGTCGCGTTCCAGCAGCAGGCCGCCGCTCATCCGGGGCAGGACGCGTTCCATTTGCTGACCGATCCGGTCGATGCGCTGGATGCGCGCGTGCTGCTCGCCGACCGTGCCGACCGCTCGCTCGACCTGCAGTACTACATCTGGCACGACGACCTGACCGGGCACGAACTGGCCGATGCGATCATTCGCGCGGCCGATCGCGGCGTGCGCGTGCGCGCGCTGCTCGACGATCTCGGCACCAATGCGGACGACCGCAAGCTGCTCGAGATCAGCTCGCATCCGAACATCGAGATCCGGTTGTTCAATCCGGTGGCCACGCGCCGCTTCAAGAAGATCGGCACCGTGTTCGAGTTCTCGCGCGTCAACCGGCGCATGCACAACAAGGCGATGATCGCGGACAACCAGGCGGCGATCGTCGGCGGCCGCAATATCGGCGACGAATATTTCGGCGCATCGTCGATGCTGGAGTTCGGCGATCTCGACGTCGTCGTTCACGGCCCGGTCGTGAAGGACATCTCGACGGAATTCGATACGTTCTGGAATTCGCCGTATGCGTATCCGATCGATACGCTGGTCGGGCACGACGCGGCGCCGGGCGGGCTCGATCGCGAACGCGAGCGATTGCGCGACTACCTGAGGGCGATGGAGGACAATCCGTACGTGCTCGAGGCACGGCAGCGGCTCGACCGGATCGTCCACGGGCAGGGCACGGAGCTGTCGTGGGGGCATGCGACGGTGCTGTACGACGATCCGTCGAAGATCGCGCACGCGCCGAAGGACAGCGACGGGCACCTGATGCCGCAGTTGCGCGCGCTTGCGTTGCAGCCCCGGCACGACCTGCTGATCGTGTCGCCGTATTTCGTGCCGGGCAAGGAGGTGGTCGAGCGGCTGCGCGCGCTCACGGCGCGCGGCGTGCGCGTGACGGTGCTGACCAATTCGCTCGCGTCGACCGACGTGGCGGCCGTGCATGCCGGCTACCGGCGCTATCGAAGCGATCTGGTGAACGCGGGCGTGCGGCTTTACGAGCGTCGGCCATCGGGCGACAAGAGCATTTCGAAGCAGGTCATCGTCGGCTCGTCGCGCGCGTCGCTGCACGCGAAGACCTACGTGTTCGATCACACGAGCATCTTCATCGGGTCGATGAATCTCGATCCGCGCTCGCTGAACCTCAATACGGAGATCGGCGTTTACTGCGAGAGCCCGGCGATTGCGTCGCAGGTCGCCGACGATCTGGAGGCGCGGCTCGATCGGATCGCATGGCGTGTCGAGGCGAGAACCGATCCGGCCGGAAAAGGGCGGCTCAAGTGGATTCAGACGGACGCGGACGGGAAGATCACCGAGATCGATCACGAGCCGGAGGTGTCCGCCCCGCGGCGCATGGAAGTGTGGTTTCTCGGGCTGTTTCCGATCGAATCGCAACTGTGAGCGGCATTCAGCGCCGCGCGCGGCGCTGCCGGTCGATGACGTCGGCGAATTGCATTGCCGCCGTCTCGATCGTCGCGTCGCTCAGCCCCGAATAGCCGAGGACGAAGCCGTTGTATCGGCGGCCGTCGCCGATGCAGTAGTGGCTCAACGGTTGCAGCAGCAAGCCGTGGGCGCTTGCGGCACGCGCGACGTCGGTATCGCGCAGCGGCACCGCGAGATCCGCGGAAAGATGCATGCCGCCCGGGCTTTCCCGCACGCTCAGCGACGTGCCGAGATGGCGCGCGAGCGCCGTTTCGAGGCTGCTGCGCCGGGCGGCGTAGAGCGCTCGCATCTTCCGCAGGTGCCGCGCAAAGAGGCCGCTGTCGATGAATTCGGCCATCGCCAGCTGGTCGGCCGAGTGACCGCGATGGACGAGTTCGCGCAGCGTGCGGGTGAAGTGTTCGACGAGCACCGGCGGCACCACCATGAAACCGAGCCGCAGGGCGGGAAACATCGTCTTGCTGAACGTGCCGAGATAGCACACCGGGGCATCGGCATGCAGGCCCTGAATCGCGGGCAGCGGCTGGCCGCCGTGGCGGAATTCGCTGTCGTAGTCGTCCTCGATGATCCACGCGCCGCATGCGCGGGCGCGCTCGACGAGCGCCGCGCGTCGCCGGGGGCTCATCAGCGCGCCGAGCGGGTACTGGTGCGACGGTGTCGTGTAGATCAACCGGGGCGGGCGGGTGCGCCACTGCTCGTCGGTCGGCGCCATGCCTTCGCGATCGACCTCGATCGGCACGGGATTCAGGCCGGTCGACCGGAATGCGGTCTTCGCGCCGTTGTAGCACGGGTTCTCGAGCCAGCCGTAGTCGCCGGGATTCGCGAGCATGCGCGCACAGAGCTCGAGGCTGCTCTGCGTGCCGTCGGTGATGAATACCTGGCCCGTGTCGCAGCGCACGCCGCGCGAGACGCGAATGTACGCGGCCACCGCGCGCCGCAGTTCGGGTAGTCCTTCGACCGGCCCGTACGCGAGCCGGGCTGGCGTGATGGTCTTCCATGCACGCTCGATGCACCGGCGCCACTGGGCAACCGGGAATTCGTCGAGGGACGGGAGGCCGGGAACGAACGGCAGCATGCGTTCGGGCTCGGGATCGGTATTCTCCAGCCCGTGCACGCGCGCCGACAGGTGAACCGGTGCGGGGCTGTTCCCATGGCCGGCGCTCGGCCGGCTGCATCCGTCCCATAACGTGATCGTGCCGTTGCGCGTGGCCGCGACGAAGCCTTCCTCGGCGAGGCGCTCGTATGCATAGACCGCGGAATTGCGCGCGATGCCCAGTTCGGCCGCGAGCACGCGCGTCGACGCGAGCCGCGTGCCGGGCGGCAGGTGCCCGTCCAGCAGCATGTCGCGCAGGCTCCGGTAGAGGGCTTCTTGCTGGCTATGTGTTGTCGCGCCGTCCTGTCTGGAAAGCGACGAGATGAGCAGCGCGAGATCCATGGCTGGTTCCAGAAATTTTCCTTGTGCTGGTTCTTTCGAAGATGCCGCGCGCATCGTATCGTTCATGTTCTCGCGGGGCAGGCCGGTGCACGCGCATTCCTGGCGATCGGCGCGGCTTTGCGATACGCGCGTATTTTGCTCGATTCGGCAAGCGACTGTCGATGGGCCGGGCAACCGCGCGCTCACGCCCGGATACGGCACGATGCCGACACAATTCATTTCGCACTGCAGATCTATGAACGACTGGACCACGCTCTCTTCCACGCCACGTACCACGGTTCGCCGCCTGCCCGAGCTGGCGAGCCACGATCGCACGATGCTCTACCGCATCGTGGACGACGCGTACGTCTGTCACATCGCGTTCGGCGACGGGCGGAACACGCACTGCATCCCGGCCGCGCACTGGAGAAAGGGCGACGCGCTCTATATCCACGGGTCCAACGGCAGCCGGATGATCAAGGCGCTGTCGGCCGGCGCGCAGGCTTGCGTCGCGATGACGCTGCTGGACGGCCTCGTGCTGGCCAGGTCCGCGTTCAATCATTCGATGAATTATCGATCCGCGGTGATCTACGGGCAGTTCGACGTGGTGGAAGGCAGCGAGGAAAAACTCGCCGCGCTGGATGCGTTGATGGACAAGATCGCGCCGGGCCGCAAGCACGAAGCGCGGCCGGGCAATTCGAAGGAAATCAATGCGACCGGCGTGCTGCGGATTTCGATGGCGGAAGCGGCCGTGAAGATCAGCGATTCGCTGCCCTCCGACAAGGAAGAGGATCTCGGGCTGGCGGTCTGGGCCGGGATCTTGCCGTTGAAGACGACGCGCGGCGCGCCGGTTCATGCCGACGGTCACGTGCCGGTGCCGGATTATGTCCGGAACTGGGCCGATTGAGCGGCGCGACGAGGCCGCATCGGAAGCGGCGAGACGACACGGCTTGCAGAGGACCCGCGAAGGCTGCGTAGCCTTCGCGGGTCGGCGGACGCGGTTGCATACGAGACGTCGCGCTTGCGCATCCGGTTCGGTCAATGGCTCGTCAGCGCGCGAAATCCGACGTGCTCTGGATGAACGCGTTCAGCTTCGAGATGTTCACGCTGCCGAAGCCCGTCGTCGCATCCCAGCCGGCCTTTGCCTTGTAGCCGTACGTGCCGCTGCCGTTGTTGCCGGACGTGACGTCGTGCAGCAGCGCCGCGTTGCTCGGGAAGTACTTGTAGATGCTCGACGCCGGGAACCCGAGCGTATTGTTGTTGGCCGACTGCAGCCGCGCCCAGATGCCCGTGAAGATCGGCGCGGCGAGGCTCGTGCCGCCTTCGTTGTTCAGGTAGCCCGAACCCCACAGCGTGTCGGACGTCTGGCCGTTCACGACGAGAATCGCGCCCGTGCGCAGGTCGGCGTCGAAGCCGACGTCGGGTAGCGCGCGCTTGGTCGAGCCGGTCAGGGTCGACGACTGCCACGTCGGCGCGGCCTCGTACTTGCTGTAGCCGCCGCCCGTCGACCACACGGTGCCCGGCTGCCAGCTCGGATCGTTCCAGACGATTTCGCTGTTGTACGCATTGGTCGACGTATTGGTGAACAGCGTCGTGCCGCCCACCGCGATCACGTACGGCGACGTGGCCGGCTCGCTCACCGTGTAGGTCGAGCGCGACGGCGTGCCGCTCGCGCATTCGTACGCGCCGTGGTCGCCGGCGGACACCGAGAAGGTTTGCCCTTGCGCGACCGCCTGCTTGAAGATGGTGTCGTCGGTGGCCTGCGAGCCGGTGCTGTACGCGGACGATTCGCATACGCCGAGCGATACGTTGATCACTTTCGCGACGTTGTCGGTCACGGCCTTGTTGTACGCGGCCGTGATCGCGGTGAGCGTCATCGACGGCGCGGTATAGAACACGACCTGCTTCACGCTGCCGCCGGCCGTGCCGACGATCGACTGGCTGTCGAGGTTCCATTCGACGGTGCCGTCGGTGTCGGTGTACGAACTGCCGGCCGGGCCCGTCTTCACGATGCTGCTGCTGATCGTGCCGAGGCCGTTGTTCGCGGCGAACGTATTGAGGTCGCTCACCGTCTGCGACAGGTCGCCTTCGGAGATGATGCCGACCGTGGTCTGCGAGGCCGTCGGCGTGCCGTCGCCGCCGTAGATCGACGAGAACTCGGTCGGGTTGTGCGGCACCGCCGACGCGCCGGCCGGGATCGTCAGGTTGCTGGTGTTGCCTTGCGGCTTGCCGCCCGCGCCCGTATGCATGAGCTCGACGTTCTGCAGGCCGAGCACCGCGCCGACGATGTTGCCGATCGCATTCGGCACTTGCGCGGCGTCGGTGTTCGCATACACGCTACGGCCGTTGCGCGTGAAGCGCTTGAGGGTCGTGCGGAACGCGGACTGGACGGTTCCCGCGGTGCCGGACGCGGAGACCAGCAGCCGGTTCGGCGCGACCACGATATTCACGAAGCCGGCCTTGCGCAGATGCGCGACGACGGACGCGACCTGCTGGTCGGTCGGCGCATATTGCGCGGCGAATTGCGCGGGCGTCAGAAACTGCCGGTAGTGCGGCGAACCGGGCGTATGCAGGTCGCGTAGGTACTGGTCGAGCTGTGCTTCGTTGCGCAGGTTCAGCCCGAGCACGATGTCCACCGATTCGCCGGGCGCCATGTCGATCGCGGCGGCCGCCGCGGCAGCCGTGCTCGCCGCGGGCGCGCCGGCCGTGCCGGCTTCGTTCTGCTGCACGAGCGGCAGGAAGCCCTTGGTGCGCGTTTCCGTCCAGCCGGCCGCGGGTGCGGCATGGGCGGTCGCCATGCCGAACGACGCGGCTGCGGCCGCGGCGGCGAGTGCGAGATTGACGGCGCGAATGTGCTTTTGTTTCTTGTTTGCAACCTGATTCATTTGAATTACCCCTCCGGTTGAACAACGAACGGCACGAACAACGATGGTCGACAGCGGTGCGGGTCATGCACCGCCGCTTTCTGTCGCATGCGGGCGGGTGGCACGGACGCGACAGGGCCTTTCGCCCGATCCGGAAAGCGGTTTTTCTCCGGGGGCGAAATACGGAAAACGCGGTAACGGAAAGGCTGCGCCACAGGGCGGCGCAGTCGCGCCGGATTCGGCGCGGGCGGGATTGCTAGAGCAACAGCTTCGTTGTCCTGCTCATTTGATTCGATCCTTCGGCCCGCTGCCGGATGGCAGCCGTCCAGTGAAATGCATCGGGATGCTGCACGCGCCGGCGGGCGAACCCATCATTCGGCGGCGCGTACTTCGGTGCAGCGGAAGCGAAAAACGTGGAACGGAATCGTTTGCGTGGCAGGCAATCCGTCGGATTGCTTGCATCGGACGGTATCAAGAACGAAAGTATGATGTCAAACTTTTTTTGATTATATGAAACAAAGTTAAAGCTAATAAAGCGCAATGATTTTGAAAAGATCGGTAGTGTTTTGTAATGTTCGAAACCGGCAACGCAGGTAATGCGGAAAGAGGCTCGCCGATCCTTTCCGATGCGTGTTGCAATGGCCAATCGTTATCGAGGAAATGCTCGAATCGACGGGGCCTGTCGTTCGGTGACCTGAAGGTCGTCGACGATCCGGAACAGCGCGTCGACATGCCGAAGCAGCGCGTCGCGAGAGGAAGCGTCGCCATTGTCGGCGAGCGTCCTGATGGCGTCGAGCCGAGTTTCGAGTTCGGCGAGCCGTGTGCGCGTGACGCGACTGTTGCCGACGGCGGTGGCCGTCGCATCGGATGGGTTTGCAGGTTTCGTTGGATGAGTCATCGCATTGAAATGCTCGATGAAGCGCGACAAGTCGGCCGGACAGCCGTCGCGGGAGACCGTGCGCGCCGACGGGTCGCCGGCGACGGTCCGTGCGGCGGTGTCCGCCATGGCGTCGAGCGTCGCGAGCATATGGTGGATCAGCCTGAGCAGGTCGAACGCAGCGGCCAGCAGGCAGACGAACAGCGCCGTTGCCGGCACCAGGTAAGTGGATGCACTGTGGAGCATGACGTCGGCCGTCGCGTCGCGCGGCAACGCGGCCGGCGCATGCAGTGCGTGGACGAAGAACGCGACGGTGCAGGCGAGCAGTACGGCGACGCTCGCGGCGAGGCTGAACGTCCGCCCGATCTGCCGGCCGGGCCGTGCCGACAGCGTCACCGCACGCCTCGCAGCCGGTAGCCGACGCCGCGCATCACTTCCGGCATGCCAGGCGCGCCGGCCTGTTCGAGTTTCTTGCGCAGCCGGCAGATGTGGCTGTCGACCGTGCGCTCCAGCGCGCTCACGTCGGCCATGCACGCATCGAGCAACTCGCCGCGCGTGAACACGCGGCTCGGCGATCTCGCGAGATGCGCGAGGAGCCGGAACTCCGTCAGCGTCAGCGTGATCGGCACCTCGGTACCCGCCGTGCGCACGCGGGCCAGATAGCTGTCGGTGTCGATCTCGAGGTCGCCGACGCGCAGTATGCGCATGGTCGGCGGCGCGGCGGCGCGGCGCAGGATCGCGCGCAACCGCGCGACGACTTCGGCCGGGTTGAACGGCTTGACGATGTAGTCGTCCGCGCCGGCGTGCAGGGCCTGAAGCCGGTCGAGGTCGCGATCGAACGCGGTGACGACGACGACGGGTGTATTGTCGCGCCGTCGCAGCTCGGCGAGCACGTCCCAGCCGTTTTTCTGCGGCATCTTCACGTCGAGCAGGATCAGGTCGGGCTTCAGGCGCGGCTGCACGTCGAGCGCCGCTTGCCCGTCGGCGACGCGGTAGGTGCGAAAGCCGTCGCGCTTCAGGTATGCGTCGAGGATGTCCGAGATGTCGGGCTCGTCTTCCGCAATCAGTATCAGGGAATGGGTCATGGAGTGTACCGTGCGATGTCGAACAGTCGGGGCGGCCCGTGGCCGGGCCGGGGCACGCCGTTGCGCCACGCTGCCGCACGGGGCGCAACGGCGTCGTTCGTTCAGTTCTGCGCCACGCGCTTCGACGGTGCGACGTCCTGGTCCGTCAGGCCGCCGCCGAGCGCCTTGTACAGCGCAACGGCATTGCCGAGCTCGTCGCGGCGCAGGTCGAGCAGCGCCTGCCGTGCCGCATAGAGCTGCCGCTGCGAATCGAGCAACTCCAGCCGTCCCTCGACACCCGCGCGATAGCGCAGGTTCGACAGGTCGGTGCGGCGTTCGGCCGAAGCGACCACGCGCGTCTGCGCGTCGATCTGGCGGCCGAACGTTTCGCGCCCGGCGATGCCGTCGGCGACTTCGCGGAACGCGGCCTGGATCGCGCGTTCGTATTCGGCGATCGCGCTGGACTTGCGCACTTGCGCGAGACGCAGCTCGGAACGCAGCCGGCCACCCTGGAAGATCGGCACCGTGACCTGCGGCGCGAAGTTCCACACGCGCTGACCGCCGTCGAACAGGCTGCCCATCGCGGGACTGAGGAAGCCGATCGACGACGTCAACGACAGGCGCGGAAAGAACGCGGCGCGCGCGGCGCCGATGTCCGCATTCGCGGCGACGAGATTTTGTTCGGCCTGCTGGATATCCGGGCGACGAAACAGCAGCTCGGACGGGAGACCCGCCGGCAATTGCGTGATCACCGGTTGCTGCTGAAGCGGCAGCGGCTCGGGCAGATCCTTCGGCAGCTCGGTGCCGACCAGCAGGCGAAGCGCGTTGCGCGCCTGCTCGACGGCGCGCGTGCGTGCTTCGAGATCGGCCGTCGCGCTCGCGACCTGGCCTTCGGCCTGCGCGATGTCGACGCCGCTCGCCTGGTGCGCTTCCTTCAGGCGGCGCGCGAGATCGAGCGATTGTCGCCAGTCGGCGAGCGTGCGCTCGGACAACTGGCGCTGCTCGTGCGCGAGGCGTTCGGCGAAGTACGCGTTGGCCACGCCGCCGACGAGCGAGATCTGCACCGCGCGGCGGCCGTGATCGGTTGCCAGGTAGCGCGCGAACGCGGCATCCGATTGCGACTTCACGCGGCCGAACAGGTCGATCTCGAACGCGCTGATGCCGACGTTTACGCCGTACTGGTTCTGCGTCGTGCCGAACAGCGGCGGATTCGACTGGGTGTCGTCCGACGTGCGCTGGCGCGTGAAGTTCGCGCCGGCGCCGATCGACGGCAGACGCGCGGCGCGCTGGATGCCGTACTGCGCTTCGGCGGCCTCGACGTTCAGCGCCGCCACGCGCAGGTCGCGGTTGTTGTCGAGCGCGAGCTCGATCAGGCGCTGCAGGCGGCGGTCGCCGAACATCGTGCGCCAGCCGAGATCGGCGGCGTTCGCGTGGAGATCGGCGGCAGCGGCGGCCGTGTAGGCCGTCGGCACCGGCATCGAGGGTTTGACCAGCGTCGGCGCGAGCGAGCAGGCCGACAGCGCGAGGACGAGGGGAAGAACAAGCAATCGCATGGTATCAACCTTCCTGTCCGTGAGTCGGGGCCGCCGGCTGTTTGCGGGAAGCCCGCCATGCGCCGATGCGCTCCTGGATGCTCATCACGAACACAAAGAAAACAGGGACGAAGAAAATGGCCAGCACCGTGGCGGTCACCATGCCGCCGAACACGCCGGTGCCGATCGCGTGCTGCGTCTCGGCGCTGGCGCCGGTCGCGATCATCAGCGGCACGACGCCGAGGCCGAATGCGAGCGAGGTCATCAGGATCGGGCGCAGGCGCAGCTTCGACGCCTGGACGGCTGCCTCGATCAATCCCTTGCCTTCCTCGCGCAATTGCTTCGCGAACTCGACGATCAGGATCGCGTTCTTCGCGGACAGGCCGATCACGGTGATCATCCCGACCTTGAAGAACACGTCGTTCGGCAAGCCGCGCAGCAGCACCGCACCGATCGCGCCGATCAGGCCGAGCGGCACCACCAGCATCACCGACAGCGGAATCGACCAGCTCTCGTACAGCGCGGCAAGCACGAGGAACACGACGATCATCGACAGCACCATCAGCATCGGCGCCTGCGACGCCGACTGGCGTTCCTGCAGCGACTGGCCGGTCCACTCGACCGCGAAGCCCGGCGGCAACTGCGCGGCGAGACGTTCCATCTCGGCCATTGCCGCGCCGCTCGACTGGCCGGGAGCGGCGGTGCCCGAGATCCGCGCGGACGGGTAGCCCTTGAAGCGCACCATCTGCAGCGGCGTGTCGGCCCACACCGGGCGCACCACCTCGGACAGCGGCACCATGCCGCCGGCCGCGTTGCGCACGTACAGCTTCATCACGTTGTCGATCTGCATGCGCGCCGGCGCGTCGGCCTGGATGATCACCTGCTGCATGCGGCCGGCGTTCGGGAAGTCGTTCACGTAGGTGGAACCCATCGCGGTCGACAGCGTGTCGCTGAGCGTCGCGAACGACACGCCGAGCGCCTGCGCCTTCGCGCGATCGATCTCGAGGCGGATGCTCGTGCCGGCGGGCAGGCTGTCCGGGTACACGCCGGTCACGACCTTGCTTTGCGCGGCGAGTTCGAGCAGCCTGGCTTCCGCGGCCTTGAGCGCGGCCGTGCCCTGGTTGGCGCGGTCTTCCAGGCGCATCGAGAAGCCCGAGCTGTTGCCGAGTTCGTCGATCGCAGGCGGCAGCAGGCTCATCACCGTGCCTTCGGTCACGCCGGCCATCGCCTGCTGCGCGAGCATGCCTTCCTCGAGCGTCGATGCGCCGCCGCGATTCTTCCAGTCCTTCATCACGGACCAGTTGATCGCCGCGTTCGGACCCTGGCCCGAGAAGCCGTAGCCGATCACGGAAATGCTCGACTGGATGGCCGGACGCGAAGCAAGATGCTTCTCCAGCGTCTTGACCACGTCGTGCGTGCGCTCGGCGGTCGCGTCCGCGGGCAGCAGGAAGCTGGTGATGAAGTAGCCCTGATCCTCGTCCGGCAGGAACGACGACGGCAGGCTGCGGAAGCCGAACGCCAGCGCGCCCGCAATCGCGACGAACACCAGCATCACGCGGCCCGTGCGACCGACCAGGCGGCCGACGCGCGTCTCGTACCATTTCGTCAGGCGATCGAAGCGGCGGTTGAACCAGCCGAAGAAGCCGCGCTTCTCGTGATGGCCCGGCGCGAGCGGCTTGAGCATCGTCGCGCACAGGGCCGGCGTGAGCGTCAGCGCCAGCAGCGCGGAGAACAGGATCGACACGGCCATCGACAGCGTGAACTGCTTGTAGATCACGCCGACCGAGCCGCTCGCCATCGCCATCGGCAGGAACACCGCGGTCAGCACCAGCGTGATGCCGACGATCGCGCCCGTGATTTCCTTCATCGCCTTCGACGTCGCGTCCTTCGGCGACAGTCCTTCCTCGGCCATCAGGCGCTCGACGTTCTCGACGACGACGATCGCGTCGTCGACGATGATGCCGATCGCGAGCACCATGCCGAACATCGTCAGCACGTTGATCGAGAAGCCGGTCAGCAGCATCACCGCGAAGGTGCCGAGCATCGCGACCGGCGCGACGATGGCCGGGATCAGCGTATAGCGCACGTTCTGCAGGAACAGGTACATCACGAGGAACACGAGCACCATCGCCTCGAACAGCGTGGCCAGCACTTTCTCGATCGAGATCTTGACGAACGGCGACGTGTCGAGCGGGATCGAGTAGGTCATGCCCGACGGCATCGACTTGCTCAGTTCGGCCATGCGCGTGCGGATCGCGTCCGCCGTCTTCACGGCATTGGCGCCCGGCGCGAGCTGCACGCCGGCGAGCGTGGCCGGCCGGTTGTTCTCGCGGCTCACGAACATGTAGTTTTGCGAACCGAGTTCGACGCGCGCGACGTCGCCGAGCACGACCTTCGAGCCGTCCGCGTTCGCGCGCAGCACGACCTTCGCGAATTCCTCCGGCGTGGTGAGCTGGCCCTGCGCGGTGAGCGGCACGGTCACGCGCTGGCCTGGCAGCGCGGGCAGCGCACCGAGGCTGCCCGGCGCGATCTGCACGTTCTGCTGACCGATCGCGGTCGTCAGATCGCTCATCGACAGACCGAAATTGATCAGCTTCTGCGGATCGACCCAGATGCGCATCGCGCGTTCGGAGCCGAACTGCAGCACACGCCCGACACCGTCGATGCGCCGCAATTCCTCGGACACGCTGCGCGCCATGTAGTCGGCGAGCGCGCCTTCGTCGAAGCGGCCGCTGTCGGAGCGCAGGCCGATCAGCATCAGGAAGCCGGACGACGCGGATTCGACGATCAGCCCGTTCTGGCGCACGGCGGCAGGCAGGCGCGGCTCGATCGACTTGATCTTGTTCTGCACGTCGACCTGCGCCATCTCCGGATCGGTGCCGGGCTTGAACGTGACGGTGATCTGCGCGCTGCCGGACGTGTCGGCCGACGATTCGAAGTACAGCAGGTTCTTGACGCCGGACAGCTCGCGCTCGATGAGGCTCAGCACGCCGTCGTTCATCGTCTGGGGCGTGGCGCCCGGATAGTTCGCGGTGATCGTGACGGACGGCGGTGCGACCGACGGGTAGCGTGCGACCGGCAGCTGCGGGATCGCGATCAGCCCCATCAGGATGATGAAGAGGGCGATCACCCACGCGAACACCGGGCGGCGGATAAAGAATTCAGCCATGACGGGAGGCTCCTCGTGACTCAGTGCGCGGACGCGGCGGCCGCGTCAGGCGACTTCCAGTCGGTTGCGGCAGCCGGCGCGCCGTCGGTCAGGCGTTCCATGCCTTCGACGACGATCTTCTGGCCGGCCTGCAGGCCCGACTTGATGCGGTAGCTGCGGTTCGTGAGCTCGCCGACTTCGACGGCCTTCAGATGCGCGTTGCCCTTCGCGTCGAGCACCCATACCTGCGGCTTGCCGCCGGCGCGCACGACGGCCTGTTGCGGCACCATCACGGCGTTCGCGTAGTGGGCGCGCGGAATGCGGGCACGCACGTACATGCCCGGCAGCAACTGGCGCTTCGGGTTGTCGACCAGCACGCGCAGCAGCACGTCGCCGGTGCCCGGATCGACGTTGACGCCCGAAAACAGCATGCGGCCCTTGACGTCGTAGCGCGTGTCGTCGTCGCGCAGCACGTCGACCGGCAGGCCGTTGCCGTCGGACGCTTGCGGTTGAGCCGCGAGCGCGCCGCGCAGCGCGTCGAGCGAGGCGGCCGGCTGGCGCACGTCCACGTATACCTGGTCGATCTGCTGGATGCGCGCCATCGGCTGACTGTCGCTGCTCGACACGAGCGCACCTTCGGTCACGAGCGCCTGGTCGATGCGGCCGGCGATCGGCGCTTCCACGGTTGCGAATTTCAGGTCGAGCTGGCGGCGCGCAAGCGTCGCGCGGGCCTGCGCGACGTCGGCCGCGGCCTGGTCGCGTTGCGATACGGCGTCGTCGTACACCTGGCGGCTGATCGCATCGGCCTCGACGAGCGGCTTGAAGCGCGCGGCCTGCACCTTCGCGCGCTCGAGTGCGGCCTGCGCGCGCTGCAGCGATGCGGCGGCCGTGTCCATCTCCGCCTTGAACGGCGCCGGGTTGATCTGGAACAGCGGCTGGCCCGGACGGACTTCGGTGCCTTGTTCGAACAGCCGGCGTTGCACGATGCCGCTCACCTGCGGCCGGATCTCGGCCACGCGCACGGCCGCGACGCGGCCCGGCAGGTCTTCGGTCACGTCGACGCGCGTGGCGGCCACGGTCATGGCCGCCACCGGTGTGGCCGGCGCGGCGGCCTGCTGTTCGGACGGCCCGCAACCCGCCAGCATTGCCGCCACGAGCGCGCATACGGCGCCGTGGCAGCATCGTTTCTGATTCTTCATAGCGACTCCAGGAAGCGCAGGCAGCCCACTGCCTGCTTTGACGGACCGGAGTCTGACGCGCGTAGTTGGCGTCTTTGATGCGGAAAGATGGAGATTCGATGGAGGCGGCGAATGGCGCCGAAAAACGATGGCGGCGGGGGGGCGGACGGCGCTTGGCGGAACGCTGGTTGGGGACGGCGGGCTTGCCGGGTGCGCGGGTGCCCGGCGTCGTGTCGACGTCGTGTGGGCGGCGGGGCGCGCGTGGATGCTGCCGAGAGCGGTGCGTGGCGACGAGCGCGCCATTGGCCTTGGCCGATCGCTATCGGGATCCGGCGCAGGCATCGCGCGATATCGAAGCGGACCCGGGCAGCGAATGGGCTGCGCCTTTCTTCAGGCGGTACGGGATCGCTCATCCCGATCCGGAGCGGATCGCGTTCTATCGTCTGCTCGACGAGTTTTGTCGAGTCGGAACGTGGGCTCGGACGACGCACGGGTCGATTTTCCCGTGCCGTACGTCACCCGAATTCCGTAGTACTCCTGCTGTTTTCGTGCGAATTTCCGCATTCGCTACGAAGTCCCGGCGTCAGTCGCGATCCCGCCACGCGTACGCGAGACGAAGGCCGTCGCCGAGCGTGCACTGGAAAACCTGCGCGGGCGCGACGGGCTGGTACGTGGTGGGCGAAAGCGAGCGTACCGTCACCGTCGCGCTTTCGTCCTGCATCACGCGATACTGGATCAGCTCGAGTACGGTCGCGCCGCTCGGCTGGACGGTGAGGTGCTGGTTGGCGAACGCGAGCGTATTGCCGCCGACTTCCATGAAGTCGCGTATCGCGAAGCCGCCGGACACGGTAGGCGCCGCTGCCGGGGTGACCGCCTGCTGCGCATGCTGGCACTGGTTCGGCGAAAAGATCGCGGTGACCGTCGCACCGGCAAAGAGCCGCGTGCGCAACTGACGATACGAATCGGCGCTGTCCGGTTGGGTGCTCGCGGCGGCGGCAGCGAGACTGGTTGTCGCGCCGGCAGCAACCAGAACAATGGCGAAGCGATTCAGCATTTTCCCGTCTCCGTGCGATGAAACCAACGGCACGATAGCACGGTGCATCCGCATCGTTCGGACGGTCGATTCGTAGTCGCACTACCGTTTGGCGCCGACATCCCGCAGTGCGTCCGCGGCATACGTGTTGTCGTGCGTCAGCGCGAGTTGCAGCAGCGATTGGCCGCGCCGGTCGACATGGTTCGGATTCGCGCCATGCGCGACGAGCAGCGGAATCAGCTCGAAGCGGTTGAACAGCGTCGCGAATCCGAGCGCGGTTTCGCCGGCGCCGTTCGTCTGGTCGATCGGGCAGTGTGTGTCGATCAGGCGTCGCGCGATGTCGGGTTCGTTCCTGAAGAGGGCGCCCATCAGCGCCGTATTGCCGTGGCGATCGCCAATGCACGCATCGGCGCCGGCCGACAACAGGTAGTCGAGCGCCGCGGGCTGGCCGTCGTACGACGCGAGGATCACGGCCGTATAGCCGTGGCTGTCGGTGGCGTCGAGGGGATAGCCGGCGTCGTGCAACGCGCGCAGGATATCGACGCGGCCGACGCGCGCGGCATCGAACCAGTCGTCGTCATAGCGGCGCAGCGCGGCAGGGTCGGCCTTGCCGTATGCAGGCCGGTCGGGCAGATGCGCGCAACCGGCGAGCGCGGCCAGCGCGAGCGCCGCCGCGGCCGCGCGGATCGCGTGGGTGAAGCGTTCGGATCGCATGAGGATGTCCTGATGAGGTGGCCGGCCGACGTGCGCGGTGCGAGCGCACACGTCGGCAGCGACCGTCGTCGCGGGATCAGTCGTCGCTCAGCTTCGCCGCGAGCGATTGCACTTGCTGGACGTTCGCGTGAACGGCCTGCGCGAGACGCGTACCGTAATCGGCGTCGGCCTTGTAGAAGTACGACAGCATCGCGTACTGGTTGTGCGCGTTCTTCACCTGGCCGAGATCGCCGGACAGTGCGGTGACGAGGTCGTCCTTGTCCTGCTGCGACAGGCTACGGTAGTACTCGCCCGCCTGACGGAACGGCAGCTTCTTGCGGATCGCCTCCTGCTGCGTCGTGCCGCTGAGCGCCGTGCGGACCGACCTGTACTGCGGATCCTGCGCGAGTTCATTCAGCGTCGACGGTTCGTAATTCACCTCGCCCTTGCGGTCGCCGGCATTCATCTTGCCGTCCTGGTTGTTGTTGACGACCGGCACGACCGGGCGGTTGATCGGCAGATCCATGTAGTTCGCGCCGAGCCGGTACATCTGCGTGTCGGCGTATGCGAACAGGCGATCCTGCAGCATCCGGTCTTCGGACGGCTCGATCCCCGGCACGAGCCGCGACGGCGCGAACGCCGATTCCTCGGTCGACTGGAAATAGTTGTCGGGCACGCGGTTGAGCGTCATCGTGCCGATCTTGCGTTCGGGCACGCCGGTCCACACCTTCGTATCGTCGAGCGCGTCGAAGTCGAAGCGGTTCAGGTCCTTCGGCGCGAGCACCTGCACGTACAGATCCCACTTCGGGAAATCGCCCTGTTTCAGCGCGCCGTACAGGTCGTTCGTCATCATGTTCCAGTCGCGGCCGATCGATGCGGGGATCTCCTGCGGGCGCAGGCCGTGCACGCCTTGCTGGCTCTTCCAGTGGAACTTCACGTAGTGCACGTCGCCCTGCGCATTGACGAACTTGAACGCGTGCACCGCGAAGCCGTCCATGCGGCGATACGAATCGGGCATGCCCTCGTCCGTGTACAGCCTCGTCAGCATGTGGGTCGCTTCGGGCGTGTGTGCGAAGAAGTCGAACGCGAGGTTCGGATCCTGCACGCCGGTCACCGCGCTCGGTTTGTTCGCATGCACGAAGTCGGGGAACTTGATGCCGTCGCGAATGAAGAACACCGGCCAGTTGATGCCGACCATGTCCCAGTTGCCCTGCTGCGTATAGAACTTCACCGCGAAGCCGCGCGGGTCGCGCGCCTGCTCGGGCGAGCCGCGATAGCCCATCACGGTGGAGAAGCGCACGAACACGGGCGTGCGGGTGCCGGGCGTGAAGACCTTCGCTTTCGTCAGGTCGGAGATGTCGGCGCTCGGCACGAACTCGCCGAATGCGCCGGTGCCGCGTGCATGCACGACGCGCTCCGGAATGCGCTCGCGATCGAAGCGCTGCAGTTTCTCGATGAGTGCGGAGTCCTGCAGCAGCACCGGGCCGGCGGGGCCCGCCGTTTGCGAATTCTGGTTGTCGCCCACGGGCGCGCCGGTGTCGCGCGTGAGTTCGGCGGCATGCGGGGCAGCGGAGAGCGCCACGCAGATCGCGGCGACTGCGTGCCGCAGCACGCGATGGGAGGATGAGGACATGACGATGGAACTCCTTGAATCCGATCGGTGGTGGGGAAGCCGACTGAATTAGAAGAGATCGTCAGACGATTGGCTAATTGATATTCGATATGTTTTCGATAGCCGTGGGGGCGATGCAGCGCGAACCGTCCGTTGTGCACGAAACGAAGCCGTATCGTTGCGCGCGCAAGGAGTCGTTGCGGCGCGCATGATGTATCGGTCGTGCATGATTTCTGGCGGCGCCGTCAACCGGCGCTCGTTTGCCATCCGAGCCCGAGGCTCTTTTGTATCGACACGTAGTTCTTGATCAGTTCGGCTTGCCCGGCGATCACGTTCTGCTGCGCGGACAGCGCTTCGCGTTGCGTATCGAGCAGGTCGATCATCGACGCGACGCCCGCGCGATAGCGCTGGTCCATCAGCGCGCGCGAATGCACGGCCGACGTCTGCACCTTCGTCAACGCGACGACGTGCTCGCGCTGATGCCCGTAACGCTGCAGCGCGGTGTTGGCATCCTGTAATGCGCCGAGCACGGCCTTCTGATAATTCGCTTCCGCTTCGTCGCGCGATGCTTCGGCCGCACGTACCGCGCCGCGCGTTCGTCCGAAGTCGAGAATGTTCCATTGCAGGTACGGCGCACCGATCCACGTGAAATTCTGCTTGCGGAACAGGTGGCCGGGGTCGGTCGCGCTGAAACCGAGATCGCCGAGCAACGTCACTTTCGGGAAATAGTCGGCGATGTGCTCGCCGATCTGCGCATGACTCGACGCGAGCCGGCGTTCGGCCGCGCGGATGTCGGGGCGCTGTTTCAGCAACGTGGCCGGATCGCCGATCGCGACGCTGCCGGGCAGCGTCGGCAACGCTGCGTCCGGCGTCGACAGCACGGCGTCGAGCGCGCCCGGCGCGCGGCCCGTCAGGATCGCGAGGCGGTCGAGCGATTCGGTCACCTGCGCATCGAGCGGGATCAGCGATGCGCGCGTGTTTTCGACCTGCGTCGTCAGCCGCTCGATGTCCGCATCGGCCGCGACGCCGCGCGCGCGGCGCTGCTGCGTGAGTTCGAGCATCTGCTGCTGCAATTGCGCGGTGCGCCGCGACAACGCGAGCCGTTGCTGCTGGTCGCGCAGGTCGACATACGCATTCGCGACTTCGGCCGCGATCGACACCTGCGTGTCGGCGAGATCGGCATCGACGGCTTCGGCCTGCGCGGAAGCGGCTTCGACCGCGCGGCGCGTGCCGCCGAACAAGTCGATTTCCCAGGTCGCGTCGAAGCCCGCCGAATAGAGTTGCAGCGGCCCCGTGCCGCCGAGCGACGGCGACGTGTCGCCCGACTGGCCCGAGCCGTTCGACGGCAGCAGCGAGCCGAGCGCGCCGACGTCCGGTTCGCGCATGCGGATGGCCGCGACGGTGGCCGACGATTTCGGCATCTGCGCCGCGCGCTGCTGCGAGAGCTGCGCGCGCGCCGCGCGCAAGCGTGCCTGCGCGGCGTGCAGATCGGGGTTGTACACGAGCGCCGCGGTGATCAGCTCGTCGAGCTGGCGATCGTTCAGTGCGTGCCACCACGCGCTCGGCGCGGGCGCCTCTGTGTCGACGCCGGTGGCCGGCGCACGCACGAAGGTCGGTGCATCGGGTGCGGCGGGCGCGCCGCGGTAGTCGGGGCCGACCGTGCAGCCGGCGAGCAGGCACGCGGCCGCGCACAGAGTGAGCGCGGGGCGGCGGGGCAGGGAGAAGGGTTTCATCGCGTATGACGGGTCAATGGCCGGACGACATCGGTTGCGGCCCGCGCGGCGTTCTCAGCAGCAGCGCGAGCGGCACGCAGGCGAGCAGCGCGAGGCCCAGCAGATAGAAGGTTTCGGAATAGGTCATCACGACGGCCTGGATCTGGATCTGCTGTGCCAATTGGCCGAGCGCGCGCATGTTCGAATACGCGAGATCGCCGGTGTGCGCGAACCAGTTGGCCGCATAGGCCGACAGTCGATCCTGACCGATCGGCGAGTTCGCGCTCACCGATTCGCGCAGCGCGGCCGTATGGAAGGTCGTGCGCCGATCGATCACGGTGCCGATGATCGCGAGCCCGATCGAGCCGCCGAGGTTGCGCGCCATGTTGTAGAGCCCGGCCGCATCGCCCGAGTCTTCGCGCGCGACGGCCGCCATCGACGCCTGGTTGAGCGGCATCATCGCGAGCATCTGCGCGAGGCCGCGGATCAGTTGCGACCACACGAAATCGTGGCCGACGCTCTGCGCGGTCAGGTCGATGTCGAGCATGCAGCTCAGGCAGAACAGCAGCAACCCCGCGATCACGAGAATGCGGAAATCGACCTTGCCGAGCAGACGCGGGAGGATCGGCATCACGAGAAAGGCGGGCAGCCCCGACAGCAGCATGATCGCGCCGGCCTGTTCCGCGTTGTAGCCGGCGACGATCGCGAGGAACTGCGGCAGCAGGTAGGACACGCCATACAGCCCGGCGCCGACCGCGGACACGATCACGATCACGCTCGCGTAGCGCGGGTTGCGCATCAGCGACAGCCGCATGATCGGCCGTTTCGCGAAGCGCTGCGACAACGCGATCAGGATCATCCCGACCAACGACACGATGCTCAGCGTGACGATCATCTGCGATTCGAACCAGCGTTCGCGCTGGCCTTCCTCGAGCACGACGGTCAGCGAGCTCAGGCCGATCGCGAGGCCGAGGATACCGAGCCAGTCCGCGTTGAAGAACGCACTCCATTGCGGGCGGTCCGACGGCAGGCCGAACACCAGCAGCGCCATCAGCAGCAGGCAGACGGGCAGGTTCAGGAAGAAGCACCAGCTCCAGTTCACGTTCTCCGCGAGCCAGCCGCCGAGCACGGGGCCGAACAACGGCCCGAGCAGCACGATCAGGCCGAACATCGTCATCCCGACCGGCAACTGCGACAGCGGCAGGCGCGTGCGGATGATCGTCTGCGCGGTCGGGATCAGCGCGCCGCCGGTGAAGCCCTGGCCGATCCGGCCGGCGATCATCGTCGGCAGCGAATGCGACCAGCCGCACATCATCGAGAACGCGATGAACAGCGCGGAGTTCGTCAGCAGGAAATTGCGCAGCCCGAACACGCGCGTGAGCCATGCGGCGAGCGGGATCATCACGATTTCCGACATCAGGTAGCCGGTCGAGATCCACGTGCCTTCGGTGCCGGTCGCGCCGATTTCGCCCTGGATCTGCGGCAGCGCGGAGTTCGTGATCGAGATGTCGAGCGTCGCCATCAGCGCGCCGAGCGCACCGGCCGCGACCGCGATCCAGTCGGTCACGCTCGCGCGGCCTTCGTGCGGCGGCGTGGGTGTCGTGGCGGGCGTATCAGCCATGATGCTGCTCGTCGCGGGCCGAGCGCGTATCGACGTCGACCGTCACCGACAGCCCGGGCAACAGCATGCGTTGCGCGCGGGCATTCGCGGCGAGACGGATGCGCACGGGCACGCGCTGGACGATCTTCGTGAAATTGCCGGTCGCGTTCTCGGGCGGCAGCAGCGCGAACTGCGCGCCGGTGCCGGGCGCGAAGCTGTCCACGACGCCGGACAGCGGGCCGTCCGGCAGCGCGTCGACATGCAGCTCGACGGGCTGGCCGACGCGCATGTTGCCGATTTGCGTTTCCTTGAAGTTCGCGACGAGATAGATCGAGTCGACCGGCACGACGGTCAGCAGGCGCGTGCCGGGTTGCACGTATTGCCCGACGCGCACCGTGCGGTCGCCGACGCGGCCTGCGAGCGTGCTGCGCACGATCGTGTTGTCGAGGTCGAGCTGCGCCTGGGCGGCGCTGGCCTGCGCGGCCTCGAGCTGCGCCCGTGCCTGCTGGAGCTGCGCGGTGAACGACGCGATCTGCGTGCGGGCGGCGGCGATCGACGCGTCGTTCGCGGCGAGCGTCGCGCGCGCCTGGTCGCGCGTGCTTTTCAGGTCGGCCACGCGTTCGTGCGTTTCGGCGCCGGTCGCCGCGAGCGGCGCATAGCGCGCGTACTCGTCGCTCGCGTGCTGCGCGTTGATTTGTGACACCTTCGCCTGTGCGTCGGCCTGTTCGAGATTCGCGCGCTGCTGGCTGATGTCGGCTTCGGCGCGCGCGATATCGGCGCGGCGGGCGTCGACGGTCGCCAGCGCCTGCGCGAGCGCCACCTGGTACTGGCGGACGTCGAGCCGCACGAGCGGATCGCCGGCCTTGACGGGCTGGTTGTCGCGCACGTAGACGTCGGTCACGTAGCCGGCGACCTTCGGCGCGGCAGTCATGCTGTCCGCCTGCAGGTACGCATCGTTGGTGCTCTCGATGAAGCGGCCGACCGTCCACCAGCGACCGAGCCACACCGCGCCGCCGACGGCCGCGAGCACGGCGACCGCGAGCAGGATGCGTCGCTTCGTTCCGCCGTTGCCGTTGCGCGGCGTTGTTCCGTTTTCCTGACGATCTGCTTTCTGTGGCGGGTCTTGTGGTGTCGACATGCGGGATCCAATTTATTCCAAGTGGAAGAATTATTCCAGTTGATAAAATTGTGTCAAGTAGAATGTCGATCGATCGAATGACGAGGAAGGCATGAACGAAGCGAAGAAGCTGCGCCGCACGTCGGCGGGCGGCTACGCGCGCGGCGACGAAACGCGCCAGCGGATCATCGAGGCGGCGATCGAACTGTTCGGCGATCGCGGGTTCGCGGGCGCGTCGACGCGCGAGATCGCCGCGAGGGCGGGTGTGAACGCGCCGGCGCTCCAGTACTACTTCGAGAACAAGGAAGGCGTGTACCGCGCGTGCGTCGAGACGATCGCCGAGAACGGCTGGCAGGTGTTCGCGCCGGCGGTCGGCCATGCGCGGGCGATGCTCGACGCCGACGCGAGCGTCGACGCGCTGATCGATGCGTTCATCGGGCTGCTGCGCGCGTTGTCGGACCGGATGTTCACCGCGCCGAAGACGATGAACCAGCGGATGTTCTTCGCGCGCGAGCAGGGCGGCCAGGAACCGGCGAGCGCGAGCGAAATCCTGATGAAGCGCATGCGCAAGCCGCTGAACGACGTGAGCGCCGAGTTGATCGCCCGCATCACGGGGCGGCCGGTCGACGATCCCGTCACGCGGTTGCGCGCGCTGAGCCTGTTCGGGCAGATCACGGTGTTCCACATCGCGCAGCGTTCGGCGCTGCAGTTGCTCGAATGGGACGCGTTCGACGGCGCGCGCGCGGCGCTCGTGACCGAGACGATCGCCGGCCAGACGCGCGTGCTGCTCGAGCAATGGCATGCGCAGCGCGATGCGGGGGCCGCCGATGCGGGATCCGCGCCGAAGCGCGGGCAGGGTGCCGCGGCGAAGCGCGCGACGAAGCGAGTGGCGGCGCCTCCCGCCGCGAAAAGCACGGCCCGCGTGAAGAAGCCTGCCGCGCGTTGAGCGCGGCAGGTCACGTGCTCCCGACGATCAATCCGGCTTGCGCGCCTCTGCGTCGGGCGACGGCGGCCGGGCTGCCGTATCGGCGGCATTGCGCGTATCGGCGCGCAGGTCGTTTTCATCGTGGCCGACCGGCCGCGATCCGTCCGCATAGGCCACGACGCTGCGCTGCGGATTGGCGATCCGGATTCCGCGTTCGCGAAACGTCTCCGCGATGCGCCGGTTGAATTCGCGCTGCACGCTCCAGCGCGCCGAGTCCGTGCATTGCATCTGTCCGGCCAGCGCGAGCGCCGCGCCGTCGACCTGGTCGATGCCCCAGTAGCTGAAGTCCGACAGAATGCCGTCGCGGTACTTCGGGTCGTCGCGCAACGCGGCGCCGATTTCCTTCAGCGTCGCGATCGCGCGGTCGATGTCCTCGTCGTACGCGATGCTGACCTTGACCGCCGCGTTGCCGAGCCCTCGATTCGTATTGTTGACGGTCGTCACCGAGCTGAACGGGATCGTGTACAGCGACCCATCGCCGGCGCGCAGCCGCACGGTGCGGATCGACAGGTATTCGACCGTCCCCGACACGCCGGCGAGCGTGACCCAGTCGCCGACCTGCATCGCGTTTTCCATCAGCAGGAAGATCCCGGTGATGAAATCCTGCACGAGCTTCTGCGAGCCGAAACCGAGCGCGACGCCGAAGATGCTGGCGCCGGCCAGCAGCGGGCCGACGTTCACGCCGAGTTCGCTGAGGCCCGTCAGCACGACGACGAGCGCGATCATCACGAACAGCAGCGAGCGCAGCATCGGCAGCAGCGTGCGCAGCCGCGCGGCCCGCACCAGGTTGCCTTCGCGCGTCCAGCGTTGCAGGCGGCGCTCGATCGCGATGTTGGCCGCTTCCCACACGACGAGCGCGACGATTGCCGCGATCGCGATCGTCACCAGCGCGGAGGCGAGCCGGTGGCCGATCGTGCCCGTCTCGAACGCGCGGAAGATCGGCACGCCCCAGATCTGCAGCAGCAGCAAGAGGGTCACGATGCCGAGCGCGCCCGACACGATCCGGCGCAGCAGCGGGTAGTAGCGGTACGCGTGCAGATGAACGAGCGTGCGGTCGTCCTCGCGGCGCTGGAACAGCCGCGCGAGCGCGCCGAACACGACGATCGACACCATCCGCATCGCGATCATCGCGGCGATCGAGCGGCCGCCGAGCGTGATCAGCACGCGGTAGCCGTTGTGGACGTCGAGCGCCCACACGAACCACAGCGCCATCACGATGAAGACCGAGACGGGCGCCCATGCGTCGGCGAGCGCGTTGCCGACGACCGTGAAGGTCGGACGATCCGCGCCGGCGGCACGGATCCGTGCCGCGACCGGCCGGCGACACCGCAGGATCAGCACCGAGATCATCACGTGCCCGACGAGCGCGACGGCCTTCAGCAACGCGACATGGCCGGCTTCGGTCAGGCCGAAGTTCGCGGCGATCTCGACGGCCGCCGTGCACGCGCCGACCACGATCACGATCCGCGCGATCGAGCGTTGCGCGAACCCGGCCCATGCGTCGCTGATATGCAGCAGCCGCAACTGCCGCGCGTCGGGCTGGAAGAACAGCCGGCTGACGATCGTGACGAGCCGGCAGATCACGTAGGTGTCGATCAATGCTTCGAGCGCGGATTCGATCGGCGTATCTGTCTCGACGAGCAACGACATCGTCAGGCTCGCGACGCCGACGAACACGAGCAGCGGCACCGCGCGCAGCGCGAGACTGACGAGTGCGCGCGGCATCCGGTGCAGCAGAGTGGTGTGTCGGCGCGCCTGGCCCCGGCTGGGGGAGGGCGAGGGCGCGGTGTCCGCAGCGTCGGTATCCGCGGCGTCGGCGGCCGCGGTGTCGGGCGGAGTGGACGTGTCGGGCGGCGGCGCGTGATCCTCGTCCGATGCGGCGGAATCGGGCGTGGGGCCGCGCGATGCATCGGCGCGGCGCGCGGCCACCGTCGCCAGCGCGCGTCGCAGCAGCCGCTTCGCGAGCCATTCGACGACGAGCGCTGGCAGAAGCACCGCGAGGAGGATCCCGAGCGTGCGTGTCAGGTCCGCACGCTGGTCGGCGCGCGCGAGCTTGTCGTGCCACCAGCTTCCCACCGAACCGATGTCGAGCAGCGAGCGCAGCGATTCCTGCAGCGCGTTGCCGATCTGCGCGGCCCAGCGCGATCCCTGGCGGACGAGCATCGATGCGAGCCCGTTCGACGTGAGCGCGGCCGGTGCCGCGGCAGCCGATGCGCCGCTGGCCGCGGACGCCGCGCTTGCCGGCACGGCGGGCGCGCTCAATGCGCCGACGGCTGCGATGGCGCGCAGCGTCGTTTCGACCTGCGCGCGCTCGCGCGGGTTTTCCAGCACATTCAGTGCCTGCCGCGCCTCTTGCGGCGTCAGCGCGGGCGCGGCGTCGGAGGTGGCCGACGCGGCGGCCGGGGCAGGAGCGGCCGCGTGGGCGGCCGAGACGACGGCGGCGAGCAGCCAGCCGAGGAGGATATGGCGCATGGCGTAGGCATGCGGGTGCGTCTCGTCACGCGGCCCGCGAGGCTGAATGATGGACGGAAGTTAACATGATCGCGATCGGAACCGAATAGTTCCGTCGCCGGCTATTCGAGCGGGCATGAATGATGCGGCGCGGGCGTTGGCGGGGCATGCGCGCAAGCCGTGTGCCGGCTGCCGTCCGTCCGATATCGGCGGGAACGTCCTGCTTGCGTGGCCGTAAGGCGTCTGTAACGCGTGCGTGCCGGTGCAGATCGGCGATGCGCCGCTGCGCCGCTGCGCGGGCGTTCGTCCGGCCACGACCGACGCTTGCACCGCATCGTATGAATTGGGATTCCTGATGAATCAGGCTGGCTCGTCGTGAAATACCGGCAAGACATGCTCGGCGATTTCCTCGATGACGTCGCGCACGGGTCGGTCCGATCCAGGGTTCAGCGTGACGTGGTGCGTCCCCGCCGCGCGCATCTCATGCAGGATGTCGACCAGCGCGCGCCGTCCGGTTGCATAGCCGAGCGGCAGCGCGGTGGCAGGCGTATCGGGATGCGCGGCGAGATCGAGCCGCATCGATACGCCGAATGCGCGAAATTCCGGCGACGCGAGCCGGTCGACCGCCGCGCGCCACATCGAATAGCGGGCACGCTGCGTATCCGGATCGCGGTGATACGTCATCCAGCCGATCGCATGCCGGGCGATCCAGTCGACGCTCTGTCCGCCCGAGCCGACCGCGAGCATCGGCACCGCGTCGCCGCCGCGCGGCAGCAGCGTGAATTCGGGCGCATCGGGCGGCGCGTGGTCGGGCAGCACGCGCGACGGCACGCCGAGCGCGGCCGCGACGACGTCCCAGTGCGCGCGATAGCGGTCGCGTCGGGTGTCCGCGTCGACGCCGAACGCCGCATATTCGGGCGGCCGGTCGCCCGAGCCGAGCCCGAGGATGAAGCGCCCGCTCGACAGCGTCGCGACCGACAGCGCGCCTTTCGCGATATGCAGCGGATGACGCAGCGGCAGCACGATCGCGCCGCTGGCGAGCGCGATCCGGCGGGTGCGCGACGCCAGCGCGCCGAGCAATACCCACGGGTCGAGGTGGCCGACCGGGTCGGGATAGTCGGCGCTGTTCAGCGGCACGTCGCGAATCCACAGCGCGCGAAAGCCGAGCGAATCGGCCAACGCCGCGAGTTCGAGCTGTTCGTTGAAGTCCGCGACGATGCGGCCGCTGCGAAGCAGCGGAAGCGTGAGGCCGATCGACAGCCGTCCGGCCGAGAACACACGATGCGCGATGTCGGGGCGGGCGGGAGTGGGGATGGTCATGGCGAATCCTTGGCGGCGAGGCAGCGGGAATGCGCGGCGTTCAGTGTTCGAATGCTAGCGTGTTTGCGCGATGCACGAGCGGGACGGCCAGGCCTCGCGCTACCCGACCCGCAGCGTCGCGCTGAGCGGCGCGAGCCGCGGGCGTGACGCCACGCACTGCGGCGCGCGGTCGTCGCGACCGCAGCGGCAGGCCGGCGTGCGGGAGCCGATATCGAACCGGTGCTTCGTATCGGACATGCGGCGCGTGCGGGGTGCAGCCGGCCGGTGGCGGGCGGCGGGAACGGGCGAGGCCGGCCGCTCGCGTCCGATCGCGACACCGGCCGCGCGGCGATCGTCAGGCGGCCGGCCGCTGCGCACAGCGACGACGCGACGATGCCGGCGGTGCGTTTCAGTTTCGAAACGTTCGCGCTTTCCGACGGGGTGCGATGCCTGCCCGCGGCCCGCGAGGCCTTGCGGCATGAAGCATGGTGCGCTCCTTGCATGGTTGTATGGGCCGTGAGTGCGATCGCGGGTGCAGTCGGCTCGGCAATCGCTTCAGTGGGTCGGACATATCGAAGACGGGGACAAGAGAATGAAAAAAGACCGAAACGCAACGTGTCGTGTTGCAAACATGAATCGCCGACCTGCCAGGGTATTCGCTTCGCCGTTGATTGCGGTGACGTGAGCGCGCGGCTTTACGTTCCATCCGAGTAATCGGGTTCGTTCCGAACGACGGCGTGCATGCGTGACGCACGAGTCCGACCGGTGCCGGTCGGCCGTCGCGGGCGAACCGCGTGCAGGCGGATGGCCCCGGCCCGGATCCCGGAATCGTCATGCCTTGGCGCAACGCACGTCGTCGCGCGGCGCATGCGTTTGCACGCCGCGCATTGCGCGGGCATGACGAGCGCACCGAGCGGGATCGGGTCGGGAAAGCCGGCGACGCGCCAACGTGCGCGACCGGGCGGAACACGCGGAGTCCAGGGGAGCGTCCGTCGATCGCGGCATGACGGACGTCGCAACATTGTGCTGTCAGTTGATCCACTACCCCGATGGATCAATTGTTGAAGCGCCCGTCGCCGAGCGGCGACGGGCGTCTTTTTGTCCGCGCCCGCGTGCCGTGGCGGCGGCCGGCCCGATCGCACGGCGTTCTGTATCATGTGCTGGCGTGCGTGGCGGCCCGTGCGGGCGCACGGCCTGCCGGCGCGACCGATCACGTTGCCAACATGAACGATAACGCCTTGCCCGATTCTTCCATCGACGACGCCGATCCGGCCGCGCTCGATGCGCTGCAGACGTTCGTCGAGCGTCATCCTCGCCTGCTCGTGCTGACCGGCGCGGGCATCAGCACCGATTCCGGCATTCCCGGTTACCGTGACCGCAATGGCCAATGGATGCGCTCGCCGCCGATTCAGCTTCACGAATTCCTCAGCTCCGACGCCGCGCGGCGCCGCTACTGGGCGCGCAGCATGATCGGCTGGCCGGTCGTCGGCCGCGCGCGGCCGAACGGGTCGCATGTCGCGCTGGCGCGGCTCGGCGGCGCGGGCCGGATCGAGCGCCTCGTCACGCAGAACGTCGACGGCCTGCATCAGCGCGCGGGCAGCGGCGACGTGATCGAACTGCACGGCGGCATCGACGGCGTGACCTGCCTCGACTGCGGCGCGCATCATGCGCGGGCCGCGATCCAGACCGTGCTCGAAGCCGACAATCCCGAGCTGCTGGGCGCGCAGGCCGAGCCGGCCGCGGACGGCGACGCGCACCTCGAATGGGCCGCGCTCGATACGTTCCGCATTCCGGCGTGCCCCGCGTGCGGCGGCCTGCTGAAGCCGGCGGTCGTGTTCTTCGGCGAGAACGTTCCGCGCGAGCGCGTGGCGCTGGCGTCGCAGGCGCTCGAGGCGGCCGACGCGTTGCTCGTCGTCGGTTCGTCGCTGATGGTGTATTCCGGCTACCGCTTCTGCGTGTGGGCGCAGGCGCAGCACAAGCCGGTCGCCGCACTCAATCTCGGCCGTACGCGCGCCGACCCGATGCTGACGCTGAAGGTCGAGGCGCGCTGCGCCCCCGCGCTCGACGCACTCGTGGCGCGGCTGGGGCTCGGGCGCAACGGCGACACGAAGGAGCATGCATCGTGACCGGCGCCGCTACTTCGCCCGATCCGTCCGCGCGGCTGTCGGCGCCGGCGGCCGAACGCAATCGCGGCCCGATCCTCGACGTGCTGCGCCGCGTGCTGCCCGCGAGCGGCAACGTGCTCGAAATCGCGAGCGGCACCGGGCAGCACGTCGTGCACTTCGCTCAGGAGCTGCCGGGCCTGCACTGGCAGCCGAGCGATCCCGATGCGCACGCGCGGCGTTCGATCGCCGCGTGGGTCGCGCATGCGGCCCTCGAGAACGTCGCCGGGCCGCTGGCGTTCGACGTGCGCGACACGCCGTGGCCGGTCGCGGCGCTCGACGCGATCGTCTGCATCAACATGATTCATATCTCGCCGTGGGCCTGCACCGACGCGCTGTTCGCGGGGGCGTCGCGCGTGCTGCGGCCGGGCGGCGTGCTGTTCCTGTACGGCCCGTACCGTCGCGAAGGCCGGCATACGGCGCCGTCGAACGAAGCCTTCGACCGGCAGTTGCGCAGCCGCGACCCATCGTGGGGCGTGCGCGATCTCGAGACCGTGGTCGCGCTCGGCCTCGATCGCGGGCTCGATTGCATCGAGGTCGTCGAGATGCCGGCGAACAACCTGAGCGTCGTGTTCCGGCGCCTGCCGCACGCGGAGCAATGACACGCAAGCGCGCAGCGCCGCCGGGTTTCCACTATCCTTTCGCCTGTGCGCGCGGCCCGGCTCGGGTCGCGCCCCGTTTTTTCCGGAGAATTGACTAATGGGCAAACAAGCAATCGGTGTGATCGGGCTCGCGGTGATGGGCCGCAATCTCGCACTCAATATCGAGAGCCGCGGTTACGCGGTGTCGGTGTACAACCGCAGCCGCGAGAAAACCGACGAACTGATCGCCGAATTCCCCGGCCGCAATCTGGTGCCGACCTATACGCTCGAGGAATTCGTCGCGTCGCTCGAAACGCCGCGCCGGATCCTGATGATGGTGAAGGCCGGGGAAGCGACCGATGCGACGATCGCATCGCTCAAGCCGCTGCTCGAGAAGGGCGACGTGCTGATCGACGGCGGCAACACGCACTTCACCGACACGATCCGCCGCAACCAGGAACTCGCGCAGTCGGGCCTGCATTTCATCGGCACCGGCGTGTCGGGCGGCGAAGAGGGCGCGCTGCGCGGCCCGTCGATCATGCCCGGCGGCCAGCGCGACGCGTACGATCTCGTCGAGCCGATCCTCAAGCAGATCGCCGCGAAGGCGCCGTCGGACGGCGAGCCGTGCGTCGCGTACATGGGCCCGGACGGGGCGGGCCACTACGTGAAGATGGTCCACAACGGCATCGAATACGGCGACATGCAGCTGATCGCCGAAAGCTACTCGGTGCTGAAGGACGTCGCGGGCCTGACCAACGACGAACTCGGCGCGGTGTACACCGAATGGAACCAGGGCGAGCTCGACAGCTACCTGATCGAAATTACGTCGAAGATCTTCGGCAAGAAGGACGAGGAGACCGGCAAGCATCTCGTCGACGTGATCCTCGATCGCGCCGCGCAGAAGGGCACCGGCAAGTGGACGAGCCAGAATGCGCTGGATCTCGGCGTGCCGCTGCCGCTCATCACGGAGTCGGTGTTCGCGCGCGTGCTGTCGTCGCTGAAGACCGAGCGCGTCGCGGCCAGCAAGATCCTGTCGGGCCCGGCCGCCGCGCCGTTCGACGGCGATCGTGCCGCGTTCGTCGAAGCGGTGCGCCGCGCGCTGTACCTGAGCAAGGTGATCTCGTACGCGCAGGGCTTCGCGCAACTGCGCACGGCGTCGGAAGAGTACGGCTGGAACCTCGATCTCGGGACGATCGCGAAGATCTTCCGCGCCGGCTGCATCATCCGCGCGCGCTTCCTGCAGAAGATCACCGACGCGTACGCGAAGGATCCGGCGCTCGCGAACCTGCTGCTCGACCCGTACTTCAAGGACATCGCCGCGAACTACCAGGCATCGCTGCGCGACGTCGTGGTGGCCGCGGTGAAGGCCGGCGTGCCGGTCCCGGCGTTCGCATCGGCGGTCGCGTACTTCGACAGCTACCGTTCGGAGCGGCTGCCGGCGAACCTTGTGCAGGCGCAGCGAGACTTCTTCGGCGCGCATACGTTCGAGCGCACCGACAAGCCGGGCAGCTTCCACGCGAACTGGTCGTAACCGGCTGGCGGCGGCCGCATTGTTGCGAAAATCTATTCTTTGAATAGGGTTTTTCTATCCCGGATGTCGACATTGTTGGCTCCGGGGAAACAGTGTTTTCGCTCTTTCATGGTTTTCCCTAGGTGCTGACGGGACTAAACTTTGTTCCATCGCTGCAGACATGGTGTGTGCGGCGGAGCAAAAAAATCCCGGAGGTAATCATGAAATCGCTGATCGCAACGTTCGCTGCTGCTGCTGTCCTCGCCGTTCCCGCCGTCTCGTTCGCCCAACAGAACGCGCCCGTCACCCGTGCACAGGTGAAGGCCGAGCTGGTCCAGCTGCAACAGGCCGGCTACAAGCTGGGCAGCGACCGGACCAACTACCCGGAAGGCATCCAGGCTGCCGAAGCCCGTGTGAACCCGCAACAGAACGTCGCTGCGGCCGACACGACCGGCTACGGTGCGCAACCGGCCGCCGGCCAGGAATCGGGCGCACCGGCTGCGGCCAAGACCGGCTGGCAAGTCAAGCGCATCTCGGACGGCGCACCGGTCTACAAGGGTCGTTAATGGTACGGCCGCGCTGGCGACCGGATCCGACCCCCTGTAGTACAACAGCCCGTCGTACCGCTAGTGCGGTACGACGGGCTGTTTTCATTGGCGGCGCGCGATGCGCCGCCGTTCAGTGCAGCGGGCGTCTGCCGCGCCCGATATCGCGAAACAGCGCTTCGGCCGGTTCCAGTACCTGCAGCCACGTTTCGTCGTAACCGCTCAGCGTATCGAGTGCGTCGCGCAGCCGTTCGATCGCGAGGACCGGCAACTCGACGCTGTGGCGCGTGGCGCCGGTCAGGTGCGTGACGCTCGCCAGCTGGACGAGCGCGTCGGCCGCTTCGGCGACGTCGGTCGCGAACAGCAGGTGCCGGTTGAGCAATTCGACCAGACCGCTGGAACCGGCGAAATCGTCGGCGTCGAGCTGCACGGAGAGAAACGTCGCGTTATTCATTGTCATGCTCCTCGTTGTCGTTGGATCGCGCTGCGCATCACCGAGTATAGGCGGCGATCGAAGCGGAGAATATGACGGGGCCGATACGGGCGGCGAGGGTGGCGGCACGCCGCAGGGAAATCTCCGAAGCCCCGGCCGGGCGGCCCGCCCGGCACGGCTCGCGGCCCGCCGGCGCGCCCGCGCGACGCCGCAAGATTGTTTCCGGATCCGCCAACTGTCGGAGCCTCGACCGCCACAAATGGTATCTTTGCCGATCGGGACGCGCGAAAAAGGGGCCGGTGAGCTCATTCGCGCCGACGTCCCGCTGTGGAAACTGACGGCCGCGACAGCGGTCGGATACTGGTTGATCCGGCCGTTCGGCCGGACATCGTGCGTTGCGTGCCGGGGGGCGGTGGGCGGCGCAACGACGGCAAATCCGGGAGGACCCTTGAGAGAAACTATTCCCATCCACGACGCGCTCACGCGCTGGCTGCCGCAGGCGGCGCTCGTTGCCGCGGCCATCGCGCTTGCGGGCTGCACGATGACGCCGTGGACCGACAGTTGGCAACCCACGCGTCAACCGGCGCCTACGTCGGCGGCGACGCCGGGCGTGATCGCCGGCTATTACCGCGTGAACCCGGGCGATACGCTGGCGGGCATCGCGAGCGCCTACGGGCAGCGCGTGCAGGACGTGGCCAGCTGGAACCACATGGCGCCCACCGACGCCGTGTCGCCGGGCCAGGTGCTGCGGGTCGCGCCGCCGCCGGCCGCGACCTCGTACGGACAGCCGCCCGCGGCGGCCGCCCAGCCGGGCTCGCTCGCATGGCCGGCCACGGGCGTCGTCGCGACACCGTTCTCGGCCGGCAAGACGCGCGGCGTCGTGATCGCCGCGTCCGGGCCCGACCATTCGGTGCGGGCCGCGGCAAACGGGCGCGTGGTGTACGCGGGCTCCGGCGTCAAGGCGTACGGTCCGCTCGTGATCCTGAAGCACGACAACGGGCTCATCACGGCCTACGGGCACAACGGCAAGCTGCTCGTCAACGAGGGCGACGCGGTGCGCCAGGGGCAGCCGGTCGCCGAAATGGGCACCGACGCGAGCGGTCGTTCGACGTTCGAGTTCGAGGTCCGTCAGAACGGCAAGGTCGTCGATCCGATGAACTTCCTGCCGCGCAACGGCGGCTGATCGTCGGCATCGCCACGTGTGCGCCGGGTGGCGCACACGTTCCCGCCCCCTTTCATCTTTTCCACCTTCATCCTTTCTCGAGCGTCGCGGCGCCGGACTGTCTCGCACGATTGCCGAGCCAGCAAATGCCCAATGCGAGCGCCGCCGCGCCGAACGCGATCAGCGAACACTGGATCGCGACGGGCAGGTAGCCGTGCGGCCGCGGATCGACGAACGGGTAGGGGTACCAGTTCTCCACCGCGCCGCGCACGAGCGTATAGCCGAGATAGACGACCGGAAAGCAGAGCCATGCGAATGCGCTGCGGCGCGGAATCGGCAAGCGCGGTTCGACATACAGCCAGTCGCACAGCATCACGAGCGGCACGATCCGGTGCAGTACCCAGTTGTTGAACGCCGGCGTGACGTGGCGCAGCGCATCGAGCCGCGCGAGCAGGAGCTCGTAGACGATCGCGGTGATCAGCACGTACAGCACCGCCGCGCCGCGCATCGATTCGTAGCGGGCCGAGCCGGGGCGTGCGATGCGCCATAGCCCCGCGGCCAGCATCGCGGCCGCGTAGAGGCTGCTCAGTTGCGTGAAGTAGCTGAGGTAGTTGCCGAGATGGAAGTTCGGCAGGCGCCAGTAGTCGGCGACGCTGTGCAGCGTGGTGGACACCGCGAGCAACGCGGCGATCAGCCGGTAGGCCGCAACGAAGAACGCTTTGCTCATGATGCCCGCGCGCCGTCGCACCAAAGCTTCATCGTGCCACAGCCGCCTGCGTGCGCGATGCGGATTTTCCATAGGGCGGCCCTGCGCGGCGCGCGTCGACGATACGTCGGATATTTGATCGCGTCGTGTAAAACCGGGCGCCCGTGCGGCTACAATCGCCACAGCATTGCCAGGCGTCGTCCGGTTGCAACTGGCGCCTTCCCCGAATACAAAACGAGACGAAGCATGAAAAACATCCTCGCGAAACAGACGCGCTACAGCTCGCCCGCGATCTTCTTCCACTGGGCCATCTTCGTGCTGGTCGCGCTGGCCTACCTGGCCATCGAGATTCGCGGACCGAAAGGCAGCGACAGCCGTGCGTTCTGGATGAACGTGCATCTGACGGCCGGTACGTTCGTCCTCGTGCTGTCGGTACTGCGCGTGCTGTGGCGAGTCGTCAGCCGCGTGCCGGAAGCGATTCCGCAGGCGGCGCTGTTGCGCTGGCTGTCGAAGCTCGCGCATGTCGCGCTCTACGTGTTCATCATCGCGCAGCCGCTGCTCGGCATCATGATGATCAACATGGGCGGCAAGCCGGTGTCGCTCGACTGGCTTAGCGTGTCGTTCACGCTGTTCGGCCCCGACAAGGCGCTGCGGCCGACGATCAAGGAAGCGCACGAGCTGATCGGCAACGCGTTCTATTTCGTGATCGGCCTGCATGCGCTGGCCGCGCTCTACCATCACTTCATCCGGCGCGACGACGTGCTGCGGCGCATGGCGCCCTGATCGTCCCGTTTCCGGCGCGCGAAGCACGCGGGGGCGCATGGTTGCGTTGACAACCATGCGCCCCCCGCTCGTTTACCGTCGCCCGCACTGTTCACCACGTCGAACATTCTGTAACATCTCGGCTGCCTTTACATTCCGCTTACTCGTCGCCGCGCATGCTGCACCGACATCGTCACCTGACTGCCTGGCTTGGCCTGCTCGCGATCTGGATCGCGATCGCGGCGCCGCTGGTGTCGCAGTGGCGTATCGCGCAAGCGGCGACGCCCGATGCGATCGTCTGCAGTACCGATCATGGTGCGCATCGTTCGTCCGATACGGGCGGCATGCACGGTCATGCGTTGCATCTCGACGCGTGCGGCTACTGCGGTTTCTTCGCGCATAGCCCGGCCATCGGCGCGCCTGCCGCCGCATCGGTCGACTCCATTCCCGTCGTTTCCGTTTCCGCTGCCGCATCGCCTGCCGTCGTGGCGCGCAGCGACCGCTATCCGCGCGCGTATCCGCGCGCACCGCCCGAGCGCGCCTGACGCGTTTCCCGCCGTTCCTACTTCCGCCGATATCCGTGCGGCCCGTCGAGGCCGCGTGGAGGGCGCCACTCGGGCTTTCGATCATGATCAATTTCCAGTTGCGTGCGCCGTGTGCGTCGCGCAATACCGGTGCGCGACCGCTGCCGCGCATGCTGAAACTTACCGTTCCCGCGCTGGCCGCCAGCGCGCTGGCCGCGAGCGCTACCGCGGCCGATACCCCGCATGCGGCCGGCGCGCCGGCGGACGCCGCCGCCGTGCTGTTGCCGCCCGTCGAAGTCGTCGCGTCGCCGCTGTCGACGCCGCTCGTCGTCGTCACGGATCCGAAGGCGCCGCGCCAGCCGCTGCCGGCGAGCGACGGCGCCGATTACCTGAAGACGATCCCCGGCTTCACGTCGATCCGCAGCGGCGGCACGAACGGCGACCCCGTGCTGCGCGGGATGTTCGGGTCGCGGCTGAACATCCTGGCGAACGGGATGCCGACGCTGGGCGCGTGCCCGAACCGGATGGACGCGCCGACGTCGTATATCGCGCCGGAAAGCTATGACAAGGTCACCGTCGTGAAGGGGCCGCAGACCGTGTTGTACGGTCCGGGCGCGTCGGCCGGCACCGTGCTGTTCGAGCGTGTGACGCCGCGTTTCGAGCGCCCCGGCATGCGCTTCGACGGCAGTCTCGTCGGCGGGTCGTTCGGCCGCAACGACCAGAACCTCGACCTGAGCGCCGGCACGCCGGACGTCTACGGCCGCGTGACCGCGAACCACGCGCATTCGCAGGACTACGAGGATGGCAACGGCAACACCGTGCCGTCGCAGTGGGACAAGTGGAACGCCGATGCGGCGCTCGGCTGGACCCCCGACGACCATACGCGCGTCGAGCTGACCGCCGGCACCGGCGACGGCTATGCGCGCTACGCGGGCCGCGGGATGGACGGCGCGCATTTCCGCCGCGAGACGTTCGGCCTGTCGTTCGACAAGCGGCATCTCGGCGACGTGCTCGACCGGATCGAGGCGCGCGTGTACTACAACGAAGCCGATCATGTGATGGACAACTACACGTTGCGGCAACCCGACCCGACGAGCAGCATGCCGATGCGGATGGCCGCGGACGTGCGACGCCGCACGGTCGGCGCACGGGCGGCCGCGACGTTCCGCTTCGGCGACGACTTCAAGCTCGTCACGGGCGTCGATGCGCAATCGAACCGGCTCGATTCGCGGTCGTCGATGGGGCAGCAGAACTACCGCGACCAGCCGTGGGATGCGCAGGCGACGATGTGGAACGCGGGCGTGTTCGGCGAGCTGACGTGGTATGCGAGCGACGTATCGCGCGTGATCGGCGGCGCGCGCGTCGACTATGCGAGCGCACGCGACAAGCGTGCGATGCAGCGCGGCATGATGACGAGCAAGCCGAACCCGACCTTCGACGACGATCGGACGAAAGTGCTGCCGAGCGGCTTCGTGCGCTACGAGCGCGATCTCGCGTCGCTGCCCGTCACGTGGTATGCGGGGATCGGCCACGCGGAGCGTTATCCGGACTACTGGGAACTGTTCTCGGCGACGCGCGGGCCGGCCGGCTCGGTCAACGCGTTCTCGGCGGTGCAGCCGGAGAAGACCACCCAGCTCGATATCGGCGCGCAATACAGGAGCGACCGGTTCGATGCATGGGTGGCGGCGTACGCGGGCTACGTACAGGACTTCATCCTGTTCAACTATGCGGCCGGCATGATGGGGCCGACCACGCAGGCAACCAACGTCAACGCGCAGATCATGGGCGGCGAAGCGGGCGTGTCGTGGCGGCCGGTCGCGCCGCTGCGCGTCGAGACGTCGCTTGCGTATGCGTGGGGGCGCAACGTGGCGAGCGGCGATCCGCTGCCGCAGATGCCGCCGCTCGAAGCGCGCATCGGGGTCGAATACACGCGCGGCGCATGGTCGGCGGGCGGCCTGTGGCGCATCGTTGCGCCGCAGCATCGCTACGCGCTGAACGAGGGTAACGTGGTCGGCAAGGACTTCGGCCCGAGCGCCGGATTCGGCGTGCTGTCGCTGCATGCGCAGTACAACGTCAGCAAGACCGTGCAGATCTCGGTGGGCGTCGACAACGTGCTCGACAAGGCCTACACCGAGCATCTGAACCTCGCCGGCAACGCGGGCTTCGGCTATCCGGCGAACGCGCCGGTGATGGAGCCGGGGCGGACCGCGTGGGTGCGCGTGAGCGCGAAGCTGTAGCGCGCATCGCGCATGTGCGTCGCAGCATGCGCATGCATGAACGCCGCACCGCCCGAACGGGCGGTGCGCGTCAACCGATTAGAGAACCGTATCTAGTCGGGGCGCAAACGTTCGCGAGTCGTGCTTCACTCCCGCAGTCGACACACACGGTGCGCGCGATGCGGCATGCGTGTCGATCCGGTGTCATTCGCACCGGCAGCACAATAATCAGGAGAACATGCATGGCCAGATCGATGCGTTCCAGGGTAATGGCAGGGGCAGTGGCATGCGCGATGAGCGTCGCGCCGTTCGCGGGGACGGCCGCGCTGACGACGCTCGCGACGACGCGCACGGCGATGGCGGCAAGCGCGCCCGTCGACGACTATGCGACGACGCGCTATCCGATCATTCTCGTGCACGGGCTGACCGGCACCGACAAGTATGCGGGCGTACTCGAGTACTGGTACGGCATCCAGGAAGACCTGCAGCAGCATGGCGCGACCGTCTACGTCGCGAACCTGTCGGGCTTCCAGAGCGACGACGGCCCGAACGGGCGCGGCGAACAGTTGCTGGCTTACGTGAAGACGGTGCTCGCCGCGACCGGCGCGACCAAGGTCAATCTCGTCGGTCACAGCCAGGGCGGGTTGACGTCGCGCTATGTCGCGGCCGTCGCACCCGATCTCGTCGCGTCGGTGACGACGATCGGCACGCCGCATCGCGGCTCCGAGTTCGCCGACTTCGTGCAGGGCGTGCTCGCGTACGATCCGACCGGATTGTCGTCGACGGTGATCGCCGCATTCGTCAATGTATTCGGCATCCTGACGAGCAGCAGCCACAACACGAACCAGGACGCGCTCGCGTCGTTGAAGACGCTGACCACCGCGCAGGCCGCCACCTACAACCAGAACTATCCGAGCGCGGGCCTCGGCGCGCCCGGAAGCTGCCAGACCGGCGCGTCGACGGAAACCGTCGGCGGCAACACGCATCTGCTGTATTCGTGGGCCGGCACGGCGATCCAGCCGACGCTTTCCGTGCTCGGCGTGACGGGGGCGACGGACACGAGCACCGTTCCGGTCGTCGATCCGGCGAACGCGCTCGACCTGTCGACGTTGGCGCTGTATGGCACGGGCACGGTGATGATCAACCGCGGCTCGGGCCAGAACGACGGGCTCGTGTCGAAGTGCAGCGCACTGTACGGCAAGGTGCTGAGCACGAGCTACAAGTGGAACCATCTCGACGAGATCAACCAGTTGCTGGGCGTGCGCGGCGCGTATGCGGAAGATCCGGTCGCCGTGATCCGCACGCATGCGAACCGGTTGAAGCTCGCGGGCGTGTGATCGATGGCGGAACGTGAAGGGCGCGCGCCGCTGACGCGGCGCGTGGCGATCTACGGTGTCGCGGGGCTGGCGGCGATCGCCGGCGTCGCGATGTGGAGCGGTGCGGGATCGCATCGCGGCACGGGCGTCGCGAGCGACACGCCGGATACAGCCGCGGTGGGCGGCGTGGCGGCTGCCGCGCCGCAGCCCGCCGTGCCGGCGAGTGCGGGCCTGCCGCCGTCGCTCGCCGGTTCCAGCGCACCACGGTTGCCGCTCGATGCGGGCGGGCATCTCGCGAAGTCGCGCGCGGTGCGCGATTTCTTCGACTATTGCCTGAGTGCGCAGAGCGACCTGAGCGCGGCCGCGCTCGATGCGTTGGTCGTACGCGAGATCGCCGCGCAGCTCGACGGCACGGTCGCGCAGGCCGAGGCGCTCGACGTATGGCACCGGTATCGCGCGTATCTCGATGCGCTCGCGACGTTGCGCGATGCCGGAGCGGTCGACAAGTCGGACCTGGGCGCGCTGCAGGTCGCACTGGATCAGCGCGCGTCGATCGCGTACCGCACGCTCGGCGACTGGAGCCAGCCGTTCTTCGGCGCGGAGCAGTGGCGGCAGCGCTACGACCTGGCGCGATTGAAGATCGTTCAGGATCGCTCACTGACGGATGCGCAGAAGGCCGAGCGACTCGCGGCGCTCGAACAGCAGATGCCGGCCGACGAACGCGACGCGCAGCAGCGGGTGGATCGGCAGCGCGCCGCGATCGACCGGATCGCGCAATTGCAGAAGAGCGGCGCGACGCCCGATGCGATGCGCGCGCAACTGACGCAGACGCTCGGCCCCGAGGCGGCGGCACGCGTCGCGCAGATGCAGCAGGACGATGCGTCGTGGCAGAGCCGTTACGCGGATTATGCGGCGCAGCGTGCGCAGATCGAATCGGCCGGCCTGTCGCCGCGGGATCGCGACGCGCAGATTGCCGCGCTGCGGCAGCGCGTGTTCACGAAGCCCGGCGAAGCCGTGCGCGCGGCATCGCTCGATCGTGGAGCGGGCAGCGCGCATTGACGAATCGGGTGCCGCCGTATGCGGCGGGCTTCATGCCGCGCGCGTGATGTCCCGCGGCAGATGGTGCTCGATGGTATCGGCGAGCGTGTCGAACGCGGGGCGGATGCCTTCGTGCGCGACGCATGCATAGCCGAGCAGCAGGCCCTGCCGCGCGGTGTCGAGGTTGCTGTAGTAGCTGGTGAGCGGGCGCACGATCACGCCCGCGTCGAATGCGCTCTGCGTGACCGCGCGATCGTCGCACGCGCCGGGCAGGCCGAGCACCAGATGCAGGCCGGCCTCGTCGCCCATCACCGGCAGCGCGTCGCCGAAGCGCGCGCGGATCGCGTCGATCATCAGTTGCCGGCGCTCGCCGTACAGCGTGCGCATTCGTCTGACGTGCGAAGTGAGATGGCCGTCCATGATGAATTCGGCGAGCACGGCCTGCTGCATCAACTGGCCTTCGCGATACAGCTCCGACAGCCCGGTGCGGAAGGTGTCGACCAGATGCTCGGGCACGACCATGTAGCCCATCCGCAGCCCCGGGAACAGCATCTTGCCGAGACTGCCGACGTAGATCACGCGGCCGCCGTCGTCGAGCCCCTGCAGCGACGCGAGCGGGCGGCTGCCGTAGCGGAATTCGCTGTCGTAGTCGTCCTCGATGATCCAGCAGCGGTGCTGGCGCGCATATTCGAGCAGCATGCGGCGCCGCGCGAGACTCATCACCATCCCGAGCGGGTACTGATGCGACGGCGTGACGAGCACGAGCCGCGGCGGATGCTGCATGTCGCTCGCGCGCGGGTCGAGCCCTTCCTGGTCGACCGGCACCGGCGCGAGCGCGAGGCCGGCCGCCTGCAGCACGCTGCGCACGCCCCAGTAGCAGGGCTCCTCGACCCACGCGCGATCGCCGATGTCGGACAGCAGCCGCACCGCGAGATCGATCGATTGATGGATGCCCGTCGTGATGATCACCTGGTCCGGCGAGCATTTGACCGAGCGCGCGACGCGCAGGTAATCGGCGAGCGCGCGCCGCAGCGGCCGGTAGCCGCCGCCCGGCGCATAGGTCAGCAACTCCGGATTGGCTTCCTTCCACAGCCGCGCCTGCAGGCGGCTCCACGTGCGGCTCGGGAATTCCGACACGTCCGGCACGCCCGGCATGAACGCTCCCCACTGGCGCCGCGAGACGCCCGCATGCTCGATCAACCGCCGCCCCCGCATCGACAGGCTGCCCTGCGCGTCGGGCGGCGGCGGTTCGTCCGCGACCGAAGGCGGCGCGGCGCCCGGCACCCGGATCGCGGCGGCGTCCGGCCGCGTGTCGGCCACGTAGGTGCCGCTGCCGGTCGTCGTCAGCACGTAGCCTTCGGCCGTCAGCTGGTCGTACACGTGCAGGACCGTATTGCGCGCGATCGACAGGTCGCCCGCGAGCGTGCGCGAACTCGGCAGCTTTGTTCCTGGCCCCAATTCTCCGGTCAGGATGGCCTGCTGCATCAGTTGCAGCAGTTGCCGGTACATCGGTTCGGGCGAGCTGCGGTCGATGCGGGCGGAGAGCCAGTCGGCGACGATCACGGTATCCAAAGTGGTCCTACTTGGAATATTGAAATGGTTCCCTATTGTAGAACCGTGCGCACCGTATAGTGACTCGCATCTCAAAATCAATTGTCGCGGAGCCAGGGGGACAGCACGATGAAGTCCGATGATGTGATCGTCAGTTTTCGCGGCGTGCGGAAGACCTACGACGGCGAGGCGCTCGTCGTCAAATCGCTCGACCTCGACATCCGCCGCGGGGAATTCCTGACGCTGCTCGGGCCGTCCGGCTCGGGCAAGACGACCTGCCTGATGATGCTCGCCGGCTTCGAATTCCCGACCGGCGGGGAGATCCGCCTCGACGGCGAGCTGCTGAACAACGTGCCGCCGCACAAGCGCAACATCGGCATGGTGTTCCAGAACTACGCGCTGTTTCCGCACCTGACGGTCGAGCAGAACGTCGCGTATCCGCTGACGGTGCGCAAGCTGCCCGCCGCCGAGCGCGCGGAGCGCGTCGCGCATGCGCTGAGGATGGTGCAGATGGAGCGCTTCGCGAAACGCTATCCGGCGCAACTGTCGGGCGGCCAGCAGCAGCGCATCGCGCTGGCGCGCGCGCTCGTGTTCGAGCCGAAGCTGGTGCTGATGGACGAGCCGCTCGGCGCGCTCGACAAGCAGTTGCGCGAACACATGCAGTACGAACTGAAGGCGCTGCACGAAAAGCTCGGCGTGACCTTCGTGTACGTGACGCACGACCAGGGCGAGGCGCTGACGATGTCCGATCGCGTCGCCGTGTTCGACAAGGGCATCGTGCAGCAGCTCGACACCGTCGACCGCCTGTACGAATCGCCGTGCAACGAATTCGTCGCGAACTTCATCGGCGACAGCAACCGGCTGCGCGGCACCATCGCGCGCGTCGACGGCGAATTCTGCGAATTCCGGCTCGACGACGGCACGAAGATCGTCGGCCGCCATATCGGCGAAGCCGCCGAGGGCGCATCGGCCGTCGCGTGCATCCGCCCCGAGCGCATGAGCCTCGCGGCGCACGGCGCGAACGGCGCGAACGGCGCGAACGGCGCGAACGGCGCGAACGGCACCGCCAATTGCGTGAGCGGCGAGGCGCGCAGCCTCATCTATTTCGGCGATCACGTGCGCATGCGCTGCGTGCTGCCGGGGCAGGACGAATGCTTCGTGAAGGTGCCGCTCGGCACCGGCGCGCTCGACGCGTTCTCGCCCGGCGCGCCCGTCTCGCTTGCGTTCTCGCCCGAACATTTGCGCGTATTCGCGTGAGCATGGCTAACCCGGTTTTCCGCAGCACGTCGTCAACAACAAAGCCCACTTCCACCACGAGAGGAGAGGAACCATCATGAAACGAGCAAGCTTCACCGCGCGCCGCACGGCGCTTGCGCTGGCACTGGTCGCGTTCGGCGCATCGGCCACGGCTGCCGAGCTCACGGTCGTCAACTTCGGCGGCGCGAACGGCGACGCGCAGAAGGTCGCGTTCAACCAGCCGTTCGAGAAGGCCACCGGCAACAAGGTCACGGCCGTCGAATACAACGGCGAGCAGGCGAAGGTGAAGGCGATGGTCGAGGCGAAGCACGTCAACTGGGACGTGGTCGAAGTCGAATCGGGCGACCTGAACCGCGGCTGCGACGAAGGGCTGTACGAGAAGCTCGACTGGTCGAAGATCGCGAAGAAATCCGACCTGATCCCGGAATCGCCGCAGGTGTGCGGCGTCGGCTTCTTCGTGTGGTCGACGGCGCTGTCGTACAACGCCGACAAGCTGAAATCGGCGCCGACCGGCTGGGCCGATTTCTGGAACGTGAAGAAATTCCCCGGCAAGCGCGGGATGCGCAAGGGCGCGCGCTACAACCTCGAATTCGCGCTGATGGCCGACGGCGTCGCGACGAAGGACGTCTACAAGGTGCTCGGCACGAAGGCCGGCCAGGATCGCGCGTTCAAGAAGCTCGACGAGCTGAAGCCGTACATCCAGTGGTGGGAAGCGGGTGCGCAGCCGCCGCAGTTCCTCGTCGCCGGCGACGTCGTGATGTCGACCGCGTACAACGGCCGCATCGACGCCGCGCAGAAGGAAGGCAAGAACCTGAAGGTCGTGTGGAACGGCAGCATCTACGACCTCGACTACTGGGCGATTCCGAAGGGCTCGCCGAACAAGGCGCTCGCCGAGCAGTACATCGCGTACACGCTGACGCCGAAGCCGCAGCAGGCGTATGCGCAGCACATCGCGTACGGCCCGGCGAACATCGCGGCGATCAAGTCGCTCGACGCGAAGACGCTCGCGAACCTGCCGAACTCGCCGGCCAACGGCAAGAACGCGGTGCTGGAGGACATCGGCTTCTGGACCGACCACAGCGACGAGCTCGAACAGCGCTTCGCCGCGTGGGCAACGAAGTAACCGGTCGGGCATCCTCACGGATGTCGTGATGCAACCGGCCGCGCGACGCGTCGATCGCGTCGCGCGGCATTCCGCCGGAGCGTGCCCGGCCGGAGAGAACCGTTGAATACGATGACGATTGCGCCTTCCTCGCCGTCGACCGCCGCACTCAAGCGCGAGCTGAAGGCTGCCGAGGCCCGCAAGCGCACGATGGCGCTGCTGCTGGTGGCGCCGCTCGCGATTTTCCTGCTGCTGATTTTCGTCGTGCCGATCGGCACGCTGCTCACGCGCGCGGTGCAGAACCCGGAGATCGCGACCGCGTTGCCGAACACGGTCGCCGCGCTGTCGGGCTGGGACCGCAAGACGCCGCCGGCGGACGCCGCGTATGTCGCGCTCGCGGCCGACATGACGAAGGTGGCCGACAGCGAGGCGATGGGTGCGCTCGCACGACGGCTGAACACCGAGATTCCCGGCTATCGCTCGCTCGTCGCGAAGACGGCGCGTGCGATGCCGCTGAAGGGCGACGGCGACGCGGTGCTGACGCCCGCGCAGACGCGCGCGAAGTTCGTCGACCTCGATGCGCGCTGGGGCGAACTCGCGTACTGGCAGGCGATCGCGAAGAACGGCAGCCAGGTGTCGCCGTTCTACCTGCTCGCGGCGCTCGACCACAAGCAAGACGGTTTCGGTCACATCGTGCAGGCCGATCCCGACCAGTCGATCTACCTCGCGATCTTCGGGCGCACGTTCGTGATCGGCATCGCCGTCACGCTGTTCGCGCTGCTGCTCGGCTATCCGCTCGCATACTGGATCTCGACGCTGTCGGAGCGGCGCGCGAACCTCGCGATGATCCTCGTGCTGATTCCGTTCTGGACCTCGGTGCTCGTGCGCGTCGCCGCATGGATCGTGCTGCTGCAGAGCGAGGGGCTCGTCAACAAGGCGCTGCTCGGCAGCGGGCTGATCTCGCATCCGCTGACGTTGCTGTTCAACCGCGTCGGCGTGTACATCTCGATGACGCACATCCTGCTGCCGTTCATGATCCTGCCGCTCTACAGCGTGATGAAGTCGATTCCGCCGACCTACCAGCGCGCGGCCGTATCGCTCGGCAGCCATCCGTTCGCCGCGTTCTGGCGCGTGTACGTGCCGCAGACCTATCCGGGCGTCGGCGCGGGCGCGCTGCTCGTGTTCATCCTTGCAATCGGCTACTACATCACGCCCGCGCTGCTCGGCGGGCCGAACGACCAGATGGTCAGCTACTACGTCGCGTATTTCACGAACGTGACGATCAACTGGGGCATGGCGTGTGCGCTCGGCGGGCTGCTGCTGGCGGCGACGCTCGTGCTGTACGCGGTGTACGGGCGCTTCACGCGCACCAACGTGAGCCTCGGCTGAGCGCCGGGCACAGGGAAACGGGAAGGGGATGCCCACCATGAAACTCGCCAGGCCGCTGTTCGCGCCGCACATGTCGTTCGTCGAGCGCGCGTGGTACGTCGCGTTGCGCGTGCTCGTCGTGCTGACGCTGCTGTACCTGATCCTGCCGGTGCTCGCGATCGTGCCGCTGTCGTTCTCGTCGAGCACGTTCCTCGTCTATCCGATTCCGGGTTTCTCCACGCGCTGGTACGAGAACCTGATCGCATCGGACGAGTGGCGGATGGCCGCGAAGAACAGCTTCATCGTCGCGCCGTCGGCGACCGTCGTCGCGACCGTGCTCGGCACGCTCGCGGCCATCGGCCTGACGAAGGCCGACTTCCGCGGCAAGGGGCTGCTGATGGCCGTGCTGCTGTCGCCGATGATCGTGCCGGTCGTCGTGGTCGGCGTCGGCATGTACCTGTTCTTCGCGCCGCTCGGCCTCGCGAATACCTACACGGGGCTGATCGCCGCGCACGCGGCGCTCGGCGTGCCGTTCGTCGTGACGACGGTGGCCGCGACGCTGCAGGGCTTCAACCAGAACCTCGTGCGCGCGAGCCTGTCGCTCGGCGCGAATCCGGTCACGACGTTCTTCCGCGTGACGCTGCCGGTGATCGCGCCGGGCGTGATGTCGGGCGCGCTGTTCGCATTCGCGACGTCGTTCGACGAAGTCGTCGTCACGCTGTTCCTCGCGGGCGCGGACCAGACGACGCTGCCGCGCCAGATGTTCACGGGCATCCGCGAGAACATCAGCCCGACGATCGCCGCGCTCGCGACGATCCTGATCGTCTTCTCGACGAGCCTGCTGCTGGCGCTCGAATGGCTGCGCGGACGCAATGCGCGGCGCGCGGTGTCGTAAATAGCGGCGCCGGCCGCACCGTTCGGCGGGCCGCGAGGCTACCGGTCGTTGCATCTTCAACGATGCCGCGCGCCCGACGCGGCATCGTGAAGCTTTCGTTTTGCCGACTGACGAGGCGGCCGCCTGCACGTTCGATGTGGCTCTGCAACAATACGGCTCGCGGCGCCGCGCGCTCCGTTGCCGTTGCACGGAGGATGCGGTGTCGCGCCACTTAATCCGCGACGCCGCGCGTCGCTCGTCAGCCGAGCCCATCTTGTCCGAATTCGCTTCCCCCGCCGGCGCGCACGAGCCGGCCGTCAACTGGCGCGCGATGTCCGCCGTGCTGCTGGCCGTCGCGCTCGCGACGCTCGACACCGCGATCGCGAACACCGCGCTGCCTGCCATCGCGACCGACCTGCATGCGTCGCCGGCCGCGTCCGTGTGGATCATCAACGCCTACCAGCTCGCGATGGTCGCGACGCTGCTGCCGTTCGCGTCGCTCGGCGACATCGTCGGCCACAAGCGCGTGTATGTCGCCGGGCTCGCGGTGTTCACGCTGGCGTCGCTCGGCTGCTCGCTCGCGTCGACGCTGCCGACGCTGACGGCCGCGCGCATCGTGCAGGGCTTCGGCGCGAGCGCGATCATGAGCGTGAACGTCGCGCTGATCCGCGGCCTGTTTCCCGCGCACCGGCTCGGGCGCGGCGTCGGTTTCAACGCGCTCGTCGTCGGCGTGTCGTTCGCGGTGGGGCCGACGATCGCGTCGCTGATCCTGTCGGTGGCCGCGTGGCCGTGGCTGTTCGCGGTGAACGTGCCGCTCGGCGTGTTCGCGCTCGCCGTGGCGATTCCGTCGCTGCCGCAGATGGCGCGCGGCAAGCATGCGTTCGATCCGGTTGCCGCGCTGTTCAACGTGATCACGTTCGCGTCGCTGATCTTCGCGCTCGGCGAATTCGCGCAGCGCGGGCCGCTGACGGTCGTGTTCGCGGCGGCCGCGGTGGCCTTCTCGTTCGGCTGGCTGCTGATCCGCCGCCAGGCCGGGCATCCGGCGCCGATGCTGCCGGTCGACCTGTTCCGCCGGCCCGTGTTCACGCTGTCCGCGCTGACCGCCGTGTGCGCGTTCGCCGCGCAGGGGCTCGCATTCGTGTCGCTGCCGTTCTATTTCGAAACCGTCCTGCATCGCAACGCGGTCGAGACGGGGTTCCTGATGACGCCGTGGTCGGCGATCGTCGCGCTTGCCGCGCCGATCGCGGGGCGGCTGTCGGATCGTTATCCGCCCGGGCTGCTCGGTGCGATCGGCCTGGCGTTGCTGAGTGCGGGCATGGTGTCGCTCGCCGCGCTGCCGGTGTCGCCGGGCGTCGTCGACATCGGCTGGCGGATGATGCTGTGCGGCGCGGGCTTCGGCTTTTTCCAGTCGCCGAACCTGAAAGCGCTGATGTCGAGCGCGCCGCCCGAGCGCAGTGGCGGCGCGAGCGGGATCATCGCGACCGCGCGGCTGATCGGGCAGGCGACGGGCGCGGCGCTGGTTGCACTGTCGTTCGGGATCGCGGGGCGCCATGGGCCGACGCTTGCGTTGATGCTCGGGGCGGGCTTCGCGGGCGCGGCGAGCGTCGCGAGCGGGCTGCGGCTGTTCGCGCCGTCGCATCGGGCCGGCGCACCGGTCGTGTCGGAGCGCGCGAAGGAACCGGCGGCGGAGTAGGGCACGGCACGATCAAGACCGGCGCACGGCAACCATCGCCGCGCGCCGGCCTTCATGCATCGCTCAGAACCCGCCCGACTTGATCAGCTGGTTGAGGTTCGCGATGTTCAGGCTGCCGAAGCCGGTCGTCGGATCCCACCCGGTGCCGGCCTTGTAGCCATACCCCTGATAGCCGTTGTTGCCCGACACGACGTCATAGCGCACGAGCGACGGATGCGACGGAATGTCCGCATAGAAATTGGCGGCGGGGAAGCCGAGGCCCGTGCCGTTCGCCGCGAGCAGCCGCGCCCAGAAGCCCGTGAAGATCGGGGCGGCGAGGCTCGTGCCGCCGATCTGCTGCAACTGGCCGTAGTTGTAGATGTACGCGCCCGTGCTTTGGGCGGCATCGAACGCGACGTCCGGCAACTGGCGATTGCTGCCCGACTGCCACGAGGGCGCGGGCAGGATCGTGCTGACGCCGCCGCCCGTCGCCCACAGCTTGCCGTTCGAATCGAGCCCTTCGTTCCACACCGTCTCGTTCGAGAACGCGCCGGCCGACGTCGTGTAGAGCGTCGTGCCGCCGATCGCGAGCACGTGCGGCGACGAAGCCGGCCACGACACCGTGTAGTTCGCGCCGTCCGGGTAGCCGCGGTTGTTGCACTCGTACACGCCTTCGTCGCCGGACGATACCGAGAACGTCTGGCCTTGCGCGGCCGCCGTCGTGAAGATCTGTTCCTCGGCGTCGAGCGTGCCGTCCGCGTTCGCGTCGGTTTCGCACCAGCCGAGCGAGACGTTGATCACCTTCGCGGTGTTGTCCGACACCGCGCGGTTGAACGCCTGCGTGAGCCCCGTGTTGCCGGCGGCGTTGAGGTCCGCCATGTAGAACACCAGCTTGCCGACCTGGCCGCCGGCCGAGCCGACGATCGACTGGCTGTCGAGATCCCATTCGCCCTGGCCGTCCTGGTCGTCGGCGTAGCTGCCGCCCGTGCCGTTGGTCTTGACGGTCTGCGTCGCGACCGTGCCGTAGCCGTTGCTCGACGTGAACTGCTTCAGGTCCTGCAGCGTCTGCGATACGCCGCCGATCGTGATGATGCCGACGGTCACGCCGGCCGCGGTCGGCACGCCGGTCGCGTTGTAGAGGCCCGGAAATTCCTTCGGGTAGTGGCCCGTCGCCGTGCCGGCCGCGAGCGCCTGCGGCTTCGCGACGTTGCCGATGCGCAGCATCGGCCGCGCACGCGCGACGCTTTGCAGCCCGAGCACCGAGCCGACGACGTCGCCGAGCGCACGCGGCACCTGCGCGGTCGACGTGTTGGCGAAGCCCGAACGGCCCGCGTACTGGAAGTGCACGAGCGACGTGTTGAACGCGGTCTTCACCGTGCCGGCCGTGCCGTGCGCGGAGACCAGCAGTCGGTTCGGCGCGACTTCGACGTTCACGAAGCCGCTCTTGCGCAGATAGTCGACGACCGACTTCACCTGCGCGTCGGTCGGCGCGTAGTCGGCGAGGAACTGCTCGTGCGTCAGGTACTGGCGGTAATGCGCGCTGCCGGGCCGGTTCACGTCGCGCGCCAGTTGCTTGAGCTGCGCGGCGTTGCGCAGTTTCAGGCTGACGACGACGTCGGTCGTCTCGCCGGCCGCGAGTTCGAGCGATGGCGCCGCGCTTTGCGCCATCAACTGCGGGCCGGTCAGAAAGGCCTTCGTATGGGTATCGACCCAATCCGTCGTCGCGTGCGCCGCGGCGGCGGCGAACACGATCGGTGCCACGCACGCGAGGCGGCGGGGCGACGGAAGGGGAAGGGCAAACCAGGCGTTCCTTTTCATCGGGAGTCCTTTTTTAGGAGAGGCGACGTTACTGGAACCCCCGGCCCTTGTGGGGCCGCGAGCGGTGACGAGCGTAGGGCGTCGGTGCCGTTCGGGTAGCTGCCAGTTTCCATAGCTGTCAGTTCTGACAACGCGGGCGCGCGAGTGCGTGCGCGGCGCAGTGCGCGCCGGAAGTGGCGGGGCCGGTGAGCGGAACCGGTTCTCGGTGCGACGGCGCGGCAATGCGTGTCGCTCACACGCACGCGTCGTTCGTTGCAGCATCGGAATATGCGCGAGCGTGGACGGGCGCGCCGCGCGGATGCATGGCGTTTGTGTGTCAATGGCTGCACGTCGGGTCGCACTATGTGGTCATTGGAAGCGACTCGTCAGGAACCGATTCGCGCAGGGACGCGAACGCGGCTGGCCGACCCCGAACGTTTCCCGAACTGTGGAACAGCGCATCGGCCAGTCTTGCAGGCTGCTTTCGAATCGCGCGTCGTCATCGCGGATTAGAGGAAAGACTCGAATCCGGCGTCCGCGCGAGCCGATGCGACGCACGCGCCGGCCGCGCAGGATCGAACGACGTCGTTCGCGAAATTCCGCCTTGACGCGCGCCGATCAGCGGATATCCTTCAATCCATAACCAGCCGGTTATGGATTTTGGACGATATGCAAAACGCTCAGGACACGCTTTTCAGGACGCTTGCCGATCCCACGCGCCGCGCGTTATTCGAGCGACTGTGCGCGGAGGGGGAATTGACGGTTGCCGCGCTGACGGCCCACGCGGGCGTCTCGCAGCCGGCCGTATCGAAGCACCTTGGCGTACTGAAGCAGGCCGGGCTCGTGAACGACCGTCACGAAGGCCGGCAGACGCACTACCGCGCGCAGCCGCAAGCGCTGGCCCCGTTGATCGACTGGACGAGCCAGATGGCAGGTTTCTGGCAGAGCCGGTTCGATGCCCTCGAAGATCTGCTCAAAAGGATGGATCAGTAATGAACCACGCCACGACCGAAACGCGCTCCGTCGTCGTCGACCGGGAGCTACCCCATCCGCCGGAGAAGATCTGGCGCGCGCTCACGCAACCGCACCTGATCGAGGCGTGGCTCATGAAGAGCGACTTCGCGCCCGTCGCGGGCCATGCCTTCAGTTTCCGCGCGGACTGGGGCTCGGTCGACTGCACGGTCCTCACGATCGAGCCGCATCGCACGCTGTCCTATACGTGGGCGGCCCACGGGCTCGACAGCATCGTCACATGGACGCTCACGCCGACCCCGGCCGGCACGCACCTGCGCATGGAGCAGGTCGGCTTCCGCCCCGATCAGGAGCAGGCGTACCGCGGCGCGCAGTACGGCTGGGTACGGTTCTTCGACACGCTCGAACAGGTGCTGTCGCGTCCCGACGAAGGCACGGAGGCCCGCGCATGAGTGCACCGGAACTCACACCGTCGGCGCGCATCGATGCGCTGATCGCAGGCATCGCCGACTGGCGCGGCAAGACCTTGGCCGACGTGCGCCAGACGATCCTCGCGGCGCAAGCGGGCATCGTCGAGGAATGGAAATGGATGGGCAGCCCCGTCTGGTCGTGCGACGGGATGATCGCGGTGGCGAACGCGCACAAGGGCAAGGTGAAAGTGACGTTCATGCACGGCGCGCAGCTCCCCGATCCTGACAAGCTGTTCAACGACGGCCTCGACGGCAATGCGCGACGCGCGATCGATCTGTTCGAAGGCGACAAGCTCGACAAGCGGGCGTTGAAGAATCTCGTGCGCGCGGCGATCGAATACAACCGCACGCACCTGAAGAAGAACGCGCGAGGCTCGGGCGCGAAGGCGCGCGCAGACAAGGCGGCGTAAGGCCGCGTAAGACCGCGTACGGCACGGGCGAAAAAAAGCCCGACACGAGGTCGGGCATCCAAATCGGCCGCAACCGCCCGCGAGGCGGCTGCGGCGCCTGCAACAGCCGTGCGCTTACGCTGCGAGCAGCGAGCGCAGCACGAACGGCAGGATCCCGCCGTGCTTGTAGTAGTCGACTTCGATCGGCGTATCGATGCGCAGCAGCACCGGCACGCGCTGGGTTTCGCCGTTCTTGCGATGGATCACGAGCGTGACGTCCTGCTGCGGCTTGAAGTCGTCGCCGAGGCCTTCGATGTCGTACGTCTCTTCGCCGGTGATGCCGAGCGACTGGACGCTGTCCGCGCCCTTGAACTGCAGCGGCAGCACGCCCATGCCGACCAGGTTCGAGCGGTGGATGCGCTCGAAGCTGCGCGCGATCACGGCCTTCACGCCGAGCAGCTGCGTGCCCTTCGCGGCCCAGTCGCGCGACGAACCCGTGCCGTACTCTTCGCCCGCGAACACGACGGTCGGCGTGCCGGCGTCGACGTACTTCATCGCTGCGTCGTAGATCGACAGCTGTTCGCCGCTCGGCTGGTGGATCGTCAGGCCGCCCTCGACGCGCGTGCCGTCGGCCTTCGCCGGGATCATCAGGTTCTTGATCCGGACGTTCGCGAACGTGCCGCGCATCATCACGTCGTGGTTGCCGCGGCGCGAGCCGTAGCTGTTGAAGTCGGCCTTCTGCACGCCGTTTTCCTTCAGCCACTTGCCGGCCGGCGAATCTTCCTTGATCGAGCCTGCCGGGCTGATGTGGTCGGTCGTGACCGAGTCGCCGAAGATGCCGAGCGCACGCGCGCCCTTGACCGTCGGGATCGACGCAGCCGGCTCCATCGAGAAGTCGTTGCCGAAGAACGGCGGCTCGGCGATGTAGGTCGACTTCGGCCAGTCGTAGACTTCGCCCGATTCGCCCTCGATCTTGCTCCAGAGGTCGCCCTTCTTGGTCAGCTTCGAGTAGTTGTCCTCGAACTTCTTCGGATCGAGCGCGAACTTGAGCAGCGCGTGGATTTCTTCGCTCGTCGGCCAGATGTCGCCGAGGTAGATGTCGCGGCCGCCCTTGCCCTTGCCGACCGGCTCGGTCATCAGGTCGCGCATGATGTTGCCGGCGATCGCGTACGCGACGACGAGCGGCGGCGACGCGAGGAAGTTCGCGCGGATGTTCGGGTGAATGCGCGCTTCGAAGTTACGGTTGCCCGACAGCACGGCCGCCGCGACGATGTCGTTCTTCGTGATCGCTTCGTTCAGTTCCGGCGTCAGGTCGCCCGCGTTGCCGATACAGGTCGTGCAGCCATAGGCCGCGACTTCGAAGCCGAGCTTCGACAGGTAGGGCAGCAGGCCCGTCTTCGTCAGGTATTCGGTGACGATGCGCGATCCCGGCGCGAGCGAGGTCTTGATCTTCGGATCGACCGTGAGGCCGGCCTCGACCGCCTTCTTCGCGAGCAGGCCGGCGGCCAGCAGCACGCTCGGGTTCGACGTGTTCGTGCACGACGTGATCGCGGCGATCAGCACGTCGCCGTTCTTCACGTCGACGCCGTTGCTCGTCGTGTACTGCGTGTTCAGGTCTTCCGCCTTCTTCGCGAAGCCGTTCTCCGCGACCGGCTTCGAGAACAGGTCGGTGAACGTCGACTTGACGTTGCCGATCTCGATGCGGTCCTGCGGGCGCTTCGGGCCGGCCAGCGACGGGGCGACCGTCGCCAGGTCGAGCGTCACCGTCTTCGTGTAGTCGATGTCGCCGGCCTTCGGGATGCCGAACAGGTTCTGCGCCTTGAAGTAGTTTTCGAACGCGGCGATTTCGGCCTTCGTGCGGCCCGTGCCTTCGAAGTAGTCGATCGTCTTTTCGTCGACCGGGAAGAAGCCCATCGTCGCGCCGTATTCCGGCGCCATGTTGCCGATCGTCGCGCGGTCCGGCAGCGACAGCGACTGCGTGCCTTCGCCGAAGAATTCGACGAACTTGCCGACGACCTTCTCCTTGCGCAGCATTTCGGTGATCGTCAGCACCAGGTCGGTGGCCGTCACGCCTTCGCGCAGCCTGCCCTTGAGCTCGACGCCGACGACGTCCGGCGTCAGGAAGTACACCGGCTGGCCGAGCATGCCGGCTTCCGCTTCGATGCCGCCCACGCCCCAGCCGACCACGCCGATGCCATTGATCATCGTCGTGTGGCTGTCCGTGCCGACGAGCGTGTCCGGGTAGTACACGGTGTCGGCGCCGTCGGTCTTCTTGTGGACGCCGCGCGCGAGGTATTCGAGGTTCACCTGGTGCACGATGCCGACGCCCGGCGGCACGACCTTGAACGTGTCGAACGCCTGCATGCCCCACTTCATGAACTGGTAGCGCTCGTTGTTGCGCTGGAATTCCAGCTTCATGTTCAGGTCGAGCGCGTCCTTCTGGCGGAAGTAGTCGATCTGGACCGAGTGGTCGACGACGAGATCGACCGGCACCAGCGGCTCGATCTTCTTCGGGTTCTTGCCCGTGCGTTCGGCGACGCCGCGCATGGCCGCGATGTCCGCGAGCAGCGGCACGCCCGTGAAGTCCTGCAGCACGACACGCGACACGACGAACGGAATCTCGTCGACGCGTTTCGCGGTCGGCTTCCAGTTCGCGAGCTGCTCGATGTGCTCTTCGGTGATCTTCTTGCCGTCGTAGTTGCGCAGCACGGACTCGAGCACGATGCGGATCGACACCGGCAGGCGTTCGATCTTCGTCTTCAGTTCCTTGCCGAGTTGCGGCAGCGAGTAGAACTTGCCTTTGCCGGAACCGCTGTCGAATTCCTTGAGGGTCTTGTGGAGATTGTGGGCCATGGTGATTTTCCTGGGTTTGAGGCTAGGAAACAACGTGTCCTGCAGCTATATCACATACAAGTCGACGTACTCATCGACCGGCATCGCTTCGAGCTTTGCCTGGTCCAGCGACACGTCGAGAATCGCTTGTTGCTGCTTGGCCGGGAAGCGGCGGGCGAGGTTGGTCCGGAATTTGTCGACCAGCAGCGGGATGCCGTCCGCACGGCGCCGCCGATGGCCGAGCGGGTACTCGACCGCCACTTCGGCAAGCTTCGATCCGTCCGTGAACTCGATCGTCAGCGCATTCGCGATCGATCGCTTGTCCGGATCGTGATAATCCTTCGTGAACTGCGGATCCTCGACGCATACGGTCTTCGCGCGCAGCGCGTCGATGCGCGGGTCCGCCGCGGCCGCGTCTTCGTAGTCGGCCGCGGTCAGCCGGCCGAACAGCAGCGGCACGGCGACCATGTACTGGATGCAGTGGTCGCGGTCGGCCGGATTGGCGAGCGGGCCCTGCTTGTCGATGATGCGGATCGCGGCCGCATGCGTGCGGATCGTGATCCGGGCGATCTCGTCGGTCGTGCGGCCTGCCGCGGCGAGCTGCGCGTGCAGTTGCAGCGCGGCCTCGGCGGCCGTCTGCGCATGGAATTCGGCGGGGAACGCAATCTTGAACAGCACGTTTTCCATCACGTACGTGCCGTACGGGCGCTGGAAGCGGAACGGCTTGCCGTCGAACAGCACGTCGTAGAAGCCCCAGGTCTTGGCGGTGAGCGCGGACGGATAGCCCATTTCACCGGTTTTCGCGATCAGCGCGAGGCGCACCGCGCGGGACGTGGCGTCGCCGGCCGCCCAGGACTTGCGCGAACCGGTGTTCGGCGCATGGCGGTAGGTGCGCAGCGCGTGTCCGTCGACGAACGCATGGGAGACCGCGTTGATCAGCTCGTCGCGCGTGAGCCCGAGCAGCCGGCCGACGACGGCCGTCGACGCGACCTTCACGAGCAGCACGTGGTCGAGCCCGACCGCGTTGAACGCGTTCTCGAGCGCGAGGCAGCCCTGGATCTCGTGGGCCTGGATCATCGCGACCAGCACGTCGCGCATCGCGAGCGGCTTGCGGCCGGCCGCGCGGGCCGTGCGGGAGAGCCAGTCGGCCGTCGCCAGGATTCCGCCGAGGTTGTCGGACGGATGCCCCCATTCGGCGGCGAGCCAGGTGTCGTTGAAGTCCAGCCAGCGGATCATCGCGCCGATGCCGAACGCGGCCTGGACGGGATCGAGCTGGAAGGACGTGCCGGGCACCTTCGCGCCGTTCGGCACGATCGTGCCGGGCACGACCGGGCCGAGCAGCTTGGTGCAGGCAGGGTAGGACAGCGCCTCGAGTCCGCATCCGAGCGTGTCGATCAGGCAATGACGCGCCGTCTCCAGCGCGAGCGCGCTGTCGATGCCGGGGTTCAGCACGTAGTCGACGATGTCGACGAGTACCGTATCCGGAGCAGGGCGGACGTTGGAGACCGGGGCGGACATCGAGGGGCCGAGAGGAACGTGCTTAGTTCGTTGCCGGCTTCAGCTCGTTCGCCTGCGTCGGCGCTGCGCCGCCTTGTGCCATTTCCGGCGTCACGCATTCGTCAGCGAGGCGCTCGCCGCCGTTTGCGTCGGAGAACAGCATCGCCTTGCTCGGGATCACGACCAGCTTGAAGCCGGCTGCCGGATCGTAGAACGTGTCGGCGCCCGTCGTCGTGGCCTGACGCGGCAGCTTGTAGTTCTTCTTCGCCCAGTGAACCGTGACGACCTGGTCGCGCTTCATGTCGCCGGCGAGGTCGAACGACAGACCTTCCTTGCAGGACCACTTGACCGCGCCGTCCGGTACCGGATCGACCTTGGCGGCCGCGCGCGCCTGCGCCTTCTTGCTGCGCGGGATGATGCGCTTGGCCGGCGCCGGGCGCTTGGCCGTGGCCTTCTTCGTGGTGGCCGTACCCTGGGCAAACGCGCTCGGAGCCGACACCAGCATCGTGGCGGACAAGGCGCCGATGGCGGTAGCGATCAGGAGTTTCTTCATGGAGTCAGAACCTTTCGATAATCAGTTGACAAGGGCCGGCAATCGAAACTGTCGGCCGGTTTGAAACTGCACGCGCCCCGAAAGCGCGCAGCGGCCGCTATTTTCACCTATTTGGCCGCGCATACATCAGGTTTTCGGGCTCCGTTACGTTTTTTGTCGTTTCGCAAACGTCTGTCCGGTTCGCGAAACCGCGCATGCATGAAACTCGTGTATCGGCCGGCGGCGCGCACTCAACGCGCGGCGCCCGCGGCGGCCGGGCCGAACAGCGGCGCGGCGTCGTCCGGTACGGGCTGGCCGGTGGCCCGCGCGCGGCGCAGCACCGACCAGTAATAACGATAACTCGCGCGATCGTGCAGCGTATCGCCGTGGCGCGTCGGGCCCCAGTCGGCGGCCTGCGCGGCCAGCAGGATCTCGGCGGCGAGCGTGACTTCGTCGGTGCGCGGTGCGAACGCGTCGACGATCGGACGGATCTGCGCGGGGTGGATGCTCCACATCCGCGTGAAGGCGAACTCGTCGCGCGCGCGGCGTGCGTCGCCGGCGACGACACCCATGTCGCGCACCTCGGTCGTGACGTTGTGCGACGGCGTCTTGCCGTGCGCGTGACAGGCCGCGGCGATTTCCAGCTTCGCGCGGCGGACGAGCGGGTGGTCGAACTGGCCGGGCGAGCGCATCGCGGTATCGGGGATCGCGCCGTGGTGCGCGGAGACGAAATCCATCAGCCCGAAGCTCAGCGTGCCGACCGTCGGCAGCGCGGCGAGGGCGGCCGCCTGCGCGAGCGCGCCGTGCGTCTCGACCAGCACGTCGACCGCGATCGGCTGCGCGATGTCGAGCTCGCGGCGCGTGCCTTCGATGAACGCGGTCATTTCGGCCGCGTCGGCGGCGTTCGCGACCTTCGGCAGCGTGATGTAGGCGGGTGCGCGCGCTGCGCGCAGCACGATGCGCACGTCGTCGCGCCAGTGCGGGTGGGAAAAGTCGTGGATGCGGACGCCGACGCGGCCGAAGCGGTTCTCGGCGCTGCCGAGCAGGTCGGTGACGAGCGCCGCGTGCGCGGCTTCCTGGCCGACGGCCGCGCCGTCCTCGCAGTCGAGCGTGACGTCGAACACGGGGCCCAGCTCGGCCTGCAGCGCGAGCGACTTGCGCATCAGCTTCTCGCTGCCCGCGTAGTGATCGCAGCAGGGCAGGATCGCGGGCGGTGACGCCCCGTCGTACAGCACTTGTGCAGGAGTGAGCGCGGCCATCTCGTCTACGTCAGGGAAGCGGGTCAACGTGGAGAAAATCGGATTCGGGCAGGTTCTGGGCCGGCGCGCGGCGGGCGCGGGCGGCAAAACGTGCGCGAATCGGATCGATCGGCAGGGCCGGCGGCGTGCCGGCCCGTACCGAAGCCGGGCGCCCCGAAGGTCGCCCGGCGCGATGCGTGATGCTTAGTTCTTCAGCAGGTGGGCGACGCCGTCGCGCTCTTCGAGCAGCTCGGCCAGCGTGCCGTCCATCTTCTCGCGCGAGAACGCGTCGATTTCCAGGCCTTCGACACGCTTGTACTCGCCGTTTTCGCAGGTGACCGGCACGCCGTAGATGATGTCTTCGGGGATGCCGTACGAGCCGTCCGACGGGATGCCCATCGTGACCCACTTGCCGTTCGTGCCGAGCACCCAGTCACGGACGTGGTCGATCGCCGCGTTGGCTGCCGACGCGGCCGACGACAGGCCGCGCGCTTCGATGATCGCCGCGCCGCGCTTGCCGACGGTCGGGATGAACGTGTCGCGGTTCCACACGTCGTCGTTGATCAGCTTCAGCAGCGATTCGCCTTCGGCGGTCGCGAAGCGGAAGTCGGGGTACATCGTCGGCGAGTGGTTGCCCCACACGGCGAGCTTCTCGATCGACGCGACCGGCTTGCCCGACTTGGCGGCGAGCTGCGACAGCGCGCGGTTGTGGTCGAGGCGCAGCATGGCCGTGAAGTTCTTCTTCGGCAGATCCGGCGCCGACTTCATCGCGATGTATGCGTTCGTGTTCGCCGGGTTGCCGACGACCAGCACCTTCACGTCGCGGCTCGCGACTTCGTTCAGCGCGGCGCCCTGAACCGTGAAGATCTCGGCGTTCGCCGACAGCAGGTCCTTGCGCTCCATGCCCTTCGAGCGCGGACGTGCACCGACCAGCAGCGCGACGTCTGCATCCTTGAATGCCACCTTCGGATCGTCGGTGATCACGACGCCTGCGAGCAGCGGGAACGCGCAGTCGTCGAGTTCCATCACGACGCCTTTGACGGCGGCTTGGGCTTGCGGGAGGTCGAGCAGTTGCAGGATGACCGGCTGATCCTTGCCGAGCAGGTCGCCGTTCGCGATGCGGAACAGCAGGGAGTAAGCGATTTGACCTGCGGCGCCGGTGACGGCAACGCGCTTTGCGGGCTTAGCCATTGAAAATCTCCAGGACGGGTGAAGCGTTGGACGCGAGCGAAAACGCCATTCTATGCGCGTTGTGCGTAGCGTTGCATTGAAGCAGGGCGGAGGACTCGCGATGGCGGACGCGGTGAACCTGGAGACGGCCGTGGCACGTAGCCGGGGACGCGCTGTTGCACCCGCGAACCCTTGCTCGACCGGGAGTGTAGGAGCCGTCACGCGCAAAGTCAAACGGTATCATATGTCTTATATAAGACAGATGTTTTGCGGAAATTGAGTGGACGAAAAAGTGCGGTTTGTGATGAAATGCGCGCCATGACATCGAACCAGGCGAACACCGCGAATCAGACCGGCGCAGGCGGCCCAGGGCAGCCGGGTGCGGGCGATGCCGCAGCCTCGCCCGCGGCGTCCGCGTCGCCGACGTTCAGCCCGTTATACCAGCAGATCAAGTCATTGATCACGCAAAGTCTCGAATCCGGCGAATGGAAGCCCGGCGAGATCATCCCCAGCGAAGTGGAGCTCGCGGCCCGCTACAAGGTCAGCCAGGGCACCGTGCGCAAGGCGATCGACGAGCTGGCCGCCGAAAACCTCGTGGTCCGGCGGCAGGGCAAGGGTACGTTTGTTGCAACGCACAACGAGGATCGCGCGCAATTCCGCTTCCTGCGGCTGCTGGCCGACGACGGCGCCGAGCACCCGCACGTGAGCCGCCTGCTCGAATGCCGGCGCCTGCGCGCGCCGGCCGAGATCGCGCGGCAGCTCGACCTGAAGCCCGCCGATCCGGTCGTGCAGGTGCGCCGCCTGCTGGAATTCGACGGCGAAGTGACGGTGCTCGACGAGATCTGGCTGCCGGGCGCGATGTTCCGCGGGCTCACGTTCGAGCGGCTGAGCGAGTACAAGGGGCCGCTCTACGCGATGTTCGAGACGGAGTTCGGTACGCGGATGATCCGCGCGACTGAGAAGATCCGCGCGGTGGCGGCGGATCCGGCGGTGGCCGACCTGCTGCACGTGCCGGCGGGCTTCCCGCTGCTGTCGGTCGAGCGCGTGTCCTATACGTACGGGGACCGGCCGGTGGAGGTGCGTCGCGGCTGGTATGTCACAACCGGGTACTACTATCAGAATGACTTGAGCTGACGACGTTCGGCTCAGCCGCGTGCCTTCGCGTTTCCCACGCTCGCGAAGCACGTTTCGGGCCGCCTTTGTTCTTGTTCGCGCAATTATCCAGAGCAGACTTTCGCTGCAGCGCGATATAAAAAGGCGCTAAAATCGCGGATTAGTGTGACAACATAGTAGGGGTCTAGCATGACTGACGCAGTAAGAAAGCCGAGGCCGGAATACCGGAACATCGGAATCGGCGACATCACGTTGAAATATCGCATGCCGCTGGCGGCGACATTGTCGATTCTCCATCGTATCAGCGGCGCGCTGCTGTTCCTGTTCCTGCCGTTCCTGCTGTTCCTCTTCGACCAGAGCCTCACCTCCGAGCTCAGCTTCGAAGTCTTCAAGGCTTTCCTCTCCAACATCGTCGTCAAGCTGATCGTCCTCGCGTTGTCGTGGGCCTTCTTCCACCATTTTTGCGCCGGCATTCGCCACCTGCTGATGGACGTCAACCACGACGCCGTCTCGAAGGAAGGCGGCAAGCGGACGGCCGTCGTCGTCTTTGTCGTCTCGATCGCGCTGACGATCGCCATGGCACTCAAACTGTTCGGAGCATTCTAAGAAAATGGCAGCCAATAACCGAATCGGCTCGAAGCGCCTCGTCGTCGGCGCACACTACGGCCTGCGCGACTGGCTCGCGCAGCGCGTCACCGCCACGATCATGGCGGTCTACACGGTCATTCTGCTCGTCCTCTTCTTCGGCGCGCACGATTTCTCGTACGAAGGCTGGGCATCGATCTTCGCCGCGCAATGGATGAAGCTCGCGACCTTCGTGATGCTGCTCTCCCTCTTCTACCACGCATGGGTCGGCGTGCGCGACATCTGGATGGACTACGTGAAGCCCGTCGGTGTGCGCCTGCTGCTGCAATCGCTGACCATCGTCTGGCTGCTCGCATGTGCGGGCTATGCCGCGCAGATTCTCTGGAGAGTGTAAAGAATGGCTGCAATCAAAACTTCCCTCCCGCGCCGCAAGTTCGACGTCGTGATCGTCGGCGCAGGCGGCTCCGGCTTGCGCGCAGCGCTGCAACTGTCGCGCGCGGGCCTGTCGGTCGGCGTGCTGTCGAAGGTGTTTCCGACGCGTTCGCACACGGTCGCCGCGCAAGGCGGCATCGGCGCGTCGCTCGGCAACATGAGCGAAGACAACTGGCACTTCCACTTCTACGACACGATCAAGGGCTCCGACTGGCTCGGCGACCAGGACGCGATCGAATTCATGTGCCGTGAAGCGCCGAACGTCGTGTACGAGCTCGAGCACTTCGGCATGCCGTTCGACCGCAACGCGGACGGCACGATCTACCAGCGCCCGTTCGGCGGCCACACCGCGAACTACGGCGAGAAGCCGGTCCAGCGCGCTTGCGCGGCCGCCGACCGTACCGGTCACGCGCTGCTGCACACGCTGTACCAGCAGAACGTCGAGGCGAAGACGCAGTTCTTCGTCGAATGGATGGCGCTCGACCTGATCCGCGACGCGGACGGCGACGTGCTCGGCGTGACGGCGCTCGAAATGGAAACGGGCGACGTCTACATCATGGAAGGCAAGACGACGCTGTTCGCGACGGGCGGCGCAGGCCGGATCTTCGCGGCATCGACGAACGCGTTCATCAACACCGGCGACGGCCTCGGCATGGCCGCGCGCTCGGGCATCGCGCTGCAGGACATGGAGTTCTGGCAGTTCCACCCGACCGGCGTGGCCGGCGCGGGCGTGCTGATCACCGAAGGCGTGCGCGGCGAGGGCGGCATCCTGCGCAACTCGAACGGCGAGCGCTTCATGGAGCGCTACGCACCGACGCTGAAGGATCTGGCGCCGCGTGACTTCGTGTCGCGTTCGATGGACCAGGAAATCAAGGAAGGCCGCGGCGTCGGTCCGAACAAGGACCACGTGCTGCTCGACCTGTCGCACATCGGCGCCGAGACGATCATGAAGCGTCTGCCGTCGATCCGCGAAATCGCGCTGAAGTTCGCGAACGTCGACTGCATCAAGGAACCGATCCCGGTCGTCCCGACGATCCACTACCAGATGGGCGGCATCCCGACCAACATCCACGGCCAGGTCGTCGGCACGTCGCGCGATCACAAGGAACCGGTCAACGGCTTCTACGCAGTGGGCGAATGCTCGTGCGTGTCCGTGCACGGCGCGAACCGCCTCGGTACGAACTCGCTGCTGGACCTCGTGGTGTTCGGCCGTGCGGCCGGCAACCACATCGTCGAGCACGTGAAGAACCAGAAGGAACACAAGCCGCTGCCGGCCGACGCAGGCGAATTCTCGCTGGCGCGCCTGAACAAGCTCGACAAGTCGACGTCGGGCGAATACACGCAGGACGTCGCGAACGACATCCGCTCGACGATGCAGAAGCACGCAGGCGTGTTCCGCACGTCGGAACTGCTGAAGGAAGGCGTCGAGCAGATGGCCGGCCTGAAGGCGCGCGTGGAAAACATCCACCTGAAGGACAAGTCGAAGGTGTTCAACACCGCGCGCGTCGAAGCGCTCGAGCTGGAGAACCTGATCGAAGTGGCCCGCGCGACGATGGTGTCGGCGGAAGCGCGCAAGGAAAGCCGCGGCGCGCACGCGCACAGCGACTACGAGCACCGCGACGACGAGAACTGGCTGCGCCACACGCTGTGGTACAGCGAAGGCGATCGCCTCGACTACAAGCCGGTACAAATGAAGCCGCTGACGGTCGAATCCGTGCCGCCGAAGCCGCGCACGTTCTAAGCCGAGTCAAAGGAATCCGAAATGGCAAAACGCATTTTTGAAGTCTACCGCTACGATCCGGACAAGGACGCGGCGCCGCGCATGCAGACGTACGAGCTCGAGATCCAGCATGAGCGCATGCTGCTCGACGCACTGGTCAAGCTGAAGGCCCTGGACGAGACGCTGTCGTTCCGCCGTTCGTGCCGCGAAGGCGTGTGCGGCTCGGACGCGATGAACATCAACGGCAAGAACGGTCTCGCGTGCCTGACGAACCTGAACGACCTGCCGCAGAAGATCGTGCTGCGCCCGCTGCCGGGCCTGCCCGTCGTGCGCGACCTGATCGTCGACATGACGCACTTCTTCAACCAGTATCACTCGATCAAGCCGTACCTGATCAACGACGCGCCGCCGCCCGAGAAGGAGCGCCTGCAGTCGCCGGAAGAGCGCGACGAGCTCGACGGCGTGTACGAGTGCATTCTGTGCGCGAGCTGCTCGACGTCGTGCCCGAGCTTCTGGTGGAACCCGGACAAGTTCGTCGGCCCGGCCGGCCTGCTGCAGGCTTACCGCTTCATCGCGGACAGCCGCGACACCGCCACCGGCGAGCGTCTCGACAATCTGGAAGACCCGTACCGTCTGTTCCGTTGCCACACGATCATGAACTGCGTCGACGTGTGCCCGAAGGGCCTGAACCCGACGAAGGCGATCGGCAAGATCAAGGAACTGATGGTTCGCCGCGCGGTATAAAGTTTGATGAGCGACGATTCGCATCAATCCGACCCGCACCGTCGCGCACGCCTTCGCTGGCGTGCGCGGCGGGGTCTGCTGGAGAACGACATCGTGTTCGAGCGTTTCTTCGGCAGATACGAGCATGACCTCACCGATGCAGACGTAGGCGCGTTGTCGCGCCTGCTCGATCTGAGCGACAACGACCTGATGGACTTGCTCCTCGCGCGCAAGGAACCAGAAGGCGACCTAGACAGCCCGGATGTTCACCGGCTGTTGGAGATGCTGCGCAACGTGTAATCACGTTCCGCCCGTTATCGAATCCCGTTTCTTTATTTCGATTGAGGATGTGCCATGACTCCGTCTGATGTTAAAGCCACGCTATCGTTCAGCGACAACTCGCCGAGCGTCGAACTGCCGATCTACAAGGGCACGATGGGCCCGGACGTGATCGACATCCGCAAGCTGTACGGCCAGACCGGCAAGTTCACGTACGACCCGGGCTTCATGTCGACGGCTTCGTGCAATTCGGCGATCACGTACATCGACGGCGACAAGGGCGAACTGCTGTACCGCGGCTACCCGATCGACAACCTCGCGCAGAATGCCGACTTCCTCGAAAGCTGCTACCTGCTGCTGAAGGGCGAACTGCCGAACGCGGCTCAGAAGAAGGAATTCGTCGACACCGTCACGAAGCACACGATGGTGCACGAGCAGATGCACTTCTTCTTCCGCGGCTTCCGTCGCGATGCGCACCCGATGGCGGTGCTGGTGGCGGCCGTCGGCGCGCTGTCGGCGTTCTATCACGACTCGCTCGACATCAACGATCCGCGTCACCGCGAAGTGTCGGCAATCCGCATGATCGCGAAGCTGCCGACGCTCGTCGCGATGGCGTACAAGTTCAGCATCGGCCAGCCGTTCGTCTATCCGAAGAACGAACTGTCGTACAGCGCGAACTTCATGCACATGATGTTCTCGAACCCGTGCGAAGAGTACAAGGTCAACGACGTGCTGGTCCGCGCGCTCGACCGTATCCTGATCCTGCACGCCGATCACGAGCAGAACGCATCGACGTCGACGGTCCGCCTGGCCGGTTCGTCGGGCGCGAACCCGTTCGCGTGTATCGCGGCCGGTATCGCGTGTCTGTGGGGCCCGGCGCACGGCGGCGCGAACGAAGCCGCGCTGAACATGCTCGAGCAGATCGGTTCGCCGGACAACATCCCCGAATTCATCAAGCAGGTGAAGGACAAGAATTCGGGCGTGAAGCTGATGGGCTTCGGTCACCGCGTGTACAAGAACTACGACCCGCGTGCGAAGCTGATGCGCGAAACGTGCTACGAAGTGCTGAACGAACTGGGCCTGCACGACGACCCGCTGTTCAAGCTCGCGATGCAGCTCGAGAAGATCGCGCTGGAAGACGAATACTTCGTGTCGCGCAAGCTGTACCCGAACGTCGACTTCTACTCGGGCATCGTCCAGCGCGCGCTGGGCATCCCGACGTCGATGTTCACGTGTATCTTCGCGATGGCACGCACGGTCGGCTGGATCGCACAGTGGAACGAAATGATTGCCGATCCGGAACAGAAGATCGGCCGTCCGCGCCAGCTGTTCATCGGCGATACGCCGCGCGAAGCGAAGCCGCTCAACGCACGTTAAACCGTGTGCGCCGCGAACGGCCGGCAGGCCGCTCGCGTCGGGCAATCGCAACGCCACGACACCCCGACGGGTCAGCCCGTCGGGGTGTTTTCATTTGCGCGGCCGACGCCGGCCCGATCCGGCGCGGCGCTCCAGCGACGGCGGCCGTGTGTCGAGCGCGAGCGCATCGTCGTCGGGTGCGTGGCCGTGCTGCTTGAAGAACTGCCGGTACGCGCCGGGCGTCGTGCCGCGCGCGGCGAGGAACTGGCGATTGAAGTTCGCGGCATTCGGAATGCCGCAGCGCGCGGCCACCGTCGCGATCGGCCAGTCGGTGCCGACGAGATGGCGACAGGCATGCGCGAGCCGCAACCGTTGCACGTAGCGGCCGACGCTTTCGCCGAGATGCCGGACGAACAGCCGTTGCAGCGTGCGTTCGGACAGGTGCGCGACAGCGGCGAGTGCGTCGATGCGCAGCGGTTCGTGGAAATGCCGGTCGATCGCGTCGAGCACGCGATCGAGGCGTTCGGCTTCGGGCGTGGCGGGATCGGCCGGCGATGGCGCACCGTCGGGCTGGCCGTACGCGTGCGCGGTGGCGAGCGGTTCGCCACCGGCTTCCGCGAGATCGGCAAGCGTGTCGAGCGTGGCCGCGAGCCTCGCGCGCGGCGACGGATCGAGCAACAGCGGCAGGCGAGCGCGCATCGCGCGGGCCGTCTCCACGTCGAAGCGCAGGCCCGGCGCCGCGCGCCGCAGCAGCGAGCGCAGCGGCGCGTATTCGGCGCAGCAGTCGGCCAGCCGCCGCACCCAGTCGCCGTCGAACCACACGACGAGCGCGACCTCGGGCGCGTCGCGATCGATGCGCGCGTTCGACGACCACGTATGCGGCAGGTTGGGCGGCACGAGCACGAGATCGTCGTCCGCGTAGCGCGCGACATGATCGCCGATGAAGCGTTGGCCACGGCTGTTGAGCGTCAGCGTCAGTTCGTATTCGGGGTGGCGATGCCACTCGAACGGAATGCGCGCGAGCTGACGGTGATAGACGCGGATCGAACAGCCGGGCGCGAACGTCACGTGCTCGTATTGCGGTTTCATCGCGGCCTCCGGTAGGGGGCGGGCAGCGCGCCGTGGCATGATCGTGAGCGATCGTCACCACGGAGCGATGCCATGTTTTCACATGTTTGCGTGGGCGTCGGCGATACGGCGCGCGCCTACGATTTCTACGCGCCGCTGTTCGCCGAACTCGGGCTGCGCCTGAAATTCCGCGAACCGGACGGCTGGTCGGGCTGGATGCCGGCCGATGCGGAGCGGCCGCTGTTCTTCTTCGGCAGGCCGCTCGATGGCCGGCCGCCCGAACCGGGCAATGGCCACACGATCGCGTTCGATGCGCCGACCCGTGCCCACGTCGACCGCTGTCACGCGCTCGCGCTGCGGCAGGGCGGAGCCTGCGAAGGACCGCCGGGCCTGCGGCCGCACTATCACCGCGACTACTACGGCGCCTATTTCCGCGACCCGGACGGCAACAAGCTGTGCGTGGTCTGCCATCGTCGCGAGTGACGCACGATTGTCAGGATTGTATCGATCATTGGCCGGATAGTGGTGATGGCGACCCTGCGTCGACCGTACGCTGACAGCACATCACGACACGCTTCAGCGAGGAGACGACGATGCAACTGACGATTGACGATCTGCCGGCCGCGATCCGCGCGGCCAAACGGGCGCTGCGCGCCGACTTGCCCGGTTATGCGGCCACGTTCCGCGAGCTGGAAGGCGACATCGCGCGGCAGGTCGACGCGATCCGCCGCGCGCACGCGCATGGCCGCGACGTGATTCCGGTCGTGCCGTTCGCGGATATCGCGGGCGGAAAGGTCGATCCGCGGGCGATTGCCGCGATCCGTACGCATGGCGCGGTCGTGATCCGCGGCGTGTTCGATGCGCGGCAGGCGCGCGACTGGAACGACGAGATCGGCGCGTATCTGGACGCGAACCGTTTCGCCGACCGGTTGCACGCGCGCGCGGAAGACCGCTATTTCGGCAACCTCGCGTCGGGCAAGCCGCAGATCTACGGCGTTTATTGGTCGAAGCCGCAGGTCGCTGCGCGCCAGTCGCCGGCGCTCACGCAGGCGCGAGTGTTCCTGAATCGCCTGTGGCGGCATGCGGACGGCGCACGTACGCATTTCGATCCCGACCGGGTGCCCGCCTATGCGGACCGGATTCGCCGCCGGCCGCCCGGCTCGACGTCACTCGGGCTGTCGCCGCATGTCGACGGCGGCTCCGTCGAGCGCTGGCTCGGCGCGAATTTTCGCCACGTCTATCGCCACGTGCTGGCCGGCCGCTGGCGCGATTACGATCCGTTCGACGCAGCGTTCCGTCCCGACGTCGAGGAGATTCCGTCGCCGGCCGTGTGCTCGATGTTCCGCACGTTCCAGGGCTGGACCGCGCTGACGCCGCAGGGGCCCGGCGACGGCACGCTGCAGCTGATCCCGGTCGCGAACGCGATGGCCTATGTCGTGCTGCGTGCGCTGCAGGACGACGTCGCCGACGACGACCTGTGCGGCGCGCGTCCCGGCCGCGCGCTGTCGATCCGGCCCGAATGGCATGCGCTGCTGCTCGACGCGCTGGTGCCGATCCCGCACATGGCGCCGGGCGACGCGGTGTTCTGGCACGGCGACGTCGTGCATGCGGTCGAGGATGCGCATCGCGGCAGCGGCGACAGCAACGTGATGTACATCGCCGCCGCGCCTGGCTGCGCGAAAAACGACGCGTACCTGCAACGGCAGCGTACCGCGTTCCTGCGGGGCGACAGCCCGCCCGATTTCCCGGCCGATCATTTCGAGGTCGAGTTCGACGGGCGCGCGGGGGAGGGCGAGCTGACGGCGCTCGGCCGTGCGCAGATGGGATTCGAGCCCGGCGCGTGACGCGCGGGCGGCAGGCGAAACGGCCGTGCGCGAGACGGCGAGCGGGCCGTCTGCCGAATCCGCTGCGCGGTGCGCGCAATTCGACGCAATCGGCTGTCGGTGCCGCCGAAATCGACGCGAATTGCGCAATTTGGCTTCCGATAATGGTCCGGACATCACGCCGCTGGCCCGTGCGCCGCACGGACGCGGCGCAGACCATGGAGGAGTCGATGCAATTCACGCAAGCGATCGTTCGCCGTCCCGCGCCGTCCTGCGGCGCGGGTCTCACCACCGCCGCGCTCGGCGCGCCCGACTACGACAAGACGCTCACGCAGTTCCACGCGTACTGCGACGCGCTGCGCGGGCTCGGCGTCGAGCTGACCGAACTGCCGCCGCTGGATGCGTTTCCCGATGCGCACTTCGTCGAGGACGTCGCCGTCGTCACGCCGGAATTCGCGGTGATCACGCGCCCCGGCGCGCCCGCCCGGCGCGGCGAGACGGTTCATGTCGAAGCGGCGCTCGCCGCCCATCGCGACCTGCTGCCGATGCAGTCCGGCCGCCTCGACGGCGGCGACGTGATGCAGGTCGGCAAGCGCTTCTTCATCGGCCTGACGAGCCGCACCGACGCGGAAGGCATCGCCGCGTTCGACGCGCTGGTGTCGCGCCATGGCTACTCGGTCGTCGCGGTGCCGGTCGGCGTCGGCCTGCACCTGAAATCGGTCGTCAACGCGCTCGGCGACGACACGCTGCTCGTCACGGAAGCGCTCGCCGCGCATCCGGCGTTCGCCGGCTATCGTCGGATCGCGATCGCGGCCGAGGACGAATACGCGGGCAACACGCTGCGCGTGAACGGCACGCTGATCACGCCGGCCGGTTATCCGCGCGTGCATGACGCGATCGCGTCGCTCGGCATGCCGCTGCACGTGATCGACACGAGCGAGTTCCGCAAGATGGACGGCGGCCTGACTTGCCTGTCGCTGCGGTTCTAGCCGATTGGCGCGCGAGCGCTTCGGCCGGATAATGTGGCCCCGCGCGGAACGGCAGACGTTCCGCGCATGAGCCACGACCCGACCGGAGCGAACGCGGATGACCGACAAGAAGATGCAGCTCGACAAGATCGATCTCCGGATCCTCGACATCCTGCGTACCGACGGGCGAATTTCCTACCGCAAGCTGTCGGAACGCGTGAACCTCACGCCGCGCCCCTGCCAGGCGCGCGTGGAGCGGCTCGAGGCGCTCGGCGTGATCGAAGGGTACCGCGCGGTGATCAACGCGCCGCGCGCGACCAAGCCGATCGTCGTGATCGCGCAGATCGTGCTGGCCGATCATGGGCGTTCGCAGGCGCCGTTCGAGGAGGAAATGCGCGCGAATCCGGCCGTGCTCGATTGCTGGCTCGTCAGCGGCACGTTCGATTTTCTCGTGCGGCTCGCGTGCGAGGATCTCGACGAATACCGGCGAATCGCGAACGCGTGGCTGGAAAGTCCGCGGTTCCGGATCGAGAAGATCGTGACGACGGCCGAACTGCAGGCGATCAAGCGCAGCGTCGTGTGACGCGACCGGCCCGGCGGGGCCGTTTTCAACGCGAATGACCGAGTCGATCGATTTGCATTCCAAATCAAAATGGATTGGCCTGGCCACAATCAGGATGAACACTATGGATGCTATGCAAGCGGCAGCGGAGACGGCCGCGCCGTCCGGGGCGACGCTGAAGCGCCGTCTGCAGGGCCGCCACATCGCGATGATCGCGATCGGCGGTTCGATCGGCACGGGGCTGTTCGTCGCGTCGGGCGCGTCCGTCGCGCAGGCGGGGCCGGGCGGCGCGATCGCCGCGTATCTCGCGATCGGGATCATGGTCTACTTTGTCGTCACGGGGCTTGGCGAGATGGCCGCGCTGATGCCGGTATCGGGCTCGTTCGCGATCTACGGCGAGAAGTACGTCGACGAAGGTTTCGGCGTCGCGCTCGGCTGGACTTACTGGTACAGCTGGGCGGTGACGATCGCGATCGAGCTGGTCGCCGCGCAGATCGTGATGCGCTACTGGTTTCCGGCGGTGCCGGGCGTGTGGTGGGGCGCGGGGTTCCTCGTGCTGATCTTCCTGCTCAATACGCTGTCGGTGCGTGGCTTCGGCGAATCGGAATACTGGTTCTCGCTGATCAAGGTCGTCACCGTGATCGCGTTCATCGCGGCCGGGCTGTTGATCGCGGCCGGCGTGCTCGGCAGCGGGCATACCGGCACCGGGCATACCGGCGCCGGCCATCCGGTCGGCTGGCGCAACTTCACGACCGGCGACGCGCCGTTCGTCGGCGGCGTGCACGCGATGATGAGCGTCGCGCTGATCGCCGGTTTTTCGTTCCTCGGCACCGAGCTGGTCGGCATCGCGGCCGGCGAATCGGAAAACCCGCGCACGACGATTCCGCGCGCGGTGAAGCAGATCTTCTGGCGGATCATGCTGTTCTACGTGCTCGCGATCTTCGTGATCGGCCTGCTCGTGCCGTACACCGATCCGAACCTGCTGAAGAGCGACGTGACCGACATCGGCGTGAGCCCGTTCACGCTGGTGTTCAGCCACGCGGGGTTCGCGCTCGCCGCCGGCGCGATGAATCTGGTGATCCTGACGGCCGTGCTGTCGGCCGGCAATTCCGGCACCTACGCGGCGACGCGGATGCTGTACAACCTCGCATCGGAAGGGCGCGCGCCGGCCATGTTCGCGACGCTGTCGCCGGGCGGCGTGCCGCGCAACGCGCTGTACGCGACGATGGCCGTCGGCGGGCTGTGTTTCCTCACGTCGTTGACCAACAACCAGCGCATCTATCTGTGGCTGCTGAATACGGTCGGCATCACCGGCTTCATCGCGTGGCTCGGCATCGCGGTCTGCCATTACCGGTTCCGCAAGGGGTTCCTGAAGCAGGGCTATCGGCTCGATCAACTGCCGTATCGCGCGAAATGGTTTCCGTTCGGGCCGCTGTTCGCGATCGCGGTCTGCATCGTGATTTCGCTCGGCCAGGATTACCAGGCGTTCTTCGCGGCGCGCATCGACTGGATGGAGGTGGTGTCGATCTATGTGTGGATTCCGCTGTTCGTCGCGATCTGGTGGGCGTATCGCCGCGCGCGCAAGAGCCGGCTCGTGCGCTACGAGGAGATGGACATCGGGCCGTGGCTCACGCGTTCGGTCGAGGCCGTCGACGCGGCGGCCGCGCAGCATGGGCAGCCGCACTGATCTCCCGCCGCGCCGCGCGGCGATGGAGCCGGCCGAATCGGATGGCCGGCTGCCGTTGAAACGCGTCGCGCCGTCCCGCGCGTTCAGTGTGTCTGCTGCAATTGCGCCTTCATGAAATCCACCCACGCGCGCACTTTCTGCGGCACGTGCCGCGTCGCGACGTACAACGCGTAGACGTTTTGCCGCGGAAAGCGGTATGCGGGCAGCGCGTCGACCAGCGCGCCGCTGGCGAGATCGTCGCGCACGAGCCATTCGGGCAGCAGCGCGACGCCGCTGCCCTGGCGCGCCAGTTCGCACAGCACCGACGCGTTGTCGACGACGATGCGCGGTTTCGCGTGCGGCCGGAACGCATGCTCGTTGCCCGCGCGATCTGTGAGCGTCCATTCCGCGATTCGTTCGAGCCGACTGTGGCCGAGCTGCGGCAGGCGCGCCAAAGCGTCCGGCGACGCCGGTTGCGGAACGCCGGTGCGCGCCGGCAGGTCGGGCGCCATCACGGGCAGCACGTCGTACGTGCCGAGGCAGACGCCGCGATACGGCAGGTCGCGAAAGTGCTCGTGGCGGCCGAGCCGGATCGCGACGTCGAAGCGGTCGCGCACGAGATCCGCCTGGGACGTATGCGTTTCGAGCCGGACGCGCAACGCCGGATGCCGCGCGGTAAATGCATGCAGCGCCGGGGCGAGGATGCGTGCCGCATATTCGACCGTCGATGTCACGCGCAGGATGCCCTCCATCCCGCCATGTTCGCCGCGCACCTCGTCGATTGCGCCTTCGGCTTCGTCGAGCACGCGTAGGCAGCGTCGGTAGAACCGCTCGCCGGCATCGGTCAGCTCGACGCGCCGCGTGGTGCGCGTGAGCAGCGTCACGCCGAGCTCGGCTTCGAGCTGCTTGATGTTGAAGCTGACGGCCGCGCGTGCCTGGTTCAGCGCGGTCGCGGCGGCCGTGAACGAGCCCGCCTCGACCACGGCGCGGAAGACGACGAAACGATCGAGGCTCACCATGGTCGGGGTGCGGGTCCTGTGGGCGTATGGAATCGACCGAAGGGTACCCGAATGTGCGGTCGTGTGCGATGCGTCGCGCATTGCAGCGTGGCCGCACACGATCCGATTGTCAAAATTTTTCGACCGGACCGGTCGCATCCGGCCGCTTACCGGCCCGGCTGCCGGCCTCTACACTGCGGCGTTTCGTGATGCCCCGGCCGCCGCCATGCCCGACCGCTCCAGAATCGCCGCCGTCTATCTGCTCGGATTCGCGATCGATCTCGCGAACATGTTCATGCTGAACGCCGCGTATCCGGCGCTGCAGCGTGAATTGCACGCATCGGTCGCGCAGCTCGCGTGGGTCGGCAACATGTACGTGCTCGGGCTGACCGTCGTGATTCCGTTCGGCACGTGGCTGGCGCGTCGCTGCGGCGAGCGGCGCGTGTTCGGCGCGTCGTTGCTGCTGTTCGGGCTCGGCAGTGCGGGCGTCGGCGCGGCGCCGTCGATCGACGCGCTGCTCGTGTGGCGGCTGGTCCAGGGGCTGGGCGGCGGGCTGCTGATTCCGGTCGGCCAGACGATCGCCTATCGCGCGTATCCGCCGCACGCCCACGCGCGGCTCACGTCGATCGTGATGATGGTCGCATTGCTCGTGCCGGCATTGTCGCCCGCGATCGGCGGCGCGATCGTCGATCGCGGATCGTGGCGTGCGATCTTCTTCGCCATGGTGCCGATTGCGGCTGCGACCGGTGCGCTCGCGCTGGCATGGCTGCCGCGCGACGGCGCACGCGAGCGTCCTCCGCGGCTCGACTGGCGCGGGCTCGGCCTGAGCGCGGCGGCGCTGGTCGCGTTGCTGCTGGGGCTCACCGCGGCGGGGCAGTCCGGCGCAACGGCATTTCCGTGCGCGATGCTGGCGGCCGCGGCGGCAGCCGGCATCGGTTATGTGCGACACGCGCGCCGTGCAGCCTCTCCGCTGCTCGACCTGCGTCTGCTCGCGCAACCGTGGTTGCGGACGGGCGTGGTGGTTTATCTCTGCGTGCCGGGCGTTTTTACCGGTGTCAATCTCGTCGCGTCGCTGTACCTGCAGAACGCCCTCGCATTGAGCGCCGCGCATGTCGGCGCGCTGATGCTGCCGTGGGCGATCGCGGCGTTCTTCGCGATCGCGACGACACGTCGCTGTTTTCCGCGCCACGGCGCGAAGCCATTGTTCGCGTGCGGAATCACGATCGATTGTGTCGGCATCGCGCTGCTCGCGACGCCGTGGGCGCGCGTCGAAGCCCTGCGCGTCGCGGCGTTCGTCGCGATGGGATTCGGCGCCAGCCTGTGCACGAGTGCGTCGCAAAGCGCGGCATTCGCCGATGTGCCGCCCGATCGGATGGGCGATGCGAGCGCGCTCTGGAACATCAATCGCCAATTGAGCTTTTGTGTCGGCGTGGCCGTGCTCGGCAGCGCGCTGAATGCGTTGCTGGCCCTCGATGCAGGCCCGTCGTCGCCGGCCCCGTACCGCTGGTGCTTCGGGCTGGCGGTGCTGCTGACGTTGCTGCCGCTCGGCTGCGTCGTGCGGCTTCCCGCGCATCGCACGCCGGCCGTGCAAGCCGTTTCATCCCGCCCTGAGAACCTGAGAACCTGAGAACCTGAGAACCTGAGAACCTGAGAGACCCATGAATCTGCCGAATCCGTTTTTCAATGAAGTCGTCGACACGCACGTCGACATCGAACGCTGGTTGTCGGGCCGTGCGGAGCACGGGCGGCTCGCGATGCTGATGGCGCGTTTTTCGCCGGGATTTTCGATGATCACGACGTCGGGCACGGTGCTCGACTACGCGGGCGTCGATGCGCTGTTTTCACGCGGGCACGGCGCGCGGCCCGGGCTCGTGATCGGCATCGACGAATTGCGTGCCCTTGCGGTGTGGTCCGACGGCGCGGTGATCGGCTATCGCGAGACGCAGACCGACATGGACGGGCGGCGCACGGTGCGACGCTCGACGGCGTTGTTCCGGCGCGAAGCGGATGGCGTGATCGTATGGCGCCACCTGCACGAGACGCCGGTCGCCGCGTAGACGGCGAGCTGCGCGCCCGCGGGGCCGTTACTTGTCGAGCTCGGGATAGTGCCGGAAGATCCCCATGTCGTTGAACGGGATGCGGCGCTCCGATTCCAGGTAGCGCGCGACGGGCGGGTGCTGCGCGACGCGATCGTGCAGCGCGACGAGCGCCGCGATCTTGCGCTCCGCGCGCTTCATCGCTTTCGGAAACGCATAGCGCAACCCCTCGATCAGCTGGAACATCGTCAGATCCGCATAGCTGAGCGCGTTACCCGCGATATAGCCGTTCTCGTGCGGATTCTGTTCGAGCAAGCGATCGCAGTAGCCGAGGAATTTCGGCAGCCGGTTCTCGAGGAAATCGGCCGCGCGCTCGGCCGCTTCCGCTTTCTGATCCTCGTAGTACAGGCCGCTGCCGATCGGATGGTGCGTGTCGTGGATCTCGGTGATGAAATCGGCGGCGGTCAGCTGGATCTGGTGGACCCACAGCCGGCCGGCTTCGTCGTCGGGCGCGAGCCCGAGCCGCGCGCCGAGAAACAGCAGGATGTTCGCGGTCTGCCCGACGACCACGTCGCCCGCCTTCAGGAACGGCGGCGCGAACGGCACGCATTCCGCTTTCGTGCTGTCCATCATGCGCATCATCGCCGACACGCCCATGCCGCGCCCCGATTCGCGCGCGACGTCGACATAGTCGGCTTCGGCCGCTTCGAGCGCGAGCCGCACGTATTCGCCGCGTCCCTGGATCTCGGGCCAGTAATAGAGTTCGTATCGCATGCTGTTCTCCTGTTCGTTGCACCGGATGCTGCCGGCTGCTTGACGGTGGGGCGGCCATGCGGCGCCCGCTGCGAATAGACAGTCTAGGAGATCGCCGGAAAAGTGCCGTGTGCGTCGTGCGTCACGCGCCGCGTTCGCGGTCTTCGGCGCCGCAAAAGAACGAGAACACCCATGTCGAGAAATCGTCGGTGAAACAGGAGAAGCGATGCCCGGCGTGCGCGTGCACGAACAGCGCGTCGCCGATCACGACGTCGCATTCGCTTCCGTCGACGACGAAGCGCGACGTGCCGGCGGCGATCACGTCAACCTCGCCGCGCGTATGCGGCATCTACCCGTCCTCGATACGCGGCCGGTACCGCACGGCTCGCGCGTGCCGGGCCGAAACGGCGTCGTGAACAGCGTGCCTTCTTCATCGAGCCGAGCAAGCGATTCGTTCAGGCCGAACGCCATCGTCGCGTGCTCCGGATCGGATCGTGGGAACGCGCGTTGCGCCCTCGTATCGCGAAATCCGGAGAGGGCCGTGCGACGCGCGACGATGCCCGCGCGTCGCGTGCTCGCCACCGGTGAAACGGCGGCTGCGTTCGCTCGCCACGGATGAAACGTACGCGTCCGTCGATGAAACGGCATGACGATCGTCAGCCTTCGATCGACAGGTTCACCGCCATTTAATAAACGCCCACTACGATCCAGCATCGTCGATCGACGGGGTGCCGCGATCCGATCCGCGCGTCGATCCTGTCGCCCGCTTTCCAGCCGTGCGACGTGCCCGATGGTCATTTCCCTGAACCCGCGATTTGCAACGCCGCGACTTGCTGCCGGCGTCGTTCGCATCGTTTCCTGTCTGTTATGAATCTGAACACGCCGGCTTCTTCACGAAGAAAATTTCTTGCTGTCGCGCCCGCCATCGCGGCAGCACCGCTGCTGAGCGCATGCGGTGGCGACGACGTCACGTCGGCACCCGTTACCGATGGCGTACTCGCCGCGCAGATGTCCGCGAAGCTGAATGCGCAGCTCGGCGATCGCGCAACGGCCGACGCGATGCTGCCGGCGCTGACCGACGTCGGCTTCACGTGGGCGCTGCCGACAATTCCGGCCGCGCAGATCGGCGCGATCGTCGCGTACAGCTTCGGCAACCGGCCGAACGCGCAGAGCGGCAACACGTCGAGCACGGGCGGCAATCAATCCGCGCTGCCCGATCCGGGGCCCGTGAACGAAGCGCTGGCCGATGCCGTCTACCGCATTCGCCAGCTCAAGCCCGTCAAGGTCTACGCGCAATGGGAAATCGCGCGCTTTCTCGTGTCGAAGTACGGGATGGGCGCCGACGTGCTGACTTCGATCGAACCGACGATCGCGAGCGACGGCTCGATCGTGTATCTGAGCACGGCCGGCGTCGCGGCCGTGGCCGTGCAGCGCGCAGGCGGCGCGGCTGCGATGGGCAACGTCGCGGTGGTCGGCCATCGCGATCACGCGAAGCGCTGCATCCAGACGTCGCAGCAGGCGGGCATGAAGGCGGCGGCGGTCGCCGAGGTAACGCTGCCGACCTTGTACGACCCGCAGTCGGGCCAGCCGTGGACGCGCAACCGCAGCCTCTACCTCGTGCACGACATGTATGCGCAGCTGCTTGGCCGCGCCGTCGCCGCGACGATGCAGGCGTTTCCGAAGGGCTGACGCCTTCCGCTTTCCCACCCGAATCCGATGACCATGACGACCCGCCGCCATTTTCTGACTTCCACTTCGTTGTTCGCCGCATCGTGCGCCGCCGCTGCACCCGCGTTTGCGGCCGATGCTCCCGTTTCGGATGCCGAACTGCAGCGCCAGATGCTCGGCAAGCTGACGAAGGAGCTGAACGATTCCGCAGTAGCCGCCGACGAGACCGGTTACTTGTTCGACACGTTTTTCTCGTGGACGCCGCCCACCGTCGATGCTGCCGCCGTCAACACGATCGCTGCGTTCAGCTTCGGCGGCCGCGCGGCGGGATCCGGCGCCGCGCCGGTGCCGGGTCCGGTGAACGAGGCGATCGCCGACGCCGTGTTCGCGTTCCGGCAGAAGGCTGCCGTGCCGATCTACGCGCAGCAGGAGGTCGCGAGCGTGCTCGCGTCGAAATACGGTCTGACGGCCGGCGTAACGTCGATCGCAACGCCGGCCGCGAGCGCCGGCAACCCGATACCGACGCCCGACGGCGTCGCCGCCGCGATCGTCAAGCAGGCCGGCTCCGCCGCCGCGCTCGGCAAGGTCGGCGTGATCACCCATGCGGATCAGGCGTCGATCGCCGTCCGCGTGTCGAAGGCGGCGGGGATGCAGGCTGCAGTGCCGGCCGGCGTGATGCTGCCGGCGCTGTACGACACGGCCGCGCAGTCGCCGGCAATGCGGCGCCGCGACCTTTACCTGCTGAACAACGCAGGCGTGCAACTCGGCATGCTGCGGCTCGACCTGATCAACCGCGAATATCCGAACGGTTGACGCGGCCGGCAGGGGGCGGCGCGCGCCGGCGGGCGCTGCCGGTGGCAATGCGCGGCCGTTCGCCACGGCCGCGCAGCAGAGACGGCAGCGCAGCGGCAGCACGCCCGGGTGTCCCGCGCCCCATTTGCCGGGTAATGCCGATACAGGTATTGGCACTACCAGCCAAACCACTGTTTTTAATGGGTTTTTTCGCGTCCGGCCTGCGCCGTGGCGCGTTGTGCGTGGCATAATCGACCGCATCCGCAAGGCTTGTAGTCACAACGACCCCGCATACCCATGGCACAGACGCTCTACGACAAACTGTGGAACACCCACGTGGTCCACACCGAGGAAGACGGCACGACCCTGCTCTACATCGACCGTCAGCTGCTGCATGAAGTCACGAGCCCGCAGGCATTCGAAGGGCTGAAGATCGCGCAGCGTCCGGTGTGGCGCATCAGCGCGAACCTGGCCGTGTCGGACCACAACGTGCCGACGACGGACCGCAGCCACGGCATCGCCGATCCCGTCTCGAAGCTGCAGGTCGACACGCTCGACGCGAACTGCGACGCCTTCGGCATCACGCAATTCAAGATGAACGACGTGCGCCAGGGCATCGTCCACATCATCGGGCCGGAGCAGGGCGCGACGCTGCCGGGCATGACGATCGTGTGCGGCGATTCGCATACGTCGACGCACGGCGCGTTCGGCGCGCTCGCGCACGGCATCGGCACGTCGGAAGTCGAGCACGTGCTCGCGACGCAAACGCTCCTGCAGAAGAAGAGCAAGAACATGCTCGTGAAGGTCGAGGGCGCCCTGCCGCGCGGCTGTACCGCGAAGGACATCGTGCTCGCGATCATCGGCAAGATCGGCACCGCGGGCGGCACGGGCTATGCGATCGAATTCGGCGGCTCGACCATTCGCGCGCTGACGATGGAAGGCCGCATGACCGTCTGCAACATGGCGATCGAGGCCGGCGCGCGCGCGGGCATGGTCGCCGTCGACGATACGACGATCGATTACCTGAAGGGCCGTCCGTTCGTGCCGACCGGCGCGGAATGGGATCAGGCCGTCGAATACTGGCGCCAGTTCAAGTCGGACGAAGGCGCGCAGTTCGACCGCGTGGTCGAGCTGAACGCGGCCGAAATCGTCCCGCAGGTCACGTGGGGCACGTCGCCGGAAATGGTCACGTCGATCGACGGTCGCGTGCCCGATCCCGAGCGCGAAAAGGATCCGGTCAAGCGCGACGCGATGGAGCGCGCACTGGCCTACATGGCGCTCGAACCGAACACGCCGATCGAATCGATCAAGGTCGACAAGATCTTCATCGGCTCGTGCACGAACGCGCGGATCGAGGACATCCGCGCGGCGGCGTACGTCGTGAAGAAGCTGAACCGCCGCGTCGCACCGAACGTGCGGCTCGCGATGGTCGTGCCGGGCTCGGGCCTCGTGAAGGCGCAGGCCGAGCGCGAAGGGCTCGACAAGGTGTTCACCGATGCGGGCTTCGAATGGCGCGAGCCGGGCTGCTCGATGTGCCTCGCGATGAACGCCGACCGGCTCGAGCCGGGCGAACGCTGCGCGTCGACGTCGAACCGCAACTTCGAAGGGCGGCAGGGCGCGGGCGGTCGCACGCATCTCGTGAGCCCTGCGATGGCGGCGGCCGCGGCGATCGAAGGTCACTTCGTCGACATTCGCCAGCTGGGGTAACGCATGACGGCATCGAAGCTCATCGCGCGGCTGGTTGCCGCGCTGGCGCTTGCGGGGCTGGGCGTCGGCCTGGCCGGTTGCAATACCGTCCGAGGCTTCGGCGAGGACGTCCATGCCGCCGGCAACGCGCTGCAGCGCGCCGCGGACTGACGCCACCCGAGAATTTGTCGATGGGCGCCGGCCGCGTGCCGGCCCTTCAACCGGATAGACGGATCATGGAAAAATTCACTGTACATACCGGCGTCGTGGCGCCGCTCGATCGCGAGAACGTCGACACCGACGCGATCATCCCGAAGCAGTTCCTGAAGTCGATCAAGCGCACGGGCTTCGGTCCGAACGCATTCGACGAATGGCGCTATCTCGATCACGGCGAGCCGGGCCAGGACAACTCGAAGCGTCCGCTGAACCCGGATTTCGTGCTGAACCAGCCGCGCTATCAGGGCGCATCGGTGCTGCTCGCCCGCAAGAACTTCGGCTGCGGCAGCTCGCGCGAGCACGCGCCGTGGGCGCTGCAGCAGTACGGCTTCCGCGCGATCATCGCGCCGAGCTTCGCGGACATCTTCTTCAACAACTGCTACAAGAACGGTCTGCTGCCGATCGTGCTGACCGAGCAGCAGGTCGATCACCTGTTCAACGAGACGGTCGCGTTCAACGGCTATCAACTGACGATCGACCTCGACGCGCAGGTCGTGCGCGCGGCCGACGGCCGCGAGTATCCGTTCGAGATCGCCGCGTTCCGCAAGTACTGCCTGCTGAACGGCTTCGACGACATCGGCCTCACGCTGCGCTACGCGGACAAGATCCGCCAGTTCGAAGCGGAGCGGCTCGTGAAGCAGCCGTGGCTCAATACCAAGCTGGTCGGCTGATCGCGTTGCGGGCGCGCCGCGCGTGCGCTCGCCCGCCTGCTTTCCCAATACCCTACCCAGTCAGGAATTTCGCATGAAGATTGCAGTGCTGCCCGGCGACGGCATCGGTCCGGAAATCGTCAATGAAGCGGTGAAGGTGCTGAACGCACTCGACGAGAAGTTCGAACTCGAACAGGCGCCGGTCGGCGGCGCGGGCTACGAGGCGAGCGGCCATCCGCTGCCCGACGCGACGCTGACGCTCGCGAAGCAGGCCGACGCGATCCTGTTCGGCGCGGTCGGCGACTGGAAGTACGACTCGCTGGAGCGCGCGCTGCGCCCCGAGCAGGCGATCCTCGGGCTGCGCAAGCACCTCGAACTGTTCGCGAACTTCCGCCCGGCGATCTGCTATCCGCAGCTCGTCGATGCGTCGCCGCTGAAACCCGAGCTCGTCGCGGGCCTCGACATCCTGATCGTGCGCGAACTGAACGGCGACATCTACTTCGGCCAGCCGCGCGGCGTGCGTGCGGCGCCGGACGGCCCGTTCGCCGGCGAGCGCGAGGGCTTCGACACGATGCGCTATTCGGAGCCGGAAGTGCGCCGCATCGCGCACGTCGCGTTCCAGGCCGCGCAAAAGCGCGCAAAGAAGCTGCTGTCGGTGGACAAGTCGAACGTGCTGGAGACGTCGCAGTTCTGGCGCGACATCATGATCGACGTGTCGAAGGAGTACGCGGACGTCGAGCTGTCGCACATGTACGTCGACAACGCGGCGATGCAGCTCGCGAAGGCGCCGAAGCAGTTCGACGTGATCGTCACCGGCAACATGTTCGGCGACATCCTGTCGGATGAGGCGTCGATGCTGACGGGCTCGATCGGCATGCTGCCGTCGGCGTCGCTCGACAAGAACAACAAGGGCCTGTACGAGCCGTCGCACGGCTCGGCGCCGGACATCGCGGGCAAGGGCATCGCGAACCCGCTCGCAACGATCCTGTCGGCCGCGATGCTGCTGCGCTACTCGCTGAATCGCGCGGAGCAGGCCGATCGCATCGAGCGCGCGGTGAAAACGGTGCTCGAACAGGGTTACCGTACGGGCGACATCGCGACGCCGGGCTGCAAGCAGGTCGGCACGGCTGCGATGGGCGACGCGGTGGTCGCCGCGCTGTAAGCGGACGGACATGAAGTCCGGCAATTAAGATGAAAAGGGCGCGAACGGGCCGTAACAATCGGCCGATTCGCGCGCGGTTGGCCGTTGTGCGGGCCACCGGCTTTGTGTAGACTCGAACGATGGCGCTGATTTCCCTGATCTCCCCGGTCCTGAAACTCCACGGCAACACTGCCCGTGCGGGTGCGCGCGCCATCGTCATCACGAAAACCATTACCACGAAAACGATCATTAAACGCTGATCGCCGTCGTGCCCGCCTGTTTCCCCGCGCGGTCACGCGGGGACGGAAATGGCGGGGAAGCTCCATTCAAGCAAAGGGTTAGTCATGAACGTAGGTTTCGTAGGTTGGCGCGGCATGGTCGGCAGCGTCCTGATGCAGCGCATGCAGGAAGAGGGCGATTTCGACCTGATCGAACCGGTGTTCTTCAGCACCAGCAACACGGGCGGCAAGGCGCCGTCGTTCGCGAAAAACGAGACCACGCTCAAGGACGCGACCAACGTCGACGAGCTGAAGAAGTGCGACGTGATCATCACGTGCCAGGGCGGCGACTACACGAACGACGTGTTCCCGAAGCTGCGTGCGGCCGGCTGGAACGGCTACTGGATCGACGCGGCATCGTCGCTGCGGATGAAGGACTACGCGGTCATCATCCTCGACCCGGTCAACCTCGACGTGATCAAGGACGCGCTCGTCAAGGGCACGAAGAACTTCATCGGCGGCAACTGCACGGTCAGCCTGATGCTGATGGCGCTCGGCGGCCTGTTCCGCGAGAACCTCGTCGACTGGATGACGGCGATGACGTACCAGGCCGCGTCGGGCGCGGGCGCGCAGAACATGCGCGAGCTGCTGTCGCAGATGGGCACGCTGAACGGCGCGGTGCAGGAACAGCTCGCCGATCCGGCTTCCGCGATCCTCGACATCGACCGCCGCGTGCTGGCCGCAATGAACAGCGATGCGATGCCGACGAGCCACTTCGGCGTGCCGCTCGCCGGTTCGCTGATTCCGTGGATCGACAAGGATCTCGGCAACGGGATGTCGAAGGAAGAGTGGAAGGGCGGCGCGGAAACCAACAAGATCCTCGGCAAGCCGGCGATGGGCGAGCCGGGTTCGATCCCGGTCGACGGCCTGTGCGTGCGGATCGGCGCGATGCGCTGCCATTCGCAGGCGCTGACGATCAAGCTGAAGAAGGACGTGCCGCTCGACGAGATCAATGGCATCCTCGCGTCGGCGAACGACTGGGTGAAGGTCGTGCCGAACGAGCGTGAAGCGTCGATGCGCGACCTGTCGCCGGCGAAGATCACCGGCACGCTGTCGGTGCCGGTCGGCCGCCTGCGCAAGCTCGCGATGGGCGGCGAATACCTGTCGGCGTTCACGGTCGGCGATCAACTGCTGTGGGGCGCGGCCGAGCCGCTGCGCCGCATGCTGCGCATCCTGCTCGACAAGTAAGCCCGCGCGCTGTCCGGCCCGCGGGCCGGGCTGCACGACACGACGCGCCGCGTCGGCCTCGAGATTCGGGGCCGGCGCGGCGCGTTTTTTCATGCGCGGTTCAGCGCAGACTCAGCGCAGGTTCAGCAGTGTCTGATCGACGGCCTGCTGGGTCTTGATCGTCTGTGCATTCGCCTGGTAATTGCGTTGCGCGGTGATCAGGTTTACGAGCTCGTTCGTGAGGTTGACGTTCGAGTTTTCCAGCGCGCTGCCCTGCAGCGTGCCGTGGTTCGTGCTGCCCGGCGCGGAGATCTGCGGCACGCCCGACGCGGCGGTTTCCGCATACTGGTTGCCGCCGATGTTCACGAGCCCGTTCGGGTTGTTGAAGTTCGCGAGCGCGATCAGGCCGAGCACCGCGCTCTGGCCGTTCGAGTAGTTGCCGGTCAGCTTGCCGTCGGCGCCGATCGAGAACGTCGTCAGCGTGCCGCTCGCGAAGCCGTCCTGCGCAAGATGGGTCACGCCGTCCTTGCCGCCGTACTGCGTCGTGCCGCCCAGATCGAGCGCCAGGTTCTGCGGATTGGCGCCGCCCGTCGTGTTCGGGATCGAGAACGCGAACTGGCCGAGGCTCGGCGTCGGCCGGCCCGTCGCGGCCGACGTCGTCGCGCTGATCCGGCCCGATGCGTCGAACGTGACGGTGCCGAGATGCGTCGGCGTCTGGCCCCGCACGCCCGCGTAGGCCTGCCACGTGCCGGCCGCGCTCTTCGCGAAGTACATCGTGACCGGTTGCGAGCCGCCGAGCGTGTCGTAGACCTGGATCGACGCGTTGTAGTTGTACGTCGTGTTGTCGGTTGCGTTGAACGGCGTCTTCGTCGGCACCTTGTCCTGCGCGTTCAGGTTGAACTGGCCGGTGATCCTGTTCGTCGCGCGCGGCGCGATATTGGCGGTCGGCGCCTGCAGCGGCACCGTTTGCGCGATGTCGATCGCGCCGCCGGCGCCTGCCGCATAGCCCATCAGGTTGCGGCCGTGCGCGTCGACGATTGCGCCATTCTTGTCGCGGTGGAACGTGCCGTCACGCGAATACGTGGTCACGCCGTTGCTCGACATCTGGAAGAAGCCGTTGCCGTTGATCGCGACGTCGAGCGACGACTTCGTCGAATCGATCGTCCCCTGGCCGAAATTCTGCTGCACCGACGCGAGCCGCGTGCCGATGCCGATCTGTGTATTGACCGACGTCGCGACCGAATTCGCGTACATGTCGGCGAAATTCGCGCGCCCCTGTTTGAAGCCGACCGTGTTCGCGTTCGCGATGTTGTTGCCGATCACGTCGAGATGGCTCGACGCACCGGCCAACCCGCTCAAACCCTGCTGATAGCCCATGTTCGGTCCCCGTAACGAGCTGGTGAGTGAATGCAGTCGTGCGACTGCGCGATGACCTTCCGGTACTTCACGGCAGCAGCCTGGCCGAGCGGGCTCCCGCCTTTCCGGCATGGGCAGGCGCTAGGCCGGAATGCGCCGATTCCTGTTTAGGGGCGATCGTATCGACGGTAATTAATTGATCTGTGTAATTTTGTGTAATGAAATTGAATTCATGTGAAAGTGGCCGCTTTCATATGAATGGTGGGGCATGCGGAAGGCGCTGAAAGCCTTGTGGGGTGGTGCTTCGGTAGTGTGGATTTTCATTTCTTCGATAAGAGCGGGAAATTGCCTTCTTATCGAAGAATTGGACGTGATTGGGGCGAGATCGATCGCCGGTCGCGATTTATTCTGATTTTCGGCTGTCGATTCATTAACCGCGGCCGGGGCGGATCGTCGAGGGGACGTTGGCGTTTCTGTCGCCGCGATCCTGCGGCGTACACGAGGCGAACACGCGGTGAACGTCAGAAAGCAGCCATTCGAACGGTGGGGCGATGCCGCTGTGAGACGGTTTTCGACTGCGCGCGCAGGTTGGCTTCGATCGATCGGATGCATGGGCCGAGGCAGGCGGACCCGCGCGGCACGAGCCTGCGCCCGCCGCCCGTTGCATCGACGGGCGACGAATTCGGCCGGAACCCGATCGTGTGAAGTAAACTACGCGGTTACGACGCACAGACCCGCCGAAAGCGTCGCGTTCCGCGCGACGCTTTTGCATTTCTGCAGCCACTTTATTGACGCTTCCAACCGCGAATCCGAGCCGCGCCCGCGCGCGGCGATAGAGCCAACGATGTCCCGAATTTCCTTGTTTCCGCGTCAGTCCCGTCTGTCGCGCGCCGTGCGTGGCGCGCTGGCGATCCTGGCGCTCGGCGCAGCCGCATCGGCATGGGCAGTCGGCACCGGCGAACTGCCGGCGTCCGCCGCCGGCGGCGCCGCTCCGCTTACCGTGACGGTCCAGCCGGGCCAGTCGCTGAACGACATCGCGAAAGCGGCCACGCAATCGCACGATCCGGCCGTGCTCGCGCGCGCGGGCCGCGCGCTGTTCGACGCCAATCCGCAGGCGTTCATGAAGCGCGACGCGAGCCGCCTGAAAGTCGGCGCGACGTTGACCTTGCCCCCGCTCGACGCCACCGGCGCGGCGCTGGTGCCGGCAGGCGCGTCCGCTGCGTCCGCCGCGTCCGGTACGGCGGCCGCTTCCGCACCCGCCGCCGCATCGGGCGGGGCGGCGAACGCGCAGCACGGCGCATCCGCGCCGCATCCCGGCTCGACCGCGCAGCCCGCGCCGATGGCGCCGGCCGTGCATGCGGCTCCGGTGAGCGGGGCGAGTGCCGCGACGGCGGCGGGGGCGTCGGCTTCGAGCGGTGCTTCGGCTTCGAGCGGGGCGTCGGCCGCCCGTGGCGCGTCGGCCGTCGACGGCATTCAGGCGGCGGCGCCCACCGCCGGTGCAAGCGGTCCGCATGTATGGAGCGGTGCGATCCAGTCGGCGCCGTCGTCCGCGAGCGAGGCCGCGGCGCCGTCGGTGCCGGGCAGCCCGGTCTTCGGCGTGCATGAACCGGCCGCGCCCGCCGTGGGTGCGTCGCAGCCGCGGCCGTCGAGCCTGCAGCAATTGCTGGCATTGAAGAATCGCGTGCTGATGGAATTGCAGAAGCACGGCATCGGCAAACCGGCAACGACGACCGGCGTCGCGCCAGCGCCCGCTTCGGCGCCTGCCGCGCCGCGTGCGGCCGCGAATGACGCCGGTGCGTCGGCCGCTGCATCGACGGCAGGCGAAGCCGCGTCGGACGCGGCAGCCAGTGCGCCGCAACCGGCATCGGCTCCGGTGCGACCGGCCGCCCCCGTCGCGATGCCTGCACGTCGTACCGAACAGATGGACTGGCGCCCGGCCGCCGTGGCCGGCGCCGCTGTGATCGTGCTCGCGGCCGGCTTCGCATGGCGCAAGCGCCGCAAGAGTCGCCGCCCGGACGATGCGGGGACGGCAGCGGCCGCAGCAGGCGGTGCCGCGGTTGCAGAAGCGGAAGCCGCGCCGTCCGTCGAACGCGAACTGCCGATCACGCCCGAGATGCCGGTCGCACGCGATGCGGCGTCCGACATGAATCTCGCCGCGGCGACTGCCGCTGCGGCGGAGACGGTCGAGCCGCCCGCCGCGGACGCATCGTCCGCGCCCGACATGACGGCGCCGCGCGACGAGTCGCCTGAATCTCCGCTTGCGCACGCTGCGGTGCCGGCCGAGGCTTCGCACGATAAGGAGCCGGCCGAAAAAGCCGCTGCCGCCGACGAGCCGGCCCAGCAGAGCGAGCCCGCCGAGCCGACCTCCACATCCGCCGCACCTTCGACGACCGAAGCGCAGCACGCGACGCTGATGCAGAACGCGATCAGCGCGCTCAATAGTCTCGACATGCCGTTGCCGCCGCGGGCAGCAGGCGAACTGTCGTCGACAGCGGAAGAGGCGTCTGCGCGGGCGGCACAGATCGAAGCCGATAAAATCGCAACTAACGGTCAATCCGTCGAGCGCCCGTCGATGGGTTCGAGTGAGAGGACACTAGAACATCCGGCCGACCAGGAAGACGACCTCGATTGGGATCCGGATGTGGCGACGCCTGCCGGCCACGCGGGCAGCCCGCCCGCGACGTCGTCGCTGCCGCCGCTCGGCGGCGCGCAGTTCGGCGCGCTGAAGCTCGACTTCGATCTCGACCTGCCGGCCACGCCGGGCGCCGCGCTGCCTGCGCTGACCCCGGACGAGCTCGCGCGCATCGCCCGCAACAAGCTGGACCTCGCGGCCGAATATGTCGAGCTGGGCGACTTGTCCGGCGCGCGGACGCTGCTGCAGGAAGTGGTCGACGCGAACGACGCCGCGACGCGCGACGACGCACGCGCGCTGCTCGCGAAATTGGCGGACGAGGCGTGATGCGGATCGCGCTGGGCATCCAGTACGACGGCGCGGCGTTCTGCGGCTGGCAGGCGCAGCCGCACGGCAAGACCGTGCAGGACCGGCTCGAGCATGCGCTGGCCGAGTTCGCGCGGGTGCCGCTGCACACGACGGTTGCGGGGCGGACCGACACCGGCGTGCACGGGCTCGGGCAAGTCGTGCATTTCGACACCGATCTCGAGCGCGAAGCGTTCTCGTGGGTGCGCGGCACCAACGCGTTCCTGCCGCCGACCGTGTCGGTGCAGTGGGCGAAGCCGATGCCGGACACGTTCCACGCGCGTTTCTCGGCGTTCGAGCGCACTTACTACTACGCGCTGTACGTGCACCCCGTGCGCTCGCCGATGCTGGCCGGCCGTGCGGGCTGGATCCACACGCCGCTCGACGACGACGCGATGCGCGCCGCCGCCGCGCACCTGATCGGCGAGCACGACTTTTCGTCGTTCCGGTCGTCGGAATGCCAGTCGAAGACGCCGGTCAAACACCTGTATCAGATCGACGTGCGGCGCGCCGGGCATTTCATTCATTTCCGCTTCCGCGCGAACGCGTTCCTGCATCACATGGTGCGCAACCTGATGGGCTGCCTCGTCGCGGTCGGGCGCGGCCGCTACCCGGCCGACTGGCTCGCCGACGTGCTGGCCGGGCGCGACCGCAACCTCGCGGCGCCCACGTTCATGGCCGATGGGCTGTACCTCGCCCACGTCGGCTACCCGGCGGAATTCGCCGTCCCGCCCGCGCAGCTCGGCAGCGTGCCGTGGAGCAGCGTCTGGGCCGATCTGGACCCACTATCATGACGGATCACGACGTGTCTTCTTCGAATTCCGCCGCGGCGGCCCTGGCGCCGCGCACGCGCATCAAGCTGTGCGGGCTGTCGCGCCGAGAGGACGTGCTGCACGCGGCGGCGCTCGGTGCCGATGCGATCGGTCTCGTGTTCTACCCGAAAAGCCCGCGTGCCGTGACGATCGCGCAGGCGGCCGAGCTGGCGAGTCTCGCGCCGCCGTTCGTGTCGGTGGTCGGGCTGTTCGTGAATGCGACCGAAGCCGAGATCGAGGCCGTCGTGCGCGACGTGCCGCTCACGGTGCTGCAGTTCCACGGCGACGAGACGCCGGAGCAGTGCGATGCGCTCGGCCGCGCGGCGCGCCTGCCGTGGCTGCGTGCGGTGCGCGTCGGCCCCTCGACGCAGCCGTCCGATTTGGTAGAATCGGCTCTTCATTATTCGAAAGCGCGCGGCCTCCTGTTCGACACCCTGGTGCCGGATTACGGCGGTAGCGGCAAGGTCTTCGATTGGTCTCTTATTCCCGCAGAGCTCGCGCGTCGGGCCGTTTTGAGTGGTGGCTTGAACGCGCAAAACGTCGGTGATGCGATCCGCCAGTTGCGTCCGTTCGCTGTCGATGTCTCGAGTGGCATCGAAGTGGCGGGCGCGAAGGGCGTGAAGGATCACGCCCGGATGGCGGCGTTCGTGCGCGCGGTGCGCGAAGCGGACGCCGGATGACGCAAGCCGGTGCGGCCTGACGAGCGGGCGCACCGACCGATCGAGAGAGACACCATGTACAACCTTCCCGATGATCGCGGCCATTTCGGCCCGTATGGCGGCGTGTTCGTCGCCGAGACGCTGATTCACGCGCTGGACGAACTGCGCGCGGCGTATGAAAAGTTCCAGAACGATCCCGACTTCGTCGCCGAATTCGAGCGCGAACTGAAGTATTTCGTCGGCCGCCCGTCGCCGATCTATCACGCGCAGCGCTGGAGCGAGATGCTCGGCGGCGCGCAGATCTACCTGAAGCGCGAAGACCTGAACCACACCGGTGCGCACAAGATCAACAACGTGATCGGCCAGGCGCTGCTCGCGAAGCGCATGGGCAAGAAGCGCGTGATCGCGGAAACCGGCGCGGGCCAGCACGGCGTCGCGACCGCGACGATCTGCGCGCGCTTCGGGATGGAGTGCGTGGTCTACATGGGCGCGGAGGACGTGCGCCGGCAGGCCGCGAACGTCTACCGGATGAAGCTGCTCGGCGCGACGGTCGTGCCGGTCGAATCGGGTTCGCGCACGCTGAAGGACGCGCTGAACGAAGCGATGCGCGACTGGGTCACGAACATCGAAAGCACGTTCTACATCATCGGCACGGTCGCGGGCCCGCATCCGTACCCGATGATGGTGCGCGACTTCCAGCGCGTGATCGGCGACGAGTGCAAGATGCAGATGCCCGAGCTCGCGGGCCGGCAGCCGGACGCGGTGATCGCGTGCGTCGGCGGCGGGTCGAACGCGATGGGCATCTTCTATCCGTACATCGATGATCGATCGGTGCAGCTGATCGGCGTCGAAGCGGCCGGCGACGGCATCGACACGGGGCATCACGCGGCATCGCTGATCGCCGGCAGCCCGGGCGTGCTGCACGGCAACCGCACGTATCTGCTGCAGGACGACAACGGCCAGATCATCGAGACGCATTCGGTGTCGGCGGGCCTCGACTATCCGGGCGTCGGCCCCGAACACGCATGGCTGAAGGACAGCGGCCGCGCGCAGTACGTGCCGATCACCGACGACGAGGCGCTGAAGGCATTCCACGACTGCTGCCGGATCGAGGGGATCATCCCCGCGCTCGAGTCGAGCCACGCGATCGCGTATGGCGTGAAGCTCGCGCCGACGTTGCCGAAGGACAAGATTCTGCTCGTCAACCTGTCGGGCCGCGGCGACAAGGACATGCACACGGTCGCCGAGCGATCGGGCATCGAGCTCTGACCCCGACCGATGCGTGACCTGATCGAAGAGCCGGGCGGCGGCGCCGCGAGCGAGGCGGAGGCGGTTCAGCCCGTCGCTGCCGTGCCGCGCGTGCTGCCTCACGGTATCGAACTGCACAACCGCGATTTCCTGACCGATGCCGCGCACTTGCCGGATGCGTCGATCGACCTGATCGTTGCCGATCCGCCGTACGGGCTCGGCAAGGACTACGGCAACGACTCGGACAAGCGTTCGGGCGACGATTTCCTCGCGTGGACGCGCGAGTGGCTCGAGCTCGCGATTCCGAAGCTGAAGCCGAGCGGGTCGATGTACATCTTCTGCACGTGGCAGTACGCGCCGGAAATCTTCAGTTTTCTGAAGACGCAGCTCACGATGGTCAACGAGATCATCTGGGACCGGCGCGTGCCGAGCATGGGCGGCACGACGCGCCGTTTCACGTCGGTGCACGACAACATCGGCTTTTTCGCGGTTTCCAAAGCGTATTACTTTGATCTCGATCCGGTCCGCATCCCATACGACGCCGACACGAAGAAGGCCCGCTCGCGCAAGCTGTTCGAAGGCAGCAAGTGGCTGGAGATGGGCTACAACCCGAAGGACGTCTGGTCGGTCTCGCGCCTGCACCGGCAGCACGCGGAGCGCGTCGATCATCCGACCCAGAAGCCGCTGGAAATCATCGAGCGGATGGTGCTCGCGAGCTGCCCGCCGGGCGGCCGCGTGCTCGATCCGTTCATGGGCAGCGGCACGACCGCGGTGGCCTGCGCACGGCAGGGGCGCGACTTCGTCGGCTACGAGATCAACGAAAGTTATTGTGCGATTGCGCACGAGCGCGTGAGTGCGCTCGTCGCGCCGGCGTGCGCGTGAGTCGCGCCGCCGCGTCGCCGAACGCATCCAGGAAAATTGCCATGTCCCGTATTCAGCAGACCTTTGCCGCGCTCGCCGAACAAGGCCGTAAGGGCCTGATCCCGTTCATCACCGCCGGCGACCCCGATCCGGCGAAAACCGTCGAATTCATGCACGCACTCGCCGCAGGCGGCGCGGACGTGATCGAACTCGGCGTGCCGTTCTCGGACCCGATGGCCGACGGCCCGGTGATCCAGCGCTCGTCGGAACGCGCGCTCGCGCGCGGCGTCACGTTGAAGAGCGTGCTCGCCGACGTGAAGCGTTTTCGCGAAACCGACCAGAAAACCCCCGTCGTGCTGATGGGCTATGCGAACCCGATCGAGCGGATGGGTGTCGACGCGTTCGCGGCCGAAGCGCACGCGGCCGGTGTCGACGGCGTGCTGGTGGTCGACTATCCGCCGGAAGAAGCGGGCGTGTTCGCCGAGAAAATGCGCGGCGCGCAGATCGATCCGATCTTCCTGCTCGCGCCCACGTCGACCGACGAACGCATCGCCGACGTCGGCAAGATCGCGAGCGGCTACGTGTATTACGTGTCGCTCAAGGGCGTGACCGGCGCCGGAAATCTGGATGTTTCGAGCATTGCAGGTAAAATCCCGGCCATCAAGTCGCGCGTGCCGGTTCCGGTGGGCGTCGGCTTCGGGATCCGCGACGCCGAAACGGCGCGCGCGGTGGCCGAAGTGTCGGACGCCGTCGTGATCGGCAGCCGCCTGGTGCAGCTGCTCGAAAGCGCCGCGCCGGAAGGCGCCGCCGCCGCGCTGAAGGCGTTCATCGCCGAGCTGCGCGCCGCGCTGGACGGCGCCGCCAAGGCAGCGCGATAAACACAACACAGGAAGCGGGAACGAGCCGATGGGCCCGCCCCGCCACGGAACAGGAAACCATACGATGAGCTGGCTCGACAAACTGTTGCCGCCGAAGATCAAGCAGACCGACCCGAAAAGCCGCAAGGGCATTCCGGAAGGCCTGTGGGTCAAGTGCCCGTCCTGCGAGGCCGTTCTCTATCGCAACGACGTGGACGCGAACCTTCACGTGTGCCCGAAGTGCGATCACCACATGCGCATCGGCGCGCGCGAGCGTCTCGACGGGCTGCTCGATCCGGAAGGCCGCTACGAGATCGGCCAGGAAATCGTGCCGGTCGACTCGCTGAAGTTCAAGGACAGCCGCAAGTACCCCGATCGTCTGAAGGAAGCGATGGACGAAACCGGCGAGACCGACGCGATGGTCGTGATGGGCGGCGCGATCCACACGCTGCCGGTCGTGGCTGCCTGCTTCGAGTTCTCGTTCATGGGCGGCTCGATGGGGTCGGTCGTCGGCGAGCGCTTCGCGCGCGGCGCGCAGAATGCGCTGGAACAGCACGTGCCGTTCATCTGCTTCACCGCATCGGGCGGCGCACGGATGCAGGAAAGCCTGCTGTCGCTGATGCAGATGGCCAAGACCACCGCGATGCTGACCAAGCTGGCCGAGGCCAAGCTGCCGTTCATCTCGGTGCTGACCGACCCGACGATGGGCGGTGTGTCGGCGAGCTTCGCGTTCCTCGGCGACGTCGTGATCGCCGAGCCGAAGGCGCTGATCGGCTTCGCCGGTCCGCGCGTGATCGAGCAGACGGTCCGCGAGAAGCTGCCGGAAGGCTTCCAGCGTGCCGAATTCCTGTTGAAGACCGGCGCGATCGACATGATCGTCGACCGTCGCAAGATGCGCGACGAGATCGCGCAATTGCTCGCGCTGCTGCAGCGACAGCCGGCCGACGCGCTGGCTTGACCGGCGCAAGGTTGTGACTCTGCGCGTCGCCTGGCTCGAGCGTCAGGCGGCGCGCTTCGTTTTTTGGCGTAGTGGCGGTACCGATCCAGATTTGATCCGATGAGCACTTTTCCCACTCTCGACGCGTGGCTTTCGCATCTCGAACGCGCGCACCCGGTCGGCATCGACATGGGCCTCACCCGCATCGGGCAGGTCAAGGCGGCGCTGCAGCTCGAATTCGCATGCCCGGTGATCACCGTCGGCGGCACGAACGGCAAGGGCTCGACCTGCGCATTCCTCGAGACGATTCTCGTGCGCGCGGGCTACAAGGTCGGTTGCCACACGTCGCCGCACCTGCTCGAATTCAACGAGCGCGCCCGCGTGAACGGGCACAACGTGACCGACGACGAACTGCTGCCGCATTTCGAGGCCGTCGAAGCCGCGCGCACGTCGCTGGCCGAGCCCGTGTCGCTCACGTATTTCGAATTCACGACGCTCGCGATCCTCCACCTGTTCGCGTCGCGCGGCCTGGACGCGGTGATTCTCGAAGTCGGCCTCGGCGGCCGGCTCGATGCGGTCAACATCATCGATACCGATTGCGCGATCGTCACGAGCATCGACATCGACCACACCGAATACCTCGGCGACACGCGCGAGAAGATCGCGTTCGAGAAGGCCGGGATCTTCCGCGCGGGCAAGCCGGCGATCTGCGGCGATCCCGCCGCGCCGCAGACGCTGATCGACCACGCCGAAGCGATCGGCGCGGATCTGTGGCTGGTCGGCCGCGATTTTCGCTACGAAGCGCAGGCGGGCGCCGAACGTCAGCAATGGAGCTACCTCGGCCGCGAGAAGCGCTATCCGGCGCTCGCGTATCCGGCGCTGCGCGGCGCGAATCAGCTGATCAACGCGTCGGCCGCGCTCGCCGCGCTCGAGGCGCTGCGCCCGGTGCTGCCGGTGTCCGCGCAGGACATCCGGCTCGGGCTGGCGAACGTCGAGCTGCCGGGGCGCTTCCAGGTGCTGCCCGGCAAGCCGGCGATCGTGCTCGACGTCGCGCACAATCCGCATGCGTCGGCCGTGCTCGAGCAGAACCTCGGCAACATGGGCTTCTTTCCGTACACGTACGCGGTGTTCGGCGCGATGCACGACAAGGACATCGACGGCGTGCTGCAGCATCTGAAGGGCGAGATCGACCACTGGTGCGTGACCGATCTGCCGCTGCCGCGCGCGGCTTCCGCAGAGCAGCTCGAAGCCGCGCTGCGCAAGGCCGGCGTGGCGGAGGGGCCCGATTCGAGCGTGACGCGTTACGCGTCGCCCGCGGAAGCGTTTCGCGATGCACTAAAAAGAGCATCCGAGAATGATAGAATCGTGGTTTTCGGCAGTTTCCATACGGTTGCCGGCGTGCTGGCCTACCGTAAATCGCAGCAACACTGACTGACGGGCAGTTTCGGACTCAGCCATTCATGGGAATTTTCTCGTTCGGCAAAAAAGACGACGACGCGCCCCCGCGGCGCGGCGGTCGTACCGGGACCTCCCGGAACGTGCGCACGGAGCGCACTGAACGCGTCGAGCGACGCTCGCGCCGCACCGAGCGTCCGGAATCGGACGCACTGCTCCTCGATCCGACCCTTCCAGAAAAGCAACGCGCGCGCCGTCGCCTCGTCGGCGCGATCGCGCTCGTCGTGGCCGCGGTGATCGTACTGCCGATGGTGCTCGATTCGCACCCGAAGCCGGTCACCGACGACATCGCGATCGACATCCCGAACCGGCCCGCGCACCAGGCGGTCGCCCCGCGCGACGACGATGCGGCCGACGTGCAGGCGGGCGTCGCGCACGACGAACCGCCGGCCTCCGACACGGCCGTTGCGGCCGCACCGGCGCCCGCGCCGAAGGAGGCCGCCAAGCCGGCCGCGAAACCCGATACGACGACCACCGCGAGCGTGACGCCGCCGAAGCCCGCAGCGAAGCCGGCTGCTCCCGCGCCGAAGCCGGCCGCGCCGAAGCCTGCGCCCGCAACCGTCGCGAATGCCGACGCCGCCAGCCCGGACAGCGGCGACGCATCGTCACCGGCATCGCCGGCCGGTGCGCGCTTCGCGGTGCAGCTCGGTTCGTTCAAGGACGACGCGACGGCCCGTTCGTGGGCGGCCAAGTTGAAAACGGCGGGGGTGCCCGCATATGTCGAGCATCGCAAGCAGGCGGATGGCAGCACGGCTACACTGTTGCGTGCCGGCCCGTTCGCGGATCGCTCGGCGGCCTCCGCCGCGATCGCGAAGGTGCGCGAAGCCGGTCTGACGCAGTAATGCCACGATGCTGACGGCTTTCGACTACGCTGTATTGGCGGTGATCGCGTTGTCGGCGCTGCGCGGCGCGTGGCGCGGCTTCGTGTCCGAGATTTTCGGGCTGATCGGCTGGATCGCGGCGATCGTGATCGCGAGCCGCTACGTCGGGCTGGTCGTGCCGTATATCCCGGCGAACTGGCCGGGCGGCGCGCTGACGCAGTGGGTGATCGCCTTCGCGTTGCTCGTGATCGGCGTCGTGCTGGTCGCCGGCGTGGCGAACGCGCTGCTGTCGCGGATCGCGCAGGCGAGCGGCCTGGGCGGCGTCGACCGCTCGCTGGGCATGATGTTCGGGCTGGTGCGCGGCTGCGTGCTGGTGGTGCTGCTGGTCGCGGCGGCCGGGCTGACCGAACTGCCCAAACAGGATTTCTGGCGCAATGCGCTATTGCGTCCTTTTGCCGAACAGGGCGTGCACGAGCTGAAGCAGCTCCTGCCCGACGGCATGGCCCAGTACGTACGCGTGTGACGACGCGGCCGGGCAGGACGGAACCGATTTTGTCATCTTGAAGGACATGCCATGTGCGGCATCGTAGGTGTTATCTCCCAATCCCCGGTCAATCAGCTGATCTATGACAGCCTGCTGCTGCTGCAGCATCGCGGTCAGGACGCGGCGGGCATTGCGACGGCGGACGGCAGCAATTTCCACATGTACAAGGCGAACGGCATGGTGCGCGACGTGTTCCGCACGCGCAACATGCGCAGCCTGCCCGGCACCTACGGCATCGGCCAGGTGCGCTACCCGACGGCCGGCTCGGCGTCGAGCGAGGCCGAGGCGCAGCCGTTCTACGTGAACGCGCCGTTCGGGATCATACTCGCGCACAACGGCAACCTGACGAACTGGCAGCAACTGAAGGACGAGATGTTCCGGATCGACCGCCGGCACATCAACACCAATTCCGACAGCGAAGTGCTGCTCAACGTGTTCGCGCACGAGCTGCAACTGTCGACCACGGGCCTCGAGCTCGATCCGGCGTCGGTGTTCAAGGCGGTGTCGGGCGTGCATCGCCGCCTGCAGGGTTCGTACGCGATCGTGTCGCTGATCGCCGGCTACGGCCTGCTCGCGTTCCGCGACCCGTACGGCATCCGGCCGCTGTGCATCGGCAAGCTCGAGACCGAACACGGCACCGAATGGATGGTCGCGTCGGAGTCGGTGGCGGTCGAAGGCATCGGTTTCGAATTCGTGCGCGACCTGGAGCCGGGCGAAGCGATCTTCATCGACAAGGCCGGCAACTTCCACAGCCAGCAGTGCGCGGAGAACCCGACGCTGAATCCGTGCATGTTCGAATACGTGTATCTCGCGCGTCCGGACTCGTGCCTCGACGGCGTGCCGGTCTACAACGTGCGCCTGCGCATGGGCGACTATCTCGCCGAGAAGATCAAGCGCGAACTGCCGAACGTGCCGATCGACGTCGTGATGCCGATTCCCGATTCGTCGCGCCCGGCTGCGATGCAGGTCGCCGCGAAGCTCGGCGTCGAGTATCGCGAAGGCTTCTTCAAGAACCGCTACGTCGGCCGGACGTTCATCATGCCGGGGCAGGCCGTGCGCAAGAAGTCGGTGCGGCAGAAGCTCAACGCGATGAGCATCGAGTTCAAGGACAAGCACGTGCTGATCGTCGACGATTCGATCGTGCGCGGCACGACCTCGCACGAAATCGTGCAGATGGCGCGCGATGCGGGCGCGAAGTCGGTGATCTTCGCGTCGGCGGCGCCGCCCGTTAAGTTCCCGAACGTGTACGGCATCGACATGCCGACGCGCGGCGAGCTCGTCGCGCACGGCCGCACCGACGAAGAAGTCGCGAAGATCATCGGCGCCGACCACCTGATCTACCAGGACGTCGACGACCTGCGCCGCGCGGTGCGCGACATCAACCCGAAGCTCGAACGCTTCGAGGCGTCGTGCTTCGACGGCAACTACATCACCGGCGACGTGACGCCCGAGTATCTCGATGCGATCGAGCGCGCGCGCCTCACGCCGGCGTCGCAGGCCGATCGCGACACGGCCGGCGACACCGAGCGTTCGCAGATGAACCTGCAACTGTCGGTCGAGTAACGCCGGCGCACGCTTTTATCGAGGCGTGATAGGATGTGGCCTTGCGTCGATTTGATATCAGCTTGCGGACGCGGGGCAACTTCCCAAAACAGCTAAAGCGAAGGCCGGCGGCAGCCGGCCCGAGTCGATCGCTGTCGTACCGCACCGAAGCCCGCTGATGCCGACGCATAGCGGGCTTTTTGTTTTTGGCCTGGGTTTTGACCGGGTCCGCGCCGCATGCACGACCGTCGGCGCGGCCATCGAATACGGAAAACGGAACATGGACGACTCCCTCAACTTCGACACGCTTGCCGTGCGCGCGGGCACGCTGCGCAGCGACTTCAACGAACATTCGGAAGCGCTGTTCCTCACGTCGAGCTTCTGCTTCTCGAGCGCTGCCGACGCGGCCGAGCGCTTCGCGAATTCGGAAGACTATTTCACGTACTCGCGCTTCACGAATCCGACCGTCACCATGTTCCAGGAGCGTCTCGCCGCGCTCGAGGGCGGCGAGGCGTGCATCGCGACGGCGTCGGGCATGGCCGCGATCATGTCGGTCGTGATGTCCGCGCTGCAGGCGGGCGACCACCTCGTCAGCTCGCGCAGCCTGTTCGGCTCGACGCTCGGGATGTTCTCGCAGATCTTCAGCAAGTTCGGGATCACGACGACCTTCGTCGACCCGACCGACCTGAACGCGTGGCAGGAAGCCGTGCGGCCGGAAACGAAGATGTTCTTCCTCGAGACGCCGTCGAACCCGCTGACCGAGCTCGCCGACATCGAGGCAATCGGCAGGATCGCGAAGGCCGCGAACACATTGTTCGTCGTCGACAACTGTTTCTGTAGCCCGGTGCTGCAGCAGCCGCTGAAGCTCGGCGCGGACGTCGTGATGCACTCGGCGACGAAATTCCTCGACGGGCAGGGCCGCGTGCTCGGCGGCGCGCTGGTCGGCTCGAAGGAATTCATCATGGGCAAGGTGTTCCCGTTCGTGCGCAGCGCGGGGCCGACGCTGTCGGCCTTCAACGCGTGGGTGCTGCTGAAGGGGATGGAGACGCTGTCGCTGCGCGTCGAGAAGCAATCGGCGAACGCGCTGGAGATCGCGCGCTGGCTAGACTCGCATCCGGCGGTGGCGCGCGTGTTCTATCCGGGGCTCGAATCGCATCCGCAGCATGAACTCGCGAAGCGCCAGCAGAAGGCGGGCGGCGCGATCGTGTCGTTCGAGCTGAAGGGCGACACGCCCGAGCAGCAGCGCGCGAACGCATGGCGCGTGATCGACGGCACCCGGCTGGTGTCGATCACCGGCAACCTCGGCGACACGCGCACGACGATCACGCATCCGGCCACCACGACGCACGGCCGCATCACGCCGGAAGCGCGCGCGGCGGCGGGAATCACCGAAGGGCTGATCCGCCTCGCGGTCGGCCTCGAGCACGCGGGCGACATTCGCAACGATCTGGCGCGCGGGCTGGACGGCTGAGCGATACGGCCGAGGTTCGTTCGGCATCGATGAAACGGGCCGCTCGAAAGAGCGGCCCGTTGTCGTTTCGGCGCATGCCGTCGCGCGCGTGTTTTCCCGTTCAGCCGGCGGCGTGCTGCCCGTGCGGAGCGGCACGCATTGCGTCCACCATCCATCGCAGCGTTTCGTCGAGCGGCGTGACAGGCAATTCGCCTACCGCGCGCCGCAGCTTGTCGCGCGACCCGCTCAGGCTTTTCACTTCATTGTGTCGCACGAAGCGCGGATCGATCGTCACGTCGATCACGTAGCCGGCGATGCGCGACAGCATCGCCAGCACTTCCTTCAGCGAATACGCGCGCTCCGAGCAGACGTTGAACGTCTCGCCGGCTGGCGCGGTTTCGACCAGCTTCAGATAGGCGGCCGTCACGTCGCGCACGTCGGAGAAATCGCGACTCACGTCGAGGTTGCCGAGCGAGATCCGCGGCGCGTTGGACGCATAGTGCGCGACGAGTTTCGGCAGCAGATACGCATCGCTCTGGCCGACGCCCGTGTAGTTGAACGGCCGTGCGATCACGATCGGAAGCCGGTCGGCCCATAGCTTGGCCGCATATTCCATCGCGAGCTTGCTGACCGCGTAGTCGTTCGCCGGGGCAGGCGCGACGGTTTCGTCGAGCACGCCGGCCGTCGAGTTGCCGTAGACGTTCGCGCTGCTTGCCAGCAGCACGGCCGACGGGCGGCGGTCGAGGCCGGCGAGCGCCGCCAGCAGATTGCGCGTGCCGACGATGTTGACCGCGTAGGTCTGCGACGGCTCGTCCTGGGCGACATGCGCGCGCGCGGCGAGATGCACGACCGCGTCGGGTCGCGCGTCGGCCGCGGCCGCGCGCATTGCATCCGCGTCGAGCAGGTCGACGGGCACCAGCGTGCAGTGTGCGAACGCCGGATCGGCGGGGCGGGGCGCGCCGGGCGCGATCGTGCCCCAGACGTCATAGCCGGCCGCCTGCAGGCGTTCGGCCATGTAGCGACCGGTGAAGCCCGTCAGGCCCGTGACGAACGCACGGCGCGACGGACGCCCGGTTTCAGAACGTGTCATGGTGTTGGTTCCGCGTCAAATCCGCTTCGACCATCATCTGGCAAAGTTGTTCGAGCGTCGTCCTGGGTGCCCAGCCGAGTTTGCTTTTCGCCTTGTCCGCGCAGCCGATCAGCAGATCGACTTCGGCCGGGCGGTAGAACTTCGGGTTCACTTCGACGAGCACGTTGCCGGTCGATGCGTCGAGGCCGCGCTCCTGCTCGCCCTTGCCGCTCCATTCGATCTGGTAGCCGGCCGCCGCGAACGCCATCCGCACGAAGTCGCGCACGGTTTCGGTCCGGTTGGTGGCCAGCACGTAGGTGTCGGGCTCGTCGGCCTGCAGCATCCGCCACATGCCTTCGACGTATTCGAGCGCGAAGCCCCAGTCGCGCTTCGCGTCGAGATTGCCCAGTTCGAGGCGGGTCGCCTTGCCCAGCTTGATCTTCGCGATCGTGTCGGTGATCTTGCGCGTGACGAATTCCCGGCCGCGCAGCGGCGATTCGTGGTTGAACAGGATCCCGCTGCTGCCGAACAGGCCGTACGATTCGCGGTAGTTCACGGTCATCCAGTGCGCGTACAGTTTCGCGACGCCGTACGGGCTGCGCGGATAGAACGCCGTGGTTTCCGTTTGCGGAATGGCCTGCACCTTGCCGAACATCTCGGACGTCGACGCCTGGTAGAAGCGCGTCTTCGGGCTCACGACACGAATCGCCTCGAGCAGGTTCAGCGGGCCGATGCCGGTCACTTCGGCGGTCGTCGCCGGCTGGTCGAACGACACGCCGACGAAGCTTTGCGCGGCGAGGTTGTAGAGTTCGTCCGGCTGCGTGCGTTCGAGCAGGCGCAGGCTCGAACCGGCATCGGTCAGGTCGTGTTCGACGAGCGTCAGATTCGGATGCGTGTCGACGCCAAGCTCGGCGATGCGCCAGAAATTCACCGAGCTGGTGCGGCGGTAGGTGCCGGTGACTTCGTAGCCCTTGTCGAGCAGCAGTTTGGTCAGGTACGCACCGTCTTGCCCCGAAATTCCGGTGATGATGGCCTTTTTACGCGTTTGGCTCATGGCGTTGTCCTGGTAGAAGCGATGGATGATGAAATTCAGGCGGTCGTGCCGGCGGCAGCCGGCAACGCACGGCGCGCAGGCCCGCGCGTCAGGCGCCGTTCGAAGCCGTACCAGCTCAGCGTGGCGTAAGCGAGCGTGATCGCGAGCGCGAGCGCGGCCGTGACGAAGCGGTTCAGGTGCAGCGGCCACAGCGCGTACAGCACGCTCAGGTGGATCAGGTAGACGGTGTAGCTGACGGTGCCGACGTAGACGAGCAGCGGGTTCGTCAGCACGCGCTGCACGAGGCCGCGGCCGCGCAGCGCGATCACGACGATCGACGTGCAGAGCAACAGCGAGATGCTGTAGAGCGCCGCATTCGACAGCGGCGTGTTCGCGGCGCGAAAGCGCGGGAACGACAGGTGCAGCCAGCCGAGGATCGCCAGCGACACGAGCGCGCCGACGATCGCGAGCGGATAGAACGGCTCCAGCGCGCGCCGGTCGCGGCGCAGCACGATCGCGAGCAACGCGCCGGCCGCGAGCAGGTCCATCCGGAACGGCGTCAGGTAGTAGATCGGCCAGAACGAATCGAACCACGGTGTCGCGATCGCGCGCAGCACCGGCGCCGCGACGATCAGCGCGGCGGCGACCCACAGCAGCGCGCGCTCCGAGCACCAGAGCACGACGAACGGCCAGAAGATGTAGAACTGCTCCTCGACCGCGAGCGACCACAGCACGTTCAGGCTGTCATGGCCGATGCTGCCGAGCGACAGCCCGATATTGGTCGAGAAGAACGCGAACCACGGCCAATGCGGCAGCCAGCTCGCGCCGAACAGCAGCGTCGACACCGCCAGCAGCAGCACGTACGGGGGCAGGATGCGGCGTACGCGGCGCGCATAGAAATGGCTGAAGTACGACTGCCCGCGCGCCTTGCGATCGAGCAGGATGCCGGTGATCAGCAGGCCGCTCAGCACGAAGAACAGATCGACGCCCATCCACAGCGGCGCCTTCAGCGCATGCTGCAGGAACACGGCGCCGACCGCGATCGCGCGCAGCCCGTCGAGCTGGACGATGCGGCCGTGTTGCGGCGGGGCGAGGTCGGCGGGGCGCGACAGGGCCGTCATCGCGCGGCTCCTTCACGACCCGCATCCGATGCGTGTACGTATTGCATGCCTTTAAATGAAATATGAAATCGAAATCGATTCTAGGGAAAAGAAATCGGTAAAAAAACGCGCGACATTTATCTGCCGGCGAACATCCAAATGCCGGTTATCACGATCGCGAGATGAAAGGTTGGCGGCCGGGCGGGCACGACGGGCGGCGCAGAGCGGAATTTTCTACACGGCGACGGCCGACGGGCGGTCGTTATTGCCGTTTCCGGGCGTCATTTACAGGCTGTTCCGGTTCGATATTTCAGGCAGAAACATCCCCAAATATTTCCAAATTTCTTGTGATTATTTTTGCTTGTAACCTGCATCGCGACGTTTGAAACCCATTTAGCGACAGGGCGCGGCCGCGGGCGATCCGTGGCGGCGCCGGTCGCTGTTGTATCGAGTCTGGAGAAGCGCATTGCGACGTCTGATTCTGGTTGGCATGACGGTATGCGCGGCACTGCTGACGAGCGCCGTGCCGGCCGAAACGGTGTTGCCCGCGACGACGTCGTGGATCGGCAACACGTTCGGCTATGGCGACGGCGCATGGACGCAGATCGACATCCGCGCGATCGCGGTGACGCCCGAGGGCAAGGTGTATACGAATGCGCCGTGGGACGAGAGCGGCGCCGAGGCGAGCGTGTACCAGGACGGGAAGATGCTCGGCTTCGCCGGCGGCACGCACGGTTGGGGCAATCTCGGCGGCAACGCGATCGCGGTCAACAGCAAATATGCGTACGTCGCGATCGGCGTGGGCAACGAGCGCGGTCACCTGCAGTCGCCCGGCATCTGGCCGGACAAGGGCAAGCAATGGTTCGGCATCTCGCGGCGCACGATCGGCGACATGAAGCAGCCGGCGCCGTTTCGCGCGTCGCCGCAAGTCGCGCCGGGCGGGCGTGCCGACGCCGGCCGCGCGCGGATGGCCGCGAGCTTCATGGTGATGAACGAGGTGCCGGCGCCCGCGCGCTCGGAAGTGGGCGACGCGAAGGCGGAGGTGGGCGGCCTCGCGGCCGACGACAAGTCATTGTTCGCGACCAATCCGTCGCGCGACGCGGTCGAGGTGTACGACGCGGAGACGATGCAACGGAAGGGCACGTGGAGCGCCCACGAGCCGGGCCGCATCGCGCTCGCGGGCGACGGCACGCTGTGGCTGCTGACCGATACGCTGGGCGGGCCTGCGCATCTGGTGCACGTGCGGGCCGACGGCAGCAAGCTCGACGACGCGCCGGCGTTGCCGGAAGGCACCGACGCGGTGGACGTGGCGGTCGATGCGAAAGGGCGCGTGCTGGTCGCGGACAACGGGCCGCGCCAGCAGATCCTGATCTTCTCGAAAGGCGGCAAGGGCTATGCGCAGTCGGGCACGCTCGGCGAGCGCGGCGGCATTTTCGCGGGCCCGGTGCCGGGCCGGCCCGGGCCGCAGCGCTTCAACGGGCTGACGGGCGTCGGCGTCGACCGTGTCGGCAACATCTATGTGTCGATGAACGGGATCGGGCCGCGCCACGACACGATCGGCGCGGGGCTCGGCGCGGTACTGGAAAGCTATACGCCGGACGGCAAGCTGCGCTGGCAGGTGCAGGGGCTGCTGTTCGTCGACGGCGCATGGCTCGACCCCGCGCGGCCGAACAGCGTGTACACGGGCAACAAGCGCTTCGAGCTCGACCTGTCGAAGCCGCCGGGCCAGGACTGGAAGTACGTCGGCTTCCTGTCGAACCGCTTCAAGTATCCGGACGATCCGGTGTTCCACACGGACCAGTATCCGGGCATGCCGATCGCGCGGCGCGTCGACGGCCGCACGTTCCTGTACCTGACCGACATGTACGCCGATCACCTGAAGATCTACCGCTTCGACGCGAAGCGGGACGGCGAGGTCGCGATTCCGTCCGGCCTGATCGCGGGCCGAGCGCGGCCGGTCGACAAGGTGCCGAACAAGCCGCCGGGCGGCGACTGGCTGTGGCGCGACGCGAACGGCAACGGCCGGATCGACGCGGACGAGTTCGAGATCAACACGACCGGCAAGGCGAAGGCGGGCGGCTGGGGCTGGTGGGTCGACACGAAGGGCGACATCTGGCGCACGAGCGACGTGCGCGGCATCCACCGCTTCCAGTACGGCGGTGTCGACAAGGCCGGCAACCCGATCTATTCGTACGACAAGGTCACGACCTACCCGATGCCGCAGCCGTTCACGCAGCTGCGCCGTGCGATCTACGAGCCGCAGACCGACACGCTGTACGTGACCGGCTACACGGCCGACGCGCCGCCGCAGCCGGGCATCAACAAGGAAGTGGGGCGCGTGCTGATCCGCTTCGACAAGTGGTCGACGGGCTCGCCGGTCCTGCGCTACCAGGTGGCGCTGCCGTGGAAGCTCGATGCGAAGCCGATCTTCGACCTGATCGGGATCACGGTCGAGGGCCGCTACATCTTCACCGTGGAGCCGGTCGGCAAGATCCACGTGTACGACAAGGACACGGGCAAGGAAGTGGGCGTGATGAGCCCGGGCGCGGAGGTCGGCAAGGCGTCCGGCTGGGTCGACGTGCCGTTCGGCATCAGCGCATTCCGGCGCGAAAACGGCGAATACCTGGTGTTCGTCGAGGAAGACGCGCGCGGCAAGGTGCTGATGTATCGCTGGAAACCGTGACGGGCGGCGCGCCGCTCGCGACGTCGTCGCCGTCACACAAGGCATGAGCATGGACAAAGGCATACTCAAGAACGTTTCGATCAACTTCATCGGGCTGATCCTGCCGACCTTCGTGTCGCTGGTGACGGTGCCCGCCTATATCCATGCGCTCGGCGTCGAACGCTACGGCGTCGTCAGCCTCGTGTGGACGCTGATCGGCTATTTCGGGATCCTCGATCTCGGGATGAGCATGGCCGCGCAGAACCACATCTCGAAGGCGCTCGCGAGCGGCAACGCCGACGAAAGCGCGCGGGTGTTCTGGAGCGCGTTCTGGCTGAATCTCGGCACCGGCATCGCGGGCGGGCTGCTGATCTACTTCGGCGCGTTCGTCTACACCGCGTATTTCACGAAAGTGTCGGCCGCGATGCAGCACGAGGTGTATCTGGCGCTGCCGTGGCTCGCGCTCGCGATTCCGCTCGCGAACGTGTCGTGGGTGTTCGCCGGCGCGATCAATGGCGCCGAACGGTTCGGCGTGTTCAACACGAACCAGACGATCGGTACGTTCCTGTTCCAGTTGCTGCCGCTCGGCGCCGCGTGGTGGATCGCGCCGAACCTGCAGACGGTGCTCGCCGCGGCCGTCGTCGCGCGGCTGATCGCCGCGGCGATGCTCGGTCACGCGAGCATCAAGGTGCTCGGGATCCGGCGCATCGACCCGCCGCAGTGGGGCACTGCGAAAGGGCTGTTCAACTTCGGCGGCTGGATGCTGATCGCGAGCATGACGAGCATGATCGCCGACACGCTCGATCGCGTGATGCTCGGCGCCGGCATGGGCGCGAAGTTCGTCACCTATTACACGGTGCCGCAGAACCTCGTCACGCGCCTGAACATGCTGCCGAACGCGCTGGTGCGCACGCTGTTTCCGCGCCTGTCGGCGGTCGGCCGCGACCATGCCGACACGCTCGCGCGCCAGTCGCTCGAATTCCTGAACGGCGTGTTCACGCCGGTCGGCATCGTCGCGATCTTCGCGCTCGCGCCGTTCCTCACGCTGTGGGTGGGCGCCGATCTCGCCGCGCATTCGGCGCCGGTGGGCCGTGTGCTGGTGATCAGCGTGTGGCTCGTCGGTCAGGCGAGCGTCACGCGCATCCTGATCCAGTCGCAGGTGAACCCGGCCCGCGCGGCATTCGCCGGGCTCGTCGAGATGCCGTTCTTCGTCGGCGGCCTGTGGCTCGGCATTCATCACTTCGGGCTGATCGGCGCGGCGGTGGTCGTCGCGGCGCGCGCGCTCGTCGACTACGGCGTGCTGCTGTACCTGTCGGCGATCCGGATGCGCGCGATCGTGCTCGACATGCTCGCCCATCTCGCCTTCCTGCTCGCCAGCCTATTTCTGGCGCAGGCGTGGTCGGGGCTCGGCGAGTCGATCGGCATGTGCGCGGTCGTGCTGGTGCTGAACGTCGCGTGGTCGCTCACGATGACCCCGGGGCTGCGCGCGCTCGTGCGCGACCTGTTCGTCCGTCTCAATGCGAGGAAAACGACATGAATCGCGATCTGGCGGAACACGCCGTCCTGAATCTCGCCACGGCCGATGCCGCCGTGGCCCACGCGGGCGATGCCGCCGCGCTGCACCGCGCGGTGCCGGCCGAGCGCGCCGGCGCGCGGCAGCCGGCGCGCGCGCTGCGCGTGGCGATCGTCCACGACTGGCTCGTCACCTATGCGGGCGCCGAGCGCGTACTCGAACAGATCGTCGCGTGCTTTCCCGACGCGGACCTGTTCAGCCTCGTCGATTTCCTCGACGACCGCGCGTTCGTGCGCGGCAAGCGGGTGACGACGTCGTTCATCCAGAAACTGCCGTTCGCACGCACCAAGTACCGCAGCTACCTGCCGCTGATGCCGCTCGCGATCGAGCAGCTCGACGTGTCCGAGTACGACCTCGTGATCTCGAGCAGCCACGCGGTCGCGAAGGGCGTGCTGACCGGGCCGGACCAGGTGCACATCAGCTACGTGCATTCGCCGATCCGCTATGCGTGGGACCTGCAGCATCAGTATCTGGAACAGTCGAACCTCACGCACGGGCCGAAATCGCTGCTCGCGCGGATGATCCTGCACTACATCCGCAACTGGGATACGCGTACCGCGAACGCGGTGGACGGCTTCGTCGCGAACTCCGCGTTCATCGCGCGGCGCATCAAGAAGGTCTATCACCGCGACGCGGCGGTGATCTTCCCGCCGGTCGACGTCGACGCGTTCTCGCTGAACGCGGTGAAGGAGGATTTCTACCTGACCGCGTCGCGGATGGTGCCGTACAAGAAGATCGACCTGATCGTCGAGGCGTTTTCGCGCACGCCCGAGCGCAAGCTCGTCGTCATCGGCGACGGCCCCGAGATGCAGAAGATTCGGGCGAAGGCCGGCCCGAACGTCGAGATCATGGGCTACCAGCCGTTCGCGGTGCTGCACGACCGGATGCGGCGCGCGAAGGCGTTCGTGTTCGCGGCCGAGGAGGATTTCGGGATCTCGGTCGTCGAGGCGCAGGCGTGCGGCACGCCGGTCATCGCATACGGCAAGGGCGGCGCGCTCGAAACGGTGCTCGATCCGCAATCGAACCTGAATCCGACCGGTCTCTTCTTCGACGAACAGACGCCGCACGCGATCGTCGCGGCCGTCGACGACTTCGAGCGTGCACCGCAGCGCTTCACGCCGGACGCCTGCCGCGCGAACGCGGAGCGGTTTTCCGCCGATACGTTCCGGCGGCGCTTCCTCGACTACGTGGAGCAAGCGCTGCCCGGCTCGACCGCGCAGCGCGGCACGGCCGCACCGATGCCGGCCGCGCGCGGCCCGGCGACGCTCGTGCTCGATCAGAGCGGCGTGCTCGGCGGCGCCGAGCTGTCGCTGCTCGAGATCATGAAGCACATGCGCGCGAACGCCGACGTGCTGCTGTTCGACGACGGCCCGTTCCGCGCAGCGCTCGACGAGATCGGCGCGCGCGTCGACGTGGTCGAGCAGGGCGCGCTCGCGGGCGTGCGCAAGCAGGGCGGCGTGTCGTTCGGCGCGGTGAAGCAGCTCGTGCGGTTGGTGCGCGACGTCGCCCGGCGCGCGCGCCGCGCCGAGGTGATCTACGCGAACACGCAACGCGCGATGGTGGTCGCCGCGCTCGCCGGGCGGCTCGCGCGCAAGCCGGTCGTCTGGCACCTGCGCGACATCGTCAGCACCGACCATTTCGGCGGCAAGCAGCTACAGGCGATCAAGTACTGCGCGCGGCTCGGCGTCACGCGCGTGATCGCGAACTCCGACGCCTCCGCGCAGGCGTTTCGCGCGCTGACCGGCTTCACGCCGCAGCACGTCGACGTCGTGTTCAACGGCATTTCGGCCGAACCGTTCGATGCGCTGGAAGGCGTGAGCCAGGCCGCGCTGCGCGCGCGCCTCGGGTTGCCCACGGACGCCTGGCTGGTCGGCTCGTTCAGCCGCCTCGCGCGCTGGAAGGGGCAGCACGTGCTGCTGGAGGCCGCCGAGCGGCATCCCGACATGCACGTGGTGCTGGTCGGCGCGCCGCTGTTCGGCGAGGACGAGTATGCGGCGCAACTGCACGAATACGTCGCGCAGCACGGGATGGACGAACGCGTGCATTTCCTCGGGTTCCAGCGCGACGTGGCCGCCTGCATGACGGCGGTCGACGTCGTCGCGCACACGTCGATCACGCCGGAGCCGTTCGGGCGCGTGATCGTCGAGGGGATGCTCGCGCGGCGGCCGGTCGTCGCAGCCCGCGCGGGCGGCGTCGTCGAGATCATCGAGGACGGCGACAACGGGCTGCTCTGCGAGCCGGGCAACGCGGCCGCGCTGGCCGATGCGCTGGCGGCGCTCAAGCGCGACGGCGCGCTGCGCGAGCGGCTCGTCGCGAGCGGGCGTGCGACCGCGGTGCGCCGGTTCGGCACCGAAACCTACGTGGAGCGGGTCGAGAAGATCCTCGCGGATACCGCCAAGGCGGCCAAGGCCGCGAACGCGAAGAAGTAGCAGTCGGTAGCGGTCGGCGCGAGCCGGCGGGAAACGGGCCCCCATGCGGCGTCGCGCTGCGCGGGGGCTTTGCCGTTCGGCGGGCGACGCGTGTGGTTTTGACGGAGAGGCGGGTTTGCGCCCCGGCGTCGGCGTCGGTCGCGAAGCGTGGCCGGTCGTCATCCGGAACGGAATCGGGCCGTCAGGAGCATGGGGCGATCGGGCGCTGCAGCCGCAGCTGCGGATATCGCCACGAGCCGCCCACGCGGGCCGTAGCGCGGTCGGACGGCAGCAGGCTGCCGTTCCCCTGGCGACGCGGCCCCAACCGCGTGACGGCCATGAAAAAACCCCCGCACGGCGAGACGCCGCGCGAGGGCTCCGGACGGGCCGACCGCGTCGGCCGGCCCGCTTCAGACGGCCTGTTCGGGCGACGACGCGACGACGCGGGCGGCGCGGGTCGGCTTGAAGCTGGCCGACCACATCATCGCCGGCCGTTCGAACATCCGGTAGAACAGGTACGCCACCGGAATCGCGACGGCCATGAATGCGAACGACGGCCAGATCGACAGTTGCAGTTCGGAGTGGAACAGCACCGAGCCGAGGCAGACGAACAGCGGCAGGTGGACGAGGTACAGCGAGTAGCTGAAGTCGCCGAACCAGCTCAGCACGCGCAGCGGCGGGGTCGGGCGGGGCGGCCGGGCGAGCGCGCGGTACAGGAAGCACGCGAAGCCGGCCGACCAGAGCTGGAATGCGCCGTACTGGCCGAAATGGAATGCGCCGCAGCCGGCGGCCAGCAGCACGGCGGCCGCGACGTACCACGCGCGCGACGGCACGACGGCCGTGCCGCGGGACTGCTGCGCGCGCACGTCCGCGATCCATGCGCCGATCGTCCAGGACAGCCAGTACGACGTGAAGAACTGCAGGTCGTGCCGTTCGAGCAGCCACGCCGACGCGACGTTGACGAGCGCGACCGCGGCCACGACGGCCGGCATGCCGATGCGCCGGCGCAGCGCGAACAGCAGCGGGTAGATCGCGTAGAACTGCACTTCGAGCGACAGCGTCCACAGCGCGCCGTTCGACCCGTACGTGTAGCCGGCGACGCCCTGCAGCGAGAACAGGTTCACGAGGAACGCGACGAGGCCGACGTCGCGGATCTTGTGGCTGACGGGCTCGATCTGCAGGCTGACCGCGTCGAGCGCGAGCGTGAACAGCAGCGCGGCGAGCAGCACCGGATAGATGCGCGCGAAGCGGCGCACCCAGAAGTTCGGCGCGTCGAGCCGGTACGCGGGGTTGGCCGCGAGCTTGAGTGCCGCGTTGCGGTGGATGCAGTAGCCGCTGATCACGAAGAAGATCGGGACGCCGGCGGAGCCCCACGCGAACGGGAAGGTCAGGTAACCGGCGATCGCACCCGGGCTCAGGGCATGACCGTAAGCATGATGGAAGCTCTGCATGCCGACCCAGACGACCTGGCGGCAGTGGAAATAGGCGACGAGCAGCGCCGCGAAGCCGCGCATCGCGTCGATCACGTGTTCCTTGTGATCGGCGACGGGCGGCGCGGCCAGAGACGATCCGCTGAAAGCTTGCATGCGATTCGGTTCCTTGCGACGGATGGACGGGAAGTTTCATCCAATCGTAATGCGCAAGAATTCGGTCAATGAATAAAAAAATCCCGCCCGAAAATTCCGGTATTCCACATCATGGGTTTATTCAGGGATGAAAGCGGGCCCGCGAGGGGCGCCAATTATTTGTCGATTTTTTTCTGATAGTTTGAAGCTCCAGTTGATTGATGCAAGGAGCGGCAAGATGGACATGCATTGGATCGCGAGCGCTGCAGTACTGTTGGTCATGGCCGTGCTGTCGGCGTACCGCGAGGCGCTGAAGAACGAACCGATCCGCCCGGGCCTCGAGCGGGGCGGCGTGCCCTATATCGAGGAATTCGAATCGTAAGAATTTGTATCCGGAAAATCGGTAATTTGTTTCTGCTTCGGCAATCGGTTCGGCAATATCGACCGGATTGAAGCGATTATATTTTTTCCGAAATAATTGGGCAATCAGTCCATATCGAAAATGAGCGGAGTGGAATTGGCAGTACCGTCGATTCTCGATATGCCGTTCGGAACACAATCGCGCCGGGTCGCGGGTCGACGCGGCGCAGTCAACGCTATCAGGATGCGAACATGTTGAAAGTCACCAAGGCCGTGTTCCCCGTTGCCGGTCTCGGCACGCGGTTCCTCCCGGCAACGAAGGCGAGCCCGAAGGAAATGTTGCCCGTCGTCGACAAGCCGCTGATTCAGTACGCGGTCGAGGAAGCGATCAACGCCGGCATCACCGAGATGATCTTCGTGACCGGGCGCAGCAAGCGCGCGATCGAGGATCATTTCGACAAGTCGTACGAGATCGAGGCCGAGCTCGAGGCGCGCGGCAAGGAAAAGCTGCTCGAACTCGTGCGCAGCATCAAGCCGAGCCACGTCAACTGCTTCTACGTGCGCCAGCCGGAAGCGCTCGGCCTCGGCCACGCGGTGCTGTGCGCGGAGAAGCTCGTGCACGGCGAGCCGTTCGCGGTGGTCCTCGCCGACGACCTGCTGCACGGCGAACAGCCGGTGCTCAAGCAGCTCGTCGACGTGTTCGACCACTATCACAGCTCGGTGATCGGGGTCGAGACGATCCCGCGCGAGGACAGCCGCTCGTACGGCGTCGTCGAAGGCCGGGAGTGGGAAGAGGACATCATCAAGCTGTCGGGCATCATCGAGAAGCCGGCGCCCGAGGACGCGCCGTCGAATCTCGGCGTGGTCGGCCGCTACGTGTTCATGCCGACGATCTTCGATCACCTGCGCAAGCTCAAGCCGGGCGCGGGCGGCGAACTGCAGCTCACCGACGCCGTCCAGTCGCTGCTCGCGAACGAGCAGGTGCTCGCGTACCGCTACTACGGCACGCGTTTCGACTGCGGCAGCAAGATCGGCTATCTGAAGGCTACCGTCGAGCTCGCGCTCCAGCATCCGGAAGTGAGCCGCGAATTCGAGGCGTACCTGCGTACCTGCTTGCCCGCGCTGGCTGCCGTCGCTTAAGCGGCCGCGCGCTCCGTCGTTTCAGGTGGTGGTTGTTCCGTTGGCCCCGGCCGCTCGCGCGCCGGGGCTTTTTTGTGTTTGCGCGTGCACGAGCCTGGTGCGCGACGCCTGCATGTGGTGCCGGCAATGTGCGGAGGGCGGCGCCGCGCGGCGCGCGAAATGTGCCGATGACGCGGGATGTCGCGCGTGAAACCGGTGCCGAAGCATGCATCGCGTGACCGGATCGGTGGACGGGTTGCGCGGCATGCATGACGCGCGCGTGGGCGTTGCCCGATGACGCAACGTGGGCTGCGATGCCATCGGCCGCCGACTTCATCGCCGGTATCGCGGCGTTGCGATTCGGCGTCCGCCGCGTGCCGCGTCCGTGTGCCGCTCAGCGCGGCGACGCGCTCGGCTGCGCGGCGAAGTGCCGGGCCAGCATCGCGGCGATCGGCTTCTTGAAGTCGAGCAGCCGCTTTTCGAGATAACGCCAGGACAGGTGCGCGAGCAGCACGGCGAGCGCGAATTGCAGCACTTCCGGCAGCGCGTCGCGGACGATGTCCGGTATCGGCACGTGCGCGAACGACGCGGGCAGCACGCCGAAGCGCGCCGGAATCAGGTTGTGGAACAGGTAGAAGCCGTAGCTGATCGTGCCGAGATAGACGAGCGGCGCCCAGTCGAGCAGCGCGACGACCGGATGCTCGGGCTCGCTGACGATCCACAGCATCAGCGCGCCGAGCGACGCGGACAGGCCGAGATCCGCGAGCCCCGCGACCGCATCGGGCAACGCCGTGCAGGCGGGCAGCACGAGGAAGAACGCGACGCCGGCCGCGCCGAGCCAGCCGGGCGGCACGCGGCGCGCGGCGGCCGCGCCGCGATCGGCGAGCGCCATCGCGCCGACGCCGCCGAGCGCGATCAACGCGAAATTCCACGGGGAAAACGCGTAGATCAGCACCGGCGACGCGTCCGACAGGTAGAGCGCGAGATGCGCGAGCGCGCACAGCGCGACGGCCGCGACGCCGAGCGCGACGTGTCGCGCGGCGGGCACCGCGAGCAGCGCGAGCGGGGCGATCAGATAGAACTGCTGTTCAACGGCGAGGCTCCAGAAGTGCGACGTGGAGCCCGGCCAGCCGTCCTTGACGACGCCGATCCAGTAATTCGACAGGAACGCCGCGTGCCACGCGAGCCCGAGGTTGACGCCGCGCTGGTAGAACAGTGCGTGCGCGATCGCGAGCGCCGCGAGCAGCAGGTAATACACGGGAAAGATCCGCAGCGCGCGCTTCGCGAGGAACAGCGCCAGCGCGTGGCGGCGCGTCATGGTGCCGCGCTCGACCGCCTGGCGGTTGCGATGCAACTCGCCGACGATCAGGAATCCGCTGATGAGGAAAAACGTCCACACGCCGAGCTTGCCGACGTCGACGGCAAGGACATGGCCCTTGTGGGACAGGAAAACGAGGATGACGGCGAGGGCTCGCAGGCCGTCGAGTCCTTTGACGTATCTGACTTCGCGCATGGAGGCATCCGGGCATTGAGCGAGCCCAGTATAGGTGCGCAAATATCGAACGTAATTCGCGTTCGGACGTATACGTGAAGGCGTTTTTCGACGTGAGGGGCGGTTTGCGCATGTGCGCTCCCTGCGTAAAACGGACCCTCGAGCGTCGATGAAGTCGGTCGCGCGCAACAAAACCTGCGGGAAACCCCGTGAAAACGCATAAAAGTACTGCACGAAGCGTCAAGGCGCTTGTAGAATCCGGCGTTGAAGCGCGCGCGTTGCACGCTTCGTGTATCCAACGACCACACCTGGTAGGAGAAACATGGCGACTTCCGCAAAAAAGGTGGCCAAGAAGGCTGCCGCACCGGCCACCAAGAAAGTGGCTGCCAAAAAGGCTGCGCCCGCGAAGAAAGTAGTGGCCAAGAAGGCTGTCGCGAAGGCAGCACCGGCTGCTCCGACGCCGCTGAAGGACAAGTTCACGAAGGCATCGCTCGCAACGCACATCGCTGAGCGCGCAGCTGTCGAAGTGAAGGCGGTCAAGGCAGTGCTCGTCGCACTCGAGAACGTCGTGCTGGGCTCGGTTCACAAGAAGGGCGCAGGCGAGTTCACGCTGCCGGGTCTGCTGAAGATCACGGCACAAGTCGTGCCGGCGAAGAAGAAGCGCTTCGGCAAGGATCCGTTCACGGGCGAAGAGCGTTGGTTCCCGGCGAAGCCGGCCAGCGTGCGCGTGAAGGCACGTGCGCTGAAGAAGCTGAAGGACGCGGCAGCGTAATGCCGCGCAACGACTGCCGAATGCAAGTCGGCAGCCGTTGCGATGTCCCGCGATCCCCGTACGCGACAGCGTGCGGGGATTTTTATTGCGCTGCGTAAATCGCGCGGCAGCAAACCGCCGGCGTGGCGACGAGCGGTTGCCCGACGCACGACGGGCAGCGGGTCGCATGCCGCGCATTCGCATCCGTATGCGCATCGCCGAGCGGCGACCTTCATGCGTGCGACGCGTTGTTTCGTCGCGTTCCGTAGCGAGCGCATCGCGGGTTTGCCGTCGTGACCGAGACCATCGCGCACGACATCGCCGGCCAGGTCGCCGCTGCGCGCGCCGCGATCGAACGGCGGTTCGGTGCGATGCTGCAAGCGATCCACCTGTTCGGATCGGCGCTCGATGGCGGCCTGAAACCGCGCAGCGACATCGATTTGCTGGTGACGGTCGCGGTGCGCCCGGACGAAGCGGCGCGCCGCGCGCCGATGTCGGATCTGCTCGGCGTGTCGGCGCCGCCCGGTAGCGGCGGCATGCGTGCACTGGAGGTCACCGTCATCGCGCACGGCGACGTGATGCCGTGGCGTCATCCGGCGCGACGCGAACTGCAATTCGGCGCATGGCTGCGCCGCGTTCCGGAAACCGGCATCGTCGAGCCGCCACGGGTCGATCACGATCTGGCGATCCTGCTGACGAAGGCGCGACAGCACGGTGTCGCGCTGGTCGGGCCGCCCGCGAACGTGCTGTTCGAGCCGGCGCCCGCGCGCGACTTCGCCGCCGCGCTGCTCGCCACCGTTGCGCAGTGGCAGGCGACTGGCGCGGCGACGCGTGCAACGTCGTGCTCGCGCTCGCACGCATCTGGTACAGCGCCGCGACCGGCGGGATCGCGTCGAAGGACGTCGCCGCGACGTGGGTGCTGGAGCGCTTGCCGGACGCGCGCCGGCCGGTCGTAGCGGCTGCGCGTGCCGCCTATCTCGATGGCGAAGCGGGCGCGGCGATCCTGTCGGACGAGCCGCTGGCCGAATTCATCGGCTACGCGCGGCGGACGGTCGAGTCGATGCTGTCGCGATAGCATCGGCGCCGACGATGCGCGCTACCGGTTGAGCGGCCAGCCGCGGATAGCGAACGCGCGCGAGCCGACTCCATGCGCGGACCGTCGAGCCGGACTGCATGCCGGCAACCCGGCGCGGCGTCGCGCGAGCGCTGGCCGCCTCGTCGTCAGCCCGCCGTGCCCGCAAAGGCGGCCTTCAGCGCGGCGTCGTCGAACTTGGTCATCTGCATCATCGCGGCGGCCACGCGCGCCGCCTTGACCGCGTCGCGATCGGCCATCATCGGGATGAGCGCTTCCGGAACGATCTGCCACGACACGCCGTAACGATCCCTCAGCCAGCCGCAGCCGTCGGCCGTGCCGCCGTTGTCGAGCAGGGCGCTCCAGTAGCGGTCGAGTTCCGCCTGGTCCGCGCAACTGACGAGCAGCGAGATCGCGTGGTTGAACGTCTCCGTGCGCGGATGACTCATCGCAAGGAACGGCTGCCCGAACAACTCGAATTCGACCATCCGCGTGCCGTCGGTGCCGGGCACCGCCGTGACGCGCACGATGCGCGAATCCGGAAAGATGCCGGCATAGAAGGCCGCTGCTTCTTCGGCTTCCGTCGAATACCAGAGAAAAGGCGTGATCTTCTGAATCGTCATGACGAGTCTCCTGTCTGTATGGGTCCGGGGCAAACCGTGTGCCGCCATCGATACGACGGACGACGCTTGCCGGAATCGACGCGCGGCGCGAACAAATTCCGCATCGGTCGAGCCGGGCGACGCCGGCTGTGCGGATGGTAGTCGTCCTACGGAGAAACGGCGACCTCTCCGGACAGGGAAAACGGCGTTGCGGGGGCATTGCAGCCGCCAGGTGCCTCTGCCGGGCCACCGACCTATGTCGGGGCCCGGCTTTGCCGCGGTGGCGGCGGCATGCGATGTCGGCTCCGCCGGCCGGAGCCGGACGAAAAAAAGCCAGCCGCGGCCGAAACCGGGGCTGGCTTTCCAGGTCGGCGGCAACGCGTCGGAGACGCCATGCCGCCGGATACTTCGTTTTTAGAACTTGTGACGCAGGCCGAGTGCGACGATTTCCTGCGAGCTCTTGCCGGCGATGCCGTACGAGCCGACCGACGCTTGCGCATCGCTGCCGTCGGCGTTGTGGCCGCTTGCGTGCTGGTATGCGCCAACCAGGTAGATGTCCGTACGCTTCGACAGCGAGTAGTCCGCGCCGAGCGAAACCTGGTGGTACTTGGCGTCCGTCTGGCCGCTACCCTTCGTGTAGATGTAGCCGACGCCCAGCAGCAGCGGTGCCGATGCCTGGTACGTGACGAACGCGCGGCCCGTGTTGTACTTCTGGTTCGTGCCGAAGCCCGAGTTCGCATCCGCCTTGTACTGCGCGTTGCTGTAGCCGAGGCCGAACGTCACCGGGCCGAATGCATACTGGCCAGCGACTTGCGCGATGCCGATCGACGATGCCGACGTGTACGCGTTGTTGATGAACGCGCCCGAGCCGTCGAAGATCGCGTCCGACGTGCCTGCCCAGCCGGTGCGCTGGCCGGTTGCGCTCAGCGGAGCCGAGTTGTTCGCGTGGAAGTAACCTGCAGCCAGGCCGAGCGGGCCGTTGTTGTACGCTGCAGCTGCCGCCCACGTCTGACCCTTGCCGGTTGCGCCGGCGACGCCGCCGAGCGCGTACATCGCTTCGACCTGCAGGCCTGCCCAGACCGGCGACGTGTACTTGATCGCGTTGCTGACGCGCAGGCTGTTGTCGTTGTTGTCGACGTCGCCCGGCGTGGCGAACACGCTGCCGAAGTAGTTGTCAGCCGTGACTGCCTGAACCAGGTCGACGAGCGGGTCGTACTGGCGACCCAGCGTCAGCGTACCGTACTGGTCGCTTTGCAGGCCGACGAAAGCCTGGCGGCCGAACATGCGCTGGCCTTGGCCCAGTGCACCCGATGCCGAGTTGAAGCCGTTTTCCAACTGGAAGATCGCCTTCAGGCCGCCACCGAGGTCTTCCGAACCCTTCAGGCCGAAGCGGCTGCCTTGCAGGTTGCCGCTACCCATCGACCACGAATTGTTACCTTGACCATCGTTGCCGTGAACATAGGTGATCGACGTGTCGATCACGCCGTACAGCGTCACGCTCGACTGAGCTTGAGCAGCGCCGGCCGCGCCCAGCAGGGCGAGCGAGAGGGTCGAGAGAGCAAGTTTCTTCATCGTTGAGTTTCTCCACGCAAGTGATTCATCGTTATTTGTTGCGGATTGGAGAATAGCTCAGTGCCATACACGCAAGAAAGCTTAAAAAATAAAGTGTCTCGAAAAGGTAACAGCGGGAAAAAGTCCATATATATCAAGCACATCAACGACTGTTCCTGTTTATGAAATAGTTGACAATTGCTGCGCCGCGATTGTTTCAATAGTTGATGCGCATGCCGGCAGACCCCCTGTTTCGGCCCATTGCGGCAGGAAAACGAGGGTGTGCAAACGTTTGCGATTGCAGGTGCGTGCGCGTCGACGTGTCGAGAACGCGCCGGCGCCGCACGTATGCGCGGCGGACGTCGGGACTGCAAAGCCGCGAGCGGGTGTGCCGGGGCCGCCGCGAGATCGATGCGCGGCGTTTTTCAGCGGGTGGGCAAATCAGTTGTCGCGCGGGCGATGCTCGGCTTGACCGGCTTGACCGGCTTGATGGGCGACTTGAGCGGACGCAGCCGGTGCCGCATGCTCGGCCGCCCGATGCGCATCGCCGCGGGCGGCCGCGAACTCCGCGCCGAGCAGCAGCACGATCGCGGAGAAGTACAGCCACATCAGCAGAACCGCGAACGATCCGGCCGCGCCGAACGCACTCGCGGTGCCCGCATGCGCGAGATACAGCGCGAACAGCTTCTTGCCGCCGGAGAACAGGATCGCCGACACGATGCCGCCGATCGCGGCGTCGCGCCACGCGACACGCGCATCGGGCAGGAATTTCATCAACGACGCGAACGCGGCCGCGAGCACCGCGATGCCGACGAAGAACTGCACGAAGTTCGTGACGACCACGTACGGCGAATTGCCCAGCAGCCAGGTGCCGATGAAGGTGATCGCGGTGTCGAGCACGAGCGACACGATCAGCAGGAACGCGACGCCGAGCACGAGCCCGAACGAGATCAGCCTTACCCGCACCAGCCCGAGCATGCTCGACCAGCGGCTTTCGGTGGCCGGCCAGATCACGCTGAGCGCCGCGCTGAGCGACGCGAACGTGGCCGATGCGCCGATCGCGAGCGCGGCGAACGAGATCAGCGTGGCGAGGCCGCCGCGCTCGCCCGCGCGGTGCGCGTTCTGCACGATCGTCTGGATACTGGCCGCCGCGTCGTCGCCGATCAACTGGTGCGCCTGTTCGAACACCTGGCCGCGCGCGGCGTCGTCGCCGTAGAACCAGCCGGCCACCGCGATCACCATCACGAGGGTCGGCGCGAGCGAGAACGCGGAGAAAAACGCGATGCCCGCGGCCATCGCGGAGCAGCGGTCGGACGAGAAGCGCTTGAACGCGGTGAGGGCCCAGTTGGCTTGCTGCTGGGCGAGACGGGTGGCTTCGGAAGTGATCTGTCGTTTCATGACGGTTCGGTTGCGCGCGGAACGCGGATCATCGCAGTTAGTCGGACAAATCGGTATTGATCCGAGGATTCGATCATAGTTGCCTGAACTGTCTATAATTCCTTTCAGTTTCACCCCACCCCACAATAACGCCGAGACCGCCATGCTACAAATGTCCCGGCGCCAGTTCCTGAAGGTGACGGCCACGTCGCTTGCCGGATCGAGTCTTGCCCTGATGGGCTTTTCTCCGTCCGACGCGCTGGCCGAAGTCCGACAGTACAAACTGGCGCGCACAGTCGAAACGCGCAACACCTGTCCTTACTGCTCGGTGGGTTGCGGCATCCTGATGTACAGCCTCGGCGACGGGGCGAAGAATGCGCAGCCGAGCATCATCCACATCGAAGGCGATCCCGACCACCCCGTCAATCGCGGCACGCTGTGCCCGAAGGGCGCGAGCCTGATCGACTTCATCCACAGCCCGAACCGCCTCACGCATCCCGAGTATCGTGCGCCCGGCTCGGACAAGTGGGAACCCATCTCGTGGAACGACGCGCTCGATCGTATCGCGAAGCTGATGAAGGCCGACCGCGACGCGAACTTCGTCGAGACGGCCGAAGATGGCGCAAAGGTCAACCGCTGGCTCACGACCGGCATGCTGGCCGCGTCGGCGGGCAGCAACGAGGTCGGCTACCTGACGCACAAGACCATCCGCAGTCTCGGGATGCTCGCATTCGACAATCAGGCGCGTGTCTGACATGGCCCGACGGTGGCAGGTCTTGCCCCGACGTTTGGCCGTGGAGCGATGACGAACCATTGGGTCGACATCAAGAACGCGGACGTGATTCTCGTGATGGGCGGCAATGCAGCCGAGGCCCATCCGTGCGGTTTCAAGTGGGTAACGGAGGCAAAGGCGCACCGCAAGGCGCGGCTGATCGTCGTCGACCCGCGCTTCACGCGTACGGCCTCGGTGGCCGATTACTACGCGCCGATCCGCACCGGCACCGACATCGTCTTCCTGGGCGGGGTCATCAATTATCTGCTGACGAACGACAAGATCCAGCATGAGTACGTGAAGAACTACACGGACTTCTCGTTCATCGTGCGCGAGGATTTCGCGTTCAACGACGGCATCTATTCCGGCTACGACGCCGAGAAGCACGCGTACCCCGACAAATCGAGCTGGGACTACGAGCGCGGCGACGACGGCTTCGTGAAGGTCGACCCGACGCTGCAGCATCCGCGCTGCGTCTACAACCTGCTGAAGCAGCACTACGCGCGCTATACGCCGGACATGGTCCAGCAGACGTGCGGCACGCCGAAGGACAAGTTCCTGAAGGTGTGCGAGATGCTCGCGAGCACGGCCGTTCCCGGCCGCGCCGGCACGGTGCTGTACGCGCTCGGCTGGACCCACCACTCGATCGGCGCGCAGATCATCCGCACCGGCGCGATGGTGCAGCTGCTGCTCGGCAACATCGGCATCGCCGGCGGCGGGATGAACGCGCTGCGCGGCCACTCGAACATCCAGGGGCTGACCGACCTCGGGCTGATGTCGAACCTGCTGCCGGGCTACATGACGCTGCCGATGCAGGCCGAGCAGGACTTCGACGCGTACATCAAGAAGCGCGTGCAGCTGCCGCTGCGGCCGAACCAGTTGAGCTACTGGAAGAACTACAAGGCATTCCACGTCAGCTTCATGAAGTCGTGGTGGGGCGACGCGGCCACCGCCGAGAACAACTGGGCCTACGACTACCTGCCGAAGCTGGACAAGCAGTACGACCTGTTGCAGGCGATCGAGCTGATGAATGCCGGCAAGATGAACGGTTACATCTGCCAGGGCTTCAATCCGCTCGCGGCGGCGCCGTCGAAGGTGAAGACGGCGGCAGGTCTCGCGAAGCTGAAGTGGCTCGTGATCATGGATCCGCTCGCGACCGAGACGTCCGAGTTCTGGAAGCATCACGGCGATTACAACGACGTCGATGCGTCGAAGATCCAGACCGAGGTGTTCCGCCTGCCGACCACCTGCTTCGCGGAGGAAAACGGCTCGCTCGTGAGTTCGAGCCGCGTGCTGCAGTGGCACTGGAAGGGCGCCGAGCCGCCGGGCGAAGCGAAGAGCGACCTCGAGATCATGTCGGGGCTGTTCCTGCGCATGCGCAAGATGTACCAGAAGGACGGCGGCAAGTACCCGGACCCGATCGTGAACCTGACCTGGCCGTACGCGAACCCGGAAAGCCCGACGCCCGAGGAACTGGCGATGGAGTTCAACGGCAAAGCGCTCGCCGATCTGCCCGATCCGAAGGATCCGGCGAAGACGCTCGTGAAGAAGGGCGAGCAGCTCGCCGCGTTCGCGCAACTGAAGGACGACGGCACGACCGCGAGCGGCTGCTGGATCTTCTGCGGCGCGTGGACGCAGGCCGGCAACCAGATGGCGCGGCGCGACAACGCCGACCCGACCGGCATCGGCCAGACGCTGAACTGGGCGTGGGCGTGGCCGGCGAACCGGCGGATCCTGTACAACCGCGCATCGTGCGACGTCGCCGGCAAGCCGTTCGACCCGACCCGCAAGCTGATCGGCTGGAACGGCAGCGCGTGGAAGGGCGTCGACGTGCCGGACTTCAAGGCGGACGAACCGCCCGAAAACGGGATGGGGCCGTTCATCATGAACCCGGAAGGCGTCGCGCGCTTCTTCGCCCGCGCGGGGATGAACGAAGGTCCGTTCCCCGAGCACTACGAGCCGTTCGAGACGCCGCTCGCCGCGAACCCGCTGCACCCGGGCAACCCGCTGGCGCTGAACAACCCGGCCGCCCGCGTGTTCCCGGACGACCGGGCATCGTTCGGCAAGGTGTCCGAGTTCCCGCACGTCGCGACGACGTACCGGCTGACCGAGCATTTCCACTACTGGACCAAGCATGCGCGGCTGAACTCGATCATCCAGCCCGAGCAATTCGTCGAGATCGGCGAAGACCTCGCGAAGGAAGTCGGCGTCGCGCACGGCGAGCGCGTGAAGGTGTCGTCCAAGCGCGGCTACATCGTCGCGGTCGCCCTCGTCACGAAGCGGATCAAGCCGCTGACGATCGACGGCAAGAAGGTCCAGACGGTCGGCGTCCCGTTGCACTGGGGCTTCAAGGGCCTGACGAAGCCCGGCTATCTCGCCAATACCCTGACTCCGTCCGTGGGCGACGGCAACTCCTATACACCGGAATTCAAGTCGTTCCTGGTGAAGGTCGAAAAGGCGTAAGGGGGAGAGATGGCATTGCAATCGCTGGATATCAAGCGGGTCTCGGCCACCACGACGCCACCGCCCACGGTGCGCGAACCGGTGACCGGGAGCGTCGCGAAGCTGATCGACGTATCGAAGTGCATCGGCTGCAAGGCATGCCAGACGGCGTGCATGGAGTGGAACGACCTGCGCGACGAAGTCGGCACCAACGTCGGCGTGTACGACAACCCGGCCGACCTGACCGAGCATTCGTGGACGGTCATGCGGTTCTCCGAATACGAGAACCCGGCGGGCGACCTCGAGTGGCTGATCCGCAAGGACGGCTGCATGCACTGCGAGGATCCGGGCTGTCTGAAGGCGTGTCCGTCGCCGGGCGCGATCGTGCAGTACAACAACGGGATCGTCGATTTCCACGAGGAGAACTGCATCGGTTGCGGCTACTGCGTGACCGGTTGCCCGTTCAACGTGCCGCGGATCTCGAAGAAGGATCATCGCGCGTACAAGTGCACGCTCTGTTCCGACCGCGTCGCGGTCGGCCAGGAACCGGCCTGCGTGAAGACCTGCCCGACGGGCGCGATCGTGTTCGGCACCAAGGAGGACATGAAGCAGCACGCGGCCGAGCGGATCGAGGACCTGAAGGAGCGCGGCTTCGAGCATGCGGGGCTGTACGACCCGCAGGGCGTCGGCGGCACGCACGTGATGTACGTGCTGCACCACGCGGACAAACCGTCGCTGTACCACGGGCTGCCCGACAATCCGTCGATCAGCCCGATGGTGAAGCTGTGGAAGGGCATCGCGAAACCCCTCGCGGTCGCGGGCCTCGCGCTGACCGCGCTGACCGGGTTCTTCCACTACACGCGGGTCGGTCCGAACGAGGTCACCGACGACGAGGAAGCCGCCGCGCGCGACGAAGCGCGACGCATCAAGGAGGACGCGAAATGAGCCACGACGACCCCAACCTGATCGTCCGCTACACGCCGAACGAGCGCACGAACCACTGGATCACCGCGATCACGTTCGTGCTGCTCGCGTTGTCCGGGCTCGCGCTGTTCCATCCGTCGATGTTCTGGCTCACCGCGCTGTTCGGCGGCGGTCAGTGGACGCGGATCCTGCATCCGTTCGTCGGCCTCGTGATGTTCGTGTCGTTCGCGATCCTCGTCGTGCGCTTCTGGCACCACAATGCGCTCGACGCGGACGACCGGCAGTGGCTGAAGCAGATCGGCGACGTGCTGACCAACCGGGAAGACAAGCTGCCGCCGGTCGGGCGCTATAACGCCGGGCAGAAGCTGCTATTCTTCACGCTGGTGGCGTGCCTGCTGCTGCTCCTGTTGTCGGGAGTCGTGATCTGGCGGCGCTATTTCTCGTTCTACTTCCCGATCGGGGTCATCCGCGCGGCCGCTGTCGTGCATGCCGTGGCGGCCTTCGTGCTGATCGCGAGCATCATCGTGCACATTTACGCGGCGTTGTGGGTGAAGGGTTCGATCGGCGCGATGGTGCGGGGCACCGTCACGCTGGGCTGGGCCCGCAAGCATCACCCGAAGTGGTTCCGTGAAAGCGTGAAGTGACGCAGCGGAGCGGGGCGGTACGCCGATTGCGGCGTATCGTTCCGCCCACCGCCGGAATCGCCCGAAAGCGCCGATTCGTCGGCGCTTCGTTTTTTGGAAGATATTTTCGTGACACAACGCATTCTGGAGCCGACCGAGATCTCGGCACTCGATCATTCGGCCATTCCGCGCTTTCGCCTGCCGGAGCGTGCGACCGCGTTCGCGGCGCGCGCCGCGCGGCTGCGCAAGCTTGCCGACCTGAACCCGATCAGCGGCTATCTGCGGCTGATGGCCACCGTCGCCGACGCGCAGCACGCGACGCTGCAGACGCTGGAGCTGCCGCTGCCGTCGAAGGAAGCGATCGCACGCGCGCAGGAACATTCGATGCCGCTCGTGCCGGCGCTCGACGGCCAGCGCGATTCGCGGTGGCGCGCCGTGCTGTATGAACTGCTCGATCGCGTCGAAAGCGCCGGGCTCGTCAATCCGCAGCTTGCGAAGCTGCTCGACCGGCTGCGCCTGACGGCGCCCGCCGAACTCGACGCGCAGGCCGATGCGATCCTCGCGCTGCGCTTCGCGGAAGTCGACCCGGCCACCGCGCCGTTCCTGATGGCCGCGCTGCAGGTCGCGTGGACGGACCTCGCAAGCCGCGTGACGCCGGCCGATGTCCCGTATCTCGACCAGCCGGGGCTGTGCCCGGTGTGCGGCACGCATCCGGTCGCGAGCGTCGTGCGGGTCGGCGGCCAGTACCAGGGCTACCGTTTCCTGCAGTGCGGGCTGTGCACGACCGAGTGGCACATGGTGCGCACCAAGTGCTCGCACTGCGATTCGACGAAGGGCATCGCGTATCACGGGATCGAAGGCGGCAGCGAAGCCGTCAAGGCCGAATCGTGCGACGAGTGCAAGACCTATCGCAAGATCGGCTATCAGGAGAAGGACTACGAGTTCGAGCCGCTGGCGGACGACCTCGCGAGCCTCACGCTCGACCTGCTGATGAACGAAGCCGGCTACCAGCGCAGTTCGCCGAACCCGCTGCTGTGGCCCGACGTGCCGCGCGAAGCGGACTGACGGCACGGGGCCGCGGCGGCGCGCGAGCGCCGGCCCCGGCCGACTGCGGAGCATGAGACTGGAGCTACAACGACGTGACCGAACCGGGTGTGAATGAATTGAATGCCGTGCTGGCGCGCGTGCCGTCGGTCGAGCGCGTGCTGTCGTCGGCGCCGCTGCAGCCGCTCGTCGCGGACTATGGCCGCACGCGCGTGCTCAATGCCGTGCGCGCCGAACTGGAACGCTGGCGCACGGCGGCGCAGCACGATCCCGCGGCCGCCGAACCGCTCGACGAGCCGCGCATCGCCGCGGCCGTCGCGCACGCGTTGGCCGCACAGAGCGCGGGGGCGGTGCGCCCCGTGTTCAACCTGACCGGCACCGTGCTGCACACGAACCTCGGGCGAGCGTTGCTGCCCGACGAGGCGGTGCGTGCCGTGGTCGACGCGCTGACGCGGCCCGTCAACCTCGAGTTCGATCTCGCCACCGGCCGCCGCGGCGACCGCGACGACCTGATCGACGCTCTGCTGTGCGAACTGACGGGCGCGGAAGCCGCGACCGTCGTCAACAACAATGCGGCGGCCGTGCTGCTGACGCTGTCGGCGCTTGCGACGAAGCGGGAAGTGGTCGTGTCGCGCGGCGAGCTGGTCGAGATCGGCGGCGCGTTTCGCATTCCCGACATCATGAGCCGTGCCGGCGCGAAGCTGCGCGAGGTCGGCACGACCAACCGCACGCATCCGCGCGACTACGCGGACGCGATCGGCCCGCGCACGGCGCTGCTGATGAAGGTGCATTGCAGCAACTACGCGATCAGCGGCTTCACGAAGGAGACGACGCTCGCCGAACTCGCGCCGCTCGCGCGCGAGCACGGGGTGCCGGTCGCCGTCGATCTCGGCAGCGGCACGCTGGCCGACCTGTCGCAATGGGGCTTGCCGCACGAGACGACCGTGCAGGAAACCGTCGCCGCCGGCGCGAACGTCGTCACGTTCAGCGGCGACAAGCTGCTCGGCGGCCCGCAAGCCGGCCTGATCGTCGGCGATCGGGCGCTCATCGCGAAGATCAAGAAGCATCCGCTCAAACGTGCGCTGCGCGTCGGCAAGCTGACGCTCGCGGCGCTCGAACCCGTGCTGCGCCTGTACCGGTCGCCCGAATTCCTGCGCGACCGGCTCACGACGCTGCGATTGCTGACGCGCCCGCAGCGCGACATCGCCGAGGCCGCCGAACGCATGCGCCCGGTGCTGCAGGCGGCGCTCGGCAGCGGTTTCGACGTGACGGTCGAGCCGATGTTCAGCCAGATCGGCAGCGGTGCGCTGCCGGTCGACCAGTTGCCGAGCGCCGGGCTCGTCGTGCGCGCCGCGGACGGCAAGCGCAGCGGCCGCGCGCTCGTGCAGCTCGAAAAGCGCCTGCGCGAATGGCCGCGCCCGGTGATCGGCCGCGTGGCCGACAACGCGCTGCGGCTCGATCTGCGCTGCCTCGAAGCGGCCGACGAAGCGGCATTCGTCGCGCAATGCGCGCCGCTCGCGGGGCCGGCCGCATGATCGTCGGGACCGCTGGACACATCGACCACGGCAAGACCACGCTCGTGCGCGCGCTCACGGGCGTCGACACCGATCGGCTGAAGGAAGAGAAGGCACGCGGCATCTCGATCGAGCTCGGCTACGCGTATACGCCGCTCGACAACGGCGACGTGCTCGGCCTGATCGACGTGCCGGGCCACGAGAAACTGATTCATACGATGGCGGCCGGCGCGTGCGGCATCGACTTCGCGCTCATCGTGATTGCCGCGGACGACGGCGTGATGCCGCAGACGCGCGAGCATCTCGCGATCCTGCAACTGCTCGGCGTCACGCACGGCGCCGTCGCGCTGACGAAATGCGATCGCGTCGATGCTGCGCGCGTTGCCGAGGCGCGCGACGAGATCGCCGCGTGGTTGCACGATTCGACGCTGGCCGGCGTGCCGATCTTCGAAACGCGTGCCACGGTGGCCGACGATCCGGGCGTCGCCGCGTTGAAGCAGCACCTGGCCGACGCGACGATCGCGTGGCGTGCGCGTCGCGACGACGGGCTGTTCCGGCTCGCGGTCGATCGCGTGTTTACACTCGCCGGGCAGGGTACCGTCGTGACGGGTACCGCATTCGCGGGCCGCGTCGCGACGGGCGACACGCTCGCGATCGTGCGCACGGGCGACGCCGCCCGCGTGCGCAGCATCCATGCGCAGAACCGGCCGGTCGAGGCCGGCCGCGCGGGCGAGCGTTGCGCGCTGAACCTGGCCGGCGTCGACAAGGCCGACGTCGAGCGCGGCGACACCGTCGCCGATGCGCGGCTCGTCGCGACGTCGCCGCGTCTGGACGTCGACCTGACGCTGCTCGCGGACGCGGGGCTGACGCTGACCCACTGGGCGCCGCTGCACGTGCATCTCGGTACGCTGCATCGCGTGGCCCATGTCGCGTTGCTCGACGGCGACACGCTCGCGGCCGGCCAGCGGATGCGCGTGCAACTGGTGTTCGACGAGCCGGTGTTCGCGCTGCCGGGCGATCGTTTCATCGTCCGCAATCCGCAGGCGACGCGTACCGTCGGCGGCGGCCGGGTGCTCGATCCGTTCGGGCCGGCACGCAAGCGCCGCACGCCTGCGCGCCGCGCGTGGCTCGATGCGCTCGCGGCGTGGCTCGACGAAGGGCGCCTCGATGCGCTGCTCGCGCAAGCGCCGCTCGGCATTGCGCGCGCGACGCTCACGCATCTGACGGGATTCGCGCCCGATGTGCTGGCGTTGCCCGGCGATGCGCTGGCGATCGGACAACGCGATGCCGCGTCGAGCGAAGGCGCGGTGATTTCGCATGCGCACTGGCGTGCGTTGCAGACGCGGGCGGTCGATACGCTGCGCGCGTACCACGAGCGCATGCCCGACGAGCAGGGGCTCGACGCCGCACGCTTGCGGCGGATGGCTGCGCCGCTCGTCGGCGATGCGCTGTGGCGCGCGCTCGTCGAGGCGCTGGTGGCGGGCGGCGAAGTCGCGCGCAGCGGGCCGTGGCTGCATTTGCCGTCGCATTCCGTGAGCCTCGAGCCGCGCGAGGAAGCGCTGGCGCAGCAACTGCTGCCGTTGATCCACGCGGGGCGCTTCGATCCGCCGTGGGTGCGCGACCTGGCCCGCGACACCGGGGCGGCCGAGGACGCGGTGCGCGTGCTGCTGCGCAAGCTCGCACGGCGCGGCGACGTGCATCAGGTCGTGCGCGACCTGTTCTATCATGCGGACGTCATGCGCGAACTGGCGGAACTGGTCGCGCATCTCGCACCGTTGCGCGGCGGCGGGCTCGATGCCGCGACGTTCCGCGATGCGACGGGGCTCGGCCGCAAGCGCGCGATCCAGATTCTCGAGTTCTTCGATCGGGTTGGGTATACTCGCTTCCGCCGCGATCTTCACTACCTGCGGCCTGACAGCGGTTGGGTGGATGTTCAGGCGTAGGCGCTCGTCGTTCTTTTCGGTTTTTTCCCTGCGGAAGGCATTCGTATCCGGTGGTACGGCCGGGCTTCAAACCCGGTTAGGGGCGTCAGCCGCTCCTGGGTAGGTTCGACTCCTGCTGCCTTCCGCCACATGGCTTAAAGCGGATCTCGCGCTAGCAAACGTAGCGCGATTGATTTCGGCACATCGAGATGCATGACGCGAATTCCATCGATCGCGTGACGTAGCCCATCGTCGGCAATGACGCGATGTGCGGTGTTTGCGCCGGCCGCCGTCGACGCTGGCAATTGCCGAATTCCGGTGTGTCCCGCGGGAAAACGTTCCAAATTTTGACAGTTTTTAACCGCTCCGAAAATGTGGAGCGCGCTATGATTTGCATCTATTTGACGAGCACACCGGACCCCCAATGAGTTCCGCACGATCACTCAACATCGGCATCACGATCGGCCTTCACCACGCGACCGAGAGTCTTTGGGTCAACGGCATCAAGCAGAACGCCTTGTATCTGATGAAGCTCTTTCAACACTCGCCGCTCGGTCATCAAGTCAAGCTCGTCAACACAACGAGCGTCGAGATCACGTCCGCTCTTCCCTGGGATATCAAGCAGTTTCCGGTGTGTTCCTTCGACGATGCGAAGGATTCGCTGGATGTCCTGATCGAGCTCGGGGGGCAAATCGATCAACAGCAAACCTCGTATCTGCAGGCACGTGGCGCAAAAGTCGTAAGCTATTGTTGTGGTCCGGAATACGTGCACATGACGCAGGCGATGATTTTTGGCAGACGGCACGCCGAAACGGTATTCATCAACCAGCGTTACGACCAAGTGTGGATCATCCCACAAGTCGTCGATACCAGCGCCGGCTTCTTTAGCGTATTGCGACGCCAGCCTGTTCGCGAGGTGCCGTTTGTTTGGGACCCGATCTGCGTGGAAGAACGATCGGCCGCACTCCCGCATCGCGGGGAATATCGCCCGACCGGACAACCGAAGCGGTTGTCCGTGATGGAGCCGAACATCGACGTCACCAAGTTCTGCCTCTATCCGATCTTGATTGCGGAATTGGGTTATCGGAAGCTGGGCGAGAAAATATCCTACGTGCACGCGACGAACACGGAGCACCTCGCGAAAGGCAGCCCCGAATTCATCGGTATCGCAAGTCATCTGGATCTTGTGCGGGATTCGAAGATAAGCTTTGTCGGTTATTACAATACGCCTCAATTTCTTTCGGAATACACCGACATCGTCATTTCTCATCAATCCGGCCTCGCGTTGAATTATTTCTATTTCGATGTTTGCTGGAACGGTTACGCGATGGTTCACAACGCCGACCTATGCCGCGAACTGGGCTACTTTTACAATAAAAACGACGTGGATGAAGGGTGCCGTCAACTCGAGCGAGCCGTCGAATTTCACGATGAGGATTGGCAGGGTTATCGAATTCGGCAACGAGAGCGGATCGGGCGGTTTTTGTCCACCAATCCGAAACAGGTGGAAGCGTATGACAGGTTGCTTCTCGGGCTTTTCGAGTGAAATCGATCGTCCGGCTTCGGGAAGCGTGTGGCCGCGATGTATAGCTGTTCGGCATGGCGTGCTTGAGCGGCCTGGATCCCGCGGCGTATCGTGGCTACGTGCCTGACCGCATTGCCGATCGTCAGTGAGCCGCATAGGCCAAATGCTACCTTGGCACGTGGCGCCATTGCTGCTCTCTACTGCTTCGCGTCGAGCCCATCCGATAGCATCGCGGACTCCGCAGTCGACAACCTGCAGGTTTCCGCTGGCGAATCTGCTCCCGTTGATGGGCGACACGAAAGCTGCGCGACGGACCGGGAAACGGGCCAGCGCTCGATACCGCGCACCGCGCACGACGCCGCGCAACGGTCGCGACCGCGCAAACTTGATGGGGAAAAGCACTAGAAGTACGAGATTTATTTCCCGGCTATAGTGGAATGACTGAAGGTAGACGCGGCGAGTTTTTGCCGATACCGATCAGGCCATGACTGTATAGATGGGTTGCCGTATGAAAAATAAGACCGACAAGACCGACAAGACCGCCGGACCGATCTGGGGCGTGGCAGCAGGATTGCTTCTTGCTGGCACGGGATTGAGTCTCGGTATTTTCCCGGCGGCGCTGCACGGTGCGGGAAGCGCAAACGACTTCCTGGCATCCGGCGTCGCGATGCTGGGCATTTTCCTCGTCGTCTATTCCACGCACGAACTGCGAAGAAAGCGCTCGTACTGAACGTTCGCTCACCTCCGATCACGACAATCGACTCGAGCCGGCCGACGGCTCGGAGCGCGCTACGCCTTGCGGATTTCGTGGTTGTAGACGAGTTCGACGATGCGCTTCGTCGGAATACTCGCGCGCAGACGGTCGATATTGTCGATCGGAAACCACTTGCATTTCTCGATCTCGTTGTTCGCTTGCGGCGTCTGGTTCGGCCCGACTTCCGCGAAGAACACGTGATGGATCTTCGCGAGCCCGGTGAACTGCATCGAGTAGATCAGATCCTGGCCGGTCATGCCGGTTTCTTCGCACAACTCACGATGCGCGGCTTCTAGCGGCGTCTCCCCGCGCTTGATCGTGCCGCCCGGAAGCGCCCAGCGCGACGCCGCACGCGCGACGAGCAACACGCGCTCGTCGCGATAGCAGACGACGGTCGCGCGTTCCTTGATCGGGGCGGCAGTCGTTTCGGGGGCGTTGTCGGGCGCGAGGATCTGGGGCATGTCGTGATTCTAACCAGCGCGACTCGATCGGCCAAGGCAGCCTGACCGGGTTTGACGATTGCCGGTCGCCGACGCGTGGTCGGCCATCGCGTGACACGCCGAAAGCGCAAGCCCGGCGGCAGGGCCGTACGTCGGCCCCCGATGCCGTTCGGCTCTGGCGCGACGACCGGCGCGGCCCATCACGCCCCATCGCGCCCGGCACGTCGTCATGCGGTTCGCACCGCGATTGCCTTTACTTCTTTTCAGGCAGGAACCAGTTCATCACGAGCGCGCAGATGCCGCCTGTCGCCACGCCCGATTCCAGCACGTTCTTCAGTGCATGCGGCAGGCTGTTCAGGATGTCCGGCACCTGCGACACGCCGAGGCCGAGCGCGAGCGACACCGCGATGATCAGCAGCGCGCGGCGATCGAGGTGGACGCCCGCGAGGATGTTGATGCCCGACGCGGCCACCGCACCGAACATCACCATCGCCGCACCGCCGAGCACGGGCTCGGGCACGGCCTGCAGCACGCCGGCGACGACCGGGAACAGGCCGAGCACCACCAGCATGCCCGCGATCCAGATACCGACGTGACGGCTCGCGACGCCGGTAATCTGGATCACGCCGTTGTTCTGCGCGAATACCGAGCTCGGGAACGTATTGAACACGCCGGCCAGCAGCGAGTTCGCACCGTTGACGAGCACGCCGCCCTTGATGCGCTGCATCCACACCGGCCCTTCGACCGGCTCGTTCGAGATCTTGCTGGTGGCCGTCACGTCGCCGATCGCTTCGAGCGACGTGACGAGGTAGATGATCAGCATCGGGACGAACAGCGCCCACGAGAAGCCGATGCCGAAGTGCAGCGGCGTCGGCACCTGGAACAGCGCGGCCTGGTGCATGCCGGTGAAGTCGAGGCGGCCGAGGAACGCGGCCGCGCAGTAACCGATCGCGAGCGCGATGACGAGCGCGGTGCTGCGCACCCAGACGATCGGCACGCGGTTCAGCAGGATGATCGTGCCGAGCACGAGGCCCGACAGCGTGAGGTTCTCCGCGCTCGCGAACGTGCCCTTGGCCATCGCGCCGTAGCCGCCGCCCATGCTGATGAGGCCGACCTTGATCAGCGTGAGGCCGATCAGCAGCACGACGATGCCGGTGACGAGCGGGGTGATCAGGCGCTTCACGAACGGCAGGATGCGCGACACGCCCATCTCGACGAACGACCCGGCGATCACGACGCCGAAGATCGCGGCCATCACGGTCTCGACCGGCGTGCCCTGCTTGACCATCAGGCTGCCGCCGGCGATCAGCGGGCCGACGAAGTTGAAGCTGGTGCCCTGGACGATCAGCAGGCCGGCGCCGAGCGGGCCGAAGCGCTTGCACTGGACGAAGGTGGCAATGCCGGAAATCACCAGCGACATCGACACGATCAGGGTCGTATCGCGGCTGGACACGCCGAGCGCCTGACAGATCAGCAGGCCCGGCGTGACGATCGGCACGATGATCGCCAGCAGGTGCTGCAGCGCGGCAACGAAGGCGACCATCGGCGCCGGCCGGTCGTTCGGGCCGTAGACGAGGTCGCGGGCCGCGTCTGCGGCGTCGGCACCGTGGGAGGCGGATGGGGCGGAGGAGGCGGGTTGCATGGCGAGCGGGCCGGACAAGGTGGAAAGTGCGGCATTTTAGCCGAAGGGCTCGCCGGCGCCGCCCGGGCGTGCCGCAATAGTCGGGATTCAGCGGAACGTGGAAAAGGGCCGGTTCGGCACCCGGCGATCGACGCATCGCTGCCAGGCGATCGCAGTCCTGTCGAGCAACCGCTTCGCGAATGGCGAATCCTGCCCTCGACGGCGGCGGCCGGCTGGCCCGAGCCGCGGAACGTCAGCCTGCGACGCGTGCTTCGTTGCCGCGCGCCGTTGTGCGTGGCGGACGGGAATCCGGATACGCGCGCTGGCAGACTGCAATGACCGTATCGCGCAGGCGGCGATGCACGGGGTCGCCGTGCATGCGCGGATGCCACAGCGCGGACACGAGGATCGCCGGCAGCCGGACCGGGATCTCGAAACTGCGCAGCCCGAGGGCTTCGATGAGCCCCGGCGAGCACGCGTTGCCGAGGCTCGAGCGCGGCACCAGCGCGATCAGGTCGGTGCTGGCCGCGACACGCATTGCGTCGGGGTAGCCTGGCACGACGACGTGCACGGCGGGGCCGTCGCCTGCGTCGACGGTCGAATCGTCGGCCGGCCCGCCGAAATCGCCGAGCTGAGCCGCCATCACGTGACGGCAGGCTGCATAGCGCGCGGGCGTGATCCGGGCCGACGCGAACAGCGGATGGCCGGCGCGCGCCACCGCGACGTGCCAGTCGTGAAAGAGCATGCGCGTGTGCAGCTCGGGTGCGTCGTCGCCGCGCTTGCCGATTTCGAGGTCGACGGTGCCGTCGCGCAACGCTTGCGGATCGCGGTCGAGTTTCGGGACGAAGCGAATACGCACGTGCGGTGCGACCTCGCCGAGTGCGGCCACCACCGGGCCGGACAGCATTTCCATGAACGACGCGGCTGCCCGAATCGTAAACGTGGCCGTGAGCGTGGCGAAGTCGACGTCGACGGTCGCCGGCCGGAGCACCGCGCGCGCGTCGCTTGCGACGGCATGCACGCGCTCGCGCAACGCGGCGGCGTGCGGCGTCGGCACGAGCTTGCGCCCCGCGCGCACCAGCAGTTGATCGCCGGTGGCGACGCGCAGCCGCATGAGCGTGCGGCTCATCGCGGACGTGCTCAGGCCCAGCCGCCGCGCGGCGCCGGTCACGCTGCTCTCCGACAGCAGCGCGTCGAGCGCGGTGACGAGGTTCAGGTCGATGTCTTCCATGCGGACAGGATACGCCACTGCGGGGTTTGGCATGGCGTTCGATGCAATGATGGATTGCGTTCGATGCGTCTGGCGCCTGTCGTGGTGTGCGCCTATAGTGGGTGCGTCACGAAACAGGGCAAAGGCGAAACACCATGCAATCGACCGAATCGAATCGACGAAACGCCCCCGCGATCCTGCTCGTCGCGGCATCGCGCGGCCTCGGGCTGGCGATGGCGGAGGCATTCCTGAACAAGGGCTGGCACGTGACGGGCACGGTGCGCGAAGGATCGGGGCGCACGAAGCTGCACGACCTGGCCGACCGGTTCGACGGCCGGGTCGAGATCGGCACGCTCGACATCTGCGAGCCCGCGCAACTCGCCGCGCTGCGCGAGCGCCTGTCGGGCCGGCGCTTCGACATGCTGTTCGTGAATGCCGGCACGACCAACGATCCGAATGAAACGATCGGCGAAGTGACGACCGACGAATTCGTGCGCGTGATGATCACGAATGCGCTGGCGCCGATGCGCGTGATCGAGACGCTGCAGGATCTGGTGACCGACGACGGGCTGATCGGCGCGATGTCGTCGGGACAGGGCAGCGTCGCGAACAACGTGACCGGCATGCGCGAGGTGTACCGCGGCAGCAAGGCGGCGCTGAACCAGTTCATGCGCAGCTTCGCGGTGCGTCAGGCCGATACGCGCCGCGCGCTCGCGCTGATGGCGCCCGGCTGGGTCCGTACCGAACTCGGCGGCCCCGACGCGCGCCTGACCATCGACGAAAGCGTGCCGAGCCTCGTCGACGTGCTGCTGGCGAAGCGGGCGCGGCCCGGGCTCGAGTACCTCGACTATCTGGGGCGGACGGTGCCCTGGTAAGCAGGATGGTCGCGCAAGCTCGCGGCGGCCGGCCGGGTTCCGGCTTGCCGTGAGCGTGCCGTGCGGGATCGGGCCCGATGTTCGCGGCCCGGCCGCGGCGCTGCGAAGGCCGGGCCGATTCAATACAATGCGACGACGCGTCAGCGATACGGTGCCGCCTCATCGCGTTTGAATCCGTCCGGTTCATGGCGGATGGTGTGCGCTCCCGTCGTGACGGCCTGGTGTCGAACCTGGAGCGCAGCATGAACGAACCCTATCTGCAGGTGATCGCGCATTACTTCGCGAAACCCGGCAACGGCGACCGCGTGGTCGAACTGCTCGCGGAACTCGCGCCGGCCACGCGGGCCGAGCCGAAGAACCTCGACTACGCGTACTTCCGGTCGCCGGAGCATCCCGACCACATCGTGATCCTCGAGCGCTACCGCGATGCGGACGGCCTCGATGCGCATCGGGAAACGCCGCATTTCCAGCGGATCGGCGTCGGCGCGATCATTCCGTTGCTCGACCGTCGCGACGTGATCCGCTACATGGTGCAGCCGGACGCCGGCACGGCGACGCCACCGGGAGGCACCCGATGAACCCGTTCCAATTCCGTACCGTTCCGACGCAGATCGTCGAATTCGGCGCCGCGCGCCGGCTCGGCGCGCTGTTGCGCGAACGCTTTCCGGCGCTCGCGCGGTTGTGCGTGGTCACCGACGCGTTCCTGCATCGCAGCGGCGTGCTCGCGCCCGCGCTGGAGAGCCTCGCCGCGCACGGCTGGCAGGTCGCCGTGATCGACGACGTGATCGCCGATCCGCCCGAGCACGTGGTGCTCGAGGCGACCGAGCGGGCCGTCGCGGCCGATGCCGAAATCGTGCTCGGCCTGGGCGGCGGCTCGTCGATGGACGTCGCGAAGCTGATTGCGGTGCTCGCGCCGGGGCAGCAGGCGCTGGCCGACATGTACGGCGTCGACAAGGTCTCGTGCGCGCGGCTGCCGCTCGTGCAGATGCCGACCACGGCCGGCACCGGCTCCGAGGTCACGGCCGTGTCGATCGTGACGGTCGGCGAGGCGCGCAAGATGGGCGTCGTGTCGCCGCATCTGTTCGCGGACGTCGCGATCCTCGACGCGGAACTCACGCTCGGCCTGCCGCGCGCGGCGACGGCCGCCACCGGCATCGACGCGATGGTGCACGCGATCGAGGCGTACACGTCCGCGCGGCTGAAGAATCCGGTATCCGACATGCTGGCCACGCACGCGCTGACGCTGCTGTCGCGCAACCTGCTTGCCGCATGCGACGACGGGCAGAACCGGCGCGCGCGCGAAGCGATGGTGGTCGGCGCGATGTTCGCGGGGCAGGCGTTCGCGAATGCGCCGGTCGCGGCCGTGCACGCGCTCGCCTATCCGGTCGGCGGCATCTTCCACGTGCCGCACGGGCTGTCGAATGCGCTCGTGCTGCCGCACGTGCTGCGCTTCAACGCGCCGGCCGCCACGCCGCTGTATGCGGAACTGGCGGCCATCGTCGCGCCGTCGGCCACGGGCAGCGACGAAGCGAAAACGCATGCGCTGATCGCCGAGATCGATCGGCTGATCGTCGCGACGGGCATTCCACGCACGCTGCGCGAGGTCGGCATCGGCGAGGCCGATCTGCCGAGGATGGCGTCGGACGCAATGCTGCAGACGCGCCTGCTCGTGAACAATCCGCGCGAGGTGACCGAGGCCGACGCGCTGGAGATCTACCGGCAGGCGTGGTGACGGGCGGCGCAGGCACGGCGTCGGCCGTCACGGGGCACACGCGGCCTGCCGTGCGGGCCGTGCTGCGGCATGCGCATGCCGGCGCGCCGGCCGCGCGTCCGCAGCCCTCCGTCCTTACAGGCGCGACGCGTCCGCGCCGGCCGCGACCACGTACGCCGAGGCCTGCCTGGTGCCGTCGGGCTTCGTCTGCAGGTACACGCCCTGGATTTCCGGCTCGAAGCCCGGCAGCGCGTTGATCCCGGCTTCGAGCGCGCGGAAGTAGTCGAGCGCCGGGCCGCCCCACACTTCGCCCGGCACCACGCAGAAGATACCGGGCGGATAGGGCAGCGCGCCTTCGGTCGCGATCCGGCCCGCGATGCGGTCGAGCGTGACGAGTTCGACGTTGTTGCGGATCAGTTCGGCATTCGCGGCCTGCGGCAGCATCGCCTGCTTCGGGAACTGCGCGCGCCGGAACATCTGCTTCTGCAGATGCTTCATGTCGTGGCTGCGGTAGAAATCGTGCATGCGCTGGCACAGCTGCCGCAGGCGCATGGTGCCGTACAGCTCCGGATATGCTTCGCACAGCGATGGAATCGCTTCGCGCAGCGGCGTGTCCTGGTCGAGATGACGCTCGAATTGCGCGAGGTGCGCGACCAGATGCTGCAGCTTGCCGAAACTCTCCGACGGCGTGAGCAGGAACAGGATCGTGTACAGGTCGGCTTTCTCGGGCACGACGCCGTGCTCGCGCAGATAGCGCGCGAGAATCGGCGCCGGTGCGCCGAACGGCGCGTATTCGTGCGTATCGCGATCGATGCCGGGCGTGGTCAGCAGCAGCTTGCACGGATCGACGAAATACTGGTCGTCCGCATAGCCTTCGAAGCCGTGCCACGTGTCGGCCGGATGGAAGCGGAAGAAGCGCAGGTCGTCGACGATCTGCTCGGTCGGGTAATGGGCCCACGGGCGGCCGTCGATCTGCTGTGGGACGAACGGGCGGATCTGGCGGCAGGTTTTCAGCAGCAGCTTGCGTGCATCGACGCCATGTGCGACGCAGTCGCGCCACAGGCGCTTGCCGGCCGGGCCCGCGTGCATCTGCGCGTTGACGTCGAGCGCCGCGAACATCGGGTAGAACGGGCTCGTCGACGCGTGGATCATGTACGCGTTGTTGAAGCGCCGATGATCGCAGAAGCGCTTCTGGCCTTCGATGTGGCTGTCCTTCTTGTGGATCTGGGACGTCTGCGAGAAGCCGGCCTGCTGCTTGTGCACCGACTGCGTGACGAAGATGCCGGGATCGTCGGGGCCGAGCGTCAGCATCAGCGGCGAGCAGTCCTGCATCATCGGGATGAACTGTTCGTAGCCGACCCACGCCGAATCGAACAGGATGTAGTCGCACAGATGGCCGATCCGGTCGACGATTTCGCGTGCGTTGTAGATCGTGCCGTCGTAGGTGCCGAGCTGGATCACCGCGAGCCGGAACGGGCGCGGCAGGTCGGCGCGCTCGGGCGCGACGTCGCGGATCGCGTCGCGAATGCGCGCCTCGCCGAGCGCCGCGCTGTCGACGCCGCCGATGAGGCCCCACGCGTTGCGCGCGGTCTCGAGATAGACCGGCCGCGCGCCGGACAGCACGAGCGCGCCGAGGTGCACCGACTTGTGGTTGTTGCGGTCGAACAGCACGAGATCGTCGGGCGCCAGCAGTGCGCTCGTGACGACCTTGTTCGACGTCGACGTGCCGTTCAGCACGAAGTAGGTCTTGTCCGCGTTGTAGATGCGTGCGGCGTTGCGCTGCGCCTCCAGCGCGGGCCCTTCGTGGATCAGCAGGTCGCCGAGCCGGACGTCCGCGTTGCAGAGGTCCGCGCGAAAGAGGGTTTCGCCGAAGAAATCGAAGAACATCCGGCCGAGCGGATGATTCGAAAAGAACTGGCCGCCCTGGTGGCCCGGGCAGTCGAATTCGACGTAGCCACGCTGCACGTATTCGCGCATGACCTTGAAGAAAGGCGGCAGCAGGTTCTCGCTGTAGATGTCGGCGGCGGCGGAAATCTGCCGGCCGTAGTAATGGCGGCCGCCGTGCCGAAGCTGGATCACGCCGCTCGCGCGCGGCAGGACCGACGGCGGCACTTCCTGGTCGGGCTCGACCGCGACGAAGAACGGAATCGCGAAACCGGTTCTTTCGACGGTTTTCAGCACCTTTTCCGCGGAATCGATTCCGACGACGATTGCCGCGATATTCGTGAAATCGGTCTGAAATACGTCGACCTGTTCGTGCGTGGTGAGGAAGGCGCCGATCAGCGCCGGCTCGACTGCGATTTTCAACAGGCTCACGCGAACTCTCCGGTAAATGACCTGAAAACGGGAGCCGCATTCATATCGGCGCGCAATCCGGGGCCGACACGCGCTGCAGCCGATCGAAACGGTCCCGCGAATGCTGAATGCCGAATGCGCACTGCACCAGAAGCCTTGCGCGGCGCGGCGCCGCCGCGATCGGGCCGTGTCCGGCGCAGCCGATCGTAGCAACAAAATCCCGCGAATTCAATTGAACCGAATCGGCAATGTCATTGCGGCATGAGCATGATCAAACAATCCGGAATTGGCATGCTGCGGTGCACATAAAAATGATCCAATGATGAAATCCGATTTGAAAGGCGCCGATGGTTTTACCGAATCGTCAGCTTTTCAGAGAAAAGCATCTATGGCATAGTCGGCTCCGAATTGGATGGCGAATCAAGCCGGAATTGCGAGCGTCTCATGCCGCTGCCCGTGGCCTGCTGTCCGCGTGCTCGTGAGACGAACGATACCAATCGAAGCAACGCAACAGCGAGGGTCAACATCATGAATACTTCTGTCGGCGGCATTCGTCGTCTCGGCATGCGTGCGCTACTGGTCGACGACGAAATCGCGCAGGAAACCGCAACCGGGCGCGCGGTCCGCACGCTGAGCGCGGAGCTCGCGCAACGCGGTATCGACGTGCTGACGGCCACGTCCGCCGACGATGCCATCGTGCTGATCCGCTCCGATCCGTCAATCCAGTGCGTGCTGCTCGACTGGGATCTCGGCGTGGACGGCCACGGGCCGTCCGAGGCCGTGGTCGACGCGATCCGGCATCGCAACGGCAGCGTGCCGATCTTCCTGCTGGCCGATCGCAGCGTCGCGTCGTCGGTACCGGCCGCGGTGATGGGCAAGGTCGACGATTTCGTGTGGCTGCTCGAGGACACGGCCGACTTCATCGGCGGGCGCATTCACGCGTCGATCGAACGCTATCGCTCGACCGTCCTGCCGCCGATGTTCGGCGCGCTCGCGAAGTTCTCGCGCGTCTACGAATACTCGTGGCATACGCCCGGCCACACCGGCGGCACCGGCTTCCTGAAATCGCCGGTCGGCCGCGCGTTCTTCGAATACTTCGGCGAATCGCTGTTCCGCTCGGACCTGTCGATCTCGGTGGGCGAACTCGGCTCGCTGCTCGACCACTCGGGCCCGATCGGCGAAAGCGAGCGCTACGCGGCGCGCGTGTTCGGCGCGCATCGCACGTATCACGTGACGAACGGCTCGTCGACGTCGAACCGCATCATCCTGATGGCGAGCGTGAGCCGCGACCAGATCGCGCTGTGCGACCGCAATTGCCACAAGTCGGCCGAGCATGCGATGACGATGTCGGGCGCGATTCCGACCTACCTCGTGCCGACGCGTAACCGCTACGGGATCATCGGGCCGATCGCCGCGGAGCGCCTCACGCAGACGGCCATCCGCGAGGCGATCGCGTCGAACCCGCTCGCGGCCGGGCTGGCGGATCGCCAGCCGAAGCACGCGATCGTCACGAACTCGACATACGACGGCCTCTGCTACAACGTGACGCGTGTCGAGGAGCTGCTCGGCGCGAGCGTCGACCGGCTGCACTTCGACGAGGCGTGGTACGGCTACGCGCGTTTCAACCCGATCTACCGCGACCGTCATGCAATGCACGGCGACCCGCGCGACCATCATGCAGACCGGCCCACGGTGTTCGCGACGCAGTCGACGCACAAGCTGCTGACCGCGCTGTCGCAGGCGTCGTACATCCACGTGCGCGACGGCCGCAGCCCGATCCCGCACGGTCAGTTCAACGAAACGTTCATGATGCATGCGTCGACGTCGCCGAACTACGCGATCATCGCGTCGAACGACGTCGCGGCCGCGATGATGGACGGCCCCGGCGGCGCCGCGCTGACGCGCGAGTCGATCGAGGAGGCCGTCGCGTTCCGGCAGATGATCGCGCGGATGAACGGCGAATTCGGCGCGAAGGGCGACTGGTTCTTCGAGTGCTGGCAGCCCGACACCGTGCTGGAGGCGCGCACGGGCCGCACGCTGCCGTTCCACGATGCGCCGCCCGAACTGCTCGCGAGCGACCCGGCGTGCTGGGTGCTGCGCCCGGGCGCGCAATGGCACGGCTTCGGCAACGTCGAGGACGGCTACTGCATGCTCGATCCGATCAAGGTGTCGATCGTCACGCCGGGCGTCGCGCCGGCCGGCGGGCTGATGCCGGTCGGCATTCCCGCGAGCGTCGTCACCGCGTATCTCGATGCGCGCGGCATCGTCGTCGAGAAGACGACCGATTTCACGATCCTGTTCCTGTTCTCGATCGGCATCACGAAGGGCAAGTGGGGTTCGCTCGTCAGCGCGCTGTGCGATTTCAAGCGCGACTACGACGCGAACCTGCCGCTCGACCTGGCGATTCCGTCGCTCGCGAAGGCGCATGGCTCGCGCTATGCGGGCATGGGGCTGAAGGACCTGGCCGACACGATGTTCGCGGCGATGGAGCAGCTCGGCACGACGCGCCTGATGTCGGAGGCGTTCTCGATTCTGCCGAAGCCGGAGATGAGCCCGGTGCGCGCGTACGAGCATCTCGTGCAGGGCCGCATCGAGCAGGTGACGCTCGACGAGCTGGCCGGGCGCACGGTGGCCACCGGCGTCGTGCCGTATCCGCCGGGCATTCCGCTCCTGATGCCGGGCGAGAACGCGGGGCCGGCCGGCGGCCCGGTGCTCGGCTACCTGAAGGCGCTCGAAGCGTACGACCGGCGGTTCCCGGGGTTCGCGCACGACACGCACGGCGTGGAGGTCGAGGACGGCACGTACCGCGTGTATTGCCTGACGGCCTGAAGCCCTGAAGCCCGAGCGGGCGTACGAGCGACCGGCCGCGCGGCGGCCTCACATCGAAGGATCGACACCATGGAAAACGCAGCGCGCATGTCCGACGCGGCCCCGGCGGCCGCGCCGAAAAACCGGATGAACGTCTGGCAGCTCACCATCCTCACGGCGGTCAACATGATGGGCTCCGGCATCATCCTGCTGCCGTCGAAGCTCGCGCAGGTCGGCACGATCTCGCTGCTGTCGTGGATCGTCACGGCCGGCGGCTCGCTCGCGCTGGCCTATGCGTTCGCGCGCTGCGGGATGCTGAGCCGCAAGCCGGGCGGAATGGGCGGCTATGCGGAGTACGCGTTCGGCAAGGCCGGCAACTACATGGCGAACTACACGTACGGGCTGTCGCTCGTGATCGCCAACGTCGCGATCGGCGTCACGGCGGTCGGCTACGGCACCGTGCTGTTCGACGCGACGTTGTCGCCGCTGCAGACCGGCCTGTGGACGATCTTCCTGCTCGTGCTGACGACGGTCGCGAACTTCGGCGGCTCGCGCATCACCGGCCGGATCGGCGCGGTGACGGTGTGGGGCGTGATCATTCCGGTCGTCGTCGTGTCGCTGATCGGCTGGTTCTGGTTCAGCGGCGCGACCTGGGGCGCGGCGTGGGATCCGCACGGCATGCCGTTCGGGCCGGCGGTCGGCAGCTCGATCGCGGTGACGCTGTGGGCGTTCCTCGGGCTCGAATCCGCGTGCGCGAACTCGGACGCCGTGGAGAATCCGGAGCGCAACGTGCCGATCGCCGTGCTCGGCGGCACGATCGCGTCGGCGCTCTTCTACATCGTGTCGACCAACGTGATCGCGGGCATCGTGCCCAACGCGATCCTCGCGAAGTCGAATGCGCCGTTCGGCATCGCGTTCGCGACGATGTTCACGCCGACCGTCGGCACGATCGTCACCGCGCTGATGGTGATCGCGTGCGTCGGCTCGCTGCTCGGCTGGCAGTTCACGGTGGCGCAGGTGTTCAAGAGCTCGGCGGACGTCGGCTATTTCCTGCCGGTGTTCGCACGTGCAACGCGCACCGGCACGCCGATCGTCGGCATGGTGATCCTGCTGGTCGCGCAGGTCGCGCTGGCGCTGATGACGATCAGCCCGGAGCTGAGCAGCCAGTTCCAGAAGATCGTCGATCTCGCGGTCGTCACGAACCTCGTGCCGTACGTGATGTCGATGGCCGCGCTGATCACGATCCAGAAGGTCGCGAAGGTGCCGCCGGGCAAGGCGCTGGTGACGAACGTGATCGCGATGATCGCGACCGCGTACAGTTTCTATGCGCTGTTCAGCTCGGGCGAGCAGGCGCTGATGCTCGGCGGCCTGTGCGTGTTCCTCGGCTGGACGCTGTTCGGTTTCGTCAGCGCGCGCTTCTACCAGATGGAAGTCGATGCGCACGTGAAGGAGCCGGGGAAGTCGCTGCAGGCGTGACGGCTACCGGTCGTGCTTCACCAGTAACGGCGGAAGCGCCTTTTTCAGCAGATCGACGACGGCGCGCACGCGCGGCGGCAGCGGCCGCTGCGCGTGCACCAGCACGTTGAGCGCGAATTCGGGGATGTCGTAGTGCGGCAGCAGGCGGACGAGCCGGCCCTGCGCGAGCGCATCGGCGCACGCCGGGTACTGAACCACGCCGATGCCGCCGCCCGCCGCGATCGTGTCGAACATCGGGCGCCAGTGGCTGGTGGTCATGACCGTCCGGATGCGCGCGTATTCGACCGCGCTGCCGTCGCACTGAAGCGGCACCTGTTCGTTCGCGAATACGCCTTTCACGCGGATGAACGGATGGTTCGCGAGATCGGCCTTCATGTCGAGCGGGCCGTGCCGGTCGAGATACGACGGTGCGGCGACGAGCACGCGGCCGACCGCGCCGAGCGCATAGGCAACGAACCCGCCGTCGCCGAGCTGGCCGACCCGGATCGAAATGTCGACGCCCTCGGTGACCGGATCGACGATATCGTCGTTCAGCACCAGGTCGATGTGCAGTTTCGGAAATGCGGTGCGGATCTGCATCAGCACGCCCGGCATCACGACCTCGCCGAAACATTGCGGCGCCGCGAGCCGGATCGAGCCGTCGAGCGCATTCTCCGTCTTCGAGACCGATGCAACGGCCAGTTCGGCCGCTTCGAGCAGCGCCTTGCTGTGCTCGTAGAAGATGCGGCCTTCCTCCGTGCACGCGAGGGTGCGCGCACTGCGCATCAGCAGCCGCGTGCCGAGATGCTTTTCGAGTTTCTCGATGCGCTCGCTGACGGCCGGTTGGCCCATGTCGAGATCCCGCGCCGCGCCCGACATCGTGCCGCGCTCCACGACCCTGACGTAGATGCGCATCGTCGCCAACAAATCCATGAAGTCGCGCCTTTTGTCTTCCGGTCCGATTTTTACCGATCGACGGATGGTACCAAAGCGGCGGAAGGGCGACATGTGCGTCGTGCCGATACTGACTATCGGCCGGAGGGCGACCGGCGCCGTCGAAGCCGCGTGCGTTCGTCCACGCCGTGAGCGAAAATCGGTCTTCTTCCGCGCGACCGACAGGAGACCCGACATGACGCAACGGAGCGACGCCCCGCGGACGCACTGCGTCGCATGGCAGATCGTACAGACGTGGCAAGCGGCCGAATGGTGCCGGCTCGACGAGTCGCAAACGGGCATCGCGCTGTCGGGCGCGGTGGCGGGGGCGATCGACGGTGCGCCGTTTCGCATCGATTACGCGATCGCATGCGGGACCGACTGGCTCACGCGCTCGGCGCGCGTGACGCGATGGGCCGGTACGGCGCCGCCACGACAATGGGACATTGCCTGCGATGCCGGGCAGTGGACGATCGACGGCGTTGCTGCACCGATGCTTGCGGGCGCAACCGATATCGATCTCGGCTTCAGTCCGTCGACCAATACGCTGCCGATCCGGCGGCTGGCGCTTGCCGTCGGCGAGTCGGCCGCGATTCGCACCGCGTGGCTGAGGTTTCCGGATGTCGACATCGTGCGCGGCGAGCAGCGCTATACGCGCACCGCGCCGCACGTGTATCGCTACGAGAGCGGCACGTATGCGGCCGATATCGCGATCGACGACGCAGGCCTCGTCACCGACTACGACGAATGGCGACGCATCGGCGCGACGCCTGCGCCGTGACGCGCCGCATCGCGAATCGCGCGCCTGCACCGTGACGCTTCAACGCGCGCTCGCCACCGACAGCTTGCCCGGGATCAGCTTCAGCGTGCTGAACGCGTCGGCGATGCTCTGCTGGTACGCGACCGTCGCATCGGTGATCGGCTGCACGCCGTAGCCGGCGCGCTTGAGCGCGACTTCGAGCGTCGGCGCGTCGAGGCCGACGAGCGGCGACAGTTGCGCGGCCACGTCGGGCACGTGATCGCGCGCCCAGCGATCGACCGCGTCGACTTCGTCGAGCAGCGCGCGCACCACCTGCGGGTGCGCGGCCGCGTACTTGCGCGCCGCGAGGTAGTACTGCGTGTTGCGCACGAGCCCGTCGCCGTTCGCGATCGCGCGGGCGCCGAGCTGCCGTTCGGCGGCGGCCAGATACGGATCCCAGATCACCCACGCATCGACGCTGCGCTGCACGAACGCGGCGCGCGCGTCGGCCGGCGTCAGGTAGATCGGCTGGATGTCGGCATACGTGAGGCCCGCATGCTCGAGCGCCTTCACGAGCAGATAGTGGACGTTCGAGCCCTTGTTGAACGCGACCTTCTTGCCGCGCAGTTGCGCGACGGTGCGGATCGGCGAATCCGGCAGCACGACGATCGCCTCGCCCTGCGGTGCGGGCGGCTCGTTGCCGATGTAGACGAAATCGACGCCGCCGGCCTGCGCGAAGATCGGCGGGGTTTCGCCGACCGTGCCGACGTCGATCGCGCCGGCGTTCAGCCCTTCGAGCAGTTGCGGGCCCGCCGGGAATTCGAGCCATTGCACGGCGACGCCCTGGCTCGCGAGACGCTTCTCGAGCGTGCCGCGCGCCTTGAGCACGACGAAGTTGCCGTATTTCTGGAAGCCGATGCGCAATCGCGTGCCGCCGGCGTCGGCGCGTGCGGGCGCGGCCGCGAGCGGCCCGAGCGCGAGTCCGGCCAGCCCGACGGCCGCGCCGTGCAGCCATCGGCGGCGGTGCGGGTTCGCCGGGGTCGTTTCAAGGTCTGCGTGCGGTGTGTCGTTCATCGAGGCGTCCTGCTGGCGGGTTCACGGGGCGCGCGGGCATGGCGCGATCGGCACGGGACGCGGCCGGCCCGCGCCGGACTCGAGACGATACGACCATGCGGGACGGCGGCCAACCAATGAATCCGCATATGCAAATCAGCCGCCGGACGATACGTGAACGGCGACGCGGCAGGGCGCCGCGCGCTCAGGCGGTGACGAGCAGGCTTTCCTCGATCGAATCGACGCGGTCCGGATAGAACGCGAGGTGCCCGCGAATCGATTCGACGGCCGGATTCGGATGTTCGTACGTCCACACCGCATTGGTCGCGCGTTCGCCGCCGGCCGGAATCGAGTAGTACGCGCAATCGCCCTTGTACGGGCAGTAGGTCGCGTGATCGGTACGCTCGAGCAGCGACATGTCGGCATCCTCGCGCGGAATGTACAGCACCGCCGGATAGCTGGCCTCGCGCAGCACCAGTGCATGGCGCGTATCGGCGACGACCTTGCCGGCGACCTTCACGACCACGCGCGACGAGTGCGGTTCGATCAGGATCGGATGATCGGGGCCCGGCGACTTCACGGGACGAGACGGCGTATCGGGGTTGAGCGACATGCGTGGGTCCTCCAGGAAGGGCGGCGCACCCGCGGGCGCGCCGTGCCGGCATGCGTGCGCCGGCGGATTCCCGCGCACCGGTGCCGGCGTTGGCCAACCGATACGATGCGCCAATTCCGCGGAAGCTGCAGGGGGCCGGAAGGACGCCACGTACCCGTGGGCGGACGGCGCTGCGTCGTGACGCCGGGCCGGGCGTCGCGGCGGCGTTCGCGAGCATGTCCGCGGCGCTCGCATGGATATTTTCGTGCCGGGGCAGCGGGATGCATCCATGACGATAAGCAACGCGGAATTAATTGGTAAGCGATCGGCGGGATGCGCGCGAAGATCGACGGTCGTCATTCGCATGGCACTTCTTGCTTGCCTCTCTCACCATGAAGAATCCTTTCGTTTCGTCAGCCGCGCGCCGTACGCGCGGCGTATCGCATGCCGGCGCCGCGCTGCGCTGCATGGCCGCGTCGCTGCTGCTGGCCGGCGCCGTGCCGCACGCACTCGCGGCCCCCGCGGGCAAGACACTCGTGTACTGCTCCGAAGGCAGCCCGGCCGGCTTCGATCCCGGTCAGCATACGACGAGCACCGATTTCGATGCGAGCACGTACACGATCTACAACGGGCTCGTGCAATTCAAGCGCGGCACGCTCGATCTCGTCCCGTCGCTGGCGACGAGCTGGGACGTGTCGCCCGATCAGCGCACGATCACGTTCCACCTGCGGCGCGGCGTGAAATTCCAGACGACCGCGTGGTTCAAGCCGACTCGGCCGTTCCAGGCCGACGACGTCGTGTTCACGTTCCGCCGGATGCTCGACCCGAACGATCCGTTTCGCCAGGCCTATCCGGTCAGCTTCCCGTATTTCAGCGATCTCGGCTTCGACCGCAACATCGAGCGCATCGAGAAGGTCGACGACTATACGGTGCGCTTCGTGCTGAAGTCGCCCGACGTCGTCTTCGTGCGCAATCTCGCGATGGCGTTCGCGTCGGTGCTGTCGGCCGAATATGCGTCGCAGCTCGCCGCACGCCATCGCGAGTCGGACATCAACCAGTTCCCGGTCGGCACGGGGCCGTTCCTGCTGCGCACGTACCAGAAGGACGCGCTGATCCGCTACGACGCGAATCCCGACTACTGGAAACCGGACGACGTGAAGCTCGCGCGCCTCGTGTTCGCGATCACGCCCGATCCGGCCGCGCGGTTGCAGAAGCTCGTGGCCGGCGAGTGCCAGGTGTCGGTGTTTCCGCGGCCGGCCGATCTCGAGACGGTGCGGCGCGACCCGAAGCTGACGCTGTTCTCGGGGACGGGCTTCAACGTCGGCTTCGTCGCGTACAACACGCAGCATCCGCCGCTCGATCGCGTCGACGTGCGGCGCGCGCTCGACATCGCGATCGACAAGGCGGCGATCATCAAGACCGTGTTCAACGGCGACGCGACGATCGCGACGAACCCGATGCCGCCCGCGCAATGGTCGTACAACCCGCGCCTGAAGGACGCGCCGCGCGATCCGGCGGCCGCGAAGGCGCTGCTCGCGCAGGCCGGCTTTCCGAACGGCTTCGACCTGACGCTGTGGGCGATGCCCGTGCAGCGCCCGTACAACCCGAATGCCCAGCTGATGGCGCAACTGATCCAGCAGGACTGGGCGAAGATCGGCGTGCGCGCGAAGATCGTCAGCTACGAATGGGGCGAATACAACCGCCGCGCGAAACACGACGGGCAGCACGACGCGATCCTGTACGGCTGGTCGGGCGACAACGGCGACCCCGACAACTGGCTCGGCACGCTGCTCGGCTGCGAGGCGGTGCACGGCAGCAATCTCGCGAAATGGTGCAACAAGGACTTCGAGCAACTCGTGACGGCGGCGCGTTCGAATGCGGATGTCGCGAAGCGCACGGCGCTGTACGAGCAGGCGCAGGTGGTGTTCAAGGACCAGGTGCCGTTCACGCCGATCGCGACGTCGATCGTGTCGCTGCCGATTTCCAGGCGCGTACACGGGCTGACGTTCTCGCCGCTCGGCGGACACCGGTTCGACGGCGTGTGGCTCGATTGAGGGAGATGTCGACGGACGCGAGATGCGCGGTCGCACGGTCGACGTTCGGCGACGACGTACCGGATCTCGATATGGCGCGGCCGCGCTGAACGCGCGCCCGCGCTCCGCGAGGCGCCACTCAGGCCGCCACGTTCCGGATGGCGATCGACGCGACGTCGACGCGGCGCGGCAGGATCGCGTCCGCCGCCGCGCGATCGGCGACGCGCTGCAGTACGTCGATGTCGGCGTCGCTGAGGCTGCGCTGCGCGAGCGCGGCCCGCCGTGCGATATCGGTGGCCGCGTCGGGCGGCAGGCGCGTGAGCGACGCATAGACGCTCGCGTAGTCGGCCGGGTGCGCGAGCGCCCATTGGCCCGCGCGGGCGAGCCGCGCGAGCACGTCCGCGAGCGCCGCGCGCTTGCCGCGATCGTCGAGGGTTTCGACCGGCGACGTGAGGAACGCGAGCCCCGAATTGATGCCGCTGCCGTCGCGGACGATGCGCGCGCCGCGTCGCACCGCGTGCCCGTAGTACGGATCGAACGTGGCCCAGATGCCGATCCGCTTCGCCTCGAACGCGGCGAACGCGTCGACCGGCAGCACGAAGCGCACGTCGACGTCGCGCGGCGCGAGCCCGTGTTCGCGCAGCGCGCCGTACAACTGGTATTGCGAGATGCTGCCGCGCGCGGACGACACGACGACCGTTTGCCCTTTCAGGTCGGCCACCGTGCGCACCGGCGAGTCGGGCTGCACGACGATGCCGAGCGACGTCGGCGAGCCGACGCGCGTCGCGACGATCCGCAACGACGGATCGCCGAGCGCGGCCGTCAGGACGGGGAGGTCGCCGGCTGGCGCGAGATCGATCGCGCCCGCGCGCTGCGCTTCGAACAGCGGCGCGGCGCCCTGGAAGTTGGCCCAGCGGAACCGGTACGGCGTGCCGTCGAGCACGCGCGCCGCTTCGGCCAGCGCCCGCAGGCCGCCGGCCTGATCGCCGAGCACGAGCGTGACGCCCGACAGGTCGGCGCCGGCCGCGCGCGCGGGCAGCGCGAGGCCGCTCGCGAACGGCGCGGCGGCGAGGGCGGCAAGGCGCTGCAGCGTGCGGCGGCGTGCCGTGGCGAAAGAGTGGGTCATCGGCGGCGTGTCCTCGGTTCGGTGATCCGCGCGCGGGCGGCGCGGCTGCCGGGCAGATTACGGAATCGGTTTCCGGCCGACAAACATCGAATCGTGAAATGCATATTCGCGCGGCACGCCGTTTCGATCCGTCAGCCTTTCAGCGCATCGCGATCGACCTGCGCGTCGTGCAGATCGCGCGTGGCGTTGCGCAGCTTCGTTTGCTTGTCGGCGAGCTTGCGTTGCGCGTTGTTCAGCTTCCTTGCATCGCCGAGCGCTTCGGCTTCGCGGACGCGCGCCTGTGCGTCGCGTACCTCGTCTTCCGCGTGGCGCAGGTCGCGCGCCTTGTCGGTCAGCTTGCGTTCGGCGCGTGCGAGCTGGCCGGCATCCGTGCAGTTGGCCATGATCCGTTCGAGCGCGGCCTGCTGGCGCATCGCCTGTTGCGTGTTGCCGAACCGTTTCGCGTTGTCGATCTGCGTGTGCAGCGCGCGGATGCGTGTCGAGCAGTCCTGAGTACCGGCGAATGCGCTGGCGCTCGCGAATAGCGCGACCGGGACGGCCAGCGCGACGAGTGTGTTCTTCATGCGGATTTCCTCGATTCGATAAAGCGGCTACGGGCGTTCGCGATGCGACGTCCGCCGGCGCGCGTTCAACGCGTCATTCTGAAGACTCGGTGCAGCGAGGGTAAATAGGACCGGTCTGACATGCGGCGATCGAACGCGCGCTTCGGACCGGCTGCGGCGCCGGTCAGTGCGACTTCGTCGCGATGCGATGGATGCGTGCCGCCTGCGCGACGCGTGCCGGATGCGACGCATGGCAATGCGTGGCCGGTCCGCGGCGCGTGCGCCGGGCGGGCGCGAGCGGATCGGCGGCGGCCGGCGCGGTTGTCGGGATGTCCGTATCGGCTGCGGCAGCGGCGACTGCGGCGACCGCCGGCAGCGTCGCCTCGGCGTCGAGCCACGCGCGCGTCGCTTCGGCGATCAGTCCGCGCAGCCACCGACCGCCTTCCGCGCACGATCCGGCTTCGTTCCACGTCATCCGGTACACGATGTCCGGCGGCTCGGCCGGCAGCGCGACCGCGGCGAGCGGCAGCAGCTTCGCGTAGTGCCGCGCGAGCCGGTACGTGGTGGTGAGGATCAGGTCGGTGCGCACGAGCGCATGCGCGGCGAGCTCGAAGTGCGGCAGCGTGACGGCGATGCGCCGCTGCAGGCCCACGCGCTCGAGTTGCCGGTCGATCGCGCCGGACGCTTCCAGCCACGACGGCGTCGGGCACAGCTGCGGCGCCGCCGCGAATCCGGCGGCCGTCATCGCGCCGCTCCGCGCGAGCGGATGCGTCGCACGCATCAGGCACACGACGCGATCGTCGAACAGGTCGTCCTGCCGGAAGCGCGACCGGCGTGCGGGCCGGTTGTCGATCACGACGTCGAGTTCGCCGTCGGCCAGCGCGCGTTCGTCGTCGAATCCGTCGCCGAGCGGATGAAACACCAGTTGCGCGTTCGGCGCCCGCTCGCGAAACAGTGCGACGAGCTTCGGCACGAACAGCACGTTCAGGTAGTCGGGGCAGCCGATCCGGTAGGTGCGCACCGACGTGCGCGCGTCGAACGTCGGCTGCTGGATGCGGATGAAGTCGATCACGCGCAGCGCGTTGCGCAGCGGCTCGATCAGGCGCGCACCGAATTCGGTCGGCACCATCCCGTAGCGGCTGCGCACCAGCAGCGGATCGCCGAGCAGCGTGCGCAGGCGCTTGAGCGCGGCGCTCGTCGCCGGCTGCGACATGTTCAGGCGCACGGCCGCACGCGACACGGTGCGCTCGGTCAGCAGCACGAGCAGGATGCGCATCAGCCGTGCATCGAGCACGTCGAGCGCACCCACGGCGTCGGGCGCGTCGCGGGGCAGGACGGGCCGGTCTAGCGGGTCGCGCATGCCGATACGCGTCCCGGCGAGACGGGGCGTGCGCGCCGCACGGTAACCGGCCGGCGGCCCGTCATTTCGCGAAGGTTCCCGGCCAGCCGACGATCCGCTTCGGGCGCGGCGGCGCGTACGTGCGGACCTTCGACGTCTTCAGCTTCAGTCGCACCAGCGACTCGGCGAGCGCGACCGCCGCCGACACGCCGTCGACCACCGGCACGCCCGTGCATTCCTCGATCTGCCGATCGAGGCCGGCCATTCCGCCGCAGCCGAGGCAGATCACTTCCGCGCGATCGTCCCGCACCGCGCGCTGCGCCTCGCCGACGATCGATTCGATCGCGCGGGCCGGGTTCTCCTCGAGCTCGAGCACCGCGAGGCCGCTCGCGCGCACCGACGCGCAGCGCGCATCGAGCCCGGCGAGCTTCAGGCGATCCTCGATCAGCGGCACCGTGCGGTCGAGTGTCGTGACGACCGAGTAGCGATGGCCGAGCAGCATCGCGACGCTGGCGGCCGCTTCGGTGATGTCGACGACGGGCACCGTCAGCAGTTCCTGCAGCCCTTCGCGGCCGTGTTCGCCGTAGCCGGCCTGGATCACCGCATCGTACGGTTCGTCGTAGTTCAACACGCGATCCATCACGGCGATCGCCGCGAGGTAGCTCTCGAAGTTGCCTTCGATCGACTCCGCGCCGAAGCGCGGCGTCAGCCCGACGATCTCCGTGCCGGGCGACGCGGCGGCCTGCGCCTGCGCGGCGATCGCGTCGGTGATCGACTCGGTCGTGTTGACGTTGACTACCAGGATCCTCATCGTGACTCCGTATGCGTGTGTGTCAGTGTTGCGCGCAGGCGACCGCGATGTGTTCGCCCGAGCGCGCTTCGTAGTGCCGTTTGCGATCGGCCAGCAGCCAGTACACGCCGCCCGCGATCGCGGCGCCGAGCAGCCACGAGAACGGCGTCATCGCGCCGAAGGCCGGCACGACGGCGAGCGTGATCGAGATCAGCGCGGACGGCACGAGCGCCGCGAGCGCCTTGCGGTTCACGCCGCGCGTGTAGAAGTAGGCGCCGCTCGGCGCTTCGGTATAGAGCTCGGGCACGTTCACGCGCTGCTTGCGCACGAGCCAGTAGTCGACCGTGATGATCCCGTACAGCGGGCCGAGCAGCGCACCGAGGCCGGACAGGAAATAGACGATCACGATCGGGCTGTTGTACAGGTTCCACGGCAGGATCAGCACGGCGATCGTCGCGCTGATCAGGCCCGCGCGGCGGAACGACAGGCGGTGCGGCGCGAGGCTCGTCAGCACGAAGGCCGGCGCGACGAAGTTCGCCATGATGTTCACGGCCACCGTCACGATCAGGAACGCCAGGCAGCCGAGCACGAGGAACAGCTTGTTCGGCACCGTCGCGATGATTTCGGTCGGGCTGTGGATGATGTGGCCGTTCAGCTCGAACTGCGCGCCCGCGAGCACGAAACTGATCGTCGCGAACACGAGGATGTTGACCGGCAGGCCCCAGAAATTGCCGACGCGTACGGTCTTCGCGCTCGGCGACGAACGCGCGAAATCGCAGAAGTTGAGCACCAGCGTGCCGTAGATCGCGAGCCACAGCGAGCCGCCCGCGAAGATTTCCGTCCACATCTTCAGGCCGGTCATCGGCTTGCCGATCGACATCGCGAGATGGCCGCCGGTGCGACTGATCATCCATGCGGCGAGCGACAGCGTCGTGACGAGGATCACCGGGCCGGCGAGCCCTTCGTACTTGCGGACCGATTCCATCCCGTACGTGAGGATGCCGATCTGCACCAGCCAGATCGCGACGAACGTGATCCAGCCGAGCGTCGACAGCCCGAAGATCGCATTCCGGTCGAACGCGGCGAGGCCCGGCCAGATCGCGGTGAGCAGCACGCGCAGCACGACCGACGCGAGATAGGTCTGGATACCGAACCATGCGATCGCGATCACCGCGCGGATCATCGCGGGCAGCAGCGCGCCGTAGATGCCGAAGCTCATCCGGCTGATCACCGGGAACGGCACGCCGGTTTTCTGGCCCATGTAGCCGGTGAGGTTCATGAAGCAGTACACGAGCACCGCGCCGATCGCGAGCGACGCGAGCATCTGCCAGCCCGACAGGCCGAGCGCGAACAATCCGATCGCGAACGAGTAGTTCGCGATGTTGTGCACGTCGTTGGTCCATAGCGCGAAGATGCTGTAGCGGCCCCATGTGCGGCCTTCGGCCTTGGTCGGCGCGAGATCGGGATTGTGCAGCCGTGGGCTCAGCGCGGGATCGCGCGCGGCCGTGTCGTCTCGATGCGATGCGTCGTCCGCGCCGAGCCCGAGGCCCGTGCGGTGAATGGCTTCCAGTTGCACGCCGTTGTCTCCTTCCATGTGCGGGGCGCGAAACCGTGCCGCGGATGTGCGCAGCGCGGGCCGGGCCGCCGTGGACGTTATGTCTCGGATTTGTTCGCGAGTATGGGCGGCCGCCCCGGCGATGGGAAATTAAATATTCGGCTGGGCGTCATTCGAAAAATGAATGCGACGCGCGCGGCCGCGGCGGCGCGGGAAGGCACGCAAATTGCGGGTCGATGGGTTCCATCCACATCGACATCAGCGGAGGTGTCATGCAGCGATATTCATTTCGTCACGTATCGCGAGCCGTCTTCGCCGGCATCCTGATCGCGGGCCTGGCGGCAGGCGCGGGTTGCCAGAAGAAGGGAGACAACGGCGCAGCCAGTTCCGACTCGGGCGCAGCGAGCGGCATGTCGGCCGCGCCTTCGACCGCGCCCTCGGGCATGCCGAGCAGCGGGGCGGCCGGCAGCAGCGGCGATACCGGTGCAAGCATGCCGGGCGCGGCTTCCGGGCCGGCCGGCGCGAGCGGCGGCGGCTGACGCACGGTCGACGGTCGGGCGGGCGGCGCGCGAGCGTGCCGTCCGCCCGCGGGTGCCGTGCCGGCGGCACGCGCGCCGGATGGTGCGCGTGCGGAGCCGTGCGCATGAAAGATTTGCAAGGACCGTTGTAGCGATTTCCGGCCCGGCGGCGCTGGCACGATGCCGGCGCCCGTGGGCCGGCCAAGGAGGTGCGATGCAGAACGCGGAATCGAACCCTACCCCGGAAAAGCAGCGGGAACAGATCGAGAAAAGCCCGGTGAAGACGCCGGCGGCCGGCGACATGCCCGACGCGGCGACCCAGGCCGCGCAGGTCGCGCGGCGTCCGCTGACGCCGGAGGCGGTCGCCGGGAAAATGCCGACCGGCCTGCCGGCGATCGACGTCGACGCGCATGCGGTGGACAGCGGCGATCCGGTACGCCGTGCCGCCGGCCGGATCGTCACGCTCGACAACGCGAACATGGCGATGACCGACAACACGGTCGACGTCGACGGCAAGGGCATGGAGGCCCGCACCGGCGCGTCGGAGCTGCAGGACAACGTGATCTATTCGAACGCGTCGCTCGACGAAGCGATCGATACGCCCGACGAAGGGCTCGGCGGGATCGAGAGCCGGCCGTCCGGCAACATGCCGCAGATCGCGACGCGGCCGGGCTGGCGCGTGCGCCATGTCGGCGACGTCGATATCGAGCACGGCGACGGGACGCGCGCCGAGCACGTGATCAGCCTCGAACGGTCCGACGACTGATCCGGTATTCGACACCACGCGGCGGCCGTTGCATGTTGCACCGGCCGCCGCGACCGTTTCCGGCCCTTACTGCGGCCCCAGTTCCTGCGCAGACGTATCGGCGTCGTTGCCCTGCGCGACGAGCACGTGGATATCGTTCGGCGTCACGTCGCCGACCCCGCCCGACGGAATCGTCAGAAGCAGCCAGTCGGCGTTGTTGCCGATGCTGACCGGCGCGGTCTTCAGGATCGGCGACTTGCTGCCGGCCGTCGTGACGATCACCTGGTAGGTGCCGCCGTTCAGGTAGACCGAATCCTGCGTCGTCGCCGGCACGGCGTTCTGGTAGGCCGCGCCCGCCATCGTCGGGCTTTGCGTGGTGATGTCGGTGCCCGGCGGCACGACGTAGACGTCGACGTTCTGCGCATTCGGCGATGCGTTGAAGCTGCGCACGCGCGCCTTGTCCGACAGCAGCCCCTTGTCGTATGGATCGTCGACGACGGAGATCAGCGACGTCGTGCTCGGCAGCGCGATCGTCGTGTAGTGGTGACCGTTCGCCGCGCTGAACGATTGAGACGCGACGGTCGAGGTCGTGCCCGACACGTCGTAGCTCGCGGTCTGCGTGCCCGAATCGATGTCGTGATAGCGCGTCACGCCCTTGTATGCGACGCCCGACTGGTCGATCTTCGCATTCAGGTAGTAGTCGAGGTTCGGGCCGGCCGGCACCGCGTTGATGAAGCGCGCCTGCGGCTTCGAGATGCCGAGTACGGTCCCGGCGTCGTCGCCGCCGCCGCATGCTGCGAGCACGGAAATGACCGAGCACAGGGCCACTATCGTTCGTATTGATTTCATGTCGTCCTCTCGTTCAGGAAACCTGCATTGCGATGCGGGACCGCCGCGCAAAGCACCGCGCGGGTCGCAGCGCCGGTTGGAAGGAAGATGGCTGTCCGCCGGAGGGCGGGCGCGGGGATGACGCAATCGACGTGCCTGCGCGGCGCGAAAATCGGCGAACGGCGGCGGCGTGGCGGCGGGAAGCGCGCACGCGCCGGGAGGGCGGCGTGCGCGGAATGACGCGGGGGACGTTGGGGGCGGACCGCGCTAGCGGCGCGGTTGTAAAAAGGCAGTGTTGCGCGTGCGGCGCGAGGCGTCAGCGGTTCACGAGCCGGGCCGGATAGGCGAGCGCGAGTGCGCAGCCGACCAGCATGCACGCGGCGAAGCCGACCAGCCCTGCGCTTTGCGAATGGAACGTGTCGCGCAGCCAGCCGATGAAGTAGGTGCTGCCGAATCCGCCGAGGTTCGCGATCGAACACGCGAACGCGATGCCGCCGGCGGCGGCCGAGCCCTTCAGGAACGTCGACGGCAGCGCCCACACGACCGGCATCGCGGCGGCCGCGCCGGCGTTGATCAGCGAGAACAGCAGCACCGTGCCGAGCGTGCCGTGCGACGACGAAGCCGCGATCGCCAGCGCGACGGCCGACACCATGAACGGGACGACGATATGCCAGCGGCGCTCGCGCGCGCGATCGGAGCTGGCGCCGCAGTACAGCGTGGCGAGCACGGCGGCGGCGTTCGGGATCACCATCAGCCAGCCGATGTGATACGCGTCCTTCACGCCGGTGTCGCGCAGGATCGTCGGCAGCCAGAAGCTCACCGCATACAGGCCGAGCAGCACGCACAGATCGATCAGGCCGAGTGCCCACACCTTCGGATCGGAGAAGGCCTTGCCGAGCGCGTGGCTCTTGTTGCCGGCCGGATCGGCGTCGAGATTCGCGCGCAGCACCCGCTTCTCGTCGGTGTTCAGCCATTGCGCGGATTCGATGTCGTTGGGCAGCCAGCGCAGCACCGCGAAACCGAGCAGCACCGACGGCAGCGCTTCGAGCAGGAACAGCCACTGCCAGCCGCCGAGCCCGTGCACGCCGTCGAACGCACGCATGATCCAGCCGGAGATCGGGCTGCCGATCATGCTCGACAGCGGCAAGCCGACCATGAACAGCGCGACGATCCGTGCACGACGCGCATCGGGATACCACTGCGTCAGGTACAGCAGCACGCCCGGCAGGAAACCGGCTTCGGCGGCGCCGAGCAGGAAGCGCACGACGTAGAACTGCATCGGCGTGTGCACGAACATCGTCGCGCCGGACAACAGGCCCCACGTGATCATGATCCGCGCGATCCACAGCTTCGCGCCGACGCGCTGCAGCACCAGATTGCTTGGGACTTCGAACAGGATGTAGCCGGCGAAGAACAGGCCGGCGCCGAGGCCGTACACGGTGTCGCTGAACTTCAGCGCATCGAGCATCTGGAGCTTCGCGAGCCCGATGTTGATGCGGTCGAGATAGGCCGCGAAGTAACACAGGCAGAAGAGGGTGATGAGGCGCAGCGTGACCTTGCGATAGAGAGCGCCGTGCAGCGCGTCGTCGGCGGAAACGGCGGCGCTCGGGTGTGCGGTAGACATGGGACTGCCCCTGTTCGAATGTGACGGATGAATGGGTGGCTCGATCGACGCGAGCGGACGTTCCGCTGCGCACTGGAGTCTGTATATCACGTCAAATACATAGCGTACACACTAGAAAATACCGAATCGAACGGGCACGAATCCGATCGTCGTGTTGTCAGTATAAGACCGGGGAAAGCCGCGATTTAAAAGGGCTTATGGACGATATGAAGCATGCGCTGAAAAGGCTGGGGCACGCGTGCCGGTATGCACGAAATTCGTGCGTATGCACTCAAAATTGAAGCGTGTGCACGAAAGCCGGCAGCGGTGCGCGCAGGGTCCCGCGGCAGCCGCCGCGACGGTGCGCGGCCGGCCCGGCGCGCCGACGCGACGAGCGGGCGACCGCTGCGCTCGGCGACCGTCACGCGCAACCTGCATGCCAAGCTGCGAATCGTGATGCACCGCAATGACGCGATCGTTCTGCCGCCGGTTGCGCGGATTTGAGGGTGTACACTGCTTGTCTTTCATTTGCATGCGGGCGCGGGCCCGCACTCTCATGGCGTCTTCCAAGGATTCGTACGATTTTCACGATCAGGTCGGGCATCTGCTGCGCCGCGCGTATCAGCGGCACGTGTCGATTTTTCAGGAAGCGATCCCCGATTCGGATCTCACGGCCGCGCAGTTCGTGACGCTGTGCGCGGTCAAGGAACGACAGGCGTGCTCGCTGAACGACATCGTCAAGGCGACTGCGATCGATCAGGCGACGATTCGCGGCGTCGTCGAGCGCCTGAAGACGCGCGCGCTGATCGAGGTGTTGCCCGACCCGAACGACGGCCGCAAGCTGATCGTGCGCACGACCGCGGCCGGCCTCGCGCTGATCGATCGCACGGTGCCGTTCGCGCGGCAGGTGACGGAGCGCACGTACGGCACGCTCAATCCCGGCGAACGGGTCGCGCTGCAGTTCCTGCTGCGCAAGATGATGGAAGAAGACGGCGACGCGTGACGCGCGGCGCAGGCCACGCTACGTCGCGCCCGCCGTGGCCGATGCGCGGGCCGCGTCGGCGTTCATCAGCCGGCCGGCCTCGCGCAGCGCGGCGCGCACCGTTTCGGGCGTGAACGGCGGCGCGTAGAAGCGTACGCCGGTGGCATCGAACAGCGCGTTCGCGACCGCGGCCGGGCCCGGCACCGATGCCGATTCGCCGGCACCGAGCGGCGGTTCGCCTTGCCTCGGCATCAGCACGACATCGACGTCCGGCACTTCCGCGAACGTCAGGATCGGGTAGCTCGCCCATTCGCGCGACGCGACCTTGCCGTCGGCGAACCGCACGCGCTCCTTCAGCGTGCGGCTCAATACCTGGATCACGTTGCCGTGGATCTGGTGGCGCACGCCGTCCGGGTTGATCATCGTGCCCGTGTCCTGACCGACCGTCACACGTTCGATGCGGATCTCGCCCGACGCGCGGTCGACGCTCAGGTCGACGATCCAGGCCGACCACGCCGCGCCGAAGCCGGGGAAGCGGCTGTGCACGTAGCGCGCATACGCGATCCCGCGGCCGCGCACGAGCCGCGATTCGTCGCGTTCGTTCGGCGCGCGCGGCGCGCGCGTGGTCCATCCCGCGCGATCGGCCACCGCCTGCAGCAGCTCGGTCGCACGCGAGTCCTGCAGGTGGCGCAGCCGGAATGCGAGCGGATCGACGCCGGTCAGCGCCGCGCATTCGTCGACGAATGCATCGTGCGCGAACGAGTTCGGCAACGCCGACACGCCGCGCAGCCACGCTGCGCGCACCAGCGGCGCGAGATCCTCGCAGACGAAGCGACGATGCGGGCTCGCATACGGCGACACGGCCGTGCGGTCGCCCATCTCGAACACGCGCGGTTCGGGCGCGAGCGCGCCGGTCAGCAGCGCCGCGAGCAGCGGCGCGTCGTTCGACGGGTAGCGCGTCGTGAAGTCGTAGCCGAGCAGGCGGCCGTCGCGCGTGACGGTGCCCGTCACCTGCATCGACTGGCCTGCGCCTTTCGGTTCCCACAGATGCTCGTCCGTGCGCGACAACTGCACGCGCACCGGCCGGCCGACCGCGCGCGACAGCAGCAGCGCGTCGCCGCACACGTCGTCCGCGCCGTTGCGGCCGTAGCAGCCGGCCGCTTCCATCCGCACGACGTCGACGTCGGCTTCGTCGCGCGCGACGAGCGTCGCGAGGTCGTAGCGCAGCGACACGGGGTTCTGCGTGCCGGCCCACACGGTGATTCGCCCGTCGCCCGGTGCGCGGTAGTCGGCGAGCGCGCATGACGGGCCGATCGAGCCGTGCATCTGGAACGGCCACGTGTAGGTGCGCGACAGCGTGAGCGTGTCCGGTTCCGTTTGCGCGGCGTCGACGTCGCCTTCGTCGAGCAGTACGCGGCGTCTGGCCGGCGCGGCGGCGATCGCGGCGGCCGGCTCGTCGAGCGACGGCAGCTCGGGAAGCGGCCGCCACGTCACGCGCAACTGGCGCGCGGCGCGGATCGCCTGCTCCTCGCGCTCGGCCACCACGCCGACGAAATCGCCGATCGCGACGACGGCCACGAGCCCCGGCACGTCGGCCACCGACGCGCGATCGACGCCCACGAGCGACGTGCCGACGAACGGACCGCTGTCGTGGCCCGCGTACGGCGGCCGCACGACGCGGCCGTGCAGCATGCCCGGCACGCGCATGTCGTGCACGAACGTGAGCTGGCCGGTCGCTTTCGCGGGCAGGTCGACGCGCGGCGACGAGCGGCCGACGATACGGTATTGGGTCGGGTCCTTCGTGCGGGTGTTCGGGTCGAGCGTCAGCGCGATCCGCTGCCCGGCGACGAGCGCGGCGAACGTCATCGCCTGCCCATCGACTGAAATCGTTCCATCGTCGATGTTCAACTGCGCGGCGTCGACGCCGAGCTGCTCGGCCGCGAGCGCCAGCAGCGCGTGACGGGCCTGCGCGGCCGCGCAGCGCAGCGGCGTCGCGGAAATCTGGATCGTCGCGCTCGCGATGGTCGGGCCCTGGTTCGGTGTCGCGGCCGTGTCGCCGAGCACCATCGTCACGCGCGCGGCCGGCACGTCGAGCTCTTCGGCGACGATCTGCGCGAGCGACGTGCGGATACCGGTGCCGAGATCGACGTGCCCGTTGAACGCGAGGATGCGGCCGTCGTCGAGAATCGCGACGAAGATTTCGGGCAGCGCCGGCACGTAGGACGACAGGCTGCCCGGCTGACCGGGCGCCGGCTTCACGGGCGGCGCGGGCGGCCGGATCACGGTCAGGCAGCCGGTGCGCGCGAGCAGTTCGGAGCGGTTCACGGGGAGAGGTCCTGTCGAGGGGCGGCGCGGCCGGTGGGCGATCGCGTCGGGAAGCGTTCGGGCGGCGGCGCGCGTGGCGTCAATCTAGGTCGCCAAAAGCGCAGCGTCAATTGCGGGCGACACACGATGCACGCGCACTCGCGCCGCCCGCGATCCGTCGCGACTCAGCGCGCGCGGGCCTGGACGGCGTCGATCGCCGCGATCGCATCGTCGAGCGGCATCACGGCCGCATATTTCTGCTGCATGTCGAACAGGTTCGCGTCGTGCGGCGCGATCGCGCGATCGCCGACGCAATCGGCGAGCACGAGCGGGCGGAACCCGTGCGACATCGCATCGACGACGCTCGCGCGCACGCAGCCGCTCGTCACGGCGCCTGCGACGAGCAGCGTCTGCACCGCGCGCTGCGCGAGCCACGGCGCGAGCTGCGTGCCGAAGAACGCGGACGGCACGGTCTTGCGCACGACGAGTTCGCCGGGCGCGGGCGTGAGTTCGGGCACGATCGCGCTGTTCGGATGATGCTCGGTCAGCGTCGCCATGCCGGGCACTTTCAGCGAGAACACGTTGTCGTCGCTGCCGTCGTCCGCGTAGACGATGCGGCTGTGCGCGACCGGCCAGCCGCGTTCGCGCGCCAGCGCGAGCGCATGCGTCGTGCGCGCGATCGCCGGCGCGATGTTGCCGCCGCCGAACGTCGCGGGATCGGCGAAGCCGACCACGAAATCGACGATCAGCAGGCCGAGGTTGCCGTGCGGCGGCAGCGGCGTGCCGAAGCCCTGCTGGCGATACACGCTCGCTTCGGCGTGACGGGAAAGATCGTTCATGGTGTCGGGCACTCGTCGGTCAGGCGGGTTGATCGGTCACGCGGCCGTCGCGCACGACGGTCTCGCCGTCGAGCTCGACCGTGCAGCGGCGCAGCGGGATGTCGATGTGGCAGGTGGTCGTGCGGTTGCCGCCGCCTTCGTTGTTCGGGCCGAGCGAGAACAGGAAGTTGCCTTCGAACGCGCGCGCATCCATCCCGATCGTCGCCTCGCGGTCGTAGAGCCCGAGCGTCGACCAGCGTGCGCGCGGCTGCAGCCCCCAGCCGATGTGCGAGATCGCATAGCCTTCGGGGTCGGCGAACGTTTCCATGTAGTCGCGCAGCAGGTCGGCGTCGACGCCGCCTTCGATGCGCGTCGCGTAGCCGCCTTCGACGGTGAGCGCGATCGGCTCGCGCACGTAGTGCTTCTGCGGCAGCAGGATGTCGCCGCGATCGATCACGATCGTGCCGTGTGCGGCGCGATCGTTCGGGTAAGTCAGCGCGAAGCCGCTCGGCCAGTGGTCCCAGCGGCCCGGCGCGTCGACGAAGCCGTACTCGGCGGTCGGCGGAAACTCGCCGAGCGGGCATACGAGCGCGGTGCCGGCCGCCGAGTTCACGCGCATCTCGCGCGCGGCCGCGATCTTCTTCGATGCGGCGAGTACGCGTGTGCGGTCGGCCAGGGTCGGCACCATCCGCAAGAGCACTTCGGGCGGCTCGACCGCGAGCAGGATCTTCGTGCCCGATTTCAGGATGTCGTGTTGCTCCGGCGAGAACAGCAGCGTCATCAGGTCGAGCACGAGATCGCTCTCGCGCAGCGCGGCGATCGCGGCCTTGTTGCCGGTCAGCGGCGTCGTGCCGAGGTAGGCGAGCGGATCGCGGCTGAACGCCTTGTCGCCGTTGACGGGCGGCAGGTCGAGCCGGTTGACGATCGCGCCCAGCGATTGCGTCGCGATCAGCGCGCACGACAGCGTCTGCGGATGGGTGGCCGCGCTCGTCAGGATCGTGACGGTCTGGCCCGGTTCGAGGCGCGACAGCGTGAGGACCTGCTTCCACGCGTCGATCAGTTGGGTGTCGCTGACTGGCATCGTCGGCTCCGGTAAAGGCGTGAAGGAAATGGGCGGGCGCCGCACGCTCAGGCCGCGAGCGGCGCGCCGAGGAAATCGCCGAACGCCGCGTAGAAGCCCGCCGCGTTGTCCCACGGGATCATGTGGCCGGCATCCGGCACGCGCACGTGCCGCATCGACGGCGTCGCGCGCTGCAGTTCGGCGACGTCATCGTCGCGCACCACGTCGCCGCGCTCGGCCGTGATCAGCAGCGACGGCACGGCCAGTTGCGCGGCGTCAGCGTGGAAATCGTCGGTGTGGAAGCCTTCGTACGACATGCGCACCGCGCGCTCGTCGCAGGTATGTAGCCATTCGGCGCGCAACCGCAGTTCGGCATCGGTCCAGGTCGGGCAGAACGCGCGCATGCCTTTGGCGTCGGTGCCGGCGCGCGCAAGCGCCATGGAGTCGATGTACCACGGCAGCTTGCCCGGATAGTCGCGGCGGTTCGGGCCCGACACGGGTGGGTCGACGAGTACGACCGACGCGAGCCCGCGGATGCCGCGCCGGGCCGCGCGCGCGGCGATCCGCGCGCCCATCGAATGGCCGACGAGGCTCGTGCGCGGCAAGTCGAGCGCGGCGACGAACGCCGCGACGTCGTCCGCCTGCGCATCGAGGCTGTAGTCGAGCGCCGGCGATGCTTCCGACAGCCCGCGGCCGCGTACGTCGAGCACGTAGGTGTCGAATGCCGCGCCGAAGGTTTCTCCGACGAAGCCCCAGGTGATCGCGGGGCTCGTGATGCCTGGAATCAGCACGATCGCCGGGCGCGACGCGCGCGCGCCGGTCGCGCCGCCGTAGCGCAGGTAGTGCTGGCGGATGCCGTTGGCGCGGACGTTCGCGCCGTACAGGAAAGTCGAGGGCATGGGGCGTCTCCGAAGTGGCGGCGGCACTCAGTACGCGCCCGACAGCAGCGCGCCGGCGCCGGGCACGACCGGCTCGAGGTCGAGTTCGCGCAGCATCGCGTAGGTGGTCGCGATCGCGGCGGTGATCACCGGCTTGCCCGTCATCGCCTCGACCTTCGCGACGGCCGGCAGCGACGGCATCTGCACGCACGCGGACAGCACGATCGCATCGGCGTCCCGGTACGGCAGCGTTTTCACGATGTCGGGCAGGCGCGCCGGATCGTGACGGCCGACGTCGAGGTTGTCGGGGATTTCCAGCGCGCGGTAGGCGAGTACGTCGAAGCCTTCGTTGCGGATGTAGTCGACCACCAGCTCGGTGAGCGGCAGCATGTACGGCGCGACGACGACGATCCGCTTCGCGCCGATCACCTTCAGCGCGTCGACGAGTGCACCCGCGCTCGTCAGTACCGGCGCCTGCGCGCCGTTGTCGGCCGTGTGCTTCGTGAGGCGCGCCTGCGACACGCGGTGGTAGCCGTGCCCCATCGCCATGATCGCGACGAGGCACGCGTAGCCGAGCACGTCGACGCGCGCATCGCTCAGTTCCACCGCGCAGCGGTCGGATTCGGCATCCATCGCCGCGAGCTCTTCCTTGACGACCTTCTTCATCCGCATCCGGCTCGAGTGATACGTGAAGCGCTCGGGACGGATTGTTTCGCGCAGCCGCAGCATCGCGGGAATCTCGGTTTCCATCGTCGTGTTGGAACTCGGCACGATCTGGCCGATGCGGTAGGTCTTGCTCATGACGGGAGGCTCCGTGTCGGTGAGGGTGGGGCGGCTCGCGGGCGGGATCGCCGGATGTTGGGCAAAGTCTAGTGTGTACATTTGAAAATGGCAATGGATCAAAATGACGTCAGACATGGTTGTATTGTTATCGTGCGCGGGGTTCAGGCGAATAATTGGTGTTTTCCCGAATGCGGTGGCGTCGATCGACAATCCGCTTGTCCTGAATAAATTGAGTGTGTACGCTACATAAACGCCATTCAATCCGCCCGTCCTCGCGCCGCGTTCGGCAACGGGCCCACGATCAGGAGATCCGCATGAGCAAACCCCGTATCGCAATCATCGGCGCCGGCCTCGGCGGCACGGCCGCTGCGGCGCTGCTGCAGCGCGGCGGTTACGACGTCGCGCTGTACGAGCAGGCGCCCGCGTTCTCGCGTCTCGGCGCGGGCATCCATCTCGGTCCGAACGTGATGAAGATCATGCGACGCATCGGCTGCGAGGACGCGCTGGAAACGATGGGTTCGCATCCGGATTGCTGGTACAGCCGCGATTGGCAGACGGCCGACGTGCTGTCGCGGATTCCGCTCGGCGACTACGCGCGCAAGACCTACGGCGCGAGCTACCTGACCGTGCATCGCGGCGATTTCCACGCGCTGATGACGCAGGCGGTGACGCCCGGCACGATTCGCTTCGGCAAGCGGCTCGCGGCGGTGGAGGACACCGGCAGCGAGGTGCGCCTCACGTTTGCCGACGGCAGCGTCGAGACGGCCGACATCGCGATCGGCGCGGACGGCGTGAACTCGCGGCTCCGCGAGCATCTGCTCGGTGCGGAACCGCCGCGCTACACCGGTTATGTCGCGCACCGCGCGGTGTTCCCCGCGTCGCTGCTCGGCAACAAGCCGTACGACATGTGCGTGAAGTGGTGGTCGGAGGATCGCCACATGATGGTCTATTACGTGACCGAGAAGCGCGACGAGTACTACTACGTGACGGGGGTGCCGCAGGCCGAATGGCCGGAAGGCGTGTCGATGGTCGACAGCAGCCGCGACGAGATGCGCGAGGCGTTCGCCGGTTTCCATCCCGACATCCAGCACCTGATCGACGTGTCGCCGTCGATCACCAAATGGCCGCTGCTCGAGCGCGATCCGCTGCCGCTGTGGAGCCGCGGCCGTCTCGTGCTGCTCGGCGACGCGTGCCATCCGATGAAGCCGCACATGGCGCAGGGCGCGGCGATGGCGATCGAGGACGCCGCGATGCTCGCGCGCTGTCTCGACGAAGTCGGCATCGGCGACCATGCGGGCGCGTTCGCGCTGTACGAGGCGAACCGCGCGGCGCGTGCGTCGAAGGTGCAGCTCGTGTCGCACAACAACACGTGGCTGCGCACCGACGAGGATCCGTCGTGGGTGTTCGGGTACGACGTGTTCGACGTGCCGCTCGAGGCGCCGTCGCGCGGCAACGTGGCGGCCGCGGCCTGACGCGCGGCACCGGCGTCGGCCGGCGCTTTGCAGCCGTTTCGCCGGCGCGGGCATCGATGCGTCGCAACGCGCGCATTTCGGCGTGTTATATGTCAGGCGCGCCGGCGGGCGCCAGCCAGCGGTCGTGTCCGCCGCCGGCCGACTCCGGCCGCACGCCGTATTCCGGATCCATTCATGTCCCATCCCGCTTCTCCGTCGCGGCCGCTGGCGTTTCGCGTGAACGGCACGCCGCATACCTTCGCCGACGCCGCGCCCGACGCGCCGCTGCTGCTGGTCCTGCGCAACGATTGCGCGCTCAACGGTCCGAAATACGGCTGCGGGCTCGGGCAGTGCGGCGCGTGCACGGTGCTCGTCGACGGGCAGGCCACGCGTTCGTGCGTGGTGCCGGCCGCCGCCGCGCACGGACGCGACGTCACGACGCTGGAAGGGCTCGGGTCGTGCGACGCGCCGCATCCGATCCAGCGCGCGTTCATCGACGAGCCGGCCGCGCAATGCGGTTATTGCCTGAACGGAATGATCATGAGCACGAAGGCGCTGCTCGAGCGCAACCCGACACCCGACGATGCGGCGATCCGGGATGCGTTGCGCTTCAACCTGTGCCGCTGCGGCACGCATCTGGAGATCATCCGCGCGGTGCGTCGCGCCGCACGCTATTTGCGAGGCGGCGATGAAGCATGATGCGGATCTGCCTGCGGCGGCGGCGCGCGTGACGGAACCGGCGCCGCACGATGAAGCGGCCGCCGACGCATCGCGCCCGCACCGCGCGCGCTACGCGTGGCCGCTCGGCGATGCGCACACGCATGCCTCGTTCGAGATCGAAACCCGGACCGCGCCCGACGGCCGGATGACGGCCTGGCGCTATCGCGCGCAGGCGGCCGGCGCAAGCGCGGGCGATGCTCGCGCAGCGGAGGAACGCGCCGATCCCGGCTCCCCATCGCCGTTCGTGTACCGGCACGCGCAGACGTCGATCGAGCTGGCCGATGCAGATGGCGCGATTCCCGGTCACGCGCACGTCTTTGCCCGCGAATCCTTCGTCGACGAACTCGCGGGCGCATTGCGGCGCGATCCGGTCGCGTTGCGGTTGCAGCATCTCGATGCCGCGCGGGACGCGGGCCCGCGCGAAACGATCCGGATGGTCAGCGAGCGCGCCGCGTGGGGCGTGCCGGTTGCGGCGCGGGCGAACGCGCCGTCGCGCGTCAGCGGCCGCGGTTTCGCATTCGACGGCGAGCGTGCCGATGCGCGCGCAGCCGCGTCCGGCGACGATGGCGGCCACGAATCGCGCTGGTCGGCGTGGATCGTCGATCTCGAGGTCGATTGCGCGACGGGCGATGTCTCGGTGCGGCGCGTCGTGGCCGGGCAGGGGGCCGGCGAGCCGGGCGACGCGTCGATGACGGGCCTGCCGGCGTGGCAGATCGAGGCCGCGATATCGCGCGTGATGGGGGCACGGTTGTCCGCGCGGCCCGCATACGACGAAACCGAGGCCGGCGCGCGGCCCGACGCGTTCGCGCACGAGCTGGTTGCAGCCGATGCAGCCGCGCATCGCGCACACGGCGACCTGTCCGCATACGACGCGCGGCGAATCGAACAGGCGGCCGCGCCGGCCGCAGCTGCGATCGCCAACGCGCTGTACGACGCGACCGGCGTGCGTTTTCGTGCGCCGCCGTTCGACGCCGCGCACATTCGCGCCGCGCTCGCGCAACCGGCGCCGGCCGATGCGGATGCTGATGCCGGTGCCGGCGACGGCGACGGCGACCGGCCGCAGCCAGCCGCGCGCCGCGCATCGCGCTGGCGCCGCTGGCTGGCCGGCGGCGGCGTGGGCGGCATGGTCGGCGGGCTGATCGGGCTCGCGTGCGCGATCCTGCCGGGCCCGGCGCCGATCGCGCCCGTTGCGCCGGGCGGCGCGGACGGCGCGATGTGGAGCGCGGCGACGCTCGAACGCGGCCGCCAGATCGCGCTCGCCGGCGATTGCGCGGTGTGCCACACGGCGCCGGGCGGCGCGACCAACGCGGGCGGGCTCGCGCTCGATACGCCGTTCGGCACGATCTACACGACGAATCTCACGCCCGATCCGGAAACCGGCATCGGCGCGTGGTCGTATCCGGCGTTCGCCCGCGCGATGCGCGAAGGCATCTCGCGCGACGGCTCGCACCTGTATCCGGCCTTTCCGTACACCGCGTTCGCGAAGCTGAGCGAGCCCGATCTGCTCGCGCTCTATGCGTACCTGATGTCGCAGCCGGCGGTGAAGCACGAGCCGCCGAAGACGAAGCTGCCGTTCCCGCTCGACCGGCGGGGTCTCGTGGCCGGCTGGAACTGGCTGTTTCACGATGCGCGGCCATTTGCGCCGGACCCGGCGCGCTCGGCGACGTGGAATCGCGGCAAGTATCTGGTCGACGGCGCCGGGCACTGCGGCGCCTGCCACACACCGCGCAACGCGCTCGGTGCGGAGAAGGGCGGCCTTGCCTACCTGGCGGGCGGCGAAGCGGAAGGATGGGTCGCGCCGCCGCTCGTCGCGTCGCCGGCTTCGCCCGTACCGTGGACCGAAGGCGCGCTGTTCGACTATCTGCGCACGGGGTTCTCGGCGCAGCACGGCGTCGCGGCCGGGCCGATGGCGCCCGTCGTCGCGGGGCTCGCGGCGCTGCCCGAGTCCGACGTGCGGGCGATCGCGCATTATCTGGCGTCGCTGTCGCCGCCCGTCGATGCGGCAGTCGCCGCGGACGCGGCCAGCCGCCACGCGCGCGGCGCGGAAACGATCGCGACGCTCGGCCTCGAGAACGGCCGTCGCGCATTCGATGCGGCGTGCGCGGTCTGTCACGCGGAATCGGGCGGCGTCGGGCATTTCGGCGTGCGGCCGCTGATGGGGCTCAACACGAGCGTCAGCCAGGCGACGCCGGACAACCTGCTGCGCGTGCTGCATCACGGGATCGACCGGCCGGCCACCGACGGGCTCGGCTACATGCCGGGCTTCGGCGATGCGTTCGACGACCGCCAGATGGCCGAGCTTGCCGCCTACATTCGCGCCCGCTACGCGCCGGGGCAGCCGGCGTGGCGAAACCTCGCGGAAGCGTCCGCGAAAATCCGGCAGGCGGGCGCCCATTGACCGTCGCGCCGGCGTGAGCGCTCCGGCCGGCGGACGCGCCGGGCGAAATGACCTGCCTGACGAAAACGCGGGGCGACAGCGGCTGTAAATCTTGCCTGATTCGGCCATCGTTTAACCATTCGAAACAATGTGTTCACCGAAAGGGGCATGATCTCCGGCGATCGAGCAGGCATACTGTCGCCTATGTTGCTCAATGCACGTCGCCCGGCGTGCGCTTGCCCCCCCATGTCCATTCCAGTCTCTTTTCGAACCTTGCGATGGTTGACCATTGCGGCTGCTGCATGCTTGTTCGCCGCGTGTTCGACTGCTTCCGACGTGACGGCGACGTCGAACCCGAACGTGTTCACCGTGACGACGCACACGGTCGGCGTGTCGACGACGTGGGCCGACGCCCACGAGAAGGCCGTCAGCGAAGCCACCAACTACTGCACGCAGCGCGGGATGCGCGCGAGCATGAAGCAGGAGTCGCTGAGCGGCGGCCGCCGCATCGACGCACGTTCCGAACTCGCGTTCGAGTGCCATCCGACCTTCGAGACGGCGTCGAACCCGCGCGGTTGACCGAGCGGCGGCATGATGACGCCGCCCGCGTTCTCCTTCCCCCGCATGCAAACCGACCCGCGACGCCAATCGGGCAGATCGTGGGTCGGCGCACGTCCGGCGGCGGCCGGGCGGGTCAGGACGGCTGCGCCTCGTACAGCTTCACGCACGCGGAGAAGTCGAGCGCGCCGAGCCCCTGCTGGCTCATCGACTGATACAGCTGCTGCGCGAGCGCGCCCATCCAGACCGGCTGATGCGCGCTGCGCGCGGCTTCGGTCGCGAGCCCGAGATCCTTCAGCATCAGGTTCGCCGCGAAGCCGCCCGCATAGCCGCGCGCGGCCGGCGCCGTGTCGCTCACGCCCGGATACGGGTTGTACGCATCCGAACTCCAGCAGCGGCCGGTCGACGTGTTGATGATGCCGGCCAGCACGGCCGGCTCGATGCCGAGCGCGGCGCCCAGCGCCATCGCTTCCGCGACGCCCATCATCGAGATCCCGAGCAGCAGGTTGTTGCAGATCTTCGCGATCTGCCCGGTGCCGGTGCCGCCGCAGTGCACGACGTTCTTGCCCATGTCCAGCAGCACCGGGCGGATGCGCTCGAAGAGCGCACCGTTCGCGCCGACCATGAAGGTCAGCGTGCCGGCCTGCGCGCCGCCGGTGCCGCCCGATACGGGCGCGTCGGCGAGCGGGAAGTCGCGCTGCGCGGCGGCGTCGGCCACCGCGCGCACGGTGCCGGGATCGATCGTGCTGCAGTCGATCAGCGTCGCGCCGGCGCGCGCGCCGGCCAGCACGCCGTCGCCGCCGAGGTAGACGGCGCGCACGTGCTGCGCGGCCGGCAGCATCGTGATCACGACGGCGCCGCGCGCGGCCGCGTCGCGCGGCGAGCCGGCCGCCGTCGCGCCGGCGCGCACCGCGGCGTCGACCGCGTGCGCGTCGAGGTCGAACACCGTCAGCGCGTGGCCGGCCTTGAGCAGGTTGGCGGCCATGGGGCCGCCCATGTTGCCGAGTCCGATGAAGGCAATGTCCATGTCGAGGTTCCCCGTGCGTTGCATCAGCGCAGCGCGATCGTCGTGTTCACGCCGCCGGCCGTCGCGTCGTCGTCGAACCAGCGCGCGGTGACCGTCTTGGTCTGCGTGTAGAACTGCACGACCTGCTTGCCGTACGGGCCGAGATCGCCGAGCTTCGAGCCGCGCGAGCCGGTGAAGCTGAAATAGGGCACCGGCACCGGAATCGGAATGTTGATGCCGACCTGGCCGACGTCGATCTCGCTCTGGAACTTGCGCGCGGCCGCGCCGCTCTGCGTGAACAGGCCCACGCCGTTGCCCATCGGGTTCGCGTTGACGAGCGCGATCGCGTCGTCGAGCGTGTCGGCCTCGAGCACCACCACCACCGGCCCGAAGATTTCTTCGGTGTAGATCGACATGTCGGTCGTCACGCCCGAGAAGATCGTCGGGCCGACGAAGTTGCCCTGCTCGTAGCCGGGCACCTTCACGTCGCGGCCGTCGAGCAGCAACGTCGCGCCTGCTTTCACGCCCGCGTCGATCAGCGACAGGATGCGTTCCTTCGCCGCCTTCGACACGACCGGGCCGACGTCGGTGCCGGCTTCGGCGCCCGCGTTGACCTTCAGCGCCTTCGCCTTGTCGACGAGATCGGGCAGCCAGTCGCGGGCCTTGCCGACCAGCACGACGACCGACGTCGCCATGCAGCGCTGGCCGGCCGCGCCGAAGCCCGCGCCGACGAGCGCGTTGATCGTCTGCTCGCGGTGCGCGTCGGGCAGCACGACCGCGTGGTTTTTCGCGCCCATCATCGACTGCACGCGCTTGCCGTGCTGGCTGCCGAGGTTGTACACGTGCGTGCCGACGCGCGTCGAGCCGACGAACGAGATCGCCTTGATGTCCGGGTGCGTGCACAGGCGGTCGACTACCGTCTTGCCGCCATGCACGACGTTCAGCACGCCTTTCGGCACGCCGGCCTCGAGCGCGAGTTCGACGAGTTCCATCGTCGACAGCGGGTCCTGCTCCGACGGCTTCAGCACGAACGTGTTGCCGCATACGATCGCCATCGGGAACATCCACAGCGGGATCATCCCGGGGAAGTTGAACGGCGTGATACCCGCGCACACGCCGATCGGCTGGCGCAGCGTGTAGGTGTCGACGCCGCCCGCGACGTTCTCCGCGAATTCGCCTTGCTGCAGCGTGCCGATCGAGCATGCATGCTCGACCACTTCGAGGCCGCGGAAGATGTCGCCCTGCGCATCGGGCAGCGTCTTGCCTTGTTCGGCCGTCAGCGTATGCGCGATCCGTTCGAGATTGCGGCGCACCAGATCCTGGAACTTCAGCATGATGCGCAGGCGCGCGCCGATCGGCGTCGTCTTCCACGTCTGGAACGCGCGTTGCGCGGACGCGATCGCGGCATCGACCTCGTCGAGCGTCGCATACGGCACGCGGCCGATGACTTCCTGCGTCGCGGGGTTGACGATGTCGCCCCATTCGGCGCTTTGCGAATCGATGAACGCGCCGTCGATCAGCAGCTTGGCGGTGGGCAGGGCGAGGGTGGTCTGGGGAACTGCGGCGTTCATGGAACTCTCCGGGAATCGGTGGTGCGAAGGAAAAGGGGGCTGCGTCCGCCGCGCGTGCGGCCACGGCGGACGGCAGGTCGAACTGAAATCGGACGAATGCGTGCGGCGGGCTAGGTGCGCGCCGGACGCATCAGCGCGGTACACGCGAGCGCGAACACGCCGAAGCCGACGAGGTACGCGATCACGTAGTGCGGCTGGCCGCCGCCGGCCTTGAGCAGCGACGTCGCGATCATCGGCGCGAAGCCGCCGCCGATCACGCCGGCCAGCTGCACCGACAGCGAGATGCCGCTGTAGCGGATTTCCGCCGGGAACTGCTGCGCGAACAGCAGCGATTCCGGCGCGTAGAGGATCGGGAACACGACGCCGAGGCCGAGCACGATCGCCCACCATGCGTACGACGTCTGCTGCGTGCCGAGCATCATGAAGAACGGCGCGGCGAACGCGCACATCAGCACGAGGCCGAGCGCGAACATCCGGCGCTGGCCGATGCGGTCGCTCAGATGCCCGCACAGCGGCATCGTGACGAGCGACAGCACCGCGCCGGCCGTGATCGCATGCAGCATCTCGGCTTTGGGCAAATGCAGTTGCTGCGTCGCGTAAGCGAGCGCGAACGTGACGACCATGTAGAACCAGGTGTTCTCGGCGGCGCGCGCGCCGACGATCGTCAGCACTTCGCGCGGATGGCGGCGCAGCGCGGCCGTCACCGGCGATTTCTCGGCCTTGCCTTGGCGCTGCATCTTCTCGAAGTCGGGCGACTCCGGCACCTTCGCGCGGATGAACCAGCCGAGGCCGACGAGCGCGATGCTCGCGAGGAACGGCACGCGCCAGCCCCACGACAGCATGTCGGCTTCGGGCAGCGCGGCCACCGCGGCCATCGCCGTCGACGACAGGATCAGGCCGAGCCCGACGCCCGTCTGCGGCAGGCTGCCGAACAGCCCCTTGCGGCCCTTCGGCGCGTGCTCGACGGCCATCAGCACCGCGCCGCCCCATTCGCCGCCGACGGCCATCCCCTGCAGGAAGCGCATCGCGATCAGCAGCGCGGCGGCCCAGTAGCCGATGCGGTCGTAAGACGGGATCAGCCCGATGATCATGCTCGGCACGCCCATCAGCAGCAGCGTGATCATCAGCATCGACTTGCGGCCGATGCGGTCGCCGAAGTGGCCGAACACGATGCCGCCCATCGGCCGCCCGATGAAGCCGACCGCGAACGTGCCGAATGCGGCGAGCGTGCCGACGACCGGGTCCAGCGACGGGAAGAAGATGCGGTTGAACACGAGCGCGGCGGCCGTGCCGTAGAGGAAGAAGTCGTACCACTCGATCGTCGTGCCGGCCATGCTGGCCCAGCCGGCCAGCAGGTAGTGCTTCGCGGTGCGTTCGGGGGCCGGCGTTGCGACTGCCGCATGCTCGTCGAGGGTGGATCGGGTCTGCATGGTGTCTCCGTGGTAGTTATTGCCGCGGCTCGTGGTCCGCAGGTCACGGTCGAGTATAGTTATGCGCAGATTCACGATGTACCGATAAAGAAACCGGTTGGATGTGCATTTATGCATATCGACGGCCGGCCCGGAGACGCCCGCCTTTTCCTTCGCCGATGCGACATGCCACCGAGCCGGTTTCCGGCAATTTGAACTGGGACGACCTGCGCTTTTTCCTCGAGGTTGCGCGCACGCAGCGCGCGAGCGGCGCCGCGAAGCGGCTCGGCGTCGACTACACGACCGTCGCGCGGCGCATCCGCGCGCTCGAGGCCGCGATGGGCACGCTGCTGTTCGACAAGTCGCGCTCCGGCGGCTTCGCGCTGACGGCCGAAGGGCAGCGGCTCGTCGCGTATGCGGATGCGATGGAGACGACCGTGCAGTCCGCGTGCGACCAGATCGCGAATACCGGCGAGGCGCTGTCGGGCCACGTGCGGATCGGGTCGACCGAAGGGTTCGGCTGCTTTTTCCTCGCGCCGCAGCTCGCGCGGTTCCGCGCCGCGCATCCGCACGTGACGGTCGACCTGCTGCCGGTGCCGCATTTCGTCAACCTGCCCAAGCGCGAGGCCGATCTCGCGATCACGCTCGAGCGCCCCGAACGCGGGCCTTACGTGGTCACGAAGCTGTGCGACTACCAGTTGCGGCTCTATGCGACGCGCGACTATCTGGCGAACCACGCGCCGATCACGTGTACGGACGATCTCGCGCAGCACGCGTTCATCAGCTACGTCGACGATCTCGCGTTCAGCAACGAGCTGCTGTACCTGGACCGCGCGGTGCCCGGCGCGACGGCCGGTTTGCGCACGACCAGCGTGATCGCGCAGTATTTCGCGGCGCTGCAGGGCGGCGGCCTCGCGATCCTGCCGTGTTTCATGGCGGCCGCGCAGCCGGCGCTCGCGCCCGTGCTGCCGAATGATGTAGTCGTCACGCGGTGTTTCTGGCTGACGTGCCGCGAGGATCTGCGCAAGCTGCGGCGCGTGACCGCGCTGTGGGATTACCTGCGTGCGGCGGCGGACGCGAATCGCGCGTTGCTGTCGGGGGAGTCGGGGATGCTGCGCTTCGTCGGCGAGCCGGAATAGCGGTCGAAGGGCGGGGCGCGACGGCGACGCGGCGATCGATCTGGATGACAACACGGCCGGCGGCGATTCGACCGGCTAGCGGGGAGAAGGCAAATGGCTTTGACGCATGCGGGCAAGGTTTTCGTGGTGTGCGTGGTGGTATTCGGCGTGACCGCCTACTGGCTCGCGTCGCGCATGGTGCGCCGACAGACGGGCGGCAAGCGCGGCTCCGGCGGCGCGGTCGCGTTCTGGTGGCTCGTATGTTTTTGCCTGGTGTCGCTGTTGTTCCCGTTCGTGTACTGGATCGACGACGAGCTCTACGCACTGACGGTATCGCCGAAATACGAAGCGACCGTCGTGTCCTACCAGTCCGAGTGGGATACCTGCGAGCGCCGCGACAGTTCGGGGCGAACCTCGTCGTACCGGTGCATCAAGTACACGTCGATCCTGGAAGCCGTGATGCCGGATGGCGAACGCATCGTGCTGCCGGGCAACATCCGTTCGGGGGCCGTGCCCGAAATCGGCGAGAAGATCGATGTCGTGTTGCCGCAAGGGGCTCATCAGTGGCACGAACGCAGCGTGCGGAGTATCGGGCTGCTGGCCGGCGGCACGGTGATGGTCGCGATCATCGGGTATTTCGTGTACCTGATCGCGGCGTACGGGGCCGGGAAGAAGATCGACGGCGCGGCACGCTTTGGCGTGGCGGCGGTGCTGAACGGGCTCGTGCCGCTCGGTGCGCTGCTGATGGAACTCGCCTTGCTGAGCGTGCCGTACCGTTACTGGGCGCACGGGAATCCGCAGCGATGGCCGGTGTGGGTGCTCGCGCTGTGCCTGCTGTTCGCGCTGGCGCTGCTGCCGTTGCTGCTCATCTACGCGCGAACCGCGTGGCGGGCGGTGGTGAAGTAGCGGAGGCGCGGCATGCCTGTACCGCGCCTCGCGAGCGCGGCGCGGGGGCAGGTCGCGTCGCCGGCGCTCAACCCGTGCAGCCCAGCCGATCCGCGAGCTCGTTCAGATCCCTGACGTCGAAATCCCACGCCTCGTCGGCTTGCAGGTCGGTCGTCTGGCCGGGCCCGTGTTCGGTCGGCCGCAGCACGAACGCGGTCGACAGCCCGAGCCGGCGCGCGGCCGCGAGATCGCCGTTGTGCGCGGCCACCAGGCACAGCTCGGCCGGCGCGAGACCGAGAATCTCGACCGCTTCGGTATAGACGGCCGGCGACGGCTTGTACGCGCGCGCCACCTCGGCGCCGAGAATCGCGTCCCACGGCAACCCGCCGTGTTTCGCGACGTCGACCATCAGCCGGATGTTGCCGTTCGACAGCGGCGCGATGATGTAGCGTCGCTTCAGACGCTGCAGCCCGGCGACGGCATCGGGCCACGGATCGAGCCGATGCCATGCGAGATTCAGTGCGTCGATGTCGGCATCGGGCACGTCGTCGATCCCGAAGCGGTCGAGCGTGCGCACGAGGTTCTCGCGATGCAGCACGTCGAGCCGCACGTAGCGGCGGCGCCCGCTGCGGATTTCTTCCATCGACGGCGAATACTCGGCGCGCCACGCATCGGCGAACGCGAACGGGTCGAGCGTCGGCGCGTGGCGCGCCAGGAATGCGGCGGCACCGCGTGCGACACCGCCTCTCCAGTCGACGATCGTTCCGAAGACATCGAAAACGAGCGCCTTGATTTCGGCAGGATTCGTCATGGTGATCCAGTGAAGGTCGTTCGATGAGGGGTCACATCGCCGTGCCGCCGGATGGCGCGACGTCGGTTCGATCGACATTGAATCACGGATACGAAAACGCGGCCCGGGAGGCCGCGATGCGTGGCTCGGTATTTCCGTCGCGGTGCGGGTCGCTGCCGCGGCTGCGTGGCCGAGCACATCCGGAAGGATCGACGGACGGCGCGCCTGCGCCTTCGTGCAGCGCAGCAACTCTCTCGTCGCACCGGCGGCCGCCGGCGAGCCGCGCGGCAACCGAGCGTATCCCCTGATGCAAGCAGGCACGCCGGTTGTGCCGGATTGGTGTTAAATACATTTCGGCGCGCCCAGGCACGGCGCGCAAACGGGGCGCACCGTGCATCGGCGTAAACCCGAGGCGGGACAGGGCACGAAATATCGATAACGAATCGGGCGCATCAGACCCGGTCGGACAGACGGCAGGATTCATCTTGAATACCGAACCGCAAAGTTCTCGCTACAGCTTCGGGCTCGCCGCGGAAGTGCTCGCGTCCGAGCAGAGCGTGCTGAGACTGATCACGCGCAACACGCCGCTGCCGGAACTGCTGTCCGAAGTTTGCCGGCGTGCCGAGGTTTTGCTCGGCGACGGCGCGTCGTGCACGATCCTGCTGCTCGATACGGACGGCGTGCACGTGCGCGTCGGCGCGGCGCCGTCGCTGCCCGCGCAGTACAGTGCGGCGATCGACGGCGCGGCGATCGGGCCGGCGGCCGGCTCGTGCGGCACCGCGATGTACGAGCGCCGGATGGTCGCCGTCGAGGACATCGAAACCGATCCGCGGTGGGCCGATTATCGCGCCATTGCATTGCCGCTGGGCTTGCGCGCGTGCTGGTCGGTGCCGTTCGTCGACGAGGCCGGCGTCGTGCTCGGCGCGTTCGCCATCTATCACCACCGGCCGTGCCTGCCGAGCGACGAGGAAACCGCGCTGTTGCGCGATATCGGCAACAGCGTCGGCCTCGCGGTGCACCAGGACCGGATCGCGCGGCAGCTTGCGCGCAGCGAGGAACATCACCGGCTCGTCGTCAACAGCCTGAACGAAGGAATACTCGTCGTGTCGCGCGACGGCGTCGTGGTCGCGAGCAACCCGAGCGCGAACCGGATGATGCGCGTGAAGGGCGAACTCGTCGGGCGCCGGCTGTCGACGGTGATCCTGCGCAAGCTGCGCGAAGACGGCACGCCGATCGCGCCGGACGACTGGCCGAGCCGGATCGCGCTCGTGACGGGCACGCCTCAGCTCGGCTACACGGTCGGCTTCGGCCTCGCGGACGGCGACATCATCTGGGTGCGCGGCAACGCGGTGCCGATCGTGAGGCCGGGCGAGACGCAGGCCGACTCGGTGCTCGTGTCGTTCAACGACATCGGCCCCGTGCGCGAAGCGCAGCAGCAGTTGCGCTACATGGCGACCCGCGACGCGCTGACGGGCCTCTACAACCGCCGCTGGCTCGGCGACCGCATGCGCGAACTGTTCGGCGTGCACGACGCGGCGGCCGGGCCCGCGCGCGTCGCGATCCTGTTCATCGATCTGGTCGGCTTCAAGAAGGTCAACGACACGGCCGGTCACGACGCGGGCGACGCGCTGCTGCGCAGCGTCGCGGCGCGGCTCGCGGCCTGTGCGGACGGCCGCTACGCGCTCACGCGCGTCGGCGGCGACGAGTTCGTGATCCTCGTCGACGACTGCGACGATCCCGAGCATCTCGCGGTGCTCGCGCGCGAGGTCATCGACGCGATCGCGAAGCCGTTCGCGATCGCGAACAACGAATACTGGCTCGGCGTATCGATCGGGATCAGCGTCGCGCCGCGCGACGGCGACGACGCCGTGACGCTGATGCGCAACGCCGATTCGGCGATGTACGACGCGAAGCAGCGCGGCCGCAACCACTTCACGTTCTTCACCGCCCAGCTCAACCTGCGGCTGCAGCGCCGCTTCGCGATCGAGCAGTCGCTGCGGCGCGCGCTCGCGTCGGACATGCTGCGGCTCGCGTATCAGCCCGTCGTCGATGCGCGCAGCGGCCGCACGGTCGGCGCCGAGGCGCTGCTGCGCTGGACGAGCCCCGAGCTCGGGCCGATGTCGCCGGCGGAATTCATTCCGGTCGCGGAAGACACGGGGCTGATCGTCGCGATCGGCCAGTGGGTGCTCGAAACCGCGTGCCGGCAGGCGGCCGAGTGGCGTCGCACGATCGCGCCGGACCTGATGCTGGCGGTCAACCTGTCGCCGCGGCAGTTTCACGAAGGGCTCGTCGAATCGGTCGCCCGCTGTCTCGCGCATACGCGGCTCGATCCGTCCGCGCTCGAACTCGAGATCACCGAAGGCGTGCTGATGAACGACACGGACACCGTGCTGCCGATGCTCGAAGCGCTCACGGACATGAACGTGCGGATCTCGGTCGACGATTTCGGCACCGGTTATTCGTCGCTCGCGTACCTGAAGCGTTTTCCGTTGCACAACCTGAAGGTCGACCGCTCGTTCGTGTCGGGCGTGCCCGATCATCACGACTCGGTCGCGATCACGCAGGCGGTCGTCGCGATGGCCCATTCGCTCGGGATGAAGGTCACGGCCGAAGGCGTCGAGACGCAGGCGCAGTCGTGGTTCCTGCAGCAGATCGGCTGCGACATGCAGCAAGGCTATCTGTTCAGCCGCCCGCTGGACGCGAACGACTACGCGCGCCGGCTCGGCGCCGCCTGAGCGCGCCGGGTGTCCTGCTGGCGCTAACGCGCGCCGAACCCGCCGGCGCCCGGCGGCGGATCGATCTCGACCCGGTTCTTGCCTTCGTGCTTCGCGCGATAGAGCGCGCGGTCGGCCGCCTCGATCAGGAGTGTCGTCGGCAGGCCGGGCGTGGGCACGATGCTCGCGCCGCCGATGCTGATCGTCACGGTGTGGTTGCCCGTCGACGAGTGCGCATGCCGCAGGCGCAGCGCTTCGACCGCGAGCCGGATCTTCTCGCCGAGCAGCCGTGCGGCGCCCGGCGACGTGGCCGGCATCACGACCGCGAATTCCTCGCCGCCGAAGCGCGCGGCGAGATCGCCCGACTGCCCGAGGCAGCGCTCGATCGTGGATGCGATCTGCTTGAGCACGTTGTCGCCCGACACGTGCCCGTACGTGTCGTTGTATAGCTTGAAGTTGTCGACGTCGATCATCAGCAGCGACAGCTCGCTGCGTTCGCGCGCGCCGCGCCGCCACTCGGCGGCCAGGTATTCGTCGAGATAGCGCCGGTTCGACAGCCCGGTCAGGCCGTCGGAGTGCGTGAGGCGCCGCAGTTCGAGATTGGCCTCGAGCAATTGCTGTTGCGACTGCCGCAACGCGCGATAGGCTTCGTCGCGCTGCAGCAGGTTCATGTACGAGCGCGAGTGGTAGCGGATGCGCGCGACGAGTTCGATGCGATCGGGCAGCTTGACCAGATAGTCGTTCGCGCCGGCCGCGAACGCGGCGCTCTTGATCACCGGCTCTTCCTGCGTCGACAGCACGATGATCGGCACGTCGCGCGTCGCCGGATTCGCGCGGTACGCCCGCACGAGGCTCAGCCCGTCGATGCCCGGCATCACGAGGTCCTGCAGGATCACGGTCGGGCGCGTCTCGATCGCGGTGGCCATCGCGTCGTCCGAGCGCGGGCAGTAGTGGAAGTCGATGCCTTCCTCGTCGACGAGCGCGCGCCGCACGGCCTCCGCGACGATCGTCTGGTCGTCGACCAGCAACACCATCGCCGGCGCGTCGGCGGGCGACGCGGTCGGGCCGCCCGGCGGGCGAGTCAGGTCAATCGTCATGATCGATGCGGGTCGTTGCGGTTGTCGCGGTCGTTGCAGGGGCAGGCATGGGTGTTGCGCACGGTCATCGTCGGGTTCAGAGCCGCGCGAGCGCCGCCAGCTCGCCCGCGATGCGCCCGAGCGGCAGGATCGCACGCGCCGCGCCGAGCGTCGCGGCCGCCTTCGGCATGCCGTACACCGCGCTCGTCGCCTCGTCCTGCGCGATCGTATGGTAGCCCTTCATCCGCAGCGCCTTCAGGCCGATCGCGCCGTCGCGTCCCATCCCCGTGAGCAGTACGCCGATCACGCGGCCGGGCCAGTGCTCGGTCAGGCTGTTGAAGAACACGTCGACCGACGGCCGATACGGCGTGGCGGCCGGTTCCCGCGTGTATTCGAGCGTGCCGGCGCGCGTGATGCGCAGGTGATCGTCGGTCGCGGCGAGCAGCGCGACGCCCGGCTGCGGGCGGTCGCCTTCGCGCGCGACGCGCACGGTGAGCCGCGTCTGACCGTCGAGCCATTGCGCCATGCCTTCGGCGAACGCGCGATCGACGTGCTGCACGATCACGATCGGCGCATTGAAATCGGCCGGCAGGCTGCCGAGGATCGACGCGAGCGCGCCGGGGCCGCCGGCCGATGCGCCGATCGCGACCAGCGGGCCGCCGCCGCGCGCGGCCGCGCCGGCGACGCGCGTGCCGCCCGGCGCGTCGAGCAGGCGGCCGATCTGGTCGATCTTCGCGAGCAGGAGTTTCGTCGTGTCGCCAGCGGCGCCGTCGCCGAGCCGCGGCGTGTCGACCGCGTCGAGCGCGCCGGCGCCCATCGCCTCGAACACGCGCCACGCGTTCGCGCCGATGCAGCTCGTCACGATCAGGATCGCGCACGGTCGTTCGGAACGCATGATCCGACGCGTCGCTTCGATCCCGTCGAATTTCGGCATGATCAGATCCATCAGCACGATGTCGGGCGGCTGCGCGGCGCACAGTTCGACGGCTTGCGGGCCGTCGGTCGCGACCCACAGCACGCGGTGCTCGGGCCGTCGCGCGATCGCGCGGCGCATCGCCTCGACGGCAAGCGGGAGGTCGTTGACGATGCCGATGTTCACAAGCGGAATTCTCCGGTCGGTTCGTAGTGTTGGAGGTGGGCCGGGTTCATGGAGGGGGCAGCCTGTTCGGCGCTCGCTGCCGGGCGGCATCGGCGGCCGGACGGCGCGGCATTCTTTTCGGTTGACGACGCCCGAATGCTGTCATGCAGCGCGGGCGGCGGCAATCGAAAAATGAACGCATGATGCCGTTTCAGTGCGTTTCCTCTATGACTGTGCCGCATTGCCTGCAAGCGGGCCAGTGATCCTGTCCGGACAGGCCGCAAAAGTCCGCATGTTACCGTGCCGGCATCGACAAAAAAGAAAACGGGATCCCGAGGAGCGCGCCCGAAACCCTGCTCGCCGTCAGCCGCGCGTCGTTCGCACCGGTCGCGATCGGGCGCGACGGCCGTTTGCCGTAGAGGATCTCCATCGAGAGCGGGTATGCGTCGATCGACCGCGCTTGCCCGGTCGAACGCGATGCGCAGCGCGGGCGGCATTTCAACCCGATCTCGTGTGCCGCCCGCGACGAGGCCGAGCCTTCATGACGGAAACCGATCGCGCCGGCAAGGCGCGGCGGCCAACTTGCCGAGGCGCCTCGCGCAGGCTGACGACCGGCAACCGCGCGAGGGCAGGTTTTGACATGGGCGCGGTCGCGCCGGCCGCGTAGCGGGCCGTACCGAGCCGTACCGTACCGGGCCGTCGAGGGCATCGGGCCGCGGCGCGCACGCGCGGCCGTACCGTCAATGGCTACGCGCGTAGCCCTGGATCAGCGCGCGCATCATCCCTTCGACCGTCGCGTCGCGCAGGTCGCCTTCCTGCTCGGCTTCCTCGACGAGCGCCGCATAAGCGGTCGCGAGCGTCACGCGGTCGACTTCATGGCGTTGCTCCATCAGCGTCACCATCCCGTCCTTCGCCAGATGAGCGGAGAACGCGCGGCTGCCGATGGTCTGGAATACGTCAATCATGGCGGCTCTCCCGTACGTTGCCGATGCCTTTCAGTGTAGTCGCCGTCCCGGCGCCGCGCCACGCGCGCGGGCCGACCCGATTCGTCCGATGAAATGCGCTCGACACACGGCGCACGCACGGTATCCGGCAGCTTCAACGTTTACCCGAATCGGCAAATCGTCGACTTTTTATCGATAAAGTCTCGTGTTAGATTTCGCCGTCCGAGCCCGATGCAAACCGGGCCGGCAGCGCGTCGCCGACGTGCCGCGCGTCCAGACACACGGAGGAGAAATGCTGGTGCTGATTGGGGTGCCGATCGTCGTGATCGGCTTCGCGCTGCGCTTCAATGCGCTGCTGGTGGTCACGATCGCGGGGCTCGCGACGGGGCTGGCGGGCGGGCTGAATCTCGTCGACATCGTCGGCGCGTTCGGCAAGGCGTTCGCCGAGAACCGCTACATGGGGCTGATCTGGCTCACGCTGCCGGTGATCGCGCTGCTCGAGCGCAACGGGCTCAAGGAGCAGGCGAAGCGGATGATCTCGCGCGTGCATGCGGCCACCACGGGCCGCGTGCTGATGCTGTATTTCGTGCTGCGCCAGGCGACGGCCGCACTCGGTCTCACGTCGCTCGGCGGCCACGCGCAGATGGTGCGGCCGCTGATCGCGCCGATGGCCGAGGCCGCCGCGGTCAGCCGGCACGGCGAGCTGCCCGAGTCGGTGCGCCAGCAGATCCGCGCGCACGCGTCGGGCGCCGACAACGTCGCCGTGTTCTTCGGCGAGGACATCTTCATCGCGATCCAGTCGATCCTGCTGATCAAGGGCTTTCTCGAACAGAACGGCATCGCCATCGAGCCGCTGCACCTGTCGGTGTGGGCGATCCCGACCGCGATCGCCGCGCTGCTGATTCACTGCACGCGCCTCGCGCTGCTCGACCGCCGGCTCGCGCGCGGCTTCGGCTTGGTGAAGCAGGAGGACGTGCGATGATCGGCCTCGAATCGCTGTACACGCTCGCGGGGCTGATGTTCGCCGCGTTCGCGTACTTCAACCTGACGGACCGCACGAACCCGCGGCGCGTCGTCAATTTCGCGTTCTGGGCCATCTACGCGGTCACGTTCCTGTTCGGCGCGCTGCTACCGCATTTCGTCACGGGCTGCCTCGCGATCGCGCTTGCGCTGATCGCCGGTTCGGGCAAGCTCGGCCGCGGCCGGTCGGACGAGGCCGGCGAAGCGGCGGCCGTGCGGCGCGAGACGCTCGCGCAACGCTTCGGCAACCGGTTGTTCCTGCCCGCGCTGCTGATTCCGGTCGTCACGCTGATCGGCACGTTCGCGCTGAAACTCGTGCCGTTCGTCGACCCGAAGAGCGTGACGCTGATCTCGCTCGTGCTGGGCACGATCGTCGCGTTCGTCGTCGCGCTCGCGATGCTGCGCGATTCCCCCGTGCATGCGCTGAAGGAAGCGCGCCATACGATGGATGCGGTCGGCTGGGCCGCGATCCTGCCGCAAATGCTCGCGGCGCTCGGCGCGCTGTTCGCGATCGCGGGCGTCGGCGGGGTGGTGTCGGGGCTCGTGAAGGAATGGGTGCCGATCGATTCGCCGTTCGCGGTGGTCGCCGCCTACACGGTCGGCATGGCGCTGTTCACGATGATCATGGGCAACGGCTTCGCCGCGTTCCCGGTGATGACGGCGGGCATCGGCCTGCCGCTGATCGTCCATCAGTTCCACGGCAACCCGGCGATCATGGGCGCGATCGGGATGCTGAGCGGCTTCTGCGGTACGCTGATGACGCCGATGGCCGCGAACTTCAACATCGTGCCCGCGGCGCTGCTCGAACTGAAGGACAAGAACGGCGTGATCAAGGTGCAGTGGCCGACGGCCGTGCTGCTGCTGGCCGTGAACACGCTGCTGATGTACGCGTTCGTATTCCGCTTCTGACTCGATGGACGAGATCCTCATGACCGACCGACTCACTCCCGAACTCGCGTCGAAATTCGCGTCGCTCGCGCTCGCGCATCTGACCCGCGAATATCCGAACAAGCTCACGCATGCGCTCGAAGGTCCGCACGACGTGCAGGGGCCGCGCGCATTGCACCCGATCTTCTACGGCAGCTACGACTGGCATTCGTGCGTGCACGGCTACTGGCTCGTGCTGCGCGTGCTCGAACGCTACCCGGCATTGCCGGAAGCCGAACGCATCGTCGCGACCGTCGACGCGCATTTCACCGACGCGAACGTCGCCGGCGAGCGCGCGTATCTCGCGCGGCCGCACAACGCCGGCTTCGAGCGGCCGTACGGCTGGGCGTGGCTGCTCGCGCTCGCCGCGCAGCTCGAGCGGCTCGCGCTGAAGGGCGTGCTGCCGCAGGCCGCGCGCTGGGCGAAGACGATGGCGCCGCTGGCCGACCTGTTCGTGTCGCGCTTCGAGACTTTCCTGCCGAAGGCGACCTATCCGCTGCGTGTCGGCACGCACTTCAACACCGCGTTCGCGCTGGCGCTCGCGCTCGATTTCGCACGCGACACGCAGCGCGACGGGCTTGCCGCGCTGATCGTCGATACCGCGAAGCGCTGGCACCTGAACGACGTCGCATGCCAGGCGTGGGAGCCGTCGGGGGACGAATTCCTGTCGCCCGCGCTGATGGAGGCCGAACTGATGCGGCGCGTGCTGCCGGCCGCCGAATTCGACGGCTGGTTCGCGCGCTTCCTGCCCGACCTCGCGCGCGGCGAGCCCGCGACGCTGTTCGAACCGGCGACCGTCAGCGACCGCAGCGACGGCAAGATCGCGCACCTCGACGGGCTGAACCTGAGCCGCGCGTGGTGCCAGCGTTCGCTGGCCGGTGCGCTGCCGGCAGACGATGCACGGCGTGCGAAGCTGCTCGACGCGGCCGACCGGCATCTCGCGAGCGCACTCGCGCACGTGGCCGGCGACTACATGGGCGAGCACTGGCTCGCGACGTTCGCGTTGCTCGCGCTGGACGCGTAGCGCGCGAAACCGCGCCGGCGGGAAGGGACTCGGCGCGCCGCCGATACTCGCCGCGCGGGCCGCTCCGTGCAGCATGCACGGCGCGAAGCGACCGGCTTTGCGTCGTGCGCAACACCGCTTTCCACGGCACGACCGACGCGCGGCGACGACGACTCGCTACACTGCCGTACCGGTTGGACGGGCCCCGGCATCAGGCCCCCGAGCAAGGAGACAGAAGAGGATGGACACCCCACGCGCAGCGGTCGTCACGTACCGCGGCAATGCGATCGAGAACACGCACGTCGCCCACGTGGCGATCGTCGATGCACGCGGCCGGCTGCTGGCCCGGTTCGGCGATCCGTTCCGGATGACGCTCGCGCGGTCGGCCGCCAAGCCGGCCCAGGCGCTGTCGGTGATCGAGACGGGCGCGCCGGAACGTTTCGGCTTCGACGACGCGGACATCGCGCTGATGTGCGCGTCGCACAGCAGCGAGGACCGTCACATCGAACGCACGCGCGCGATGCTCGAGAAGGTCGACGCGCACGAATCGGATTTGCGCTGCGGCGGCCATCCGCCGTTGTCCGACGCGGTCTACCGGTCGTGGATCAAGCGCGACTACACGCCGACCGGCGTCTGCAGCAACTGTTCGGGCAAGCATGTCGGGATGCTGGCGGGTGCGCGCGCGATCGGCGCCGCGATCGCCGATTACCATCTGCCCGACCATCCGATGCAGGTGCGCGTGAAGCACGCGGTGGCCGACGCGTGCGGCCTGCGCGACGACGAAGTCGACTGGGGCATCGACGGCTGCAACCTGCCGACGCCGGCGTTCTCTCTGGATCGGCTGGCGCGCCTGTACGCGTCGCTGGCCGACGGCGCGGACGCGGTGGAAGCGGGCGGCGCGCTCACCGATCGCGTGCGTGCACTGGCGCGCATTCACCGCGCGATGACCGCCTATCCGGAACTGGTCGCAGGCGACGGGCGCTATTGCACGGTGCTGATGAACGCGTTCGGCGGGCAGGTGGTCGGCAAGCTCGGCGCGGATGCGTGCTACGGGATCGGCGTGCGTGCGTCCGAACGCACGCGGCAACTCGGCGCGGACGGCGCACTCGGCATCTCGGTGAAGATCGAGGACGGCAATCTCGACGTGCTCTATATGGTCGTCAGCGAAATCCTCGAGCGGCTGCAGATCGGCACGGCCGAGCAGCGCGCGCAACTGGCCGGTTTCCACCGGCCGCCGATGCTCAACACGCAGGGCGTCGAGTTCGGCCACGCGACGTTCCCGTTCGAATTGCAGGCGGCCTGAACGCGGCCGCCGCGCCGATGCCGTCGGCCCACGATCCGGGCCGCGCATCGGCGTGCGCTACGCGCGTGCGTCGCGAATCTTCGCCAGCTCCCGCTCCGACAGCTCGCCGATGTGCGCGAGGTGTTCCGCGAGAAAATCCTTCAGCACGCGCAGCTTCGCCGAGCTGCGCCGGTTCGCCAGATACGCGATGTAGATGAACTCGCCGGTCAGCCGGTTCTGCAGCCGATAGCGCGGCAGCACGGCTTCGAGCTGGCCGCTCGCGAGCAGGTCGCGCACCAGCCAGATCTCGAATTCCGCGATGCCAAGCCCCGCGCAGGTCGCTTCCAGCAGCAGCTCCGAATGGTCGGTGACGAGATTGCCGGCCGGCAGCACGCTGTGCTGCGTGTCGCCGCGCACGAGCGCCCAGCGCGGATCGCCTTCCGGATGCACGTAGCGCAGGCAGTTGTGGTGCTTCAGGTCGTCCGGCGTCGCCGGGCGACCGCAGCGGTCGAGGTAGCCGGGCGTCGCGCACAGGATGCTGTCGTTGCGCGACAGCCGGTGGACGACCAGGTTGTCCAGGTAGTTCTCGCCTTCGTGGATGTCGAGATCGAAGCCGCCGGCCACGAGGTCGTTGTGGTTGTCGGTGAGCCGCACGTCGAGCTGGATCGTCGGATAGCGCGCCAGAAACGGCGCGATCAGCGGCGCGAGATGGCGGCGGCCGAACGCGACCGGCGCGGTGAGCTTCAGCGGGCCGCTCGGCTGCGCGTTCAGCTCGGCGACGACGCGCAGCGTGTCGTCGAGATCGGCGATCAGCGTGACCGCGCGCTCCAGATAGATATGGCCGGCTTCGGTGAGCGTCACGCTGTGCGTCGAGCGGTGCAGCAGCGCGACCCCGAGCGCCTCCTCGATCGCCGTCACCTTGCGCGCGACCGTCGACGTCGACACGTGCATCTCCTTCGCGACCGCCGAAAAACTCCCCGTTTCGACCACACGCACGAACGCGCGCATCGCGCCGAGGTGATCGATGCCGGTTTCTCTCGCGCCTTTTTTCATTCGATTCTCGCTGTTGCGTCACACGCAAAACCGCTTTCGATAATACAGAAGGGAGCTTGTTTTTGCAAAGGCATAGAATGCGAACCCGTCGCGTCGGCAAGCGGCGAACGACGAGCGGCACGAGACATCCAGGAGGGCACGATGAGCGAAAACGGCTTCCGCGTCGAAGCGGATCTTTTAGGCAAACGAAGTATTCCGGACGCCGCCTATTACGGCGTCCACACGCTGCGCGCGAAAGAGAATTTCGACATTTCGGGCCGCACCATTGCGTCGCTGCCGTACCTCGTGATGGCGCTCGCGGCCGTGAAGGAAGCGGCGGCCGACGCCAACTGCGAACTGGGCCTGCTGCCGCGGCCGTACCGCGATGCGATCGCCGCCGCTTGCGTCGAGATCCGCGAAGGGCGGCTGCACGACCAGTTCGTCGTCGACGTCATCCAGGGCGGCGCCGGCACGTCGACCAACATGAACGCGAACGAGGTGATCTGCAACCGCGCGCTCGAAATCATGGGGCACGCGCGCGGGCAGTACGAATACCTGCATCCGAACGAGCACGTCAATCTCGCGCAGAGCACCAACGACGTGTATCCGACCGCGATCCGGATCGCGACGTGCTTCGCGGTCGAACATCTGCTCGAAGCGATGGCGCGGCTGCGCGATGCGTTCGCGGAGCGGGCCGACGCGTTCGCCGGTTTGCTCAAGCTCGGCCGCACCCAGTTGCAGGACGCGGTGCCGATGACGCTCGGCCAGGAATTCTCGACCTACGCGGTCATGCTGACGGAAGACATCGCGCGGCTGCAGGAGGCCGGCTGGCTGATTCGCGAGATCAACCTCGGCGCGACCGCGATCGGCACGGGCATCACCGCGCACCCGCAGTACGCGGAGAAGGCATTGGCCGCGCTGCGCCGGATCACCGGGCTCGATCTGAGCACCGCGCCGAACCTGATCGAGGCGACGCAGGATTGCGGCGCGTTCGTCCAGGTGTCGGGCGTGCTCAAGCGGATCGCCGTCAAGCTGTCGAAGATCTGCAACGACCTGCGGCTGCTGTCGAGCGGCCCGCGCGCGGGCTTTGGCGAGATCAACCTGCCGCCGGTGCAGGCCGGCTCGTCGATCATGCCCGGCAAGGTGAATCCGGTGATCCCGGAAGTCGTCAACCAGGTCGCGTTCGAGGTGTTCGGCAACGACGTGACCATCACCTTCGCGGCCGAGGCCGGCCAGCTTCAGCTCAACGCGTTCGAACCGGTGATCGCCAGCGCGCTGTTCCGCAGCTTCAGCCACCTGACGGCCGCGTGCACGACGCTCGCGCAGCGATGCGTGAGCGGCATCACCGCGAATCCCGAGCGGTTGCGCGAGACGATGGAGCGCTCGGTCGCGCTCGCCACCGCGCTGAATCCGTACATCGGCTACAAGCGCGCGACCGCCGTGGCCGCCGAAGCGCACGAGAGCGGCAAGTCGATCCGCGAAGTCGTGCTGGCTCACGGGTTGATGACCGACGCGCAACTGGACGAGGCGCTGCAGCCCGAAGCGCTGATCCGGCCGCGCGCCTACTGATTCCGCCCGCGCGGCGCCGGCCGATGCCGCCGGCGGCCCGCGCGTGGCCGTTCCCCGCAGCGCCCGTCGACGGGCGCGATACATCAAGAAACGGAGACACACCATGAAGCACGCCAGCGAGCGCCCGGCCGACACGGCCGGCGGCGCGGATCCCCGTCATGCCGACCGCGATGCGATGTTCGCGTCGCACGAAGCCGGCTATGAGCAGAAGTTGAAGCCGCGCCACGTGCAGATGATCGCGATGGGCGGCGCGATCGGCACCGGCCTGTTCCTCGGCGCGGGCGGCCGCCTGCAGAGTGCGGGGCCCGCGTTGGCGCTCGTGTATCTCGTGTGCGGCGTGTTCGCGTTCCTGATCATGCGCGCGCTCGGCGAGCTCGTGATGCACCGGCCGACCAGCGGAAGCTTCGTGTCGTACGCACGGGAGTTCATGGGCGAACGCGCGTCGTTCGTCGCGGGCTGGATGTACTACCTGAACTGGGCGACGACCGGCATCGTCGACATCACCGCGGTCGCGATCTACATGAAGTACTGGGCCGTGTTCACCGACGTGCCGCAATGGGTGTTCGCGCTCGGCGCGCTCGGGATCGTGTCGGTGATGAACATGATCGGCGTGAAGGTGTTCGGCGAGATGGAGTTCTGGTTCTCGATCGTCAAGGTCGGGACGCTCGCGCTGTTCCTCGCGGTCGGCGCCGTGTTTCTCGCGAGCGGGCACCCGGTCGCCGGGCAGATGCCGGGGCTGCATCTCGTCGCGGATCACGGCGGGATCTTCCCGCACGGCATCCTTCCGGCCGTGCTGATCGTGCAGGGCGTGGTGTTCGCCTACGCGAGCATCGAGCTCGTCGGCGTCGCGGCGGGCGAGACCGCCGATGCGCGCAAGGTGTTGCCGAAGGCGATCAACAGCGTGATGTGGCGTATCGGGCTGTTCTACGTCGGCTCGGTCGTGCTGCTGACGATGCTGCTGCCGTGGACCGCGTACAGCGCGCACGAAAGCCCGTTCGTGACGTTCTTCGGCAAGCTCGGCGTGCCGTACGTCGGCACGGTGATGAACGTCGTGGTGCTGACCGCCGCGCTGTCGAGCCTGAATTCCGGCCTCTATTCGACCGGGCGCGTGCTGCGCTCGCTCGCGATGGGCGGCTCCGCGCCGCGCTTCGTGTCGCGGATGAACGCGCGCGGCGTGCCCTATGGCGGCATCCTCGTCACGGTCGCGGTCAATGCGATCGGCGTGCCGCTGAACTACATCGTGCCGGCGCAGGCGTTCGAGATCGTGCTGAACATGGCGTCGCTCGGGATCATCACGACCTGGGGCTTCATCGTGATGTGCCAGATCCTGTTCCGTCGCGCGGTCGATCGCGGCGAGCTGAGCCCGGTGTCGTTCCGGATGCCCGGCGCGCCTTTCACGTCGTGGCTCACGCTCGGGTTCCTGGTCAGCGTGCTGGTGCTGATGGCGTTCGATTATCCGGGCGGCACGTGGACCGTCGCGATGATTCCGGTCGTCGTGCTCGCGCTGGCGGTCGGCTGGAAGCTGGCGAAGCGCGGCGCCGTGCGCGAGCAGGCGGCGGCGATGCCTGCATCGGCGCACGCCGTTGCCGAGCCTGCGCAGAACGCGTAATGCCATGCACCGCAGGCGCCGGTCCGGTTGCGGGCCGGCGCCCGCGGTGCGTCCGGTTCAAGTCCGGTTCAAGCCGGCGCGCTCGCCGACCCATCGGCCGAAATCGCCGGCCATCTCCGCGGTCAGCTCGTGTCCGGCCGCATACAGCCGCGTGTCGTGCGCGACACCGAGCGCGGCGAGTTTCGCATCGGCCTTGTCCGCCCACGCGACGGGCAGCTTGTCGTCGAAGCGGCCATGCACGATCAACGCGTGCAGCGGGCGAAGCGCATCGCGCGGCGCGATCAGCGGATCGATTTCCGGCAGGATGCGCCCGCACAGCACGGCGAACGCGCTCACGTCGCCCGGCGACGTGAGGCCGACGCTCGCGCTCATGATGCCGCCCTGGCTGAAGCCGGCGATCACGGTTGCCGACGCGGGGGCCGCGCCATCCCGCGCGCGGAGCGCGTGCAGCAGCGCGATCAGTTGCACGCGGCTGGCGTCGGCACGCGCCGCATCGATTTCAGGGCCGTTCGGGCCGAAACGCACCGGAAACCATGCATGCTGATTCGGCCCGAACGTGAGCGGGCCGCGCACGAACGCGATTTCGATGCGCGGATCGATCGCGTCGGCCACGTTCAGCAGGTTGGTTTCGTTGCCGCCGACGCCGTGCAGCAGCAACAGGCGCGCGGCGGGGCGGCCGGCGGCCGGGCGCAGCCGGTACTGCAGCCCGGATTCGGGATCGGTGGTCAGCGGCAGGACGTCGGTCATTGCGTGGGTCCGAAAAGGAACGATGCGACAGTCTAGAGCGGGCGGATCGGGAGGGGAATCGCCGGGGCGGGATTGATTGTTTCCTGGCCGGAATGAATGGGGCCACGGTGCGTTGCGGGAACGAATCGCGAGGCCATGCCGCCAGGTATGGACCAACGGCCCGGCAACCCTTCGACGGTAGTCCGATCGGACGACTCGTCATTCTCACGTGCGGTTGATAAAATAGATACATTTTGTAGATACGTGAGGGCGCGAAGATGGATACGGCAAAGATCTTCAAGCATGGCGGCTCGCAGGCCGTCCGGCTGCCGAAGGATTTCCGCTTCGATACGGCCGAGGTGCGCATCCGCCGCCATGGGGCGTCCGTCATTCTTGAACCGGTGCCGCAAGACTGGGCATGGCTGACACCGCTGATCGGCCCGGTCGACGCCGATTTCGAGGCTGCCGCGACCACGCAGCCGTCCGCTCAGGAACGTTCGGGCCTGGATGTGTTCGAATGAAGTTCCTTCTGGACACCAACGCGGTGATCGCCATTCTCAAGGGCGAGCCGGCAATGCTGGCCCGTCTGCATGCGTGGCAGCCGGCCGATTTCGGGATCCCGGCGATCGTCGCGCATGAGCTTTATTACGGCGCGTACAAGAGCCGGCGAGCGGCAGCGAACGTCGCGCGTGTCGACGCGCTTCAGTTCGAGGTCGTACCGTTCGACACCGAGGATGCGCAGCATGCGGGCGAAATTCGTGCACATCTGATCGCGGCCGGCGCGCCGATCGGTCCTTACGACGCGTTGATCGCAGGGCAGGCGCGTGCCCGGGATCTCGTGCTCGTCACGCACAACGTCCGCGGATTCGAGCGGGTTCCGCGGTTGCAATTCGAAGCCTGGCTCGCGGAACCGAACGAAGGCTGAGCGGCGGGTCGTGCAAGGGCGACATCAACGAACCTGCGAGGCGAACGCCGCATCGATCATAAAAAGAAACCAAAACAAACCGGCTCGCCGATAATGCGCAAACGTTTTGCCGGCATTCAATAAAACGGATTTTGCGGGGCATGAATAAAACAATGAATATCCGCCATTACGGCGACGCATCGAGCGCCGCAGCCGCGCCGCGTATAGCGGCTTGAAGTTAACGGCAAATCCGCAAAAAACTTTAGGATTTTTCCCGCGCAATTATTCATTCCATTTTCCTCAATGAACGATTGATTTTCAGTCATCGGACGGTCATACACCATCCCCGATAATTCGGCGCTCACATTCTTTCAATAGACCAAAGGGCGATCGAAGCCGGATCGCTGCGGGGAGCTGTACTCATGACCATCCGTCATCGCATTACGCTGCTAGTCGTCCTGACGTTCTTCGCGCTGTCCGCGATCGGCATCTATGCCGTGTACCAGACGCGCAAGAGCGCATCCGAGGTGCGTCAGGTCACCCAGGGAATCGTGCCGAGCGCGCTCGCGTCGGCGGATCTCGTCGCCGATGTGAAGAACATCCAGATCGCGACGATGACGCTCGTCTACGCGCCCGACGCGAACACCGCCGCGCAGGCCCGCGACGAGTTGAAGGCGAAGCAGGCCGCCCTGCGCGCCGCGCTCGACGCGCAGGCGAAATCGGCGGTCGGCCGCGCGCAGGAAGGGCTCGTCGCGCAGGCGAAGGACAGCGCCGCCAATTATTTCGCGGCGATCGACGACACCGTGAAGATGAAGGCGGACGGCAAGGCCGAGATGGCGCAGGCCTACCTGTTCGCGAACGTCGCGCAGTATCGCGACGAACTCGAAAGCATCGTCGACACGCTGCGCGTCGAGAAGAACCGCCAGAAGGACGACGCGATCGGCGCGCTGAACGGGATGCTCGCGACCACGGCGACCGCGATCGCGGCCGTCGCCGGCACGGTGATCGTGCTGCTGACCGCGCTCGGCCTCGTGCTGTATCGCCAGATCACGCGCCCGTTGATCGGGATGCAGACGGCGATGAGCGAGATCGCGAGGAGCCAGGATTTCACGCGCCGCGTGCCGGTGGGCCGGATGGACGAAATCGGCCATTCGATCGTCGCGTTCAACGGGATGATCGAGAAGATCCAGGAGAACGCCGCGCAACTGAAGCAGAAGACGGCCGACATCCAGGCGATGCTGCAGAACATGCAGCAGGGCATCCTGACCGTCGTCGAAGGCGGCGTCGTGCATGCGGAGTATTCGGCGTACCTCGAAACCATCTTCGAAACGAACGACATCGCCGGCCGCGACCTGATGGCGCTCGTGTTCGACGATTCGGCGATCGGCGCCGACGCGCGTTCGCAGGTCGATGCGGCCGTGCACGCGTGCCTGGGCGAAGACAGCATGAACTTCGGGTTCAACGAGCACCTGCTCGTCAACGAAGTCGCGAAGCGGATGCCGGACGGTCGGGAGAAATGGCTCGATCTGAGCTGGTCGGCGATCACCGACGAGACCGACACGGTGGTGCGCCTGATGCTGTGCGTGCGCGACGTGACCGAGATCCGCGAGCTGACCGCGCAGGCCGGCGAGCAGCAGCGGCGCCTCGAGATGATCGGCGAGATCCTGTCGATCAGCCAGGACAAGTTCCACGACTTCGTGCACAGCGCGAAAGGCTTCCTCAGCGAGAACGAGCGGATGATCCGCCAACACGAACGCGCCGATCATTCGATCGTCGCGGCGCTGTTCCGCAACATGCATACGATCAAGGGCAATGCGCGCACCTACAGCCTCCAGCATCTGACGAACATCGTCCACGAAGCGGAGCAGGCGTACGAATCGCTGCGGCGCGCGGACAGCGGCCCCGAGTGGAACCGCGACGCGCTGATGGACGACCTGGCGCGCGTGCGCGAAGCCGTCGACCGCTACGCGACGATCAACGCGGTCACGCTCGGCCGCAGCAGCGAGCCGGCGCAAAGCGGCGCCGATTTCCTGATGGTCGAGCGCGCGCGCATCAGCGAAAGCCTGCGCGTGCTCGACGGCGCCGATCCGGCGAATGCATCCGACTGGCACGCGGCGCGCGATGCCGTGCGGCGCATGCTGAGCCAGCTCGGCACCCAGGGTATCGGCGAGGCGCTCGGCAGCGTGATCGAGTCGCTGCCGTCGCTCGCGGCCGAGCTCGGCAAGCCGGCGCCGGTCGTGCATATCGACAGCCACGGCCAGCGCGTGCGCAGCGAGATCGTCGCGACGCTGAAGAACGTATTCATGCACCTGCTGCGCAATTCGATCGACCACGGGATCGAATCGTCCGACGTGCGGCGCGCGGCCGGCAAGGCGGCGTCCGGCACGATCGACATCGCGGTCGGCGTGGGCGGCGGCGAGCTGTGGTTCGTACTCGCCGACGACGGCCGCGGCCTCGCGCTCGAGCGGATTCGCGGCATCGCGCGAGAGCGCGGCTGGATCGATGCCGACGACGCGGCGGCACTGTCCGACGAGGAAGTCGCGGAGCTGATCTTCCGGCCGGGTTTTTCGACCGCGCAGACGGTGACCGAAGTATCCGGACGCGGCGTCGGCATGGACGCGGTGCGCAATTTCCTGAAGCGCGAAGGCGGCGATATCGCGCTGCGCTTCACCGACGATCGCGTCGGCGCGCCGTATCGCGCGTTCGAGACGATCGTGTCGCTGCCGGCGCGCTTCGCGGCGGACGGCGCCGCGCAGGGCGCGGGGCCGGCCCAGCGGGCGCGCATCGCGGATATCGGCGCAGCGGAGTGACGGCGTGATCGTGCAGGCGTGGATGATCCAGATGGCCGCCGCGCTGGCGGGCGGCGCGGTCGTCGCCGCGGCGGCGGCGATCGTGTTTCGCGTGATGCGCGGGCGGCACGTCGCGGCGCTGGCGCGCGAGGCCGATGGGTTGCGCGACGCGCTCGACGCCGCCCGCGCACGCGCCGAGGAAGCAGCGTCGGCGCATGCGGAAGCGGCCGACGCATGGGCGCGGCGCGAGGCGCAGCTCGAGGAGGCGCTGACACGCGAGGCATCCGCGCACGGCGCGCAGCGCGACGCGTTGCAGGCGCTGTCGGCCGATCGCGCGGCGCTCGCGCAGCACGCGATGAAGATCGCGGACGAAGCCGCGCGCCTGCGCGGGCTTGCCGGCACGTTCGAGCGCTGGCACGAGCAGATGATCTCGCTGACCACGCAGAACCAGGACATGCGCACGAAGAACCAGGAGTTGTCGGCGATCGTCGCGCACGTGTCGATCGTGTCGCTGAACGCCTCGATCGAGGCCGCGCGCGCGGGCACGGCCGGGCGCGGCTTCTCGATCGTCGCGAGCGAGGTGCGCGGGCTGGCTGCGCGCTCGCAGCAATTGTCGAACAGCTATCGCGACAGCCTGAACCGCAACGATCTCGTGACGGCCGCGACGTTCCAGGACATCCAGGCCGGCGGCAAGATGATCACGGCCGCGCTCGCGACCGTCGAGACGCTGGCCGGGCAACTGCACGCGCGGATCGAAGGAGAGGCCGCGTGATCGGCGCGCAGGCGAGAGCCGGTTTCGAGCGGATCTTTTTCGACGCCGCGCGCACGCGGCTCGCATCCGGCGGCGCGTGCGACATCCGGCCGGCCGCCGGCCACGAACATGACGCGCCCGATCGCGTGCAGGCGACGTCGCGATCGAAACCGACGGCGCCCGAGCATGTGGTCGTGCTGACGATCTCGGCGCTGCACTTTCGCCTGCTGCTCGCGCTGCGCTTCAGCGACGACGACGCGACGCGCCGCCATTTCACCGGCACGGCGGCAGGCGCGGGCAACCAGCGGCCGCTGACCGATGCGTTCATGGAAGCCGCGAACCTGTGTTGCGGCGCGATCAACCAGGCGCTGACCGTGCCGTTTCCCGATCTCGGGATGTCGACGCCTTACCTGCTGAGCGGCGCGAGCATCGACTACATGCATGCGCTCTCGCCCGATTACGTGGCCGCGTACGACCTGACGCTCGACGACGTGCGGGTCGGCGCGACGCTGTGCGTGTGCGCGAACGCGCCGGTCGATTTCCATGTGCCGGAATCGGCCACGGTGGAAACCGGCGGCGAGCTCGAACTGTTCTGACCGACCATCAGGAATCCATCAGATGACCGAAGACCAACCCGTCAGCAAGGTGCTCGTGCTCGACGACAGCCGCGTGCATGCCGACGCGATCAAGCGTTTCTGCGACGAGCACAACCTGGTCGGCCTGACCGTGCGGCGCAGCCGGCTGCTGAAGGTGCTGCGCTCGAACATCGATCTCGGCGCGATCCTGCTGGCCGAGGATTACGGCGGCTCGCCGGCCGAGAGCGCGATCATCGCGACGCAGATCGACGCGCTGCGGCCCGAGCTGCCGATCATCCTGCGCCGCGAATCGCTCGCGTCGCGCGACGGGCTGCCCGATGCGCTCGCCCGTGTCGCGTGCGCGGCCTACGTCGCCGACGACATGACGCCGCTCGAGCGTGCGATCGACGAATACCTGTTCGGCCGCGACTACCCGAACGCGCTCGTGCGCGGCATCTCGGAGATCACCGAGGCGCGCCTCGACAGCCTGTTCCCGGGCATGACGATCGAGCACGACACGCCGTGCATCGTGCGCGACCAGATCATCTTCGGCGAGGTGTTCAGCCTGATCGCGCTCGAAAGCGCGTGGTGCCGCGGCTACATGCTCCTGCAGACGAGCGAGCAGCCGCTGCTCGACATGCTCGGCGGCACGCGCGACGGCAGCCGCGCGCCGGATTTCCGCGACGTGAACAGCGTGCTCGGCGAGCTGACCAATCTCGTGTGGGGCGCGTTCAAGAACCGCTATCTCGGCGACGCCGAGGCGCTGGCGCGCCATCCGGTGCAGGTGCCGCTCGTCGTCAATCACAAGCAGAAGTTCATCTCGTTCGGCGGCGATTGTCCGCAGCTTTGTTTCAAGTACCGGATGACCGATCCGGCATCGGGGCGCTCGGTCCGTCTCGACCAGCGTTTCGTGTTCAGCCTGAGCTGGTCGCCGGAGGATTTCCGCGAATCGGTGCAGGACGTCGGGCCGATGGTCGAATCGGGCGAACTCGAACTGTTTTGAATGTTGAAGTCGGCAACGACGAAAAGGGGAATACGACATGGCAAAGATTCTGGTGGTCGACGATTCGGGCACGGTGCGCGACGAAGTGGCGGGCTTCCTGCGCAATCACGGGCTCGACGTCGCGACGGCCGTCGACGGCAAGGACGGGCTCGCGAAGCTCAAGGCGACGCCCGGCGTGCGCCTCGTGATCAGCGACGTGAACATGCCGAACATGGACGGCCTGACGATGGTCGAGAAGATTCGCGGCGAGCTGGCGAACACGGCGGTCAACGTCGTGATGCTGACGACCGAAAGCAGCCCGGCGATGAAGGAGCGCGGCAAGGCCGCCGGCGTGAAGGGCTGGATCGTGAAGCCGTTCAAGGGCGACGCGGTGCTCGACGCGCTGAAGAAGCTCGCGGGCTGACGCGCGCGGCCAGCGGGCCCGATGCCGCGCCGGCATTCGACGCTGCGGTTCGGGTTGCGCGGCCGCGGCGTGGCCGGTCGCCGGCGCAATTTACAGCGCGCCCCGATGTCCGTATCCTGCCGGTTGCCGAGGGCGGCGTGCCGGTGTGTCATGCACGGCACGCCCGGCATTGACGACATCGGGAACGGAACACCTTCCAATGAGAACCGGAATCGGTCGGCCCGCGCGCCTGCGCGGCGCGTGCGTATCGCTGGTCGCCGCGCTGGCGGGCGGATGCGCGAACACGGGGCCACGGAACGCACCAACGGCGGCCGCGGGCGGCGGCTCGTCGTACACGTGCAATCCGACGCAGGCCAACGGGCAGGCGTCGGCCGGGCGGGGCGCGAACGGATGCTATTTCGTGCTGCACGACCCCGCCACCAGGCAGGCGCTGCCGAACACGCGCTATGCGTTCGCGCTTTACACCAGCGCCGCCCAGGACAGCCGGGAACTCGAAGTCGAAGGCGCGACCGACGCGCAGGGGCGCACGATCTACATGCGTTCCGACGCGCCGATCGATGCGGCGCGCATGGTGCTCGTCCGCACGATCGGCGACGGCCCGACGGGACGCATTCCGGTGCTGGTCCGTCCGACGGACGGCAAGCGCGCTCCGTTCGCGCGGTACAAGGTGATGGGCTGCAACGGGCCGTACGAAGGCGTGACCGACGAAACGGGGCGCGGCGTGATGTATCGCTGCAAGGCACAGTCCCGGATCGACGTGTCGTTCTATCGGTCGCGTCCGTAGCGCGAAACGGATGATGTCCGTATCCGGCCGCGCTGCAGCCCGGCACATCGAGACGCTGATCGCAAAGGGCGTCGTCTTTACCGTCGTGGGCACGTGCATGCTGATCGGCGTCGCCCTGTATGCGCAGTCGACGCGTGAGTTCCTGCGCACGTCGGTCGTCGTGCCGGGGCGCGTCGTCAAGCTGAACGCGGGACCGCATCATCCGGAGATCGCGTTCACGACGCTCGCGGGCGAGCATGTCGAATATCCGCAGGGCGGCGACGTCAGCGTCGAGGACGGCGCGACGGTCGAGGTGCGCTATGCGCCGGACGCGCCGGAGATGACTGCGCGGATGAACACGTTCGGCGCGATCTGGGGTGATGTGCTGACATTCGGCGCGATGGGGTTGGTCTCTTTCGTCGTCGGTGTCGGTCAGTTGCGGTCGGGCGTGCGTGTGTGGCGCAGCGGGCGCAAGCGGGAGTGACCGCCTGCTGCGCGCTGAAACGCGTCGAATCCGGCAAGCAGAACATCATGAAACGCACGTGACACTATGGGCCGATCCGGTTGTCGCGCACACGATTGCGTGTGCGGCGTCGCAGTATGTTGCCTCGTTACTTCACAGGACATTCCCGCATGACAATTCGCTTGATACCGTGGCTCGTCGCGATCGGCGCTGCATTCGCGGGCTTCCCCGCGCACGCGGCCGGCACCGCGCATTCGCTCGACCAGGTGCCCGGGAAGCTCGGTTCGCCCGAAGCACGCGCCGCGTACGCACGCGACATGAGCGGCGCGGAAGCGGACGGTTTCGGCGTGCACCTGCCGCCCGGCTTCACGAAGGAGAGGCTGGTGGCGCAGCTTGCCCCGGGCCAGCCGCTTGCGCGTGTCGTGCTGGTCGGCGCGAAACCGTGGCCGCAGCGCCCTGGCGCGTTCGTCGCGATCGTCTGCGTGGCGCCGACCGACGAGTCTGCGCGCGAGGTGCTGCGATTCAGTGCGCCGACCGATTGCGAAGGCTTCGAGAGCCACGCCGACGCCGATGACCAGAAGGAGCTGGTCTGGCTGGGCGTGTTCGAGCGCGGTCCGGACGGCGTGCCGCGCCTCGTCGCGCGCACCGAAGAGCCGCTCGAACAGGCGACCGACTGGAGCAACACGAATCTCGACAGACCCGACTACCTCGAGCAGACGAAGCAGTCGCGCGATGTCGCGTTACGGCCCGAGCGGTGGTCGCGGTTCGATCTCGCGCCGTACACGCTGCGGGCGGGCGATGCCGCGTTCGGGGTACGGGCGGGCTGGTCGATCGGCTATTCCGGCGGCGGCGCATCGTTCGAGGCGTTGTACCTGTTCCGGATCGACGGCAAGACGCTGCGCGTCGTGTTCGCGCAGCCGATGATGTTCTACCGGGATATCGCCGGCGACTGGCATCGCGACGGCACGCGCGATCACGACATCACGGAAGGCAGCAATGCGCTGAGCGTGCTGTCGACGTCGACGGACGGCTTCCACGACTTGCAGTTGCGCGAACGCGGCGGCAAATGGCGCCGGACGTTTCGCTGGTCGGCGACGGATGGCGAATATCAGCCGCGCTGACGCACCGGCCCGTTAGCGGGCGGGGGCCGCCGCCGTCGCGAATTCGTCGACGACCGCCTCGATCACCGCCTGCACGCGCGCGGTCTTGTAGAGATCGGCATGGGCGACGAGCCACACGTCGAAATGATTGCACCGCTGCGGCATGAGTCGCACCAGTTCCGGCTCGGCGTCGGCGCGGAAGCACGGCAGCTCCGCGATGCCGAGCCCCGCCAGCGCGGCTTCCACCAGCATCATCGTCGACGAGGTCTGGAACATCACGCGGCCGCGTGAAGTCGGCTCGCCGCACAGCGCGTCCCACATCGTCGGCACCACCGGCTGCTGATACATCACCAGATCGTGCCCGTCGAACGCGCTGCCCGCGACCGGTTCGCCGCGTTCGGCCAGATAGCGGTGCGATGCGTAGATGCCGGTTTCGAGATGCCCGAGCCGCCTGACGATCAGGTCCGGCGATTCCGGCCGCAACGTGCGAATCGCGAGATCCGCTTCGCGGCGCGTGAGGTTGGTGATTTGCGCCGACGTCACGCACACGACGTCGATGCCGGCATGCCTGCGCCGCAAGCGGGCGATCGCGGGAACGACGAAGCGCTTGCCGAGCGTGTCGGTCGTGGCGACGCGCACGGACCCGGCGAGTTGCTCGTCGAGCCCCATCACGCGGCGTTCGATCGTCAACGACGCCCGCTCCATCGTTTCGGCCGGTTCGAGCAGGGCTTCGCCCGCGGTCGTCAGCACATAGAGGGACGGTGTGCGGAGAAACAGCCGGGCCGAGAGTTCGTCCTCGAGCGCGGCGATCCGGCGCCCGACCGTCGCCTGGTCGACGTTCAGTTGCGTCGCGGCGCCGCGCAGCGTGCCGGTGCGCGCCAGCGCGAGGAAGAAGCGGGCGTTGTCCCAGTTCATCAGAATGTGCTCCGAGAAACCCCGCCATTGATGGCGGGAAGGCAAGGCGTGCGGTTGACAGGCAGGTTCTTCCACGGGTCGGGATCGCCTGCATGATTCTTGTCTACCGCTACCGGGTGAAGTCGCTCAACGGACAATCGGGCAGCCAGCGGCGGGCGGCATCGAATGATGCAAATCTGCATCAGGCAAATGCGAAATTATCACTTTTCCGCATCAGGCGCGCGGTCCTAGACTCCCGGCATCTGCCTGGAGGTGTCATGTCCGATTGCCATTCCGTTTCCGTTCCTGTCGCCGCGGCGGCGCCGAGCCGCCCGACGGCGCGCGAGCAGCGCTGGACGCTGGCGCTCGTCGCGGTCGGCATGTTCATGGCGGTACTCGATTCGACGATCGTCAACGTGGCGCTGCCGGCGATGCGCACGAGCCTCGGCGCGACGGTCGCGGAGCTCGCGTGGATCGTCGACGCGTACACGCTCAGCTTCGCCGCGCTGATTCTCGCGGGCGGCGCGCTGTCCGACCGGTTCGGCGCGAAGCACGTGTATCTCGCCGGGCTGGCGCTGTTCGTCGCCGCGTCGGCGGCGTGCGGCGTCGCGTCGTCGGTGGCGGTCCTCGTGGTCGCGCGTTTCGGGCAGGGCACGGGCGCCGCGCTCTTCTTGCCCGCGTCGCTCGCGATCGTGCGCAGCACCTTCGACGTGCCGGCCGAGCGGGCGCGGGCGATCGCGGTGTGGGCCGGCATCGCGTCGGTCGCGGTCGCCGTGGGGCCGGTGCTCGGCGGGATCCTGGTCGACGATTTCGGTTGGCGCAGCGCATTCCTGATCAACGTGCCGACCGGCGCCGTGGCTTTTGCCGGCGCGGCGGCGCTCGTCCGGGCATCGGCCGCGCAGGACGTGCGCCGGTTCGACTGGGCCGGCCAGTGCGTCGGGGCGACGGCGCTCGGTGCGCTGTGTTTCGCGGTGATCGAACTGCCGACGCGTGGCGTGGGCGCCACCGAGGTCCGGTGCGCGCTGCTGATCGCCGCGCTCGCCGCCGCCGTGCTGGTCGTGGTCGAGCGGCGTGCCCGCGATCCGATGGTGCCGCTCGCATGGTTTCGCAACCGCATCTTCGTCGCGATGAACCTGATGGGCAGCCTCGTCTATGTCGGGTACTTCGGGCTGCTGTTCGTGCTGAGCCTGTACCTGCACGGGCGCTTCGGCATGAGTGCGCGGCAGACGGGGCTGACGCTGTTGCCGTTCGCGCTGAGTCTGTCGCTCGGCAATCTGCTGTCGGGAAAACTGCACGGCCGGGTGCGTCCGGTCACGCTGATGGCGAACGGCCTCGCGATGGCGGCGCTGGCCGTTCCCGCGATCGCGCTTGCGCTCGCGCTGCGTGCGCCGTGGCCGGCGGTCTGGACGGCCATGGTCGCATTCGGCACCGGGACCGCGCTGTCGGTGGCGCCGATGATCGCGACGGTGCTCGAACAGGTGCCCGCCGACGCGGCGGGCGTGGCATCCGGGTTCCTCAACGCGGCACGGCAGGCCGGCAGCCTGCTCGGCGTGGCGGTCGCAGGCGCCGCGACGATCCTGTTGCCGGATCCGACCGATGCGCTGTGGGCAGTCGCGGCGCTCGGCTGCGTCGCCTATGCGATCGCCGCGCTGGCTGCGCGGACGGCAGGTCGCGCGCAAGCCGCGCAGCCGCGCCGTTGACGCACGAGCGGCAGGGGCGTGGCGCAGTGGCCGGCAAGCCGCTGCGCACGCGCATGCGGCGGCGCGGCTGGACGCGCCGCGGAATGTGGAGGACCATTTCCTCGTCATGCCGCGAGCGGGCGGGCGCGACGGTCACGCGTTCGCCTCGCCGCGCCACCTGTCGAACCCCGTCCAGCGGAGCCCCATGGAACCCGATCAACAGACCGCCGATCCGATCCTGCTGCGCGACACGCACGACGGCGTCGTCACGCTGCGCCTGAATCGCCCGCAGCAGTTCAACGCGTTGTCCGAAGCGTTGCTCTCGGCCCTGCACGATGCGTTCGATACGCTGGCTGCCGATCCGCACGTGCGCTGCGTCGTGCTGGCGGCCGAAGGCAAGGCGTTCTGCGCCGGCCACGACTTGCGGCAGATGCGCAGCAAGCCCGAACTCGACTACTACCGCACGCTGTTCGCGCAGTGCAGCCGCGTGATGCTCGCGATGCGCGCGTTGCCGGTGCCGGTGATCGCGCGCGTGCACGGCATCGCGACGGCGGCCGGCTGCCAGCTCGTCGCCGCGTGCGACCTCGCGATCGCGGCCGACACCGCGCGCTTCGCGGTGTCCGGCATCGACGTCGGGCTGTTCTGCTCGACGCCGGCCGTCGCGCTGAGCCGCAACGTCGCGGCCAAGCGCGCGTTCGACATGCTGATGACCGGGCGCTTCGTCGATGCGGCGACGGCCGCCGCGTGGGGACTCGTCAACGAAGCCGTGCCCGAGGACGCGCTCGATGCGGCCGTCGCGCGCAAGGTCGCGGAGATCGTCGCGAAGAGCCCGGCCGCGGTGCGGGTCGGCAAGCAGATGTTCTATCGTCAGCGCGAGATGCCGCTCGACGAAGCGTATGCGTACGCGGGCGACGTGATGGCGCGCAACATGATGGAAGAGGATGCGGGCGAGGGCATCGACGCGTTCCTCGACAAGCGGAAGCCGACGTGGCGTTCGTGATGTTTTGACGGAAGGGGCACGGAGCGCATCGGCGCCCGTCGTTGCACGACGCGCAACGACGTACCGCGTCGTCGCCGGTGCGCGTGAGCGGGCCGCCGGTATGTAGCGCGACAGGTGCGGCGGTGCGCTCGCGTATCACCGAACCGCCGAACCGCCGAACCGCCGAACCGCCGAACCGCCGAACCGCCGAACCGCCGAACCGCCGAACCGCCGAACCGCCGCCGGTCAGCGCCCGTAGCTGCCGGTCCGCGGCGCCGGCTGCACGCTCGACGCGCCGGGCGGCACGATCACCACCGGCACGCGGCGCGCGAGCGCGCACATCAGCTCGTAGCCGATCGTGCCGCTGGCTTCCGCGACGTCGTCCACCTTCACCTGGTCGCCCCACAGCTCGACGCTCGAGCCGATGCCCGCGTGCGGGCACGGCGTCAGGTCGACGGTCAGCATGTCCATCGACACGCGGCCGACGACGCGCGTCATCACGCCGTCCACGGCGATCGGCGTGCCGGTCGGCGCGTGGCGCGGATAGCCGTCCGCGTAGCCGCACGCGACGACGCCGATCCGCATCGGCCGGTCGGCCGTGAAGCGCCGGCCGTAGCCGACGGTCTCTTCGGGGGCGAGCGTCTGCACGCCGATGATCCGGCTGGTCAGCGTCATCGCGGCCGTCAGCGGGGTGTCGGCGATATGGCGCGACGCGCCCGTCGGCGAAGCGCCGTACAGGATCGTGCCGGGACGCACCCAGTCGCGGTGCGCGTGCGGGTGCCACAGCACCGCCGCCGAATTCGATACCGAGCGCTCGCCCGGAATCCCGGCCGTGGTCGCGTCGAACTGCTCGAGCTGCCAGTCGACCTCGCCTTCGTCGGCGTTCGCGAAATGCATCATCAGCGTGATCTTGCCGATCGACGGCGCGCGCGCCGCGCGCTCCCAGGCGGCGCGGAACGCGGCCGGCCGGTAGCCGAGCCGGTTCATGCCGGAATTCATCTTGAGCTGGATGTCGATCGGCTGCCGCGGCTTCGCGGCGATCAGCAGGTCGAGCTGTTCGTCGCAGTGCACGGCGACCGTCAGCCGGTGGCGATCGGCCAACTCGACGTCGGCCGGGTCGAAGATCCCTTCGAGCAGCAGCACGGGCTTGTCCCAGCCGAGCTCGCGCACGCGCACGGCTTCGTCGAGATCGAGCAGCGCGATGCCGTCGGCGGCCGCGAGGCCCGGGTAGATCCGTTCGATGCCGTGGCCGTACGCGTTGGCCTTGATCACGGCCCACACGCGCGATTGCGCAGCGGTGCGGCGGATGAAGTCGAGGTTGTGGCGGACGGCGTCCGGGCGGATATGGGCGACGATGGGACGGGGCATGGCAAGGGCTCGGGTCGGATGTCGTTCGGCGCACGGCGGCGCGGAGGAAACGGCGGGCTTGGCGCGACCGCGTGCCAAGCCAGTGTTGAGCGCTATCTTATTGGTGATCGACCAGTTTTAATTAACGTATTTGTCGACGATTTGGTGGAAATTTTGGTGTCATAGCCGGCCGGGCTCGTTGCCTGCGGCCTGCGCGGCCGAGTCTCCCGTCTAGAAAACCGGTGCGCGAACGGCACGGCGCGATGCTAAGCTCTCGGCGATCTTGTCATTGTTCAATGTAATCATAATGGAGGAGACCTGGATGACGACGTCCCAGCTGTGCCTGTTCATCGTCGCGTTGTTGCCGTTCCCGATGACGTTTCTCGCCAAGGCCCGCAAGGGCTACGACAACCGCGCGCCGCGCGCGTACCTGGCGAAGCTCGAAGGCTGGCGCGCACGCGCCCAGGCCGCTCATCAGAATGCGTGGGAAGCGCTTGCGCTGTTCACGGCCGCGCTGGTGGTGGCATGGCACAACGGCGCGAACGTGCATCGCGTCGACCAGCTCGCGATCGCGTTCGTCGCGATCCGCATCGTCTATGCGCTGATGTACCTGCTGAACTGGGCGTCGCTGCGTTCGCTCGTGTGGTTCGGCGGGATGGCGTGCGTCGTCGCGCTGTTCTTCGCGACGCCGTAAGCAGCCAGGCGACGCGACGCCTGCCTCGCATGCCGGCCCGTCAGGCGCCGCTCGTGCCTCGCGCGTGACTGTCGTTGGATGCGGGCGCAACCATTTTCGAGACGAACGGCGGCGCGTTCGCTTCACTGCGCAGGAACGCGATCAACGGATCGAGCAGCCGGTGCCGCGTCGACGGATGGCGGCGCAGCACGAAGCGCCACGACGCGTCGCGCGCGAGGCCCGGCACCAGCGGCACCAGGCGCCCGCTGCGCAGTTCGGGCTCGATCAGCGGCACGCGGCCGAGCGCGATGCCCGCGCCGCCGACGGCCGCGCCGATCACCTGGCTGAAACTGCTGTAGCGGACGATCTTCGTCTCGAAGTCGCTCGGCAGGCCGAATTCCGACGCCCAGTTGCGCCAGTCGATCTCGGGGTTGTCCTCGTGCATCTCCTGCAGCAGCCGCGAGCGGCATACGTACCCCGATGCGTACGGAAACAATTCGGGACTGCACACCGGAAACACGGTTTCCCGCATCAGCACGTCGTCGTCGGCCCGCAGCCGGTGCGCGGGCACGTGCACGATCGCCAGATCGACGCCGCTGCGCGCGAAATCGGGCTCGTCGTCGAGCACGACCGCGTGCAGCGGGGTGTCGGGATGAAGCGACGAGAATTCCGCCAGCCGGCGCGCGAGCCACATCGACGAAAACGGCGCGTTGGCGGAGACGGTGAGCCGTTGCGCGGTGCCGCGAATCTCGGCGCACGCGTCGGTGAGACGCGACAGCGCGTCGCCGACGGCCGGCAGCAGGCGCGCCCCGGCCGGCGTGAGGCTGATGCCGCCGAGCCCCGTGCTGCGTTCGAGCAGCCGTGCGCCGAGCGATTCCTCGAGCGAGCGGATCTGATGGCTGACCGCGCTGGTCGACACGTTCAGCTCGACCGCCGCGCGCGCGAACCCGCCGAGGCGAACGGTCGCCTCGAAAGCACGCAATGCGCTGAGGGGAGGTAGGTGCGACATGCGGGGTATTGTAGTTGACTCAACACCCGTTGAAAAATCATCTTTTGCCGCGCGCGGGCGGCGCGGGTAGCCTCGATCCGGTCAAGAAAAACGCAACGAAACACCGACTGGAGGGCTTCATGTATTTCGACCGACGACTATGGGCGATGATGGCGGGACTGCGCTGGCGGGTGGCGGCGGCCGTCGCGCTCGGGCTGCTCGCGATGGGTGTCGGCATCCTGCGCTTCGTATTTCTCGGTCGCGTGCTGGCGCTGGTTTTTTCCGGCGCGCCGGCGCGCGACATCGGCGAGGCCGTCGCTGCAACGGCGGCTTGCGTGCTGCTGCGTGCCTGGCTCGATCATCGCCGCACGGTGCTCGCGCAGCATACGGCGGGCCGCGTGCAGGCGACGCTGCGCGCGCGGCTGTTCGACCGGATCGCCGCGCTCGGCCCCGCATGGTTCAACGGCGAACGCACGGGCGGCGTCATGCTGGCCGTCGTCGACGGCGTCGAGCAGTTGCAGACCTTTTTCGGCGTTTACCTGCCGCAGCTCGTGATCGCCGCGTGCGCGCCGCTGATGATCTTCGCGGTGCTCGCGTGGTGGGACGTACCGACGGCCGCGATCCTGCTGGTCGCGGCGCTCGTCACGCTGGCGCTGCCGCAGCTCGTGCATCGCGCCGACAAGCGGGCGGCGCTCGCCCGTTCGGCCGCGTTCAAGGCGTTCGGCGAGGAGTTTCTCGACGCGGTGCAGGGCCTGCCGACGTTGAAGGCGTTCGGGCAGAGCACCGCGTTCGGCGCGAAGCTGGCCGCGAAGGCGCGCGCGCTGTCGGACAGCACGTTCTGGGTGCTCGCGCTCGGCCTGCTGACGCGGTTCTTCACCGATCTCGGCACCGGCCTCGGCGCGGCCGCGGCGATCGCGGTGGGCGCGTGGCGCGTGCGGCACGGCGACATGAGCCTTGAAGCGCTGCTGATCGTGCTGATGGCCGGCAGCGAGATCTTCCGGCCGCTGCGCGACCTGCGTGCGGTGCTGCATCAGGGGATGATCGGCCAGTCCGCGGCGCATGCGATCCATGCGCTGCTCGACGCGGGCAGTCGGGCGCCGGCCGCCGACGCGCCGCGGGTGGCGGGCCTGCGGCCGGAGATCGCGTTCGACGACGTCAGCTTCGCGTATCCGGGGCGCCGCGCGGAGGCTCATGCGGCGCTGAGTTTCTCGGTGCGCGAGGGCGAGACGGTGGCGATCGTCGGGCCGAGCGGGGCCGGCAAGTCGACCATCGTACGCCTGCTGCTGCGCCAGCACGACGCGCAAGGCGGTGCGGTCCGGATCGGCGGCCACGACGTGCGTACGCTCTCGGCCGACCAGGTACGCGACATGATCGCGGTCGTCGCGCAGGACGCGACGCTGTTCGACGGCAGCGTCGCCGACAATCTGCGGCTCGGCCGCCCGGACGCCAGCGACGCGGACATGATCGCGGCCGCGCGCGCGGCCAACGCGCACGATTTCATTTCGGCGCTGCCCGACGGTTACGCCACGCGCATCGGCGAACGCGGGCTCATGCTGTCGGGCGGCCAGCGCCAGCGCATCGCGATTGCCCGCGCGCTGCTGCGCGATGCGCCGATCCTGTTGCTCGACGAGGCGCTGTCGTCGGTCGATGCGGAGAACGAAGCGCTGATCCAGCAGGCGCTCGACCGGCTCACGCACGGACGGACGACGCTCGTGCTCGCGCACCGGCTGTCCAGCGTGATCGGCGCCGATCGTATCCTGGTGCTCGACCAGGGGCGGGTGGTCGACGAAGGGACGCATGCGGCGCTGATCGCGCGCGACGGCCCGTATCGACGGCTGATGGGGCCGCAACTGGAAGCGGTCGCCGAATCCGTCGGCGCGACGGCGGCCGCCGGTGCGACCGCGCGCGCGTCGTCGGGCCCGCAGGTGCGGCCGCTGAACGACGATGCGGCGACGATCGGTTGGCCGGAAACGTTGCAGACGTTGCTGCGCTTCGTGCGTCCGTGGAAGGCCAAGGTGATGCTGACCGTGCTGTTCGGGATCGGTCGCGTGCTCGCATTCATCGGCGTCGGCGTGATCGGCGCACGGGTGGTCGGCGCGGTGCCGACGGGGCATGTCGGCAGCGGGCTCGTGGTCGCGCTGCTCGCGATCGCGCCAGTCGCGGCCGTGCTGCACTGGCTCGAATCCTGGCTCGCGCACGACATGGCGTACCGGCTGCTCGCGGAAATGCGCATCGCGCTGTTCGCGACGCTCGAACGGCTCGCGCCGGCCGGACTGCTGCACCGCCGTTCCGGCGATCTCGTGTCGCTCGCGACGCAGGACGTCGAGACCGTCGAATATTTCTACGCGCATACGCTGGCGCCGGCTTTCGTCGCGGTGCTCGTGCCGACCTGTGTGCTGGCGTTGCTCGCGTCGGTCGCGTGGCCGCTCGCGCTCGTGCTGTTGCCGTTCCTGCTGTGGGCGGGGCTCGCACCGGTGCTGGCGCGGCGCGACGTCGACCGGCTCGGCACCGGCGCGCGCGAAGCGCTCGGCCAGCTCGGTGCGCACCTGACCGAAACGATCCAGGGGCTCGCGGAACTGACCGCGTTCCAGGCGATCGCGTGCCGGCGCGCGGCGTTCGTGGCCGAGGTCGATGCGTACCGCCGGCAGCGCGCGAAGCTGCTCGACGATCTGTCGTCGCAAAGCGCCGCGCTGGAAGTCGCGAGCGGGCTCGGCGGGCTGGCGGTCGCGGCGCTCGGCGCGTGGCTGTGCGCACGCGGCGGGTTCCCGCGCGAGTCGTTGCCGCTATTGGTGCTGGTCGCGGTGGCCGCGTTCATGCCGGTGGCCGAAATCGGCCAGGTCGCGCGCCAGCTGGCCGACACGATCGCCTCGACGCGCCGCTTGCGCGCGCTGGAGAAGGAGCCCGTGACGGTGACCGACGGCGCGCACGCGATGCCCGGCGATGCGACGGTGCGGTTCGAGGCGGCGTCGTTCACGTATCCGGGGCGCAGCGTGCCCGCGATCGATCGCGTGAGTTTCGAGGCGCCGCCCGGCAGCACGGTCGCGCTGGTCGGCGCATCGGGCGCGGGCAAGTCGACCGTCGCGAGCCTGCTGCTGCGCTTCTGGGATCCGCAGCAGGGCCGCGTGACGCTCGGCGGCGTCGACCTGCGCGACCTGCGGCTCGACGACCTGCGGCAGCACATCGCGCTCGTTGCGCAGGATACCTACCTGTTCAACGACACGCTCGAAGCGAACATCCGGCTCGCCGCGAACGACGCATCCGACGCGGACGTGCGGCGCGCGATCGATCACGCCGCGCTCGGCGACTTCGTCGCGCGGCTGCCGGACGGGCTCGCGACGCGCGTCGGCGAGCGCGGCGTGCAGTTGTCGGGCGGCCAGCGCCAGCGCGTGGCGATCGCGCGCGCATTCCTGAAGGATGCGCCGGTGCTGATCCTCGACGAGGCGACGTCGCACCTGGACACGATCAGCGAGCAGCAGATCCGCGCGGCGCTGGAGGACCTGATGGCGCAGCGCACGTCGATCGTCATCGCGCACCGTCTGTCGACCGTGCGCCATGCCGACCTGATCCTCGTGATCGAGCAGGGCATGGTGGTCGAGGCCGGACGCCATGCGGACCTGATGGCGCGGCAGGGCGCGTATGCGCGGCTCGTGTCGCATCAGGCGAGCGGGGTCGCGGCGTGAGCGACGCGGCATCGGCGCGTTGCCCGTTGGCCGAGCGTTGCGTCACCTGCATTGAATCGAGCCGGCGGTTGTCGGCGTGACGCGCACGACCGTTCCGGCACGGCGCGCCATCTTCCGCCCCGCGCCGCGCCACGATCCGGCGGGGCATTGTGCTCCGCCATCCTCCCGCTTTCCTCCGATCTATCCGCGCCGCGCGGCCCGGGTTTGTCTCGATGCATTTATCTGTTGCGGACTTTTTTGGCGTCGTAGTATCGCCATTGACAACACTTGTTGCACTAATGTCTAATTAGACATCGCATGTTGCGGTGTGACTCGATGTCGTCGTTCCGCCGGCCCGTCGGCCGGTTACATCGCTCAATCATGCGGAGAGAAACCATGAGTCGCCGTTCCTTCCTGAAAGCCGTCGCGGTCGTCGCCGCGCTCGGCGCCAGCCTCGCGCACGCGGACACCAAGACGCTCGTCGTCGGGACCGATACGTCGTTCATGCCGTTCGAGTTCAAGCAGGGCGACAAGTACGTCGGCTTCGATCTCGACCTGTGGGCCGAGATCGCGAAGGACCAGGGCTGGAAATACACGATCCAGCCGATGGATTTCGCGGGCCTGATTCCGGCGCTGCAGACGCAGAACATCGACGTCGCGCTGTCGGGGATGACGATCAAGGAAGAGCGCAAGAAGGCGATCGACTTCTCCGCGCCGTATTACGACAGCGGGCTTGCGGCGATGGTGCAAGCCGGCGACACGTCGATCAAGTCGATCGACGACCTGAACGGCAAGGTGATCGCCGCGAAGACGGGCACTGCGACGATCGACTGGATCAAGGCGCACCTGAAGCCGAAGGAGGTCCGCCAGTTCCCGAACATCGACCAGGCTTACCTCGCGCTCGAAGCCGGCCGCGTCGACGCGGCGATGCACGACACGCCGAACGTGCTGTTCTTCGTGAACAACGAAGGCAAGGGCAAGGTGAAGGTCGCGGGCCAGCCGGTCAGCGGCGACAAGTACGGGATCGGCTTCCCGAAGGGCAGCGCGCTGGTGCCGAAGGTCAACGCGTCGCTCGTGAAGATCAAGGCCGACGGCCGCTACGCGCAGATCTACAAGAAGTGGTTCGGCGCCGAGCCGCCGAAGATGTGAGCGTGACGGCGCATCGGCGCGCGGCCCCGGGGCCGCGCGGGTCTTGAATCGAACGGGGAGCGACAAGTGAATTTCGATTGGTCGGCGATCTGGGCGGCGTTGCCGGACCTGATGGACGGGGTCCGGTTGACGGTGTTCATCGCATTTTTCGGGCTGGTGGGCGGCTTCGTCGTCGGGATGATCGCGGGCATGTTCCGCGCATACGGACCGAAGGCGATGAACGTGCTCGCACAGGTCTATATTGAATTGATTCGCGGCACGCCGATCGTCGTGCAGGTGATGTTCCTGTATTTCGCACTGCCGCTGCTCGCGCATATCCGCATCGACGGCCTGACGGCCGCGATCATCGCGATCACGGTGAATTCCGGCGCGTATCTCGCGGAAGTGGTGCGCGGCGCGCTGCTGTCGATCCCGAAGGGGCTGACGGAAGCGGGGCTCGCGATGGGGCTGTCGATGCCGCGCGTGCTGTTGAAGATCGTCGGGCCGCTGGCGTTCCGGCGGCTGATTCCGCCGCTCGGCAACCAGTGCATCGTGAGCCTGAAGGACACGTCGCTGTTCATCGTGATCGGCGTGGGCGAGCTGACGCGCAAGGGGCAGGAAATCATCGCGGGCAATTTCCAGGCGGTCGAGATCTGGAGTGCGGTCGCAATCATCTATCTGATACTGACCGGTGCGATGACGCTGACGCTTCGGCTCGTCGAAAAGCGGATGAAAATCTTATGAGCATGATCGAATTCCAGAACGTGTCGAAGAGCTTCGGCCATGTGCCGGTGCTGAAGAACATCGACCTGAAGATCGACGCGGGCGAGGTGGTCGTCGTGGTCGGCCCGTCGGGCTCGGGCAAATCGACGATGCTGCGCTGTATCAACGCACTCGAGAAAATCACCGGCGGCGAGCTGCTGGTCGACGGCCAGAGCGTGCGCGGCAACGCGGCGACGATTCGCAACATCCGGCTCGAAGCCGGCATGGTGTTCCAGCAGTTCAACCTGTTTCCGCAAATGACCGCGCTCGAGAACGTGATGTTCGGGCCGATGCAGGTGCGCGGCGCGTCGCGCGCCAACGCGCGCGACCAGGCGATGGCGCTGCTCGACAAGGTCGGCCTCGAATCGCGCGCGAATCATTACCCGTCGGAGCTGTCGGGCGGCCAGCAGCAGCGCGTCGCGATCGCGCGTGCGCTCGCGATCCGGCCGCGACTGATGCTGTTCGACGAGCCGACGTCGGCGCTCGATCCGGAATTGCGCCACGAAGTGCTGAAAGTGATGCAGGATCTCGCGACCGAGGGGATGACGATGATCGTCGTCACTCACGAGATCGGCTTCGCGAAGCGGGTCGGCACGCGGTTGCTGTTCATGGATCAGGGCGGCATTGCCGAGGACGGCCATCCGGCCGACCTGATCGACCGGCCGCCGACGCCGCGCCTGAAGGAATTCCTGAAGCACGTATCCTGAACGAAACCGAAACACCCGACATGCCGCTTTCCCTTTCACCCGTCATCGCCGGCACGCCGTTCGACATCGGCGCGCGCCTCGGCGAGCTTGCGCGCCCCGTGTTCGATCCGTACATGCAGCAGAGCAGCGCATGGCAGGCCGTGCGCCGCTGGCGCGGCCATCCGTTCGTCGCTGCGCTGCGGCAGGCCGCGCTGGCCGCGTACCCCGACCTCGTCGCGGAACTGGACGGGATCGCGGCGGGCGTCGGCTGGCCGGCCGAGGACATTTTTCTGTGGAATTGCCGCGGCGAGCTGATTCACAACGCGCCGGACGGCTGCACGACGCTCGCCGCGCGCGGCGCGGACGGCGCGCGCTGGATCGCGCACAACGAGGACGGCGATCCATACCTGCGCGAACGTTGCCTGCTCGTCGACGTGCAACCCGCCGGCAAGCCCGGATTCGTCAGTTTCTATTACCCCGGTTCGCTGCCGGGGCATACGTTCGCCGCGAACCGCGCCGGCATCGCGCAGGCGATCAACAACCTGCGGATCCGCACGCCGGCGCCGGGCGTGCCGCGCATGATCCTCGCGCGCGCCGTGCTCGACGCGACGTCGCTCGACGCGGCCGCCGACGTGCTGCGCGCGCATGCGCGCGCGAGCGGCTTTCATCACACGCTCGGTTCGACCGGCGATGCGCGGCTGCTGAGCATCGAGGCGAGCGTCGCGCGCTGTTCGGTCGTCGACGTCGCACGGCTTGCAGGCCATGCGAATCATCTGGTGCATCCCGGTTGCGATGCGGAAGCGCAGATCGTCACGCAATCGTCCGGCGATCGCCAGCAGCGCGTCGACGCGCTCACGCGCGACATCGACGCGATCGACGAAGCCGCGCTGCTGCGCGTGCTTGGCGATCGTGCGCCGGAAGGACTGCCGATCTATCGCGACGATCCGGCCGACCCCGACGACGAAAACACGCTGGCGACCGCGGTGTTCGCGATTCGCGACACCGCGATCGACTTCACCGTTCATCAACACGGCACGCAGCGCTTCGCGACGCGCATCGTGCCGTCCGGACGCGCACACCGCGCATCCTGATCCATGAGGCCACGCATGACGACCGTTTTCCATCGCGCCCCGCGCGCCACCTTGCCCGTTGCCGTCGCAGGCGACGGCATCGAGATCATCGATTCGACCGGCAAACGCTATATCGACGCGTGCGGCGGGGCGGCCGTATCGTGTCTCGGCCACAGCAACCCGCGCGTGATCGACGCGATCAAGCGGCAGGTGCAGCAACTGCCGTACGCGCATACGTCGTTCTTCACGACGGACGTGGCCGAGGAACTGGCCGACCGGCTCGTCGATGCCGCGCCGGCCGGGCTCGAGCACGTGTACTTCGTGTCGGGCGGCTCCGAGGCGATCGAGGCCGCGCTGAAGCTCGCGCGCCAGTATTTCGTCGAGAAGGGCGAGTCGCAGCGGCGCCATTTCATCGCCCGCCGCCAGAGCTATCACGGCAACACGCTCGGCGCGCTCGCGATCGGCGGCAACGCGTGGCGGCGCGAGCCGTTCCTGCCGCTGCTGATCGAGGCGCATCACGTGAGCCCGTGCTATGCGTACCGCGACCAGTTGGCGGGCGAAACCGACGAAGCGTATGCGCAGCGCCTCGCGGACGAGCTCGAACGCAAGATCGTCGAACTCGGCGCGGAAAACGTCGCGGCGTTCGTCGCGGAAACGGTGGTGGGCGCCACGGCCGGCGCGGTGCCGCCGGTGCGTACCTACCTGAAGAAGATTCGCGCGGTGTGCGACAAGTACGGCGTGCTGCTGATTCTCGACGAGATCATGTCGGGGATGGGGCGCACGGGCTACCTGTATGCGTGCGACGAAGACGGAGTCGCGCCCGATCTGCTGACGATCGCGAAAGGGCTCGGCGCGGGCTACCAGCCGATCGGCGCGACGCTGGTGAGCGACCGCATCTACCGGACGATCGTCGACGGCTCGGGCTTCTTCCAGCACGGTCATACCTACCTCGGCCATGCGACGGCGTGCGCGGCGGCGCTCGAAGTGCAGCGCGTGATCGCGGAAGAGAAACTGCTCGACAACGTGAAGGCGCGCGGCGAGCAGTTGCGTGCGTCGTTGCGCGAGCACTACGGCGCGCATCCGCATGTCGGCGACGTGCGTGGCCGCGGGCTGTTCGTCGGCGTCGAGCTCGTGCGCGATCGCGACACCAAGGCCACGTTCGATCCCGCGCTGAAGCTGCATGCGGCGGTCAAGCGCGAAGCGATGCAGCGCGGGTTGATGGTGTATCCGATGGGTGGCACGATCGACGGCGTGCACGGCGATCACATCCTGGTCGCGCCGCCGTTCGTCTGCACCGCGCAGCAGATCGACACGATCGTCGAACGGCTGTCCGGCGCGATCGGCGCGGCGCTCGCGTCGGCCGGCGCATGAACCTCGATCTCGGCGAATTCCGACCATGACGAACAGACTCCCTCCTTTCGATCCCGCATCGGCCACCGACGAACAGAAGGCCGTGCTCGCCGACATCCTCAGCGGCCCGCGCGGCAACCTGAACGGGCCGTTCCTCGGCTGGATCGCGAGCCCCGAACTGGCCCAGCACGCGCAGAAGCTCGGCGCGTTCTGCCGCTACCGCACGGGGCTGCCGCTGCGCCTGTCGGAGCTCGCGATTCTCGTGACGGCCGCGCGTTGGCGCTCGCAGGCCGAGTGGCACATCCATCATCCGATCGCGCTCGATGCCGGCTTGCCGGCGGCAACCGCCGACGCGATCCGGCTTGGCGTCGCGCCGCCCTTCGAATCGGACGACGACGCGCTGATCCATGCGTTCGCCACCGAGCTGTACGACACGCGCCGCGTGAGCGATGCGACGTTCGCACGTGCCGAGGCGCGCTTCGGCCACGAGACCGTGGTGAACCTCGTCGCGCTGCTCGGCTATTACGCGCTCGTCGCGATGACGCTCAACACGTTCGGTATGCGCGCAGACGGACAAACTGATTTGCCGTTTCCGGAATAATCGCCGCCGGCGCGTGCGTCGGCGGCATGCCGCGTGCGCGTGAAGATTGCCCGAAAAGCCCGTCAACGCGGGCTTTTCGGCGTTTGAGTCTCGGTCGACCGACGTTCGCGGCGTGTCGTCCCGCTGCCCGTCGTTCCGCCTGCGCGTCGATGCAGGAAATTTTCCCCGTCTTTAGAATTTCGCCAAAAGAACCACGGGGGAAATATCGATGCGCTGGGTCCTGCTGATCGTGTTCATTGCGTGTGTCGTGTACACGCATCGGCGCGGCAAGGTTCGGCACCGGTTGTTCAGGCAACTATCCGACCACTCGACCTTTACCGCACCGCTGAACTGCTTTTCGTACGCGTTCTCGTCGGTGCCGACCACGCCGTTTCTCGACACGGATCGCTTTCCGGAGCTGGCGGTGCTGCAGCGCGAATGGCGCACGTTTCGGCGCGAAGCGCTCGCGTTGCGCGACGCGAGCCGGATCAAGGCGTCCGGCGAGTACAACGACATCGGCTTCAATTCGTTCTTTCGCCACGGCTGGAAGCGCTTCTACCTGAAGTGGTACGACGCGCCGCATCCGTCCGCGCAGGCGTTGTGCCCGCGCTCAGTCGAGATCCTGTCGCGGATTCCGTCGATCAAGGCGGCGATGTTCGCGCAGTTGCCGCCGGGCGGCAAGCTCGGGCTGCATCGCGATCCGTATGCGGGCTCGCTGCGCTACCACCTCGGGCTCGATACGCCGAACGACGACGCGTGCCGGATCGTCGTCGACGGCGAGTCGTATGCATGGCGCGACGGCGAAGCCGTGATGTTCGACGAAACGTACCTGCACTGGGCCGAAAACCGCACCGCGCACGATCGCGTGATCCTGTTCTGCGACATCGATCGCCCGATGAAATATCGCTGGGCGCAGCGCGTCAACGATGCATTCGGGCAACTGCTGATGCGCGCGGCGGCGTCGCCGAACGAAACCGGCGATCGCACGGGCGGGCTCAATCGTGCGTTCAGGTACCTGTATGCGATTCGCCGCGCCGGCAAGCGATTGAAGGCGTGGAATCGCACCGTGTATTACGTCGTCAAGTGGCTGCTGTTCGGCGGGATCGCGGTCGCGATCTTTTGCATCTGACGCATCTGACGGGCGAAGGAGGGCGGTATTTTTCTCGTCCGACGATAGTGCGGCGCGGCATCGCCGGGGGGCGACGGCGCGCCACCGTGATCAATGCAACCAAATGTATTCATACGGGATCAACGGACGTCGGCCGCGTATCATGGCTTGTTCACGTGGATATGATCGGTGAGCAAGCATGACAAGTACCCGTAAAACCATGATGATCGCCGGCGGGCTTCTGGTGGCCGCGGCCGGCTCCGCGTACGTGATGCTCCTGCGCGCGGATCACCGTGCGATCGAAGATGCCGGCATCGGCGATTCGTCCGCGCCGGTTGCCGCGGCGCCCGCGGGCAACGATCACGCGGTGCAGGGCGCGATCGCGCCGCCGGCACCGGCCGCCGCGACGACGCCGAAACTGGCGGCTGCCGCGCCACCTCCGTCCGCGCCCACACCCGCGCCGGCCGCCCCCGCGCGCGTCGGTGCTGCGCCGGCGATTCCGGTCGTCAGCGACAAGCCGCAACCGGTAACGAAGCCGGTCGCACCGCCGCCGAAGGTCCACGTCGTGACGGTCGACGAGCAGGATTCGACCCCATCGGCGCAGGTCCCGGCTTCGCCTCCGGCCCCCGCCCCGGGCCCGGCCGCCAAACGCGCTCAGTCAGCTGCGCCCGCGCAGGTCACGCAACGCGCGCCGCGCAAGCGCGACGGCCTCGAACGCCACGCCGCCGCCGCGCCGCCGGTCGTGACGAAATCCGAAACGCCGGAGACGGCCGCGCTCGTCAGGGAATCGGCGAAGCTCGACCCGTCGTTGCCGCCGCCGTCGATGTCGCCGGTATCCTCGATGCCGGCGAGCACCGGTTCGTACCGGCAGGGCGGTTCGTCGTCCGGCGCGAATCCGGTGGCGGCCGCGATGACCGAGCAACTGGTCAGGCAGTCGAGCAGTTTCAAGTCGACGGCGCCTGCGCCGGCGGACGGCGGCCCGACCGCGACCAAGTAAGCGCGATCGGCGTCGGCATAAAAAGGACCCCGCACGCCGACCAAGGCATGCGGGGCCAAGAGAGACAAACTTTGATGTCGTCGGGCTGACGCGCGTCAGGCGGCGACCGCTTCTTCGGCCTGCGGCTGAGCGGTTGCCGCCGGCGCCACGTCCTGGCGGATCAGGTGATCGAACGCGCCGAGCGACGCCTTCGCACCTTCGCCGACCGCGATCACGATCTGCTTGAACGGCACCGTCGTCACGTCGCCGGCCGCGAACACGCCCGGCACCGACGTCGCGCCGCGCGCATCGACGACGATCTCGCCGTGCTTCGACAGCTCGACCGTGCCCTTCAGCCATTCGGTGTTCGGCACGAGTCCGATCTGCACGAACACGCCTTCGAGTTCGATGCGCTGCGTGTCGCCCGAGCGCAGATCCTTGTAGACGAGCCCATTCAGCTTGCTGCCGTCGCCGGTCAGTTCGGTCGTCTGCGCCTGCGTGACGATCGTCACGTTCGGCAGGCTGCGCAGCTTGCGTTGCAGCACTTCGTCCGCGCGCAGTTGCGCACCGAATTCGATCAGCGTGACGTCCTTCACGATGCCCGCGAGGTCGATCGCGGCTTCGACGCCCGAGTTGCCGCCGCCGACCACCGCGACGCGCTTGCCCTTGAACAGCGGGCCGTCGCAGTGCGGGCAGTACGCGACCCCGCGGTTGCGGTATTCGCGCTCGCCGGGCACGTTGATTTCGCGCCAGCGTGCGCCGGTCGCGAGGACGATCGTCTTCGCCTTCAGCACCGCGCCGTTCGCGAGGCGGATCTGGTGCACGTCGCCCGGAATCAGCGCGTCGGCGCGCTGCACGTCCATGATGTCGACGTCGTACTGCTTCACGTGCTGTTCGAGTGCGGTCGCGAACTTCGGCCCTTCGGTTTCCTGTACCGACACGAAATTCTCGATCGCCATCGTGTCCAGCACCTGGCCGCCGAAACGCTCGGCGACCACGCCCGTCGCGATGCCCTTGCGTGCCGAGTAGATCGCCGCGGCCGCGCCTGCCGGGCCGCCGCCGACGATCAGCGTGTCGAACACCGGCTTGTTTTGGAGCGACTTCGCCGCGCGTTCGCCGGCGCCCGTATCGAGCTTCGCGAGGATTTCCTTCACGCTGCTGCGGCCCTGGCCGAACGACGCGCCGTTCAGGAACATCGTCGGCACGGCCATGATCTGGCGCGACTCGACTTCATCCTGGAACAGCGCACCGTCGATCGCGACGTGGCGGATGCGCGGGTTGATCAGCGACATCACGTTCAGCGCCTGCACGACTTCCGGGCAGTTCTGGCACGACAGCGAGAAATACGTTTCGAATGCGTAGTCGCCGTCGAGCGCGCGAATCTGTTCGATCACGTCGTCGTCGAGCTTGATCGGATGGCCGCCCGTCTGCAGCAGCGCGAGGACGAGCGACGTGAATTCATGGCCCATCGGAATGCCGGCGAAACGGATGCCGGCCGGCTTGCCGGGCTCGCCGATCGAGAACGACGGCTTGCGCTCGGCGTCGTCGCGGCGTTCGATCACGGTCACGCGATCCGTCAGCGACGCAATCTCGGTCAGCAGCGCCAGCAGTTCCTGCGATTTCGCGCCGTCGTCGAGCGAGGCGACGAGTTCGATCGGGCGCGTGATTTTTTCGAGGTATGCTTTGAGTTGGTTCTTGAGATTGGCGTCGAGCATGGCGTTTCGGATTCCGTATTGATAATTCTGGTCGGGCACGTCGTGCCGGAGGAGGGCGCGGGCCGCGCGATGCGGCGGCCCGCCGTCGCGCGCCTCGTGCGAGGCGCGCGGCGCGATCGTCAGATCTTACCGATCAGGTCGAGCGACGGGGTCAGCGTTTCCGCGCCCGGCGTCCACTTGGCCGGGCACACTTCACCCGGGTGCGCCGCGATGTATTGCGCCGCCTGGACCTTGCGCAGCAGTTCGCCTGCATCGCGGCCGATACCGTTGTCGTGGATTTCGCACAGCTTGATCTCGCCTTCCGGGTTGATCACGAACGTGCCGCGCAGCGCCATCCCTTCTTCCTCGATCAGCACGTCGAAGTTGCGCGACAGCGTGAGCGTCGGGTCGCCGATCATCGGGTACTTGATCTTGCCGATCGTGTCCGACGTGTCGTGCCATGCCTTGTGCGTGAAGTGCGTGTCGGTCGACACGCCGTAGATTTCGACACCCAGCTTCTGGAATTCCGCGTAGCGGTCGGCGAGGTCGCCCAGCTCGGTCGGGCAGACGAACGTGAAGTCGGCCGGGTAGAACACGACGACGGACCACTTGCCCTTGAAGTTCTCTTCCGAAACGGGCACGAATTCGCCGTTGTGGTAAGCGGTTGCCTTGAACGGCTTGATTTGGGTGTTGATGATCGGCATCTGGACAATTCCTTTTCGTCAGGGGTGAGTGGAGTGTTGCCAGTATCCGGGTTCACCCTGAAGTTGTGAAATTGCTTGTTTCAATCCGCGGCATCGGGATTTTCTATCTGCTTCCGGCCCTTGATTGCATGGGCTTTCACCACGCCGAGCGCAGTCTCTCCAGATCGACGACCGCGCGGCCCTTCCATAGACCGAACACATCGTCAGCAAGTGTCATCGCGTGCTGCGCGAGATACGCATCGATTGCATCGCGGATGATCTCGGCCGGGGAACTGCCATTGATCGCCGCGATGATGGTCAGTGCCGCATGCCGGTCATCCGACAGATCGACGGGAACTCTGGTCATTGCAACCTCCGTTATACGACCCGCCCATCCTGACTGTCCCGCAAGAAAAGGGCAAGGTCGCGGCATGTCCGGATGTGAGTGCCGCTTTCCTGACGAGCCGGCCGACAGCGTAGCGGCGGCCCGGCCTGCTCAAATCCCCGCCATCTTCCGCAACCACGCCGCCAGCCGTTGCGCCCCGTCCGGCAGGTCCGCGTCCTCGCGCGTGCACAGGTAGTAGTCGCGCCCGTCGTCGAGCGCGCGATCGAACAGTTGCACGAGTTCGCCGTTCGCCAGTTCGCGCTGGACCAGCGGCGCGCGCAGCAACGCGGCGCCGAGATCCGCGCGGGCGGCGCTCAGCGTGAGCTGGCCATCCTCGAACATCGGTCCCACCGCGTGCGATACGTGCCGCACGCCGGCGCCCTGCAGCCAGTTGACCCACGTGCTGCGATCCTCGTCGTGCACGAGCGGTGCGCGCGCGAGATCGGCCGGCGTGCGGAACGGCCCGTGACGCTTCAGGAACGACGGGCTGCACATCGGCACCATCGCGCCCGGCAGCAGCCGCTCGCAGCGGTAGCCGGGCCAGTCGCCGGTGCCGAAGCGGATCGACAGGTCCGACGCATCGCTTCGGTAGTTGCGGTGATGCGCGTACAGCACCGTGACGTCGACATCGGTGTTGTCGGCCAGGAACGCGTGGAGCCGGGGAATGAACCAGCCGATGCCGAGCAGCGGAATCAGGCTGACGGTGATCTGTCGCAGCGACGAACGGTCGCGCACGAAACGCGTCGCGCTGCGCAGCACCGAGAACGCCGCGCTGATCGACCGGTAGTAGTCGCGCCCCTCGTCGGTCAGCACGAGCAGCCGGCCTTCGCGTACCGTCAGCGGCGTCTGGATGAACGCTTCGAGCAGTTGCAGCTGATGGCTGACCGCCGACGGCGTGATGTCGAGTTCGCCCGCCGCCGCGGTGACCGAGCCCAGACGCGCAAATGCTTCGAACGCACGCACCGCGCGCAGCGGCGGATCGTGCGGCAATTGTTCGATATTTTTCATGTATCGAATTTTATCGAAAAGTCAGGGTAAGCGACAACACGAAAATATCCTGTATTTACATGGATGTGCGCTAATGTGTCGGGAACGGCATAAGCATCCAACAATTGGGTATTTGGGGCTTGGGTGTCGAATATTTAATATTTTTCATGTTTTTTTGATTCGACGGATCGCCCCCGCACATGAAAATCGCTTTCCTCTCCGCCAGCGTCGCCTTCTCGGCGGCCGCCCTGGTCGCCTCCGTTCCCGCGTTCGCCCAGTCCGCTCCACGGACGGTCCTGATCGGTCTCGCCGCGCCGCTCACCGGCCCGTCCGCACGGATCGGCAAGGATCTGCAGAACGGCGCGCAACTCGCGATCGACGACGCGAACGCGAAGCATCCGACCATCGGCGGCCAGCCGGTCGTCTACAAGCTCGTCGCGGCCGACGACCAGTCCGACCCGCGCACGGCCGTCGCGGTCGCGCAGCAACTCGTCGACCAGCACGTGATCGGCGTCGTCGGTCACTGGAACACGGGCTGCAGCGTGCCGGCGTCGCGCGTGTACCGCGACGCGGGCATCCCGCAGATCGCGCCGGCCTCCACCGGCCATCAATACACGCAGCAGGGCTACGCGACGGCGTTCCGCATCATGGGGCACGACGATGCGGGCGGCAACTTCACCGGTGCGTATGCGGTGAAGACGCTGAAGGCGAAGCGCATCGCGGTGATCGACGATCGCACGTCGTTTGGCGCGGGGCTGGCCGACCAGTTCATCAAGGGCGTGCAGGCGAACGGCGGCACGATCGTCGACCGTCAGTACGTGAACGACAAGACGACCGACTTCAGCGGCGTGCTGACCGCGCTCAAGGGCAAGCGCGCGGATCTCGTGTTCTTCGGTGGCCTCGACGCGCAAGCCGCGCCGATCGCGCGCCGGATGCGCCAGCTCGGCGTGAACGCGCCGCTGCTCGGTGCGGGCGGCTTCGTGAGCCAGACCTTCCTGTCGCTCGCCGGCAAGGACGGCGACGGCGTGACGGCGCTCGAGCCCGGCCTGCCGCTCGACCGGATGCCGGGCGGCAAGGCGTTCGACACGCAATACCAGGCCCGCTTTCACGCGCCGATCGAACTGCATGCGCCGTTCGCGTACGACGCCGCCGCGACGCTGATCGCGGCCGCGCAGAAGGCCGGCACGACCCAGCCGGCGAAGCTGGTCGCGGCCGTGCGCGCGATCGAGCGGCCCGGCGTGACGGGGCGCATCGCGTTCGACGCCGAAGGCAACCTGAAGGACCCGGCCTTCACGATCTACCAGGTGCGCGGCGGCAAGTGGGCCGTCGTCGACGTGCTCGGCGGCTCGCGTACCGCAGCCAAGTAACAGCAAAACGACCAGGACGATCCCCATGACCGAAGCGAACCCGACATCCGCCGCCGCACCCGAGGACCCGCGCCTCGGCATCCTCGCGCGGCGCCGCATCGAAGCGGAAATCATCAAGCCGATCTACGAGATCATGAAGCGCGAGTTCGGCGCCGAGCGCGCGCAGGCCGTGATCGCGGAAGCCGTGCGCGGCGCGGCCGTCGACGCGGGCCGTACGTTCGCCGCGCAGGAGCCGCACGGCACGAGCGTGAAGTCGTTCATCGCGCTGCAGGTGCTGTGGGAGAAGGACGATGCGCTCGACGTCGAAGTCCGGCGCGCGGACGACACGCACTACGACTACGACGTGCATCGCTGCAGCTACGCGGAGATGTATCACGCGATGGGGCTCGGCGAGATCGGGCACCTGCTGAGCTGTGCGCGCGACAGCCATTTCATCCAGGGCTATGCGCCGGACATCGCGCTCACGCGCACGAGCACGATCATGCAGGGCGGCCGGCGCTGCGACTTCCGCTATGCGCTGCAAAGCGCGCCGGAGCACGGCGATGCGTGACGCCACCGTGACCCTGCCGCGCGTCGACGGCGAGCGTCTGTGGGCATCGCTCGAACGGATGGCGCAGATCGGCGCGACGCCGAAGGGCGGCGTTTGCCGTCTCGCGCTGACCGATCTCGACCGCGAGTCGCGCGATCTGTTCGTGCAGTGGGCGCGCGACGCCGGCTGCACGGTGCGCGTCGACCGGATGGGCAACGTGTTCGCGCGCCGCGCGGGCCGCAATCCCGACGCCGCACCGGTGATGACGGGCTCGCACGCCGATTCGCAGCCGACCGGCGGCCGCTACGACGGCATCTACGGCGTGCTCGGCGGCCTCGAAGTCGTGCGCGCGCTGAACGACGCGGGGATCGAGACCGAGCGCCCGGTCGACGTCGTGATCTGGACCAACGAGGAAGGCTCGCGCTTCGCGCCGGCGATGGTGTCGGCCGGCGTGTTCTCGGGCGTCTATACGCTCGGATACGGGCTGTCGCGCACCGACGGCGCCGGCCGGACGATCGGCGAGGAGCTCGAACGGATCGGCTACGCGGGCACGGAGCCGGTCGGCGGCTATCCGGTGCACGCGGCGTACGAACTGCATATCGAGCAGGGCGCGATTCTCGAGCGGGCCGGCAAGACGATCGGCGTCGTGACCGCCGGGCAGGGGCAGCGCTGGTACGAGGCGACGCTCACCGGTGTCGACGCGCACGCGGGCACGACGCCGATGGCGTTCCGTCGCGACGCGCTGGTCGGCGCGGCGCGGATGATCTCGTTCGTCGAAGTGCTCGGGCGCCGCTACGCACCGGATGCGCGCGCAACGGTCGGGATGATCGAAGCGCGGCCGAATTCGCGCAACACGGTGCCGGGAGGCTGCTTCTTCACGGTCGAATTCCGTCACCCCGACGATGCGGTGCTCGACGAACTCGACGCGGCGCTGCGCGCGGAGCTCGCGCGCGTGGCCGACGAAACCGGCCTCGGCGCGCAGATCGAGCAGATTTTCACGTACGCGCCGATACCGTTCGCGCCGCGCTGCGTCGACACGGTGCGCGACGCGGCCCGTGCGCTCGGGCTGTCGCACATGGACATCGTGTCCGGCGCGGGCCATGACGCGTGCTATGTCGCGCGTGTCGCGCCGACCGGCATGATCTTCGTGCCGTGCGTCGACGGGCTCAGCCACAACGAGGCCGAAGCGATTACGCCGGAATGGGCGACGGCCGGCGCCGACGTGCTGTTGCACGCGGTGCTGAAGAGCGCGCAGGAAGCGTAATCGCGACGGGTGGGTAACCGGCGCGCGGCTTACTTGCCGGCCTTGCGGCGCGCCATGTATCCCAGATACGCGACGATCTCGTCGAGCTCTCGGTCGCTCAACTGATCGGGCGGAAACGCCGGCATGCTGCGGCCCGGCCAGTCACGCACCGACGCCGGGTTGCGGATGTAGCGGCGCAGCGCGGCAGGCTGGAAATAGTCGACCGGGTTCATCGGCGCGTTCAGATCCGGGCCGGCGTGGCTGCTGCCCGCGCCGTCGATGCGGTGACACGCGAGACATTGCGTGACGAACAGGTGCTGGCCCGCACGCGCCGGGTCGTTCGCCGGCAACGCGGGATCGACGGCGAGCGACGGCCAGCGCGCGAGCGGCGACGATTCGATCGCGATGCGAACGATCTGGTATGGCCACTGCTCGCCGCGCACCGACGACGCGTCCGGCCCGAGCCAGACGAGATAGAACGGCCCCGCACTGACCTGCTTGCCGGGCAGCTTCGGCCACGGACGGGCCGGATCCTCGATCGCGAGCCACGGAATCGCGCCGGCCGGCGCGCGGCGGCGCACGAGATCGAGCGGCAGTTGCGCGGCGAAACCGTCGGCCGCGCGCGTTTCGAGCACGCCGGCGGCCGGCAGCGGCGTGTCGCCGAGCAGCGCGGCGAACGGCACCGCGCGGAACGTCATCGGTCGGCCGTACGCGATGTCGCGCGGCACGTGGATGTCGGTCGCGTCCGGACGCGCGAGCAACGTCTGTCGGGTGAGGGCGCGGGCGGTGCCGTCGGTGTCGAGTTCGAGCGTGGACTGGGCCGACGCGCGTTGCCCGAGCAGGCAAACCGTCAGCAGCACAAGCGAAAACCACTGGCGCTTCAGCATTCGTTCTCCGGGAAGGGGCGTTCCGGCGGCGGCAGGAGGCGGGACGCCGCGGCCGATGGAAGGAATCGGGCGACAGTCTATCCGGTACGGGCGGCGCTGGCGAATTCGGTGCGCAAAGCGGTGTGCAAGGGCGCGGCGGTCGTGCCCGAACAGGGCCGCGATAGCGCGCCCGGCGACTCGATCACTGATGAGCGACGTGTTGGCGTAACGCGGGGCGGACGGACGAAGGCGACGGGCAGGTGGCGACGCGCGGCCTGCCCGCGTTCGCGACAGCGCGTTATCGGCGTGCCGTCAGTGGCTCGAACACGACACTTCGTTCTTCGGCATCGGCGTACGCTGCGCCGGTTCGAAATCGGCTTCGCGTATCCCCGACGGCGTCAGCGATACGAAATGCATCGCCGCGCCTCGCGCCGGGAAACCGGCGACGCCGGTCGAGCCCCACGGAATCGGCGAGCGCTGCACGCCGCTCACCGCGATGTCCGCCGGCGCCAGCGCGAGCGTCAGCAGCCGCCCGTCGCGGGTCGGCACATACGCGTGCGTGCCGGCGACGCCGATGTCCGATTCGCGCACCGACGCGGGCAGGCAATCGAGCGTCGCCGTGCGACGGCCGTCCGGGGCGATCAGCATCGCGACGCCGCGATCGTCGGCGGTCGTCGTGACGACGAGGAAACGGTCGATCTCCGGCACGTAGGCGGCCGAATACACGTAGTACTGGATGGCGCCGTTCAGCGATCCGAGTTTTTCCAGCTTCGCGGTGACCGGATCGAACATCGCGTATTCGAGCGTCGCGTCCGTGCTGCCTTCGATGAACTTCTGCCATACGAGCAGCGCGTTGCGCGGCGAGCCCGCGATCACGGGCCACCACTCGCGGCGGCGCGGCGCGACCGCGACATGGTTCAGCACGCGCCCGGCCGCGTCGTAGGTTTTCAGGTAGACGCCGTTGCCGCTGCCGAGGTTGTCGACTCCGCCGCCGTTGACCCAGTCGGCCGAATAGAACACGACGAAACGGTCGGCGACCGTCGCGACATGCCCCGAATGGCCGCCCGATTCGACGTCGTTCGGGTAGGGCTTGATCGGCTTCAGGTCGCGGCGGTAGACGCCGTAGCGCTGGCTGACTTCCTGCGGCGCGTTCCAGCCGTCCTCGAACGTGACGAAGATGTCGCCGTGCGCGTTCTGTGCGATCGATACGGGTTCCTGCGCTTCGGGGCGGCTGATGAACGTGCGGACGTGCAGCACGCGCGGCTTGTCGGGCTGCCATTCGCCGACGTATACGTCATGCGGCCAGTTGCCGCTGCGCAGCGCACCGCGCGGCACGATGCCCGAGCTGCTGAAGAACACCCAGCGTTTGCCGTCGCCGGCGTCGGCCACGCCGATGCCGTGCATGAAGCGCCGCGGGTCGCCGGTGTCCTGCGGCGACGGCGCGCTCGACACGGTGACCGTATGCACGGCCGGCGCGCCGGCGAGGGCCGCCGGCGCCGCGCCGATGCCGCCCGCGCCGCAAAGCGCGGCCGCGGCCAGCCGCACGGCCGCCCGTACCGGACGCGTTCGCCGCATCATTCGACGGTCACCGATTTCGCGAGATTGCGCGGCTTGTCGACGTCGGCGCCGCGCGCGCAGCCGACGTGATACGCGAGCAGTTGCAGCGGAATCACGTTGACGATCGGCGACAGCAGGTCGCCCGATTCGCGCACGCGGATCACGTGCGTGTCGCGGTCGGCGTCGATTTCGAGCTGATTGCCGGCCAGCACATAGAGCCGGCCGCCGCGCGCGCGTACCTCGGCCATGTTGGATTTCAGCTTCTGGAACAGGCGATCGTCCGGCGCGATCGTGACCACCGGCATCGCGCTCGTGACGAGGGCGAGCGGGCCGTGCTTCAGCTCGCCGGCCGCATAGCCTTCCGCGTGGATGTACGACACCTCCTTGAGCTTCAGCGCGCCTTCCATCGCGATCGGACAATGGATGCCGCGCCCGAGGAACAGCGCGTTCTCGGTGCGGGCGAACTTCGCGGCCCAGCCCATGATCTGCGTTTCCAGCGCGAGCGCGTGGCCGATGCGGTCGGGCAGCGCGCGCAACTGCTTCAGGTGCGTCGCGACTTGCGTGGCGTCGAGCCGGCCGCGCAGTTGCGCGAGCGTCAGCGTCAGCACGAACAGCGCGACGAGCTGCGTGGTGAACGCCTTGGTCGACGCGACGCCGAGCTCGGTGCCGGCCCGCGTCAAAAACCGCAGCGGCGCGTTGCGCGCGATCGTGCTGGTCGCGACGTTGCAGATCGCCATCGACAGGTCCTGACCCATCGTGCGCGCCTGCTCGATCGCGCCGATGGTGTCGGCCGTTTCGCCCGACTGCGAGATGCCGACGACGAGCGTGCGCGGATCGGCCACGGTGTCGCGGTAGCGGAATTCGCTGGCGATCTCGACCTGCGCGGGCACGCCCGCGATGCTTTCGAGCCAGTACTTCGCGGTCAGGCCAGCGTAGTAACTGGTGCCGCAGCCGAGCAGCAGCACGCTTCTCACCCGCGACAGCAGGGCGCCCGTGCCTTCCGTCGCGTCGAACAGCGCCGGCGTGATCGTGTCGATGCCGTCGAGCGTGCTGGCGATCGCCTTCGGCTGCTCGAAGATTTCCTTCTGCATGAAGTGCTGGTACGGGCCGAGCGCCGCATCGTCCGCGCGTGCCTTCACTTCGCACAACGGGCGCCGCGCTTCCTGTCCGCCCGCATCGACCACGGCGATGCGCTCCGGCGTGATCAGCGCGACGTCGCCGTCCTCCAGGTACACGAAGCGGTCGGTCAGGTCGGCGAGCGCCGCGCAGTCGGACGCGAGGTAATTTTGCTTGGCGCCGATGCCGATCACGAGCGGCGAGCCGGCGCGCGCGGCGACGAGGCGCTGCGGCTCGCGCGCGCCGAGCACCGCGATCGCGTACGCGCCGTGCAGCCGTTTGACGGCGCGCACCACCGCGTCGAACAGGTCGTCGCGATAGAGGCTGTGGATCAGGTGCGCGATGACCTCGGTGTCGGTCTGCCCGCGAAACGTATAGCCGCGCTCACGCAGCTCGGCGCGCAGCGCGTCGTGATTCTCGATGATCCCGTTGTGCACGACGGCGATCGTGTCGCCCGACATGATCGGGTGCGCGTTCATTTCCGACGGCGCGCCGTGCGTCGCCCAGCGCGTATGCGCGATGCAGGTCTGCGCTTCGAGGCCGAGCGTCAGCACGCGATCCTGCAGGTCCGTCACGCGTCGCAGCGTGCGTTCGCTGTGCAGGCGACCGTCGCCCTGCACGGCGATGCCGCACGAATCGTAGCCGCGATATTCGAGCCGGCTCAGCGCATTGACCAGTTGCGGCACTTGATTGTTCAGGCCGCTTGCTCCGACGATTCCGCACATGATTCACCTCGTCTCCAGGAAGTTGCCGGCCGGCGCGCGACGCGCGCCAGCACGATGCCGGAAGCGGTGCCACGCCGCGCGGCCAGGCGGCGCGAGCGGCGCGGCACGTCTCCGGCGATTCATTCGCGGGGCTGCGGGCCGGCGTGCGCGACCCATTCGATGCCCGAAATCGACCCGTTCGCATCGTGCGACGCGACGAGAATGCGCGTCGTGCGCCGCGCGCCGCGCCGGCGTGCGCTCGCGAACGCGGTCGGCGGCACCGAGCGCACCTTGACGCTGGCCGAGCGCCGCAGCATCTTCGATACGCGCAAGCGGTACGCGAGCGGATGCACGACGCGCCCCGCGATCAGCCACATGACGATCGTGCCGGCGATCAGCGCGATGCTCGTCACGTAGAACACGATCTGCTCGATCGGCATTTCGGCCTCGTTGAACGGCAACAGGTAGCGGTACGTGTAGATGCAGATCGATGCCCATACACCCCCGACCAGCGCGGGCCGCACGAGGCGGAACCACGCGACGAGCACGGGCCCGACGATGCCGCCGCGTTCGGCAATGATGTCGCGCGGGGCGCGCAGGGAAAGGTCAATAATCGGCGCGTTCTTCATGTTGAATGCCTCGGTCGGGACTGACCCAAACGGCGCGCTTGCCGCGGCCCCGCAGTACGACGGCGGGCAGGGCGACGACGGTGGCGATCATGCTGATCAGCCAGAACGCGACGGGGTACCAGATGGTGTCAAGGAAGTACATCAGGAGTTTCTCGTCGTATTGACGATCGATCATGCTGCCGATGATCAGTTGCAGGATGCAGGTCGCGACCAGCAGCATCCCGTGCCAGTGCGGCACCACGGACACATGCCAGTTCGGCGGAAGCGGGTAGACGACGTCGATCAGCGCGAGCAGCAGGATGAACGACATCGAGTACGCCCACGCGATACCTATCAGGTATTCGGCGAACAGCGGCCACATCATCATCTGCGTGGGCCGCATCAGCGTGCCCGCGTACTTGAGCAGCACCTGGATGCCGCCCTTGGACCAGCGCAGCCGCTGCCGGTAGAGCCCCTTCACCGTCTCGGGCATCAGGATCCAGCTGAGCGCGTGCGGCTCGTACACGACGCGCCAGTCGCGGCACTGCAGCTTCCAGCTGATGTCGATGTCCTCGGTCAGCATGTCCGAGCTCCAGTAGCCGACGTCGGCGAGCGCGGTCTTGCGGAACATCGTGATCACGCCCGACACCGTGAAGATGCGGCCGTACACCTGCTGCGTGCGCTTGATCAGCCCCACGATCGACGAGAATTCGCCGACCTGCATGCGGCCGAGCAGCGACGTGCGCGTGCGGATGCGCGGGTTGCCGGTCACCGCGCCCACGCCCGGGTCGGTCAGGAAGTGCTCGAGCATCCAGCCGATCGCATCGTGCGCGAGCAGTGCGTCGCCGTCGATGCACAGCAGGTAGTCCGCGTTGGATACCGCGGCCGCGGTCGTGAGCCCGACCGCCTTGCCTTCGTTGCGCGCATGATGGATCACGAGCAGCCGCGGGATCTCGACGGCCAGCTCGTTGAGGATGTCGCCGGTGCGATCCTTGCTGCCGTCGTTGACCGCGATGATGTCGTAGTTCGGATACTGCATCCCGTTCAGATGGGCGATCACGCTGCGCGCGTTCGCGGCTTCGTTGAAGCAGGGCACGACGATCGAGACCTTCGGGATGCCGCTCGACGCGATCGTGCGCGTCGACAGCTCGCGGCCCTCCTCGAGCAGGAAGTAGTGCACGACACCGCCGATCATCCACAGATACGACATGAAGAACGGATAGTAGAAGACGAAATCCTGCAGGCGCTGGATGAGGCTGTGGGTGTTCATGGCGTCTTGGTTCCCGGCGATTGCTGCATCTGCATCAGCGCGTTGATCGAGGTGGGGTCGAGGCGCGACTTCAGCGACATCACGTCGCGCATCGCGTCGAGCTCCGGATGACCGTTCAGGAAGTTGTCGGGGTAGTAGCCGAAATTCACGGCGCCCTCGCTGCGCAGCCGCCGCATCTGCGCAAGCAGCGTGCTGGCCGGCACGTCCTTGCGCGCGTGCCAGTCGTATGACTGCAGTTCGAACACGGTGCGCTGCAGCCCGCGCTGCTTCGTGCGCACCGCCTTCACGAGCTGGTCCAGCCAGCCCTCCGGGTCCTTCGCCTGCTCCATGTACGGCATCGCCATCAGCGCGACGTAGTCGTAGGCGGCGAGGAAATCGTCGTAGTTCTGCGCATACCACGCTTCCGATTCGGGCTTGAGCACCGGCATCGCGAAGATGTTGCGCGAGGTCAGCACGTCGCCGACGTTCTGGTGGGCCAGCACGATCTGCTCGAGCTGCCGGGTCATGTCGATCAGGTAGCGCGTCTTCTGCCGTGTCCAGCGCTTCATCAGATCGGGGTTCTCGCGGATCTTCCCCACGTCGGCCGGCAGCCCCCATTGCGCATAGGTGCGCAGCGCATGCCGGCTGGCATCCTCGTAGTCGTCGAGCACGGCGTCGTCGCTGAACAGGATGCCGCTGAACGACGCGTGCTTGCTGAGATCCTCGTAGATTTGCTGGATCATCAGCCGCGCATCGGGATCGAACGGGCTCAGCCGGAACACCCGCGTGCCGTTCTCGCGGGCCGGCGCGCCGCCGTATGCGCTGACGGCCTCGAGCCCGCGCTGCTTGTCGGCCGGCGGCCGGAACGCGAGCACCGGCATCCACGCGTACACCTGCACGTTGGAGCGCGTGTTGAGCTGCCATGCGGCGCGCGAGAACAGGTCGGAGCGCATCGGCAGGTGCCGGTTCGGGAAATACACCGCTTCGGCCACGCCCGTGCCCTTCGGGTCCGCATACGCCTGCAGGTACACCGATTTCGGCTGCATCCGGTAGATGCGCTCGATCAGCTTGCCGAGATTCGCTTCCTGGCGCGCGGGATCGGGATCGTAGACCTGGTCGAGATCGACCTGCACGGTGCGCTCGGGCACGTCGACGTCGCCGCGATTGGACGCCGGCTCGCGCATCGAGCGCTCGAAGCCGCCGATGTCGACGTCGTACATCATCAGGATCCGTCTCAGCCGGTCGAGCGGCACGTCCGGCGTATTCGGGCCGGCATCGAGGCTGAACTGGATGTCCATGCCGAGCGACGTCGATATCTGGCGCACGGGCTGGTTTTCCGCGCCGTATGGCCACACCATCGAGCGTGCGACGAGACCGGTGCGTTCGCGGATCTGCCGCACGCAGGTCTGCAGATCGTCGTGCACGCGTGCGTGGAATTCGGCGTCGGTTTCATAGCGTTTCTGGTCCTGCAGGTAGAGATGCGACGTGGTCGCCGGCAATTCGTTGCCTTGCGGGTTCGCGACCGCGCCGTGATGGAGATTGTGGGTGTGGCAGCCGAGCTCGACGAATTCCGATTGCCCGAGCTTCTTCACCTCGTCCCACGACAGGAAGTAGTCGCGCGGCACCTGAACCTTGTCGCTGATGCGGATCGGCGTATCCGGCGGCGTGTCGATCCACGCGGTGACGAGGCCCATCACGGCCGGATACTTGAAGCGCTCGAGCAGCGGCAGCACCTTCGTGTAGTGGCTGCGGAAGCCGTCGTCGAACGTGAGCAGCACCGAGCGCGGCGGCAGCGGCTTGCCGCCGCGCCGCGACTCCTCGATCTGCTTGACCGTGATCGTGTGGTAGTTGTTGGTCTGCAGCCACGAGAAGATCGCGGTCAGCGTGCCGGTATCGACCGCGAACGGATCGATGATCGCGTTCGGCGACGAAAACGACGCCATCAGGTTGTCGCGCACGTCGTGCATGCAGATCACGCGAAACGTCTTGCCGTCGGCCGGATCGGACGGCGGCAGCAGGTCGATCATCCTGGCGTTGGTCACGCCCGGAAACAGCGAACAGGCGGCAAACGTGCCGAGGCATCCGCACATGAAGGTCCGTCTGGATTGAAGCATTGCCCGATCTCCTTGCTAGAACGGCAGGTTGAGCGACAGGAAGCCGGTTTCGGAGCGCTCGCGCTGGCCGTCGTACGCGTGGCTGCTGACCTCGACGCCGTAGCTCAGCGTGATGTCGTGCTTGAACGTCCACGCATGCTCGAGACGCGCGCTCCACAGCGGGCTGGTGCCGAAGCCACGCTCGTTGTACGCGCCCCCCGACACCGACAGGCGCTGTTGCAGCCCCGTGTCGCCCTTCTTCCACAGCGTCAGTTGATGCATGACGGTCGCCGCGGCCGCATAGTCGCGCCCGGGGCTGAAGTAGGGCGCGTCCCGGCGCGTGTTGCTGTCGGTACCGAGATTCAGCGAGACGTTGACGAGCTGGTTCGCGGACGTGTACACGCGCTGCGTGGCGGTCGCCGCGATTTCCTGGTGCAGGTTCGAATCGCTGTAGCGGCTCACGCCGTAGCTCAGCTTGACTTCGCGCCGGTCGTTCTGGCGATACACGACCTCGACGTTCGCGGAGCGGCCCCAGATGTGCGCGGCATACGCTTTCCACGGCAGCGAGTTGTCGTTGGTGTCGAGCCCGGCGCCGACCGTCCAGTAGTCGTTCAGTGCATACGCGATCGTCCCGCGGCCGCCGGTCCGGCCGTCCGAGCCCATCGAGCGCGTGACTTCGCCCAGCACCGTGAGCGGGCCGTGCCGGTAGTCGCCGCCGATGCCCGTGCGCGTGCGGCTGACTCTGCCGCCGTCGGTCTGCGCGAAACCGTAGAACGTGTGCGAAAACACGCGCCAGTTGTCGCCGAACGGTTGCGAATACACATAGCTGTCCGACGTGAAGCTGTTGTCGGCCAGCGCGCTGTTGCCGTGCTCGAAACTGAGGTCGGTCGTGAACACCGGGCTGCGGTATGCGTTGTAGTCGCGTTTGAAGCCGCGCACGGCGCCGCTATCGGGGAACGTGTTGCCCAGGGTCTGGTCGACGGTCTTCGCGGTCGCGTAGTCGTCCGCCGTGAGCGACGCGCGGCCGAGGCCCGCGAGCATCTCGACGCTGTCCGGGTGATCGGTCAGCGACGCGCGATACATCGAGATCGCCTGGCGCGGATGGGCCTGGCCGGACACCGCATCGGCGTGCGCGGCGCGGATCTCCGCGTTGAACGGCACCTGTTGCTCGAGCTGTTCGAGCGCGGCGATCCCTTCGTCGGCGTGACCCGTGAAGATCAGGTATTGCGCACGCAGCCGGTAGTAGCGCAGGTAGTCGCTTTCTCCCGGACCGACGTGGGTCACTTGCTTGGCCGGCGGCAGCGACTTCTCCATGTCGTCGAGCACCTGCTTCGCTTGCGCCGCGCGGCCCTGGTCGACGTACGACCAGAACAGCCCTTCCTGCAACTCGATCGGACGCGTACGCGAGCCGTACTGGAAGCCGCGCGTCGCGCGATCCGTCGGCGACGCGGTGGCCTGCTTCAGCGCGCGCGCATACACGGCGTTCGCCTTGGCCGGCTCGCTCAGATACAGATAGGCGTCGCCGACGGCCGCGAGCGCGTCGATCGAGATTTCCGCGTTGGACGGAATCGTCTCGAACGTCGCGACGGCCGTCTTCATGTCGCCGCGTGCCGCGAGGGCGACTACCCGGTCGCCCGCGAGCGCGGTGCGCACCGGCGTGTACTCCGGCGTGGCCGGTATCCGCTTGTCGAGGTCGTCGGCCGCGCGCAGCGCGCTGTCGATTCCGTCGAAGCGGTCCGAACTCGTCATCGAACGCGACTTGTCGCGTCCGCCGCGCACCTGCTGGCGAATCGACAGTTCTTCCAGTTGCGCGATGTCGACGGCGGAGAAGGCGTCGGGGCGAGCCTTCGCTTCATCGAGCGCCTTGACCGCGCCGCCGCTGGCCGCGAGGCCGAACACGTCGTTGCGCACCGTCGCGACATCGGCCGTGCGCAGATTCGGCGCTTGTGCATTCGGTGCTTCGACGTCGGGCCCCTGCGATCGTTGGGTCGGCTCGCCGGGGAGCTGCGCACCGGGCGACTGTGAAGTCGGTTGTGGGGACGACGGCGGTGCGGTGCCGGACGGCTGGGTCACGGGCGCGGGCGCATTCGGCATCGGCGTGCCGGATGCCTGAGCGGTGAGCGTCGGCGTAGCGGGCGCGGTCTGGGCGAGCTGCTGCGGTGCATCCGACTTTCGCTCGCGCGGCGCAGACGTATCGGGCGGCGAAGTGTCGAATGCCTGGGCCAGCAGCATCGGCGCGTTCGACGCAGGCTCGACCGCTGCGGCGGCATTCGACGAGGTCGGCGCCTGCACCGCGGCGCTCGGTTGCGCGGCATCCGGGTCCACCACGACCGTGGTCGGCATCGCCGGGTTCGATCCCTGCGCGCTCTGCATCGACGCATCCGAGGCCCGAGCGATCAGCGTCGGCGCGTAAGGGGGCTGCGCGCCCGAACCCTGCGCGGCCTGCGTCGCCGCGCCCGTCGGCTGCAGGTCGGGCGGCAGCGCATCCGGCGTGCCGCGGGATCCGGCGATTTCGCTCGCGCTGCGCGGCTCCGCGTCGCCTTCGGCGGCAAGGCACGAGCCGGACGCGACGAGCAGGCACAGCAGCGGCGCATGCAGGAGGATCCGCCGATTCGGCGGAGCGACGGTGGTGCATTGTTGTCGACGATTGTTGGCCACGGTGTGTCCTCACTTTGAAACGATCACATCGGTTGCACGCCCGACGACGCGCGTCGCCGGTCGTCGCATCGCCGGGCAGCGAGGCCAGGCGTCGTCCGACCGGTTCACAGGCGGTTGCGGATCGCTTGTCCAAGCAGCGCGCGCGATTCGCTGTTCTTCGGGTCGATGGCGAGTGCACGGCTCGCGTTTTGCTCTACACAACTCCATTCGTCGATCCGTGCGCACCAGCGCGCCTTGGCCAGAGCGCGGGCGCCTTCCAGCTCGTCGTGCGTGACGCTGGTGGCCTCCATGTGCGACGTGTCGGCGATATACGACTGCGGTTGCTGTTTCGGTACGGGGTCCGGATGTTTTCTCGTGCGCGCCAGCGTTTGCGAACGTGACGTCCGGTGCGCATCGCCCGGGCGCGCCGTACGGCTGCCGGTCGACGCGGCGTGCGGGTCGGCCGCGAGCTTCGTCGCCGGCAGATGCGCGCGGCGTGGGTGTTTCGGTTCGGAACGGGCCGTCGTAGCCGGCGGCGCGGCCGGTTCGACCGCGGCCGACATGGCAGGCGCAGCCGAGGCGGACGGCGGAACCGGCCCGGCCTGTGCGAGCGTCGACGTCGAGCCGGCGGTCGCCGCCGGGCCGGACGCACCGCCGGTCGCGGCGACGATGAGCTTGCGGTACTTGCCGACGGCGGCTCCGATCACGCCGGCGATATCGTGCGTCACGCTCGCATGGCCGACCCTCGCGTCTCGCTCGACATACGCGAAAGCGCCGAAGATCGCGGCAAACGCGGCGATGCTGAGCGCCGCATTCTTTCCCGGACCCCACGAGGGCTTCGGCTCACGGACAGGCGAGTCGTCCGGTCGTTCTGCACGGGGCATTCAAGACTCCTTGATTCGATGCGTTCCACGAATGACGCGATCGAAGCGGGGCGACGCGACGCTCACCATCGCAACTGCGTCGTGAGCGTGCCCGTCTCGACGATCGCGAACTGGGTTGCTCCCTGATAGGTCCCTTCGACCCGATAGCTCGCATCGGGCACGCTGAACAGGCAGCGCGATCCCGACGCGTTGAATTCGACGAGCACGCGCCCATGCCGGCGCAGGCGCACCTGCACGTTGGAGAGCGGCTGCCCGGTGTTTCCGGACACGAAAGACACGCCCAGGTTGTACGGGCGGCCGTCGGGGGGCAGCGGCGCGGTACCGTCGATCCGCGCATCGCCGCAGATATACGAAATCACGTACCGGTTTGCTCCCGGACCGGACGCCGGCGGCGCCGAGGTCGCCGGTGTCTGTGCCATGGCGTTCATGCAGAGCGTGGAGAGCACGACGCTCAGAAAAGGGCGAGCATGCTGTCGAAGCGAGGGTGACATTGCAATCTCCCGTCCGGAGTCGATGACGTGCACCGACCCCGAGTCGAATTTGCCAACGTTCTTTTTGCGACACGCTATTGATACACGATGGTTTTTGAACCAACAACCGCGTGTGGCCCGAATGGGACGAGGGTAAAAGGTCCTATCTAAATAGGATAAGAAGGGATTGGTGAGGATCGCTTATTGCTGAATAAAGTCGATATTGCCGAACATGAAAATTGCTCGTCGGTAGCGATGATCGAGCACGCTTTGAATCACGTCGGAGGTATCGACGTTCGTGCCGAAAAATAACGACTGATAAAAGAAACTATTGCACCCGGGATCGGCGCGAATCCATGAAAACAGGGCTTCGCATCGCACATCATGAAATGAGGGTGCGACATTTTGGGTTATTCCGATACTTACAGGTAAATCGAAACTTGTGTAACAAGGTATTTCTGTCCTGAAAATCGGCCTGAATATTCTTACTTAATACGGAAAGCAGTAAAAAGTGCGATATGAATTCGCAAACGTTTGCGTTTTATCGAGATCGATTACAGTCGAGGAGGGATTAACGGCGTCGGATGGAATTATCGATTGCCGATGAAGGAACGCGCATGCGCGCCGTGGATATCCACGGCGCGAAGGCTTCATCAGCGACTGCCGCTCGCGCTTCGCCGCGCGCTGTGCATCGCCGGTGCGGCCGCCTCTTCGGCGCCGATCGCACCGTCGATCGCCGTACGCGGCCGGTTCATGATGTAGGCCCACAGCTGCTCGGCCGCGAGCCCGCGCTTGCGCGCCGATCGATACAGGCGGATTTCGAGTTCGGTGATCCAGTCGCCGGTGCCCGCGCACACGAGCGTGCCGTCAGCGAGCTCCTTCGCAACGCAGCTCTCGGGCAGCCAGCCGATGCCGTGCCCGGCCACGACCATGCCTTTCAGCGCTTCGGACATGTGCGTTTCGAAACACCGGTGCAGGACATACGGCTCGGTCGCATTCAGCAGCAGCATCTCGACGATGTTGCCGAGAAAGGCGCCCGACGAATACGCGAGCAGCGGCAGCGGCGCATCGGGCGTGCCGGGCAGCTGGAATACCGGCTTGCCGTGCGCGTCGGGCGACGACACGGGCAGGATCCGCTCGACGCCCAGACTGACGAACGGGAAGTGGTTCGGGTCGAGCACGATCGGCAACTGCGGATGGTGATAGCCGAGCAGCAGGTCGCATTCGCCTTCGACCAGTTGCTGCACGCCTTCCGGCACGTTCACCGCATTGACGCGCGCGGTCACGTGGCCGACCTCGCCGTTGAGCCGCTTGAGCCATTCGGGAAACAGCGTGAACACGAGCGTATGCGCGACGGCGAAGCGCACGACCTGGTCGCTCGCCGCGAACTGGTCATAGCCGTTCACGAGATTGCGCGCCGCATACATGCTGCGCAGGATGTCCGCGGCGAGTCCGCGGAACATCTGGCCGGCGGGCGTCAGCGCGATCGGATTGATGCTCCGGTCCACCAGCTTCGCGTCCATCCAGGTTTCGAGAGCGGCGATTCGTCTGCTGAACGCCGACTGCGTCAGGTGCCGGTGACGCGCGGCCCGTGAAAAACTCTTGGTATCCGCGAGGCTCAGGAAATCTTCCAGCCACTTTGCTTCCATTTCGATCTTCGCTTTTTATAGTCGGGCGCCTGAAAGGCGGCGCCGTCTGCTGACCAACGTTCTAGCGTACCGCGCCTCGCGCCGGTCGGGCCGATGTTTTTTTTCGATGGGTGTCAGTCGAAATATGCATGGGCATTGTCGGCGGGATTACGGCTGCATAGCGTTGAGGGGCCGGACCGGTTAACCGGACAGTTCACCGCATCGGACTGTCCCGGCCGCCCGGACGGCACTTCCCCTCAGGGCCGGCTGCGCCGTGTGCGTGCCGGCCCGCCCGCTGGCGGTCGTTCCGGGGGCCCGGCTCGCCGCTTTTGGTGCAGTGCAGATTGCACATCCGTGACACGCTGGAGAACTATGTTCGTCGGGCGCGGCGCCGCATCGGCCGTGCGCGCTTGCGGCGCACGGCCGGCGCCCGTCGCGTCGGGCGCTGCACCGTTGTGGTGCGAAATGCCGCACGGGCGTGCCTGGGCGGCGCAAAACAGGGGGATATCGAAGGGATCGAGCAAGGCACGTTCCTTGCAAAGCATTCAGTACGCCGGTCCGGCATGCGCAATGCCGGGGAAAACGATCGATGGAGAAAAGGTCGATGAAGCCATTCGATGAAATGCTGCAATCCGGCGACATGGTAAGGGCGCCTTACGCGCGCCTGAAGCAATGGCTCGACACGCAGAATCCCGCGAGCCTCGCCCAGAAAGCCCACGATGCGGAAGGCGTGTTCCGCAAGACGGGCATCACGTTCGCTGTCTACGGCGACGCGGAGGCCGCCGAGCGGCTGATTCCGTTCGACATCGTCCCGCGCATCATCTCGGGGGCGGAATGGAGCCGGCTGTCGCTCGGCATCGAGCAGCGCGTGATGGCGCTGAACGCGTTCCTCGACGACATTTACCACCGCCAGGAAATCGTGCGCGCGGGCATCGTGCCGAAGCACCTGATCGCGCACAACGAGGCGTTCATCCCCGAGATGATCGACTTCCGGCCGCCCGGCAACGTTTACACGCACATCATCGGCGTCGACATCGTGCGCACCGGCGAGAACGAGTTCTACGTGCTGGAAGACAACGCGCGCACACCGTCCGGCGTGTCGTACATGCTGGAAAACCGCGAGACGATGATGCAGCTCTTCCCCGAGCTGTTCCAGCAGGTGAAGGTGCGCCCGGTCGAAACCTATCCGCAGATGCTGCGCCAGTCGCTCGCGGCCGTGTGCCCGCCGGGCGGCAACACCGACAATCCGACCGTCGCGGTGCTCACGCCCGGCATCCACAATTCCGCGTACTACGAACATTCGTTCCTCGCCGACCAGATGGGCGTGCACCTCGTCGAGGGCAGCGACCTGCAGGTGATCGACGGCCGCGTCGCGATGCGCACGACCGAAGGCTTCCAGCCGATCGACGTGCTGTACCGCCGCGTCGACGACGCGTTCCTCGATCCGCTCACGTTCCGCCCGGATTCGGTGCTCGGCGTGGCAGGCATCATGGACGTGTACCGCGCGGGCAACATCACGATCGCGAATGCGCCCGGCACCGGCATCGCCGACGACAAGGCGATCTACTCGTACATGCCGGAGATCGTCGAGTTCTACACGGGCCGCAAGGCGATGCTGGAGAACGTGCCGACCTGGCGCTGCGGCGAGGCCGACAGCCTGAAGTACGTGCTCGAGCATCTCGACGAACTGGTCGTGAAGGAGGTGCACGGCTCGGGCGGCTACGGGATGCTCGTCGGGCCGTGCGCATCGAAGGCCGAACTCGAGGCATTCTCCGCGAAGCTGCGCGCACGTCCCGCGAACTACATCGCGCAACCGACGCTCGCGCTGTCCACGACGCCGATCCTGACCGACGCCGGCCTCGCGCCGCGCCACGTCGACCTGCGTCCGTTCGTGCTGGTGTCGGACCGCATCCGCATCACGCCGGGCGGGCTTACGCGCGTCGCGCTGAAGGAAGGATCGCTCGTCGTCAACTCGAGCCAGGGCGGCGGCACCAAGGACACCTGGGTGCTGGCCGACTGAGCCGGGCACGACCGCGCGCGCCGAAGCCGGCGCGCGAACCGAACGAAGACGGAGTGGACACGAGATGCTTCTGGGACGTACTGCAAGCGGTCTCTACTGGATGTACCGCTATATCGAGCGCGCGGAGAACATCGCGCGCATCGTCGATGCCGGGCTGCGGATGGCGCTCACGCGCACGGCCGACGCGCCGGCCGAATGGTCGTCGGTGCTCGTCAGCTCGGGCGCGGACGACGGCTATCGGCAGAAATACGACGCGTATGCGGCCGATACCGTGACCGACTATCTGCTGCGCGACCGCGACAATCCGTCGAGCGTGCTGTCGTGCATCGAGGCCGCGCGCTCGAACGCGCGGATGGTGCGCACGGCGCTGACGCGCGAGGCGTGGGAAAGCGTGAACGGCGCGTGGCTCGCGCTGCGCCGCGCGCTGGCGCAGCCGGTGCCGGAAAGCGAGCTGCCGGCCGTACTCGACCAGGTGAAGCGCGAAACCGCGCTGATCCTCGGCAGCTTCTACAGCACGATGCTGCGCAACGAGATCTTCGATTTCGCGCAGATCGGCGCATTCGTCGAACGCGCGGACAACACCGCGCGGATCATCGACGTGAAATACCACCTGCTGCTGCCGTCGGTATCGCACGTCGGCACGATCCTCGACAACTACCAATGGGAGACGATCCTGCGCTGCGTGGCTGCACACCGTTCGTATCGCTGGGTGTACGACGTGCAGTACAAGCCGCTCAACATCGCCGACTACCTGATCCTGAACGGCCGCATGCCGCGTTCGCTGCGTTATTGCTACGGGCGCGTCGTGTCGAGCCTGAACCTGCTCGCGAAGGATTACGGCGTGACACACCCGTGTCACGACACGGCCACGAAGATTCTGCAAATGCTGTCCGATACCTCGGTCGAGCGGATCTTCAAGAGCGGCCTGCACGAATTCCTGACCGACTTCATCGGCCGTAACAACAGCCTCGGGCTCGAAATCGCCCAGGCTTACAACTTCGACTGAGGCTTGCCATGCGACTCGCCATCCGACACATTTCGCGTTACCAGTTCGACGATCAGGCCACCCATGCACTGCAACGGTTGCGGCTGCGCCCGCAGTCGGGCCCCGGACAAACGGTGCGCGCGTGGCAGGTCACGATCGACGGCGTCGAGCCGACGCTGTCTTACGCCGACGGGCTCGGCAACCGGATCGACCTCGTGCGCCACGATCGCGGCGCGAAGGCCGAGATCGTCGTCGTGGCGGCCGGCGTCGTCGAGACGCAGGACCGCGCGGGCATACTCGGGAATCCCGAAGGCTATGCGCCGCCGTGGATCTTCGAGCGCGAGACCGCACTCACGAAGGCGGGCGACACCGTGCGCGCGCTGACCGACGCGCTGCCGATCGAGCCGCGAGGCCTCGACGCATTGCACTGGCTGATGACGGAAGTGCACGGCCGCATCGCGTACGCGCCGAACCTGGCCGGCGACGCCGCCGTCGATGCGGAAACCGCGCTGCAAAGCGGCGAGGGCACGAGCCGCGACCATGCACACGCGTTCATCGCGGCCGCACGCGTGCTGAAGATCCCCGCACGCTACATCTCGGGCTACGTGCTGGCCGACAGCGCGATGCAGCGCATCGCCGATGCGAAACAGCATGCGGGCGACGTCGAGGACGAGGAAGCGCTGGCGCTGCAGAGCGCCGACGGCATGCAGCAGGCGCTCGGCGCGTCGCATGCCGTTCAGTCGCAATCGCAGGGGCAGTCGCAGGCGGCGCTCGGCACGCAGCCGCAAGCCGCGGCGTTGATGCAGCAGCCGGCCGGCCACGCGTGGGCCGAGGCCTATGTCGAAGGGCTCGGCTGGGTCGGCTTCGACCCGTTCATGAACCGTTGCCCGGACGAACGCTACGTGCGCATCGCGGTCGGCCTCGACCATCGCGACGCGCAGCCGGTGACGGGGCTCGGCGCGACGGCCGTCGGCGTCGAGATCAGCGTCGTGCAGACGCCGGAACTCGTCTGACCCGGCGCGCGCCTTCGCCGAATCCGCCATGCCGGGCCGCCGCGTCGGAAGCGACGCGGCGTGCGCGGCCGGCCCAACCCGACTCGAGCTCCCATGTCCATCCACGTCGCGCTGCATCACACCACCCGCTATCGCTACGACCGGCTCGTCAACCTCGGCCCGCAGGTCGTGCGGCTGCGGCCCGCGCCGCATTGCCGGACGCCGATCCTCGCGTATTCGATGACGGTCGAGCCCGCGCAGCACTTCATCAACTGGCAGCAGGATCCGTTTTCGAACTATCTCGCGCGGCTCGTGTTTCCCGAGCGCACCGAGCACTTCGAGATCACGATCGATCTCGTCGCCGAGATGTCGGTGTACAACCCGTTCGACTTCTTCCTCGAAGCGAGCGCGGAGCAATACCCGTTCAGCTATGACGACGCGCTGAAGACCGAGCTCGCGCCGTACCTCGCATGCGATCCGCAGACGAGCGCCGCGCCGCTGTTTCGCGCGTATCTCGACGGCGTGGACCGCACGCCGGCCGGCACCGTGAACTTCCTCGTCGCGCTGAACCAGCGGCTTCAGCGCGACATCGGCTATCTCGTGCGGATGGAGCCCGGCGTGCAGACGCCCGCGCAGACGCTCGAACTCGCGTCCGGCTCGTGCCGCGACAGCGCGTGGCTGCTCGTGCAGCTGTGCCGCCATCTCGGCATCGCCGCGCGCTTCGTCTCGGGTTACCTGATTCAGCTCACCCCCGACGTGAAATCGCTCGACGGCCCGAGCGGCACGTCGGTCGATTTCACCGACCTGCACGCGTGGTGCGAGGTCTACCTGCCGGGCGCCGGCTGGATCGGCTTCGATCCGACGTCGGGCCTGCTCGCCGGCGAAGGGCACATTCCGCTCGCGTGCACGCCGCAGCCGACGAGCGCCGCGCCGGTCGAAGGGCTGATCGACGAGTGCGAAGTGTCGTTCGAGCACGAAATGAGCGTGACACGCGTGTACGAGTCGCCGCGCGTGACGAAGCCGTATACGGAGTCGCAGTGGGATGCCGTGCTGGCGCTCGGCACGCAGGTCGACGGCGCGCTGGCCGCCGGCGACGTGCGGCTCACGCAGGGCGGCGAGCCGACCTTCGTGTCGATCGACGATCGCGACGGCGCCGAGTGGAACACCGATGCGCTCGGCCCGACCAAGCGCGGCTACGCGACCGAACTCGTGCAGCGGCTGCGCGCCGAATACGGCGACGGCGGCTTTCTGCATTTCGGGCAGGGCAAGTGGTACCCGGGCGAGCAACTGCCGCGCTGGGCGCTGTCGATCTTCTGGCGCGCGGACGGCCAGCCCGTGTGGCACGATCCGTCGCTGTTCGCCGACGAGCGCGAGCCGTCCGCGTATACCACCGACGACGCGAAGCGCTTCATCGACGCGCTCGCCGCGCGGCTGAACCTGACCGGCGAATTCATCCGGCCCGGCTACGAGGACGTCTGGTACTACCTGTGGCGCGAGCGTCGGTTGCCCGTCAACGTCGATCCGTTCGACGCGCGCCTCGACGACGAGCTCGAACGTGCGCGGCTGCGCAAGGTGTTCGAGCAGCAGCTCGACAGTGTGGTCGGCTACGTGCTGCCGATCAAGCGCATGGACGATTCGTCGGGCGGCGATCGGCCGGGCCTCGACGGGCCGCGCTGGCAGACGGGCCCGTGGTTTTTCCGCGACGAGCGGATGTATCTCGTGCCCGGCGATTCGCCGATGGGCTATCGGCTGCCGCTCGATTCGCTGCCGTGGACGGCCCGCGCCGACTATCCGTACCTCGTCGAACGCGATCCGTTCGCGCCGCGCGATGCATTGCCGGACGCGGCCGCCATTCGCGCCCGCTACGCGGGCCCGGCCGACGCGCCGCGCTATCTGGCCGGCTTGCATCGCGAAGCGTCCGCGCCGACCGTGATGCAGTGGCGTGCCGACGGCGCGGCCGGGAGCGAGCGGCCGGGCGCCGTCGACCCGCATCGTCGGCCCGAGCGCTTCGAATCGGCCGCGTGGATCACGCGCACCGCGCTGTGCGTCGAAGTGCGCAACGGGATTCTGTACCTGTTCATGCCGCCGCTCGCCGCGCTCGAGGATTATCTCGACCTGCTCGGCGCGATCGAGTCGACCGCGCACGCACTCGGCGTGAAGCTCGTGCTCGAAGGCTATCCGCCGCCGCGCGACGCGCGACTGAAGCTGCTGCAGGTGACGCCCGATCCCGGCGTGATCGAGGTGAACATCCATCCGGCCGCGAGCTTCGACGAACTCGTCGACCAGACCGAATTCCTGTACGACGCTGCGTGGCAATCGCGGCTGTGCAGCGAGAAATTCATGGTCGACGGGCGGCACGTCGGCACCGGCGGCGGCAACCACTTCGTGCTCGGCGGCGCGACGCCGGCCGACAGCCCGTTCCTGCGCCGCCCGGACCTGCTCGCGAGCTTGATCGCGTACTGGCACAACCATCCGTCGCTGTCGTACCTGTTCTCGGGGCTGTTCATCGGGCCGACGAGCCAGGCGCCGCGCGTCGACGAGGCGCGCAACGACCAGCTCTACGAGCTCGACATCGCGTTCGCGGAAATCCAGCGCAACAAGCTGCTGTACGGACAGGACATGCCGCCGTGGCTCGTCGACCGCGTGCTGCGCAACCTGCTGATCGACGTGACCGGCAACACGCACCGCAGCGAGTTCTGCATCGACAAGCTGTATTCGCCCGATTCCTCGACCGGCCGGCTCGGCCTGCTCGAACTGCGCGCGTTCGAGATGCCGCCGCATGCGCGGATGAGCATCGTGCAGCAACTGCTGCTGCGCGCGCTGGTCGCGCGCTTCTGGACCGCGCCGTACACGACGCCGCTCACGCGCTGGGGCACCGCGCTGCACGATCGCTTCATGCTGCCCGCGTTCCTGAAGATGGATTTCGACGACGTGCTCGCCGAGTTGCGCGACGCCGGTTTCGCGTTCGATTCCGCGTGGTTCGCGCCGCACTTCGAATTCCGTTTTCCGTTGTTCGGGCAGATCGCGGTGAACGGGATGCAGCTGTCGCTGCGCGGTGCGCTGGAGCCGTGGCACGTGATGGGCGAGGAGGGCGCAATCGGCGGCACGGTGCGCTACGTCGATTCGTCGGTCGAACGGCTCGAAGTGCGCGTGACGGGGCTGAACGACAACCGGCACGTCGTGACCGTCAACGGCCGCGCGCTGCCGCTGCAGCCGACCGGCACCGTCGGCGAATACGTCGCGGGCGTGCGCTACAAGGCGTGGTCGCCGCCGTCGGCGCTGCATCCGACCATCGGCGTGCATGCGCCGCTCACGTTCGACGTCGTCGATACGTGGCTGCAACGCTCGCTCGGCGGCTGCCGATATCACGTCGCGCATCCGGGCGGGCGCAATTACGCGACGTTCCCCGTCAATGCGTACGAAGCCGAAAGCCGCCGGCTCGCGCGCTTCGTCGAGATCGGGCACACGCCGGGGCGGATGGATGTCGCGGCGGCCGCGCCGAGCCGTGAATTCCCGTTCACGCTCGACTTGCGGCGGCCGTGATCGATCGATGACAGGGCGGACGACGATGCGGGGTTCGCGACCTCCCGGCGGCCGCGCCGGAATGCTAGGATGCGGGCAGATTGCGGCCGTGCGCCGCGGTAGCTTGCCGCCGGTGCGGCGGCGCGCATGTGCGGTCGCACCCTGACGACGGAACGACATCGTGCCGCCCATTGACCTTGATCATCTCGCCGCTCTCGACGCGATGCCCACGCTTTTCGATTCCGGCGCCCAGCCGGACGCCGCCGAACTGGCCGCCGCGCTCGCGGCGCCGGCGGCCGCCGGCCGTTACGACGAACTGCGCGGCAGCGCGGCCGGCCTGAACGCGCCCGCGCTGGCACCCGCGTGGCGCAATTTCTTCACGTCGATCGGCAGCGACGGCGTGGCCGACCTCGACCGCCGCGCCGACGCGCTGCACCGGCGCATGCGCGAGAACGGCCTGTTCTACCAGTTGCACGAGCAGCGCGCCGGCGACGGCGCGGTCGGCCCGTGGTCGCTCGACCTGCTGCCGCTGATCGTCACGCCCGAGGACTGGGTCGCGATCGAGCGCGGCGTGCTGCAGCGCGTGCGGCTGCTCAACGCGACGCTGGCCGACCTGTACGGGCCGCAGACGATCCTGCAGCGCGGGCTGTTGCCGCCCGCGCTCGTCACCGGCCACCCCGGCTACCTGCGTGCGATGCGCGGTGCGCACGTGCCGGGCGATACGTGGCTGCACGTCGTCGCGTTCGATCTCGCGCGCGGCCCCGACGGCCAGTGGCGGATCGTCGCGCAACACACGCAGGGGGCGGCCGGGCTCGGCTACCTGCTGGAGAATCGGCTGATCGTGTCGCGGCTCTTTCCGCGCGGGTTTCGCGGGCTGCGCGTGCAGCGGCTTGCATCCGCGTACCGTGCGCTGCTGCAGAGCATGCAGTCGCTCAGCCCCGCCGCGAAGAATTCGCGGATCGTGCTGCTGACGCCGGGGCCGCACAGCGCGACCTATTTCGAGCACGCGTATCTCGCGCGCTATCTCGGCCTCACGCTCGTCGAAGGCGGCGACCTGACCGCGCGCGACAACCGCGTGTTCCTGAAGACGCTGAGCGGCCTCGAGCCCGTGCACGGCATCCTGCGGCGCGTCGACGACGCGTGGCTCGATCCGCTCGAACTGCGGCCCGATTCGATGCTCGGCGTGCCGGGGCTGTTGCAGGCCGTGCGCGCGGGCAACGTGCTGCTCGCGAACGCACCGGGCTCGGGCTTCCTCGAATCGCCGGCGATGCTCGGCTTCATGCCGCGTCTCGCGGAAGGCTTGCTCGGCGAAACGCTGACGTTGCCGGCCGTGCATTCGTGGTGGTGCGGCGAGGCGGCCGCGTGCGACGACGCGCTGCCGCAGCTCGCGCGCGGTATCGTCAAGGCATCCTATCCACCCGACGTGCAGGAAGGCGGTGCGTTCGACCCGGTGATCGGCGCGCGGCTCACGCAGGCGCAACTGACGGAATGGCGCGCGCGGATTCTCGCGCGGCCCGAACATTACACGGTGCAGGCGGATCTGCCGCTGTCGCAGGCGCCGACCTGGCCGCGACCCGATGCGCCCGACGGCAACGGCAGCGCGCGCATCGTGCCGAAGCCGCTGCTGCTGCGCGTCTTCGCGCTCGCCGACGGCGCGCAGCGCTGGCGGCTGCTGCCGGGCGGGCTGTCGCGGGTCGGCACGCGCGACACGCTGTTCAACGCGCCGATGCCGCGCGGCGGCAGCACCGTCGATACGTGGGTGATGACCGAGGGCATCGTCGATTCGACGACGCTGCTGCAGACGCACCTCGGCCCCGACGATCTCGTCGAGCGGCCGCGCGCGATTGCAAGCCGTGCGGCCGAGAACCTGTTCTGGCTCGGCCGCTACACCGAGCGCGCGACCAACCTGATGCGCCTGGCGCGTGCCGCGCTCGAGCGGCTGCGCGGCGAAGACGCCGTCGACAGTCCCGCGCATCTGGAACTGCTCGACGCGCTGTGCCGCGATACCGGGCTGATCGCGGCCGACGCGCCGCAGGCCGTCGATGCGCCGCGCGCGTTCCAGCACGAGCTGGCGACGTCGCTGACGCGCGGCGCCGATCGCACGTCGGGGATCGCGTCGTGCCTGTTCGGCATGCGCGGTGCGGCTGCCGCGATCCGCGAACGGCTGTCGAGCGATCAGTGGCGGCTGATCGACGACGCGACGCAACTGTTCGCGGACAGCGCAGGGCAACCGGAGGCGGAGGAGCAGATCGGCAACGAGGCGCTGCAGTTGCTGGAACGTCTCGGCCTGCTGCTTGGCGCGATCACCGGCGCGCAGACCGACAACATGACGCGCGACGACGGCTGGCGATTGCTGTCGATCGGCCGGCAGATCGACCGGCTCGATTTCCTGTGCAGCGTGCTGAAGTTCGCGTTCGACGAAGGCGCCGTGCATCGGCAGGACGGCTTCGAACTCGTGCTGGAACTGTTCGACAGCACGATCACGTTCCGTTCGCGGTTCCAGCGCGGCTTCGACGTCGCGCCGCTGCTGTCGCTCGTCGTGCTCGATACCGACAACCCGCGCTCGCTCGGCTGGGTCGTGCAGGCACTGCGCGGCCGGCTGACGAAGGTCGAGCGCAGCGAAGGCTATGCGCTGTCCGAGTTGGCCGAGACGGTTCCGAACATACCCGCGTGGTCGTTGCACGAGCTGTGCGAGACCGCCGAAGGCGGTCGGCACGACAAGCTGCTCGCCGCGCTCGACACGACGGCGAAAGCGGTGTGGGAGTTGTCGAACCGGATCGGCGAGCGCTATTTCAGTCACGTGCGCGAGGCGGGCAGGACGCTATGGTGACGACGAAACACGCGGCGAAGACGCCGCCCATGCCCGGTTCCGAAGCCGCGAAGCAGGCAGCGGTCACGCCGCCGGCGCCGGCCAGATCGACCAAGCCGGGTTCGTCGAGCGCGCCGATCACGCCGGCTGCCGCTGCACCAGGCCGCCTGCTGCGCGTCACGCACGACACCGAATACCGCTACGCGGCACGCGTCGAATCCGCGCAGCACCAGGCGCGCCTGCAGCCGCTCGCGACGCCGCGCCAGCAGGTGCTGTCGTTCTCGCTCGACATCGAACCTTCACCGGAAACGGTCTGCACCGAGATCGATGCGTTCGGCAACGCGCGGGCGTCGTTCGCGCTGAATCAGCCGCACGACGCGCTGCTCGTGCGCAGCCGCAGCACCGTGCGCGTGACGCCGCCCGCATGGTCGCTCGGCGCGCGCGGCGAGCCGCCGCCTGCGATCGCGAACCCGGACGCCGCGCATGCCACCGCCTGGGAGGCCGTGCGCGACCGCTTGCGGTTCCGCGCGGGGCAACCGTACGATCCGGCGAGCGAGTTCGTGTTCGCGTCGCCGCACGTCGCGTGCGACCCCGAACTCGCCGCGTACGCGGCCGCGAGCTTCACGCCGCAACGGCCGCTCGTGCAGGCTGCGTGGGACCTGATGCGCCGCGTGCATGCCGATTTCGCGTACACGCCGAACAGCACCGACATCACGACGTCGGCGCTCGATGCGCTGCGGTTGCGCAAGGGCGTCTGCCAGGATTTCGCGCACGTGATGATCGGCGCACTGCGCTCGCTCGGGCTGGCCGCGCGGTACATCAGCGGCTACCTGCTGACGCAGCCGCCGCCCGGCCAGCCGCGGCTGATCGGCGCCGACGCGTCGCATGCATGGGTCGACGTGTACGATCCGGCGTGGCCCGAGGACGGAGGCTGGCTGCAACTCGATCCGACCAACGATCGTGCGCCGGGCGACGACTACGTGATGCTGTCGGTCGGCCGCGACTATGCGGACGTGACGCCGCTGCGCGGCGTGATCCGCGGCGGCGGCGCGGATCAGGAGCTGAGGGTCGGCGTGACGGTCGAGCCGCTCGATGCGGCTTGAAGGGCCGCCGGGCATGGCCCGCGCGCTTTAAGTCTTCGTTAATACTGCACGCCTAGCATGGTGATGCCGGCGAACGGCTCGGGCCCCGGTCCGGCGCGCCGGCGGCACGCGCGGGTGCGTCGACGTCATGGCGCCGCGCCGTCGCGCGGCGCCATTTTCATGCAACGGCGGCAGACCATGATCAAGCACTTCGACTACACGCTCGGCGGCGAGACGATCGAGCTTTGTGCGAGCTTCGGCGCGGGCCCGGCATTCCGCCGCGTGCTCGTGAGCCGCGCGGATTCGATGGAGACGCTGGTGGTGCTCGACGCGCGCGGGCTGTCGGGCCTGTTGAAAGTGGCGACCGAGGAACCGGAAGGGTTGCTCGACGACGCGATCCGCAAGGTCGGCGACGAACAGCTCGTCGAGCGGGCGATCAGCGGCAGGACGATCGTCGAAGCGGCGTTGTGATCGGGCAGCGCGGGTGCGTGCGGCACGCGCGGAAACACGCGCCGCGTTGCGTGACGTTACTCAGGCCGCGAACCGGTCCGTCGCCGCGACCAGCGCTTCCAGAATCCCCGGTTCGTTGTATGCATGCCCGGCGCCGGGCACGATCTCGAACGTCGCATCCGGCCACGCCTTCGACAACTCCCATGCGGTACGTGCCGGCGTCGCGACGTCGTAGCGGCCCTGCACGATCACGCCAGGAATGCCGGCGAGCCGATGCGCGTCGCGCAGCAACTGGCCTTCCTCGACGAAGCCCTTGTTCACGAAGTAGTGGTTTTCGATCCGCGCGAACGCGAGTGCGTAGTGGCCATCCGCGAAATGCGCGGCGAGCGCGGGATCGGGCAGCAGCGTGATCGTGCGGCCTTCCCAGACGCTCCACGCGCGTGCGGCTTCGAGCTTCGCGGCTTCGTCGTCGCCCGTGAGGCGGCGATGGTAGGCGGCCATCAGGTCGCCGCGCTCGGCCTCCGGAATCGGAGCGAGGAAGTCTTCCCAGTGATCGGGAAACAGCCACGATGCGCCTTCCTGGTAGTACCACAGCAACTCCGCGCGACGCATCGTGAAGATGCCGCGCACGATCAGCGCGCTCACGCGTTCGGGGTGGGTTTCCGCGTACGCGATCGCCAGCGCACTGCCCCACGAGCCGCCGAATACGAGCCATTGCTCGGCGCCGACCATCTCCCGCAGGCGTTCGATATCGGCGACCAGATCCCACGTCGTGTTGTTCTCGAGGCTCGCATGCGGCGTCGAGCGTCCGCAGCCGCGCTGGTCGAACAGCAGGATGTCGTAGCGCTCGGGATCGAACAGACGGCGATGGTCGGGGCCGCAGCCGGCGCCGGGGCCGCCGTGCAGGAACACGGCAGGCTTGCCGGCCGGGTTGCCGCAGCGTTCCCAGTAGATGCGGTGGCCGTCGCCGGTGTCGAGGTGGCCGTGGGCGTAAGGTTCGATCGGTGGATACACAGGCAGACTCCGGGTGAGGGTCGAGAGAACGCGGACGAGGCGCGGACCGGTGTGCGGACGCGTACGGCTGCGGAGATTGCTGCGCCGCAAAATTCGTTGCGTGGGCATCGGACCGGCCGCCGCCGGACAAGGCTTGTCATTATGCCCATTCGTCATGCCGGACGTTGGCGCGCCGTCGCCTCGCCGGCGGCATGTGTCACGCGGATTTTTGAAGCAATTTCATTCCGATATTTTTCATACAAAATCCCGGCGGCGGGTCGGCGGGCCAATCGGGCGCCGGCCGATTCCCGTTCCTTCACCGTGCCAACGGACTCCAGCCGATGAACCATCGCGTCACGCAGTTGACCGGGTTGCGCGCCGTCGCGGTCGCGATGGTCGTCGTCGGTCATGCCGAGCATGTGCTGCCCGGCGGCTATACGGGCTGGTACGCGCCGTTGCGGCTGATCGCCGACGGCCGGCTCGGCGTGCTGATCTTCTTCGTGCTGAGCGGTTTCCTGATCACCAACGTGTTGCGCGCCGAGTTCGCGCGCACGGGCGGCGTCGCGCTCACGTCGTTCTACGTGCGCCGCGCGTTGCGGATCTGGCCGGCCTGCTACGTGTATCTCGCGGCCGTTGCGATCGTGGCCTTCACCGGCTCGTTCGACGTCGATCGCCGGCAATGGCTCTATGCGGCGCTGCACCTGTGGAATTACTCGGCGTGGTTCGGGCTGACCGGAGACAACGCGTTGCATCCGGACGGTGCGTGGTACCTCGGCCACTTCTGGTCGCTCGCGCTCGAGGAGCAGTTCTACTGGTTCTGGCCGCTGCTGTTCGTGTTCGGCATCCGCCGCGCCGGCACGCGCTGGCTGGCCGCGCTGATCCTGATCGTGCCGCTGGTGCGCGCCGCCACGTATTTCCTGGCGCCCGCGCTGCGCGGACAACTCGGGATGATGCTGCATACGGGTATCGATCCGATCCTGATCGGCTGCTATGCGTCGCTCAACCGCGAACGGCTCGAAGCGTGGATCGGTTCGTGGCGCGGGGAGGCGCACATTGTGACGGCGCTCGTGTTCGTCGTGCTGCTCGGCATGCCGCTCGCCGAACACCGGCTCGGCGGTTTCTGGAATGCGACGTACGGCGTGACGCTCGAAGCCGCGCTGATCGCGATCGTGATCGTCGTGCTGAATTTCCGCAGCGAGTTCTGGTGCGCGCGCTGGTTGCGCGCCGGGCCGGTGGTGTTCGTCGGCACGATTTCGTTCAGTCTTTATCTGTGGCAGCAGCCGTTTGCGAATCCGCGATTGCCTGTGCCGCACGGGTTTCCGCTCGGCATCGTGTGGGCGCTGATTGCCGCGACCGCCAGCTACTTTCTCGTCGAGAAACCGTTCCTGCGGCTCAAGGATCGCTATTCGGCGCGCGAGGCGCGACGCGTGCGGGGCGATGCGTTGCGGATGCCGGCGGCGACCGATGCGATCGGGCCGAAGGTGGTGGAGTAGGCGGGCGGGGCAGTGTCGTGCCCACGGCGTAACTTGAAGCGTTTCATCGCGGCCGGCGAATACCAGAAGTTCCGGAACATGTCGATTCCATAGGACTTGCCGTCGTAGTGGACGATCGTGCGTGCCGTGCGCTTGCCCGTATCCGAGTAATCGCCGTTCTTGCGTTGCGTCTGCGCGATGTGCGCCGTGATCGACAGGTCGGCGAAGCCGTGGCTCGACGTTTTCTCGACGGCGATCGTCATCCGGGCCTCTTCGCTGCGCGCATCGCCTGCACCCGGGCCGCAGGCGTCGCCTTCGACGCTGACCCAGCCGTAGAGGTTGGTGCCGAACACCGGGCGGATACGGCTGCCTTCGCGCACCCACAGCGTCAATTCCTCACTGGTGTTGGCATCCGGGCAACTTGGCCCGCGCGCACTGCTGGTAAACACGACGCCGAACGCGCGTACGTCGGGCGTCAACCGGTAGGGCGCCGTGTCGATCCGATAGCTATTCTCACCGATCTCCGTCGCCGCATCCTCTTCGACTACCGACCGCTCGGCCGCCACGACCTTGTCGCCCTCGACGAGCGCGATCACCTGCAGCTTTCTGCTTTCGTCGGGATTCTTGCTCTTCGGCAGCGAATCGAATGCGACGGCCGCGATCGTCGTGCCCGGCGCGTTCGGCATCGCCTTGCACGACGACGCGACGACGAGCCGGTCCGCGTCGCGCGTGGCGATGCGTGCGCTCGCGATGCCGGCCCAGCGGGCGATGGTTGTCACGGTTTCGTCGCTGCAAGCCTGGCTGTCGGCGGCGTGAACGATGGGGGCGGCGGCGAGCACCAGCAGCGGGGCGAAGCGCAGGATTTTCATTGTCGTGATCGGAGATGTTGTTTTCATTGATATGCGTGGGAGGCGCTTACCGACCCATTGCAGCCACTCACCCGACTCCGGCGAATGCTTGCTTTACTGCCAACTTCGGTCGTTCTGCCTACAAGCGAACCATTGAGATGGAACTTACTGCCCCTTCTTTGGGCGTCAGAGCAGTCTTTCCGATTCCGTCGCTTACTCACTTCTCGCCAACTCGACCTCCCCCATTGCCAGTGCCTGTTTTAAAAGAAGTGCATTGCGGATCTCGCGTGGCAAGACCGCCAGGAACGCAGCCATCAGGCCATGGCGCCAGTGGCCATGGGACGTCAGCACGTGCCCCAGTTGGGACAGCGCAGCATGCGCGGCCTGTTGTGGAGGGATGGTGATGGCCGCTGGTTCGATGCCTGCAGCCATGGCCGTGGCCATTACGGTGGGCTGGAAGGACAGCACATCCAACTGATCGCGATACTCATAGGCCAATGGAATGCTCAGGTGGTCGATAAATGCCTTGCATGCCCCATAGAGCTGAGTGCCAGGCCAGTAAAATCGGCCGACGATGGAGCCCACGTTCAACAGCGCCGCACGCCGTCCCGTGGACGTGGCATGGCGCAACAGGAGCGGAAGCAGCGTGTATGTCACGATGGCCGTGGTGCTGACATTAACGGCCACCAGATGGCGCAGGGTCTTGAGCGGTACATCGCCATAGCGCCGATGTACCGTGGTGCCCACGCAATTGATGAGCACCGACAAATCAACATCCTGGGCGGCGGCGACCAGGGATTCGTAGGTTTGCGGGGCGGTGTTCGACAGGTCTGCTGCCACAGTGCGAACTTGAACGCCCAGCGCCTGCATTTCATCTTTTAATCGGTCGAGTTTGGACTGCGTGCGCGATACCAGAATCAGGTTGAAGCCGTAGCGCGCCAGATCCTGTGCGAAGGCTTTGCCCAGTCCATCGCTGGCCGCGGTGATGAGCGCCCAGCTTCCGGGGCCAAAACGCTCGGCCAGGTGCTCTCCATTCAACCGCTGTGGTAGCCAAAGATAGAGCCAAAGCCAGCGGGCCAGCCCGGCCAGTGCCCAGATCAAAAGTGCCGCGCCGCCCAATTGCAGTACAACAGACGCATCAATCGCCATCGAAGGTTCTCCGGAATATGTGGGAGTCGTTATGCCGTCGCTCTACTTCCGTCAGGGAGATATGCTCGATGAGGCCCAACGAAAGTCATGATGGGCCGATGGTGCGCGGTCGATGCAATGCTGTCATTTACAAATGTTCAGAACGCCTGTTATTCCGGGCCGGATTTCAGCCTTCGCCGAATGCGGCTCAAATGCACCGGGGTCACGCCCAGATAACCCGCCAGAATGTGCAGCGGAATCCGTGCGAGCTTGTCGGGCTGGGATACCAGCATGGCCTGGTAGCGCTGTGTCGGCGTTTGGGCGATGGCGGTCGTGTAAAGATTGATGTACTCGACGAGTCGCTGTTGCGTGAGCGCCAGCAGTTCGGATGGCATTGTTGCATGGGACTGAAACTTGGTCAGCACCGTATCCCGATCCAGCACGCGCAACTGGCATGCTTCCATAGTGATCAGTTCGAGTCCGCTAGGGCAACCGCTCAGCATGCTTTCCAGCGAGCAAACCATGTCATCTTCGAAGAAGAACTGAATTGTAGTTTCCGCACCTTCGGCATTGCGCACACAGAGACGCACTGCACCGAACTGAATGAGGTACAGGTATTTGGCTACCTCGCTCGCACGCAGCAGTGGCTTATTGGCATCGACATGGAGGTCTTCGCCGAATTCCAAAAAATAGTCGCGTAGAACAGTGTTTACGTGCATGAACCGCAATATGGCACGGGCCAGATCGAGACGCAAATGCCGTACTCATGACGGCGAGGGAGACATGTTAAGACGGATGGATCAGCCCTTTTGAATCCATTGCTGAGACCTGGAGTAGCGCTCGCGGGCCGAATACTTACGAACGTGATCAAATTGGACATTCAAACTGCCAGAGTAAAGGATCGCTCTTGGCCGAATGCCGACGACGTGTTCCACGCCTCAGGAATTTGCAAATGACAACAAAAAAGGCCCTCGCGGGCCTTTCCTGGACGAAGTCGCGGACGACGCTTACCGCGTCAACGCCGTAAACCCGTCCAGCAACCGCTCGACATCGGCCGCCTGAATCGCGCCCATCGTGGAGATGCGGAACAACTCCTTCGACAGCCCGCCTTGCCCCGCATAAATCACGAAACCACGCGCCTTCAGCCCATCATGCAGCGTCTCGTACGTGACGCCCTGCGGCAACCGATACGCACGCAGCACGACCGACGACGCACCTTCCGGCAGCACCAGCGGCATCCCGCGCGCAGCAAGCCCCGCCTGTGCCTGATCCGCAAGCGCCTTGTAATGCGCATGTCGCGCACGCCAGCCGCCGGCCTCATCGAACTCGCGCAGCGCCTCGACGAGCGCGTAATACGCATGCACGGACGGCGTAAACGGCGTATTGCGCTGATCCTGCAGCTTTGCAAGCCGACCGAGATCGAGATAGTAAGTCCGGCTCGCCGCCTTCGCGAGTGCACTACGGCGCACGATCACGAACGCCGCGCCGGGCACGCCGTGCAGGCACTTGTTCGCGGTGGCGGCAACCGCATCGATGTCGCCACCGGCGAAGTCGATCGCTTCCGCGCCGAAGCTGCTGACGCCATCCACGAGCATCTTCACACCGCGCGCACGGCACACGTCCGCAATCGCGCCGAGATCGTTCAGCCGGCCCGTCGTCGTTTCATGATGAATCACGGCGACATGCGAGTACCCGCCCGCGTCGAGCTTCGCACCGATCTGCGCGAGATCGGGCGCCTGCATCCACTCATGCTTCAACACGTCGTGCGCGATGCCGTACTGCGTGGCGATCTGCGTGATCCGCTCGCCGTACACGCCGTTCTCGATCACGAGCAGCTTGCCGTCCTGCGGCACGAGCGCGGCGATCATGCTCTCGACGGCGGCGGTGCCCGAACCCGTCATCAGCACGGCGGCCCATTCGGCCGGATCGAGTTCGTACGCGGCGACGAGGCGCGCGCGCGCTTCATCCTGCAGGTCGAAGAACTCGCTTTCGCGATGGCACAGATCGGGTTGCAGCAGGCTGCGGCGCACGCGTTCGGTGAGCGTGACCGGGCCGGGGTTCAGCAGCAGCATCAATGAGCTCCTTCAACGTGGGCGGCGGTCTGCGCGGCGCCGATGTGCCGCATCAGACGGGTCTTGACCTCGACCGGCGTGACGGTCGGGCGGGGCAGGCCGTCGGGCACGCCCGTGCGGATCGCCACGCGAACGAATTGCGCACCGTTCCCCGTTGCGGCCAGCGTCGCATCGAGCACGTCGAGCGTATCGCCTTCGACCGCCGACGCATACCCGCACGCGGCGGCAACGCCCGCGAACGACACATGTTGCGACACGGTCGCCTGGCCGCCGGTCGATTCGTGCGCGCCATTGTCGAGCAGCACGTGCGTGAGGTTGGCCGGGCCGTAGGCGCCGAGCGTCGCGAACACGCCCATGCGCATCAGCGCTGCGCCGTCGCCGTCGACGGCCACCACGCGCAGGTCGGGGCGCGCGAGCGCGAGGCCGAGCGCGAGCGGCGTCACGCAGCCCATCGAGCCGACCATGTACAACTGGTTCGGGCGATCGTCGAGCGCGTAGAGCTCGCGGCCGCAGAAGCCGGTCGACGCAAGCACGACGGTCGAATCGACCGGCGTATGCGCGATCACGCGCTGCAGCGCATCGTGGCGGGTCGGCCATGCATCGGCCGACCCGGCGCGCGACCACGATTGCGCGGCGACGTGCGCGCGCGGCTTCGCGGCCGGGTTCGCCTTCAGCTCATACGGCGCGACGCTGCCTTTCTGCATCACGAGCGCGTACGGGCGGCCCGTCGCGTCCATGTGCGCGATCGCGCGGTCGAGCGCCGGGCCGACCTGTTCGGGGTCGGTCGGGAACGTCTCCCACGGGATCTCCATCGTGTCGAGCATCGCGGGCGTGATCGGCCCCATCAGCGCGTGCTGCGGCTCGTCGGCCACACCCGGCTGGCCGCGCCACGTGACGATCAGCAACTGCGGCAGCCGGAACGTCCAGGTCAGCGACGTGAGCGGGCTCACCGCGTTGCCGAGCCCCGAGTTCTGCATCATCGCGATCCCGCGCTTGCCGCCGAGCGTCGCGCCTGCGATCAGCGCGACCGCGTCGCCTTCGTTCGCGGCCGACACGTAGTGCAGCGTCGGGTCCTGCAGCACGTAATTGATGAACGGCGTCAGGTACGAGCAGGGCACGCCCGCGTACCAGTCGAAGCCGCGCTCGCGCGCGGCCTCGACGAACTGTGCCGCTTCGATCATTGCGCGCCCCCGTTGCCGGCGCCCGGTTCGGACAGCGGCGTCTGGCCGTGCGCGAAGTCGCCCGCGCGGCGGAAGTCTTCCAGGTCGTTGACGCCGCGCCAGTGGCCGTGCACGTACTGCACCTCGATCTTCTCGCCGGCGGCGATCAGTTCGTTCAGCAGCGACGGAATGTCGAGCGTGTCGAAATCGGGACGCGCCTGCAGCGTCGCGAGCATCGCCTTCAGGCGGTCGACACCGGCGCCGCGCACGTTCAGCAGGCCGATCCAGCGGCCGTGCGGGGTGCCCGCGGCGACGTCGCTCGACACGCGTTGCAGGTAGGTCTTCTGGCCGAACAGGCCGCGATCGTCGGCTGCCGAGCAGAGGGCGAAGTCGCGCACGCTCTGGTTCGACGGCTCGGTCAGCGACGAATCGACCACCACGCTGAACTCGGCCTCGCTCTCGGCGAGGTCGCGCAGGATGTAGCTGCGGAACAGCAGGTCGCCGTACGAGATCACGGTGTCGCCGGTCAGGCGTTCGGCCGCGCAGGCGAGCGACGCGAGCTCGCCCGTCTGCGCATGGCGTTCGTTGACGACGAGCTTGATGCCCGACGTGTCGATCGCATCGGCGCGGTAGCCGCCGACCACGGTGATGTCGTTTACGCCTTGCTTCTTGAAGCCGTCGACGAGCCAGCGCAACAGCGGCTTGCCGGCGACCGGCAGCATGACCTTGGGCTTGTCTTCGGTGACGGCTTCGAGGCCCTTGCCGCGGCTCGCCGCGAGCACGACCGCCGCATTCGACGCGCGCGACGACGACGACAGGTAGATGCGCTCGGCCGCCGAATACTCGTCGGCGTCCTGCAGGCGGAAGATCTCGTTGACCGACGCGACGCGGTCTTCGACGTTGATCAGCGTTTCGTTCTCGTGGATCTCGCGCGCGACGGCCTGCATCGCCGACGCGGACGCGCGGATCAGGTGGTTCGCCCAGATCACGGTGCTGATGCCGGCCTGGCGGAACACGTCGGTCGGCGTGCTGTAGTACTTGGTCGGCACGATCACGAGCGGCGCCTTGCCGCTCCATTCGCGCGCGAACTGCAGGATCTCGTCCGGACGCGACAGCTTGCTGTGGATCAGGATCGCATCGGCGCCGGCTTCCGCATACGCGTTCGCGCGGCGCAGCGCCTCGTCCATCCCCCAGCCCGCGATCAGCGCCTCGACGCGCGCGACGATCGAGAAATCGGGATCGGTCTGCGAATCCTTGCCGGCCTTGATCTTGCCGCAGAACTCGTCGATCTCGGCGAGCGGCTGGCGCTCGCCGTCGATGAAGCTGTTCGTCTTCGGGAACTGCTTGTCCTCGATGCAGACGCCCGCGATGCCGCGCTGCTCGAGCTTCTTCACGAGGCGGCGCACGTTGTTGAAGTTGCCGTAGCCGGTGTCGCCGTCGAGCAGGATCGGCAGGTCGCTCGCGTCGGCCATGAACTCGAGCACGTCGACCACCTGGGTCCAGCTCGCCTCGTTGTTGTCGCGCACGCCGAATTGCGCGGAGATCGCGAGGCCCGACGCCCAGATCCCCTTGAAGCCGGCCTCGCGGACGATCCGCGCCGACAGGCCGTTGTGCGCTTCCATCAGGAATTCGAGGTCGCTGCTCACGAGCATGCGACGCAGGCGCGCGCTGCGCGATTCGGTGAAGTTGGGTTCGCGTGCGTTCATCGTGCGGCTCCGGCGGTGGTGCGTTGAATCAGGGGAAGAATGTCTTGCGTCGCGCGTGCGACGTCGTTCGGGAAGTCGATCTCGATCCACGGCGAGCCGGTGACGTCGGCGACGTCGAACGAATGGCCGCCTTCGAGCAGCAGGTCGCGCACGGCTTCCTCGTGCGGCATGTTCGCGCGGCCGCTGTCGACGTAGCCCGCGACGATCGTCGCGAGGCGGCGCGCGGTGCCTTCGGTGAAGCGGAAGAAGCCGACGGATTCGCCGATCGTGTCGTAGTCGAGGTCGACCGCGAGCTGCTTGCGCAGCTCGACCGGCACGCCGTTCTTCAGGCACAGCTTGACGGGTTCGTCGCCGGCCTCGAAGTCGCGATCGATCAGCAGGCGATCGACCGGCTTGTCGGCGTCGGCCACCAGCGCGTGCAGGATGTTCTCGTCGTACAGCACGTCCGCGTCCATCAGCAGCACGTCGCCGCCGCGCGTCATCGCATCGGCGACGGTATGCACGGTCAGCACGCTGCCGAGGTCGTAGCGGTCGTTGATCACGATCTCGGCCTGGCGGCCGAGGCGCTTCAGTTCCTGCTCGACTTTCTCGTGCTGAAAGCCGAGCCCGAGCACGATCTCGTCGACGCCCGCGGCATCGAGCACGCGCAGATGGCGCTCGAGCAGCGACACGTCGTCGAAGCGCAGCAGGCACTTCGGGAACTGCGCTTCGGGCGGTTGTTGCAGGCGCAAGCCGAGGCCTGCCGCAAGAATGATGGCTCGCATGGGTTCTCCAACCAAAAAGCCGGCGATCTGAACGATCAGTCGGCGAGCGGCTGCGGCGCATGGCGCCGCTGCCAGTTTCTTTCACTGAAATGCAGATAGAGCAGGCCGGGCAGGCCGAGCGCGAGTTCGCGCGCGCGCTTCGCGAGCGACAGCGCGAGCGCCGCGTCGGGCGGCAACCCGACCAGCGGCGCGAGCAGCAGGTAGCCGCCTTCCTGCGCGCCGAGCGAGCCCGGGATCGCGAAGGCTGCCCCGCGAATCGCCTGGCCGACGCTTTCGAGCAGCAGCGCGTCGAGCCAGCTCACCGGATGCCCGAGGAAGTGCAGCGCGAGCCACACTTCCGCGGTGCCGACGATCCAGCCGGCGAGACTCAATGCGAAGGTCTTCGCGACTTTCGCGCGATCGCGGTACAGCGCGCCGACCGCGTCGTCGATCGCGTCGGCGCGCGTGGCGAGCGACGACCAGTCGCGCGGGCCGAGCAGCTTCGACGCGAGGCGCAGCCCGCGGCCGAACAGCCCGCGCCGCTGCGCCAGATAGAACATCACCGCGAGCGCGCCGAGCACGCCGGTGGCGATCAGCGCGGGCGTGCGCAGGTGCGCGACCGACTCGTGCGTCGCATACAGGCTGAACGCGGCGATGCCGATCAGCGCGAAGGCCATTTGCGCGAGCGCCTGCATCGTCGTGCTGACGGTCACGGCGGCGGCCGCATCGGCCATCCGCGTGCCGCGCTGCGCGAGGTGGCGCACCATCAGCACCGGGCCGCCGATCTGCCCGGCGGGCAGCAGGCTGTTCACCGATTCGCCGACCCAGCGCGCGCGCAGCGCATTGCCGAGTTCGGCGGCGGGCTGCCCGCGGCGGAACATCACGGAGATCGCGACCGCGTCGATCGCGAGCGGCACGACGTGGAACGCCGCGACGAGCGCGAGGCCCCAGCCGGCCGCGAGGAACGTGGACGCTACCGCGCCGATGCCCTGCCAGGCCAGGAGTGCGATGAAGAGTGCGGTCCCGAGGGACAGCAGGATGAGGCCCGCGCGTGTCATGACCCGCTCGTGCGTCGCGTCGCCAGTTGCTTGAACACCTGGCGGAAACCGAAATACGCGATCGCGTCCTTCATGTTCGAGATGAAGCGCTTCCACGGCCGCATGCCGGGGTTCGTCACGTATTCGAACGTGAGCGACACGCGTATTTCGTTCTGGCCGAGCGGCGTGATGCGGTGGCGCAGCTTGTCGCCGTCGAACAGCACGATGCCGCCGTCGGCGATCTGCACGGAGCCCGGTTCGTCGGCGACGTCCGGGTTGCGCGTGTGCAGTTCGTAGTCGAGCCGGCACGACGATTCGTCGATCACGCCGATCAGCAGTGTATAGCGGCGGCCGTCGTAGTACGACGTGTCGTAGTGCCAGCCGATGTGGTCGCCGGGCTTCGTGTAGTAATACAGCGCGTACGCGTGCGGATCGTCGTCCGGCGACAGCATCAGCTTGTCGCCCGTGATTTTCTCGAGGAATCCGATCAGCGCCTTCGAGCGATACAGCTCGGCGATGTACGGCGCTTGCTCGTCGATCGTATGGCGGCTCACGCTGCCGCCCTGCTTGTGGCCGGGCAGGTAATTGCGGTTCAGGCCGGCCTGCATCGCGCGGGCGGCATGCGCCAGCTTCGCGTGCGCGTCGGCCGGCAGGAACGCGTCGAGGTAGAGGAACGAACCCTGGCGCGTGTAGTCGTCGCGCAGGCGGTCGAGGTCGAGCCGGCCGACGCAGTCGGCCACGGTGCGATCGGGATCGGCCGCGGCCGCGGCCGCGCGCACGGGCGCGGGGCGTGCCGGGCTCAGCACGGAATCGTCGCGCGTGCTAGGAGTCATTTGGAAGCCTGGATTTCAGTTGGGTTCTGCGCGGCCGGGTTCTGCGGGAGGGTGCCGCGCCGCACGATGCGCCACCAGTCGATCACGACCCAGGCGGCGAACAGCGGAGCGCCGATCGACGCCGCGAGCAGGAACGGCTCGACGCCGTCGACGAGCGTCACGATCGGCAGCAGGTACAGCACGTCTTCCGTCTCGAAGCCGCCGGCGAACGCCTGCTTGGTGCCGGCCTTGCCGGCGATCGATTCGATCCGCATGCGCAGGAAGAAGATCAGCGCGACGGCCGCGCCGGCCACCGCGCCGAGCAGCACCGGCGACGCGGCCATCTGGCCGCCCTGGGCGACGATGCCGACGCCCATGCTGACGAACAGCGCGACCGTGACGAGCGCATCGGCCGCCAGGTCGTAAAAATGACCGATCTTGCTGGACTTGCCGCTGATGCGCGCGAGCTCGCCGTCGGTGTGGTCGACGAAGTTCGACAGCACGATCAGGAACGCGCCTGCGTTGCTCCAGCCGAAGCCGCCGTGCGCGAGGCACCAGGCGCCGGCGAGGCCGATCAGCAGACGAACGGTGGTGAGGTGATTCGGGGTGACCGGCGTATCGACGAGCGGTCGGACGAGCGAGCGCGCGAGCCGCGCATCCCAGGTGCGTGGCGGGGGTGGCTCGGGGCGTGTGGCGGTTTTTCTTTGGTCCATCGGCGAAATATATACGGAATTGTAATTTGTTGCTTTTTATTCGATCAATGTCCTGACATACGGGAGTGTTACCGCGTCTTGACGGCATCGGCCGGGCCAAAAACGCATGGGTGAACGGGGCGGCCATCCGGTCGGCGAACCCGTCTTCCAGTGTGGTTCGCCTCACGCGGCTGTCAAGGCCGGACGGGCCTCGCAGGCGGATCTGGCCGGTTTTTCGCGCCGTGTGGCCGGCGTCGCGCAGCGCATGCGACCTTGATCTCCGTCAGGTCCGGAAAAGCCGCATCGGGCGACAATCGGCCGCGCCGGACGGGTATCGGCGATTACCGAGCCGGAGGCCGTCAATGTCGGCGAAATCGCATCGATTGATGCGCGACGGTCGATGGATCGCGAATCCATGATTCGCCCGATGCTTTCGCGCGCCTTTCGCATGCATTCGGCGGGAGGCGGGTCGCCTGTCACAGAACGCTCGTTCGATACCCGGCAAATCCGGCAAGGATCTTTTGCATCCAGCGGACATTTCGCGGCGATGGCCTCTGCGATACTCCGACCGTGCCCGTGGTGCCGGGCCGCCCCTCGCGGCCCCAAGGGCTTCGCGTCGCTCAGGAGACACCCCCCGCGACGTCAACGACAGACCAAAGCGTCAGATAACCAGCCATGTCTTCATCACGCATCCTCGCTCCCGCCCTGCGTTCGCTCGTCCGCACCGCCGACGAAGCCGCCGCGCTGATCCGCCCCGGCATGACCGTCGCCATGAGCGGCTTCACCGGGTCGGGCTATCCGAAGGCCGTGCCGGCCGCGCTTGCCGCCCACATCGACGCGGCGCACGCGCGCGGCGAGGACTTCCGGATCAACGTGCTGACGGGCGCGTCGACCGCACCGGAACTCGACGGGGCGCTCGCCCGCACGAACGGCATTTCGATGCGACTGCCGTATCAGTCCGACCCGACGTTGCGCGACAAGATCAACGGCGGCGAAGTCGATTACCAGGACGTCCACCTGAGCCACGTCGCGCAATACGCATGGTTCGGGCTGTACGGCGATCTCGACGTCGCGATCGTCGAAGTCGCGGGCATTCGCGAGGACGGCCTGCTGATTCCGTCCGCGTCGATCGGCAACAACAAGACGTGGCTCGAGCGCGCGAAGCACGTGATCCTCGAGGTCAATTCGCGCCAGCCGCTCGGCCTCGACGGGATGCACGACATCTACTACGGCACCGCGCTGCCGCCGCACCGCAAGCCGATTCCGCTCACGAAGAGCGACGACCGGATCGGCGAGCCGTACCTGCGCTGCCCGGCCGACAAGATCGTCGCGATCGTCGAGACCGACGCGCCCGATCGCAGCAATGCGTTCACCGCGCCCGATGCGACGTCCAAGCAGATCGCGCTGCAGCTGATCGACTTCCTGCGCCACGAAGTGAAGCGCGGCCGTCTACCGGAAAACCTGCTGCCGCTGCAGTCGGGCGTCGGCAACATCACGAACGCGGTGCTCGCGGAACTGAGCTCGGCCGGCTTCTCGAACCTGACCGCGTACACGGAAGTGATCCAGGACGGCATGCTCGACCTGCTCGACGACGGCACGCTGAGCTTCGCATCGGCCACCGCGCTGTCGCTGAGCCCGGCCGCCGTGCAGCGCTTCGCCGACGAAATCGCGACGTTCCGCGAGAAGATCGTGCTGCGCCCGCAGGAGATCAGCAACCATCCGGAACTCGTGCGCCGGCTCGGCTGCATCGCGATGAACGGGATGATCGAGGCCGACATCTACGGCAACGTGAACTCGACGCACGTGATGGGCACGAAGATCCAGAACGGCATCGGCGGCTCGGGCGACTTCGCGCGCAACGGCTACCTGTCGTGCTTCATGTCGGCCAGCACCGCGAAGGGCGGGGCGATCTCGCGGATCGTGCCGATGGCGAGCCACGTCGACCATACCGAGCACGACGTCGCGGTCGTCGTCACCGAGCAGGGGCTGGCCGACCTGCGCGGCCTGTCGCCGAAGCAGCGCGCGCGCAAGATCATCGCGAGCTGCGCGCACCCGGACTACCGGCCGATGCTCGAGGACTACTTCGAGCGCGCGTCGCGCGACAGCTTCGGCAAGCACACGCCGCATCTGCTCGCCGAGGCGCTGTCGTGGCACGAGCGCTACGTGCGAACCGGGACGATGAAGGCCTGACGCGGCCCCGGACGGGCGCATGCGCGCTCGTCAATCCATCGCCGCATGCGCGACGTCGACGCTCGCCGCCTTCTGCGGCGGGCGGATCAGCAGCAATAGCGGGATCATCAGCAGCGTCGCGACGAACATCAGTTTGAAATCGTTCAGGTACGCGATCATCGTCGCCTGCTGGTTGATCGTGCGGTCGAGCAGTGCGATGTCGACGCGGCTGCCGGCGATCGCCTGCACGGCCGGGTCGAACGGCGTGACGTGGGCCGCGAGATCGGCATGCGCGACCTGCGTATTGCGCGTCATCAGCGTCTGCACGATCGAGATGCCGATACTGCTGCCGATGTTGCGCATCAGGCTGTAGGTGGCCGTGCCGTCGGCGCGCAGGTCGGGCGGCAACGTCGAGAACGACAGCGCGCTCAGCGGCACGAACACGAGCCCGAGACCGAAGCCCTGGATCACGCCGGGCCACACGATGTCCGCTTCGGACAGCACGACCGTGTACTGCATCATCTGCCACAGCGCGAGCGCGGAAATCGACAGCCCCGCGAGCAGCAGCATCCGCGCATCCACGTATTTCAGCAGCCGCCCGACGAACAGCATCGCGATCATCGTGCCGGCGCCGCTCGGCGCGGTGACGAGGCCCGTCGTCGCGACCGGGTAGCCCATCAGGTTCTGCAGCATCGGCGGCAGCAGCGCGCGCGTCGCATACAGCACCGCGCCGACCACGAAGATGAACAGCGTGCCCGTTGCGAAATTCGGGTCGCGCAGCAGTTCCGACTTGAAGAACGACGCCTTGCCGACGCTCGCCGTATGCGCGAGGAAGAACGCGAAGCCGAGCGCCGCGACGAGCGCCTCGATGCGGATCTCGTACGAACCGAACCAGTCGAGCTGTTCGCCGCGGTCGAGCATCGCCTGGAACGCGCCGATCGCGAGCGCGAGCGTCGCGAAGCCGAACGCGTCGAATTTCACGTGCGGGCGCGGCGCGCGCGCCGGCAGGAAGGTCATTACGCCGGCGAGCGCGAATGCGCCGATCGGCACGTTGATGAAGAACACCCAGCGCCAGTTGTAGCTGTCGGTGAGCCAGCCGCCGAGCGTCGGGCCGAGGATCGGGCCGACCATCACGCCCATCCCCCAGATCGCCATCGCCTGGCCCTGCTTCTCGCGCGGGTTGATGTCGAGCAGGATCGATTGCGACAGCGGCACCAGCGCGGCGCCGAACACGCCTTGCAGCAGCCGCGCGCCGACGATCTGCACGAGCGTCTCCGACAGCCCGCACAGCGCCGACGCAACCGTGAAGCCGGCGATCGACACGATCAGCAGCCGCTTTACGCTCAGCCGGTCGGACAGCCAGCCGGTGAGCGGCGTCGCGATCGCTGCGGCGACGATGTAGGAGGTCAGCACCCACGTGATTTCGTCCTGCGACGCGGACAGCGTGCCCTGCATGTGGGGCAGCGCGACGTTCGCGATCGTGCTGTCGAGGGTCTGGATCAGCGTGGCGAGCATGATCGACAAGGTCAGCATCGGCCGGTTCAGGGCGGGCGAAGCGGGGACGTCGGCGGCGGGGTTCAAGCGGGTGTCTCCGTGGGGCGGTCGCCGTGGGCGGCGATCCGGTATGGCGCAAATTATAAGCATACTCATTATATAGCTGCTTATTGCCGAGTCGCCAGCCTCGGGTCGGTTTCGGCTTGACCCTATAATCGCCGCATGGACAAGACCTACGAGAACCGGATCGGTTACCTGATCGCCGACGTGGCTCGCCTGAACGGGCGCCTGTTCGATCGGCGCGCGAAGCGCATCGGGCTGACGCGGGCGCAAAGCCGCGTGCTCGCGTACCTGACGTGGAAGGGCGAGATGAACCAGGCGCGGCTCGCCGAATGGCTCGAGATCACGCCGATCTCGCTCACGCGGCTGCTCGACCGGATGGAAAGCTATGGGTGGATCGAGCGCGTCGCGAACGACGACGACCGCCGCGCGTTCGTGATCCGGCTGACCGACAAGTCGCGCGAGATCTTTCCGCAGATGCTGGAGGTGGGCGACACCGTCGCCGACGACGGGCTGCGCGGCTTCACGCCCGACGAGCGCGAGACGCTGGTGCGGCTGCTCGGGCGCGTGCGCCGCAACCTGATCGACTGCGGCGGCGAGTGACGCGGGTGCGCGGTCGGGCGTACCGGTTGCAACTACAAAAAAGAGAACACTGAGAGATGACCGAGGCACGACGAATGGGCCGGAAAGCCCGCATTGCGATCCTCATCGCGCTCGCGCTGGTATTGATCGTCGGGGGCGGCACCGCCTGGCTCGGGCACGACGATGCGCCCGGGGCGTTCGACGCGGCGATGGCGAAGGCGAAGCGCGGCGATCTGGACGGCGAATTCAGCGTCGCGCTGATGTACGAGCACGGCGACGGCGTCGAACGGAATCCCGCCGAAGCCGCGAAATGGTACCGGCGGGCCGCCGATCAGGGCGACGCGGCGTCGCAGAACAATCTCGGCACGCTGTACGAAACCGGCATCGGCGTCGAGCAAAGCCGTGCGGAGGCCGTGAGCTGGTATCGACGCGCGGCCGCGCAGGGCAATGGGGATGCGTTGTGCAATCTCGGCCGCGCATACGAGGACGGCGAAGGCGCGCCGCAGGATAGCGCGGAAGCGGTGCGGCTCTACCGGCGCGCGGCCGAACAGGGCCTGCCGAGAGGGCAGCTGTATCTGGGGCTGATGTACGACGCCGGGACCGGCGTGCCGCAGGATGCCGCGGAAGCCGCCAAATGGTATCGGCGCGCGGCCGATCAGGGCGAGCCGCAAGCACAGAACGCCCTCGGTTACCTGTACGACAGCGGGCGCGGCGTGACGCAGAGCGACACCGAGGCATTCAAGTGGTACCGACTCGCCGCGGAACAGGGTGACGCGAACGCGCAGAACAATCTCGGCCTGATGTACGAAAACGGGCAGGGCGTGCGCAAGGACGACGCCGAAGCGGCGAGATGGTATCGGCTCGCTGCGGCCCAAGGGGCCGCGACCTCGCTGTTCCGGCTGGGCGTGCAGTACTACGCTGGCAGCGGTGTCGCATCCGATCCGATCGCCGCGAATGCGTTGTTGAGGCTGGCGGCCGCCGCAGGCGAGACGCGCGCGCAACAGTACCTCGATCAGGGCGCGAAGCTCACCGCGCCGGCCGATATCGAGAAAGCCGCCAGGCTGAGGGCCGCGATGAGCCGGCCGGGCAACCTGCTCGACGCGCTCGATCGCCACGAGGAAACGGCGCAGCGCGGCGACGGCGGCTGATTCCACCGGGCTTGTCTTCGTGAAGTCGAGCGACTATCTTGCAACTTCAAGTTCACTTGAGGTCAAGCATGAGCCGACTGGACATCGCGGACGTGGCGCGGCGCTCGGGATTGCCCGCGTCGACGCTGCGTTACTACGAGGAAAAGGGGCTGATCGTGCCGATCGGCCGGCACGGGCTGCGGCGGCAATACGACGCGTCGGTGCTGGAGCGCCTGGCGTTGATCGCGCTCAGCCGGGAGGCCGGTTTCTCGCTCGACGACATGCTCGCGATGGTCGGCGGCGACGGTCGGCCCGCGATCGATCGCGCGAAGCTCGATGGCAAGGCCGACGAGCTCGACCGCACGATCCGCCGTCTCGGCGCGGTGCGCGATGCGCTGCGGCATGCGGCCGTGTGCCCGGCGGCGAACCATCTCGAGTGCCCGTCGTTCCAGAAGCTGTTGCGCATTGCCGCGCATCGTCGTCCGGCACGCCGCGCGAAGGCGGAAAGCGCGTAGGCGGCGAGCCTGCGCGAGGGCGAGCGTAGCGGTAGCGATTCGACGGGAGGGTGGTGACGTGGCGACGTAACGGGTTCGACATGCCCGAATCGTCAAGAGGGACGCCGCTCGAGCCGCCCTCGACGTCGGCAAAACCGTCGACGCATGACTCATCCCGCGTAATACACGCGGCATTCCATCTCGCGCCCGCGCACGATCCGCTTGCCGACGAGCGCGCCGTACGTTTCGGTGAAGACGGTGCGCTGGTGCTCGCACTGCACGGCGTCGTAGAAGTAGAGCGAGACCCAGTCGGTCGGGCGCCCGGCTTCCGGCGTGCGCATCGCGGCATGCTGGCTCAGCACCGTGAAGTGCCAGCCGCCCTTGGTCATGTGCATCACGGGCGGCGGCACGTAACCGTCCGCGTTCAGGCGCCGGTGCGTGAGCCTCGGCAGCACGCCGGCGGCCGCCTTGTTGCGGTATTGGCGGTCGATGTAAAGCAGCAGTTCGACGGGCGGTTCCGTGCCGGGATCGGCGTTCTGCATGTGACCTTGCCAGCGCCGGCGGCGACTCAGCACGTCGTCGAGTGCGGCGCGGATGCCGGCCGCTCGGCGCGGGCCGACGCCCGCGATCGTTTCGAGCTGGCCGTTGCGGGCCGCGCGTTCGAGCTCTTCCAGCGTGTCGATGTGCAGTGCGTCATGAATGCGCAGCGCGAGCGCGTGGCCGATGCCCGGCACCGCGTCGAAGGCCGATGCGCGTTCCGCATCGCCGCGCAAGCGATCGAGCTGGCGCCAGCGTCCCGTCACCAGCAGCTCGGCGATCGCCTGCGCGACGCCCGCGCCGATGTCGGGCAGCGCGCCGAGCGCCTCGACGCCGCCGGTTTCGAACACGCCGCGGATGTCGCGCTCGAGCGCGTCGACGGTATCGGCCGCCGCGCGGTACGCGGCGACCCGGTACGGGTTCGCGCCCTGGTCGACGAGCCACTGCGCGGCCTCGCGCAGGCAGGCCGCGATGGACCGGTTTTCCTCGTACGTCTGGCTAACGGTCGACTGCATGGCGAGGGGCCCGGAAAGCACAAACGGAATGGACGCGGCGAGCGACGCGCCGGTCGGCTGTCAACCATTGTGGCGACGCGCAACGAAGAAAGTTTGATGCGCGTCAATGACAAACGTAGCACAGGCGCGCAGCGCACGGTCGTGCCGGAACGCGGCACGATCGGCGCTGCGCTCGATGCGGTCAAGCGTCGAGAAACGACTGCGCGTTCTCGGCCTCGGCGGCCGTACGCAGCGCGGCGAGCGCCCGTTTCTCGATCTGCCGCACGCGCTCCCGCGACATCCCCGCGTCCTGCGCGATCGCGTCGTAGGTGTCGGGCTCGGCGCCGCCGAGGCCGAACCGCCGGCGCAGCACGTCGGCCTCGGTCGGCGTGACCGACCGCAGCAGCGACCGCACGCAGTCGCGCATGCGCGTGTCGGCCAGTTGCTCGAACGGGCTGGCCGAGGCCTGATCCTCGATCAATTCGACGAGGCCGGTGTCCGCGTCGGGCAGCGGCGTGTCGAGCGAGACCGGCTCGGCGGGCAGCGCGAGCACCGCGCGCAGCTTGTCTTCGTCGATGCCGGTTTCGGCCGCGAGCTCGGCCGGCGTAGCCCGCCGGCCCGTGCGCTGGCGAAAGCGCAGCGCATGCCGCTGTACGCGCTGGTACTGATCGCCGACGTGCACCGGCACGCGAATCGTGCGCGAGCGATCCGCGACCGCGCGCGCGATCGCCTGGCGAATCCACCACGTCGCATAGGTCGAGAACTTGAATCCGCGCCGGTATTCGAATTTCTCGATCGCGCGCATCAGGCCGAGACAGCCGTCCTGCACGAGGTCGGACAGGTCGACGCCGCGGTTCAGGTACTTGCGCGCGATCGACAGCACGAGCCGCAGGTTCGCCTCGAGCATCGCACGCGTCGCGTCGCGCACCTTCTGCTGGCCGTCGCTCAGTGCGGCTGCGAGCGCGCGCCGGGCGACTGCGTCGAAGCACGCCGCGTCGGCCGCCGACGGATCGTGAGGGGCGGCCGCGAGCGCGCGGACCGCACGGCTCGCGTCGTCGACAGCCGGCGCGACCCACGGGAGCGAACCGAGAAGGGCGGCCACGTGGTTGCGCGCGTCGCGGTATTCGGCCGAACGGCTGCCATGCGCATGCAATGCGCCGCGCAGTGCCGACACTGCTGCGTGCACCGCATCGTAGCGGGCGGGCGCGGATGCACCGGCGTCGTCGTCATCGGGCGAGCCGGTCGAGCCGGCGCTGCCCGTCGCGCGATGACGCTCGAGCAGCGCGTCGACCGCGGGCGGATAGCCGGCAATCGCGTGCAGTACTTGATGGCGGCCCGTTTCGATCTCGCGGGCGAGGACGATTTCGCCTTCGCGCGTGAGCAGCGGCACCGCGTGCATGCGCCGCATGTAGAGCGCGAGCGGATCGGTCGACGCGCTCGTGCCGCGCGCGAGGTCGCCGAGCATGGCCCGGCCTTCGTCGAGCGCGTCGCGATCGACTTCGACCGGCGCCGCGCCGGCGAACGGCGCAGGCACGGCCGGCTCGTCGAATACCGCGATGCCGATGTCGGCAAGCGCGGCGCGCACGACGTCGAGCGCGTCGGGGCTGTCGCTTTCGGGCGGCAGCGCGTCGACGAGGTCGGCGTGCGTCAGATAACCTTGCTCGCCGGCGAGCGCCAGCAACTGAATGATCGGATCGAGCGGTGTGTCCGCCCGGGAAGTGGGGCGTGGCGTAGTCATGTCGATGGCGGCGCGAGCCGCGTTCCTGTCTGGGCGGGCCGAAGCTCGCCGGTTTGCGGGGGCCGGTGGATCGCGGACGCCCGTCCGCGCCGGTCAGCCCGACATCGTTCAAGTTGAGGGCATTTGCGCCAACTTCAACGTCGGCGCCGCCGACGGCCCAGCACGCGGCGTGCCTGCTTCGCCGGTCAGGGCAGGAAACAAAAAGTAACCGATCATACGCGCGGAAATCTGCAGGGGACGTAAGCTAGAGTCAGGCGCGCGCCCGGCGGCGGCGCGCGGATTCTGCCGGAGTACGAGATGAACCCCATTTCCGCCGCGAGGCCCGCCGCCGTCGCGCTGGCCGCACTGGCGCTTGGCGGCTGCTACTACACGAGCCCGTACGGTTATGCACCTTATTACGCGCCGGTGCCTGCCGCGGTGACGCAGCGCGACACGCCAGTCGCAACGGCCGCACCGGCGCCGGCCCCGTCGACCGTGCCGCAGGCGCAGGTCGACGCCGACACGGCGGTGCCGGTGTATGTCGCCCCGGCCTATGTGCCGCCACCGTATCCGTATTACTACCCGGCGTACTACTCCGGCTGGTACGGGCCGCCCGTGACGATCGGCTTCTGGGGCCGCTGGGGCGGCGGATACTGGGGCGGGCGAGGCGGGTACTGGCATCGTCCGTGGGGCGGCGGTCATTGGGGTGGCGGTCACTGGGGCGGCGGCCATCGCCACTGACCGGCGCGCGTCGGCGCGACGCGGGAGAGCATCATGAGGAACACGATCGTCCGAAGTCTGTGCGTCGTCCTGGCCGGCCTCGCGGCCGCACCGGGCGTCGCCGACGCGCAGAGCAGCGCTTACACGAATTCGCCGGCCGAGTTGTATGCCGGGCCTGCGCCCGATTATCCGGTGGTCGCGCAGATTCCGCCCGGCACCGCGCTGGACGTATTCGGTTGCCTGAGCGACTACACGTGGTGCGACGTCGCATTGCCGGGCGTGCGCGGCTGGATCGATGCGCAGTTGCTCGACTATCCCTACCAGGGCAGCTACGTGCCGTTGCTCGAATATGGCGCGATCATCGGCGTGCCGGTGACCGGGTTCGCGATCGGCGCGTACTGGGATCGCTATTACCGGCACCGCCCGTGGTATCCCGACCGCGATCGCTGGGCGCATCGTCCGGAGCCGAGGCTCGGCCCCGGCGGCGTGCCGCCGGCGCAAGGGCGTCCGCAACCGGGCGTGCCGATGCAGGTCGCGCCGGGCGGCCCGCCGCCCGTGCACGACACGCGGCCGTCGGCGACGCGCGGCGGCTGGAACGGCGCGAACCGCGTGCCGGCGCCGGCGGCACCGGCACCGACGCCGATGCCGGGTGGGGTGGGTAATGCGCGTCCGGCCAGCCCGCCGGCGCAGACGCCGATGCCGGGTGGGATGGGTAATGCGCGTCCGGCCAGCCCGTCGGCGCCGACGCCGATGCCGGGTGGGGCGGGTAATACGCGTCCGGCCAGCCCGCCGCCGGCGGTGCTGCGCCCGCCGCCTGCACCGGGCGGAGAGGGTCGCGCGATGCCGCCGCCGGTACGCCAGGGAGGCGGGGGCGGCGGTTATGCACGGCCGCAAGGCGGCGGAAACGGTGGCGGCAACCACGGCGGCGGCGGGGGTGGCGGCCCCGACGAACTCCGTCACTGACGGGGCCGCACCGCGGGTGCTCCGGGCGCCGGACGAAAAAAAGCCGCTCCGAAGAGCGGCTTTTGGATCGGGCAAGCGCGGCGAGGTAAGGTGCTACCGGTCGCCGGTCGCCGGTCGCTCGCGGCATCAGTCGTCGAGCAGCGACAGATCGCGCACGGCGCCCTTGTCGGCCGACATGACGAGCTTCGCGTACGCCTTCAGCGCCGCGGACACCTTGCGCGGGCGCGGCTGCGCGGGCTTCCAGCCCTTCGCGTTCTGTTCTTCGCGGCGGCGCGCCAGCTCCTCGTCCGACACCAGCACGTCGATCGTGCGATTCGGAATGTCGATGCGGATCCGGTCGCCGTCGCGCACGAGGCCGATCGCGCCACCCGCTGCCGCTTCCGGCGAGCAATGGCCGATCGACAGACCCGACGTGCCGCCCGAGAACCGGCCGTCCGTCAGCAGCGCGCACACCTTGCCGAGCCCCTTCGACTTGATGTAGCTGGTCGGGTAGAGCATTTCCTGCATGCCCGGGCCGCCCTTCGGGCCTTCGTAGCGCACGATCACCACGTCGCCGGCCTTGACCTTGTCGTTCAGAATGTTCTCGACCGCTTCGTCCTGCGATTCGGTCACGTGCGCCGAGCCTTCGAACACGAGGATGCTCTCGTCGACGCCGGCCGTCTTCACCACGCAGCCGTCGAGCGCGATGTTGCCCGTCAGCACGGCAAGGCCGCCTTCCTTCGAGAATGCGTGCTCGTACGAGCGGATGCAGCCTTCGGCGCGATCGAGGTCGAGGCTCGGCCAGCGCGTGTCCTGGCTGAACGCGACCTGCGTCGGGATGCCGGCCGGGCCGGCCAGGTAGAACGTACGCACGGCTTCGTCCTGCGTGCGGACGATGTCCCACTGGTCGAGCGCATCCTTCAGCGTCGGCGCGTGCACGGTCGGCACGTCGGTGTGCAGCTTGCCGGCGCGGTCGAGTTCGCCGAGGATCGCCATGATGCCGCCTGCGCGGTGCACGTCCTCGATGTGGTACTTGTTCGTGTTCGGCGCGACCTTGCACAGCTGCGGCACGCTGCGCGACAGGCGATCGATGTCCTTCATCGTGAAGTCGATGCCGGCTTCCTGCGCGATCGCCAGCAGGTGCAGGATCGTGTTGGTCGAACCGCCCATCGCGATGTCGAGCGTCATCGCGTTCTCGAACGCCTTGAAGCCGACCGAGCGCGGCAGCACGCGTTCGTCGTCCTGCTCGTAGTGCTGGCGCGTCAGTTCGACGATGCGGCGGCCGGCGCGCTTGAACAGTTGTTCGCGATCGGCGTGCGTGGCGACCACCGTGCCGTTGCCGGGCAGCGACAGGCCGAGCGCTTCGGTCAGGCAGTTCATCGAGTTCGCGGTGAACATGCCCGAGCACGAACCGCAGGTCGGGCACGCCGAGCGTTCGACTTCGGCGACGTCGGCATCCGAATACGACTGGTCGGCCGCGATCACCATCGCGTCGACGAGGTCGAGCTTCTTCAGTTCGACGGTCTTGGTGACCGGGTTCGCGAGACGCGTCTTGCCGGCTTCCATCGGGCCGCCCGACACGAAGATCACCGGAATGTTCAGGCGCATCGCGGCCATCAGCATCCCCGGCGTGATCTTGTCGCAGTTCGAGATGCACACCATCGCGTCCGCGCAGTGCGCGTTCACCATGTATTCGACCGAGTCGGCGATGATGTCGCGGCTCGGCAGCGAATACAGCATGCCGTCATGGCCCATCGCGATGCCGTCGTCGACCGCGATCGTGTTGAATTCCTTCGCGACGCCGCCCGCGGCTTCGATCTCGCGCGCGACGAGCTGGCCGAGATCCTTCAGGTGCACGTGCCCGGGCACGAACTGGGTGAACGAGTTGACGACCGCGATGATCGGCTTCGAGAAATCGTCGTCTTTCATGCCGGTGGCGCGCCACAGCGAGCGCGCACCTGCCATGTTGCGGCCGGCGGTAGAGGTTTTGGAACGGTATGTGGGCATGGTGATGGCTGAAGAAATATCGCGGAAAAGGGTGGAGGCACGGGAATAAAGGCCTCTCGCGCGCCCGTGCGAACAACCTCTTGAGCTGCGCCCTGGGCAAACTCGACGATTATCCCACAGCCGCCGGGCCGGCGGCGCCGGCGGGCGCGGGCGAGCGGGGCGGGGCTGGGCGCCGGGGGCGGCTGAATGCACGAAGGCCACGAAGGCCACGAAGGCCACCAAGCCTCCCAAGCCCACCAAGCCCACCAAGCCCACCAAGCACGACGCCCGATGCAAACCATTGCCGGCGCAACCGGGCGGCGGCTTCATCGCCCGTCCCGCCGACGATGCAGCCGCACCGTGCCGCTCGATCGCGCATCAGTCGAGCAGCGTCAGGATCTCGTCGTACAGCGCCTTCGGAATCCGCACGCCGTTCGCGATGCTGCGCGCACGGGCGTCGAAGCGCCGTTGCGACGGCAGCCGCGCGCCCTGCGCGACGATCGATTCGAACATCCGCTCGGCGCGCGCGAGCCCCGCTTCGAGATCGTCGCCGAGAAACACCTTCGGATCGAACGCGATCACGAGTTCGCCGTGGCAGGGCGTCGCGCCGACGCCTTCGTCGAAGTCCATCGATTCCCGGCTCGTCATGTCGCCGATCAGCGCGCCGCCGAGCAGTTCGACCATCGCCGCCAGCGCCGAGCCCTTGTGGCCGCCGAACGTGCGCATCGCGCCTTGCAGCGCGGCCTTCGGGTCGGTAGTCGGCTGGCCGTCCGCGTCGATCGCCCAGTGCGACGGAATCGCCTTGCCCTGTTTCGCGTGCAGTTCGATGTCGCCGCGCGCGATCGCGCTCGTCGCGAAATCGAACACGAACGGCTCGCCGAAGGGCTCGCCGAATGGCTCGCCGCCCGGGCGCGGCCACGCGAACGCGATCGGGTTGGTGCCGAATACGGGCTCGCGGCCGCCTTCCGGCGCGACCCAGCTATGGCTCGGGTTCATCGCGATGCCGACCAGCCCTTCGGCGGCGATCGCCTCGACCTCGGGCCACAGCGCGGAGAAGTGATAGCAGTGGTTGATCGCCATCGCGGCGATGCCGTGCTGCTTCGCCATCTCGACGAGCACCGGCAGCCCGGTCTCGAAGCTCAGCAGCGAGAAGCCGCGATTCGCGTCGACCGCGACGATCGACGACGACAGCCGGCGCAGCGTCGGCACGGCCTGCGGATCGACCTTGCCCTTCTTCAGCGAGCGCACGCACACGAGCAGCCGGTACACGCCGTGCGAGTGGCACTCGTCGCGCTGGCCCTGCGCGATCACGTTGGCGATGGCCCGTGCATGCGCGTCGGACATCCCGTTGTGCGTCAGCACGCGCAGCGCGAGCGCGTGGACTTCATCGAGCGACAGGACGACTTCGGCGGTGCGCTCAGACATGGTTCACCTCGCGCGGGGCGGGCACGCCGTCGATGCGTTGCGGCACGTGCAGCGGATTGCTGCTGCGGATCGCGTCGGGCAGCAGCGCGTCCGGCACGTCCTGGTACGACACGGGGCGCAGGAAGCGCTCGATCGCGCGTGCGCCGACCGACGTCGTACGCGTGTCGGACGTCGCCGGGAACGGGCCGCCGTGCACCATCGCGTGGCCGACCTCGACACCTGTGCCGAAACCGTTGACGAGGATGCGACCGGCCTTGCGTTCGAGCGTCGGGCGCAACGCGGCGAACAGCGCCGCGTCGCCGTCGGCGAGATGCGCGGCGATCGTCAACTGGCCTTCGAGCGATTTCAGCACGCGATGCAGCGTGTCGGCGTCCGGGCAGCGCACGATCAGCGACGCAGGGTCGAACACTTCGTCGCGCAATTCGCGATGCGCGACGAATGCGTCGGCGGACGTCGCGAACAGCGCCGCGCGGGCCTGGTGACGGCCGCCTTCCGCGCCTTCGGCGAGCAGCTCGACCGCATCGTGAGCGCGCAGCGCCGCGACGCCTTGCGCATAGCTCGCGTGGATGTGGGGTGTCAGCATCGTTTGTGCGGCTGCCGCGCGCAGCGCATCGGCCGCCGCGGCTTCGAATGCGCGCAGCGCGGCGCCGTCGATCGCGAGTACGAGGCTCGGGTTCGTGCAGAACTGGCCGGCGCCGAGCGTGAGCGACGCGACGAACTGCGGTGCGATGGTGTCGTGACGGGCCTCGAGCGCGGCGGGACACAGCACCACCGGATTGATCGAGCTCATTTCCGCGTAGACGGGGATCGGCTCGGCTCGCGCGGCCGCGATATGCATCAGCGCCACGCCGCCGCGGCGCGAGCCGGTGAAGCCGACGGCCTGGATGCGCGGATCGGCGACCAGCGCCTGGCCGATCTCGCGCGACGCGTCGAACAGCAGCGAGAACACGCCGGCCGGCATCCCGCATTCGCGCGCGGCCTGCTGGATCGCGCGGCCTACGAGCTCCGACGTGCCCGGATGCGCGGAATGCGCCTTGACGATCACCGGGCAGCCGGCCGCCAGCGCCGACGCCGTGTCGCCGCCGGCCACCGAGAACGCGAGCGGGAAGTTCGACGCGCCGAATACGGCCACGGGCCCGACCGCGACGTTGCGCAGGCGCAGGTCGACGCGCGGCAGCGGCTTGCGCTCCGGGCGCGCCGGGTCGATGCGTGCGTCGAGAAATCCACCGTCGCGCACGAGCGACGCGAACAGCGCGAGCTGGCCGACCGTGCGGCCGCGTTCGCCTTCGATGCGCGCGCGCGGCAATCCCGTTTCGACGACGCAGCGCTCGATCAGGTCGTCGCCGAGCGCCATGATGTGGCGGCCGATCGCGTCGAGGAACGCGGCGCGCGCGTCGAGCGACGTTTCGCGATACGTGTCGAACGCATCGTCGGCGAGCGCGCACGCCGTTTCCAGGTCGTGCAGGCTCGCGCCGCCGAACGCCGGTTCGAGCGGTTCGCCGGTGGCGGCGGCGAGCGCGTGGAAGGAGCCGTTCTGTCCGGCGACGGCCGATGGGCCGATCAGGAGCTGACCTGTGAGTTGCATGGTTTTCCTCGGGAAAAAGCGGGGCCGGGCGTGCTGCGCCCGGCCGATGGAAGGGGAAAGGGCGCGGGCGCGTCAGTCCTCGTCGTCGTCGAGTTGCAGCTTGTCGGCGCGCACGCCGGTGCGAGCGCCCCAGTAGTAGATGACGAGCGCGACGGCCGCGACGACGGCCGTGTCGTACGGATGCGCGAGCCGGCCCGTGCCGCCGAAGCCGCCGAGATACGACAGCACGATCATCGCCGCATAGAACGCGATCAGCCACGCGGACGAGCGCACCTGCTCGGCGAGGCTCAGGTGCGCGGTCGGCACCCAGCGGCGGCACGCGAGATAAATCGCGAACATCGCGATCTGCAGGCCGAGCAGCCAGGACACCGTGCTCCAGCCGGACCAGTAGACGATCAGCGCGGCGATCACGAACGACGCGGGGCCGGTGATGCCGAACGCGCTGGCGCGGAACGGCCGCGGCAGGTCGGGCGCGGTGCGGCGCAGCGCGGCGACCGACACGGGCGCGACCGCATAGCTGAGCACCAGCGCGGCCGACACGATGTTGATCAGCGCTTCCCACGACGGGAACGGCAGCGTCCAGAAGATCGCGAGCCCGAACGTGAGCCACAGGCCCGCGCGCGGGATGCCCGACGCTTCGTCGACGCGCGTGAACACCTTGAAGAACGTGCCGGTCTTCGCCCAGCCGTAGACGACGCGCGGCGTCGCGTTCATGTAGATGTTGCCGCAGCCGCTCGGCGAGATCATCGCGTCGGCGACGACCATCACCGCGAGCCAGCCGACGCCGAGCGCGAGGGCGATGTCGCGGTACGGCAGCGAGAATGCCTTGCTCACGTCGTGCCAGCCGGCGGCGAGCATCGCCGTCGGGATGCTGCCGATGAACGCGAGTTGCAGCAGCACGTAGATCAGCGTCGACAGCAGGATCGACAGGATCAGCGCGATCGGGATCGTGCGCTGCGGATTGCGCACCTCGCTCGCGACCGACACGATCGGCGTGAGCCCGAGATACGCGAAGATGATGCCGCCGGCCGACACGGCCATCTCGATGCCCGGCATGCCGAACGGCGCGAAGCCGTGCACGGTCAGGTTCGCGGGCTTGAAGAACGCGAACAGCACCGCGATCACCGACAGCGGCACGATGAACTTGAAGAGGCTGATGATGTTGTTCGCCTTCGCGAACGTTTTCACGCTCGAATAGTTCAGGTAAAAGAAGAAGCACAGCAGCGCAGCCTGCACGAGCCAGCCGAGCGTGGTCGGGTCGCTCGACCCGACGGCCGTCAGGCCCGGAAACCACGCGGCCGCGTACTGGCGTGCGGCGACGACTTCGATCGCGATCAGGCTCGAGAAGGCGATCAGCGTGATGAAGCCCATCAGGTAGCCGAGCAGCGGGCCGTGCGAGAACACCGGGTAGCGCACCACGCCGCCGGCGCGCGGCAGCGCGGCGCCGAGTTCGCAGTAGACGATGCCGAGCAGCAGCACCGCGAAGCCGCCGAGCAGCCACGAGAAGATGCCGGCCGGCCCCGCGATCGTCGACACGTGACTCGCGGCGAACAGCCACCCCGAGCCGAAAATGGCGCCGAGACCGATGAACGTGAGATCGGTCAGCGACAACTGTTTCTTGAACTTGCCGTGACCCGCGCCGGGATGCGCGGAACGGGAAAGCGGGACGGACGGATGGGCATTGCCTTGGCCTGGCATGAGCGTGTCTCCTGGGAATGTCGGTGCAGGCGCGCGTGGCGCGCGCTCCGACGGAGCAGCGCACACGCCTGCCGGCCGGCGTCGCCCGGTTCGAACGACCGGGGCGGGCCGCGGCCCGTTCACGCGCGGCGCGGGCGGGCGCCGGGGCGTGCGGACCCGCGGGCCATGCCGGACCGCGGACGGCGACGCACCGGGCAAACCCGCGCGCCGCCGCAGAGGCGTCGATCAGAGACCGACGTCGGGCAGCGCAGGGCGCGTGTCGAGCGCCTTCGCGACGATGGCCTTCACTTCCGCGAGCGTATCGCCTTGCAGCGCGAGGCGCGGCGGACGCGTGACCGCGCTGCCGCGGCCGACCAGTTCCTCGCACAGCTTGATGCACTGCACGAGATCCGGGCGCGCGTCGAGGTGCAGCAGCGGCATGAACCAGCGATACAGCGCGAGCGCTTCGTCGAAGCGCTTTTGCTTCGCGAGGCGGAACAGCGTCTCGCCTTCCTTCGGGAACGCATTCGACATGCCCGACACCCAGCCTTCGGCGCCGACCGCGATGCTCTCGACCACGACGTCGTCGAGGCCCGCGAACAGCACGAAGCGATCGCCGACCGCATTGCGCAGGTCGATGAAGCGGCGCGTATCGCCCGACGAATCCTTGAAGCAGACGATGTTCTCGCAATCCTGCAGCGCGATCAGCACGTCGGGCGTGACGTCGTTCTTGTAGATCGGCGGGTTGTTGTAGACCATCACCGGCAGGTCGGTGCTCGTCGCGACCGCCCGGAAGTGCGCGGCGGTTTCGTGCGGCTTCGCCGAGTACACGAGCGCGGGCATCACCATCACGCCGTCGACGCCGACGCGCTGCGCTTCGCGCACCGTGTTGCGCGCGAATTCGGTCGTGAATTCGGCGATGCCGGCGATCACCGGAATCTTGCCGCCGGCCGCGTCGCGTGCGGCTTCGATGACCTGGAGCTTCTCGCTCGTCGACAGCGACGTGTTCTCGCCGACCGTGCCGCAGACCACGAGGCCCGACACGCCGTCGTTCACCAGGTTCTTGACCACGCGGTGCGTGGCGTCGATGTCGAGGGAAAAGTCCGGCTTGAACTGGGTGCTGACGGCCGGGAAAACCCCGGTCCACTGAATGGCTTTGCGGCTCACTGAAATCTCCTACGTTCGTATCGGTCGGCCGACGGTGTGTCGGTGTGGCAACCAGTATCGCCGCGCAAACGCCCATCACGCTTGAGTCGTATCGCGGAGCAAAATGACGAAATCGGCACAGCGGCCGGCGAGGGCGCGAAGGGCGTTTCGCACTATGCCGATTTCGTCGTCGTCCTCATCGAAAAGCCACAAGCGGACGGACGCGCGACGGAGGAAGCTATGCTCCTTTCCCCACTTCGGACAGCTCATGATGAAGCGCATCCAGATCATCGATTCGCACACGGGCGGCGAACCCACTCGGCTCGTCGTGTCCGGTTTTCCGTCGCTCGGCAACGGCACGATGGCTGAGCGACGCGACGTGCTCGCGCGCGAGCACGACCGTTACCGCACCGCGTGCATTCTCGAGCCGCGCGGCAGCGACGTGCTGGTCGGCGCGCTGCTGTGCGAGCCGGTAGCGGCCGACGCGGCGGCCGGCGTGATCTTCTTCAACAATAGCGGCTATCTCGGGATGTGCGGGCACGGCACGATCGGCGTCGTGCGCACGCTGCATCACATGGGACGCATCGCGCCCGGCGTGCACCGGATCGAGACGCCGGTCGGCACCGTCGAGGCGACGCTGCACGACGACCTGTCGGTCAGCGTGCGCAACGTGCCCGCGTATCGCCACGCGCAGGGCGTCGAAGTCGACGTGCCGGGATACGGCCCCGTGAAGGGCGACGTCGCGTGGGGCGGCAACTGGTTCTTCCTGATCAGCGACCACGGGCAGCGCGTCGCCGGCGACAACGTCGCGGCGCTCACCGCGTATGCGTCGGCCGTGCGCGAAGGGCTCGAACGCGCGGACATCACCGGCGCGAACGGCGGCGAGATCGATCACATCGAGTTGTTCGCCGACGATCCCCGGCACGACAGCCGCAGCTTCGTGCTGTGCCCGGGCCTCGCCTACGACCGTTCGCCGTGCGGCACCGGCACGAGCGCGAAGCTCGCGTGCCTCGCGGCCGACGGCAAACTCGCGCCGGGCGCCGTGTGGCGGCAGGCGAGCGTGATCGGCAGCGTGTTCCACGCGAGCTACGAGCTGGCCGACGGCGGCATCGTGCCGACGATTCGCGGCAGCGCGCACCTGAGTGCGGAAGCGACGCTGCTGATCGACGAAGACGATCCGTTCGGCTGGGGCATCGGGTCGTGAGCGAAACGAAGACCGACGTCGTCGTGATCGGCGCCGGCATCGTCGGCGCGGCGTGCGCGCACGAGCTCGCGCAGCGCGGGTTGCGCGTGCTCGTCGTCGACGACGCGAGCGGCGGCGCGACCGGCGCGGGCATGGGGCACCTCGTCGCGATGGACGACAATGCGGCCGAGCTCGCGCTGAGCCATTACTCGATCGAACTGTGGCGCGCGTTGAGCGGCGAGATGCCCGACGGCTGCGCATACCGCAACTGCGGCACGCTGTGGCTCGCGGCCGATGCGCACGAGATGGATCTCGCGCGCGCGAAGCAGGCGACGCTCGCCGCGCACGGCGTGGCCGGCGCGCTGATCGACGCGGCGGCGCTCGCGGAACTGGAGCCGATGCTGCGCGCGGGCCTCGGCGGCGCGCTGAAGATTCCGGGCGACGCGATCCTTTATGCGCCCGTCACCGCGAACTGGCTGCTGCAGCGCGCGCCGCGCGTCACGCTGCGCCGCGAGCGGGCCGTCGCGGTCGATGGCCCGAGCGTGACGCTCGCGAGCGGCGACGTGCTGCGCGCGGAGCGTGTGGTCGTCGCGAACGGCGTGGCGGCGCGCACGCTGCTGCCCGAATTGCCGCTGCGCCCGAAAAAGGGCCATCTGCTGATTACCGACCGCTATCCGGGCAAGGTATCGCACCAACTCGTCGAGCTGGGCTATGCGGCGAGCGCGCATGCGAGCGACGGCACGTCGGTCGCATTCAACGTGCAGCCGCGGCCGACCGGGCAGTTGCTGATCGGCTCGTCGCGCCAGTTCGACACCGAGGATGCGCAGGTCGAGCCGCCCGTGCTCGCGCGCATGCTGCGCCGCGCGGCCGGCTACCTTCCGGATCTGGCCGACCTGAACGGCATCCGCGCATGGACGGGTTTTCGCTCCGCGAGCCCCGACGGCCTGCCGCTGCTCGGCGAGCACCCGGCGCGGCCGGGCGTATGGCTCGCGGTCGGGCACGAAGGGCTCGGCGTGACGACCGCGCCGGGCAGTGCGCGGCTCGTCGCCGCGCTGATGGCCGGCGAGCGGCCGCCCATCGATATCGAACCGTATTTGCCGGGACGCTTCCTGACCGCGTCCCCCGTAGCCGGAGCGCTGACATGAAACGACCCCCACGCGCACTTCGTTCGCCGTTGGCCGGAGTTGGCGCTTCGGCGCTTACTCCGGTCCCATGCAAGGCGACCCCCACGGAGGCGGTCCGCCTCGTTGGAACGGTCCGGCGGAGGTTGGCATGAAACGACCCCCACGCGCACTTCGTTCGCTGCCCCCCAAGGGGGCGGTCAGCCTCCTTGGAACGGCCCGGCGGAGGCTGACATGATCATTCATCTGGACGGCCGCGCGCTGACGGTGGCCGACGGTGCGACCGTCGCGGCCGCCGTCGCGGCGAGCGGCGACGACACGACGCGTGTGTCGTGCACGGGCGCGGCGCGAGCGCCGTTTTGCGGGATGGGCATTTGCCAGGAATGCCGGATGACGATCGACGGCCGGCGCCGGCTGGCGTGCCAGACGCTGTGCCGTGACGGCATGCAGGTGGAGCGCACGCGATGAAACAGGAACGATTGAGCGTCGACGTCGCGATCGTCGGCGCGGGGCCGGCCGGGCTGTCGGCCGCGCGGGCCGCCGCGCGCAGCGGCGCGACCGTCGCGATCGTCGACGACAACCCGCGGGCGGGCGGGCAGATCTGGCGGCAGCCGGCCGCGGCCGCACCGACGCGTGCCGCGGCCGAACGCCTCGCCATCCTGAGGCAGCCGAACGTCACGCATCTCGCGGCGACGCGCATCGTCGCCGAAACGCAGCCGGGTACGCTGCTGCTCGAGGACGACGAGCGCGGGCTGCTACTCGATTTCCGGACGCTGATTCTCTGCTGCGGCGCCCGCGAGCTGCTGCTGCCGTTCCCGGGCTGGACGCTGCCCGGCGTGACCGGCGCAGGCGGCTTGCAGGCGCTGATCAAGTACGGGCTTGACGTGCGCGGGCAGCGCACGGTGATCGCGGGCAGCGGGCCGCTGCTGCTGGCGAGCGCGGCGACGGCCCGGCAGGCCGGCGCACGCGTATCGCACGTGCTCGAACAGGCCGCATGGAGCGACGTGGCCGGCTTCGGCGCGGGGCTGTGGCGCTGGCCGTCGAAGCTCGCGCAGGCCGCGAAGCTCGTCACGTCGGCGTATCGGCCCGCTGCGCACGTCGTCGAAGCCTTCGGCGACGTGCGGCTCGAACGCGTGCGGATCCGACACGGCCATCGCGAATTCGACGTCGACTGCGACCGGCTCGCGTGCGGCTTCGGCCTCGTGCCGAACACCGTGCTGCCGCGCCATCTCGGCTGCCAGATCGAGAACGGCGCCGTGGCGGTCGACGCGCATCAGCGTACGAGCCGCGACGGGTATTTCGCGGCGGGCGAATGCACGGGCGTCGGCGGCAGCGAACTGGCAATGGTCGAAGGCGAAATCGCGGGCTACGCGGCGACCGGGCAGACCGCACAACTGGCCGAGCTCGTCGCACGGCGCGCGCACTGGCAGGCGTTCGCGGATGCCGTCCGCGAGCGCTTCGCGATCCGGGAGCCGATCCGCCGGCTCGCACGGCCCGACACGCTGCTGTGTCGTTGCGAGGACGTGCGGTTCGACGCGGTCGCACGGGAGCCGGGCTGGACGGCCGCCAAACTGCAGTCGCGTTGCGGGATGGGCGCGTGCCAGGGCCGCGTGTGCGGCGCGGCCGCGCAGGCGCTGTTCGGCTGGGCGCCGCCGGCGCCGCGCACACCGCTCGTGCCCGCGCGGGTCGGTACGCTGATGCTCGACGGCACGGGATCCTGCGACGGCGCATGACGCGTGCGGGCTTGCGAATACGCGAGTGCGCCGGCCGGACACGGTACCGAAGCGGCAAGCCGCCGCCATTTCATCGGCCGACCGCGTGTGTGGCGAGGTGCTGGCGGATCAGCGACAGGTAACGATCGCCGACCGAGAAATCGCGGGCCGCACGCGGCCGGGCCGGGGCCGGCCGCAGCGTGGCCGGCGCGCTCATGCCCAGATACCGGCACACGGCGGACGGAAAGGGCTTGCGCGTATGCCCGAGCTGACGCGCCGCGCGCTCGACGCGGGCATCGCCGACCTGGGCACGAAGCCACGCCAGCACTTGGCGATCGGTCTCGTTGACGATACGGACCAGATGTTCCATCGCGCACCTCACTGTTCATAAATACAGTACTGTAAATATAACCAGTAGTTGCGGTAACCGCAAGCGGTGGCGCGTCGACTGGCCGTTCGGCCAGGGTCAGCGCGCCGGTGCGGCGGTGCGCGCGATCCGCGCGTCGGGCGCGGCCGACGCGGCGCGGCCGGTATAGCGCGCGTCGGTCAGCGTGCCGAGGAACGCGACGATGTCGTCGATTTCCGCGTCGGTCAGCGCGGGCGGCGTGCCGGGCCGGCGGTTCATCGGCGTCGAGTTGACGTTGATGTTGCCGCGATAGGCGGCCGGCACGTCGTCGAACGTCTTGGCGCCGTGATACCAGAAGCCGGGATCGGTCGAGCGCGTGTTGTAGAACGCGACCGCGTCGCGCAGCGTCGTGAACACGCCGTTGTGCATGAACGTCTGCTTGACCGCGACGTTGCGCAGCCCGGGCGTGCGCAGGTAGCCGCACCATTGCGTCGGTTCGGGCCAGCGCAGCCGCCGCGCGGTATCGCACAGCCCGTTGTCGAAATGGCGCGGATCGCGGTTCGCCGGCAGCGTGCGGTTGCGCGGCACCGCGATCGCGTCGTAACCGAAATCGGTGAAGAGCGAGCGTTCCGGGCGGCTCGACGTGTCCGATAGCGTGTGGCAGGTCATGCAATTGCCCTTGTCCGGATTCCGGAACAGCGCGAGGCCCCGCATCTCGGCCGGCGCGAGCGGCGTGCGCGTGCGCAGGAACGCGTCGAAGCGCGACGTGAACGGCGCCATTTCGTCGCTCTGCAGATAGGCTTCGACGGCCGAGCCCAGCGCGCGCACCAGTTGCTCGGGATCGCGCCGCACCGGCGCGCCGAAGCGCGCGGCGAGATCGGGCGCGAGTTCGGTTGCATCGACCTTGCGCAGCAGCGCGGCCGGCGACCGGTTGTTCATCTCGTTCGGATCGAACAGCGGCCCGCGGATCTGCTCGGCGAGCGTATCCGCGCGACCGTCGCTGAACAGGCCGCCGAACGGCGACGGGGCCGGCGCATCGTCGTCCTGGTAGAAGTGGCGGCGCGGCACGTAGCGCACGTACAGCAGCGACGGCGCATTGCGTCGGCTGAAGCGCCCGGGCCGGCTGCCTTCCGGCACGCCGGGCCCCGCGAGCGATGCGGCCGACAGCGTCGGCGCGAACGCGCGGCCCGGATCGTGGCAGCCCGCGCACGACATGCCGCGCGGCTCGGACAGCCGCGGATCGAAGAAGATCCGGCGGCCGAGCGCGACGAGCGTCGGGTCGGGCGCGAAGCGGGCGGTGGCCGCGTCGATCTTGCTCGTCACCTGCGGCGTGCCGTTGCCGATCGTGTCGACGACGCGCGAAGGCGGCGCGCCAGGAAGCAGGACCGTTTCGGCCGGCGCGGCGTGGGCCGCGAGCGTCAGGCCGGCGAGCACGGTCGCGGCAAGCATGTGCAGCGTCTGCCGGCCGCGCCAGCCATGGCCGTCGCATCGAACTGCTTCCGTCACGGCGCGATGAACCCCGTCTTGTCGCAGGCGAGCGTCGTGCCCGACTGGTTGCACGACGCGAGCCGCTTGCCGGCCGCCGAATACGCATGGAACACCCAGCCCGTCGCCGGTGCCGGGTTGCGCTCCATGATCAGGAAACCGAAGCTGTTGTTGTGCGAAAGCCGCTCGATCACGGCGCCCGGCGCGGGCGTCAGGCCGGCCGGGAATGGGTCGGGCAGCGCGACGTCGAGGTTGTCGCCGCCGTTGCCGGAGACGATCGTCGCCGGGTGCCCGGACGAGAAGTTGATCGCCTGGAAATCGTGCACGTGGCCGTGCAGCGCGACGTGCACGCCCGGCGGGTAGTACGCCTGCGCGTTGAGGCTCGACATCACCGACTGCAGCGCGAGGTTGCCCGGCGCCGGCGTGCTGCCGGCGATCGGCGCGAACGCGAGGATCGGGTGATGGTTCGTGAAGATCGTCGTCGTCATGCCGGGCTTCGACGCGAGCGAGGCGACCGTCTGGAACTGCTTCTGGTAGATGCCGAACTGCGCGTCCGTCGTCTTCAGCGGGCTGCGGCCGACCTTCGCGGTGTCGAACACGATCACCTGCGAGCCGCCGCCGAGCGAAACCGCGTAGGGTTCCGAATAGTTCGCGCTGTTGTCGTTGGCCGGATCGTCGCACGAACGTGCGGCCGAATACGGGCGCGGGTCGAGGAAACGGAACCAGCCCTGGCCCGCGCGCGCGCATTCCTCGTGATTGCCGCGCACGACCACCCACGGCGCCTTCGCGAGCAACGGCGCGGCCGGGCGGAACAGGTCGGCCTGCCACGTATCCCAGCCATAGCCCCACGGGCTGTCCTTGCAGCCGGCGATGTCCGGCGGGCACGCGTTCTCGCGATAGTGGTAGTCGCCGACGTGCAGCACGAGATCGGGCGCCAGCTTCGCGACGCTGGCCGCGATCGTGTCGAACGGCCAGACCGCGGCGTCGTTGCACGCTTGCCATGCGTTGTCGGCCTTCTTCATCCGGCAGCCCGTGTCGGCGATGATCGCGATGCGCTGCGGCTGCGCTTTCGGCAGCGGCAGCGTGCGGCCCGCGACGCTGGCCGCCTGCGCGCCCGCCGGCAACGTCGCCTCGCAGACGGACACCGGGAAGCTCGACGGTTTCGAATCGGCCGGGTCGCTGGCGGTCGGCCGCTGGGCGACGGTCGCGGCGCCCGCGCGCAGCGCCATGCGCGACAGCTTGCCGTCGACGGTCAGTTGCGGGCACGGCGAATCGCCGGCCGACGCGGGCGTGTAGTTCGTGACGACGCGCGCGATCGCCTGGTTCGCATCGCCGATCTCGACCCATGCGGCCTGGACGTTGACCGACGCGCTGGCCGGATCGTCCGGCGTATCGATGTGATTCGAGCACGCGGACAACGCGGCGAGGGCAACAAGAGGAGCGCAGCGCACGAGCAGCGCGCGCGTGATGAATCGTCGCATGGGAGGGGCGGCACCGTAGGAAAGTCGTCAACGATACGCAGCGCGAATGTAAGAAATATGAAAAACGGGGGGTGACGAGGCGCACGCTGGCGGCCTTGACTTCAAGCCGGCTTGAAGTAGCACAGTCCGGTCCGTCATCAATGAATCGGGAGGGGATCGACGATGGAAGCCAACCGGCCCAACGAAGCGCAATCGGCGCTATGGAACGGTCCGTCGGGGCGCGCATGGGTCGATGCGCAGGCGTCGCTGGACCGGATGTTCGCGCCGTTCGAAACGCTGCTGGCGGATGCCGCGGCGGCGGCGGCGTCTGCAAGCAGCGTACTCGATGTCGGCTGCGGCACGGGGGCGGTCACGCTCGCGATCGCGCGGCGGCTCGGCGCGAACGCGCAGTGCACGGGCATCGATATTTCGGCGCGGATGATCGACGCCGCCCGGGCGCGCGCCGAACGCTGCGGCCTGCGCGCCCGCTTCGTGTGCGCGGACGGGCAGACGCATGCGTTCGAGCCGGCGAGCGTCGACCTGATCGTGTCGCGCCTCGGCGTGATGTTCTTCGACGATCCGGTGCGGGCGTTCGCGAACCTGCGGCGGGCGGCGCGCCCGGGTGCGCAGATGCGGTTCGTCGCGTGGCGTGGCGCGGCCGACAATCCGTTCATGACGACGGCCGAGCGGGCGGCCGCGCCGCTGCTGCCGAACCTGCCCGTGCGGCAGCCCGGCGCACTGGGGCAGTTCGCGTTCGGCGACCGGCAGCGGATCGCATCGGTGCTGTCGGACAGCGGCTGGGCCGACGTCGCGATCGAGCCGGTCGACCGGGCGTGCGTGCTGCCGGAGCCTGCGCTGGACGACTACATTGCCCGGCTGGGCCCGGTAGGCCTCGCATTGCTGGAGACGGACGAAGCGACGCGGCGGTGCGTGATCGACACGATGCGCGCGGCGTTCGAGCCGTACGTGCATGGCGCCGAGGTGCGTTTCGATGCGGCGTGCTGGCTCGTGACGGCGCGCGCGCCGAGCGCATGATGTGTCGCATGAAAGGAGCGGATCAGGGAGTGGTCGGCCATCCGCTGGCCCCGCGCGTGACCGTGCCCGCGTGACGCAGCGGATGGCGCGGCGCGGCCGTCAGCGTTTCCGCGCGCGCAGCATCAGCCACGCGCAGCCACCGGCGACCAACGCGAGTCCGAGCAGGACGGCCTCGGCGCCGAGCGCGAAACCCGGGGGCATTTCGCCGCTGTTCGGTACCGGCGACAGGTTGCCGCCCATCGCGACGGCGCCGCCGGCGAGCAGCGCCGCGCAGACGAGCCAGTAGACCTTGCCGAGCGGCGCCGCGGCGCGGATCCGCCACAGCGCGATGCCGGCGCCGCCGAGGTACAGCACGGCGAGCGTGCCGAGTGCGATGACGTCGACGGCGCGGCTTTGCAGCAACCCGCTCACTCGGCCTCCGTCGCGTGCCCCGGCGCGCGGCTCAGCAGGTGCGTGCGTGTGTCCGCGGCGAGCGACACGTAGCGTTCGTACTGGCGCAGCACGTCGGCGATCACTTCGTCGCCGCGCAGGTATTCGACGTCGTAGCCGAGCCGGCCATCCTCGAAGAACGTGACGATCCCGTACACGTGCGCCCGCGCGGCTTCCGGCTCGGCCGCCTCGCGCATCAGGAACGCGGCCGCGGATTTCGCGGTGACGCGCACGCCATACACGAAATCGCGGTGTTCGGCGGTCGGCACGGTGAGCCGCACCGCATCGTCGCCGTCGCGCTGCACGTGCGCATCGACGCCGCTTGCGCGCAGCTCGTCGGCGACCTTGCGCAGCGCGGGCTCGACCGTCTCGGCGACGAACTGGCGCGCCTCGGCCTCGGTCGTCTGCCGCAGGATGTGCGTCAGGCGATGGCGCCAGTGCTGGCCGGTCCAGAAGCTCGCCGCGGGCGCGATGTCCTGCGAATAGTGCGCACGGTCGGCCGCGAGCCCGCGCCATAGCCCGTAGCACAGCGCGAGCATGATGAGAGCGACCGGCAGCGCCGCGATCAGCGTCATCGCCTGCAACGCGCCGAGCCCGCCCGCGACGAGCAGCACCGCGGCCGTCACGCCGAGCAGCGCGGCCCAGAACAGCCGCTGCCAGACCGGCGAATGCGCGTTGCCGCGCGTCGCGATCTGGTCGATCACGAACGCGCCCGAATCGGCGGACGTGACGAAGAACACCGCGATCAGCACGATCGCGACGATCGACAGCAGTTGCGGAAACGGCAGGAAATCGAAGAAGCGGAACAGCAGCGCATCGACGTTGGTCGCCGTCTGCGCGAGCGCGCCGGCCGCGCCGTGCGTGTCGAGCCAGATCGCGCTGTTGCCGAACACGGTCATCCACACGAGGTTGAACGCGGTCGGCACGAGCAGCACGCCGATCACGAACTGGCGGATCGTACGGCCGCGCGAGATGCGCGCGATGAACATGCCGACGAACGGCGACCACGACACCCACCACGCCCAGTAGAGAATCGTCCAGCCGCCGAACCAGCCTTCCTCGCGCGGCGGCGCGTAGGCGTACGTGCGGAACGACAGGTCGACGAGGCTCGACAGGTACTGGCCGATGTTGTCGCCGAGCGCGCGCAGCAGGAATGCGGTCGGGCCCGCGACCACCACGAAGGCGAGCAGCAGGAACGCGAGCAGCAGGTTCAGCTCGGACAGCCGGCGCACGCCCTTGTCGAGGCCGGTCGCGGCCGACACGCCCGCGAGGATCACGACCACCGCGACGAGCCCGATGCGGAACAGGTTGCCGCCCGTGTCCCACCCGGCGGCCGTATGCAGGCCCGCGCTCAGCTGCATCACACCGTAGCCGAGGGTCGTCGCGATCCCGGCGACCGTGCCGACGAGCGCGAACGCGTCGACCGTGTGACCGACCCAGCCGTCGATGCGCTCGCGCAGCACCGGATACAGCCCCGAGCGCAGCGTGAGCGGCAGGTTGTAGCGGAAGCCGAAGTACGCGAGCACGAGCCCCATCAGCCCGTAGATCGCCCACGCGTGGAAGCCCCAGTGGAAGAACGTCATCAGCATCGCCTCGCGCGCGGCGGCGGGCGTGCCGGCGTCGACGGTCGGCGGCTTCAGGAAATGCTGCATCGGCTCGCCGACACCGAAATACATCAGCCCGATGCCCATGCCGGCCGCGAACAGCATCGCCGTCCACGACACGAAGCTGAATTCGGGTTCGGCGTCGTCGGGGCCGAGCCGGATATTGCCGAAGTCGCTGGCGGCGATCAGCACGAGAAACACGAGGAAGCCGGTGACGGCGAGCACGTAGAACCAGTCGAATCGTGCGATGACCCATTGCTGGCCGGCGGAGAACAGTGCACCGGCTTCGCTCGGGTGCAGTGCGCACACGACGAGTAGCGCGCCGATGACGGCGAGCGCGGGCAGGACGACCTGCGGCTTGAATGTCGTGCGGGGCGAGGGGCGGGAATCCGGCATGGCGGGCATCCAGTTGTGGGCGCAACGAAGCGCGACGCCGCCCGGCGCGCACGTCGCGCGTCGGACCCTGATACGGCGTGCGTCGAGTGTACCGCGGTGTCAGGACTGCAAGAAGGGGTATGCAGAAGGATGAACCTGACGGATTGTAAGGTATCGCGGCCATCGAGAAAACCCGCGCGATGCGCGCGGCGGGCCGGCGAGGCGGGGAACGCGCCGCGACGAACGCGTATCGGGCGCCCGGACGGCGCGCGCGGCAAGCGCATCGTCCTGGCCGGAGACGGCGCGCGGAAGGCGCCGCCGGACGGGCTCAGAACGTGACGGCGATCCCGGCCATGCCGACGAACTGGCCGTGCGTCGTCGACGGCGTGAGCTGCTGCGAATCGCCGACGATCGGCGCCGCGTCGACGATGTGGCCGGCGCCTTGCGCGCCGAGCGTCCGCCCGCTCGAATGCGTGTACGCCTGCAGCGCGTAGAGCGTCGTGCGTTTCGACAGGCTGTACGACTCCTTCAGCGAATACTGCTGATAGCGGGCCGCGTTCGCGACGCCGTTCGCCTTCGACGCGAGCGTATACGCGAATGCGCCGGCCACCGAGAACGTCGGCGTGAAGCGGTACGCGGCAAGCGCGCCGTAGGTGTTGAACACGGCCGTGTCGGTGAAGGTCGAGCCGTTGCCGGGCAGATACTTCACATTCGAATAGTTGAGCCCCATCGTCAGGTCGCCGAGCGTGTAGTTGCCGGCCGCCGCGACCTGCTCGACGGCTTTCGCGGTGAGGTAGCCCTGATTCAGCACGGATACCGCGAAGCTGCCCGACGATGCGGTGGCCGGATTCAGGAAGCCCGCCGACGAGCCCGAGCTGTTGATCCGCAGGTAGCCGGCCGCGATCCCGACCGGCCCGTTCGCATAGCGCAGCGCGGCGCTGAACGTGTTGCCCTTGCCGGTCGCGCCGGCAATGCCGCCGAATGCGTACATCGCGCTCGCGCTCAGCCCGGCGAAGGTCGGCGACGTATAGGTGACCGAGTTGTTCACGCGAATCGTCGTGTCGAGGCCGTCGATGTCGCCCGGATGCGCGCCGGTGGCGCCCGTCAGCCAGCTGCTCGACGCGTACGGGCCGACGAACAGAAAGTAGGGCGTGTACTGGCGGCCGGCCGTGACCGTGCCGTAGCGAACGTTGCGCAGGCCGACGAACGCCTGGCGATTGAACAGCGTGCCGGCGGCGGCCTGCGCGCCCGTATTCAGGTTGAAGCCGGCCTGCAGGTCGAAGATCGCGTGCGTGCCGCCGCCGAGATCCTCGTCGCCGCGCAGCCCGAACTTCGACGCATACAGGTTGCCGTCGCGCATGTAGACGTTCGAGTGTCCCTGCTGGTTGTTCACGTACGCGAGCGAATCGTCGACGACGCCGTACAGCGTGACGCTGCTCTGCGCGTGGGCGGCGGTCGTGCCGAGCGACGCGGCCGATAAAATCAGGATTGCATAACGGTTAGCGGATGCTTTCATTGTCGATCTCCGGGTCTCTTCATCTTTTCAAGGGGCGGGAGGTTGAATGCCTCCTCTGTGGCAGGGGGCGGGCCGCGCGAACGGCCCGCCCGATCGGGTTTGCTTCGGCTTTCGTGTTCGGTGGTTCAGTGGTCGAACGCGACGACGAGGCGGCGCCACGCACCGTCCCGCGCATCCTGCTCGACCCGCGCACCGCGCACGGCAACCGGGCCTTGCAGCGACGCGGGCAGCAGGATCTCGACGCGATCGGCCGGGCGCGCCGGGCGGCCGTCCCAGCGGACCGACACGCCGAGCACGCCCGACGCCTCGCGGCCGGTCTCGATGCGCCACAGGCCGTATTCGCCGTCTCGCCATGCTTCCGTCTCGCCGTCGTCCTCGACGCATTCGCCGTACGCGACGCCGTCCTCGATCCGCGGTGCGACGAGGAAGCCGCGCGTATCGGCGCGCGCACCGAAATGCTGTTCCGCGACGTTCAGCGGCAGCACGCGGCCTTCGCGCAGCAGCGTCACCGGCATGTCGAGCGGCGCGGGCAGCGTCACGCTCGCGCCGCCGTCGAACGACTGCGCGCTCGCACAGCACGTCCAGCGTGCGCCCGCCGGCAGGTAAACCGTGCGCTCGGTCTGGCCGGGATCGACGACCGGCGCGACCAGCAGCGCGTCGCCGAGCATCATGTCGTCGCATGCGTCGTAGCAGCGCGCATCGCCGGGGAAATCGGCGAAGGTCGGCCGCAACACGGGCTCGTAGCGCGTGGTCGACAGCCACAACAGGTGATAGAGGTACGGCAGCAGCCGGTAGCGCTGCTTGATCAGCGACGCGATCTGCGCGGTGATCTCCGGGTACATCCACGGTTCGTTGACGGTGCCGTCGTCGTTCCACGAATGAATGCTGAAGCGCGGCATGAAGATGCCGAACTGCACCCAGCGCAGCAGCAATTCGGGCGACGGCGCGGGGCCGGAGAAGCCGCCGATGTCGTGGCCGATGTTCGACACGCCCGACAGCGCGAGCCCGAGGCCCATCTTCAGGTTGTAGCGCAGCGTTTCCCAGGACGTGAAGTTGTCGCCGGACCACGTCTGCACGTAACGCTGCATGCCGGCGCCGCCGGAGCGCGACACGAGGAACGGCCGGCGCGCCGGCGCATGCGCGCGCTGCGCATCGCGCGACGCACGCATCATCAGCATCGTCTGGAGCACCTTGGCTTCGCGCGCCGGAAACGGCTGGCCGAAGCCGTGCGCGATCGCGTCGGGCGACCAGATCTCGTATTCGTTGTTGTCGTTCCAGGTCGACTCGATCCCGTATTCCAGCAGCGCCGACGTGACCTGCTCGCACCACCATCGGTAGGTGTCCGGCTGCGTGAAGTCGAGATACGCGCCGACTTCGTCCCAGAACTGCACCCATGCGGGTTCGCCGGATGCCGAGCGGATCAGCAGCCCGCGCTGCGCGGCTTCTTCGAACGCGGGATGGTCGCGCAGCAGGCACGGCTTGATGTTCGCGCACAGGCGGATGCCGTGGTCGCGATAGTGCTGCACGAAGCCCTTCGCGTCGGGAAACTTGTCGCGGTTCCAGTTGAACACGTAGCGCTTCGCGCCGATCGACGTATAGCCCGACGACAGGTGGAACGAATCGCACAGGATGTCGTGCGCGTCGCACTGCTCGACGAACTGGTTCATCTGCTGCTGGGCGTCCGGCGCGTCGGTGTAGCTCATCGTCGAGCCCGAATAGCCGAGCCCCCATTTCGGCGTGCGCGCGGGGCGCCCGGTCAGCCACGTGAAGCGCCGCGCGGCCGCGAGCGGCGTATCGGGCGACGCGATGAAGTAGTAGTCGAGATCGCCGTGCTCGGCGACGAAATAGCGATAGGGCCCGTGATAGTTGTCGAGCTCGCGGCCCATGTCGAACGAGCAGTCGGACAGCGTGTCGTAGAACAGCCCGAAACCCTGGCACGCATCGGGCGACCACGTGATGTAGAACGGGATGTGCTTGTACAGCGGGTCGGTGTGCTTCGCGCTGTAGCCCATCGCGTCGATGTTGCGCATCTCGAAGCGTGCGCCCGTGCGGTCGAGTTCGCCTGCGCGTTCGCCGAGGCCGAATACCTTGTCGCCGCGCGCGCGGGCGACGTAGTGATACGCGCGGTCGTCCCACCAGCCGAAGTTGTACGCCTGCGTCGGGCGGTCGGCGAGTGCGACGCGCCATGCGCCGTCCGCGCCGCGCATCGACCACGTGCAATGGCCGCCTTGCCGGCGCACCGTGAGCCGGACCTGCGCGGTTTCGATGCGCACGCCGTCGTCGTCTTCCACGAAGTCGTAGTGGGGCAGCGCGAAGCCGCTCAGGTCGAGGCGGTCGCGCCCGTCGAGCGGCACGTCGTCGAGACCGGGCGCGATCGTCCACGTGCGCGGGTTGCGCGCCGTCGCGTCGGGGAGCACGCGCACGCGCACGATATCGTCCTCGAGCACGAAGATTTCGAGAGTCGCGCCCGTATCGGAGGCGAGCAGCACGCGGTTCGCGTGGTGACTGGCGACGCGGAACACGGGCGGATGAAGAAGCGAAGTCATGAATGCGATTTCCTGGTGAAAACGGATGTCACGCGTGCTGCGCGAGCAGGCGTTCCTGCTTCGACTGCCCGCGGATCAGCACCGCGAGCAGCGTGACGCCGACGATGTCGAACAGGCCGAGGCACGCGAACAGGGGCGCATAGCCGATCTTGTCCGCGAGCGCGCCGACCAGCAGCGAGAAGCCGAGGCCGCCGATCCACGCGGCCATCCCGGCGAAGCCGCTCGCGGTGCCGACTTCCTCGGGATCGAACACGTCGGCCGACAGCGTGTTGACGAGCGCCGAGATCATCTGGTGCGCGAAGCCGCCGACGCAGAACAGCGCAATCGCCGTGTACGGCGACGACACGAGACCGATCATCGCGGGCCCGAGCATCAGCACCGCGCCGAGCGCGACGCCGGCGACGCGCGACCACACGAGCGGCAGCCTGAAGCGACTGGCGAGATACGGCGACAGATAGCCGCCCGCGATGCCGCCTGCGTCGGCCGCGAGAAACGGCATCCACGCGAACACCGCGATCTGCGTGAGCGGCATGTGGCGCTCGGTCGCGAGGTACAGCGGAATCCAGAAGCTGAAGGTCTGCCATGCGGGTTCCGCGAAGAAGCGCGGCAGCGCGATCGCCCAGAAGCGGCGCGCGGTGACGACGTCGCGGATGCGGCGCTTCGACACGGGCGGCATCGTGGCCTGGCCGTCGCGGATCAGCGTGCGCTCCTGCGGCGTGATGCGCGGATGATCGGCCGGTGACCGGTACTGCGTGTACCAGAGCGCGGCCCACACGAATCCGAGCGCGCCGGTGACCATGAACGCGGCCTGCCAGCCGAACCGCATCGACAGGAACACGACGAGCGGCGGCGCGATCGCGGCGCCGAGCGACGTGCCCGCGTTGAAGTAGCCGACCGCGACCGATTTCTCGCGATCGGGAAACCATTCGGCGACGGCCTTCATCCCGGACGGAATCGCGGCGGCCTCGAACAGGCCCAGAAAGCCGCGCAGGATGCCGAGCGACAGCCAGCCGGACGCGAAGCCGTGCGCGACGCCGACCACCGACCACAGCATCGCGAACAGCGCGAAACCGAGCCGCAGCCCGATCAGGTCGACGATGAACCCGCATACCGGTTGCATGATCGTGTAACCGATCTGGAAGGCGCCGACGATGTACGAGTACTGCTGCGTCGAGATCGCGAACACCTGCTTGAGCTCGGGCGCGAGCACCGCGAGGGAATTCCGTGCGAGGTAGTTGAGGATCGTGCCGAGACACACGAGCACGATGATCCACCAGCGCAACGCCTTGACTGTCTTCACTGCTGTCTCCTGTCAGGGAGGGCGGGCGCGCGGCGCCTGCCCGGTCCGTGAGGGCCATCCGTCCGGATGGCTTGTTTCGTTTTGTTCGTACGATGTCCGATCTTGATGCGCGCCGGTTTTACCGGTTTATATCGAAATCACGGTGTTCGAGCGAACATTCGGTCGTCTTCGAGCTGCAATGTTATCTGACGACTGATCATTTTCGAACATCCTATGTTCGAATGCGAATCCGGTCAACGTGAATCTGCATTCGAACGAACGTACTCGGGGTTTTCCCGATGAGCGGTGGCGACCGGGCGAGCGGCAGCGCAGGCGGTTGCCCGTCGAAGGCCCGTGCGGCGGCCCGGACGATCGTCCGGACGGTCGACGCACGCCGGGTGGGGCGTGACAACCCTGATGAAAATTTATTTCTTTTCGGAAGACGGATTGTGTAAATTGATTTTCATCGAACCTTGCAACAACCCTTCGCATGACGCCTCTCATTCCGCCCGATGTCAGTCACGACGAACCCGCGATCGCCGAGCGGATCGCGTCGGCGATGCCGTTGATGACGCCGATTCACCGGCGCATGGGCGAATTCGTGCTCGCGAACCCGTTTCGCGCGGCGACGATGCGGATCGACGAGCTCGCGCAGGCGGTGAATGCGTCGATCGCGACCGCGAACCGCTTCGCGAAGGCGCTCGGCTTCGACGGCTATCCGGCGATGCGCGCGGCGCTCGTACGCGGCTTCGAGGCCACGCTCGGGCCGGTCGAACGGCTGCGTTCCGCGCAGGAGCAGGAGTCCGGCGTGCGCGGCGCGGTCTGGATCGACGCGGTGTTCGACCAGGCTGCCGCCAACATCGAGAACACGCGTGCGCAACTGGACGCGGCCGATGTCGAGGCGGCGGTCGAGGCGATCGTCGGCGCGCGGCGCGTGCTGATTCTCGGCGCCGGGTCGAGCGCGTTTCTGGCCGGATTGATGGAGCACGGACTGTCCGTCTGTCATGACAGCGTGCAATCGCTCGCGCTGCTCGGCGGGCCGTCGCATGCGGCGCGACGCCTGTACACGGCCGATTCTCGCGATCTCGTGATTGCGCTCGCGTTTCCGCGCTACGTGAAGGACACGATCGAGCTGGCCCGTCGTGCGGCGGCGCGCGGCGCGCGCGTGCTCGGCATCTCCGACGGCCCGCAATCGCCGCTCGCGCCGCTCGCGTCGCTGAACCTGTACGTCAAGGCCGAGCGGCGTTTCGCGGCCACGTCGGAAGCCGCCGTGCTGACGATGATCGAGGCGCTGATCGACGCGGTCGCGCTGCGCACGCACCGGTCCGCGAAATCCGCCGCCGAGATGACCGAATTCCTGCTGCCGTGGCTCGTGCAGCCGCAAGCGGCGTTGCCGGCCGCCAACCCTTCTTTCCCCCGTCCGAAAAAATCATGACTTCATCCGCGATCGTCGCGATTCACGGCGGCGCAGGCACGATCCTGCGCGAAGCGATGGATACCGACACCGAACGTCGGTACCGCGCCGAACTCACCGCGATCCTGCAGGCCGCGCAACAGGTACTGGCCGACGGCGGCAGCGCGCTCGACGCCGTCACCGTCGCGGTGCGGATGCTCGAGGATTGCCCGCTGTTCAACGCCGGGCGCGGCGCCGTCTATACGGCGGAAGGCAAGCACGAACTCGATGCGGCGGTCATGGACGGCGCGACGCTCGGCGCCGGCGCGATCTGCTGCGCGACCCGCGTGCGCAATCCGGTGCTCGCCGCGCGGCGCGTGATGGAGGCGAGCGAGCACGTGCTGTTCGCCGGCGCGGGCGCCGATGCGTTCGCGGCCGCGCAGGGGCTCGAACTCGCCGAGCCCGGCTACTTCGACACCGAATCGCGGCATGCGCAGTGGGTGAAGGCGCGCGCGGCGGCCGGCGCGATGCTCGACCACGATGCGGCGACGTTCGTGTTCGGCCAGTCGCAGCAACAGACGCAGCCGGCCGAGCCGCTCGATCCGGACCGCAAGCACGGCACGGTCGGCGCGGTCGCGTGCGACCTGAACGGCCACATCGCGGCGGCGACGTCGACGGGCGGCATCACGAACAAGCAGCCGGGGCGTGTCGGCGATTCGCCGATCATCGGCGCCGGCTGCTATGCGGACGACGCGACCTGCGCGGTATCGTCGACGGGCACCGGCGAGATGTTCATGCGGCTCGCGACGGCCTACGACGTCGCCGCGCAGATCGCGTATCGCGGCGCGTCGCTCGCCGATGCCGCGCACGACGTCGTGATGAACAAGCTGCCGCGCCTCGCGGGCCGCGGCGGGATCATCGCGGTCGACGCACGGGGCAACGTCGCGATGCCGTTCAACACCGAAGGGATGTACCGCGGCTACGCGCGCGTCGGTGAAGCGCCGGTCGTCGGCATCTACCGCGACGACGCGGCGTGATCGCGGATCGCACGAGGAGAGACGCATGACTTCGAGCCGTAACCCGTCGGTCCTGACGCTGCCCGAGCAGCGCGTGGTGGCCGTCGACGATCTGTCGGTGACGTTCCGCCGCGAAGGCGCGACGTTCGACGCGGTGCGCAACGTGTCGTTTCACGTCGATCGCGGCGAGACGCTCGCGATCGTCGGCGAATCGGGCTCGGGCAAGTCGGTCACGTCGCTCGCGCTGATGCGCCTCGTCGAGCACGGCGGCGGCGAAATCACGAGCGGCCGGATCGCGTTCCGGCGCCGCGGCGGCGCGCTGGTCGATCTCGCGCAGGCGCGTGCCGCGACGATGCGCGGCATCCGCGGCGCGGACATCGCGATGATCTTCCAGGAGCCGATGACGTCGCTGAATCCGGTATTTACGGTCGGCGACCAGATCAGCGAGGCGATCGCGCTGCACCAGTCGAAGGGCGCCGCCGAAGCACGCGCGGAAGCGCTGCGGCTGCTCGATCTGGTGCGCATCCCCGAAGCGCGCCGCGTGTTCGCACGTCATCCGCATCAGTTGTCCGGCGGGATGCGGCAGCGTGTGATGATCGCGATGGCGCTGTCGTGCCGGCCCGCGCTGCTGATCGCCGACGAGCCGACGACCGCGCTCGACGTGACGATCCAGGCGCAGATCCTGCAACTGATCCGCGGGCTGCAGGACGAAATGAACATGGGCGTGATCTTCATCACGCACGACATGGGGGTGGTGGCCGAAGTCGCCGACCGCGTGCTCGTGATGTATCGCGGCGAGAAGGTCGAGGAGGGCGAGTCCGAGCGGATATTCACGACGCCCGCGCATCGCTACACGCGGGCGCTGCTCGCGGCGGTGCCGCGGCTCGGCTCGATGCAGGGCACCGACGTCCCCGAGAAATTCCCGCTGCTCAAGGTGGACGGCGCGAGCGCGACGGCGCCGACCACGGCGTGCGCGGCGAACGACGCGCAGCCGCCCGTCGATCACGCCGCGCCGCCGATCCTGCGCGTGCGCGATCTCGTCACGCGCTTTCCGGTGAAGAGCGGCGTGTTCGGCCGCGTGTCGCAATACGTGCATGCGGTCGAGCGCGTGAGCTTCGAGCTGCGCGCGGGCGAGACGCTCGCGCTCGTCGGCGAATCGGGCTGCGGCAAGTCGACCACCGGCCGTTCGCTGTTGCGCCTCGTCGAATCGCAAAGCGGCTCGATCGAATTCGACGGCCGCGACATCAGCGCGCTGAAGGGCCCGGACCTGCAGGCGTTGCGCCGCAACATCCAGTTCATCTTCCAGGACCCGTTCGCGTCGCTGAACCCGCGTCTGACCGTCGGCTTCTCGATCATGGAGCCGCTGCTGGTGCACGGCGTCGCGAGCGGCGGCGAAGCGCAGGCGCGGGTCGACTGGCTGCTCGACAAGGTCGGCCTGCCGCCGGAGGCCGCGCGCCGCTATCCGCACGAATTCTCGGGCGGTCAGCGCCAGCGGATCGCGATCGCGCGTGCGCTCGCGCTGAACCCGAAGGTCGTGATCGCCGACGAGTCGGTGTCGGCGCTCGACGTGTCGGTGCAGGCGCAGATCGTCAACCTGATGCTCGACCTGCAGCGCGAGCTGGGCGTCGCGTACCTGTTCATCTCGCACGACATGGCGGTGGTCGAGCGCGTCAGCCATCGCGTCGCGGTGATGTATCTCGGCCAGATCGTCGAGATCGGCCCGCGCCGCGCGGTGTTCGAGGCGCCGCAGCATCCGTACACGAAGAAGCTGATGAGCGCGGTGCCGGTGGCCGACCCCGCGCGCCGGCATGCGCCGCGCCAGCTCGCGGCGGACGAGATTCCGAGCCCGATCCGCGCGGTCGGCGACGAGCCGCTCGTCGCGCCGCTCGTCGCGGTCGGCCCCGATCATTACGTCGCGACGCATCGTGTCGGCGGCGCGTATTGAGTGGGGGAGCGTGCGCGGCGACGACGGCGCACGCACCCGCAGGCAGTCGAAACCGAAACGCCCGTGAGGCGTCACCGATTCACCGATAGGAGCCCAGCAAAATGACCCAGCAGCATCCGTTTTCGATGTTCCGTCCGCGCGCATGCTTCGTCGCGCTTGCCGGCGCGTTTGCGCTGTCGGCCGCGCTGCCCGCGTACGCGCAGCAGACCGCGGTGATGGCGGTGGACTCGACCTTCACGACGATGGACCCGTACGACGCGAACGACACGGTGTCGCAGGCCGTCGTCAAGTCGTTCTACCAGGGCCTGTTCGGCTTCGACAAGGACATGAAGCTCGTCGACGTGCTCGCGACGGGCTATGAAGCCAGCCCCGATGCGAAGACGTACACGATCAAGCTGCGCTCGGGCGTGAAGTTCCACGACGGCACCGATTTCAACGCGGCGGCCGTGAAGGCGAACTTCGACCGCGTGACCGATCCCGCGAACCACCTGAAGCGCTACAACATGTTCCGCGTGATCGAGAAGACCGAGGTCGTCGATCCGACCACGGTGAAGGTCACGCTGCGCGAGCCGTTCTCGGCGTTCATCAACACGCTCGCGCACCCGTCGGCCGTGATGATCTCGCCGGCCGCGCTGAAGAAGTGGGGCCGCGACATCGCGCTGCATCCGGTCGGCACCGGGCCGTTCGAGTTCGTCGAGTGGAAACAGACCGACGACCTGAAGGTGAAGAAGTTCGCGGGCTACTGGAAGAAGGGCTATCCGAAGATCGACGCGATCGACTGGAAGCCGGTGGTCGACAACAACACGCGCGCGGCGCTGATGAAGACGGGCGAAGCCGATTTCGCGTTCCGCATTCCGTTCGAGCAGGCGACCGAGCTGAAAGGCAACCCGAAGGTCGACGTCGTCGAGCGGCCGTCGATCGTGCAGCGCTACGTGTCGCTGAACATGCTGCAGAAGCCGTTCGACAACCCGAAGGTGCGCCAGGCGCTGAACTACGCGGTGAACAAGGAAGCGCTCGCGAAGGTCGCGTTTTCCGGTTTCGCGACGCCGTCGACCGGCGTGGTGCCGCAGGGCGTCGATTACGCGACGAAGCTGGGCCCGTGGCCGTACGACCCGGTGAAGGCGCGTGCGCTGCTGAAGGAAGCCGGCTATCCGAACGGCTTCGAGACGACGCTGTGGTCCGCGTATAACAACTCGACGTCGCAGAAGGCGATCCAGTTCGTGCAGCAGCAGCTCGCGCAGGTCGGCGTGAAGGTGCAGGTGCAGGCGCTGGAAGCCGGCGAGCGCGTCGCGAAGGTCGAGAGCGCGCCGGATCCGGCGAAGGCGCCGGTGCGGATGTACTACATCGGCTGGTCGTCGTCGACGGGCGAAGCGAACTGGGCGATCACGCCGCTGCTGGCGGCCGCGTCCGCGCCGCCGAAGCTCGTCAATACCGCGTACTACAAGAACGACGCGGTCGACGGCGATCTGACGAAGGCGCTCGAGACCACCGATCGCGCGAAGAAGGCCGAGTTCTACGCCGATGCGCAGAAGCAGATCTGGGCCGATGCGCCGTGGATCTTCCTCGTGCAGGAGAAGATCGTGTACGCGCGCAGCAAGCGGCTGCAGGGCGCGTACGTGATGCCGGACGGCTCGTTCAACTTCGACGAGATCTCGCTGAAATGACGGCGGTTCGTCCGCCATGCCGTGCCGGCGGCGCGAGCCGCCGGTGCGCTGATTCGATCGGTGCCCCATGCTGAATTTCCTCGTCAAACGCCTGTTCGGTCTGCTGCCCACGCTCGCGATCGTCGCGGTGCTGGTGTTCCTGTTCGTGCACCTGCTGCCGGGCGATCCCGCGCGACTCGCGGCCGGCCCCGAAGCCGACGACGCGACGATCGCGCTCGTGCGCGCCGATCTCGGGCTCGACAAGCCGATGCCCACGCAGTTCGCGAACTTCTTCGTGAAGATCGCGCACGGCGATTTCGGCGTCTCGACGCGCAGCAAGCGGCCGGTCTCGACCGAGATCGGCGAACGCTTCATGCCGACGCTGATGCTGACGCTCGTCAGCATGGTGTGGTCGACGCTGTTCGGGATGGCGATCGGGATTGCGTCGGCGGTCTGGCGCAATCGCTGGCCCGACCGTCTCGGGATGACGCTCGCGGTGTCGGGCATCTCGTTTCCCGCGTTCGCGCTCGGCATGCTGCTGATGGAAGTCTTCTCGGTGAAGCTCGGCTGGCTGCCGGTCGTGCCGGACGGCTCGTGGAAGAGCTACGTGCTGCCGTCGCTGACGCTCGGCGCCGCGGTCGCGGCCGTGATGGCGCGTTTCACGCGCGCGTCGTTCGTCGAGGTGCTGAACGAGGACTTCGTGCGCACCGCGCGCGCGAAGGGCGTGCACGAGCCGATGGTCGTGCTCAAGCACTGCCTGCGCAATGCGATGATCCCGGTCGTCACGATGATGGGGCTGCAGTTCGGCTTCCTGCTCGGCGGCTCGATCGTCGTCGAGGTCGTGTTCAACTGGCCGGGGCTCGGGCGCCTGCTCGTCGACGCGGTGACGATGCGCGACTACCCGGTGATCCAGGCGATCGTGCTGCTGTTCTCGCTGGAATTCATCCTGATCAACCTGACCGTCGACGTGCTGTACGCGGTCATCAACCCGACCATCCGGTTCAAGTGAGGCGCGAATGAACGCGACTGCCCAGCCCGCGGCGCCGGCCGCACCGACCGCGATCCGCACGCCGTGGCGCGAATTCTGGCGCAAGTTCCGCAAGCAGACCGTCGCGCTCGTCGCCGGCGGCTTCGTGCTGGCGCTCGTGGTGCTCGCCTTCGTCGGCCCGCACGTCGTGCCGTTCGATCCGGAGAACTATTTCGACTACGACGCGCTGAACGCGGGGCCGTCGGCCGTGCACTGGTTCGGCGTCGATTCGCTCGGCCGCGACATCTTCAGCCGGATCGTCGCGGGCACGCGCATTTCGCTCGCAGCCGGCTTCTTCTCGGTTGCGCTCGGCGCGGCGATCGGCACGTTGTTCGGGTTGCTCGCCGGCTATTACGAAGGCTGGTGGGACCGCATCACGATGCGCATCGCCGACGTGCTGTTCGCGTTCCCGGGCATCCTGCTCGCGATCGGCGTGGTCGCGATCCTCGGCAACGGGATGGTCAACGTGATCTGCGCGGTCGCGATCTTCAGCATCCCGGCGTTCGCGCGGCTCGTGCGCGGCAACACGCTGATGCTCAAGCACATGACCTATGTCGAGGCCGCGCGCAGCATCGGCGCGTCCGACTGGACGATCATCATGCGGCACATCCTGCCGGGCACCGTGTCGTCCGTCGTCGTCTACTTCACGATGCGCATCGGCACGTCGATCATCACCGCCGCGAGCCTGTCGTTCCTCGGGCTCGGCGCGCAACCGCCGACGCCGGAGTGGGGCGCGATGCTCAACGAGGCGCGCGCGGACATGGTGACGGCGCCGCACATCGCGGTGTTCCCGAGCCTCGCGATCTTCCTGACCGTGCTCGCGTTCAACCTGCTCGGCGACGGGCTGCGCGACGCGCTCGATCCGAAGCTGGAGCGCCGTTGATGCGCGCCGCACCGATGTGGGCGGCGACGCTGACGGCCGGGCCGCGCGGCACGATCGCCGACGTGCCGGGCGTGACGGTCGGCCATTGCACGCTCGATGCCGGCAACGTGCAGACGGGCGTGACCGTCGTGAAGCCGCATCCGGGCGACGTGTACCGCAGCAAGGTGCCGGCCGGGGCGGCCGTGATCAACGGTTTCGGCAAGAGCGTCGGGCTCGTGCAGGTCGACGAGCTCGGCACGCTCGATACGCCGATCGCGCTGACCAATACGTTCGGCGTCGGCGCGGTTGCCCACGCGCAGATCCGTGCGGCGATCGCGGCGAATCCGCAGGTCGGTCGCGACTGGCCGACCGTCAATCCGCTCGTGTTCGAGTGCAACGACGGTTACCTGAACGATCTCCAGGCATGCGCGGTCACCGCCGCGCATTACGACGACGCATGCCGCGCGGCGTCTCGCGACGTCGCACGCGGCGCGGTGGGCGCCGGGCGCGGGATGTCGTGCTTCGACCTGAAAGGCGGGATCGGCTCCGCGTCGCGCGTGGCTATCGCGGCCGGCCGGCCCTATACGGTCGGCGCGCTCGTGCTCGCGAATTTCGGCCGGCTGCCGATGCTGACGCTCGGCGGCGTGCTGCTCGGGCGCATCGTCGCGCAACGGCGCGCGGCCGAAGCCGCCCACGCGGCGGCGCCCGAGCAGGGCTCGATCATCCTGTTGCTGGCCACCGATGCGCCGCTCGACGCCCGGCAGTTGTCGCGGCTCGCGCGCCGCGCGGCGGCGGGGCTGGCCCGCACGGGCTCCGTCTACGGACATGGCAGCGGCGATATCGCGCTCGCCTTCTCGACCGCCTACACGATCGCGCACGACGCATCGACGATCGCGCTGCCGGCCCTCGTGGCCGATGCGGCGCTCGATCCGCTGTTCATGGCCGCGGCCGAAAGCGTCGAGCATGCGATCGCCGACGCGTTGCTGCAGGCCGTGACGGTCGCCGGGCGCGACGGCCACGTGCGGCCATCGCTGCGCGACGCGGTGCCCGATCTCGACCGGTTGTTCAACGAAGACAACGAAGGACGTTCGATCCCGTCATGAAGATCCTGATCTCGACCGACATCGAGGGTGTCGCCGGCGTATTTGCCGTCGAGCAAACGCGCGCCGGCAATCCGGAATACGAGCGGGCGCGCCGCTGGATGACCGCCGAGGCGAACGCGGCGATCGAAGGCGCATTCGCCGGCGGTGCGCAGGCCGTCTGGGTCAACGATTCGCACGGCGGCTTTCGCAACCTGCTGCCCGACGGGCTCGATGCGCGGGCGCGCGTCGTGCTCGGCAAGCCGCGTACGCTCGGGATGATGGCGGGCCTCGAACAGCAGCCCGACCTCGTATTCATGATCGGCTATCACGCGAAATCGCAGACGCGCGGCGTGCTCGCGCACACGATCAACAGCTTCGCGTTCACGCAGGTGTGGCTGAACGGCGTCGAGCTCGGCGAAGCCGGGCTGTACGGCGCGCTGGCGCATGAATACGGCGCGCACGTCGCACTCGCGACGGGCGACGACGTATTCGCCGAGGAAACGCAGCCGCTGTTCCCGGATGCGCGTTTCGAGACGGTCAAGACCGCCGGCGGCGCATCGAGCGGCGAGACGCTCACGCCGTCCGCGTCGTGCGCGCGCATCGCGACCGCCGCACGGGAGACGGTCGCGCACGCGCTGTCGTCCGGCCGGCGCGCGGGCGCCCATCGGCCCGCGCCGGCCGCTTGCACGCTGCGCGTGCAGACGGCCGCGCAGGCCGACCTGTTCTGCGTGCTGCCGTCGCTCGAGCGTGTCGATGCGGTGACGCTGCGTTTCGACGGGCCGTCGGTCGAGCACGCGGTGCGCACGCTGAACAGCCTGTCGGCGATGTCGTTCATGTTGCGGTGACGTGTGCCGCGCGATGCCGCCGGCGCATGGCCGGCCGGCCGATCGCGGCGGGGCGGACCGCCTTCGATAGCGAGTCATTGATGATGGAATTCGGGCCGTGAGAAATACGCTGCTAGATCCCTACGAACACATTCCCCGGAGCGTGGTCGTGCTCGCCAACGAATTCGCGGCGGGTACGACGTTTCCGGATCATGTGCACGTGCGCGGGCAATTCGCATTCGCGTCGCGCGGCACGATCAGCGTGTCCACGCCGCACGGCCGCTGGCTGGTGCCGCCGCAGCGCGCGTGCTGGGTGCCGGCCGGCGTGCGGCACGAATTGACGATGACGGGGCCGGTCACGATGCTCACCGCGTTCGTGTCCGCCGACGCCGCGCAGGCGGCCGGGCTGCCCACCCAGTGCGGCGTGTATGGCGTGTCGCCGCTGCTGCGGCAACTGATCGACGATGCGATCGACTTGCCGGCCATGTACGACGTCGACGGCCGCGCGGGCAAGCTGATGGATCTGCTGATCGCCGAAATCGCGACGATGCCGCGTCTGTCGCTGCATGCGCCGTTACCGGCCGATGCACGACTGGCGAAAGTCTGCCGGCATCTGTTCGCGGCGCCGTCGATCGCGGCCGATCTCGACCGGGTCGCGGCCGACGCGGGCGTGAGCCGGCGTACCTTCACGCGGCAGTTCCGTGCGCAGACGGGCGTGAGTTTCGCCGCCTGGCGCCAGCAGGTGTGCATGCTCGCGGCGATTGCGCGCCTGACCGACGGGCAGCCGGTGACGCGCGTCGCGCTCGATCTTGGCTACGCGAGTGCGAGCGCATTCACGTCGGCGTTTCGCCGCATTCTGGGCGACACGCCGAGCCGGTATCTGGAGATTCGTCGCTAGGCGCAGGGACGCCGCGCGGGTCACGCCGGTGCGCGGGCCGCGACGCCAAAAAAATACGCGTCCGCCAACTTCGACCGGACGCGTTCAAAGGCACTCTGTCTGACAAATGCGCGGACCGCTTGTCCGGCAGCGTCGCACGTGACGCCTGTCATTGTTGCTTCACAAGATTCAATTCTGCCGACTCGTTGCGGATAACGAAGAATACGCCGCATAACGCGCAAACGATATCGGGTCGACCCGACGATTGATGTGCTGTCGCAGCATGCGCTTCAATGGCGCGTTCGATATCGGAGCGGGAAGCCGATGACGGCAGGATCCGCAGCCGTCACCGGGTACGACGCGGCGCACCATCGAATGACGACGACGCGTGCCCCAAAACGCCGTGTGGCGCGATGCCTGCCGGTATCGCGCCACACGGTGGTACGGTTGCACACGAAGCCGGCGAGCGCCGGCGCATGCGTCAAACGTCGAAGAACACGGTTTCTTCCGGTCCCTGCATGCGGATGTCGAAGCGGTAGACGACCGGGCGGCCCGGCTGCGCGTCGCGTTTCGCGACGAGCGTCGCACGTCGCTCGGCCGGCACCGCGTTCAGCACGGGGTCGACCGCGTTCGCGGCGGCTTCGTCGTCGAAGTACACGCGCGTGAACGCGTGGGTGAGGATGCCGCGCATCATCACGGTCACGTTGATGTGCGGCGCCTCGTCGGCGGCGATGCGGCCCGGCTTCACCGTCTCGACGACGAAGCGCTGCTGCGGATCGGTGCCCGTGCCGACCCGCGCGAAGCCCGTGAAGCCGGATTTCGCGATGTCGTCGCGCGACGCGGGATAGCGGCCCGCGGCGTCCACTTGCGTGAATTCGAGCACCGCGTCGCCCACGACGTTGCCGTCGCCGTCGAACACCTGCCCGACCAGCAGCACATGCTCGCCTTCGGCGTGCGCGGCGGCGATCGTCGGCGTGAACAGGCTTTTCAGGTCGTAGTCGTATTGCTGCGGGCACAGGCCGTACGCGAAGTACGGGCCGACCGTTTGCGAAGGGGTTTGCTTCAGCGTCGTCATGGTTCAGCGCTCCATCGGGGTGGCGTCGCGGCCGCGCAGCACGATGTCGAATTCGTAGCCGAGCGCATAGCCTTCTTCGGTGATGTCCATCGAGAAGCGCGAGATCAGGCGATCGCGCGCGGTTTCGGGCGTGCCCTGGAAGATCGGGTCGTACGCGAGCAGCGGATCGCCGGGGAAGTACATCTGCGTGACCAGACGCGAGCCGAAGTAATCGCCGAACAGCGAGAAGTGGATGTGATTCGGGCGCCACGCGTTCGGGTGGTTGCCCCACGGATACGCGCCGGGCTTGATCGTCAGGAAGCGGTAGCGGCCTTCGTCGTCGGTCAGGCAGCGGCCCGCGCCGAGGAAGTTCGGATCGAGCGGTGCGTCGTGCTGGTCGACCTTGTGCACGTAGCGGCCGGCCGCGTTGGCCTGCCACACTTCGACGAGCGTGTTGCGCACGGGCTTGCCGCCTTCGTCGAGCACGCGGCCGGTGACGACGATCCGCTCGCCGAGCGGCTCGCCGTTCTTCACGGCGTTCTTCGTCAGGTCGTGGTCGAGTGCGCCGAGATCTTCCGCGCCGTAAACGGGTGCGTACTGGTCGCGCAGCTTCTCCTTCAGCGGGATCAGCGGACGGGTCGGGCCGCGCTTCACGGACGAACGGTACTCGGGGTGAACATAAGCCGGATGCGACGGCCAGTCGCGCGGCGTGAGGATCGTGGGGGAATCCATCGGGGCGTCTCCTGATAGGTGTATTTCGCGAAGTGGACGACACGACTTTAGCCAATCCGGAAAGTTATGAAAAATGACCTTTTTTCGCGAATTGCATAACCGTTCGTTATGTTCGTCCCGCCCATGAAAATTCCGCCGGACAGGAACCCTGTCCGGCGGAAAAAGCGATCGGGCTTCGCGTCGTCGGCGACGACCCCGTGCACGGCCCTCCAGCCAGCCCGTCGCTGTTTTTTGTCTTTCGTTCTCGTTGTTATTCGGACTCCCCGAGCGTGCCCGTCGTCACGGATGGCGTGGATCGAACACGATTCCGTCGAATTCGAGCGCCAGCGTGCCGCTGCGCAGCAGGGCCGACGGTGTCGACGCGTGGCCGGCGCCGAGCACGTCGTTCACGTACTGCGCGCAGAAGCCGCGCCGCGCGCGCAGGTTGAAGCGACTGCCGAGCAGCGCGTCGATTCGCCGTTCAGCCAGCGCATGGACGTGGCGCTGCGCGTCGACCGATGCTGCCGCGATGCGGCGCGCCAGCGCGATGCGTCCGCCGTCGGCACGGGCGACGAAGCGCGACAGCGGCGTGAGCTTCGTCCACGCGAACGCCGTGGCCTCGGCGAGCACCGGTTCGTCGCCCGACGTATCGACGACGATGCCGAAGCGGTTGGCCCAGACCCCCGCCGAGCCCGCCGAGCCGGTCGCGGCATCCGGCGCACCGGCCGGCTCGCGGATGAACACGAGATCGCCGACGTGCGCGCCGGCGGCCAGCGTGCGCACGGTGGCGAGCGGCATCGTGCGATCAGTGTCGCGTGCATCGCGCGGGGCGGCGTGGCGCGGTTCGCTGGCGGCTGTGTCGATTCGGGCGGTCACTTCGGCTCCGTCGTTGCGTGACAGGACGGAGCGGATTATGCAGACAAGTAACCTGAATTGCTGATATGGATGCGCGAGTAGCCTAATATCCGACCACGAGCATCATTTTTCGATACCGACATGACCGAGATCGCCCAACTCATCGAAACGCTGAAGCGCCAGTTGAAGGCGCAGGGAATGACTTATCGGGACGTCGCGCGTGCGCTCGACGTCTCCGAAACGAGCGTGAAGCGGTTGTTCGCGAGCGGCCGCTTCACGCTGGAGCGCGTCGCGGAGATCGCGCAACTGCTCGGCTATACGCTTGCCGAGCTCGTGCAGGAAGCGTCCGCGTCCGCGCCGCGCTTGCGCGTGCTGACCGAGCAGCAGGAGGCGCTGCTCGTGTCGGACGAGAAGCTGCTGCTGGTCGCCGTGTGCGCGATCAATTACTGGACCGTGCAGGACATCGTGTCGGCCTATCGCGTCACGCAGGCCGAGTGCGTGAAGTATCTCCTGATGCTCGACCGGATGAACGTGATCGCGCTGCTGCCCGGCGACCGGATTCGCGTACGCGTCGCGCGCGATTTCGACTGGCTGCCGGGCGGCCCGATCCGCCGCTACTTCCATGCGCACGTGCTCGACGACTTTCTCGGCAGCCGCTTCGACGGCCCGGGCGAGACGATGACGTTCCTGCAAGGGATGCTGACGGACGCGGCCGCCGCGGAGCTCGAACAAGAGCTGCGGCGGCTGAGCAGCAAGGCGGCGGCGCTGCATGCGGAGTCGTCGTCCGCGCCGCTCGGGCAGAAGCACGGCACGGCCTTGCTGATCGCGAAACGGATCTGGGAGCCGACGGGATTCCACGCGCTGCGGCGCCATGCATGACGCCGTGCCGAACGCTTGGGCCTTTCCGGAAAGTTATGCAAAATGGCGATTCATCGTCATTCGCATAACCGCCCGTTATGAATAACCGTATCGCCGACGGTCGCGTCAAATTCCGGCACCTGCAGTGTTTCCTCGCGGTCGCCCAACTGGGCGGCGTGCAGAAGGCGGCCGAAAGCCTGTCGATCACGCAGCCGGCCGTGTCGAAGACGATCGCCGAGCTGGAGGCGATCCTCGGCGTGAAGCTGTTCGAGCGCGGCCGGCACGGCGCACAGCCCACCCGCGAAGCGCAACTGTTCATGCCGCACGCGAATGCGTGCGTGCTGGCGCTGCGGCAGGGCGTCGGGCTGCTGGCGCGCGAGGGCGGGGCCGCTGCCGCGACGCTGGAAATGGGCATGCTGCCGACCGTCGCGGCTTCGCTCGCACCGGCGTTGATGAAGGCGTTGACCGCACGCTGGCCGCGCATCGTCGTGCGGATCGCGACGGCCGCGAACGCCGAGTTGCTCGAGCGTCTGAAATCCGGGGCGATCGAATGCGCGATCGGCCGGCTGTCGGAGCCGGAGCGGATGATCGGGCTCGCGTTCGAACAGCTGTACAACGAGCCGCTCGTCGCGGTCGTGCGCGCCGGGCATCCGCTGCTCGCGAGCGCGGCGCCGGCCGTCGAGCTGGCGCGCTACCCGGTCGTGCTCCCGCCGTTCGGCACGTTGATCCGTCAGTCCGCCGAGCAACTCCTCGGCGCATGCGGCGCGCCGCCGCTGGATTCGTTCATCGAGGTGCTGTCGATATCGGTCGCGCGCGCACTGGCGCTCGAGAACGACGCGGTCTGGTTCGTGCCGCTCTATGCAGCCGAATACGATCTGTCGGCCGGCGCGCTGGCGCGCCTGCCGCTGCCGTCGGCGGGCACCGACGAGCCGGTCGGGCTCGTGCTGCGTACCGATGCGCAGCCGTCGCCGGTCGCGCGGACGCTGATCGATGCGGTGCGCGACATCGCGCGATCGCGGTTCGGTGCGGCGCGCCCGCACCAGGCGCCGCGCGCGTCGCGCAAGCCCACTCGCGGCAAGCGGTGATCCACCGGGCCTGGCGGATGCGCCGGGTCCGATCTGCGTCTTGCCGAAGCATTGGCCATCCGGTCAGTAGCCGCCATCGGGGTGCTTGGCATATCGTACCGTTTTTGATACGATGGACGACAAGACGATGGCGAGACAGCAGATTCAGGTCACGCTCGGCGTGCGATTCTTCCGGACGGCCCGCGGCCACGAGCCGGTGCGCGAATGGCTCAATGCGCTCGGGCAAGCAGAGCGAAGGGCGATCGGCGAAGAGATCAAGACCGTTCAACTCGGCTGGCCGCTCGGCATGCCGCTGGTCCGGAAGATGGCGAAGGATCTGTGGGAGATTCGCGTGACGGTGCCGGGGCGAAGCGCGCGCGTGCTGTTCACGGTCGTCGGCGACACGATGGTGCTGCTGCACGGCTTCTTCAAGCAGTCGCGGGCCACGCCGTCGGACGATCTCGACGTCACCGTCGCGCGCCTGAAAGCGCTGACGCACGCCATCTGAATTCCCCGGTTGCGCCGGAACGCACCGTCTCCGACGGTCGGGCAGCCGGCAACGCCATGCACCTGGAGTACGACATGACGACCACGAACAATCCGCATATCGGCAGCGATTTCGACGCCTTCCTCGAAGCGGACGGCAATCTCGAAGCGGCCACCGCCACCGCGATCAAGCGCGTGATCGCGTGGCAGATCGGGCAGGAAATGAAGGCGCAGCACATCACGAAAACCGCGATGGCCGCGCGGATGAAGACGAGCCGCGCCGCACTCAACCGTCTGCTCGACGAAACCGACACGAGCCTCACGCTGGCGACGCTCGCGAGCGCGGCCGCCGCGCTCGGCAAACGGCTCAGCTTCGAGCTGGTGCCGGCCTGACGGGCGCGAACCCACGGCGCACGGCCGGATCGACGCGAGTGTTCGCGCGATCGGTGCGGCGAGTCGGCGGGCGTCGGCCCGCGGGCGCCTGCCGCGTCATCGGCGCGGGCCGGTGAGCTGCAGATAAAGCAGTGCGCCGCCCGCGAGCAGCAGCGGGCACAGGAAATACCATCCGGTCGTCACGAACAGCCCGGCGACTGCAATCAGCGAAATCCACGCGCAACGATATGCGATGCCGCCACGCGGCAGCAGCTTCAGCGCAGCCGCCGCGCCGAGCCCGTACACCATCACGAAACATCCGGACGTCACGAGCACGAGCGGCTTCGGCCCGACGTCCGACAGCGCCGTGGCGGCCAGCGCGATGGCCGCGAGCACCGCGATCACGCCGAGGCTGCGGCGCGGCACGCCGCCGACCTGGCTGCCTTGCGCGAGCCATGCTGGCAGTGCGCCGTCGCGCCCGAGCGCCGCGCCGAGCTTGGCCGCGCCGGCGAAATACGCGTTCATCGTGCCGAGCGTGAGCAGCAGCGCGGCGGCCGCCGCCAGCACCTGCGCATGGCCGCCGATGCCGCCCGCGATCAGTTCGGCGAGCGGCGCGCCCGATGCACCCGCGGAAGGCCCGAGCACCGTCACGCTCGCGGCGGCCACCGACAGATACAGGAACCCGACGACCACGACCGCGATGCCGGCCGAGCGCGGTATGTCGTGCGCGGGCCGGCGGAACTCGGCCGCGAGATGCGTGATCGCTTCCCAGCCGGCGAAGCTCCACACGAGCAACGCGGCGGCCTGGCCGACCGCGAGCCAGCCGTGCGGGGCGAACGGATGGAGGTTCGCGGCGCGGGCATGCGGCGCGGACGCAAGCACCGCGGCAAGCAGCAGCGCGACGAGCAGCGCCGACAACACCAGTTGCATGCGGCCCGACACGGTGACGCCGAACGCGTTCGCGGCCGACACGGTCGCGATCAGCGCGGCGGCCGTGACGACGACCGTCGTGTGTCCGCCGCCCGTGACGGCCGCGACGTATGCGCCGCCGAACATCGCGGCGGCCGGTGCGCCGGCCGGCACCGCGAAGTAGAAGCACCAGCCGACGATCGCCGCCGCCTTCGGGCCGAATGCGCGCCGCGCGTAGGTCGACACGCCGCCCGCATCGGGATAGCGGGCGCCGAGTGCGGCGAAGGTGGCCGCGAGCGGCCCGGACAGTACGACGAGCGCGGCCCATGCGAGTAGCGAGGCCGGCCCGGCGACTTCGGCGGCGAGCGCGGGCAGCGCGATCACGCCGGTGCCGAGCACCGCGCCGATATAGAGCGCGGCGCCCTGGAAAATGGTCAGCGAACCCGCGTGATGGGCAACGGGCGAATCGGCATGCGAAGGCATGAGCGGCAGTCTCCGGAAGTCTTGTCTTGTGTAGGCGACGCGCGCAAGCTCGCGCGGTCGATCGTCCGATGCTACCCGAACGATGGCGACCGCGCGGCCCGGCGATCAGTAGTCGTGTGCCGCGTGCGTGTCAGCCGATGTCAGCAGGACCGCGCGAGCCGCAGGCGCGCGTCCTCGCGCGCGGCGGCCGACAGCTCGGGCGCGTAATGAAACGTACCCGATACCAGCGATGCGACGGGCACGCCGTCGCGGAACAGCACGCGGTTGCCGGCCAGCGCCGGCACCTTGTCGCCGGGCAGCAGCGTGCCGGCGAGATTCAGCGGGTCGGCGCCCGTCACGCATACATACTGCCCATCGCCCGGTTGCCGGCGCAGTTCGCGCAGGATCGGGATGGCCTCGGGCAGCGCGAACTGCTCGCCCGCGAGCCCGGCGACGAAGCGACCGCCGCGAATCTCGCCGCGTGCTTCGAGGCGCTGCAGCACGCGCACGAGTTCGCGCCAGCTCGGCAGCCAGTCGGCTTCGCGTTCGAGCAACCGCCAGAACACGACGCCGTAGCGGCGCAGCAGCGTCCACACGATGTGTTCGAGTGCGTCGGGATCGGTCGTGGCGGGGCCGCGTTTCGGTGCGGGCGCGTCGTCGTCCGGCGGTGCCCGACGCTGCACGAGCGCCCAGCGGCCGGCGTCGTCCATTCCGCCGATCAGCGCGCCGCCGCGTCGTGTACGCGGTGCATAGGTCGCACTGCGCTTGACGGCCGGCTTCAGCAGCGCGCGCAGGCCCGCGTAACTGTCCGCGTTCACGAGGCCGGCCGACACGAGTTCGCCGAGCGCCTGTTCGAGTTCGACGGGCAGCATGTGCAGGTCGTCGAGCAATGCGTCGAAGAACATCGCGCCGTGCGCGGCGAGCGCGTCGCGCACCTGTGTGGCGCGTGCGGACAGCGCCGGCTGCGCATCGGGATCGCGCAGCGCCTGCCACGCGGAAAGATGGCGGCGCGGCAGCAGCACGATCGGCGTCGTCTTCACGGGCGTGCCGGCTGCGCGCGCCGGCGCGCCGATGCGGGTCCACACCAGCTTGCCCGAGCGGCACAGCTCGTCGAGGCCGCCCGCCGTGTAGTCGGTGAGCCGCGCGGGCAGCAGCGCGTCTTCCCAGGCGCTCGCCGCGGCCTCGTAGCCTTCGAGCTGTTCGACCACGGCTGCCAGCGCGTCGCGACCGGTGCCGCGCGTGTCGGGCGTCAGGTGCTGCCAGTGGAACAGGAAGCGCATGAAGTCGGCGCGTTCGACCGGCTCGATCTCGCGGCGCAGCCGCTTCACCGTATAGCGATGAATGCGCGCGAGCAGGTGACGTTCGCACCATTCGTCGGTCGTCGCGCCCGGCGTGAAGCGGCCGCGCATCACGTAGCCTTCGCGCTCCAGCGCCGCGAGCGCCGTCGCGATCGATGCGGGCGGCAGGCCGAGCGGCGCGGCGATCGCATCGACCGTGAGCGGCCCGAAGCCGGTGAGTCGCGCGCGGATCACGTCGACGAGCGCCGCATCGGTTTCCCACGGCTGCGCGCACGCGGCCGGCACCTTGAGCGCCGGTGTCGTGCGGGCGTCGGGATGCAGCGCGCGCACGCACACGAGCCGCTCGACCGGCACCCACAGCACGGCGCCGCCCGGCGTCGCGAGTCGCGTCGCGCGGCGGCGTTCCGCGAGTTCCGCGAGTCGCTCGGGCCAGCCAGCGTGCGCGTGCGCCTCGCTGTCGGCGACGCAGGCGAGCGTGAGCAGCGCATCGTGCATCTCGTCGGCGTCGCGCGCGAGCGGCCACGCTTCGTCGCGCACGGCGGCGATCGCATCGGCGTCGAGCGCGCCGAGATCGTCGGCCGATTCGGGATCGCTCCAGCGGCGCGACTGCACGGCCTGCGTGCGGCGCTCCTCCAGCGGCGCATCGTCGAGGAACGCGTAGGGCTTCGCGTTCAGGATCTCGGCGGCGAGCGGCGACGGCGCGGGCAAGTCGCGCGCGACGAGTTCGATCGCGCCGCTCTCGATCCGGCGCAGCAGCGCAAGCCAGCCGTCGGTGTCCATCGCGTCGTGCAGGCAATCGTCGAGCGTCTGGTCGACGAGCGGATGATGCGGAATCTCGCGTTCGCCGACGACGTTCTCGAGGCATGCGACCTGATCGGGGAACACCGTCGCGAGCAGATCGTCGCTCTTCATCCGCTGCAGTTGCGGCGCGGTGCGCCGGCCGCCGGTGAAACGCGGCAGCGCGAGCGCGGTGGTCGCGTTCCAGCGCCAGCGCACGCCGAACATCGGCGCGTCGAGCAGCGCCTGGATCAGCACGTGCTCGGCGCTGGCCGAACGCAGATAGCGCCACACTTCGTCGAGCGCGAAGCTGTGCGCGAGCGACAGCGACAGGATGATCGCGTCGTCGGTCGCGGCGGCCTGCAGCTCGAAGTTGAAGGTGCGACAGAAGCGCTTGCGCAGCGCGAGCCCCCATGCACGGTTGATCCGGCTGCCGAACGGCGAATGGATCACGAGCTGCGTGCCGCCCGATTCGTCGAAGAAACGCTCCATCACGAGCGTGTCCTGCGTCGGCAATGCGCCGAGCGCCGCGCGAGTGCGCGCGAGGTAGTCGGCGATCTGGCGCGCGGCGTCGGGCGACACGCGCAGATCGTCGACGAGCCAGCGCAACGCGGGCGCGAGGCGGCTTTCGGTGGGCGCGAGCGAGGTGGCGGCGGCAACGGTTCGCGAGTCGGCGACGACGCCGGTCTGGGCCGCTGGTTGGGCGTTGCCGTGCGTCTCGGTCTTGCCGGCCGCGTTGCCGGCCGCGCGCTTGCGTCCGCCGGCGTTCGCCTGCCGGTCGCCTTCCGCGAGCAGGCCGTCGATCCGTGCGCGCAGCCGCCCGACCGCCGCCGACAGCTCGTCGCTGCGTCCGAGCCCCTCGCCGAGCCAGAACGGAATGCTCGGCGATTGACCTTGCGCATCCTCGACGCGCACGCGGCCCGTTTCCACGCGGATGATCCGGTACGACTGGTTGCCGAGCTGGAACACGTCGCCGGCGAGGCTCTCGATCGCGAAATCCTCGTTGACGGTGCCGACCTGGATGCCCTGCGGTTCGAGCAGCACCGCGTAGTCGGCCATGTCGGGGATCGTGCCGCCGGAGGTGGTCGCGGTCATCATCGCGTTGCGGCGGCCGCGCACGGTGCCGCCGACCACGTCGCGGTGCAGGTACGCGCCGCGCACGCCGCGGCGGCTCGTGAATCCCTCGGCGAGCATCTTCATCACTTCGTCGAAGCGTTCGCGCGTCAGCCGCGCGTACGGCGCGGCGCGCGTGAAGCTCGCATACAGCGCGTCTTCGTGCCATTCCGTGCACGCGACTTCGGCGACGATCTGCTGCGCGAGCACGTCGAGCGGCGCTTCGGGAATCCGCAGCGCATCGAGTTCGCCGCGTTGCACGCAGTCGAGCAGCGCCGCGCATTCGACCAGCTCGTCGCGCGACAGCGGAAACAGCCGCCCCTTCGGCACGCCGCCGACATGGTGCCCCGAGCGGCCGACGCGCTGCAGGAACGGTGCGATGCCGCGCGGCGAGCCGACCTGGCAGACGAGATCGATGTCGCCGATGTCGATGCCGAGTTCGAGCGACGCGGTCGCGACGAGCAGCTTCAATTCGCCGCGTTTCAGGCGCTGCTCGGCGTCGAAGCGGTGCTCCTTCGCCAGACTGCCGTGATGCGCGGCGATCGCGTCCTTGCCGAGCCGGTCGGCGAGATGGCGCGCCATGCGCTCGGCGGTGCGCCGCGTGTTGACGAATACCAGCGTCGTGCGATGCGCGGCCGCGAGCCCGGCGATGCGGTCGTACACCTGTTCCCACACGTCGGTCGCCATCACCGGTTCGAGCGGCACGTTCGGCAGTTCGAGCGCGAGATCGCGCTCGCGGGTGTGGCCGGTGTCGACGATCGCGCAGTCGCGCGGCGCGTCGGCCGGCCCGCCGACGAGGAAGCGCGCGACCGCGTCGATCGGCTTTTGCGTGGCCGACAGCCCGATGCGCGGCAGCGCGTGCCCGGCCAGCGCGTCGAGGCGTTCGAGCGACAACGCGAGATGGCTGCCGCGCTTGGACGACGCCAGCGCATGGATTTCGTCGACGATGACCGAGCGCACGGTCGACAGCATCTGCCGTCCCGACGTGGACGACAGCAGCACGTACAGCGATTCGGGCGTCGTGACGAGGATGTGCGGCGCGCGCTTGCGCAGCGCCGCGCGCTCGGCCTGCGTCGTGTCGCCGGTGCGCACCGCGGTGCGAATCGCCGGCACCGGCAGGCCGAGTTGCGCGAGCGATTCGGCGATGCCGGCGAGCGGCGCGTCGAGGTTCACGTGGATGTCGTTCGACAGCGCCTTCAGCGGCGATACGTAGACGACCAGCGTCGCATCGGGCAGCGTGCCGTCGTGCGCGAGCGCATCGCGCACCAGATCGTCGAGCGCGCACAGGAAGGCGGTGAGCGTCTTGCCGGAGCCGGTCGGCGCGGCGACGAGCGTCGAGCGGCCGGCCTTGATGTGCGGCCACGCGAGCGCCTGCGCGCCGGTCGGCGCGGCGAACGTACGCCGGAACCACGCGGCGACGGCCGGGTGGAACACGTCGAGCGCGCGGGCGGCAGGGCGGGTAGCTGTGACGTCCATCGGAGCGTTGAAATGGGGTGCGAGCGTGCGGATTGATCGCACGCGAATCGAATCGTCAGTGTGCCAGACGTCACCGGTGCGTGCCGGCCATGCATGTCGACGATTCCCCCTCAGATGGGGGCCTGCCGTGCGCTTTCAATGGACGGAAAGTTGCGTGCACGTCGGCATGCCGACCGCGTGCCGATTTGTGTCGAATTGCAACTAGACGCGATGCAGCCAGCCGAGCCAGTGTTCGATCAGCGGCGCACGCGACCACAGCGATTGCGCGAGCCACAGCGTGCCGGCCCAGGCGGTAGCCACGACGATCAGATCGCAACGCCCGCTGTTCCACAGGTTGAGCGAGTGGCGCCGCCAGATCCACGGTACGCCGAGCGGGTTGGGCCAGTCGGCGAGCAGATGCATCACGCCGCCGCACGCGAAGCCGAACAGCGGCGCGGCCCACGGCGGATGCGGATGATGGATGAGCCCGTGCCATCCGAGCGCGAGCAGCGCGACCCAGCCGATGCCCCAGTGCGTGATGGTGCGATGCGTGATCCACAGGCGGCGCTTGCGGCTCCACCATGCGACTTCGAGCCAGTCGGGCGCGGTGCCGCCCGCGACGCCCGCCGCGAACGCGGCGAGCATGCCCGAGTGCCACGGGCCGGTTGCGCCGGTTTGCGCGACGAGGACGGCGGCGGCGACGCCGGCCGCGACGCCGGATGCATGATGCGCATTGTGTGATGCCATAGGAGCGAGACGAGAAAGCGTGAAGCGGCGCGTGCACGAAACGACGATGCGGCGCGCAAGCGGGGCGCTATCTTCGCAGATCGGCCTGGGTCGCGGGCAGGTCGTTCGCCGATTTTTTTGTGCCGGCGACGACGGCTGCCGCGCGGTTCGCAACTTTCGGTTTTGTGCATTGCGCGATGGCGCGCACCGTAGAGGAGGTCGACCGATCCCCGTGTGCGTCGCGGCGCAGCAACGTGAGCGCGCGTACACAACCGGCACGCTTTCGCCGCCGCCGTGTGTTCGACCCTTTTTGTCCCCCTATACTACGAAGCCGGCATATGGCCGTCGGCGCGCCAGCGGCCATCCACGGATCAGGTGCTCGTCGCGCCTGAAGGAGATCCACATGGGGGACATGCAATGACTACGCTGAATCGCTTCAAATCATCCGCCGCCGTGCTGGCGACGGTCGCCGGCATCGGTTTCCTGCCGAATGCGCCCGCCTACGCGAAAGGCCCGCAGCCCGCGGTCCTGACGAGCTCCGCGGTGGCGGTGGCCGACAAGTACAGCGCGGATGCGGCGGAGCGGATCTTCAAGGAAGGCGGCAACGCGATCGACGCGGCCGTCGCGATCGCGTTCACGCTCGCCGTCACGTACCCGGAGGCCGGCAACATCGGCGGCGGCGGCTTCATGACGATCTACAAGGACGGCAAGCCGTACTTCATCGACTACCGCGAGCGTGCGCCGCTCGCCGCGACGAAGGACATGTACCTCGACAAGGACGGCAACGTCGTCAAGGGCATGAGCCTGTACGGCCCGCGCGCGGTCGGCGTGCCGGGCACGGTGGCGGGCATGTGGGAAGCGCAGAAGCGTTTCGGCAAGCTGAAGTGGAAGCAGGTGCTCGCGCCGGCGATCCACTATGCGCGCGACGGCTTCGTCGTCGACGAGCAACTGGCGCAGCGCGGCGTCGACGCGTCGAAGGAGTTCGGCGGCAAGACCAACTTCGACAAGTACTTCTCCGGGCTGAAGGCCGGCGCGAACTTCAAGCAGCCCGATCTCGCCGACGTGCTGACGCGCATCGCGGACGGCGGCGCGGAAGGTTTCTACAAGGGCAAGACGGCCGAGCTGATCGCCGCGTCGATGAAGACCGGCGACGGCAACGGGCTGATCACGACCGAGGATCTCGCGCAGTACCGCGCGGTGTGGCGCCAGCCGGTGCAGGCGAAGTGGAACGGCTATGACGTGATCACCGCGCCGCCGCCGAGCTCCGGCGGCATCGGCCTCGTGCAGTTGCTGAAGATGAAGGCCGACCTGAAGCAGGACTTCGAGGGCGTGAAGCTCAATTCGCCGCAGTACGTCCACCTCGTCGCCGAAATCGAGAAACGCGTGTTCGCCGATCGGGCGCAGTATCTCGGCGATCCCGACTTCTACAAGGTGCCGATCGCGCAGCTGACCGACGATGCGTACATCGCGAAGCGCGCGGCCGAGGTCAACCCGAAGGAGCCGTCGGACACGAAGAGCGTGCAGCCGGGCCTCGGCACGACGATGCCGGAGAAGGCCGAAACGACGCACTTCTCGGTGGTCGACAAGTGGGGCAACGCGGTGTCGAACACGTACACGATCAACGGCTACTTCGGCTCGGGCGTGATCGCCGACGGCACCGGGATCGTGCTGAACGACGAGATGGACGATTTCTCCGCGAAGCCGGGCGTCGCGAACATGTTCGGCGTGGTCGGCAGCGACGCGAATGCGATCGAACCGAAGAAGCGCCCGCTGTCGTCGATGTCGCCGACGATCATGACGAAGGACGGCAAGGTGTCGCTCGTGATCGGCACGCCGGGCGGCTCGCGCATCTTCACGTCGATCTTCCAGGTGATCAACAACATCTACGACTTCAAGATGCCGTTGAAGGAAGCCGTCGGTGCGATGCGTTTCCATCACCAGCTGCTGCCGCCGAACACGATCTTCTGGGAGCCGTACCACCCGATCGAAGGCGAACTCGCGAAGCAGATCGAGGCGCGCGGCTATACGCTGAAGGGGCAGGATTTCAGCGGCGACATCCAGGTCATCAAGATCGACGGCAAGACGCCGGAGGCGATGGCCGATCCGCGCGGGCGGGGCGTGACGCGGATCATTCGTTGACGTCGACATGAAGCGATGCGTGCGCGTCGCCGACGGCGGTCGCGCGCGCCGTTCGGCAGCCGGTGTATCGATCCGGCTGCCGAATTTTTTTCAGCCGGTCGTGCGGATGAAGCCCGCGATCCGCGCGCCAATGGCATCGGGCGCATCCTCGAAGCAGTAGTGTCCGACACCCGCCAGCCGCTCGATCGGCGCGGATGGAAACAGGGCGGTAAAGAGCGGCAGGAAATGTTCGGCGCCGAGCGTTCGGTCGGCGTCTCCCCAGATCGCGAGCGCGGGTTTGCCGCGTATCGCGCGCAGCGCCGCCGCGTCGGGTTCCTCGAACCGGTGCATGCCGGCCGCGAACCCCCGAGCCCATCCGATTGCGCCGAGACAGTCGGCCGGTTGCGCGAACGGCGCGCCGTATGCGGCGATCCACGTATCGGTGATGATCGCGTGGTTCTCGAAGCCGTTCAGCTTCAGCGTGCTCAGGATATTGAAACCGAGCTGCCCGAGCACCGTTTCGAGCGTGTCGTCGGTCGCCGCGTGCATGATCCACCGGAACCACGGCGCATCGCGGCCATTCGCCGTCAGGCGCTCGACGAGATCGGATTGCCCGAACGGCGTCGGTCCGTTGGCCGATACGATGCGCCGAATTCGGTCCGGATGCCGCGCGGCGAGCCCCATGCCGACCGGGCCGCCGAAGTCGTGCATCACCAGCGTGATGCGATCGAGGTCGAGCGCGAGCACGAAACGCTCGAGATTGTCGATGTGATCCTGCAGCCAGTAGCTGCGGCCCCGCGGCGTCGCGCTTTTGCCGAAGCCCATGTGATCGGGCACGACGACGCGGTATGTCGGGCTCAGCGCCGTCACGAGGTGGCGGAACAGATATCCCCAGGTGGGTTCGCCATGCAGACACAGGACGATTTCACCGTCGCGCGGACCTTCGTCCACGTAGTGCATCCGGAAGCCGGATGCATCGTCGAAATGCGGGGCGAACGGAAAGGTGCCGTCGAACGTGGCATCGGACCGGATCATCGAATGCTCCTTCGGTAGTCGAGCAGAGTGGTTTCAAATTGAAACCTGATGGAAGCGTAGATCATGCGGTTTCAAGTTGCAACCGAGTAAATCGCGGGAGCGGTTGTCGGATGCGGGACGATGACGCGGGACGATGCGATGAAGTACCGAAATTTGCGGTTTTATTGGTTAGAAATCGTGAATCCGTGTACCAATCTGGAGTGGCGAGAACGTTCCGTTCACGTATCCCGAACAGTCGGTTCCTCGGCATTGATCTTTTTCTGACAAGGTTTTATATTGAAACTATTCATTTCAACGAGAACGACCGCCGTTCAGCCCGTATCCCGGGCACGGCATCGCCGTACGCACCGATGAACAGACGCACCACGCACGAAGATTCCCTTTGCGGTATCGCCCGCCCGCTGGACGCGATCGGCGACTGGTGGTCGCTGCTGATCGTCCGCGACGCGTTCGACGGGCTGCGCCGCTTCGGCGAATTCCAGAAGAATCTCGGCCTCGCGAAGAACATCCTGGCTGCCCGCCTGCGCAACCTGGTCGCGCACGGGATCATGGACGTCGTGCCGGCCGCCGACGGCGGCGCGCATCGCGAATACGTGCTGACCGAAAAAGGACGCGGGCTGTTTCCGCTGCTGGTCGCGCTGCGGCAGTGGGGCGAGGATTTCTTCTTCGAACCGGACGAGGCGCACGTGCTGTTGGTCGACCGGAAGACCGGGCTGCCGGTCAGGAAGCTGGAGTTGCGTTCTCAGGACGGCCGCGTGCTCGGCCCGGAGGACACGGTCGTGCTGCCGCCGCCCGACTGATGCATCTCGAATCGGCAGGTATCGCCGCTTCAGCCACGCATGCGGCTGCGCGCGGCTGAGGTAAGCGACGAGAGGGAGTCGCGATGTGCCGTCGTTGAACATCCGACCGGTCGGCACATCGACGTTGTTCTTGAAAGTTGTGCACGCAACGTTGCCCGGGATGCCGGTATGGATGAAATCGCGTTCAACTTCGATCGCTCGCCGCGTTGCTTTCGAGGAAACTATCCACCGCGATCAGCGATTGTTCGTCGAGCGTGCCGAGCACGCTTTTCAGCTTCAACTGCAACTTCAGCGCATCGAGATAGCTGTCGAACAGCTTCTGCCGGATGCCCGAGATGTCACGCCGCAGGTTCAGCGTTTCGTACGTCGTGCTGTAGCCGACCTGATGCGCCTTCATCGACGACTCGTACGCGAGCCGCGCGGCCTGCAGCGACTGCTGCAGCGCGCGAATGCGCTTGCCGGCCGACTCGAGCGCGGCCAACGCCTCGCGACGATCGGTGCCCAGTTGCTCCTCGACCTCGCGCAGCCGGTTGCGGTACTGCTCGGTCACGTGCTCGGCCTCGACCTGCCGGTAGTACACGCTGCCGCCGGAGAAGATCGGAATCGTCACCTGTACGCCGACCGCGCTTTGATGGAAATCCGAGCGATCGGTGAGCCCGCGCAGGTTCGGATTGAGTCCGCGCGAATACGACGCGAAAAGGTCGACGGTCGGCAAGTGTTCGGCACCGACACGCTTCGCGGCGAGCCGCGCGACCTGGACGTCGCGATAGGCCTGCCGGTACGCGGGGTTGTCCTGCGGCGCATAGTCGCCCGACGGAATGCGCGGGGACGACCCGCGCATCGCGAGCCGCGGCCAGCGAGAGAAGTCGATCGTCGAACCGAGCAACGTCTCGTAGCGGGCGCGCCGCGCATCCACGTCGCTCTGCGCGAGCGCTTCGTCGGATTGCGCGAGGCTGCGACGCGCCTCGATCTCGGCGGTATCGCCGATCGTCTTCATCCCGAGTTGCGCCATGCGCCGCGTATCGCTCTCGAGTCGCGTGAGCGCGCTGACTTCGTCGTCGGCCGATTGCAGTTTCTCGCGCGCGCTCAGCAGATCGAAGCATGCATTCGCGACCCGCAGGATCAGGTCCTGCTTCGCGACCTCGAGCTTCTGTTTCGCCGCTTCCTCGTACTCGGTCGCGCGCCGCATGTCGTACAGGTAGGGCACGTTGAACAGCGCCTGCGTGACCTGCGCGGAACCATATGCCGCGTTGCTCGAGCCGCTGACGTCGATGCCGAACAGGTTCGCGTGCGTGCCGTAGCGCCCCCACTCGAGCTGCGCGGCAGCCTGCGGCAGCATCTGCGCACGAGCCTCGGGAAATTTCTGACGGGCCGCATCGTATTCGCTGCGGGCCTGCAGGTAGCGCGGATCGTGCACGGACGCGTACTGGTAGGCGGTATCGAGGCAGAACGCACGGGCGTGTGCCGGCAGGCCGATTATCGTTACAGCGAACAATGTCATGGTTGCAAGCCGGGGATTCCACCTAGTCGAAAATCTTGATAGGGAAATACCCGCATCCGGTGTCGCCGACCCGCGATTCGTGCGCATCGTTTCAAACATGGCCGTCTCCGTCTCCTGTCCGTGCCGCAATGCATTGCGGCGGGATTTAAACGTATTGAAATTGGAATTCAAACAGCATGAATGCCTGATGATCGTCGTGCATCGGAAAACACGGCTGTAAGAGTGTGTCCTCCATTGAATTCCGATGCGCCCGCATGATAGCCTGATTTCGGCTGGTAATCGCAGTGATTATTGAATTAACGAGTCGCTCGGGATTAAAAGCCGTTTGTCTTTCAATGAAGGTTCTTTGCATCGTCTTTATTTTTTACGAGGAGAGAATGATGAAGGTCATGACGACGGAACAGGTCAGGAATGTGCATGGCGGCGGTGCGATCAGCTCGCTGGGTAGCCTCGCCGTCGACGCTGCGCCGGTGGTGACCGCGCTCGGCCAGTTCCTGCCGAGCCTCGGCAATTACCTGCAGAACCCGAAGACGTTCAATAACACCGGCAAGTAACCTCCGTGCGCGGGGAGGCGCCCCCCGCGTCAGATGCTGCGAAACAGAAGGACAAGAATCGATCGCCGCAGTGGAAGTAAGGAGACTTCGAAATGCATTATTTCGAAATCGGGCGATTATCGGAAGACTGGGGTGCCGGATTATCACGTAATAGAGTGAACGGCCATTTGGCTTGCGATTGGCTGACGGCTGTTGGTATTCCGAAAATATAAAGGCCACAACAAATGCGAGACATCACGGAAGAACAGGCCCGCCAGATTCGCGGCGGCGCGTCGCTTTACTCCAATTCGGCCGCCTATACGGTCGATCTCGTCAATCAGTCGATCGGGACCACGCTGCAGGGCCTGATGACCCAGTACCAGGCCCACGCCGTCGAACAGTTCCGGATGTCGCTCGGCTCGTCGCACTGAGCGGCCCGCCGAGCGGCCGGCAACACCGATCTTCCGTCGCAGCCGGACGCGCCGGCTGCGCCCATGCGTATCGCGCACGACCCGTCGCGGGCCCGCACCGGCTGGCCCGGGCGGCGCGTCGTCGCGCCCCGGGTGCCCGACCATGCTCTTCAATACGCGTAAAGTCCGTCCGGTCCTGCAGGACGAAGTGACGGAGTGCGGCCTGGCCTGCCTCGCGATGATCGCGTCATGGCACGGGCGCGACACGACGCTGCGTACGCTGCGCAACCGCTATCCGGTGCGGATCGACTCCGGCCTGTCGTTTTTCGACCTGATGGAGATCTCGAACGATCTCGGCCTGCGCGCACGCGGGCTGCAGTTCGATGCGGGCGAGCTCGACGCGCTCAAGACGCCGTGCATCCTGCACTGGGGGATGAACCACTATGTCGTGCTGACGAAGGTCGGCTACGGCAGCGTGCACATCGTCGACCCCGCGCTCGGCGAGATGAAGCTGCCGCTCGCGCAGGCGCTCACGCACATCACCGGCTATGCGCTCGAACTGAATCCGGACATCGGTTTCACGCGGGCCGGGCAGGCCGACCGGATCCGGTTGCGCGACTACCTCGAAGGACTGACCGGCATCCGCAAGAGCCTCGCGATCGGCATCGCGGGCGGCGTCGCCGCGCAGCTCCTGCTGCTGCTCGGCCCGTCGTACGTACAACTGACGATCGACGAGGCGCTGAAGAAGACCGACGTCGACATTCTGTACCTGCTGACGATCCTGTTCGCGATCGTGTTCCTGTTCGACACGCTCTACGCGAACCTCGTCGGCAACATCAAGAGCTACCTGCGCAACATCGTGTCGCAGCAGTTGTCGGCGAACATGGTCGGCCATCTCGCGCGGCTGCCGATCGGCTATTTCCTGTTTCACAACACCGGCGATTCGATCTCGCGCGTGTCGTCGGTGTCGGAGGTCGGGCGGTTTCTCGTCGACGGGCTGATCGGCGGGCTGCTGAACATCGTCACCTGCACGCTGACACTCGTGCTGATGCTGTATTACAGCCCCGTGCTGGCCGGTATCAGCCTCGCCGGGATGGTGCTGTTCGCGTTGAGCCGGCTCGCGATCCAGCCGCAACTGCAGGACGCGATGTCGCAGATCCTCACGCGCGGCGCCGAGGCCGATGCGCTGCTGATCGAGAACATCCGGTCCGCGCATTCGATCAAGCTGCTGTCGGCCGAGACCGCGCGCAGCAGCCTGTGGGTCAACGCGTTCACGCAGAAACTGCAGGCGATGCGCCAGCAGGAGCGGCTGCAACTGCTGTTCGATGCGATCTCGAAGGGAATCGTGCACGTCGAGCAACTCGTGATCGTCACGTACGGCGCGTGGCTCGTGATGCACGGGCAAAGCACGATCGGCGTGATCTACGCGTTCATCCAGTACAAGAACCTGTTCGCGGACAAGTTCACCGATGCGATCCAGCTCTACGTGCGGCGCAAGGTGCTGCAGGTGCACATGGATCGCGTCGCGGACGTGCTGCAGACCGAAACCGAGGAACCCGCGCCGGATGCGGTCGTGCGGCCGGTCGACGGGTTCGACGGCGCGCTGTCGATCCGCGCGCTGTCGTACACGCCGAAGGGCGGCCGTCGCCCGATCCTGAGCGATGTCGCACTCGACGTGCCGGCCGGCGGCAAGATCGCGATCGTCGGCCGTACCGGTAGTGGCAAGACGACGCTGCTGAACCTGATCTGCGGGCTCGTGCGGCCCGAGCCCGGCACGCTGTTCGTCGGCGGCGTCGATCTCGCGGAAGTGAACCTGCGGCAATACCGCAAGCATCTCGCCGCCGTCACGCAGTCCGACCAGCTGTTTCGCGGGACGATCCGCGACAACATCACGAACTTCGCGCCCGCGCCGCGGATCGGCGCGATGTACGACGCGGCGAAGCTCGCGTGCATCCACGACGAGATCGAGCGGCTCGACCATCGCTATGACACGCCGCTCGGCGATACGCAGAAATTCCTGTCGGCCGGCCAGATGCAGCGGTTGCTGATCGCGCGGGCGCTGTATTGCGAGCCGCGCCTGCTGATCCTCGACGAATTTTCGTCGAATCTCGACCAGGCGACCACGCACGAGATCTGCCGCAACGTGCTGACGCTGCCGTGCACGATCGTGCTCGTCACGCACGATGCGTCGATCCTGTCGATGGTCGACCGGGTCTACCGGATGCACGACGGCGTCCTGACCGACGCGACGGACGCATGGCGCGCGAGCGAGGAGGTGCGGTGATGCTCGGGCGACTCTTCCTGCTCAATCCGTTCTCGTATGCGTTCATGGTGCGTCGCGCGGTGCGCGCCGTCGCGCTGCGCACGTCGCCTGCGCGCGGGCTGCGACTGATGCGCTGGTGCTCGGGCGCGTGCCTGCGCTGCTTTCCGTGCATTCGCGAGTCGATCGAACGCGCGGTCGCTTACATGCTGGGCGCGCACCTGAACGACGATCCGCGGCGCGTGCGGGAAGTGTCGACCGCGATCGTGCGCGAGTTGTTCGAGGCCGAATTCGCGGGGCTCAAGCTGCGCACGCACAGCCTCGAATCGATGAAGACGATGATCGACGGGATGGCGTGCGAAGGCGACGACCAGTTGCGCGCGGCACTCGCACGCGGCGGCCCGCTGATGCTCGCGGGGCTGCATTTCGGCAACCTGATGCTGTTCGTCACGAAGCTGCGCTTCATGATTCCCGACGACCGCAAGCTGATGGTGATCCTGCACCGGGATGCGCCTGGCGCGTTCTTCGACGATGCGCTGCGGCTCGTCGCCGAGTACGGCGCCGGCGAAGTCGAATTCATCGACATCGAGGAGCGCGTGCACCTGCGGCGGTTGATCGCGAGCCTGCGGCGCGAGGCGCCGGTGTTCCTGCTGTTTTCCGACCTGCACGGCAAATTCGGCAAGACCAATCGCTGCCGGCTCGGCGGGCGTTGGGTGCGGATGGCCGGCGGCGGCGTGAAGCTCGCGGTCGAGCAGGGCATTCCGCTGCTCGTCGCGTATGCGACCGGCGTGCCGTTCCGCGATCGCTGCGCGGTGCATTTCACCGAGCTCGCGGCCAGCCCGCTCGTGCCGATGCTGGGTAGCGACGACGACGCGTCGCCCGTGCGCGCGACGCACCAGCGCATCGTCGACCGTCTCGATCAGGCGCTCGTGCGCCAGCCCGAGCAATGGCACTTCTGGGAACACTTCACGCCTTACCTGATGCCGACGCCGCTGCTCGATGCGGCCCCGCGGCGTCGCGCCTGACGAGCCCGCCCCATGCCGACCTGGAATTCCGCCCTCCGAGAACAGAAGCCGTCGCGCAAGCTCGCGCGCGGCACGACCTTCGGCACCGTGATTCACGGCGTCGTCGACGTGCCGGTGTCGATGCGGTTCTTCTGCTACCTGTCGCTGACGATGTTCGCGATGTTCGTGACAGCGCTCGTCGAACTGAGCTATGCGAATACCGAAAGCGTGTCGGGGATGCTGACGCCGCGCTCGGGGCTGATCGGCGTCGGTGCGCCGCCAGGGTGGGCGGTACGCGACGTCTACGTCGGCAAGGACCAGCACGTGAAAGCCGGCCAGCGGCTGCTCGCGGTGACGCGCGACACGAGCTTCGTCAGCCAGGCGAACAACGTGCAGGGAATGCGCGCGGCGCTCGACCGGCAGCGCGTCGAGGTGGCGCAGCAGATCGATGCGGCGCGGCTGGAATACCGGTCGTCGGTGCAGCAGATCAATCAGCAGATCGCCGCGCAGGGCGAGAGCCGCGGGCTGATCGACCGGCAGATCCAGGACCAGAAGCGCATCGTCGACGAGTACGGCGAACGGCGCGCACGCGTGAAGCAGTTGCTCGACGAACAGGTCGTGACGCTCGAACAGTACAACCAGGTCAACACGCAATACCTGCAGGCCGGGCAGGCGTACCAGGACCTGCTGCTGCGCCGGGCCGAACTCGCGAAGAACGCGATGAAGCTGCGCGGCGATCTCGACACGATGCAAAGCAAGTACGACGGCGCGAACGCGGAACTGAAGATCAAGCAGGAGGAGCTCAACGCGAAGGAATACAACATCGACGAGAACGTGAACCAGGTGCTGTACGCGCCGGCCGACGGGCAGATCGTGCGGCTCGACGTCGTGCAGGGCGGTGTGATCGACCCGCCCGGCACGCGCGTCGTCGAGATCCTGCCCGCGAAGGCGGACGGGTTGATTGCCGAGGTCTACATTCCGTCGTCGAAGGCCGGCTTCGTGAAGAAGGGCCAGGAGGTGAAGGTTGCGTACGCAAGCTATCCGGTAGAGAAATTCGGCACGTATCGCGGCAAGGTGTTGTCGATCTCGCCGGTCGCGTTCTCGGCGAAGGAGCTGAACCTGCCCGGCGATGCGGCCGTGCCGCAGACCTACTTCAAGACCTGGGTCGAACTCGCCGACCGCACGCCGTCGTTCGACGGCCGGCCGTTGTCGCTGCGGGCCGGGATGATGCTGAAGGCGGACATCGTGCTCGAGCGGCGCAGCCTGCTCGAATGGCTGTTCGAGCCGTTGTACCGGATCCGGCAGCGCCTGTTCGGCGTGCCGGCCTGAGTCGATGGCGAATCGCGACATCCGTCGCCGCCGCGCGCGGCCGGGCACCGTGCGTCCGCTGTCGCGCTGGCTCGGCGCGACGCTGTTCGCCTGCGCGGCGGCCGCGCAGGCCGCGCCGCCGCCCGACGGCGACGCCGCACCGCGCTGGCAGGCCGGCGCCGACGGGATCGGCTTCTGGCCGGGCGGCGATGCGGACGGCTTCGACGCGCGCGCCTGGACGACCGATCCCGGGCCGGCGCGCGGCGGACGTACCGAAGCTTCGGTCGACGGACGGCAAGCGAACACCATCCCGCTGACCGCCCGCAAGATCACGCTCGGGCAGCGAACCGGCGAAGCAGGGCGCGCCTGCGCGGCCGCAGGCGGCGAGGGCGCGGACGGCATCGGCTTCGACGAGGGCCGTGCCGGCGGCGGTTGCGATCCGGCCGCCACGCCCGATGCACCGGCGGACGACGCAGCGGCGCGCGGCGTCGTCCACGCCGACCGGATGCCGTACGAACTGCATCCGGTCGATCCGTCGCGGCTGCCCGATCTGCCGGCCGCGCAGGCGCCGCCTTTGCTCGAGCAACTGATGGGCGACGACCGCAACATGGTCGGGCTCGGCTGGCACTTCGTCGGTACGACCGGCCGCTCGACGCCCGTGACGACGCGCACCGACGCGCTCGGCCTGAACAGTTTCCAGAACGCGGGTTCGAGCCTGTCGCTCAGCAATACGAACACGCTGGCGTTCACGTTCACGCATTTTGTCTCGGAGCACTGGGCGGCCGAACTTGGCGCGGGCATTCCGCCGGTGCTGACGCTGCGCGGGCACGGCAGCATCGCGCTGCCGCTCGACCGCATCTTTGCCGGCGTCCACGGGCGCTTTCCGCTGATCGATCTCGGGAACACCCAAAGCAACCCGCTCGCGACCACGCGGGCCTGGCTCGGCTCGGTCGTGTTCAAGTACTACCTCGGCGAGCGCGACGACCGTTTTCGCCCGTTCGCGGGCCTCGGCGTCAGCTACACGCGCTTCACGAACACGAACCTGAACCCCGTGTTCCAGCGCAAGCTCGCGTCGCTCGGCGGGCTGCTCGCGGCCGGCGCGGACATCGGCAGCCTGCAGTCGCTGCTGCTCGATCCGACGTTGTTCCAGCGGATCTGGGATGCCGGCGGCGACCTGCTGCTGTCGGGGCGGACCAATGTGTCGGCGAAGGTGAAGAGCGTGTGGGAGCCGGTGTTCACCGTTGGCGCGAGCTACCAGATCACGCGTCGGTTCTGGGTCACCGGGATGGTGACCTACATCCCGCTGCGCACCAGGATCACGCTCGACATCAGCCAGCCGAACCGTACGCTTGCATCGAATACGTTCGATATTTCGGCGAACCCGGTGCTGGCCACCGTACTGCTGAACTTCCGCTTCTGACGGCGTAGCCGGCCATTTTCATGAATTTGACGCGCGACGCTGGGATAATGGTCGAGTTTGGCCGCGTCAATGATGGAAGGAGGCCCCATGGGCGACAACGATACCCGCACCGAGACCGACAACCGCACCGATACGCGCTCGATGGAGGCGCGCCAGCGCCGTTTCGAGGAGGATCTCGTCGATGCCTACGACGAAGAGCTCGAGATGGAACTCGACGACCGCCGTTTCGACAATGGTGAGGACCTGCTGTTCTCGCCCGAGCGTCGCGAGGCGCGCAAGGAGTATTTCCGCGAGCTGTTCCGCCTGCAGGGCGAGCTCGTGAAGCTGCAGGACTGGGTCGTGCATACCGGGCACCGGCTCGTCGTCATTTTCGAAGGGCGCGATGCGGCCGGCAAGGGCGGTGCAATCAAGCGCATCACGCAGCGCCTGAACCCGCGCGTGTGCCGGGTCGCTGCGCTGCCGGCGCCGAACAACCGCGAGCGCACGCAATGGTATTTCCAGCGCTATGTCGCGCATCTGCCGGCCGGCGGCGAGATCGTGCTGTTCGACCGCAGCTGGTACAACCGCGCGGGTGTCGAGCGCGTGATGAATTTCTGTACCGACGACGAGTACGAGGAGTTTTTCCGCTCGGTGCCCGAGTTCGAGAAGATGCTCGTGCGCAGCGGGATCCAGATCGTCAAGTACTGGTTCTCGATTACCGACCACGAGCAGGAACTGCGCTTCCAGAGCCGGATCGAGGATCCGCTGAAGCAATGGAAGCTGAGCCCGATGGACCTCGAAAGCCGCCGCCGCTGGGAGGCTTATACGGCCGCGAAGGAAGAGATGCTGCAACGCACGCATATTCCGGAGGCGCCGTGGTGGGTCGTGCAGGCCGTCGACAAGAAGCGCGCGCGGCTGAACTGCATTCACCATCTGCTCGGCCAGGTGCCGTATCACGAGGTGCCGCGCCCGACGATCGATCTGCCGCAGCGCGAGCATCACGAGGATTACATTCGTCGGCCGGTGCCCGACAGCATGATCGTGCCGGAGATTTATTGATCGGTTCGCGCCGGTCGATCGCGATGCGATGAAGCGCGCCGCTCGATGCGGCGCGTTTTTTTTCGGGCGGCCGGTCGACGGCGGGCGATTCGGTTCGACAGGTTTCACCGTCTTTCAGAATGTCGGACGGACAGCCTCGACGGCATGCCTGTAGGGGGGGCGTCGATATGCGGCGACGCCTTCGAAACGGGGCGATTCCGACGCCCTGGGGAAACGACGAGCGCCGAGCGCGCCGGGCGTGCGCCGCTCGGGGCTGTCGCCGCAACGGCTCAAATCTCCGGAAAACCCGAGCGCCCCTGCGTCAGATCGAACAGTTCGACTCTTGCCGCGGCTTCGGCGGTTTCGGGCAGCTTGATCACGAGCTTCACCGTCATCCCGTACGCGCTGTCCACCAGCGCGTAGCCGGCCTGTTCGATCCAGCGACGCACGCGCGCTTCTTCCGGGTAGCCGATCTCGATCGCGAGCCGTGTGTGCCGAATGCGCTCGACGCGCTCGGCATCGAGCAGCGCCGATGCGATCGCGTCCGTATACGCCCGCACCAGCCCGCCCGCACCGAGCTTCACGCCGCCGTAGTAACGCACGACCGCGCCGAGCACGCCGTCGAGGTCGTGATGGCGCAGCACTTCGAGGATCGGCCGGCCCGCGGTGCCCGACGGCTCGCCGTCGTCCGACATGCCCGACTGGCCGCCCGCCAGCAGCGCCCAGCACACGTGGGTGGCCGCCGGATGCTCGTCGCGCAAGCGTTGCAGTACCTGCATCGCGGCATCGCGATCCTCGACGGGAACGGCATACGCGATGAAGCGGCTCTTGCGGATGTCGAGTTCGCGGGTGTAGGCGGTGGCGAGCGAGTAACTCATGCGTCGCGACGCGGAAAGCGTAGGGAAATCAAGGCAATGATGGCTGGTGGATGCGTTTGGCGTTGGCCCCGGGGGCGGATGGACATCGTCTGCCGGTGCGCGGGGCGAAGACGCAATTTTACCGTGGCGCGCGTCGAGAGGACCGGGTTTGGCTGGCGACTTCGGTCTGGACGGCGGAGGCCGGCGCGCGACATGCGCTGCTTTCGCGCCCGAAACCGGATTGAAAAAGCGCCGGAGATGGTTCGGTATTGCGGATGTCTCGATAGCCGAATCGCCGATACAACCGCGCACTCGGAAGGAAATTCGCACGCTGATATCATGCGTTTTCTTTCGGAAACTGCGTCGAGCGATTGATCGTGACAGCGAAGAAGCCATTCAAAACGATTGCGATACGGGTCGTTCTCGTCGTCGTATTCGCCATGGCCGGCTATGGATGGTTCAAGTCGTCGAATCTGTCTTCGGCCGCCTTCCCGAGTCCACCGTCCCGATCCGAGGCAGAAGCATTTGCGCGTCAGGATGCATTGCGCTACACGGCCCGCGAAGTTTGCGACGATTATCGCCACTGGCCTGTCGTCTACGATTTCGATGCGCCGGTGTATACGGAAACGAAATATACGCTGGCGTTGATGGAGGCATTGGCTGGCGTGGGATTCGTCACCCGGACGGTCGTGAAGAACCCGCATGGCGGGCCGGTTCAGTTTTATCCGCACGAGAAGCGGATTTACGACATTGCTCCGCGAGCGAAGCCGTACGTGCGCGAACAGGCCGGAACGCCCGCTGCCGGCGGATCGCCAAAGGCGCTTTGCTTCGGCCGCTATGTATTCGATGGCTTCACTTCGGTCGAGGCGGATTTTTTCGTCGGCGATTCGTCGGACCGGTCGAAAATCAACGGGAGCGTCTACAAGGATCTTGACGGCGCGTACAGGACGGATGTCAGGTATTCGATACGGGCCGCGTCGAGTTTCGACGATTGGGCAAATGCCATCGATATGAAGTTGCACGGGCACACCATCCGTGACGAACATGAATATCGTCCGTATCGCAAGCTTGGGAATCTGATGTTCTTTGGCGGCTATGACGAATCCAACGGGCTGGAAAAATACGTGTCGCTGGAATACGGCGACGGTAAATGGAAGTTCGCGCCGAAATCCTGATCGAGATCGCAATGAACGACACCAGGTGGAAGTGGGTTTTCCGTATGCGGAAATGGATCGCGGTATCGTGTTCGGCGCTCGTGTCGATGGGCCCGATTCATGCTGACGCGTCCGGAGATCGATGCGGTTGGCTCGACCTGTCGCAGAGTACGATCAAGCGCGACGCGATCGAATTTCACGACAGCGAGCGGATCTGGCTCGTCAACCGGGATGCAGGGCAGTGGCCGCTCATTCGTCAGTCGGATATGTATCCGAACGGGGCGGCATCGTATGCGCATTCCGACGTGCGCGAAGAGGACCAATTGACCTGCGCGTGCATGGCGTTCGAGTCCGTCGACGGTGGCGTGGTCAGCAAAATGCGTCGGGCGCGCCTCATTCCGATCGAACGTTGCCTGAACGACCGGAATTTGTGGCAGCCGCCGGCGTAGTTTGCAGCGAATATCCGTTGGTACGAAACGCGTCAGGCAATTGTGTCCGGCGTCGAGCGGGCCGCCCGTCGAAGGGCTGAAAGCGTCGCGCCATTCCGGTCCGACGGCGGCAATATCCCGCAACGACGACTCGCCGCCGTCGCCTGCTCGATCAAGAACGCAAGCGCGGAGTCACGTTCGTTTACTGGTTCGTCCGGCGCATGCATGCCGTTTTCAGCGAGGAGTTCAAGCCGGTTCGTCGAACCCGCGCGCGGCATCAACGCACGCCAACCGACGACCGTAGCGCCGCGCCCAGCGTGCGCAGTGCCTGCCTGGCGCGTGCATCGGTCAAATTCGAGTGGAGCACCACCTCGCGCGCGGGCAGCGGCGGCAGCCCGTACCGCGTACCCACGTCGACGGTGCCGGCGGGCGCCACGCGATGCCCGAGCGCCGCGACGGCAAGCCCTGCGGACACCGCTGCGCCGATCGTCGCCACGCCGCCGCCGACAAAGACTTCCGTCCATGCGACACCGGCTTGGTCCAGCGCGTCGACCGCCATGCGGCGCACGCTGCATGGTTCGGCCTGCGTGGCGAGCCGCAGCGGTTGCGGCGGACGGTGCTCGAAATCGGCCGCCGCCATCCAGCCGAACGACTCCGACAGAATGGTTTCGCCGTCGAGCCGCCGGCTGTCGTGCTGCAGCGCGACGGCCGCATCGAGCTGGCCGCGATCGAACGCATCGAGTACGTCGCGCGACGCGGCGACGCGGATCTCCAGCACGAGCGCCGGCTCCGCTTCGCTCATCCGCCGCAGCAGCATCGGGAGATCGGCGCCGACGACATGGTGGCTGACGCCGATCACCAGCCGTCGCTGGCGCGTGCCGAATGCGCTGATCGCGCCGTGGTGAGCGGCCACCAGCTCACGCGCCGGTTCCAGGAACGCGGTGCCGTCGGCCGACAGGCGAACCTGCCGCGGCGTGCGCTCCAGCAGGCGGTGGCCGAGCCCGTCTTCCAGCCGCTTGATCTTCAGGCTCACCGCGGACTGCGTCGTGTCCAGCGCTTCCGCAGCCCGCGTGAAGCTCTTGAGATCGGCGGTCAGCACGAACGCCTGCACGGCTTCGATGTCGAGCGTTTTCATCGAACCCTCATTCATTTCCGAATCGAATCATTGAAATATTCTGCCATCGTCTTTTCAAATGATTCAAGGCCTTCTACGCTGCTTTCATGTCGTCCGGAATTCCGTCCGTTTCTTTCGCCAGGAGTCGATCATGCTGACCGCGTACTACGTGCACCGCCTGCCGGCGGACTACGACCTCGACATCATCCGCAATCGCGTGCGCGAGCGCGGCCGGCTGTGGGACGACACGCCTGACCTGCTGTTCAAGGGCTTCCTGCTGCGCGAGGCCGGTCGTCACGGCGCGACGGAAAACGGCTATGCGTCGTTTTACCTGTGGCGCAACGAACAGGCGTTCGCGCGGTTCGTGACGGACGGCCGCTTTCGGGTCGTGGCGGACAGCTTCGGCCGCGCGCCGATCGACACGCAGGTTGCGCTCGACGCGCGCAAGGGCAGTGCGTCGACGGGACGTTTCGCGCGTCTGGAAACGATCGAGATTCCGGCGGACGCCGATCTCGACGCGACGCTGGCGCGGGAGATCGCACGCAATCGCGACGCGGCGGCTCGGCAGGGCGTGGTTGCGGCGGTCGTCAGTGTCGATCCGCTGCGCTGGCGGCTGACGCGTGCGCTCGTGACGGAACGCGAACCGGACGACGGCGGCGCGGGCACGGTGTACCAGGTCCTGCATCTGGCGAAGCCGTTGCTCGACACGCTGGAAGCGGGCGGCGCGTGATGGCCGGCATCGCGTCGCGATTGCCGGCCGGCGTGGTGATTGCCGCGCATCTGGCGGGGGTGGTGGTGGGGATCGCCGCGATTGCGGCGCTGGCGACGGTGCTGGCGCTGTCGCTCAGGTGAGCGAACTCCAGCACGGTGACGATTGACGCGGGAGCGCCGCGCGTGCGATGCATGGCGCTCCCGGTCGCTTCATCGTCGCCCGGTCAGTGGCCCTGCAAGCGGATATCGCGCGACGACGCGCCGACGTACACGGTCCCGCCCGGGACGACCCGCCAGCCGTTGCGCGACGTATCCCAGACGCTCTGCATCCGCGGCGATACCGTCACACGCACACGCCGCGCTTCGCCCGGATTCAGCCGGATCTTTTCCCAGCCGACCAGCCGCTTCGGCGGCTCGTCCTTGTACGGCACGCCGAGATAGACCTGCGGCGTCTCCGCGCCGGCAACGCGTCCGTCGTTGCGCACGGTAAACGCCACGCTCAGCGAGCCGTCCCATTGCTTCGACACCGACAGACCCGAATACGCGAAGTGCGTATACGACAGGCCGTAGCCGAACTCGAACATCGGCTTGATGTTGCGCGCGTCATACCAGCGGTAGCCCATGTTCAGCTTTTCCGCGTACACCGGGTCGGTCTCGAACGTGCCGTTTTGCCCCCACGTCGGCGAATCCTGATCGCGCGCCGGGAACGTCACGGGCAGTTTGCCGGACGGGTTGACCGCACCGAACAGCACGTTCGCGATCGCCTTGCCGCCGGCTTCGCCCGGATACCACGCCTCGACGATGGCCGACACGTTGTCCTTCCACGGCATCAGCACCGGGTTGCCGCTCTGGACGACGACGATCGTATGCGGATTCGCGCGCGCGACGGCTTCGACGAGCGCATCCTGGTTCGACGGGTTCGCGAGGCTCAGGCTCTGCAGATCGCCGAAATCCTCGCCGGCCGGCTGCGCGACCACGACGATCGCGACGTCCGAGCGGCCCGCGAGCGCCGCGGCCTGGTCGATCTCCTGCTGCGTGTACGCGCGGAACGGCGACTGCTGGTCGCTGTTGCCCGCATACGTGACTTGCGCGGCCGGCGCCAACGCACGGATTGCGGCGACGATCGGCACGTCGACCTTGAGCCACGGATTGCGCCACCAGCTGCACCCGGTCGACGACCCGAACGTCAGGCCGCCGCAGCCTGCGAACGAACCCGATACGGGATCGCGCGTGTTGCCCGAACCGCCGCCGGACAGCACGGCCGCATCCGCATGGCCGCCGATCACGGCGATGCGCGACAGCGCCGACGCGACGAGCGGCAACTGGTTGCCGTCGTTCTTCAGCAGAACGATCGATTGCTCGGAGGCTGCCTGCGCGAACCGGTTGCCGGCCGCGAAATCGATCGTGCCGCCGCCTTTGGCCGGATCGTCCATCACGCCGACGCGGATCATCACGGCGAGCTTGCGGCGCACCATGTCGTCGAGGCGTGCGGTCGACACCGAGCCGTTTGCGATCGCCTGCTTGACGGCCGCAGGCGTCAGGTAGACGCTCGGCCCGACGTCCTCTTCTTCGTCGAGCCCGGCGTTGATCGCGGCGGCGGTGCTGTGCGTCGCGCCCCAGTCGGATTGCACCTGTCCCTGGAAGCCCCATTCGTTCTTCAGCACGTCGTTCAGCAGATGCGGGTTCTCGCACGCATAGGTGCCGTTCAGGCGGTTGTAGCTGCACATCACGCTGCCGGGCCGGCCGCGCTTCGCGGCGATCTCGAACGGCAACAGATACAGCTCGCGCAGCGTGCGTTCGTCGATCTGCGTATTGCCGCCCATCCGGCCGTGCTCCTGTTCGTTGCCCGCGTAGTGCTTGATCGTGGCGATGACCTTCTGTCGCTGCGTGGCGAGCGTGCGTTCGGCGAGCAGGTCGCCGGCCAGCAGCGGATCCTCGCCGAGATACTCGAACAGGCGGCCGCCGCGCGGCTCGCGCGCGAGGTTGGTGCCGCCGCCGAGGCCCATGCCGAATCCTTGCGCGCGCAACTGGATCGCGACCTGCTTGCCGAATTCGTACGACAGCCGGCGATCCCAGCTCGCGGCGACCGCGATCGTCGCCGGGAACGTCGTGCTGGCCTGCGACGTGCTGCCGGAGCCGGTCGCCGAATCGACCATGTTCAGATCGGGAATGCCGAGTCGCGGCACGCCCTGGATGTAGCCGGCGCCGCCGCCCGGCACCTTGGACATTTCGTATTGCGAATGAATGAATTGAAGTTTCTCGTCGAGCGTCATCTTGCGCACGAGCAGGTCGGCGCGCCGTTGCGCGGCGGCCGATGCGAACGCGTCGGTGGCGTCTCCCTGCGCATTGAAATCGGCGTCGCCGGCGTAGGCGGTGGTGCAGAGGGTCGCTGCCAGCACGACGGCCGGCCAGAGGGTGTCCCGCATGTTGCTCTCCATGATCGTATTGCCGGTTGTTCGGATGATGTCTGGAGCTGCGCGCGCCCGGTGGATTCGCACCGGACGCATTCGGCTGGCGATGCAGGGTGGTTGCGCGTCGGCATGCCAGGCCAGGCGGGGAATCGTTACGGCCGGTTGGGCTCGACCGGTCAATGCGGGCGGCGACGCGCTGGCCGCCCGACACTGTCGAATCGGATGTAGCGATTCTCTGCAACGACAAATGGTATGAATGTAGTTTGACTACAGCATCGGTGTTTCTACCGATACGTGCGATCTTTATTTCGTAGGGGCGCGCGGCGGGTCGGAAAGGCGGTCACCCTTCCCGATCGTCGGGATGAGGCGGGTAAGAAGTACTGAGTAGCAAGCGGTTTTGCGGCGTAGTGCGGCGGGATGGCGGTCGACTCGTTGCGTGCGCATCGAACGCGGGGAGGCGCGTCATGCGAACCCGCTCCCCGCGTGCGGCCGGCCCGGCTATTTCGTCACGAGTGCGCCGGTCAACCCCGCGCTGATCGCCGGCAGCAGCAGGTTCAGCACGCGACTCGCGCGGACGAGCCCGGTGTTGTCGACATACACGATGTCTTTCGACGCGAGCGGGAACTGGTTCGCGAGCAGCATCGACACCGGCGACTGCATGTCGAGGTGATAGATGACGGGTTCGCTGTCGGCGGCCTTGCGCAGCACGAACACCTGCTTGGCATTCGACGTTTGCTGGTTGAGCTGACCGGCCTGCGTGAGCGCTTCGCTCAGCGTGAGCGAACCGTCGCGCAGCGGCGCGACGGCTTGCGGCCTGACCACTTCGCCCATCACGTACACGGGGTTGTCGTCGCGCGCGCTCACATGCAGCATGTCGCCGGGCTTCAGCATGATGTCCGCCGGGTTTTTCCCCGTCTTCATCATCTGCGCGACGTTCAGCGGATAGATCGCGCCGTTGCGGGTGAGCGTGATGCGGCTCTGATCCGCGGTCGGCGCAAAGCCGCCCGCGCGGCTGACGGCTTCGATCAGCGTCATCGGAATGTCGTTGATCGGCTGTGCGCCGGGGTTACGCACCTCGCCGTCGACGTAGACCTGCGTGGCGCGGAACGACGCGACGCGAACCGTGACCTGCGGCTTCACGAACACCTTGGCGAGTTCGGTCCTGACTTCGTGCTGGAGCTGCGCGACGGTTTTCCCGACCGCGTGGATCGGCCGCGGGATATACGGAAACTGCACGTTGCCGTTGCCGTCGACGACGAAGCCGGGCGCGGCGTCCGCGGCCTTCGTGTTCTGCACCGGCTGGCCGGCGGCCGTCGCGAATTCGGGGTGATCCCACACCGTGATCTGCAGCACGTCGCCGGCGCCGATCCGGTACATGTCCGCCTTCGCGAACAGGTTCGGCGCAATGGTCGCGCCGGGTGCACGTTTCTGTGCGGCGCGCATCTGCTCGATCTGCGTCAGGTCGATCTGCTTGACCGGCACCTGCACGTCGCTGGTGACGTCGCCGTTCTCGGCGGTCGTGACCGGCAACGCGGTCGAATTCATGTGCTGCCCCGGCACCGTGCAGGCGGACAGCGTCGCGAGGGTCGCGAACGAGAACGCCATGCACATGCGGCGCATGACTGTGCGAGTGTGGCCCGGCGCCACGGAGTCCAGCGGTTGAGCGATTTTCATTTTTGTGTCCAGCATCGTTGAATCGATTGTTACGTTATCCGGATCGAAGCGAAGGCGCCCGTCGCGCCTTCGCTTCGTTCTGCACATCGTGACGACACGCGCGGACGGCATTCGGGCGCACGGCGACACGCGCGTCGTTCACGGCGAGGCGGCTCCCGGCATCGATTGTCAAACATTGCCAATGACGCAAGGTAGTCGTCATGCGCGGCTGGGACGTGACGGCGATTTCGACGCCGGTTCGCACGTCGCCGTGCCGATCGCGAACAGAGCGTAACGCAGGTTGAACGCCCTGGATCGAGCGGTGGCGGCTTAATGTAAGCCATCGCACGCAGCGTGCCGGACATCTATCGCATAGTGGCGCCAACGAACATGGTCGTGCATTTCCGACCGAATGTGCGGAGGCGCGAACGGCATCGTGCCGGCGTCCGACTCACTGTCTGCGAGAGATTTCATGACACGCTTCATTGCCCGTTCGAGGGCGCCTTTGCGGTTGGGTCTGGGCGGCGGCGGAACCGACGTGCCGCCTTATTCGGACCGGTTCGGCGGTCTGGCGCTCAATGTCACGATCGAGAAGTTCGCGTATGCGTCGATCGCGCCGCGCGACGACGCGAAGGTCGAACTGGTGGCGGCGGATACGGATACGCGCTGGATCGGCCCGGTGTCGCCGGTGCTCGACGTGCAGAAGGGCCTCGGGCTGCATGTCGGCGTCTACAACCGGATCGTGCGCGATTTCCACGGCGGTCATCCGTTGGCCGTCACGATCACGACGTGCTCCGAAGCGCCGCCGGGATCCGGGCTCGGCTCGTCGTCGACGATCGTCGTCGCGCTGGTCAGGGCGTTCTGCGAACTGCTGTCGCTGCCGCTCGGCGAATACGACATCGCGCACCTCGCGCACGACATCGAGCGAGAGGATCTCGGGCTCGCCGGCGGCAAGCAGGATCAATACGCGGCGACGTTCGGCGGACTGAACTTCATGGAGTTCTACGGCGATCGCGTGATCGTCAATCCGCTGCGAATCAAGCAGGAAATCAAGGCCGAGATGGAGGCGTCGCTCGTGCTGTATTACACCGGCGTATCGCGCGAGTCGGCCAACATCATCAAGGAACAGAGCAGCAACGTGACGGAAGGCGTCGTCGATTCGCTGGCCGCGTTGCACGAGGTCAAGGACGAAGCGGTACGCATGAAGGAAGCCGTGCTGCGCGCCGATTTCGAAGCGTTCGCCGCGTCGATGCGCGACGCGTGGGAATCGAAGAAGCGGATGGCGAAGAACATCTCGAACTCGATGATCGACGATCTGTACCGGGTCGCGGTCCGGGCCGGCGCGAAGGCCGGCAAGGTGTCCGGCGCGGGCGGCGGCGGCTTCATGATGTTCTTCGTCGATCCGGTCGAACGGTCGGCCGTGATGCGCGCGCTGGACGCGTACAACGGGATCAACGGCCAGGTGCTCAACTGTACGTTCACCGACATCGGTGCGCAGTCGTGGAGAAAGAATCAATGACGATCGGCGTGGAGAGCGAAATTCGCCAGACGCTGTCGGTGCTGACGGCGCTCGTATCCGACCGTGAGCAACTGGCGCGGATCGAACAGGTGGCCGAACGCGTGACGGAAGCGCTGCGGACAGGCAACAAGATCCTGCTCGCGGGCAACGGCGGCAGCGCCGCGGACGCGCAGCATATCGCCGGCGAATTCGTCAGTCGTTTCAACTTCGATCGGCCGGGGCTCGCGGCGTTCGCGCTGACCGTGGACAGCTCGGTCATGACCGCGATCGGCAACGACTACGGTTACGAGAAGCTGTTCGAGCGTCAGATTCAGGCGACCGGGCGCCCCGGCGACGTCTTCTGGGCGTATTCGACGTCGGGGCGTTCGCCGAACATTCTCCGCGCGCTGGAAGTGGCCAGGACGGCCGGCATGGTTTGCGTCGGCTTCACGGGCAACGGACCCGGCGCCGCCGAGATGCGCACGCGTGCCGACATCTGCATCGAGATTCCGTCCGCGTCGACCCCGAAGATCCAGGAAGGGCATCTCGTATGCGGCCACATCATTTGCGGCATCGTCGAAGAGCGGATCTTCGCATGAACGCGATGCTGCCCTGCCTGATCCTGGCCGGCGGCCTCGGCACGCGGCTGCGCCCGGTGTTGGGCGACGCACTGCCGAAGGCGCTCGCGTCGATCGACGGCGAGCCGTTTCTGGGCTGGATGCTGCGCGGGCTCCAGCAGCAGGGCGTGACGGAGGTCGTGCTGTCGCTCGGTTACGGCAGCGGCCCGATCAAGTCGTTCGTGACGTCGCGCGACTTCGGCATCGCGATTTCCGTGATCGAGGAAGACGAGCCGCTCGGTACCGGCGGCGCGATCGTTCACGCGCTGAAGGCTCACGGCGCGCGCGACATGATCGTGATGAACGGCGATACGTGGTCGGACCTGGATCTGCGCGCGCTGTCGGCTTTCCATCACGCGACGCGCCCCGATCTCGTCGTGGCGGCCACGTGCGTCGACGATGCGTCGCGCTACGGCACGCTCGAATTCGATGCGACGTCGCGCAGGCTGTCGGCGTTCCGCGAGAAGCGGCCGGCACGGGGCTACATCAATGCGGGCACGTATGTCGTCGACGCGAGCAAGCTGCTCGGCTTCGCGCTGCCGGAGAAATTTTCGTTCGAGCAGGATTTCCTGGCCGAACGGGTAGACGCGCTCGACATCCGCGTATTCCCCGAGGTCACGTCGTTCATCGACATCGGCGTGCCGGCGGACTACCGGCGCGCGCAGACCGCGATTCCGCCGATGCTGGAGACCGGAACCAGTGAAGCGTAGAGCCCTGTTCCTGGATCGCGACGGCGTGATCAATGTCGACTACGGCTACGTCCACCGGCAGCAGGACTGCGTGTTCGTGGACGGCATCTTCGATCTCGTGCGGCTGGCCAATGCGAACGGTTACCAGGTGATCGTCGTGACGAATCAGGCCGGGATCGGCCGCGGATATTTTTCGGAGTTGCAGTTCGCCGCATTCATGGACTGGATGCGCCGCAGGTTCGACGAGCGTGGCGCAAGAATCGACCGCGTCTATTTTTGCCCGCATCACCCGGTGGCCGGGATGGGCCGCTACCGGCAGGCATGTGCATGCCGGAAGCCGCAACCCGGGATGCTGCACGACGCGCGGCGCGAGCTCGACCTCGACCTGTCGGCGTCGATCCTGGTCGGCGACAAGCCGTCCGATCTCGAGGCCGGTGCGCGCGCCGGCGTCGGGCGCCGTTTCCTGTTCGTGGGCGACCGGCCCGGCCCGGTGCAAGCCGATCAGGCGGCCGACGTCGTCGCGCGGCTGTCCGACATCGGTGCGGCGCTGCAACCCACGGGCGTCGTCGCGGCGGGTGCGTAGCGGGTCGCAGCCTCGACGGCTGCATGCCGAGATGAAACGAACGAGGACTCGACGACGGCTTGCCGGCCGTTGCCCCGATCGGGCAAGCGCGGGGCATCCAGGCTCCCGACGCAGTGCATTCCGGCCGGCACCGAAGGGCTTCCAGCCGGATTTTCAAAGACATGAACGTGAATCACAACGCGCGTAAGGCGGCGAAGCCAGCCGGATCTTCCATTCTGGAGTTCAGCATGAAGATGGACCGACCTGCATTGACCGGGCATCAGAACGAACCGAAACAGACCGCCGGACATGCGACGCGGTTGTCGCCGATCGATTTGCTGGAGAACGTGCTCGACAACGGTCGCCTGTTTGCGGCCGTGTTCGCGGCCTGCCTGCTGCTGGCGATCGTCTATGCGATCGCGGCGACGCCCGTGTATTCGGCCGACATGTTGATCCAGATCGAGGAGAACAAGCCCAGCGCACTGGGGTCGCTGTCGTCGATCTCCAAGGCGCTCGATATCCAGAATTCGGCGGTGGTCGGCGAAATCGACATCGTCCGTTCGCGTTCGGTCGTTCTGGAAGCGATGAACGCGACGGCCGCGCAGGCCGAGGTGTCGGTCGAGAACCGGTTTCCGATCGTCGGCGGGCTGATCGGTTCGTTCCTGCCGAAGGACGCGAACGGCCTCGTCGACGCGCCGCTCGGGATGTCGTCGTGGGCCTGGGGCGGCGAGCGTCTGGAGTTCAGGACGTTCGAGGTGCCGGCCGCGCAGATCGGCAAGGCGCTGACGTTCGACTATCTCGACGGCAACCGCTTCCGGCTGACGGACCGCGGCGGCCAGGTGGTGCTGAGCGGCGTGGTCGGCGAGCCGAGCGCGAGCGACGGCTATCGCGTGGACGTCGCACGGATCGTCGCGCACCCCGGTGCGCAATTCCGCGTGCGGCGCGTCGCTACCGACGTGCGTCTCGACGCGATCCTGAAGAAACTCGGCGTGATCGAGACGAAGCGCCAGTCGGGCATCATGCAACTGAATTTCGAGGATCCGGATCCCGTCTTTGCCGCGCGCATGCTCAATGCGATCGCCGCGGCCTACCTGAACTTCAACGCGAGACGCCGCGCCGACGATGCGGAGCGCAGCCTCAAGATCCTCAACGCGCAGATGCCGATCGTCAAGGCCCGGCTGCAACAGGCCGAGCAGGCGCTGAACACGTTTCGCAACCAGCAGGGGTCGATCGACGCGCAGGGCGATATCCGGCTGCTGGTCGAGCAACTGGCGCTCGTCGACAAGTCGCGGCTCGAAACCCGGCTCGAGTACCAGGATCTGCTGTCGAAATACGTGCCGGGGCAGCCGCAGGTCGTTGCGGCGGCCAACAAGCTGAAGGAGCTCGACAAGCAGGCTGCGATGTTGAAGGACAAGGCCGCGCGCCTGCCGTCGCAGCAGCAGACGTACTTGCGTCTCGCGCGCGACGTCGAGGTCAACAACCAGCTCTATGTCGGATTGCTGAACAATACGCAGCAGTTGCAGATCGCGGAGGCCGGCACGGTCGGCAACGCGTCGATCGTCGACAAGGCGGTCGCGAGCGACAAGCCGATCCGGCCGAAGCGCCTGATCGCGATCCTCGCCGGTGCGGTGATCGGGCTGATGCTCGGGTTTCTCGCGGCGCAGGGCCGTGCACTGCTGGCCGGCCGCATTCGCGATCCGCATGACCTGGAAGCGGCGCTCGGCATCCCGATGCTCGGCATCCTGCCGAATTCGCGCCGCCTGGCCGATGCGGATGCGAACCGCACGCCGGCCTTCATCGCGACGCAGGAGTCGGCCGACGAGCCGCTGGCCGATGCGATGGACAGCCTGGCGCTGACGTTGCGACACCGGCTGACGGCCTATGGCGGCGACGCGAAGGTCGTGCTGGTGTCGTCCGCCGCGCCCGCGCAGGGCAAGTCGATGATTGCCGCCAACCTCGCCTATCTGTTCGCCGAGCAGGGGCTCGAGACGGTGATCGTCGATGCCAACGTGCGCGCGCCGGCGCTGCATCGCTATCTGCCGGTCGCCGCGACGCCGGGCTTGTCCGACGTACTCAAGGGCGCGCTGCCGGCCGACGAGGCGATCACGCACGTGGCCGGGAAACTCGATGCGCTGTCCGCCGGCACCCAGCGCGCGTCGACGCGCAACCCGTTCGACGTCGCGCGTCTCGACAAGCTGTTCGTGTCGTTGCGCAGCGGCTACGACATGGTCATCGTCGATGCGCCGTCCGTGCTGCCGGTGGCCGACATCGCGGCCTTGTCGCGCGTGGCCGACATGACGTTGCTGGTCGCGCGCCAGGGTTCGGCGAATTCGGTCGGCATCGCGGACGCACTCGAGAGCCTGCGCAAGATCGGTGTGCGCATCGACGGGCTGGTGTTCAACGGGTTCGAGCCGTCGCCGTTGCACGGCGTTCGCCGGATCGGCTCCGGCTTCGCCGCGGCGCGCGCGTGATCGCTCGGGAGGCGTCGATGCAATCGGGCGAGGAGGTGCAACGCATGAGCGATTCGATGGCGGGCAACGACGGGCTGCGGCGCGAGTCGCCCGCGGTGCGGGTCGTGTGGTTTCTCGGCCCGCGGCCGGTGAGCTGGAACGGCGTCATGCGATACAGCCTCAAATGTATCGACTTCATCCCGGCATTGGCGGGATTCGACGTGGAGCCGGTCGACATTCCGGCCGAGCCGCGTTCGTTCCGGCGCTACTGGACGCAGTTCGTGCTGTATCCGCTGCGTGCGATCGCGGCGGCGCGCGCCGGACATTTCGTGATGCTGTACCAGGAAGACCTGGCCTTCATGATTCCGCTGATCCGGCGGGCGGGCGGCCGCGTCGGCATCGTGCTGCATCACGTGCAGCGTCCCGGGCAGGTGCGCGGCGTCGTCGAGCAGTTGAAGAATGCGTACATGCGATTGACGCAGTCGCTGATCGCGACCGCGGACGTGGTGCTCGCGCCGTCGGACGTGACCGCGCAGGAAGCGCTGGCGGCGCTGCGCATCCGCGCCGACCGGATCCAGGTCGTTCCCAATGCGTTCGACGACCGCTATGCGCCGATCGACGCCGCGGTGCGCGAACGGGCGCGCGCGATGCTGCTCGCGCGCTTCGGCATCGACATCGGCGACGCGCTGGTGGTGCTGAACGTCGGCTCGGACGAAACGCGCAAGAACAATGCGACGCTGTTTCGCGCGCTGGCGTCGCTCGGACGCAAGGACGTGATGGTGCTGCGGGTAGGCAGCGCGCACAACCAGGCCAACCGCGACGAATGCCGCGGCATTGCCGCGCAGGCGGGCATCGCCGCCCATTTCGTCGAGAACGTCGACGACGAGGATCTCGGCTACTTTTTCCAGGCGGCGGATCTGTACGTATCGCCGACGTTGCACGAAGGCTTCGGTCGCACGGTAATCGAGGCGCAATTCGTCGGCGTGCCGGTCGTCGCGTCCGATTTGCCGGTGTACCGCTACACGATGGGCGAGTCGTTCGTGGCCGTCGCCGATGCAATGGATGCCGCCGAATGGGGCCGGCAGATCGAACGCGTCGCCGGCGACCCGTCGCTGCGCGCCGGGCTGGTGAGCGCCGGGCGGGCGAACGCGCGGCGCTTTTCGTCCGGCGCGGTCAGCGCGCAACTGCACGATGCGCTGGCGCGCGCCGTGCATGGCCGGCCGCGCGCCGGCCGGGCACAAGCGTGAAAGAGGCGGCGATGCGAACGATTCCGGCCGACGGCCGAACCGCGGCGCTCACGGGCGTGGCCGTATCGACGCTGTTCGTGCTCGCGTTGAGCGTCAATGCGATGCTGCCGGCGCTCGGCGCGATGGAACCGAGCGCGACCTGCACGTTGCTGGTCGCGGTCGCGGGCGTGATCGCGCTGATCGTCGCGCGGCCGGTGTTCGCCGTGTCGATCCTGTACACGCTGGTGATCGGACTGACCGCGTTCGTTGCCGGCGTGGGGATCGAGTCCGGCGGATTCCTGCGGGAAACGGACATCTTCGGCGTCGCGAACGGCGCGTTCAGCCGGCTGCTGTCGTTCTATGTCGTTTTCATCGCGTGCGCATCGTTCGCGTTCGAGCGGATCCTGAACGCACGCTCCGTCCATCCGCCGATCCGCGCGCGGATGACGCTTCAGCCGGTGAGCGTGGCGCTCGGGCTGGGGCTGGTCGGCGCGATCCTCGCGACGGGCGTGCTGGCCGGCCTGACCGGCGGCTTCGCGGTGCTGAGCGGCATGAATCGCTACGCGCTGCGCAACGACGCGTCGAACGGCACGCTGTTCAACCTGTTCCTGAACAACCAGACCTTCGTCGCAGTGCTGCTCGGCACCTTCTGCACGAGTTCGACGCGGGTCGTGCGCTGGACGTCCGTGTGCCTGCTCGTCGTCGATCTGGTGCTGGAGGCGTTGCACGGCGAACAGTTCATGGCCGTGCTGCACGTATGCCTGACCGTCCTGATCCCGTTCATCGCGATCCATGCGATGAACGGCAAGCCGGTGATGCGCTACCTCGGCATCGGCTCGCTCATCGCGCTCGTGATCGGCAGCGTGTCGGTGTTCTACGCGTACCGGGGGCAGGGGCTCGACGTCGCGGAGACGGTGGTGTCGCGGTTTCTCGAACAGGGGCAGGCGTGGTACGTGGTGGACGGCGACGCCCACCTGTTCGGCGCGCCGACGTTCGGGGGCATGGCCGCGTTCGGGCGCTTCGTCGATTCATTGGGCTCGTTCACCGAGCCGACGTTCTTCAGCGATGCGCCGGTGAGCGGGCTGCGCGACCTGATGCTGTCGTACGGCACGCCCGAGATCCTGAAGGCCTACGTGTTCGACGACGTGACGTTCACGATGGGCAACATGGCGGTGCCGGTCTACTGGTTCGGCTATGCGGGCGGCGCGCTGTTCATTGCGCTGACGGGCGCGATCTACGGCGTGGCGAGCGCGATGCTGATCCTGGTCGCGATGCGCGGCGGCGTCGTGATGCTGTGGCTGGCCACGAAGATCTTCGCCTACGCGACCTATGCGATGCAGCAGGGCGATTACTGGACCTTGTTCGGCGCGCGCACGCTGTTCTATCTGGCGATCGCGCTGATCTGGTGGCATTGCGTCGACGCGCGGCGCGTGCATGCCGATGCGATGCGGACGGGGACATCTTGAACGCGTTCGTCAGGCTTCTGTTTTCGTCGTTCGCGGGTGTGGTGTGCGAAAAGATCATCGGTGCGCTCGCGGCGATCGCGAGCAATCACCTGTTTGCGAACATCTACGGCGCGCGGCTGTTCGGCGAGCTGCAGTTCGCGTTGTCGCTGGCCTACGTGATCGGCAGCGTCGCGCTGATTTTCGGCGCACAGGTGATCCAGCCGATCCTCGGCAAGCACCCGCGCCTGCGGCACATGGTCGTCTACCGTGCGTTCCGCCTGCGGCTCACGCTGACGCTGGCCGTCATGCTGCTGTTCATGGGCGTCGTGGTGATCGTCATGCGGCCGTCGAGCGTATCCGAGCTCACGTTGATCGCGGCCTTCGCGCTGATCGTGGAGCCGATCGCGCTCGGTTCGCTGATGGCCTATGCCGAATCGAAGCCGTGGGTGATCACGCGGGCGCGTGCGTACGCCAGCTGTGTGCGGGTGCTGTGGCTGTACGTCGCGGCGCACGCGTCGCTCGGCGTGATCGTCGCCGCGTTCGCATGGCCGCTGGAGGCTTGCGTGGCGGCCGCGGCGCCGTTCAGCCGCTATCGCGAACTGGCGTTGAAGACGCCGAAATCGTTTCGCGGCAGCGCGGCCGTCACGAAAGCGCTGGTCGTGCGCGGGCTGCGGATCTGGCCGGCCATTGCGGCCAGCGTGCTGGTGCTGCGCATGGATCGGCTGCTGCTCGGCGTGCTGGTGTCCAAGGCCGATCTCGGCATCTATGCGTCCGCCGCGTCGCTGGTCGAGCAATGGAATTCGGTCGGCACGACGCTGGCGCTGGCCTTGGCGCCGAGCATGGTCTTTTCGGCGCGGACCGAGTCGCTCGTGCGCGCCAAGGCGTTGAAGCTCGGCCTCTATCTCGGCCTCGTCGGCTGTGTCGCGTGGGTCGGCAGCTACGTCGTCGGCCGCAAGGTGTTCCTGATGATCTACGGGCCCGCGTTCGTGCAGGGCGTGCCGGTGATGATCTACGCGACCGGCTGCGCGATCGCGACGTTCGTCGATGCGGGACTGAGCACGTGGCTCCTGGCCGTGCGGCGCTACCGGCTCATCATGATCAAGCAGGTGCTGATCGTCGCGGCGATCGTCGCCGCGCCGTTCGTCATGCCGCGCACGCTGGTGATGTATGCGCCTTCGACGGGCATTGCGGTATCGCTCGTGGTGTTCTGGTGCGTGGTGCTCGGGAATCTCGCGTTTGCCCGGGAGCGGCCATGAGCTGGCGTGCAGGCGGTCGTTCGCCGCGCCGGCGCGGGCTGGCGGGACAGGGAATCGGGAAGGTATCGGATCGCAGGGGAGGTCGCTCGTGAAAAACCGGGTGCTGATGGTGATGACGCGGGACATTCCGCAGGACGTATCGAACGGACGGGAGCGCACGCTGAGCTTCATCCGGAAGGCAATCGGCGACCACATGGACGTGACCGAATTCAAGATCCGCTCGGTGTTCGAGGACGGCGGCTGGCGCGCGAAGATCGGCGCGGCGGTGCGGGTCGGATGGAGCGTGTTGCGCGGCGCGCCGTGCGCGCTTCAGGTGGCGATGTTCTCGCATCCGCGCAAGCGCACGGCGCTGCTGCGCGCCGTCGAGGCGATCAGGCCGGACGTGATTTATTTCGACGGCATCCGGCTCGTCGATTACGCGATCCTGGTGCGGCGCAGCGTGCCCGGCTGCCGGATCGTCGTGGATTTCGACGATCTCATGTCGCGCCGCGCGAACATCCTGCGCGAGCAGGATTTACCGTTGTCGGCCGGGTATCTGGAGAAGTCGATTCCGGGGCCGTTCGTCAGGCTCGCCAACGCGAAGCTGGTCCGCAATGCATTCCTCGGCTATGAAGCATTCGCGCTGAGACGGCAGGAGCGCGCGGCGATCGGCTCGTCGCACGCCGTTACGCTCGTTTCGACGGAGGACGCGCAGTCGCTGCGGCGGTCCCTCACGAACGACGAGGCCGTGAAGACGCACGTGATCGCGCCGCCGATGCATGCACTGGTGCCGATGCGGCGTCCGGCGGCACCGTTCCGGTTCGTCTTCATCGGTTCGGACCGGCAGTTGCAGAACCGGCTCGCGATCGAATTCCTCGTGGCGTTGTGGGCGCGTATCCGGCCGGCAACGCCGCTGGTGATCTACGGGCGCATGGCCGGCCGGTACGCGCCCGTGCCGAACGTCGAGTTCGCCGGCTTCGCGCCGACGCAGGCGGAGGTCTACACCGTGTGCTCGATCGCGTTGTGTCCTGCTTTTCTGCGCGGCGGCATCAAATCGAAGGTGCTGGAGGCGGTTTCGTACGGTTGCGTGCCGGTCGGCAACGAAGCCGCGTTCGAAGGGCTTGGATTTCACGACGATGCGCTTGCGATGAGCGACGCGCGACTGGAGCGGTTCGTCGCCGATCCGGCCGCGGATCTGGATCGCGTCGTGGCGGCGGCCATGCGCTTCGCCGCGTATTGCGAGCAGCATTTCAGCATGCCGGTATTCGATCGTCGGTGGCGCGAGCTGATCGCGCCGCCGGCAGGCAGCCCGTCGTGACGGGCGCCGCAACGAAGAGGAGGGCCCCGATGGCGTAATCCGAACGGCTCGCGGCCGGCTGGCTTCCGGACCTTGCATGTGCAGCATGGATACCGGAAAGGGGAAGGCCGGGCGCGGGAGATTTGCCGTCCTGCGGCCGATCGATTCAGCAGTCGGGCCGAAGGGCGCCGTATCCATTCTTCACCGATACCTAATAGAAAATGAGACCGATCATATTTGGCGGACGGTTCGGATGGCTGCATCCGGGCAACGGGACGCGGGGCGTCGTCCTGTGCAACGCGTACGGACACGAATCCGTCTGGAGTCGCGATGGCATGCGGAATCTGGCGGATCGCCTGTCCGCGCGCGGGATACCGGTGCTGCGTTTCGATTACCGCGGCACCGGCGATTCCGCCGGGGCCGATGGCGCGAACGACCAGTTCGAAACGGCCGTCGACGACGTGTGCGCGGCCATCGCGCGATTGCGCGAGGAAACCGGCGTGACCCGCGTGACGCTGTGCGGCCTGCGGCTGGGCGCGGCATTCGCGTTGCTCGCGGCGGACCGGGACGACGTCGACCGGCTGGTGCTGCTGGCGCCGGTGGCGAGCGGGCGCAGCTACGTGCGCGAGCTGTCGATCATGCGCAACATCTGGCTCGACCAGTTGCCGGCGCCGCTGCGCGCGGCCCAGCCGCAAGACGCGCCGCTCAACGTGCTCGGGCAGATCTACAGTGCGGCGTTCCGTACGCGGCTCAATGCCTTCGACGCGATCGACGCGTTGAAGGACCGCACGGGTGCGCCGGCATCGGAAACGCTGATCGTCGACATGAGCGCCGGCGGCACCGAAGCGCTGCGCAAGCGGCTCGACGCGCTGGGCGGCAAGGTCGAGCAAAGGCCGTTCGAAGGCTATGCGGCGTTCATGCAGGAAACGACGTTCTCGCGCTTGCCGACGCGCGTGTTCGACGCCGTCGTCGACTGGATCGCGGCCGCCGATGGCCCGCAGCGACCGGCGGCGCGCACCGCGCAGAAAACGGACTGGGATCCCGACCTGATGCTGCGCACGCCGGAAGCCTGCGAGCAGCCGGTTCGATTCGGGGCGGCCGGCCGCCTGTTCGGCATCCTGTGCACGCCGCACGAGATGCACGACCGGGGGCCGGTGGTGCTGATCACGAACACGTCGGCCAGTCCGCACGTCGGCGACAGCCGGCTGTCGGTGCGGATCGCCCGCGAGCTCGCGCGCCGCGGCATCGCGTCGCTGCGATTCGACGGACGCGGCATCGGCGACAGTTCGCCGGCGCAGGGCGGCGGCGCGCCGCTCGATGCGCCCCCGCCGGTCTATTCGAGCGCCGTCGTCGAGGACGTCGCGACGGCAGCCCACTGGTTGAAGGAGCAGGGGTATCGGCAGGTCGTATCGTTCGGCATCTGCTCGGGCGCATACAGCGCATTGCGCGCGGCGCTGGCGGGACGCGCACTGTCGGGCGTCATCTCGGTGAACCTGCAGCGTTTCCACATGCCCGACGGCATCTCGACCGACGCGCTGCGCGAGCATCGGCCCAATTCGATGGCCGGCTACCGGTCGTCGTTCTTCGAGCTGAAGAAGTGGAAGCAGGTGCTGAGCGGCGATCGAAAGATCATGCCGTTCGTCCGGCTCGTGCTGAAGCGCTCGACGACGACGCTGGCCGTGCGGATCGGCGCATGGCGACGCCGGATCGCCGGCTGGTCGTGCGCGGACACGACCCCGGTCGATCCGCACGAGATCCTGCGTGCGCTGCAGCGCAAGGAGGTGAGCACGTTGTTCGTCTGCGGCGCATACGACAGCAGCCTCGATCTGGTGACGATGTATTTCGGCCCGCGCGGAAAGCGGCTGTCGCGATTTGCCGGCGCGCGCGCCGTCGTGCTCGACGATCTCGATCACAGCGTGTTCGGTTCGCATGCCGCCGACGCGGTGGTCGGGCTGTGCAGCGAATTCGTCAAGGGGCTCGAATCGCGTCGCGCGACGGCGGCGACGATCATCAACGCGGAGTCGCCGGCATGACCGGACCGACGCGGGGCTGTGTCACATGTCGCACAGTCGCTGCGCCGGTGCGGTGATACGGTAACGCGTCTGTTCCCCGGCGACACCGCCGACCTCTACGCGACCATGACGATGCATGCCGAACCTTCCGGACGTCTGGACCATATCGATGCGATGCGCGCCGTCGCGGTCCTGCTCGTCATCTGGACGCACTATGCCGAGCGGTTCGTCGCGCTGGCGGGTGCTCAGCAGTGGCTCGACACGCTGCAGCGCTCCGTCAATTTCGGGCGGATCGGCGTGGTGGTCTTTTTCGGCATCAGCGGCTTGCTGATTCCGGTCAGTTTGCGCGGCCCCGCCGGAGCGGGCACGCGGCGCTTCCTGATCCGCCGTTTCCTGCGGCTGTATCCGGCGTTCTGGTTGTCCATTCCGATCGGCTGCGTCGTCTTCTGGACGCTGTTCGGCAAACCGGTGAGCGCGGCGCTGCTGATCGCCAATGCGACGATGATCCCGACCGCGTTCGGCCAGGAGCCGGTCATGGGGCATTACTGGACGCTCGAAACGGAACTGTATTTCTACGGGCTTTGCCTCGTGCTGTTCTGGTGGGGCGGGCTGCACCGGATGCGCGACCTGTCGCTCGCCTGCATCGGGCTGTGCGCGGTGTTCGTGACGACCGTCGCGCTGCACGTCTTTCCGGACGACACGCTGGGCCAGTACAAGGCCATGCCGTACCACCTCGCGATCATGTTCTGGGGCGCATGTTTTCGTCAGGCCTACGACCGGCCGCGCGACACGCTGCGGGTGGGATGGGGGCGGGGCGAACACGCCGGCATTGCGCTGACGTACCGATGCGTGGCGGGGCTGCTGACCGCGATGATCGTCGGCGTGGCGCTCGTCGGCGCGGCCAACGACTGGCGTCATCACAACGTCGATCATCTGCCGTCGTCGCTGGCTTATGTGGTCGGCGTCGCGATCTTCGTGGCGATGGCGACGGTCTTGAAAGTCCGCGCACGCGCGATGGCGAAGCTCGGCGAGGTCAGCTACTCGATTTACCTGTTTCACGCGATCCCGCTGTTCGGGTTCTACTGGCTGTGCGAACACTATCGATGGACCGGATGGCCGCTGGGCGTCTACATGATCGTTCCGGTCGTGCCGTTGATTGCGTTGTCGTATCTGAGCTACCGGTATTGCGAGGCGCCCTGTGTGCGGCTCGCGCATCGCCTGACCGCATCGCGGCGGCGCGGCGGCGATCTGCCGGTCGGCAATCGGTCGGTCGATGCGACGCCGGATCCGGTGCGGAGCGGCTGGCGCGCGGACGGGTAATGGCGTGGAACGGCTTGGAACGGCTTGGAACGGCGATCCCGCGTTGCCGATACGAATGGAATGGACGATACGGAGCGCAGACGATGCTGACGAGTACGGCGGTGCATGACGATGGCGGCGGCATGCCGCGATACCGGGTGGTTCGATGCACGTTCGGGATGGCGAATTGAACGGGTGGTCGTCGATCGGCGCCCGCGCGGAGGCGACGCGCGTCGTCGTCGTCAACGACTACGCGCGCAAGGGCGGCGCGGAGGAGGTTTACCAGACGTCCATCGAGGTGCTGCGCAATATCCCGGACGTGGACGTGTACTCGTTCGACGAGACGAATTTCGCGGCGGGCGAAGGCGCGTTCGCGCGCGGCTGGAACCGCGCCGCGGCAGGCGCACTGGCGACGTTGCTCGACGACGTGCGTCCGCATCGCGTGCTCGTGCACAACTATCACAATCTGCTGACGCAATCGATCCTGCCGGTACTCGCGCGGCGGCGCCGCGAGCAGGGATTCCGCACGTATCTCACGTGTCACGATTACCATCTGGTGTTCTACAACCCGAACCTGCTCGCCTATCGCAACGGGCAGCCGGTGCCGGTTCCGGTCGATGCGCTGTCGAATCCGGCGCGCCTGTTCGCGCTGGCGAGCCCGCGCGGGCGGCTGCACGACACGGTGAAGAAACTGCACTGGCACGCGGTGTACGCGTATTGCAATCCGCGGAACGTGTTCGACCTCTTCCTGTGCCCGAGTCCGTACATGCGCACGGCGCTGGCGCAACGCGGCATCACGCGCACCGCGCTGCTGCCGAATCCGGTGAGCACGCTGGCGGAGCCGTTCCCGCCGCGCGTGTGCGATCGCGAGCAGTTCGATCTCGCCTATGTGGGGCGGCTCGATGCGGAGAAAGGCATTCACGAGTTCATCGAACTGGCGCGCCGGATTGCGTTCCGCCGTATCGGCAGTCTGACGCTGTACGGCGACGGCACACTGCGCGCGCAGCTCGAAACGCGCCACCAGGATCTGGTTCAGGCCGGCCGGCTGCGTTTCGCCGGCCGGCTCGGCCACGGCGAGCTGTTTCATGCACTGCGCGCGCACGATGCACTGGTGCTGCCGTCGGTCTGGGCCGAAAACGCGCCGCTCGTGGTGGTCGAGGCTGCCACGCTGGGGCTGCCGGTGCTCGCGCACGAGATCGGCAGCCTGTCGACGTTCGGTAGCGAGATCGGCAACAAGATCCTGTACCGGAATTCGCCGGCCGGCCTGACGAGCGCGTTCGATGAACTGGGGCGTCACCTGCGCATCGCCGATCGGCACTACGATTGTTCGGCGTACACGCCGTCGCGTTACGCGGCGCAGCTTGCGTCGTGGATGGGGCTCGGCGGGCAGCAGGGCGGTTAGCGGCGCGCAACGGGTGCGTCGACGTGGGCCGGGTTCGGCCAGGATCCATCCCGGCCGCGCGTTCGTCCCGCGGCCGAGATACTCGAACGAGAGGAACGTTATGCGGGCATTGCGACGCATCGTGGCGGTCGCGCTTGGCGCACTGGCGTTGTCGGCCGTCTACGGTCATTGCCAGGGCGGCGAGCGCGTGATGGCGCTCGCGCCGGCCAATACGTCCGGCAGCCCCGATTTCAAGGGCTCGTCGAACGGGCTGCTCGCCGGCACGGCGTCGATATCGAAAATCGACGTGCACATGTTGTTGTACCCGGGCAGCACGACGCAGGTGCTCGCGCACTATCTTCCATGGTGGGGCCCGGACCCGCGCGGCGTGAACGTCGGCTATCGATCCGACGATCCCCGCCAGGCATTTCGCACCTTCGCCGACATGCGTTCGAGAGGCATCGACGGCGTGATCGTCGACTGGTACGGCGCGGGCCATTTCGTCGACACCGCGTGGCAGGCATCGCTGCCCGAACTGGCGAAGTTTCCCGGTATGACGTTCTCGATCATGATCGACAGCGGTTCCTTCAAGTTCAATGCGTGCCGCGGCTGCGACTTGACCGAGACGATCCTGCACAACCTCGCGTACATCAGCCGCGAATACTTCACGTCGAGCCAGTATCTGCGCTACGACGGCCATCCGGTCGTGTCGGAGTTCGGGATGGACGCGGTCGGCAAGGCCGACTGGGCACGGATTCACGCCGCGTACCCCGACATCTACTGGATTCACACGTTGGCGCAGGGCTTCGATCTTCCGTACAGCAAGGGCGCGTACGTGTGGGCGCAACCGTCGCCGCGAGCCGCACCGCAAGCGGCCGGCATACGGCGCGACCTGCTGTATCGCGAGCGCTTCTACGACATCGCACGGAATCAGCCGCCTGGGACGATCACGGTCGGCGGCGTATGGAGCGGCTTCGACGATACGAAGGCATCATGGGGCGCCGCGGCACCGCGCTTTCTTGCGCCGTCGTGCGGCCGGACCTGGCTGGACACGTTCAAGACCATCAACGAGCGCTACAACGTGCGGCGGCAATTGCCGTTCGTTCAGCTGATCACCTGGAACGACTACGAGGAGGGCAGCGCGCTCGAAACCGGCATCGCCAGTTGCACGGCCATCGACGCGCAGCCCGTGGGTTCGAGCTTGACCGTCAGGATCACCCATCCGGAGACCGTCGATCATCTCGAGCTGTACGAGCAGCTCGGCGGCGGCGCGTTCGCGCTGGCCGGCCGCTATCCGGCCGATACGACGAGCATTTCGCTGCCGGGCGCCCGGGCGGGCACCTACTTCATCAAGGCTGTCGGCAAGCCGTTCATCCAGAACGTCGTGTCGACGGCGATCGTCGTGCGTTGACGCGCGGGCGTCATGCCCGTGCGGTCAGCACGCGTCGCCCGTCGACGGCGCGGCCAGCACGGCCGCTTTCCGCGTAGCCGGTTCCGGCGGTACGCAAGTCTCCCGGCCATACTGATCGTCGAAGCGGACGATGTCGTCCTCGCCGAGATAGTCGCCCGATTGCACCTCGATGATTTCGAGCGGAATCCGGCCGGGATTCTCGAGTCGATGGACCTCGCCGACGGCGATGTACGTCGATTCGTTCTCGCACAGCAGGAACGTCTCGGCGCCGCGCGTCACCTTCGCGGTGCCGCGCACGACGATCCAGTGCTCGGCGCGGTGATAGTGCATCTGCAGCGACAGCCGCCTGCCGGGTTCGACGACGATCCGCTTCACCTGGAAACGCTCGCCGAGATCGATCGAATCGTAATGGCCCCACGGCCGCTGCACCTTGCGGTGCTCGCTCGCCTGCGGGCGCCGGTCGGTCTTCAGGCGGGCGACGATGTTCTTCACGCGTTGCACGTCGTGCTTGTTCGCCACCAGCACCGCATCGGCCGTCTCGATCACGACGACGTCCTTCATCCCGACGCACGCGACGAGGCGGCCTTCCGAGCGCACGAGGCTGTCCTGCGTATCCTCGAACACGATTGGGCCGCGCGCGACGTTGCCGTGATCGTCCTTCGGCATGATTTCCCAGATCGCGTCCCACGTGCCGACGTCCGACCAGCCGGCCGCGAGCGGCACCACGATGCCTTCGATGCCGAGCTCGCCGTGTTCCGCGAGGCGCTCCATCACCGCATAGTCGATCGAATCCGACGGACACGCGTCGAAGGCCGCCGCATCGATCCTGAAGAACGGATCGTCGGCGACGCCCGCGCGCCACGCGCTCTCGCAGGCTGTGTGAATGTCGGGCGCGAGCGCGCCGATCGCCTTCAGCCAGACCGATGCGCGCGTGACGAAGATCCCGCTGTTCCACCAGTAATCGCCCGATTGCAGATAGCGTTCGGCGAGCGTCGCGTCGGGTTTTTCGACGAAACGCCCGATCGCGTAACCACCCTGGCTGCCGTGGCGGCCCGAGCGCGGCTCGCCGACCTGGATGTAGCCGTAGCCCGTCTCCGCGCGGCGCGGCAGCACGCCGAGCGTGACGATCGCGCCTTCCTGCGCATAGCGCGCCGCACGTGCGATCGCGTCCTGAAACGCGCCGACATCGACGATCACGTGATCGGCCGGCATCACGGCGAGCACGGGATCGTCCGCGAGCGCACTCGCGTCGAGCGCGGCAAGCGTCAGTGCGGGCGCGGTGTTGCGCGCGGCCGGTTCCAGCAGGATGCGGGCGGGCGCCGAGCGGCCGTGCACCTGCTCGGCGCTCATGAAGCGATGCTGTTCGCCGCATACGAGCAGCAGCGTGTCGCCGAGCGACGCATTCGCGATACCGTTCAGGCGGCGCGCCGTCGCCGACAGCGGCGACTCGTTCGATACCAGCTCGATCAGTTGTTTCGGATACTGCTCGCGCGACAGCGGCCACAGCCGCGTGCCGGAGCCGCCGGCGAGAATCACCGGCAGGATGCTCGGCAGATCGGGTTCGGGAACCGGACGAAGGGTGCGGGTCATCGGTTCGCTCCGGTATCGGCGGGGAGCAGGGTGCGCGCGCGGCCGTCGGCGCGTGCGTCGTCGTGGCGCGAGACCGAAACGGCTCGCGACAGCAGGTGACGCAGCGCGCCGGCCGCACGGTCGGCCGACCGTATCAGGCCGACGAACGGTGCGCCCTGTTCGAGATACGGCCCGTAGGCCTTGCGGAATCCGAACCGTTTGTAGAACGCCTGGCGCGCCGCGGGGACGTGCGTGCGCACCGCTGCCTCCGGCCATGCGGCCTGCGCGGCGGTGAGAGCGCGCCCGATCAGGCGTTCGAGCGTGTCGTCGTCGCGGCAGCTTTCGCTCGTCAGCACCTTGTCGATCACGACGTCCGGATCGATGTCGTCGCCGGGCAGGATGCGTGCGTAGGCCGCGACTTCCATCGCGTCGCCGTCGCGCACGCTCGCATAGACGTGCAACGCGCCCGCGTCCTTGCCGTCGATGTCGAGGTGCGTGTGCGCGTCCTCGACCACCAGCACGGCGTTGCGCGCGCGCAGGATTGCATAGAGATCGACGGCGCTCAGATGTTCGAATTCACAACAATGCCATTCCATGATGCTGTCCTCGCGTGATGCCTTCGGCACGCCGCGCCGCGCGGATGCGGTCGATCCGTGCGGCGCGGCGATCTTCATCATCCCGATGCATGGTGCAGCGGTCTGTTCGAAAGCGCACTCACGCTCCGGATTCGCAGGCGCGGCGCGGGATACCGGGCGATGCGCGCGTCACGGGAGCGTCGCAATGTGCGGTAGCACACACCGTCGGGGCCGGTGCCTTTTCATAATTGGTTCATCGTGACGGCCTGCAATGAAGCGCGGCCGGCCGACATCGCACGCAAACCGCGCGCCGGGAGACGGGTCGAGACGGCGATCGTTGACGACGGACCGGGTGTGCGCGGGCGTGCCGGGCCCTGGCTCGCCGTCGATCGCATCGTGCGCGCCGGGCGAGGCGATCCTCCCGCATCCCGTCGCCATCCTGCACGCCCGCAAGCGGGCGTTGCCGCTCGGGCGCTTGCGCCGCCGGGGCGATCTGCCGGTGCGGGCCGCTTCGGGCCGAAACCTGCGGGTGGGCGGATCGCGCAAAGTCGGCCGTCATGCTGCACCGCACGACGCGCGGTCCGGCGCCCGGCATCCGGCCGGCCGGCGGGATTTCGCCGAAAAGCGCCTGCGCGACGCGATGCCGGTGATTACGACGTGTAACGGCCGGGTGGCCGGCGCGCCGGCGCGAGGCGATGCGGCTACCCGGGGGCGCGCGCGATTATGCGTTCCGCGGAGCACGGTACTTTGCTTTTTGGGAGATTTCGATGGAAATCGCGGGCAATCGACCGGATCAATCTTGCGGAAAAGTAGTATTTGCCACTGATTGACGGGAATGGTCATAGATAATCAAATCTCAGTGGTCAAAAGCGCGGAGCGCCGGGCCACTGGTAGCGTAACCGACTGATTCACGTTTATCTTTTGGTAACAAGGCCAACTGGCAACGGGGTGTAAATTCAGGTGCGGATGAAATGGGGCGGTCGAGCCGCGCGCGGTTTGGCAGCCCTCCGGCTCGGCATCGGGTGCGACCGTCGTGTACGACGCGACGCACATGCGGGTCGGCGTTTCCGTGTGCCGACGTGCCCCGCCTGACGGCGGGTCGCTTCAAAGCCGGAATGTCATGGCTCCTGCAGTCGCGCATTCCGTTCGAGTTCGATGACAACGAGGCCGGATGACAGCCGGCTCGATCTCCGGGGGTTCTCGCCGTGTGCAGTTTCGATCTTCGCCAAAGCTGCGGAAACGCAGCGCGGAAAGGCGGCCATGCGCCGCCGACCGCAGCGCACGCGAACGGTTCGCGGAGTGCGGAAAGTGATGGTTCGTTATGAATATGCCAATAACGCGCGATAAGAGCGCCGGCGTGGGGAGCGGTAACGGGCAGCGTCCGCTGATTTACTGGACGCAGTCGCCGTCCGTGATGCTGCGAAAGGAATTGTCGCGCCGCGACTGGAAAGTGTCGGTCGTCGCGCATGCGAACGAGCTGCGCGACACGTCCGGCGAAATTACCTGCGGCATTCTCGATTTGAGCGGCGGCCACGCCGATGCGATAGGCAGCATCGCGTCGACCTGCGCGTCGATGCGCGATGTCGTCTGGGTAGCGCTCGTGGACGCCGGCCAGACCGCCTCGCCGAACGTGCGCGCGCTGTTGCGCGACTACTGCTTCGACTACGTCACGCTGCCGGCGTCGCACCAGCGGATCGCCGATACGGTCGGCCACGCCTACGGCATGGAATGCCTGTTCGCGCGCGATCGCGAACAACTCGAATCGGAGGAAAAGGGCATCGTCGGCACCTGCAGCGCGATGCTGCGGCTGTTCGACACGGTGCGGCGTTTCGCGCGCACCGACGCACCGGTGTTCGTGTTCGGCGAAACGGGAACCGGCAAGGAACTCACGGCCGTCGCGATCCATCGTCATTCGGAGCGGCGCAACGGTCCGTTCGTCGCGGTCAACTGCGGCGCGATTCCGCCGCACCTGCTGCAATCGGAACTGTTCGGCTACGAGCGCGGCGCGTTTACCGGCGCGAACGCGCGCAAGATCGGCTACGTCGAGGCCGCGAACGGCGGCACGCTGCTGCTCGACGAAATCGGCGACCTGCCGCACGAAAGCCAGGCGAGCCTGCTGCGGTTTCTGCAGGAACGTGCGATTCATCGTCTTGGCGGCAGCGATCCGGTGCCGGTCGACGTCCGGATCGTGTCGGCGACGCACGTCGATCTGCGCGATGCGATGGAGGAAGGGCGCTTTCGCGCCGACCTGTTCCACCGTCTGTGCGTGATGCGCATCGATCAGCCGCCGCTGCGCGCGCGCGGCAAGGACATCGAACTACTCGCGCATCACATGCTCGAGCGCTTTCGCGGCGATGCGCGCCATCGCGTGCGCGGGTTCTCGACGGATGCGATCACCGCGCTCTACAAGCACGATTGGCCGGGCAACGTCCGCGAATTGATCAACCGCGTGCGCCGGGCGGTCGTGATGACGGAGGGGCGTCTGATCACCGCGCAGGATCTCGAGCTCGAATATTGTCTCGACGCGGCGTCGCCGTCGGTGGCCGACATCCGCAAGTCGATCGAGCGCGAAGCGATCGAAACCGCGTTGCTGCGCACGCGCGGGCGCGTCGCCGCTTCCGCGCGCGAACTCGGCGTGTCGCGCGCGACGCTGTATCGCTGGATGGAGGCGTACGGCATCGAGCGGCCGCGCAGCACGGGCTCGTCCGACTGACACGCGGCGGCCCGACGCTCGCGGCGGCCGCGAGCGTCGCGTCACCCGGCCTGGCTGGCCCGTACCGCGCGTGCGGCGTTCACGGCCCGGATTTCCACCGCGGGCGGCGCATGGTCGTCGGCCGCCGCGGGCTTCCCGTCGATTCGCAATGGAATGAGCGCGATGCGCGCCGGCGTGCCGGGCGCGAGATGGAACCAGTCGTCGCTCGGCATGAAACCCGGTGCGTCGATCTGCACGTGGCGCGCGACATGCCGCGTGTCGATGTCGACGTGCCAGGTCTCGCCGGTGCGCGATACGCACGCTTCGATCCCCGGCTCGCGACGCGCCAGCACGGCAGGATGCGTGCGGGACGGGAAATGGAACGCCTGCGACAGCAGCGTGCCGTCGTCGGCGCGCAGCGTCGCGACGACCGTATCGTGTTCGCAGGGGCCGAAGCGGTACGCGTAGGTCCAGTCGAAGAAGCGGCCGAGCAGCTCGGCCGAGCCGAGCCGCACCGTGTCGTGCGCGGCGATCCGCACCGGGCAGCCGGCCCGTGCGACCGGCGTACGGCCGTCGCGTAGCGCGACCAGATCGATCGCGGCCGACAGCGGCGCCGGGCGCTCGTTGACCACGTGCACGTCGAGCCCGTTCAGGCCTTCGTCCACGAGCAGCACCTGGATCGGCTGCAGCACCTGGCGCAGCGCATACCATGCCGATTTCGGGCGGTGCGCGGCGTCGATCACGCCCCATCCGGCGCCCGGCATCACGTCCTGGAACTGCCACACGAGCGCGCCGGCGCAACGCGAACCGGCGCGTCGCCATTCGGAGAACGTCTCGCGCATCACGTCCGCGATCACCGCACGCGACAGCTCGACGTAGCGCGCCGGATCCTCGCGTCGCAGCCGGTCGGGCGCGACGTCGTACAGCGTCTGCAGATAGTGGTCGCGGATGTCGTCGAAATCCCACGACGTGCCGGGGTCGCGCGGCACCGCCGCTTTCCAGCGCGGCTCGTGCACGCCGGGCCAGCCGAGTTCCGCGAGCGTCGCATCGCACGGCACGTTCGCGAACGCGAGGCATTCGCTCGCGAATCGCACGTCCGCGCGGCGCGCGTCGTCGAGCGGACGCAGGTACGCGCCGACGCCGTAGTAGTGCGACACACGTTCGCGCGGCGTGAACGGCAGCACGCCGCCGTCGGGCGAATCGGGCACGTACGGGACATCGGGGCGGTGCGCGGCCGCGTGGCCGGCCAGCCGGTCGGCCGTCAGCTCGACGAAGCGCTGCTTCGGCCCGAGTCCCGACATTGCCGCCTGTTGCGCGATCTCGCTGCCGCCGCACAGCACCGCGAGCGACGGCGACGCGCCGCGACGCGACAGGAACTGGCTCGCTTCGCGATCGACGTTGGCCGCGAACGCGGGATCGTCGAGCGCGTAATCGAAGTTGGCGAAACCGAAGTCCTGCCAGACCAGCAGCCCGAGCCGGTCGCACCATGCGTGGAACGCGTCGGCCTCGTAGGTCATCGTGCCGCCGACGCGGATCATGTTGAAGCCGGCGTCGCGTGCGAGCCCGAGCAGGCGGGCGTAGGTCGCGTCGTCCGCGTGCAGCGCGAGCGGTGCGGCGCTGCTCCAGCATGCGCCGCGCGCGAACACCGGCACGCCGTTGATGCGCAGCCCGAACCCCTTGCCGTCGGCGCCGGAATCGACCTCGATCGTACGGAAACCCGTCGAGCCGAGCGGCCGGCGCGCGGCGCCGATATGCAGCGCGATCTCGTAGAGCGCCGGTTCGCCGTGCGTATGCGGCCACCAGCGGCGCACGTTCGGTATCGCGACGCTTGCGCGCAGTTGGTCGATGTCGGCACGTTCGAGCGTCGCGTGATGGTCGCCGCACGACAGCCGCGCCGCGAACGCGGCGGGCAGCGGCGCGGCGAACGTCAGTTCCGCGTCGAGCCAGCCCGTGTCGCCTTCGATACGGGCATGCAGTTTGCAATCGGCCAGAACGGGGCCGCTGCTCGGATCGAGCACCTCGACGGGCCGCCACGGGCCGGTGGGCACATACGGCGGAAACCAGCCCGGCATGTGCCCGAACAGTGACGTGCGGATCGTGCGCAAGGCGGCCGGTTCGGCGAGCCGCGTGCGCCAGCGCGCACGGCGCGGCGCGCGCGCGTCGCGCAGATGCGGCGCGAGCGCGCGGAAACAGAGGGTCAGCCGGTGCGTGCCGTCGAGCGACACGGGCACGTCGTGCGAGACGAACATGCTGTCCGAGCGGTGGATCGGCGTGTCGTCGAGCCAGGCGTGGGCGAGCGTCGCGAGGCCGTGAAAGCGCAGGATGCGCGGCCCGCGCCCGCGTAGCTCGAGCCGGTACCAGTGGTCGCGCTCGTCGAGCGACGCGGCTTCGTCGAGCCGGCCGGCCAGCGCGAGCGCCTGCGCGACCGTGCCGGGCACCGGCGCCGCGATCCAGTCGCCGTGATCGGCCGGGAGGTCGCGCGGTTCGCGCACGGCGCCCGCGGCCGTCGCCAGCATCGACCATGCGGGCGGGGTGCGGGCGCGCGTCACCGCATGGCCGACACGGGTGCGGTGTCGGCGCGCACGGGCGTCACGTGCCGCAGCGGCGCGCCGATCTGCCGCGCGCACGCGACGAGGTCGGCATACGCGACCTCGATCGCTTCGAGCGTCGAATCGCCGTATTCTTCCTTGCCGCGTGCGCACGCGCGCGCGAGCCGGAATTCGAGCACCATCGCTTCCGACGCGATGCGATCGCATGCGGCGCGGATTTCGGCGAACGGCCCGGTGCAGCCGCTCGCTTGCAGCCAGCGCGCATAGTGGCCGAACAGTTCGAAATTCGCGCCGAGCTGCCGCACCGAATTGAACGAGTACGCATGGAAGCGCTCGAGCGGCGCGTCCGCGAGGATGCGCGCGTCGGTCTGCAACTGCCGGCGGAACGCCGCGATCGGATCGACGATCGGCACGCGCCGCAGGTGGCGCTGCAACGCGGCGAGCGAGGCTTCGCACAGCGCGCGTTCGTCGAGCGGTGCAAAGCGTCGCTTCGCGCATTCGACGTACGGCGGCAGCGTCATCGGCGAGCTGGCGCCGACGAGCCCGTTGTAGTCGAAATCCTCGGCGACGTAATAGCCGCTGTTGTGGAAGTAGCCGATCTGGTGCTGCGCACGGTCGATCGCGTCGATGCCGATCGTCGTCTTCGTATGCTGCGTGCGGTAGCTGCTGCCGCGCGTATCGGGCAGGAACCACGCGTCGACCTCGACGATCATCAGGTGGCCGCGCGCGACCTGCGTCTCGATGTGCTGATCGAGCGGTTCGTAGATCGAATGTTCCTGCACGACGATCCCGTAGAGCCGCTCCAGCTCGTCGTGCGGAAACTTGAAGAACGTGAACTGGTCGCCTTCGAAATCGAGCGCGATCGTAAACGGCAGCGCCGCGTACGGATTGAGCCCCCACCACCGGAGCACCTCGAGCCACATGTCGACATAGCAGTTGGTCTGCTTCCAGACCATCTCCTGACTGTGCAGCGGGTGCGGCCGGTAGTGGCGCGCGCGGTGGCGCACCCCCTCGAACGACGCGTCTTCGCCGTCGCGGGAAACGAACCTCATGGCGTGCCCCACAGCACGTCGCGAACCGCTTGCGGCCAGGCGTCGATGTCGAAGCCGTGGTGGCGGAACAGCGCGAGCGTGAGCCGTTCGAGGCCGAAGCCGACGCAGCCCGTGTGCGCGACGTCGCCCGTCGCGGTGCGGATGTCCCACAGCAGTCCGAAATGGTCCATGTGGTAGTTGAAGCTCAGGCACGCGGTCTGTCGGTCGTCGTGCTCGATCGGAATCAGCAGCTCGAACTTCAGGTTCTGCTCGCGCTGGCTGTTCGCGACGATCTTGCCGCCGCGCCCGAAGAACGGATCGTTCGCGAGATCGATCGCATTCGGCAGGCGCAGCGCTTCGATCATCCGCGTGCCGCGTTCCATCCACGTCTCGCGGAACGAGACGATCTGCTCGGGCGTGCCGATCCGCACGTATTCGCGCATCCGGAACAGTTGCATGCGGGTCGGGTCGAGCGACGGTTCGTGACGGAAGCAGTACGAGAACACGTCGACGATCCGGCCGTCGGCGGGCAGCGCCCCCGCGCGCGCGACGACGGGATACACGGGGTAGCACGCGGCCGGCGTCATCACGACGTAGGTCGGCTTCTGGTTTTCGGTCCAGTCGTCGCCGCGATCGAGGCATTGCAGCACGCGCTGGTGCTGGCGTTCGTCGCCGCAGAATGCGTGCACGCTGCCCGCCAGTTGCGGGAAGCTCTTCATGTATTCGCTGCGCTCGAACTCGGTGCGGCTCATCGCCGGCGGGAAGCGCAGCACTTCGGCCTGTTGGTCGGCGCCGAGGCGCGTGACGAACGCGTCGAGCGCTTCGACCACGCGCTCGAATCGCTCGCTGCGGCCGAACAGGCCCTGGATGCCGGTCGAAACCAGCAGGCCCGCGTCGATCAGCGCATCGCGCAGCGGATTGACGCCCGCACGGTCGAGCGGTGCGTCGGCGGGGACGGAGGCGGCGGAGGGCACGGCGAGGCGATCGTTCACGTATGTTTCTCCAGCGTCGCGGGACGCAGCGCGAGCAACAGGCTCGCGGTGTTGGCGGCAATGCGGTCGTTGCTGATCATCAGCGGCGCCGCGTGCAGGTCGCGAATGTGGCGGCCGATGCTGAACGGCGTGCCTTGCTTGTAGCCGGCCATCCCGCAGATCATCATCGCCTGGTGCGCGACTTCGAGCGCGGTCGCCGACACGTAGGTCTTCAGCGTATTGATTTCGGCGGCCCAGGCCATGCCGGCCGACCACGAGCGGGCCGACGCGCTCGCGTGGAGGCGCAGCACGTTGTCGACGCGAGCCTGCATCGCCTGCATCAGCGCGAGCGATTCGGCGATGCGTCGCGCGGCGGGCGACGGTGCGCCGTCGGTCTGGCGCGCCTGCGCGCGGAAGAACTGGTGCGCGCGATGGAATGCGTCGCCGGCCACGCCGATCCACACCGCGGCCCACAGGATGTGCGAGACCGGCACCATCGTCTCCTCGGCGATCTTCGCGAACGGCACCGGCAGGCATTGCACGGCGGCGCCTTGCGCGTCGAGCACGAAGCCGTTGCTGCACGTGCCGCGCATGCCGAGCGTGTCCCATTCGCCGCGGCGCGTGAGCGTATAGCCGTCGCGCAGCAGCGTGACGAGCACCTGCTCGGAAGCCGGCGCGTCCGCATCGCGTCGCGCGGTGGCGAGAATACCGTCCGCGTAGTCGCCGTACGAGATCGTCGGCGCGGATTTGTGCAACCGGAACCCGCTGGCGTCGATTTCGAGCGCGCACTGGCTCGCGCGCAGGTTGCCGCCGACGCCGTCCTCCGACGTGGCCGAGGCGAGCAGCCACTGGTGACGCACGAGCTGCTGCAGGAACAGCTTGTGCCAGCCCTGGTCGGCGGCGTGGTCGACGATGCAGGCGACCTGGATCTGGTGCATCGCGAACACCATCGCCGACGATGCGCACGCCTGGCCGAGGATCGAGCAGGCCGATGCGATGTCTTCCAGCGACGCGCCCGCGCCGCCGAGATGGGTCGGCACCATGGCGCCGAGCAGCCGGCGCGCGCGCATCGCCTCGATCGCCTCGACGGGGCAGCGCGCGTCGCGATCGACCGCATCGGCATGCTGGGCGGCGATCTGCGCGACGGCATGCGCGGCCTCGTCGAGCCGATGCGAATCGCTGTCGGACGCGAGTTCGGGAAGCAGCGCGCTCATGCGGAGTGCTCGGTGCGTTGCAGCGTGGCGATCGTGTCCGCGAGTGCGTCGATGCTGCGGAACAGGTTGCGGTTCAGCATCTCGTCGGGAATCTCGATGTTGAACTGCTTTTCGATCGCGAGCATCAGCTGGATCGTATCGAGCGAGGAGAGGCCCGCTTCGTAGAGGTCGTCCCCGTCGCCGATCGAATCGATCGCGGCTTCGAGGTGGGCGACGTGCTTCAGGATGGTTCTGATTTCGTTTTTCACGTGCTGCTCCGGCATGCGTGGTGTCGTCCGCCCGGGCAGACGCGCGACACGCGCTGACATCCCCCCGGCAGTCCGGCATCAGTAGACCATCGGCAGACACGGCGTTCTGTTCGCCACCCTACAAACAGCTGACCCGGCACGCCGGCGGCGCCGACGCGCCGTCCCGGCCCGGCGCGCCGGTCATGCGCGCGACGCGGCCGGCACGCCCGAGTCGGCCGACAGGATGCGCTTCATCTCGTCGCGCACGATCGCGCGGCAGCCGCACGACATTTTTTCGAGGCCGTCGAGGTCCGCGAGTTCGATCGAGCTGCGGTATTGCCGGATCAGGCCGAGCTTCTGGATTTCGCCGGCGGCGTCCGTGACGGTTTCGCGCCGCACGCCGAGCATTTGCGCGAGCATGCTGTGCGTCACCTGGATCTCGATGCTGCGCGTGCGGTCGAACGCGAGCAGGAACCATCTGCACAACTGATGTTTGAGCACGTGATGACGGCTGCAGAACGTGATCTGCGAGACCTGCGCCATCAGCAGCCGCACGCCGACGAACACGAGATGGCGGATCACCGGCGATGCATCGAACGCGGCCGCGAAGACGCGCCGGTCGAGCCGATAGACGAAACCGTCGCGGCACGCGACCGCGCGGCAGGGCATCCGGCCGCTGCCGCCGATCACGTCGTCGCAGACCACGCTTTCGCTGCCGATCTCCGCGACTTCCAGCGTCATGCCGCCGGACGACACGTACTGCAGCGAAATCGCGTTCGTGACCGGCAGGTAGACCGCGGCGAGCATTTCGCCGGGTTCGCATAGCACCTGCCCGGATTTCAGGTGAACGAGTTGCAGGTGGGGTGTCAGCGTGGCGAGCTCGTCGCGGTCGATGGCCGCGAGAAACCGGTTGGCGTCGAAGCTGTGGGAAAGCTCGATCACGCCGTTCGCATACGCGACGGCGTCGGCGGCCTGGTGAGTCACGGCGCATCCTCGCAGGTTGGCGGTCGCGCGTCGTCTCGGCGAACCCCGGAACGGGATTTCGCACGATCGTGCGGACTTTTGTTGATCAAAAACGGAATGACGATACTCGCGAAAAAGGCTAGCACGCAATTGAATTCGAACAATTCCGCATTCCGTCATTTCACAAAGTTTGACGATTGCAATTGAGCCAGAACGTTATGTCGATTTAATGATTCATTTTCCGGAATTAATCATCCGGAAATGGAATCGTGAGCTTGCTTGTCATTCTATGTCGACCGGGAATCAATCGGTCGACACGGCGAATCGTACAGCGAAAGTGGCCGGAAGGCATTGAACATTATTTGACAAATTAATGGGGTCCGCATGATTTGTCATTTGAATCAATGGCTTGTGGAGATCTGTGCGGTAGCGGACAGAGCCGTGAATTAGTGTATCGATTCAAATTTGAGACAGTTTGAAACGAGCGTGTGCGGTACGGCGATGACGCGAAATGCTGCGCTGCACATCACGAAAACAATTGAAAATCGGCTGTAAGTATTTGAACGATAAGCGTCGCGGCCGCTGCGCGGCCGTTCTGGCCGGAGCCGCGGGAATTGATCAGTCGAATGCTCGCTGTGTCCGTCGCGCGGGAGAGTGTCCGGAAATGAGACGTTTTTTGGGATTTGGGGGCGGTTATTCGGCGGCTCTAAATCGGATGTGATTCATATATTAAGGACGGGCGGCTATTGGCACGTAAATCGCTTATTCGGGCTGGCGTGTCGAAACGGGACAGTCGACTCAATTCGGCGATGACAAGCCGATGATCAGTCGGATTCAGGGTTGTGGGCCGCAACCGCTGTCAATGTCCGGGCGCGCATCGAGATAACGAGTTCCGTGCCTGCCGCTGCAAGCGGCGCGGACGATAAAAGGGAAACAGACATGCTTCATCTTCACTCGAGCTATTCGGCGAACGCCATCCTTGCTGCCCTCCCGGAGGACAGCATCCGCGCCATCGCACCGCATCTCGAACTGGTCAGGATCAAGGCCGGGATGCTCGACCGGGTCGGCGAGCCGATGCGCCACCTGCACTTTCCGACGACGGCGATGATGTCGGTGCAGCATCTGATGGAAGACGGTGCGATGGTCGAAGTGGCGGTGGTCGGCCGCGAGGGCGTGGTCGGGCTGGGGACGCTGGTCGGCGGTCTCGCCGCGTCGAGCCGGGTCGAGGTGCGTATCGGCGGCATGGCCTATCGCGTGCCGAGTTGCGTGATGCGCGCCGAATTCGAGCGATCGGCGCAGACTTACCGGCTGCTGCTCAACACTTGCCAGGCGACGATGGCGCAGATCTCGCGCAGTGCGCTGTGCAACCGGCACCACTCGGTCAGCGAGCAACTCAGCCGCTGGCTGCTGCTCGCGCACGACCGGATCGACGGCGACGAGCTGGCCGTCACGCAGCAGACGATCGCGAACATGCTCGGCGTGCGGCGCGAGGGGGTGACGGAAGCGGCCGGGAACCTGCAGGAAGCCGGGCTGATCCGGCAACGCCGCGGCCGCATCACGGTGCTCGACCGGCACGGCCTCGAACATCAGGCGTGCGAGTGCTACGACCTGATTCGTGCCGACTACCGCCGATTGCTCGGCACGCGCGCAAATGCGAGGCCGGCGGCGGTTCGCCCGCGCATGCCGGACGCGCATTTCGGATTCCCCGCGCACGGTGCGTGACGATGCAGTCGATGTCCGGTGGAACGAATGCAATGCGACGAACTGCGATCGCAGTGGCCGACGGCGCGCTCGTGCTGGCCGGGACGCTCGTCGCGCAGGCGGCGTCGGGTCTCGGATGGCATGAATTGTCCGATGCGCAACGCGGTTCGATCGCGCTGCTGTGCGTGCTGACGGTGGCGTTGCTGCCGCGCTACCTGCGCACGGTGCCCGGCGGCGTGGCGGTGCAGGGCGGCGCGCACGTGCTGACGCACACGCTGGTGGCGGTGGTGTGCGCGAGCGTGCTGACGGTGGCGGGCACGATGTGGATCATGAATCGCGGCGGCACGGTGACGACCCGCTGGATCGTGCGCACGGTGCTGGCCGGCGACGCGGCGGTGCTGCTCGGCCGAGCGGCGCTGCTGGCGCTCGCGCTGACGCGCGGCGACCCGCTTGCGCGGCAGCGCCGCGTCGCCGTCGTCGGCGCAACGGCATACGGGCGCGTGGCGATCGAGCGGATGCAGCTCGCGCCGAACGGCCCGTTCGTGGCCGCATGCGTATTCGACGACGATGCACAGGCCGGCGCGGGCGGCATCGGCGGCGTGCCGGTGATCGACGACTGGAACACGTTGCGCGACCTGATTCGCGGCGGCGACATCGACGAGGTCTGGCTCACGCTGCCGATGTCGCACGAGTGGCGGATCCACCGCATCGTGCGCGAGTTGCGCGACGAGTTCGTCGAGTTGCGGCTGTTGCCCGACGTGCGGCAGATGGCGATCGTCGATCGCTCCGCGACCGACGTGTTGGGCATGCCGGCGATCAATCTCGCGACCACGCCGCGCTCCGCGCCGGAGTTGTGGGCGAAGTTCGCGTTCGACCGGCTGTTCGCGTTCGGCGTGCTGATTCCGTTGCTGCCGCTGCTGGCGCTGCTGGCGATCGCGGTCAAGCTGTCGTCGCCGGGGCCCGTGCTGTTCAGGCAGCGCCGCAAGGGCGTCGACGGCCGCGAGTTCGACATCCTGAAGTTCCGGACGATGCGCGTGCATCGCGCCCAGCCCGGCGTCGTGAGGCAGGCGTCGCGCAACGATGCACGCATCACGCGCGTCGGTGCGTTCCTGCGGCGCACGTCGCTCGACGAGCTGCCGCAGTTCTTCAACGTGCTGTTCGGACAGATGTCGGTGGTCGGCCCGCGTCCGCACGCGATCGAGCACGACGACCTGTATCGGCAACTGATCGACTGCTACATGTACCGCTACCGCGTGCGGCCCGGTATCACCGGATGGGCGCAGGTGAACGGCTATCGCGGCGAGACGCGCAAGATCGAGGCGATGGAGGCGCGCGTGAAGTTCGATCTGTTCTACATGCAGAACTGGAGCTTCTGGTTCGACATCAAGATCATCCTGATGACGGTGGTGCGCGGCTTCGTCGGGCGCAACGCATTCTAAGGAGGCCGAATCATTGGCGCGGCGCCGCGTGCGCGATCGTATCGACTGCGTGATGCCGGTTCGCGAGCATGGAAGGACGCACCGTGGCCGCACGGGAAATTGCTGCGCTGCGGTTGCGCCGGCGGACTTCGCGGCGTGGGCCGCGAAGCCGGGATTGCGCGTCGGTCCCCAGTTTCCGCACCGCTGCCGCTGCATGACGGGTAGCCGATTTCGGTCAACACACGCGTGTTCAATGGGTTTATCCTGCGTCGAATGCGTCCGGCGTTTCGCACGTCCGGCCGCCCATCCGGATGCGGCGGCGCAGTCGTGCCTGCGTGCCGCGCACCGGCGCGATACCGCGCGCCGCTTTTTCGCGCGGAACCCGGAACAGGAGAGACGGCCATGTCGCTCGACCCACAACAAAGGCAGACGCTGAAGCAGCGGCTGAACGAGAGCGAGCAGGCGCTGCGTGCGGAGATCCGCACGAGCGAAGACCAGCGCGCGTCGGAATCCTATGCGGATCTGGCCGGCGCGGCGCCGGACGAGGGCGACGAGGCGAACGCGGACCTGTTCGTCGACGTCGATCATGCATTGATCGGCATGAAGCTGACCGAGCTGCGCGCGATCGGCCGCGCCCAGCAGCGGATGCGCGACGGCAGTTACGGCGAATGCATCGACTGCGATGGCTCGGTCGGTTACGAGCGCCTGCTGGCGCGTCCGACCGCCGAGCGCTGCGCGCATTGCCAAGCGCTGTACGAGCGACGCTACGCGACGACGCCGCGCGCGTCGCTCTGACGTCGCGGCTTGAACCGCGCTGCACGCGACGCGCGGCCGGCGTAGGATGACCAACAGGCGCCCGGCGGCGTCGACATGCGGCGCCGGGCGGGCACGCCGTCGCGCATGCGCGCGGCGCTACATCCACGTGGAAGGGAGCCACGCCGATCATGCCGATTCACAATGCCGAGTGCGCGGCCGTATTCGCCGAGATCGCCGACATGCTCGAGATCCAAGGCGCCAACCCGTTTCGCGTGCGTGCGTACCGCAACGCCGCGCGTACGGTCGCCGACTACGGCCGCGATATCCCGACGATGATCGCGAACGGCGACGATCTCGGGAAGATTCCGTCGATCGGGGCCGATCTCGCGGCGAAGCTGCGCGAGATCGCCGCGACCGGCACCTGCGAACTGCAGCAGACCTTGCGTCATGCGTTGCCGGGCGCGATCGTCGAGCTGCTCGATGTGCCCGGGCTCGGCGCGAAACGCGTGAAGGCGCTGCATGACGCGCTGCACGTCGATTCGCTGGAACAGTTGCGCGCCGAAGCGAAGAGCGGGCATGTGCGCGAGCTGCCGGGCTTCGGCGCGAAAACCGAAGCGCATCTGCTCGAAGCGATCGACGATCGTCTGCAGCGCGAGCCGCAACGCTTTCTGCTGCCCGACGCCGCGCAAGCGCTGAAGCCGTTGCTCGAACGCCTGCGTGCGGTGGCCGGCGTCGGCAAGGCCGTGCCGGCCGGCAGCTTCCGCCGCCGTCGCGAGACGGTCGGCGATCTCGACATCCTCGTCACCGCACGCGAGCCGGCCGCGGTCGCCGAAGCGTTCGTCGGCCACGGCGACGTGGCGCGCGTGCTCGCGCACGGCAAGACCCGGTCGAGCGTGACGCTTGCCAGCGGGTTGCAGGTCGACCTGCGCGTCGTCGATGCCGATGCGTTCGGCGCGGCGCTCGTCTACTTCACCGGATCGAAAGCGCACAACATCGCGCTGCGCAGGATCGCGCAGGCCGGCGGCCTGAAGATCAACGAATACGGCGTGTTTCGCGGCGACGAGCGGATTGCCGGCGCGACGGAGGCATCGGTCTATGCGGCGATCGGGCTGCACGAGGTGCCGCCCGAATTGCGCGAGGATCGCGGCGAGATCGATGCGTCGCGTGCCGGCACGCTGCCGGCGCTGGTCGAGCGCAAGCATCTCCATGGCGACCTGCACGCGCATACCGATGCATCGGCCGGCCGCGACAGCCTGCGCGCGATGGCCGACGCCGCGCGTGCACGCGGGCTCGCGTACCTGGCCGTCACCGACCGTGCTCCGCCCGATGGCGCCCGGGACGGCTTCGACTGGCTCGCGCGCCAGATCGACGAGATCGATCGCGTCAACGCGACGTTCGACGATTTCGTGTTGCTCAAGGGCGTGGAAGCCGGCATTCGCGAGGACGGCAGCCTCGACGTACCCGACGCGATGCTCGGCCGGCTCGATCTCGTGGTGGGCGCGGTGCGCGACGGTTTCGACCTGCCGCGCGGCGCGCAAACCGATCGCATGCTGCGCGCGATGGACCATCCGCATTTCACGATTCTCGCGCACCCGACCGGCCGCGTGCTCGGCGAACGCGACGCCTGCGCACTCGATGTGCCGCGCGTGCTCGCGGGGGCCGCCGCGCGCGGCTGCTTCGTCGAACTCGATGCGCAGCCGCGGCGATTCGATCTGCCGGACGTCTGGTGCCGCGAGGCCGCGAAGGCCGGCGTGCCGGTCGCGATCGGTTCGGATGCATGCAGCGCGGACGAACTCGACAACCTCGCGTTCGGCATCGATCAGGCGCGGCGCGGCTGGCTGACGCGGCGGGACGTGCTGAACACGTGCACGCTCGCGCAACTGCGGCCGCTGCTGGCGCGCACGATGGGCGGTGCGGGCAGCGCGGGCAGCGGCGCGAAGCGCGGCCGGTCGAAGGGCGCGTGAACGCAACGCGGCCGGCCGCGTTGCATGCAACTCATGCCGGCATGGTCAAGCGAGCACGCCGGTCGCCGGCACGTAGGGCAGGCCGAGCGCGAGTGCGACCGCTTCGTACGTGATGTGCCCGTCGCACACGTTCAGGCCCGCGCGCAGATGCGGATCGTCGAGCATCGCCTGCTTCCAGCCCTTGTCGGCGAGCGCGAGCGCATGGCCGAGCGTTGCATTGTTCAGCGCGAAGGTCGACGTGCGCGCGACCGCGCCGGGCATGTTCGCGACGCAGTAGTGGACCACGCCGTCGACGACGAAGGTCGGCGCCGCGTGCGTGGTCGCATGCGAGGTCTCGAAGCATCCGCCCTGATCGATCGCGACGTCGACGACGACCGCTCCCTTGCGCATCGTCGCGATCATGTCGCGCGTGACGAGCCGCGGCGCCGACGCGCCCGGCACCAGCACGGCGCCGATCACGACGTCGGCCTCGCGCACGGCTTCGTCGACCGTTTGCGCATTCGAGCAGACGGTCGCGATCCGGTTGGCGAACACGAGATCGAGCTGGCGCAACCGGTTCACGTTGTTGTCGAGCACGGTGACGCGCGCGCCCAGGCCCACCGCCATCTGCAGTGCGCCGGTGCCCACGACGCCCGCGCCGAGCACGACGACGTGCGCGGCCGGCACGCCGGGCACGCCGGCCATCAGCAGCCCGCGGCCGCCGCGCGGGCTTTCGAGGTGGGTCGCCGCGACCTGGATCGACATGCGGCCGGCGACTTCGCTCATCGGTGCGAGCAACGGCAGGCCGCCGCCCGGGCCGGTCACGGTTTCGTACGCGATGCAGACCGCGCCGGATTTCACGAGCGCGGCGGCCTGATCGGGATCGGGCGCGAGATGCAGGTACGTATAGAGGATCTGGCCGGGCCGCAGCATCGCGCATTCGGCCGGCTGAGGCTCCTTGACCTTGATGATCATGTCGGCGCGCGCGAAGATGTCGTCCGCGCCGTCGCTGAGCGATGCGCCCGCTGCCGTGTAGTCGTCGTCGAGCAGGCCGATCGCCGTGCCCGCGCCGCGTTGCACGAGCACGCGATGGCCGTGCCGCACGAGTTCGCGCGCGCCGGCCGGCGTGAGGCCGACGCGGTACTCGTGGTTCTTGATCTCTTTCGGCACACCGATCAGCATGAGTCGCCTCCATGGCCTTCGTTATCGTCGTCGTGCGGGCAGCCGCTTGCGGGGCGGCGTACCGACCGCAGTACTGGAATAACAGGGTAGTTGTGCACGGAGGGAAGTCAAGCGGCCGGCCCGCGCGACGACGCATGCGCACTGCAACGCAGCATGCGCGGCTACCGGCTGCGGCCGTTGCGACCGGACGTCGCAATGCGCGCGTGGCCGGGTTTCGGTATCGTCATGCGTGCCGCGTGCCGCGTGCCGCGTGCCGCGTGCCGCGTGCCGCGTGCCGCGTGCGGGAATGCTTTCGGCAAAACAACGAGACAACGAGACGAGGACCTTGACCGACATGACCAGTGCGTATTTCAGCGTGCCGACGCTTTGCGCCATCGCGCTCGTGCACGTCTACTGGGCGTTCGGCGGGCGGATGGGCAAGCGTGCGGCCATTCCGGAGCACGACGGCGTACCGCTGTTGCGGCCGACCGTCGTCGGCACGCTCGCCGTCGCGGCGGCACTGCTGTGCGGCGCAGGCGTGGTCGCCGCGCGTGCCGGCTGGCTGGGGCGCAATGCGTATCCCGGCACGATCGCGTTCGCGGTCGTTGCGCTCGCATTGATCTTCGCGGTGCGGGCCGTCGGCGATTTCCGTTACGTCGGCTTCTTCAAGCGGATTCGCGGGTCGCGTTTCGCGCGGATGGACACGCTGTATTACTCGCCGCTGTGCGCGGCGCTGGCGTTGTCGATCGCGTCGATGTTCTGGCCGTGGTGAGGGGAGCGCCGCGCGCGATTCGACCCGCGTGCGTATCGGTCGGCGTAAGGTATTCGGCCGGCACGGCATCGTGGCTATGCATAAGAGGCGGAAGCTACCGGAGCGCGGTGCAACTCGACATCGCCATCCGAGCGGGCGTCGCCGGGAAGCGACACGCCGCCCCCGTGGCTCTCACGTCGCTCACGTCCGTCACATCCCCCGCGTCCCCGGCGTCCCCGGCGTACCCGGCGTACCCGGCGTACCCGGCGTACCCGGCGTCCCCGGCGCCTCGCGTCCAGCTCGTTTGCGCGACCGGCGAACGCATCCGTCATCTAACCATCCTTGCACATTCGGTCTTGCGAACTTCCCATTGTTGCTAATTTCGATGCACTGAATTGCATCGAACCCTCTAGTAATGGAACCGGTTCCATATATAATTCGCCGCACTCGTCGCCCGGCCGGAAAAGAGGGTCGTGCACGTTGCGCTTGCTGTCCGATGACGCGACGTCTAAGTTGAACAAAGGTCGTGAGCGATGACGGATAGATACCGGCCGATGCCGGTATTTGTCCGACGATAGGCCCGCGAAGAGGTCCAGCCGCGCAGTGCCGCCAGTCCCGGGCGACGTGCGGCTGCAATGACGGCACCGCCGCGGACTGCGCCGCCGGACGCCTGCATCGAGGTTGTGCGCAACACCCGAAAGAACACGGCGACCGGCCGCCTGCGGCACGGCTGCCTGCCGGGCACGCGGCATGCGGAATGCGCGCGTCCGAACCCGATCCCCAACGATCAACATCCGACCATGTCCACGCCACCTGACAAACCCAATTCGCGTCGCCGTTTCCTGCGCACCTCGGTCGCGCTCGTGCCGATCGCGTCGGTCGCCGGCTGCGACCTGCGCTCGTCGTCGTCGTCCGCGACGACGGCCGGCAACGCGTCCACCGCGTCGGCCGGCGCCGAACGCGCGCCGTACAAGCCGACCTTTTTCGATGCGAAGGAATGGGCGTTCGTCCAGGCCGCCGTCGACCGGCTGATTCCCGCCGACGCCGAAGGCCCCGGCGCACTCGAAGCGGGCGTGCCCGAATTCATCGATCGCCAGATGGAGACGCCGTATGCGCACGGCGCGACGTGGTACATGCAGGGGCCGTTCCAGCAGGGCGTGCCCGAGCTCGGCTACCAGTTGAAGCTGGTGCCGCGCGACATCTACCGGCTCGGCATCGCGGCCGTCAACCGCTATTGCGAGAAGACGCACGGCAAGGCGTTCGCGGATCTCGACGCACCGACGCGCGACACGGTGCTCGGCGCGCTGGAGAAGGGCAGCGCGCAGATCGACGACGTCCCGCCCGGCGTGTTCCTCGGCCAGTTGCTGCAGAACACGCGCGAAGGCTACTTCTGCGATCCGGTGCATGGCGGCAATCGCGACATGGCCGCGTGGAAGATGATCGGTTTCCCGGGCGCGCGCGCGGACTTCATGGATTTCGTCAACCAGAGCGGCAAGCCCTATCCGTACGGCCCCGTCTCGATCAACGGGGAGCGCAGCTGATGGCCGCAGATAAGAAGCCGCACGTCGATGCGGTGATCGTCGGCTTCGGCTGGACCGGCGCGATTCTCGCGAAGGAACTGACCGAAGCGGGCCTGAACGTCGTCGCGCTCGAGCGCGGCGAATATCGCGACACCTATCCGGACGGCGCGTACCCGAACACGATCGACGAGCTGACCTACAACATCCGCAAGAAGCTGTTTCTCGACCTGTCGAAGACGACCGTGTCGATCCGCCATGGCCTGCAGGACACCGCGCTGCCGTACCGGCAGCTCGCCGCGTTCCTGCCGGGCGAAGGCGTCGGCGGCGCGGGGCTGCACTGGTCGGGCGTGCACTTCCGGATCGCGCCGGAAGAGCTGCGCCTGCGCAGCCACTACGAAGAGCGCTACGGCAAGAAGTTCATCCCCGAAGGGATGACGATCCAGGATACGGGCGTCACGTACGACGAGCTCGAGCCGCATTTCGATTTCGCCGAGAAGGTGTTCGGCACGTCGGGGCAGGCGTACAAGGTCGGCGGCAAGGTGGTCGGCGACGGCAACGTGTTCGAGGCGAACCGCAGCGACAACTTCCCGCTGCCCGCGCAGCTCAATACGTATTCGGCGCAGCGCTTCTTCGATGCGGCGCACTCGCTCGGCCTGCATCCGTACCGGCTGCCGTCGGCGAACACGTCGGGGCCGTACACGAACCCGTACGGCGTGCAGATGGGCCCGTGCAACTTCTGCGGCTACTGCAGCGGCTACGCATGCTACATGTACTCGAAGGCGTCGCCGAACCTGAACATCCTGCCGGCGCTGAAGCAGGCGCCGAACTTCGAGCTGCGCTCGAAGTGCCACGTGCTGCGCGTCGACCTCGACGACACGAAGAAGCGCGCGACCGGCGTGACCTACGTCGATCCGGCCGGGCGTGAAGTGCACCAGCCGGCCGATCTCGTGATCGTGGCCGCGTTCCAGTATCACAACGTGCACCTGCTGCTGCTGTCGGGCATCGGCAAGCCGTACGACCCGGTGTCGGGCGAAGGCGTCGTGGGCCGCAATTTCGCGTACCAGAACCTGTCGACGATCAAGGCGTTCTTCGACAAGGACACCTACACGAATCCGTTCATCGGCGCGGGCGGCAACGGCGTCGCGGTGGACGACTTCAACGCGGACAATTTCGACCACGGCCCGCTCGGTTTCGTCGGCGGCTCGCCGCTGTGGGTGAACCAGGCCGGCGTGAAGCCGATCAGCGGCATCGCGACGCCGCCCGGCACGCCGCAGTGGGGCTCGGCGTGGAAGAAGGCGGTGAAGGACAACTACGCGCACACGATCTCGATGGATGCGCACGGCACCAACATGTCGTACCGCGACGTGTACCTCGATCTCGATCCGACCTATCGCGATTCGTACGGGCAGCCGCTGTTGCGGATGACGTTCGACTGGAAGGACAACGACATCAGGATGGCGCAGTACGTGACCGGCCAGATGAAGAAGATCGCGGAGGCGATGGGGCCGAAGGCGATCGGCGTGTCGACGCGCGAGTTCGGCAAGCACTTCGACTCGCGCCAGTACCAGACGACCCACCTCGTCGGCGGCGCGATCATGGGCACCGACCCGAAGACGAGCGTGCTGAACCGCTATCTGCAGTGCTGGGACGTGCACAACGTGTTCGTGATGGGCGCGTCCGCGCTGCCGCAGGGCATCGGCTACAACCCGACCGGGATCGTCGCGGCGCTGGCCTACTGGTCGGCACGCGCGATCCGCGAGCAGTACCTGAAAAATCCCGCTCCGCTGGTGACCGCATGAAGAGGACGATGAACCACCACAACGCCGCGCGTTCGGTTTCCCCGCTGCGGCGCGCGCTGGCGATCGGCACGGCATGGGCGGCATTCGGTCTGTCGGGCGGTGCAGCGTTCGCACAGCCGGCGTCCGCGCCGGCCGCGGCTTCGGGCCCGGCGGCCCCACCGGCGGCGCTGTCCGCCGACGCGGCCCTCGTCAAGCGCGGCGAATATCTTGCCCGCGCCGGCGACTGCATCGCCTGCCACACCGCGAGCGGCGGCAAGCCGTTCGCGGGCGGGCTGAAGTTCGACACGCCGATCGGCGGCATCTACTCGACGAACATCACGCCGGACCCGAAGACGGGCCTAGGCGGCTGGACCTACGAGGACTTCACCCGCGCGGTGCGCGAAGGCGTGCGCAAGAACGGCGACACGATGTATCCGGCCATGCCGTTCCCGTCGTATTCGCGGCTGACCGACGACGACATGAAGGCGCTGTACGCGTACTTCATGCACGGCGTCGCGCCCGTCGAGCACGAGAACCGCGCGGTCGACATCGTGTGGCCGCTGTCGATGCGCTGGCCGCTCGGCATCTGGCGCAAGATGTTCGCGCCGTCGCCGAAGCCGTTCGACGCGGCGCCGTACACCGACCCGGTGGTCGCGCGCGGCGCGTATCTGGTGCAGGGGCTCGGCCACTGCGGCGCGTGTCATACGCCGCGCGCGCCGACGATGCAGGAGCGCGGGCTGACCGACGCGGACGGCCCCGACTTCCTGGCCGGCGGCGCGGCGATCGACGGCTGGGTGCCGACGAGCCTGCGCGGCGAGCCGCGCACGGGCCTCGGCACGTGGAACGAAGCCGAGATCGTGCAGTTCCTGAAGACCGGCCGCACGCTGCGCACGGCCGCGTTCGGCGGGATGACGGACGTGGTCGGCCACAGCATGCAGCACATGACCGACGACGACCTGAACGCGATCGCGCGCTACCTGAAAACCTTGCCGCCGCGCGTGCAGGGCGAGCAGCCGCACGTGTACGACGCGGCCGCCGCGAAGGCGCTGCAGACCGGCGATGCGAGCAAGCCGGGCGCGGCCGTCTATCGCGACAACTGCATGGCCTGCCATCGCAGCGACGGCCACGGCTATACGCGCGTGTTCCCGGCGCTCGCCGGCAACCCGGTCGTGCAGGGCGACGATCCGACCTCGCTGATCCACGTCGTGCTGGAAGGCAGCGCGCTGCAGGGGACGCGCACCGCGCCGTCGACCTTCACGATGCCGCCGTTCGGCTGGCGCCTGTCGGACCAGGAAGTCGCGGACGTGTCGAACTTCGTGCGCACGAGCTGGGGCAACACGGGCGCGCCGGTGACCGCCGCGCAGGTCGCGAAGGTGCGCAAGAGCGTGCCGTCGACGCGGCCCGAGCCGCCGCCGGGCGCGCGGTTCCCGCAAGCGTCGCGCTGACGGGCGCCAGCCCGCCGGCGGCCCGGCCCGCGCAACCTGCGGCCGGGCTTGCGACGCGTTTCGCCTGCGCAGGGGTTGCACCCCGCCAATACGCGCCGCCGCGTTGAAATTTTCGCGGCGGCGCGCCATTTTTCCGCCTCATCCCGTATCCTTTCACTCTTGAATCTTACTAAATCGTTACAAGAGCTTGGGAGGGGGGATGCCTCATGACGTCAGCCTGATTGCGTTGCTCGCGGCCGGTTTCGGTCTCGCGATGATCTTCGGTTATCTCGCGTCGCTGCTGAAAATGCCGCCGCTCGTCGGCTATCTGCTCGCCGGGATCGTGATCGGCCCCGGCACGCCCGGTTTCGTCGGCGACTTGTCGCTCGCGCAGCAGCTCGCCGAAGTCGGCGTGATGCTGCTGATGTTCGGCGTCGGTCTGCATTTTTCGCTCGGCGATCTCCTCGCGGTGCGCAAGATCGCGCTGCCGGGCGCCATCGTGCAGATCACCGTCGCGACGCTGCTCGGCGGCGGGCTCGCGCTTACTTGGGGCTGGAGTCTCGGTGCGGCGCTCGTGTTCGGGCTCGCGCTGTCGGTCGCGAGTACCGTCGTGCTGTTGCGCGCGCTCGAAGGGCGCGGGCTCGTCGAGACGGTCAACGGGCGCATCGCGGTGGGCTGGCTGGTCGTCGAGGATCTCGTGATGGTGCTCGTGCTGGTGTTGCTGCCGCCGGTGGCGGGGCTGCTCGGCGGCACGCCGCCCGGCGACGCGCATGCGGCGGGCGGCAGCGTGTGGGGCACGCTCGGCGTCACGATGCTGAAAGTCGCGGCGTTCATCGCGCTGATGCTGGTGGTCGGCAAGCGCGTGTTCCCGCGCATTCTTTGGCTCGTCGCGCGCACCGGGTCGCGTGAGCTGTTCACGCTGTGCATGATCGCGGCCGCGGTCGGCATCGCGTTCGGCGCGGCGAAGCTGTTCGACGTGTCGTTCGCGCTCGGCGCGTTCTTCGCCGGGATGATGATGCGCGAGTCGGAATTCAGCCGGCGCGCGGCCGATGAGACGCTGCCGCTGCGCGACGCGTTCTCGGTGCTGTTCTTCATCTCGGTCGGCATGCTGTTCGACCCGAAGGTGCTGCTCGACGAGCCGCTGCACGTGATCGAGGTCGCGGCCATCGTGCTGATCGGCAAGACGCTCGCGGCCGTCGCGTTGGTGATCGCATTCCGCTATCCGCTGAACACGGCACTGACCGTGGGCGCCGGCCTCGCACAGATCGGCGAATTCTCGTTCATCCTCGCAGGTCTCGGCCGCGCGCTCGGGCTGTTGTCGGCCGAGGGGCAGAGCCTGATTCTCGCGGTCGCGCTGATCTCGATCGCGATGAACACGCTGCTGTTCGCGCTGATCGATCCGGCGCTCGCGTGGATCCGCAAGCATTCGGCGTTCGCGCGCAAGCTCGAGGCGCGCGACGATCCGCTCGCCGCACTGCCGATGTCGACGCCGCAGACGCATCTGACCGGGCAGGTCGTGATCGTCGGCTACGGTAAGGTCGGCACGCGGATCGCGCATGCACTGGACGAGCGCGGCATCGCGTATGTCGTCGTCGAGCAGAATCGCGAGCTCGTCGAGAAGCTGCGCGCGGACGGCATCGCGGCCGTGTCGGGCGACGCGATCGAGCCGATCGTGCTCGTGCAGGCGCATATCGCCCGCGCCGGGATGCTGGTCGTGACGCTGCCCGACGTGTTCGACGTGCGGCAGATCGTCGAGATATCGCGCACGCTCAATCCGACGCTGGAGGTCGTGCTGTGCACGAACAGCGGCGACGAGGCCGCGCTGCTGTCGAGCGAGGGCGTCGGCACCGTGTTCATGGGCGAGTCGGAACTCGCGCGCGCGATGACGGCGCATGTGCTCGGCAGGATGACGAGGCCGGCGGCAGCGCCGCACTGACGTTGCGCGGCGTGGGGCCGCGCTCGGCGCGCGGGGCGGCGGCTTCGATGCCGGCCGCCCCGTCGTTCAACGGGACGTATCGTGCGTCGGTGCGTGCGCGGGCACGTGATAGCCGGTAAGCAAGCCATCGTCCGAAATGACGCCGCGGCCCCGGTGATCGCAGCGCGGCGACGTCGGCGCTCGGTCGCCGGCAGCGCGAGAATCGTCCATGTCGTGCGATTCCCCGGTCCAGAGACCCATCGAGCCGAATCGTCAGCCGTTTTGTGGCATTTCTCGCACCGTGTCTCGGAAAGCCCGAGTACAAAAAGAATAATTAGTACAAGTCCGATTGGTTTGAAATCGAGTTTGAAGATTGTCCACTGTCCTCTCGTTTTCTGCTCTCGCACAATTTCGGATGCCGTTTTTCATGCTGCGCACAGGCGGTCGACGCGCAACGGCGCGGATACACCCGGATGCATCTGGAGCGGATGTATCCGGCTGCGGCGCGCAAGGCGACGCACGTCATTGAAACGATGGGCATGCCCGAACGCGTCGTGGCTCGAAAAACGCTGCCGACACATCGACAACGAACGAAACGAGATAATGATTCAAATCAGCAGAAATCTTTTGAAAACGGCTTACCGGGCGGCGTCCGTGGTATTGAGCGGGCTGTTGATGACCGTGGCGTTGCCAGTGCAGGGGCAAACGGTCATGAAGTGTCAGTCGGTGCCCCCGAGCGAGGGCCCGGGGATACACCATTATGTTGACATCAATTTCCCCGCATCGATCCGCGTCGCGCCCGGCACACCGAACGGAGCGGTCATTGCGACGGTGACGGCAGAGTTCCCTTACGCCTGTCCAGCTAATCCGAACTCTCCGCCGGGCTATGATTACTGGTTCATATTCCCCGGACAGTCGTGGCTGACGACGAACTATCCGAATGTGGGTAAATTGACCACGCTTCAAAATTATCGGGAGTTCGAAACCTTCGGTTTTCGTGTGACGAACCTCGATACGGGGCGGGTAATGGCGGTTCATCATAGCCTGCAGGAATGGGCGCCGTCCCATACGAATGCTGAGCCGCTTTCCAAGGTGTTGAGATTGAAAATCGAAATGATCAAGCTCAACGACAATATCTATAATTTCGCAAAAATTCGGAATCCCAATGCGGCGGTGGGTATCGAGGTGAGAAACAGAGGCAAGGCGGCGCGAGCGATAACAGTGGATTTCAAGTTCTTCAAGTCCGGGGGAAGTTTGGTTGTCACCCCGAATAGTTGTACGGTCACCACGCCGAATGTCAATGTGACGTTGCCGCCCGTATCCGCAGGCAAGCTGAATCATGCGGGCGCCACGGCCGGCGACACGGGTTTCAATATCGGGCTGTCCTGCCAATCCGGCTCGAATGTGTATGTGACGCTGACCGATTTGACCGACCCGTCGAATACCTCGACCAACCTGTCGCTGGTTCCCGGTTCGACTGCGTCGGACGTCAAGCTGCGCATCCTGAGAAATGGCAATCCGGTCGGGTTCGGCCCCGATTCGGCCGACCCGGGCAATCCGAATCAATGGCTGGTTGGACCGTCGAGCTCGACCTCCAGCATTCCGCTGTCCGCGCAATATGTGTCGACCGGGCGCGTCACGCCGGGGACGGTCAAAGGCGCGGCGACGTTCACGTTGAGCTATCAATAATCACGTCGGGTCACGTCGGGGCGGTGCGCGACAGCGAAGACGCACGGGCGCGTTTAACGCATGAGGCGACGCGCTACCGCACGAGGCGACGCGCGTGCTGCGTGGCCGCGACCGAACGGTGGCGACCTTCGGTTCGTTCTCGAATCAATAGAGCGCAGCGAGCATCGGTTTCTGCCTCATGATGCGATTGCAGACCGGCAATGCTGACGGCGACCGGCTCAGCTTGCGGGCACCTTCGTCGGTACGGTCGTGTCCGACTGCGCGGCCGTTTCCACCGGCACGGCGGCTTTCCGAGCGGAAGCTGTCTTCGGTTGAGCAACCGCCGTTGATGCCGCGACCTTCTTCGGTGGCGTGATCGCCTTGTCCGGCTGGGGCTTCTCCGCTTCGACCGGCGCATCGGGCGGCACGCCGAGCAACTGCAGCGAGCCGCTCGTGACTGACGCGAACACCGGGCCGGCGACCGTGCCGCCGTAGTAGCCCTTGCCGCGCGGCTCGTCGATCATCACCGCGACGATCAGGCGCGGATCGCTCATCGGCGCCATCCCGGCGAACAGCGCGCGGTACTTGCCCTTCGCATAGGTCGCGCCGACCTGCTTGCGCGCGGTACCTGTCTTGCCGCCGATCCGGTAGCCGTCGACGCGCGCGCGGCGCCCCGTGCCGCCTTCACCCACCGCCATCTCGAGCATCGAGCGGATGGCGGCGGCCGTTTGCGGCGAGGTCACGCGATGGCCGCGATGCGCGTCGATCGTCTGCTGGTCGGTGCCGTTCTTCAGCAGCGACACCGGGTGCAGCGTGCCGTCGCCCGCATACGCGGTGTAAGTCTGCGCGATCTGCAGCAGCGACATCGACAGCCCGTAGCCGTACGCCATCGTCGCCTGCTCGATCGGCCGCCAGCGCTTGTAGCCGCGCAGCCGGCCCGACGCGACGCCCGGGAACGTCAGTTCCGGCGCGCGGCCGATCCCGTACTCTTGGTATTTGTTCCAGATCGTTTCGGCGGGCAGGTTCAGCGCCAGCTTCGCTAGCGCGACGTTGCTGGACTTCTGCAGCGCCTGCGCGACGGTGAGCGACCCGTGGTTCGACGTGTCGTGGATCACGGCCGGCCCGATCTTGTAGGTGCCCGGCGACGTGTTGATGATCGTGTTCGGCGTGACCTTGCGCTCGTCGATCGACAGCGCGACGACGAGCGGCTTGATCGTCGAGCCGGGCTCGAACGTGTCGATCACCGCGCGGTTGCGCAATTGCTGGCCGGTGAGGCGCGCGCGGTCGTTCGGGTCGAAGGTCGGGTAGTTCGCCAGCGCGAGGATCTCGCCGTTTTGCGCGTCGAGCACGACGACGCTGCCGGCCACCGCGTTGTTCTCGATCACGGCCGCCTTGAGTTGGCTGAACGCGAGCTGCTGGATGCGGCGGTCGATCGTCAGCTCGATCGTCGCGCCGTGCTGTGCGGGGACGAGCGGGCGCGTGTCCGACACGATGCGGCCGAGCCGGTCGCGGATCACCTCGCGCTGGCCCGATGTGCCCTGCAGGCGCGCGTTCGCCGCGAGCTCGACACCTTCCTGGCCCGAGTCCTCGACGTTCGTGAACCCGACCACGTGCGCGGCCGATTCGCCTTCCGGGTAGAAGCGCTTCGAATCGGCGATCTGCGTGATGCCGTCGATCGCGAGCTTGTCGAGCCGGCTGGCGGTGTCCGCGTCGACCTGCCGCTTGAGCAGCACGAACGTCTTGTCGTTGCCGAGACGCCGCTTCACCTCGACGAGCGGCATGTCGAGCAGCTTCGCGATCTGCGGGTAATCGGTGTCGGCGACCTGTTTCGGGTTCGCCCAGATTTCATAGGTCGCCAGGCTGACCGCGAGCATCGCGCCGTTGCGGTCGACGATGGGCCCGCGCATCGCGTCGAGCTCGATCGTGCGCTGATAGCGCTTCTGGCCCTGGCCGACGTAAAAATCCTGGTTCGCGACCTGCACCCAGAAAGCGCGCGCAATCAGCGCCGCGAACGCGAGAAACACGACGACCACGATCAGCCGCGAGCGCCACATCGGCAGGCGCGACGCGAGCATTGGATTCTTGGTCGCCGCCGCGTACGGATCGGCAGGATGGGTCTTCTTTTTCACGCTCATGCAATGGCCGGGTTGGGCCGCCGGACGGCGGCTGGTCAGTCTGAATAATGCGATTGTAATAAATGAGTAAACATCGTGTGGGGAAAGTGTGTTCCGGCCCGCAAAAAGGCGAGTGGCGCGCTGCTTGAGAAAGCGAGAGGAAGAGGAGGAGGAGGGGGACGCCGACGCAGGATTGCGCGCCGGGTGCGGGTGATGGAACACGGACGATCCACCGCATGCCGATCCGGGTGCACGATCTCGGGCGAGCCTCGATGGCGACCGTTCCGGCGCGCGATCAATTGCCCGCGCGTCGGTTATTTCTTTAATCCCGAAAATGAAAAGCGCCTCCAGCCGAGGCGCCATTCATGCTGAATATCGAAATAAATATCACTGTTACCGGAATAAACCCGAAAACCGCAGACGATTGATGTCAATAATACCTATCGGGCAACGGAAATAAATTCCCGGTATTCCGGCGGGGTCGTGCAGGTATCGACGGCCTGCAGACGCCACGCGCCGTCGGGATGCTCGCCGGCGAGCACCGCGGGGCCCTGTTCGCGCCGCGTCGCATCGAACGACAGCCCCTTCAGCTGACAGACGGCGTGGCTGCCGTCGGCTGCGCAGAGCGCCATCGCGCCTTCCACGTCGCGGACCTTGCCCCAAGTCGGAAGGTCGATGCCCTGATGTGCCTCGCGCGACCACAGCCCTTCGTCGGTATCGACCCACAATACCGCGAACGATTGCCGGGTTGCCGATTCGCTGCCATTAATCCGAATGGTGAGGCGCATTGCATCGTCTCCTGAAAAAAATGACGCATTCGACGGTTTGGACTTGAACAGTCTAGATAGACTGGTGTGAAACGCAAGTGATAATCCGCAATAAATCCGCATCGAGTCTATTTCGATTTCGGATGAAACGACGTCTGACGATTCATGGTCGTTCCCGAGGCGTCAGCGCAGGCGGGCGATACCGGCGACGACGGTGTCCGGGCGGGGACGCGCGGCGGTCCGGACATGGGATGACAGGGGCGCCGGCCGCGTCGATCCGTCGCGCGCCGGCCGCCGTCGAAACCGGTGGCGAGCGATACGATCCGGCACCGGTCGAATGCGGCCGGACCGAACCGGTCGTCGTTTCGACGCGGTGCCGGCACGACACACTCCGACAATCGCGTACAAATCGGCACACTTTCACGAAACTTTCGGAACAGACTTGCGTGCGGTCCGGCCCCACACTGGGCGCTTCCCGATCCTGTGCGACGGACGCCCGTCCGCGCCGGCTGCCGCCGCCTCGTGCCAGAGCGCGATCGACGCGATCGCTGGCCGCAAGCCCGATCGGGAGCCGCCGGGGCGCGCGTCAGCCCCGGCGCGGCCAGTGAGCCGTGCTGCGCCCGCAATCGCGGGCGCCGCGCCGCCTGGCCGATTCTTCGAAGGAGACTATCGTGCTGATCTGGAAAACCGCGTTGTCGCTGAACTGGCGGACGAGCCTCGTGTCGCCGGCCAGCGCACCGGTCGCGGCGGCGAACGTCGGACGGCTGGTGCTGACCGGCGCGACCGGCTTCATCGGCAGTACCGTGCTGACGGCGCTCGTCAATGCAGGGCTGCTCGAACGCATCGTCTGCGTCGTGCGCGCGCAGGATCGCGGCCACGCGGTCGCGCGGCTGCGTGAAGCCGCGCTGCGCGCGGGGCTCGCGCCGTACTGGGCGTCGCGCCTGACCGATGCGAACGTGATCGTCGGCGCGCTCGCCGACGTGTGGCACGGCGCCGATGCGCCGCGCCTGGCTGGCGCGACGCACGTGATTCACTGCGCGGGCCATGCGTCGCCGGCCGACGGCGCGCACCTGCGGGCCGACATCGCCGATGCGGTGTGCTTCGCCGAACGCTTTGCGCGCTCGCCGCACCTGCAGCGTTTCGTCTACGTCGGCACGGCCTACGCGCACGCCGGCCGTGGCGGGATCGTGCGGGAAGAGGCGGAACGCGACGCGGCGAACGATGCCGCGCCGGGCGACGAAGGCCTGCCGGGCGCGGTGCTCGCGGCCGGCTACCTGCACGCGAAGGCGGAGACGGAACAGCGCCTGCGTGCGCTCGGGCTGCCGCTCGTCGTCGTGCGGCCGTCGCACGTGGTCGGCCACACGGTGCTCGGTACGCGGCCCGCGCCGAATTCGTTCTGGATGTTCCGGCTCGCGCATGCGGCGCGCCGCTTCACCGCGCGGCCGATGACGCGCATCGACATCGTGTCGGTGGACGACGTGGCGCGCGCGACGATGCTGCTGGCCGTCAAGCCGACGCTCGCGCACGACGTCTATCACGTGTCGGCCGGCGACGAGGCGCCGCAGGTCGCGCAGATCGTGCGTGCGATGGACGAGGCGGCGGGGATGACCGGGGCGCCGCGCTACGCGGCATGCGCGCCGGCCGACCTGCCGCTCGTCGTGCGCGACGTGCTCGGGCGCCGCGATCCGGCACTCGAGCGCGTTATCGGCCGGGCGTTGCAGCGTTGCGGGGAATTCGCGACGGTCGATCGCGTGTTCGACAATCGTCGCGTGCGCGACGAGATCGATTTCGAGCCGTTGCCGTTCATCGACTACGTCGAGGAATGCATGCGCACGTCGCGCGGGGTGGCCGTGACCGAGCTGATGCGCGGCGCGATCCACTGACCGCCCGCGTCGCATCGGCGCCCGTTGCCGCACGTGGCGGGCGCGGGCGCCGTCTTTACGCGTGGCTGCCGAGCTCGATGAGCCGGTCGAGCGCGCGGTAGATATCGTCGAGGCCGTCCTCGCCGAATCGCGATTCGAGCTGGCGATATTGCTCGTCGATGCGCGGACCGATTTCCGTCACCAGTTTCCTGCTTTGCGGCGTCAGGCTGACCAGCAGCCGGCGCTGGTCCTCCTGCGCGCGCATGCGCGTGATCAGACCGTCGCGCTCCATCCGTTCCAGCACGCCGGTCAGGCTCGGGCTCAGGATGCAGCAGCGTTTCGCGATCTGCCCGGCTTCGAGCGCCTGCGCCGGTTCGCCGTCGAGCACGCGAATGATCCGCCATTGCTGTTCGGTCAGCGAGAATTCCTTGAGAATGGGGCGAAACAGGCCCATCAGCGTTTCGCGGGCCTCGAGCAGCAGCATGGCCAGGTTGCGATGGTCGAGCGTACGGTTCATCAGCGTGAGCAGAGGACGGGGACGCATCAATCTTAACAGCCGAAGCTGATGAATTTCGCGTATCAGGGTAATCGAGGTTGCCAGCACCCGATTGTTTACTTAAGATATTAAGTATTGACGATGCGCCGCGACGCGCGGCAGGGGAATGACGCATGGAGCTGTCTTGCACGACCGCCGCGGCGCCGCCGTTGCCGGTCGCCATCGGTACCGTCTACGGCGCGCTGCTCAACGAGCGCGCGGCGCTCGCCGCGCTCGGCGATGCGGTGAACGCCCCGCCTTACGGCCGCCCGCCGCAGGCGCCGATCCTGTACATCAAATCCGCCAACACGCATGTGGCCGACGGTGCCGCCGTCGTCGTGCCGGCCGGCGTCGACGCGCTCGAGATCGGTGCGTCGGTGGCCGTCGTGTTCGCCCGGCGCGCGACGCGCGTGGCGGCCGCGCAGGCGCTCGACTACGTGCACGGTTTCACGCTCGCGAGCGACGTGTCGGTGCCGCATCCCGATTACTACCGTCCGGCCGTGCGTTTCAAGTGCCGTGACGGCTTTTGCCCGCTCGGCCCGGCGATCGTGCCGGCCGCCGCGCTTGCCGACGTCGACGAGATCGGCCTGACGGTGCGGATCGACGGCGAGGTGGCCGCGTCCGCATCGACCGCGACGCTGATTCGCCCGGTGCGCGAGCTGATCGCCGACGTGACGGCCTTCATGTCGTTCGACGCGGGCGACGTGCTGCTGCTCGGCGTCGCGGGCGGCGCACCGCGCGCCCGCGCGGGCAGCACGATCGAGATCGCCGCGGCCGGCATCGGCGCGTTGCGGCATACGCTGATTGCGGAGGAAGCACGATGAAGACGGCGCGCGTGATCTACAACGGCGCACTGCATGCAGCCGAACCGGCCGGCGACGGCGCGATCCGCCTCGATACGGGGCGCGTGCTGGCGGAGGACGCGGTGGCATGGCTGCCGCCCGTCGCGCCGCGCACGACGTTCGCGCTCGGCCTGAACTACGCCGACCATGCGAAGGAACTCGCCTTCAATGCGCCGAGCGAACCGCTGATCTTCCTGAAGGGGCCGAACACGTTCGTCGGCCACCGGTCGCGCACGGTGCGCCCGGCGGACGCCACGCACATGCACTACGAGTGCGAGCTGGCCGTCGTGATCGGCCGGCCCGCGCGCCGCGTGAGCCGCGCGCAGGCCATCGACTACGTGGCCGGCTATACGGTCGCGAACGACTACGCGATCCGCGACTATCTCGAGAACTACTACCGTCCGAACCTGCGCGTGAAGAACCGCGACACCTGCACGCCGCTCGGGCCGTGGTTCGTCAGCCGCGACGAGATCGGCGACGCGGGCGACCTGACGCTGCGCACGACGGTGAACGGCCGGCAGACGCAGCGCGGCAGCACCCGCGACATGGTCTTCGACGTGCCGGCGCTGATCGAGCACATCAGCAGCTTCATGACGCTCGCGCCGGGCGACCTGATCCTGACCGGCACGCCCGAGGGGCTGGCGGACACGCAGCCGGGCGACGAGGTCGTGACCGAAATCGAAGGGATCGGCCGGCTCGTGAACACGATCGTCGCCGAGGCAGACTACTATCGCGCCGGCTGAGCCCGTCGCCCAAGGAGAGCACATGACCATCAAGCACTGGATCGACGGCCGCGAAGTGGAGAGCCGCGAGACCTTCACGACGCTGAACCCGGCGACGGGCGACGTCATCACCGACGTCGCGTCGGGCGGCGAGGCCGAGGTCGACGCGGCCGTGCGCGCGGCGAAGGAAGCGTTCCCGAAATGGGCGAACACGCCGGCGAAGGAGCGCGCGAAGCTGATGCGCAAGCTCGGCGAGCTGATCGAGCGGAACGTGCCGATGCTCGCGGCGCTGGAGACGCAGGACACCGGCCTGCCGATCGCGCAGACGAGCAAGCAGCTGATTCCGCGCGCGTCCGAGAATTTCAACTTCTTCGCGGAAGTATGCGTGCAGATGAACGGCCGCACCTATCCGGTCGACGATCAGATGCTGAACTACACGCTGTACCAGCCGGTCGGCGTGTGCGCGCTGGTGTCGCCGTGGAACGTGCCGTTCATGACGGCCACGTGGAAGACGGCGCCGTGTCTCGCGCTCGGCAACACGGCCGTGCTGAAGATGTCGGAGCTGTCGCCGCTGACGGCCGACCAGCTCGGCCGGCTCGCGCTCGAAGCCGGCATCCCGCCCGGCGTGCTGAACGTCGTGCAGGGTTACGGCGCGACGGCCGGCGATGCGCTCGTGCGGCATCCGGACGTGCGCGCGGTGTCGTTCACGGGCGGCACGGTCACGGGCAAGCGGATCATGGAGCGCGCGGGCCTGAAGAAGTACTCGATGGAACTCGGCGGCAAGTCGCCGGTGCTGATCTTCGACGACGCCGATTTCGACCGCGCGCTCGACGCGTCGTTGTTCACGATCTTCTCGATCAACGGCGAACGCTGTACGGCCGGCTCGCGGATCTTCGTGCAGCGCACGATCTACGACCGCTTCGTGCAGGAATTCGCGCGCCGCGCGAACAACCTGGTGGTCGGCGATCCGGCCGATCCGGGCACGCATCTCGGCGCGATGATCACGCGCCAGCACTGGGAGAAGGTGACGGGCTACATCCGCATCGGCGAGCAGGAGGGCGCGCGCGTGGTGGCGGGCGGCGCGGACAAGCCGGCCGGGTTGCCCGATCGTTTGCGCAACGGCAACTTCGTGCGGCCGACCGTATTCGCCGACGTCGACAACCGGATGCGCATCGCGCAGGAAGAGATCTTCGGGCCGGTCGCGTGCATCATCCCGTTCGAGAACGAGGAAGAAGGGCTGCGGCTCGCGAACGACACGGCGTACGGCCTCGCGTCGTACATCTGGACGCAGGACGTCGGCAAGGTGCATCGGCTCGCCCGGGGCATCGAGGCCGGGATGGTGTTCGTGAACAGCCAGAACGTGCGCGACCTGCGCCAGCCGTTCGGCGGCGTGAAGGAATCGGGCACCGGGCGCGAAGGCGGCGAGTACAGCTTCGAGGTGTTCGCGGAGATCAAGAACGTGTGCATCTCGATGGGTTCGCATCACATTCCTCGCTGGGGCGTGTAACGGGAGCGGGTCGTGTTGCCGCAAGAACGAACGATTCCTTGGCCGGCACGCCGGCCAAGCATGGGGCCAGAGTAAGCGCTAAAGCGCTAACTCCGGTCGACCGCGAAGCATGGGACCGGAGTAACCGCTAAAGCGCTAACTCCGGTCGACCGCGATGCATGGGACCGGAGTAACCGCTAAAGCGCTAACTCCGGTCGACAGGGAGACTTGAACGATGGGCAAATTGTCCCTCGCCGCGAAGATCACGCACGTGCCGTCGATGTATCTGTCGGAATTGCCCGGCCGGCATCACGGCTGCCGTGATGCGGCGATCCGCGGCCATCAGCTGATCGGCGAGCGCTGCCGCGCGCTCGGCGTCGACACGATCGTCGTGTCGGACGTGCACTGGCTCGTCAACGCCGGCTATCACGTGAACTGCAATGCACGGTTCGCCGGCACCTATACGAGCAACGAGCTGCCGCATTTCATCCGCGACATGCAGTACGCGTATCCGGGCAACCCGGCGCTCGGCCGGCTGATCGCGGAAACCGCCACCGCGCGCGGCGTCGCGACGCGTGCGCACGAGATCGACAGCCTCGAGCTCGAATACGGCACGCTCGTGCCGATGCGCTACATGAACGGCGACCAGCACTTCAAGGTCGTGTCGATCGCCGGCTGGTGCATGTGGCACACGCTCGACGAAAGCCGGCGCTTCGGCGAGGCGCTGCTCGAAGCGATCGAGAAGAGCGATTCGAACGTCGCGTTCCTCGCGAGCGGCTCGCTGTCGCACCGCTTCAACGACAACGGCAGCCCCGAGGAATCGATCCACGAGATCAGCCGCGAATTCTTCCGGCAGGTCGACCTGCGCGTGGTCGAGCTGTGGAAGCAGGGCGATTTCAAGACCTTCTGCGCGATGCTGCCGGAGTACAACGTGCATTGCCACGGCGAAGGCGGCATGCACGACACGGCGATGCTGCTCGGGCTGCTCGGCTGGGATCGTTACGACCGGCCCGTCGAGATCGTCACCGACTATTTCGCGAGCTCGGGCACCGGGCAGATCAACGCGATCTTCCCGCTGCCCTGAGCGTCGCCGCCCGCCCCGCATTCGAATCCGACCGGAGACCTGCCATGCCACACATCGTCGTCGAATACACCGCGAACATCCGCGACGACGCACGCATTCCCGTGCTGCTGCACACGATCAACGCGACGCTGATCGCCCAGGGCGGCGTGTTCCCGACCGGCGGCATCCGTTCGCGCGCGATCGAGCTGCGCGACTACTGCGTCGCCGACGGCACGGAGGACGACGCGTTCGTCCACGTGACGCTGAAGATCGGTTCGGGCCGCACCGACGCGCAGAAAAAGGCCGCGTGCGACGCGCTGTTCGACGCGATCAAGGTGCATTTCGCCGAGTTGTACGCAACACGCTACCTTGCGCTGTCGATGGAACTGACCGAGTTCAGCGAAAGCGGCTCGTACAAGCACAACAACATTCACGCCCGCTACAAGCGGGCCGGCTGAACGCCATTTCCGATCCGACCATGCTCGAACCCGCCATCATCGACCAGCTCGCGCACCGTCTGCACGACGCCGAACGCGCGCGCACGCAGATCCGCCAGATCTCGCTCGACCATCCCGACATCACGATCGACGACGCGTATGCGATCCAGCGCGCATGGGTCGCCCTCAAGCTCGCTGAAGGCCGCACGCTGAAGGGGCACAAGATCGGCCTCACGTCGAAGGCGATGCAGAACACGTCGCAGATCGACGAACCCGACTACGGCGCGCTGCTCGACGACATGTTCTTCGAAGACGGCGGCACGATCCCGACTAGCCGCTTCATCGTGCCGCGCGTCGAGGTCGAGCTCGCATTCGTGCTCGGCAAGCGGCTCGCCGGCCCGAACTGCACGATCTTCGACGTGTACGACGCGGTCGATTACGTCGTGCCGGCGCTCGAGATCATCGACGCGCGCAGCCAGTCGATCGACCCCGACACGAAACGGCCGCGCAAGGTGTTCGACACCATCGCCGACAACGCGGCGAACGCGGGCGTCGTGATCGGCGGCCGGCCGGTGCGCCCGCAGGACGTCGATTTGCGCTGGGTGGCGGCGATCATGTCGCGCAACGGCGTGGTCGAGGAAACCGGTGTCGCGGCCGGCGTGCTGAACCATCCGGCGAACGGCGTCGCGTGGCTCGCGAACCGGCTGTCGCGCTTCGACGTCGCGCTGGAGCCGGGGCAGATCGTGCTCGGCGGGTCGTTCACGCGGCCGTGCGCGGCGCGTTCGGGCGATACGTTCAGCGTCGATTACGGCCCGCTCGGGACGATCCAGTGTTACTTCGAATGAGGTGAGCGAACGATGCAGATTTCGTCGAATGTCTTCAAGGCCGCGCTCGCGCGCGGCGATGCGCAGATCGGGTTGTGGCTCGGCCTCGCGAATCCGTACAGCGCCGAAGTGGTCGCGGGCGCCGGTTTCGACTGGTTGCTGATCGATGGCGAGCATGCGCCGAACACGGTGCCGACGATCCTCGCGCAACTGCAGGCGATCGCGCCGTATCCGTCGCATCCGGTCGTGCGCGTGCCGTGGAACGATCCGGTGATCGTCAAGCAGGTGCTCGATCTCGGCGCGCAGACGCTGCTCGTGCCGATGGTGCAGAGCGCGGACGAAGCGCGTGCGGCGGTAGCCGCGACGCGTTACCCGCCGCACGGCATTCGCGGCGTCGGCAGCGCGCTGGCGCGTGCGTCGCGGTGGAATCGCGTCGGCGAGTACCTGCATCGCGCGAACGACGAGATGGCCGTGCTCGTGCAGGTCGAGACGCGCGCGGGGCTCGACGCGATCGATGCGATCGCGCGGGTCGACGGCGTGGACGGCGTATTCATCGGGCCGGCCGATCTGGCCGCCGATCTCGGTCATCTCGGCGATCCCGGGCACCCGGACGTGCAGGCCGCGATCGACGGTGCGATCCGCGCGATCCAGGCGGCCGGCAAGGCGCCGGGCATCCTGAGCGCGGATGAAGCGGCCGCGCGGCGCTATCTGGAAGCGGGGGCGCTGTTCGTCGCGGTCGGCGTCGATACGACGCTGCTGGCGCGGAGCGCGGAACGGCTCGCCGCGCAGTTCAAAAGGGCCGGCGGCGACGCCGCGAAGCAGGGCGACGGCACGTATTGACGCGGCGGCAGGCGGTGGTCGTGTGCCGCCCGCGGGCTTTGCGCCACGCGGTTTCGTGCACGCGCATGGCCGCGCCTATCCTTTCGTGCCCCGTCCCGCCTCCATATATCGTCCCGGCGTCGTTCCCAGCGCGCGTCGGAACATGTCGATGAACGCGCTCACGTTGTCGTACCCGAGATCGAGCGCGATCGTCGTCACCGGCGCGCCATCCGCAATGCGCTCCAGCGCCCGCAGCAGTCGCGCCTGCTGACGCCACTGCGCGAACGTCAGCCCCGTCTCGGCGACGAAGCGGCGACTCATCGTCCGTGCGCCGATGCCGGCCCATTCGGCCCACTCCTCCAGCCGCCGGTCGTTCGCGAGATCCGCGGCCAGCGCATCGGTGATCTTCACGAGCCGCGGATCCCGCGGCCGGACCAGGCCCAGCGCCTCGGCTTCCGATGCCGCGATTTCATCGAGGATCACGTCGGCGATCCGAGCTTGTGCGGCATCCAGCTCGGCATCGCCCCAGCTTGCCGCGCGCTGCACGGCTTCGCGCAGCAGCGGCGTCGTGCGGATCGCGCGCGGCGTGGCCGGCAGCGCCGCGCAGCGCGCTTCGGCGACGAATGCCGACCAGCCGGCAATCGGCCCGAACGAGCGCAGCGAATGCCGGTAATGCGGCGGAATCCAGATCGCATGGATCGCCGGCACGACCCATTCCTGATCGTCGAGCCCGATCGTCACCAGACCGCTCAGCGCGCCGACGAGCTGGCCGCGCGCATGCGAATGCGACGCGGTGATGCGCGGGTCGCGTTGCGACAGGATGGCGGCGACCACGAACGGGCCGTCGTCGGACGTGACGAAGCGGGCGGGCAGGAGCGGATCGGACATGGCCGGATATCGGTATCGAATGGCCGTTATACCGGAGATCGGCCGGTTTTGCACGCCTACACTGCGTCCATCGATGACAACCGGAGCAAGACGCGATGCGAGCCGAACAGATGCTTCCCGACCATGCCGACCGGGTCGATGCCGGCGGAACGACGATTCGCAAGGGGACCGTTGGTGCGTTTCTGGTCAACGCACGGGTGTTGACCGATCCCAACGCCGCGCCGGCGGAGCGGGCGCGTGCGGAGGCCGATGCGATCGACGCGTTGCCTGCGCTGCGAGCGCTCGGCCTGTTCGACGTGCTGGAAGTACGCGATCCCGCGCTGCGCGCATGGCTCGATGCCCGGTAAAGACCCATCTTCCAGAATTGAAGGAACCACCATGAAAGCAGCAGTCGTGACGGGCGCCGGCGTGCGTCCCGTCCATATGGAATTCGACGCGCCGCCCGCGATGCCGGGCCACCGCCTGATCGACGTGACGGCGTCGGCGTTGAGCCGGCTCGCGCAGGGGCGCGCGGCCGGCACGCATTACTCGTCGGATCGCCGCTATCCGTTCGTCGTCGGTGTCGACGGCGTGGGGCGTCTCGACGACGGTCGGCGCGTCTACTTCTTCGGTGCCCCGGCGCCGTTCGGCGCGATGGCCGAACGCACGATCGTGCCCGATACGCAGTGCGTGCCGCTGCCGGACGCGCTCGACGACGTCACGGCTGCGGCGATCGCGATTCCGGGGATGTCGTCGTGGGCGGCGCTGACCGAACGCGCGCGGCTCGTCGCGGGCGAGACGGTGCTCGTCAATGGCGCGACCGGCACGTCGGGGCGGCTCGCAGTGCGGATCGCGAAGCATCTCGGCGCGGCGAAGGTGATCGCGACCGGCCGCAACGCGGCCGCGTTGCAGGCGTTGCTGAATGCCGGCGCGGACGCCGTCGTGTCGCTGCAGCAGGACGACGCGCATCTGGTGCGGGCGCTCGAACCGCATTTCCGCGCGGGCGTGGATGTCGTGCTCGATTATCTGTGGGGAGCCAGCGCGCAGACGCTGCTGGTTGCCGGCGCGAACGCGATCCCCGATGGCCGCCGGCTGCGCTTCGTGCAGATCGGCTCGATCGGCGGCGCGGACGTGCTGCTGCCCGGCGCCGTGCTGCGGGCGACCGCGATCGAACTGATGGGCAGCGGTTTGGGCAGCGTGTCGCTGCCGCGCTTGCTGGCGTCGGTGCGCGGCGTGTTCGAAGCGGTCGGGCCGGCGGGCCTCACGATCGACACGCGGGAGGTGCCGCTGTCGGACGTCGGCGAACACTGGGGCGATACGAGCAGCGTCGTGCGTCCGGTGTTCACGATGCGTGGCGATTGAACGGCGACGGGCGTGCAACGGCCATCGTCTGTCAAGGGGAAGGGCCAGAAGACGGAGCGCCGGTGCGATGGAGGAGTCGGGCCGGCAAGCGCAGCAGTTCGGGGATGGGCTGACGAATGACACGGTCACCGTTCACAGTTGGCAACGATACTTGGGTGTCTTGTCCCACACCGCGAGACTGTCTAGCGCTTGTATCAAGACATGTGTTTTCCGCCAGAAACGAACGAATAGATGTGGAATCCATGTCAGGCGATGCGGAATGCTCCGCGTTCGCGACTCCGTCGGATTCGAGATTTTCGATGAATGGTACATGCGGAACATTGTGAGGCGTTGAGTGGGTCTGTAAGGTCCGTGATTCCACGACGCAAGGGACTGCACGATGCGCGATAACGATAGGATTCCGTACTTAAGAATCAACAAGCTGATTTGGAAATGGAAGCTTTGCGACGGAAACGATGGGGGCATCCCGGCGTGTGATCTCGGCCTATCACTAGCAATGGCGCCACCGGTGAGCGAGTCCTCAGTAGAGCGATCTACGCCCGTTGCGCGAGTCGACAAGCGCGACTCGCTCGACAAGATGGTGGACGACATCGAAAGGGTTGCGGCTGCGTTTTCTCGCTTCAAGAAATGGCTGGATACGCCTATTCCGCCCGAGCAACCGAAGCAGATGGGGACGGAAAGGGTGGTGCCGCCTTTCGATATTCAGCAAATTCCCGATGCCATGCGCAAAGAGCATATGCCAGTCTCGGCGAAACTGATGGAGCGGTGGTTTGCCGGAGAGTTCAACTACTCGGCCACATCAAAAGATCAGCGGAACGAGATCAATCAGTACGGCGAGCTCTATCCGGAGTCGATGATTGATCGAACCACCATAAAACTGGATTGGGTTCTCAAGCATGCGCGTGCAAAGAGCCAATACGACAATCTCATGAATGTCGGCATATACAGCCCGCGTGCATATGAAACCCTCAAGGATATTCTTGGCCGCTATCGCAGGCGCGGGGATGTATCGCCTTGGACGGTCAGCGACTACGATATCCGCAAGCTACACAAGGAATTCCAGTTCCAGCGAGCGGCTGTAGAAAGTTCCTTTGAGCAGAAGGCTTTGCAGGCCATTCGGAGGCTTCCGGATGCCGGTGTTCCTGACGACCTGACCGGTGCGTTGGGCGCATTCAATCTTTATGCTGCGGCAGCGCGCGTTATCTTCGACGCCGAACGTAAGAAGGCGACGGTCACCAACATCGTTGTATACGTCAGGGATAGTTACTCCTTTGAGGGGGCAGCAGATTCGCGATCCCAGTACTTGGGCCACTGGAGCAAAAACGGTCTGGTTATCGTGCCAAGCTACACTGCAGCGAATCTTGCAGATCAGCCGTGGTTCGATTTTCCCATCGTGTCCGGCAGTACGATCGCAAACCTCTATGAGCCAGCGAAAGTTTACTATCCAGTTCGGAATCGCTCGTTCCGAGACTGGCAAACCAGACACCATCGAGGTGGCGATTTCATCATATTTTCCGACTATAGGCCGATCATGCTGGACAAACCCATAACGGTGTACTTCGAATGAACGGATTGGCGAGTGCCACGCAAGGGGCGGGCATGGTTGCGCTTGCAGCAATCGCGCTGTTCGGAATCGCGGTGTGTTTGTTGATCGTTGTCTTATACAGCCTTGCACACCGGGAGGGGCGCGCCGCCCGAATGAAATCGGGATTGAAAGCGCTCGGTTTTGGTGTGGCAGTTGTCAGTTTTTTGGGCTGCGCCGGTTCTTACTATCAGGATGCGCACATACGTGCACGAGCGACGCAGTTTGATACCGAGATCTCCAGGAACGATGGGGGCGCTACACGGCGCAATACAGCTATCTGGCTCGGGACCGCGTTCTTTTGCGACTCTATCGGACATCCGACATGCGACTGCTCGCCGAGCGGACTTACGAGTACCCGGATTCCGTCCGACTGGTATGGACTAAGGATTCCTTGATATTTGATGCCGCCGTTGATGGCGACGGAGAGATCAAGCTACCGCCTACGCTGTTCGATCGATTCAAGGCTATGTTGCCGTAGTCGACGTGCTTCGTGCGTATGCAATTCCGTGTTGTGCGCGTGAACAGGCGCAGGATGATGCGTAACGGCGCACGAGGATCGGCGTCACATCGAACGGAGGCGGGCGGCTATACGTGCCGCCGCCCGCCGTCACGTCGCAACGATCAGAACCGCTGCTGAATCCCCGCCGTGACGCCCACCTGCGTGGTCCCATACCCCGCGAAATCGCGCGACACGCCGACCTTCTGGTCGTGTTTCGCGAGCGCGAACGCGCCGGCCGCGTACAGCACCGTCCGCTTCGACAGCGCGTAGTTCGCACGCATCGACACCAGCGTCGGATCGGCGTCGCTGCCGCCCTTGATGTTCTGGTGATAAACGGCCGCGATCAGCGAGAACGCCGGCGTGAACTGATACGACCCGCCGAGCCAGACCATGTCGCTCAACTGGTTCGCCGCCGTGGTGCGGAACGTGCGCTTGTAGTTGCGGTAGCCGGCCATCGTCTTCAGGTTGCCGAAGTCGTAGCTCAGGCCGGCATGGATTCCCTGGATATAGTCGACCGTATCGGCCGGCGTGACGCTGTCGGCCGCGCCGTTCTGCCGGTCGAACGTGACGACCGCCGCGAACGGTCCCTTCTCGTAGCCGACCGCGAAATCGTATTTCGAGCTGGTTTTCATGCTGCCCGGCACGTTGCCGAAGCCGTACAGCGCGCCGAACTTGAAGCCGCCGAATTCGCCGTCGTAGCGCACCGCGTTCGACGAGCGCGTGAACATGCCGTCCTTGCGGCCGCCCGTCGCCATCGACGACGACGCCCACGAGTAGTTCTGCGCGTAGCCCATCGGGTCGAACGGCAGCATGTAGTCGTAGGTGACGGTGTAGTTGCGGCCGAGCGTCAGTTCGCCCCATTTGCTCTTCAGGCCGACCGTCGCGCGGCGCGCGAAGATCGAGTCCGGGCCGTCGTCGAACGCGCCGTTCGCGAGATCGATCCCGCTTTCGAGGCGGAACACGGCCTTCAGCCCGCCGCCGAGATCCTCGACGCCGCGCAAGCCCCAGCGCGACGTGTTCTTGTTCCCCGACTTGAGCTTGACCGAATTGCCGCCTTCCGGCGCCGCGTGGTTGGTGAATTCGATGCCGGCGTCCATGATCCCGTACATCGTGACCGACGACTGCGCGTGCGCGGCCGGCACGGCGATACAGGCCACTGCAGCCGAACCGGTAAGGACTACTGTGCGAATGGAACGTTCTGCGCGTGAATTCATTTTGACGGTGTCTCCTTGGTTTGTTCTGGGTGGGGTGAAACGGAAAACGGGTACTCGGCGCGCCGTCGGCGAATGCCATGCAGCGTCCGCCGATGCGAGGCCGCAACGGATGCGTGCGTGACTGCATGCGCGGCGGCACGCGGGCCGCCGCAAACGGATCAACCCGCTTTCGCGAACGCCCAGCAGTCGTTGGTCGGGAATTCGATCCAGTGCTTGCCGGCCGCGCGCGGCACATGGCCGAACGCGCGCAGGCGCATGTCGCCGCAATGGAACAGGTATTCCCAGCGGTCGCCGAGATACATCGACGTGACGAGGTCGGCCTGCAGCCGGTTCGCCCCCGGGCCGTCGGCGACCTGCACGCGTTCGAGGCGAATCACGGCCTGCGCGTCCTGACCCGGCGCGAGCGTGTCGCGGGCGACCGCGCGCAGCTCCCAGCCGTCGCCGGCGAGCGTCACGCATTCGCCGTCGATCGCGGCGACGCGCGCGTCGATCCGGTTGTTGCTGCCCATGAATTCGGCGGTATACAGCGAGCGCGGCGCGCCGTACAGCTCGGCGGGCGTGCCTTCCTGCTCGATGCGGCCGTTGCGCAGCAGCAGGATGCGGTCGGACATCGCCATCGCTTCGGTCTGGTCGTGCGTCACGCACAGGGCCGACAACCCGAGCGACACGATCAGCTCGCGCAGCCACGCACGCGCTTCCTCGCGCAGCTTCGCGTCGAGGTTCGACAGCGGCTCGTCGAGCAGGATCACCGGCGGGTTGTAGACGAGCGCGCGAGCGATCGCGACACGCTGCTGCTGGCCGCCGGACAATTGATGCGGAAAGCGTTCCGCGAGATGACCGAGGCCGAGCTGGTCGAGCGCGGTCTGCACGCGGCGCTTCTGTTCGGCCGGCGCCACGCGCCGCAGCTTGAGACCGTACCCGACGTTGTCGGCGACGGTGCGGTGCGGCCACAGCGCGTACGACTGGAACACGAGCCCGAGCGAGCGTTGCTCGACCGGCAGGTCGACGCGTTGCGCGCCGTCGAAGAACACGCGATCGTCGAGCTGGATGCGGCCGTCGGACGGCTGTTCGAGGCCGGCCACCGCGCGCAGCAACGTGGTCTTGCCGCTGCCCGACGCGCCGAGCAGGCACACGACTTCGCCGGCCTTCAGTTCGAACGACACGCCCTTGAGGATCGGGTTGGCGCCGTAGCTGAGGTGCAGATCGTCGACGATGAGCTTATCCATGAAGTTTCACTCCGAAGCGCAGGGCCACGCCGAGACCGGCGCCGACCATCGCGATGTTGATGACAGAGAGCGCGGCGACCTGGTCGACGGCGCCGGTCGCCCACAGCGATACGAGCAGCGCGCCGATCACTTCGGTGCCGGGCGACAGCAGGTAGACGGCGGTCGAGTATTCGCGCTCGAAGATCATGAAGATCAGCAGCCACGCGGCGAGCAGGCCGAAGCGCACGAGCGGCAGCGTCACGTCGAGCGACACGCGGCTGCGCGTCGCACCGACGCTGCGGCCGGCTTCCTCGAGCTCGGGGCCGACCTGCAGCAGCGCGCTCTGGATGAGCCGCATCCCGTACGCGAGCCACACGACCGTGTACGCGATCCAGATGCTCCACATCGAGTTCTTCAGCTCGCGCAGGCCGGGCACGAACAGGAAGATCCACAGGAACGCGAGACCGGCGAGCAGGCCCGGCACCGCGCGCGGCAGCAGCACGAGATAGTCGAGCAGCCTGGTCGCCCAGTCGGGGCGGCGGTGGCCGGCGAACGCGACGAGCGAGTAGAAGCCGATCGCGAGCGCGCCGCCGATCACGCCGATGCCGAGCGTGTTGACGATGGCGCGCACCAGGTTGTCCTGTTCGAACAGCTCGATGAAATTCGACAGCGTCAGCACTTCGACGAGCGCGACGCCTTCGCCCCAGTTGGTCACGAACGCACGCAGCACGATGCCCGAGATCGGCACGATCACGGTCAGCATCAGCCACAGCGCGACGATCGCGAGCGCGACCCAGCGCCACACGCCGAGCGGCAGCACCGTCGCGCGGCCGGCCTTGCCCTTCACGGTGACGAAGCGGTTCGCGGTCTTCAGCAGGCGGCGCTGTAGCAGCACGAGCGGGAACGTGATCGCGACGATGCACACGGCGACCGCGGCCATCAGGTGATACGACGGCACGCCGAGCTTGTTGGTCAGCTTGTACAGGTAGGTCGCGAGCACGAGGTGGCCTTCCGGGTCGCCGAGCACGAGCGGCAGCCCGAACACCTCGAAGCCGAGGAAGAACACCAGCACGCCGGCGAACAGCAGCGCGGGCATCGTCATCGGCAGGCTCACGTCGAGCGCGACGCGGAACGGCCGGGCGCCCGTCACGCGCGCGGCTTCCTCGACGTCCGAGCCGAGGTTGCGCAGCGCGGCCGACGAATACAGGTACACGTGGGGCACGTGCGTGAGGCCGACGATCACCGTGATCGCGAAGATCGAATAGACGTTCCAGGGCACGTTATGCACCCCGAACCATTCCTTGAACCACACCGAGTAGAAGCCGACCGGGCCGGCCGCGACCACGTAGCCGAACGCGAGCACCATCGGCGACACGAACACCGGCGTGAGCAGCAGCGGTTCGAGCCAGCGGCGGCCGGGCAGGTCGGTGCGCACCATCAGGAACGCGAGGACGCCGCCGAGCGGGATCGAGATGAACAGCATCCCGCCGGCGATGACGAACGAGTTCTTCACGGCCGACCAGAAGTCGGGATCGCTGAAGACGAAACGGAAGCCCTCGACGCCGAGCGTTTTGTTCGCGTCGAAGAACGGCGCGGACAGCAAGCTCTGGAACAGGATGAAGCCGAGCGGCAGCGCGACCGCGACGGTCAGTACCGCGACGACGATCCAGCGCAGCATGCCGGCGAGCGGCTGCAGGCTGCTGACCGGCAGCGCGGGAATCATGTCGCGCGGGCCGGTGGCGGGCGGCACGGCCGGTGCCGTGCCGCGTGTGCTGGTTGAAAGCATGAGTTCGCCCCTGCGGCCATCCGGATGGCCGCCTCTAGGAAGTCGGTAAGGGGAAGGGGCCGCCCGCGCGACGTGCGGCGGGCGGCCTGGATCGGCCGAAGCCGATCAGCCGATCAGCTCTTGATCGCCTGCTGCCATTGCTTCAGGAACGCGAGGCGCTTCGACTGATCGAGATAGACGAGCAGGCCGGTGCCGATCTGGATCGGCTTCAGCGAATCGCCGAGCTCCTTCGTGAGGCTCGCGGCCGACGTTTCGCCGGTCACGTCCGTGCGGATCGCGTACAGGTTCGCCTGGTTGGCGATCATGGTCTGGCCGCGCTTCGACAGCAGGTAGTCCACCCACAGCCTGGCGGCGTTCGGGCTTTTCGCCTTCTTCGAGATCGTCGCGAGCCGGCTCACGATCTGCGTGTAGTCCTTCGGAAACACGTAGCCGATCGACTTGTCCTTCTTCGCCTTCGCGTACGCGTACGAACCGATGATGTTGTAGCCGATCAGGTTCTCGCCCGACGAAATGCGCTCCATCATCGCGCCGGTGCTCGACTGCAGCTTCGGGCCGGTCGCGCCGATCGCCTTCACGAGTTCCCATGTGACCTTCTCGTTCAGGTGCGCGTCCTGCGTCAGTGCGTTGAAGCCGACGCCGGATTTCTCGACGTCGTACGTCGTGAGCTTGCCCTTGAACTTGTCCGGTTGCGACGCGAGCAGCTTGATCAGCTCGGCGCGCGTCTTCGGCACCTCGTTCTCGGGAATCAGGCGCTTGTTGTAGACGATCGCGAGCGGCTCGAACGTCGTGCCGTACGCCTGCTTCTGGTACTGGGCCCATTGCGGCACGTTCGGGCTTTCCGGCGAATCGTAGGACGCCATCAGGCCGTCGTTGACGAGCTTGACCTGCAGGTCCATCGCCGAGCTCCACAGCACGTCGGCGCTGGTGCTGCTCGCCGCGTTCTCGCTGATGTAGCGGTTGTACAGCTCGGTGCTGTTCATGTCGTTGTACTCGACCTTCACGCCGTACAGGCTTTCGAAGTCCTTGATCAGCGGGCGCACGAGGCCCGTGTCGGTCGTCGAGTAGACGATCAGTTTGCCTTCCTTCTTCGCGGCGTCGATCACGCCCTGGTAGTTCCCCGGGTAGCCGGCCGGAACCTGCGCGACGGCGCTGCCGGCGGCGGTGCCCAGAACGACCGCGAGCGCGGCGGCGAGGTGCTTCGGTGCAAACGGCATGTCTTCCTCCAGTTACGCTTATGTGTTGTTCGAGTGCAGCGGATGGTAATTGCGGGGCACTTTCAGCCCGCTTTCATTTCCGTTCACAATCGCGCCGTTCATGTCATGGATTTCCCGAGGTCGAAGCGGCGGCCGCGGGTTCGCGGCGCGCGGCAACGCTTGAAAGGGCGCGGACGGGCTATGCGGACGCGGCCAGCAGTTGTCCGAGGAGGCGGCCGCCATGCCGTGCGTGCGCGGCCGTCAGCGCGGCATATCCGACGACGACGCCCGCTTCGCACCGGGCGCTTCGACAGAAGCCGCGAATCGGCTGCAACGCGACGCCGGCCGCGCGGGCTTGCGCGACGCAGGCTGCTTCGTCCATGCCGGGCGGCAGCCACAGCACGAAATGAAAGCCGGCGTGCTCGCCGGACACCGTGTACCGGCCGCCGGCATGCTTCGCCAGCTGGTCGAGCACGATGTCGCGCCGCTGGCGGTACGCGTGGCGGGCGGCGCGCAGGTGCTTCGCGAAATCGCCGTGCGCGATGAAGCGGGCCAGCGCGAGTTGCGGCGCCGCGCCGACCGAGCGGGCGGTCGCATGCCAGACGGCGGACAGCGCCGGCCGCAGTTCCGCCGGCACGACCATGAACCCGATGCGCAACCCGGAAAACAGCGTCTTGTTGAACGACCCGCAGTAGATCACACGATCGCACGCGTCGAGCGCTTTCAGCGCGGGGAGCGGGGCGGTCTGGTAGCTGAATTCGCCGTCGTAGTCGTCCTCGACGATCCACGCGCGGTTGCGCTGCGCCCAGTCGAGCAGTTCGAGCCGGCGCGAAACCGACATCGTGACGCCGAGCGGCGCCTGATGGGCCGGTGTCACGTACGCGGCGCGCGCATCGGGATGGCGATCCAGCGATGCGGTGTCGATGCCTTCCCGATCGACCGGCACGTCGATCACGGTCGCGCCCGCGATCGTGAAGATCTGCCACGCCGACGCATAGCCGGGATCCTCCATCAGCACCGTCGTGCCGGGCGCGAGCAGCGTGCGTGCGACGAGGTCGATCGAATGGCGGATGCCGGTCGTGATGACGATGTCGCCGGCCTCGCACGGGATGCCGCGGTATTCCCGCAGGTACGCGGCGATTTCGGCGCGCAGGCTTTCGACGCCCTGTGCCGGCGTCGCGCCGAGATCGTCCGCGGTCGCGGCAAGCAGGCTGGTGCCGAGCGCCTTCTTCCATTGCTGCATCGGCAACAGGCCGGGATCGGCGAGCCGCGCGACGAACGGGACGCCGGGACGCACGCCTTGCTCGGGCTCGGCCGGGGCGGCCGGCGTGGCGGGCGTGGCGGGCGCGGCGGGCGCGGCGGCACGGCGCGGGCGGTCGTCGCGCGAGCGCGCGGCCGCGCGCAGATAGCTGTCCGGCACGACCGCGCACACGCGCGTGCCGGATCCCCGCGTGCGGGCGATGTAGCCCTCGGCGCACAGGATGTCGTACGCCGCTTCGACGGTGCCGCGCGCGACATCCCAGCGCGCGGCCAGCGTCCGGCTCGACGGCAGCGGGCCGTCGCCGGGCAGCAGGCACTTCAGGATCGCGTCGCGAATCGTGTCGGCGATGCATGCCTGCTTCGACTGCGGGCTGCCGCCCGACAGCCCGGGCGGGCGTGGCAGGTCCAGCGGAGTCGCGGCTTTGCCTCGCGGCATAGTGGTCCAGTCGATGGTCGATTTAATGGTCCTTCAGCTTATATCACTTTCGCCTTAGATTGCTGTCGACCCTACCCATCCGACCGAAACGGACTTACCGCATGCAGACGCGTTCATTACCCCGATGGGGCTGGCTGTTCCTGTTGATGCTCGTCGTGTGCCTGCCGCGCGTCACGATCGACGCGTACCTGCCGTCGCTGCCCGCGATGGCGGACGCGCTGCACGGCACCGACGCGCAGTTGCAGCTCACGCTGACCCTCTACATGGCCGGCTATGCGTCGTCGATGCTGGTGTCGGGGCCGCTGTCCGACCGCTACGGCCGCCGCCCGGTGCTGCTCGGCGGCCTGTGCGTGTACGTCGTCGCGAGCGTCGCCTGCGCATGGGCGACCAGCATCCCGATGCTGATCGTCGCGCGCGTGTTCCAGGCGCTGGGCGGCTGCAGCGGCACCGTGATCGGCCGCGTGATCGTGCGCGAGCGTTTTCCGGCCGCGACGCAGGCCACGATGCTCGGCCATCTTTCGGCCGGCATGGCGCTGTCGCCGGTGGTCGCGCCGCTGGCCGGCAGCGCGATTGCCGAATGGCTGGGCTGGCGCGGCGTGTTCGGCTGGCTGGCGGCAGGCGGGCTGGTCGCGACCGCGATGGTGCTGCGCTATCTGCCCGAGACCCGCGCGCGCGAGGCGCGGCCACCAGCGTGTGCGGGGTTGCTGAGGACCTACGCCGGCCTGCTGCGCGAGCGGCGGTTCCTGCGCTATTCGCTCGCCATCGGCTTTGCTTACTGCACGTACTATCCGTTCATCGCGGAATCGTCGACGCTGTTCCAGCGGCAGATCGGCGTGTCGGGGCCGGTCTACGCGGCGATCTTCGGCGTGACCGTGCTCGGCTACCTGATCGGCTCGAGTGCATTCGCGCGGACCGGCGCGCGCTGGACAGCCGATTCGGTCGTCGCGGCGGCGGCGGCCGTCAACGTGGTCGGCGCGGCCGGGCTGTGGATCGGCGGCGCGTTTGCCCCGACTTCGGTAACGGCCCTCGTCGCGCCGATGTTCGTCGTGATGATCGCGGTCGGGATCGCGATTCCGGCCTGCCAGTTCGCGGTGATGCAGCCGTACACGAAGATCGCCGGCACGGCGTCGGGGCTGTTCTTCTTTATCCAGATGGCGATCACGGCCGCGTGCGGCGGCGTGCTGGCGTGGCTGTCGGACGGCACCGCGCATCCGATGATCGTCGTCACGGGCGGCGCGAGCGTCGCGTTCGTCGCGGTGGTGGCCGGTTTGCGCGAGCGAGGCGTGGCCGGCGATGCGCGCATCGCGGCGCGCAGCCGGCCCGCCGCCGAGCGCTGAGCGCTGAGCGGGACCGCCGGCACTGCAGCGGCGGGTTCGCGGCGCCCGCGCAACCCGTGTTTGCGCGAGGCGTGGAGACGGAAAGGATCATGTAATGTAGCGGGCTGTCGCTGACCTTACCGGAATCCCCATGCGTGTGCTGCTCGTCGAAGACAACCCGAACCTGGCCCAGTCGCTGAACGACGCGCTGAGCGCCGCGCGCTTCGCGGTCGATCACATGGCCGACGGCGAGGCGGCGGACCACGTGCTGCGCACGCAGGATTACGCGCTGGTGATCCTCGATCTCGGGCTGCCGAAGCTCGACGGGCTGGAGGTGCTGCGGCGGCTGCGCGCGCGCCGCAATCCGGTGCCGGTGCTGATCCTCACCGCGCACGGGTCGGTCGAGGATCGTGTGAGGGGGCTCGATCTCGGCGCCGACGATTATCTCGCGAAGCCGTTCGAGCTGACCGAGCTGGAAGCGCGCGCCCGCGCGCTGATCCGGCGCAGCCTCGGTCACGAGCATTCGCGCGTCGAATGCGGGCCGCTTTCGTACGACAGTATCGACCGCAGCTTTCATCTCGCGGGCGAGCCGCTGTCGCTCACGCCGCGCGAGCGCTCGGTGCTCGAGGTGCTGATCCTGCGCAACGGTCGCGCGATCAACAAGGACACGCTGTCGGAGAAGATCTTCGGGCTCGACGAATCGGTCAACGCGGACGCGATCGAGATCTACGTGTACCGGCTGAGGAAAAAGCTCGAGAACAGCGGCGTGGCGATCGTCACGCTGCGCGGGCTCGGCTATCTGCTCGAAGCGAAGGCGGAGAGGGCCGAATGAACCGTGCACATGCTCCCGTGCGTTGCATCACACGTCCGCTGCGCGCCGAGGGGGAGCATCCCGTTCGCGGCCGGCCTTGCACGGCCGGCCGGCTGCTCGGGCGCGCGGCGATGCTCCGCGAATTCTCGGCCACGCCCGTTGGCGCGGCCCGGCGGGCGGCACGATGACCCGCCCGAACCTGCGCGCGCAGGTCGCGCTGTGGCTGCTGCTGCCGCTGCTCGGCCTGCTCGCGCTCGACTCGTGGCTCACGTACCAGCGCGCGATGAGCGCCGCGCACGTCGCGTTCGACCGGACGCTGTCGTCGTCGCTGAAGTCGATCCGCGAAGGCGTGCGGCTCAACGACGGCGAGATCGAGGTCGACCTGCCGTATCTCGCGCTCGAGATGCTCGAATCGAGCGACGGCGGCAAGATCTACTACCTGATCCGCGAGGACAACGGCCGCACGATCACCGGCTATCCGGACCTGCCGCTGCCGCAGGGGCGCGACGCGGGCGACGGCGCGCCGTTCGTCACGCGCTACTACGACGTCGTGTATCGCGGCGAACAGTTGCGGATGGCCGCGCTGCGCATCCCGGTGCACGACGTGCCGACCGCGCAGTCGCGCATCGTGTGGGTGATGGTCGGCGAGACGATCGAGGCGCGTCAGGCGCTCGCGCGCGAGATCCTGATCGGGTCGCTGCTGCAGGAAGGGCTGCTCGTCGTGCTGGCGCTCGGGATCGTGTGGCTCGGCGTCGGGCGCGGGCTGCGGCCGCTGAACCGGCTGTCGGCCACGGTCGCCGCGCGCAGCGAAGACGACACGACGCCGCTCGACACGGGCGCGATACCGAGCGAACTCGCGCCGCTCGTCGACTCGATCAACCAGTACATCGGCCGCACGCAGCGGATGCAGGTGGCGCGGCGCCGCTTCTTCGCCGATGCGGCCCATCAACTGAAGACGCCGCTCGCGGCGGTGCAGGCGGGCGTCGAGCTCGCGTTGCGGCCCGACGAACAGCCGCGCGCGAACGTGCACCTGCGCCGCGTGAACGCCGCGGTGCGGCAGGCCGCGAAGATCGTCCAGCAATTGCTGTCGCTGTCGCGGCTCGATTCGGACAGCGGCCATGCGGTCGCGCACAAGCCGGTCCCGCTGCACCGGCTCGCACGCAGCGTGACGCTCGACTGGTCGCCCGTCGCACGCGCGCGCGACATCGATCTCGGCTTCGAGCACGAGGCCGATGTCGACGTGCACGGGCAGGCCGACCTGCTCGGCGAGATGATCGGCAACCTGATCGACAACGCGATCCGTTATGCGGGCGACCATGCGGTGATCACGGTGCGCGTCTCGCGCGACGGCGACGACGCGCGGCTCGACGTGATCGACAACGGGCCGGGTATTCCGGCCGACGAACGGGACGCGGTGTTCGAGCGTTTCCATCGCGGCAGCAAGACGCAGACGGTCGAAGGGACGGGGCTCGGGCTGTCGATCGTGCGGGAGATCGCGCGCGTGCATCAGGGCAGCGTGACGCTCGCCGATGCGGGCGGCGGCGGGCTCGTCGTGACGATCCGGCTGCCGGCGGCGCTGAGCGATGCGATGCCGCGCGCCGCGTGACGGCGCGCGACGATACGGCACGTGAAGGGAACGGGCCGGCGCGAGCCCGTTATTGGCCGGAACAGGCCCTGGCTATCCGGCTCAGTCGCCGAAGCCGATCTCCGCTTCGACCGGCTGGCCGATTTCGAGCCACGCGCCCGCGCCCTCGACGACGATCCCGTTGATGCCGAACGTCAGCGCACCGCCGTAGTTCGGGTTCGCGCGATAGGTCTGCATCGTGTCGGTCGGCTCGTGCGGCCACGCCGGATCGGGCGCGCCGGTGGCCTGGTCGATCGTCGGCATCGGGCAGCGCGTGCACAGCTTCACGAGCCGCAGCCGCACCGGCGTGTCGCCGCCGGTGTCGAGGTGCTCGACGAAATCCTCTTCGTACGCATCGAGATCCGACACGACGATGTTCGGCCGGAAGCGATTCATCGGGATCGCCGGCGCGCCTTTGGCGGCAAGCCGCGCGTTCAGGTCGTCGAGCGACGACTGGCCGATCACGAGCAGCGGGTAAGCGTCCGCGAACTGCGTGTGCGTATCGATCTCGCCGGTCCACCTGCGGTCGCAATCGCGTCGGGCGTCGGCGGCGAAGCGCGCGAGCTTCGTCGGCACGCCGAGGAATTCGGTGAGCCATGCGGCCGTTTCGGCGCCCGTATCGATCGCGTCGACGGTGTCGCGCCACACGGTCGCAGCCATCTTCGGCGTGGCGGGCGTCGCGTCGCCGTCGAGCGGCGTGCGCAGTGCCGGCATGCCCGGCGCGTTCAGCACGAGCGCATCGTCGTCGAACGTCGGGCGGATCAGCGCGAGGCGCGGGTGCGTGCGCTGCGTGAGCATGTGCCCGCGCGGATCGGTGATCAGCCAGTGGCGATCGTACGCGAGGCCCGTTTCGAACAGTTGCGCGCGCGTCAGCGCGACGCCGGCGCAGGATTTGATCGGGTAGACGAAGAGTGCGGTGATGGCTGGCATGACGCTGGCTGAAGGCGGGGTGATCGAATCGCGATTGTGCCAGATCGTGCCGAAGCCGTTTGACGGCTGCGCGCCGCCGCGTGCCCGTCAGGCGAGCGGGAAGCCTGCATCGAAGGTCGTGCGCACGTCGAGCGGCTGGCGCAGCAGCCCGGCCTTCAGGTAGAAGTCGGCCGTGCGCTGCTGTTCGGCGATCACCGCGGCGTCGATCGGCAGCCAGCGCGTACCGCGGCGCTCGAACTGCAGCTTCGCGGCGGCCGGCGGGATGCCGATGATGCGCGCGAGCGCCGCCGAATACGCATCGGCGTGCCGGTACGACCACGCCTGCGCGCGCACGACGCGCCGCAGGAAATCGTGCAGCACGTCGCGTTTCGACGCGATCGCCGCGTCGGTCGCCGCGACGTAGCTGAGGCCCGACCACAGCCCGCGGCCGTTGACCAGCACGCGCGCGCGGCCGCTCGTTTCGGCGAGCGCGGTATAGGGTTCCCAGGTCGCCCACGCGTCGATCGAACCGGTTGCGAGCGCAAGCATCGTGTCGGCCGGCGGCAGGAAGCGGAACGACACGGCATCCGGCGGCAGGCCGGCCGCATCGAGCGCCTTCAGCGTGACGAAATGGCCGATCGAGCCGCGCGTGGTGCCGATCCGCTTGCCCTTCAGGTCGGCCGCGCCCTTGAGTGCGGCGTCGGGGCGCACGAGCACGGCCGTGCCGTACGGATCGGAGCGGTTCGCGCCGATCACCTTGATGCGGGCGCCCGATGCGAGCGCGAAGATCACCGGCGCGTCGCCGATCGGCCCGCAATCGACGGCGGCCGCGTTCAGCGCTTCGGCGAGCGGCGCAGCTGCGGGGAATTCGGTCCATGCGATGTCGTACGCAAGGCCGTTCAATTCGCCGGCCGCTTCGAGCAGCGCGCGCAGCCCGCCTTTCTGGTCGCCGGCGCGCAGCAGCGGGCGGCCGCCCGATTGCGCGCGCAGGGTGGCCGGCGCGGCGGCGATCGTGGCAAGGGCGCTCGCCTGGGCGAGGAAGTGGCGTCGAGTCGGATTCATCGTGAATGTGTGTCGAAGGAAGGATTCGTGAGTTCAATGCGCAAGCCCGGCCTGTACGTCGCGCACGGGTTCCGCGTCGACGCGCAGCAGCAGCGCGGTCAGTGCGTCACCGCCCGTGGCGCGCGCGGCCGGGCGGGCCGCCGCATCCGAGCGGCACAGCAGGTCGGCATCCGACCAGCCGGCGCTGCCGGGCAATGCACGCGCCCGCAGCCAGCCGCGTCGATCGGCAAGCAGCTGTGTGCCGCCAAGCGCATCGGGCGGGACGCCGGCAATCGTCGCGAACGCGCGCCACGCATCGGTCGTCGTCGCGACGCAGTTCGCACGCGAGTCGGCCGACGACGGCACGGACGCGCCGGGTTCGGCGACGAGCAAGGTCTGCCAGCGCGCGTCTTCCGGCGGTGGCGTCGCACCCGGCGCGAGCGCGACGACACGCACGCGCTGGCCGTCGCGCCAGCGTTCGAGTGGCTGCGGTGCCGCGTCGCCGCACCGCACGTCGAGTGCCGGCAGCGGAACGGGCACCGGCCACGCGCCTTCCGCCCGCGCGCCGCTACCGGCGGCCAGCGCTTTCAGGTAGTCGAGCACGGCCCACGTGTCTTGCGTGCCGAGCGTGGCCGCGAAGCCGGGCATCGTCGACGCGCCGTGCGCGTCCTGCGTGCCGTGGCGTACGCGCCAGAACAGTTCGCCGTCGAGCCGACGCGCGAGCAGTGTGCCGGCGAAGGTCGGCGGCCAGTGCGCGAGCGTGGCCGCGAGCGGCCCTTCGCCACGCCCGTCCGCGCCGTGGCAGGCCGCGCAATGTTGCGTATACAGGTGGGCGCCGCGCATCACGTTCGCGACCGAAAACGGCGCGGGATCGCGCTGGAAACTCGTCGGCACGGCAGGCGCGAGCCACAGCGAAGCGGACGGCCACGGCGCGAACCATGCGACGGCCAGCGCGGCGACGGCCGTCGCGACACGCCGCTTGCGCGCAGCCAGCGCGAGGCAGGCGAGCACGACGGCCAGCGCCGTCACGCCGCCGGCGACCGCGAGCTGCCGCGTGAGCCCCGCGTCGATGCGCAGCGTTTCGAGCGCGATGCGGTGTGCCCACGGCCACGCCGCCTGGCCATCGACGTCGCCGGTCAGGCCGATCGCGTGCAGCACGCGCGCCAACGCGATTTGCGCGCGATACAGCAATTGCAGGAACGCAATGGCCCAGTCGGCGAACGGCGGCGCGTTCATCGCGCGCGTCCGTGGCGTGCCGCACCCAAACGTCGAACGGCGCCCGGCATCTACCAGCTCGCATCGAGCCCGAGATGCCGCAGCGCGTCGTGGCGCAATGCGGCGAGGCGCGGGTCGCCGCGATGGCGCGGGTAGGGCAGGTCGACGCGCAGTTCGGCGACGATCCGTGCCGGGCGCGGCCCGAACACGATCACGCGCTGCGCGAGGAACAGCGCTTCTTCCACATCGTGCGTGACGAGCAGCGCGGAGAAGCCGTCGCGTTGCCACAGGGCGGTCAGCTCGGCCTGCATCGTGAGCCGCGTCAGCGAATCGAGCTTGCCGAGCGGTTCGTCGAGAATCAGCAGGCGCGGATCGTTGACGAGCGCGCGCGCGAGCGCGACGCGCTGCGCCATCCCGCCCGACAACTGATGCGGAAACACGTTCGCGAAGTCCTGCAGCCCGACGCGCGCGAGCGCATCGTCGACGCGATGCTGCGCAGTGTGCGCCACGCCGCGCGCTTCGAGGCCGAGCGCGACGTTCGCGCGCACGCGCCGCCACGGGTACAGCGTCGGGTCCTGGAACACGACGATGCGCGACGGATCGGGGCGCGCGATCGGCACGCCGTCCTGTGCGATTGTGCCTTGCCGCGCGGCGTCGAGCCCGGCGACGAGGCGCAGCAGCGTCGATTTCCCGCAGCCGCTCGGGCCGAGCAGCGCGACGAATTCGCCGGCCGCGACCGACAGCGACACGTCGTCGAGCACCGGCAGCGCGCCGCCGGGGCCGTCGAACGCATGGCTCACGCGGCGGATGTCGATGCGCGCGCCGCGCGGCGTCGTGACGGCGGGCGCGGCGGCTGCGGACGATTCGAGTACGGCGGCGCTTACCATTTGACGGTCCCTTTCTGCCACGCGAGCACACGGTCGCGCACCGCGAACAGCAGCGCGATCAACCCGGAAAACAGCAACGCCATCACGAGCAGCGCCGCATACATGTTCACGTACGACGCCCAGCCCTGCGCCCAGCTCAGGTACCAGCCGAGCCCGGACTTGACGCCCATCATCTCGGCGACGACCAGCACCGTGAACGACGCGCTCAGCCCCATGAAAATGCCGACGAACACGTGCGGCAGCGCGGCCGGAATCGCGACGCGCAGCACGAGGAAGCGCGCGTTCGCGCCGAGCGTGCGCGCGACGTCGTAGTACTGCCGGTTGACGCTCGCGACGCCCGACCACGTCAGCACGGCGACCGGGAAGCCGGTCGACAGCGCGATCAGGAACGCGGCGGCCGAATAGCTCGACGGGAAGAAGTAGAACGTGAGCGGCAGCAGCGCGGTGGCCGGCACGGGGCCGAGCACGCGCAGCACCGGATGCACCCAGTAGCCGATCCGGCGCGACCAGCCGATCGACACGCCCACCGCGAAACCCGCCGTGACGCCGTACGCGAAGCCGAGCGCGAGCAGCTTCAGCGTGTTGCCGGCGCTGCCGGCGAGGCGCGGCCAGTCGTCGACGTAAACCTCGATCAGCGCCTGCGGCGGCGCGAAGAACGGCGTCGGCAGCCAGCCGGTTTTCGCGGTGACGATTTCCCACGCGGCGAGCACGAGCGGCAGCGCGACGAGCCACGGGCCGGCCGGTCGCACCCGCGCGAGCCGCATGCGGGGCGCGGCCACGAGATGGCCGAGCGTCGCGGCGGCGAGCAGCAGCGCGGCGATCGTCCACGCGGCGGTACCGAACGTGTCGGTGTACGCCCAGTCGCTGAAGCCGACGATCCGGTTCGGCCACAGTTGCGTGAGCGCGCCGAGCGCGGCCCACGCGAGCGCGGCGGCGATCCCGGTCGGCCAGGTGCGCGCGTGCCGGGCGTCGGCGGCCAGCGCGGCGTCGCAGGTCGTGCAGGCCGCGCGCGCGGTAGCGTCGGCATTGGCATTGGCGGCGCCGCCGGTCGGTGCCGAGGCGATGCGTGCGGCGGAAGCGTGTTCGATCGTCGACATCGCGTTACCCCAGTACGTTGGCATAGACCTGCTGCGCGAAGCGCTGCGGGTCCGTGCTCTTCTTCAGCACGCTGATGCGGCGGAAATCGTCCGCATAGAACGCGATTTCCTGCTGCAGGTCGACGTTGGTCGGGTGATGCGTGTAGGTGAGCGTCGCGTACAGCTTGCGCAGATCCTCGGGGCTGATCTTCGGCGAATACTTCGCGAACACCTTCGCGGCTTCGTTCGGGTTGTCGTGCGTGTACTCGGTGGCCTGCACGATCGAGCGCGCGAGCGCGGCGGCCGACGGCCGGTCGTTGCGCACGAGGTCGCCGCGCGCGCCGATCACGCAGCACACCTTGCGCGCGTATTCGCCGGACAGGTTGGTCGCGAGTTCGGTATACGCGCCGTTGCTGCGCTTTTCGAGCAGGTAGAGATTCGGGTCGCCGTCGGCGATCGCATGGATTTCGCCCTTGTCGACCGCGACGCCGAGCAGGTCGGCCGGATACTGCCGCCACGTGACGTCGCGCTCGGGATCGATGCCGTTCTTCGCGAGCAGGATCGAGAAGAAGTGCTTGCCGGGCGCGGCCAGATCGCTGACGCCGACCGTCTTGCCCTTGAGCGCCTGCAACGTCGTGACGCCGGCCGCCTTCGCGCCGAGCAGCCGCACGCAGCCGCCGTGCGAGCTGCCGATGATCTTCACGTCGAAGCCGGCTTCGAGCGGCTTCAGCCAGCGGTGGATCATCCCGACCGCCGCATCGGCCTTGCCGGTCGCGATCGATTCGAGCAACTGGTCGGTCGAGCCGCTGTAGTTGATCAGCTCGACTTTCAGCCCGTTTTTCTCGAAGAAGCCGCGCTCCTGCGCGACGACGATCGGTGTCAGGCAGAACGCGTTCTGGTTCCACGCGAACGTGAGTTTCTTCAGCGGCGGCGCGGACCAGGCCTTGCGGCCGAGCGTGATCGCCGGCACGGCGAGCGCGGCGGCGCCGGCCGCGCGCAGCAGCCGGCGGCGTCGGTCGTCGTGCGCGTCGGCGGGGATGGGTGCGGTGGTGTCGGTCATGGTCTGGTCTCCGGTGTGGCGCGAGAGCGGCTCAGTCGAGCAGGTCGGGTTCGTCGGCGACGACGCGTGCGAACAGGCTGTCGAACGCATGCAGCGCGCCGTCGGGGCCGCCGATCTGGCCGTGCGTGTGGCGCGCGGTTTCGTGATCGATCGGCTGCGGCGTGCCGGCCGCTTCGGCCAGCAACTGCGTGTGCGCGGCGTTGTCGAGCGCGATGTACCACCACGCGGCGGCCTCGACCGTCGGGCCGGCCGTCAGGATGCCGTGGTTCTTCAGGATCACGCCCTTGTGCGTGGTGCCGTCCGGCTTCGCGAGCGCATCGGCGATCCGTGCGCCTTCGCCGGTGTCGACGACCATCCCCGTGAAGTCGTCGAACAGCGCGTGGTCTTCGTAGAACACGCAGGCGTCCTGCGTGAGCGGGTCGAGCGGGCGGCCGAGCGTCGACCACGCCTTGCCGTACGTCGAATGCGTGTGCGCGGCGGCGACGACGTGCGGATGGGCTTCGTGGATCGCCGCATGGACCGCGAACGCGGCCTTGTTCAGCGGCCGCTTGCCGATCGCGGTTTCGCCGCGCGCGTTGACGAGCAGCAGGTCGGAGACCTTGATCTGCGAGAAATGCACGCCGAGCGGGTTCACCCAGAAATGATCGGGCAGCTCCGGATCGCGCGCGGTGATGTGGCCGGCGAGGCCCGACGCGAAGCCGAAGCGCGCGAACAGGCGGAACGCGGCCGCGAGCCGCTCCTGGCGGTGGCGGCGCTCGGCGGCCACGTCGACGCGCGGCGCGGGCGGATCGAACCAGAAGTGCTGGCGCGGGGTGTCGGCGAGCACGAGGCCCGATGCGGTGCGCCCGGGCGAGGAAAGGACGGCGGACATGATCAGGTATCGCTCCTCAGGCGGCACGGCGCGCCGCGTCGCGGGCGGCGACGGCGCTGCGCACGCGCGGAATCAGTTCGCGGCCGTAGTCGATCGCGTCGTCCAGCGGATCGAAGCCGCGGATCAGGAAGGTCGTCACGCCGAGGTCGTAGTAGTCGAGCAGCGCGTCGGCGACCTGTTCGGGCGTGCCGACGAGCGCCGTCGAATTCGAGCGCGCGCCGGTGAGCTTCGCGATCTCGGTCCACAGCCGCTTGTCCACCCGCGAGCCGCGTTCGGCCGCGGCGAGCAGGCGGCGTGCGCCTTCGCTCTGCTGCGGGCCGCCGGCGCCCAGGCCGGCCGCTTCGCGCAGCCGGCGCGTTTCGTCGAGGATGCGGTGCGCACGCGCCCACGCTTCGTCCTCGGTCGCCGCGAGGATCGGCCGGAACGACACGGAGAAGCGCACCTGGCGGCCGTGCTTCGCGGCTTCGGCACGCACGCGCGTCGTCAGGTCGCGCACCTGGTCGAGCGATTCGCCCCACAGCGCGTAGACGTCCGCGTGCTTGCCGGCCACCGCGAGCGCGGCTTCCGACGCGCCGCCGAAGTAGATCGGCACGTGCGGCTGCTGGAACGGCTTCACTTCCGAAAAGCCCTGCTTGAAGCGGTAATGCGCGCCGTCGTGATCGAACGGCTGCGTTTCCGTCCAGATCCGCCGCAGGATGCCGAGGTATTCGTCGGTGCGTGCATAGCGCGCGTCGTGATCGAGGAAATCGCCGTCGCGCTGCTGTTCGCTGTCCGAGCCGCCGGAGATGAAGTGCACGGCGAGCCGGCCGCGGCTGAACTGATCGAGCGTCGCGATCTGCCGCGCGGCGAGCGTCGGCGCGGTGAAGCCCGGGCGATGCGCGAGCATGAAATGAATGCGCTCGGTCGCGGCCGCCGCGAACGCGATCGTCAGCGTCGCCGACGGGCCGGTCGAGTGATGCGGCACGAGGATCCGGTCGAAGCCGGCCGTTTCGTGGGCGCGGGCAAAGTCGCGCACATAGTCGGGATCGACCGCGGGGCCGGACGCCGGGTGGATTTCCGACTGCTTCTGGCTCTGGATCATGCCGATGAATTCGACGCTCATCTGGGTCTCCGGTGCAGGGACGTTTCCGGCGCGCGGCCGGGCAGGAATGGAGCGCAGGTTAACGCCGGGATCATGCGGAATGGAAATAATCAATCCCGATTTGAATATCAGATTTGCATGGTTTGGGGCCGCATGCGTTACGCATACGCTGTGGGCTCGCGAATGATCGGGCGCGCGTTGGCGCAGGCTTTGCCGCCGCTGTCGTTTTACGCCGCCGTGTTCGAACTACCCAGGGAATCCGTTTCGATGTCCGCCAGCCTTGCCGCTTCCTCGCCGTCACGGCAGCCTGCACTGCACGTCCTGCCTGCCTCTGCCGAAGCCACTGCCGAAGCCTCCGCCGAGACGAGCGACGCGCGCCTCGCCGCGCTGCTCGAGCGCCTCGCCCCCGAATTTGCCGCCGATGCGGCCCGCAACGACGTCGAAGGCCGCTTTCCGCACGAGAATTTCGCGCGGCTGCATCGTGCCGGGCTGATCGCGCAGGTCGTGCCGCGCGAGCATGGCGGCGCGGGGGCGACGCTTGCGCGGGCGAGCCGGATCGTCGCCGCCGTCGCGCGGGCCGATCCGGCGACCGCGCTGGTGCTGACGATGACGTATCTGCAGCATCGCGCGCTCGGCCGCGCCGACAACCGCTGGCCGGCCCAGGTGCGGCGCGCGGTGTTCGACAGCGCGGTCGCGCACGGCGCGCTGATCAATGCGTTGCGCGTCGAGCCTGCGCTCGGTTCGCCGTCGCGCGGCGGGCTGCCGGCGACCGTTGCGCGCCGCGTTGCCGACGGCTGGCGGCTGTCGGGCCACAAGCTCTACAGCACCGGGATTCCGGCGCTGCGCTGGCTGGCCGTGTGGGCGCGCACCGACGAACCGGCGCCGCGCGTCGGCGTGTTTCTCGTGCCGCGCGACCGCGATACCGACGGCGAGCGCATCCGCGTGATCGAAAGCTGGAATCACCTCGGCCTGCGCGCATCCGGAAGCCATGAAGTCGTATTCGACGAGGTGCCGCTGCCGGCCGATCACGCGGTCGACGTGCGCGCGCCGGACGCATGGGCCGTGTCGGCTGCCACGCACGCGGATGCCGACGCGCAGGCGGACCAGCAGGCATGGATGGTCGCGCTGCTCGGCAGCCTGTACGACGCGGTCGCGCGCGCGTCGCGCGACTGGCTGGTCGAATTCGCGACGACGCGAGCCCCGAGCGGGCTCGGCGCACCGCTCGCGACGCTGCCGCGCGTACAGGAAGCGGTCGGCGAAATCGAGGGCTGGCTGCACACGAATCGCGTGCTGCTCGACGATCACATCGCGCGCACCGATGCGGGCGACGCGCCGTCGGCGACGACCAGCGGCCTCGTCAAACGCACCGTGACCGAGCAGGCGATCCGGACGGTCGAGCAGGCGCTGAAGCTGTCGGGCAATCACGGGCTGAGCCGCGGCAATCCGCTCGAACGCCACTATCGCGACGTGCTGTGCAGTCGTGTGCATACGCCGCAGGACGATGCGATCGCGGTGGCGGCGGGGCGGGCGGTGCTCGATGCGGCGACGCGCGGGGGAGCGAACGCGGACGCCACGTCACGCAACGGCGGCGAACGCGGCCGACATGATGCGTGAGCCGGAGCGGGTTGCCGCGCGCGGCAACGGCGCGACGCGACGCGGGCGCCGCGCGGCCGCGCGGGCCGCGTTATGCGGCCTTGTCGTGCGATTGCTCGGGCAGCGCGAATGCCGTGCGCGCATGCGCGGCGACGGCCGCGAGCGGCGCATCGAAGCGGGCCGCATCGTGCCGGCGCAGCAGCCACAGGTCGATCTGCGGCTTGAAATCGGCGAGCGGCACGATGTCGAGCGCGTCGCGCAGCGGGCTGCGTTCGACGAGCGGCAGCGGCATCAATCCGAGGCCGACGCCGTTTGCAACGCTTTGCAGTTGCAGGTCGCGGCCGTACGCATCGAGCGTGACCGGCATCGGCAGGCCCTGTGCGTCGAGCGCACGCCGCAAGCCCGCCCGAAAGCCGCAGCCGTCCGGATTGAGCACCCAGCCGCGCGCGTGGCAATCGGCGAGCCGATAGCTGCGGCGCGGCCAGTCGCCCTTGCGGCCGACCGCGACGAGCCGCGTGGCCAGCAGCCGAGCGCCCTCGACCTGCGGCGGCAGCATCATTTCGCGCGCGAGGAAGACCAGCGCCGCATCGAGTTCGCGGCGCGCGATGCGCTCGACGAGCTGGCCGCCCCATGCGGTCGTGACGTGCGTCGCGAGCGCGGGCCACTGCGCGGCGAGGTCCGCGATGAGCGCCGGCAGCATCAGCTCGCCGAGCCCTTGCGTGAGCCCGATCCGGAATTCGCCGGCGGGCGGTTGCTCGCCGGCCGTCAGTTCGCGCAGCGCGTCGACCTCGCGCAGGATCGCGCGACATTGCTCGAACACCTGCCGGCCGATGTCGGTCGGGCGCGGCGGCTTCGTGTTGCGGTCGAGCAGCGTCACGCCGAGCGCTTCCTCGAGATTCTGGACGCGCCGCGTGATCGCGGGCTGCGTCATCCCGAGCTCGGCCGCGGCCTGGCTCAGGGTCTGGCAGCGGACGACCGCTGCAAAAGCATCGATATCGCTAATTTTCATGTTTGTTCTGCATGGTCTTTCCGGTGCATCATGACGATTCATCATATTCGGCATCATATTCGAGGAGACGGCCGATGAGTAAGCTTTCGTTGCAGCAGACGCCGCTGCGTCCGTTCGTCGAGGGTCTGGATGCGCTGCTCGCGTCCGGCGCGGACGAGGCGCGCATTCTCGACGAGGGCGGCGCGCTGCTCGCCGCCCTCGTCGAACACGACGACTGGTTGCCCGACGCGTTCGCGCAGCCCGATCCCGAACGCTATCGGCAGTACCTGCTGCATCTCGACCCGGACGAGCGCTTCTCGATCGTCAGCTTCGTGTGGGGGCCCGGCCAGACGACGCCGATCCACGACCATACGGTGTGGGGGCTGATCGGGATGCTGCGCGGCGGCGAGTTCTCGCAGCCGTACCGGTTCGACGCGGCCGGCAAGCCGGTGCCCGCGGGCGACGCCGTGCGGCTGCAGCCCGGCGAGGTCGAGGCCGTGTCGCCGCGCATCGGCGACGTGCATCGCGTGACCAATGCGTTCGCCGACCGCGTATCGATCAGCATCCACGTGTACGGCGCGAACATCGGCAAGGTCGAGCGCGCGGTGTACCTGGACGACGGTACCGTGAAGCCTTTCGTGTCCGGCTATTCGAATGCCTGACGCGAAGCCCGCTCGCGCGGGCCGTTGCGAACGCGCGCCGGCGGGGTCAAGATCGATCCGCTCCGCTTTCTTCATCGACTTCAACGTATTCAACCCAGAGACATCGTGACGCACTCCGCCGATTCCACTTCCCGTTTTCCCGTCGCGTCGTACCAGGACGTACGCGCGCGCCTGCTGGCCCGCGACGAGATCGCGCTGATCGACGTACGCGAGGAAGATCCGTACGCACAGGGCCATCCGCTGTGGGCCGCCAACTTTCCGTTGTCGAAGCTCGAACTCGACGCGTGGACGCGGATTCCGCGCCGCGACACGCCGATCGTCGTGTTCGGCGAAGCCGGCGGCGAGGATCTCGCGCCGCGCGCGGCCGCGACGCTCGCGCGGCTCGGCTACACCGACGTGCGGCTGCTCGACGGCGGCCTCGCCGGCTGGATCGCCGCGGGCGGCGAAGTGTTCATCGACGTGAACGTGCCGAGCAAGGCGTTCGGCGAATGGGTCGAAGCCGAGCGCCATACGCCGTCGCTGTCCGCGCAGGAGGTGCAGGCGCTGATCGACACGAAAGCCGATGTCGTGATCGTCGACGCGCGCCGCTTCGACGAATACCAGACGATGAACATCCCGACGTCGACGAGCGTGCCGGGCGCGGAACTCGTGCTGCGCGTGCGCGCGCTCGCGCCGGATCCGCACACGCAGGTGATCGTCAACTGCGCGGGCCGCACGCGCAGCATCATCGGCACGCAGTCGCTCGTCAACGCGGGGCTGCCGAATCCGGTCGCCGCGCTGCGCAACGGCACGATCGGCTGGACGCTGGCCGGCCAGACGCTCGAGCGCGGCGCGGCGCGCCGTTTTCCGGACGAAATCGACGCGACGCAGCGCGCCGAAGCGCGTCGGGCCGCCCGCGCGGTGGCCGAGCGCGCCGGCGTGCCGCGCATCGCGCTGGCCGACGTCGCCGCGCTCGACGAACCGGGCCGCACGCTGTACCGCTTCGACGTGCGTACGCCGGAGGAATACGAAGCCGGCCACCTGCCGGGCTTCCTGAGCACGCCGGGCGGCCAGCTCGTGCAGGAGACCGATCATCACGCGGCCGTGCGCGGCGCGCGGATCGTGCTGGCCGACGACGACGGCGTGCGCGCGGACATGACCGCGTCGTGGCTCGCGCAGATGGGCTGGGACGTGCGTGTCGTCGAACCGGCCGGCGCCGCGGCATTCGTCGAGCGCGGCCAGCCGCCGCGCGACGTGCCGGCGCCGCCGCCCGCGACCGACGTGTCGCCCGCGACGCTGGCGGGCTGGCTGAAGGAGGCCGCGCCGGACGAACTCGCGATCGTCGACGTGACGGCCAGCGCGAACTACGTGAAGCGTCATGTCCCGGGCGCGTGGTTTGCCGTGCGCGCGCAACTGCGCGACGCGCTGGCGGCGATTCCGCCCGCGAAGCGCTACGTGTTCACGTGCGGATCGAGTCTGCTGGCGCGGTTCGCGGCGCACGACGCCCGCGCGCTGCTGCCGGCGTCGGCCGAGATCCGGGTGCTGACCGGCGGCACGGCCGCATGGATCGACGCCGGGCTGCCGCTGGAGAGCGGCGACACGCGTCTCGCGTCGCCGCGCGTCGATCGCTACCGGCGCCCGTACGAAGGCACCGACAATGCGGCGGCGGCGATGCAGGCATATCTCGACTGGGAATACGGGCTGGTCGACCAGTTGAAGCGGGACGGCACGCACCACTTCAACGTGATCTGACAGACGCGGGGCGACCGGGCACGGCACGTCGTGCGCGGCGCCCGGTCGCGATGCGGGTGGGTGCTTCGTATCAGCGCTTGAACGTATCGACGGCCGTGCGGCCGACGGCCGGATCGTCGGTGAAGAAGCCGTCGATGCCCGCGCGCAGGTACGCCTGGATCTCGCGCACCGAGCCGGCCGTGTTGCGCGTGGCCGGCGTGCCGCCGTCCTTCAGCGACGCGGGCAGGAAGTTGTTCTCGGGGCGGAACGTGTACGGATGCACGACGAGGCCGGCCTCGTGCGCGTAGCGCACGTATGGCGTCGGCTGCTGCAGCGTGCCGTCCGCGGCGACCGCGATGATCGACGTCTTGTACGGCCCGACGCCGTTCGCATAGGTCGCGATTTCGCGCATGCCGTCGCGCGTCGACAGGTCGCCGTAGGTGCGCTTGTCGTTCGCCTTCACGAAGTCGTACGGGCGCTGGCCTGCTTCGTCCATCAACTGCACGAGCTGCCAGTTCGGCTGGCTCGACTTGATCCGGTTGCGGATCGTCTTCAGGTTCGCGACTTCGAACGACTGGATGTAGACGGTCGCCGTGCGCGACGTGTACGGATCCTTCAGCAGTGCGTCGACGAGACGGTCCTCGAGCGGCAGGCCGATCGACTGGAAATAGGTCGGATGCTTGGTTTCCGGATACAGGTGGATCGTGCGGCCGGTCTGTGCGGACATCTGTTTCGCGAGCGCGACGATCTCGTCGAAGGTCGGAATCTCGAACTGGTCGTTGTACGCGGTGTTGGCGGGGCGCACCTGCGGAATGCGCTCGCGCGCCCGCAGCGTCTTCAGCTCGGCGAGCGTGAAATCCTCGGTGAACCAGCCGGTCAACTGCACGCCGTCGATCGTCTTGGTCGCCTTGCGGCTCGCGAACTGCGGCAGCGCCGACACGTTCGTCGTGCCCGAGATCTCGTTCTCGTGGCGCGCGACCAGCACGCCGTCGCGCGTCGCCACGAGGTCGGGCTCGATGATGTCCGCGCCGTCCTCGATCGCCTTGCGGTACGACGCGAGCGTGTGTTCGGGGCGCAGCGCGCTCGCGCCGCGATGGCCGACCACCTGGACCTTAGCGGAAATCGGCTGCGTGGGATCGCGCGTCAGATCGTCGTCGCCGCCGCACGCGGCGAGCAGGAACGCGGCAGCACAGGCGAACGGGACGTAGCGCAGGGAGGTCGGGCGCTTGAGGAGCATGTCGATGAACCTTCGAAACGGAGTCGGAAAAGGGCGCTCGCGCCGGTGGCCGGGCGGGGCGCCGGGCTGAACGGGATCGAACGGAGCGCGATCGTCGCACTGAATAATTACATATGTATTACTCGTGCCTTTCCGTTTGTTTTTGAGGGCGGCGCATGCGCCGGGGCGGTCGAGCGCGGGTTTGCCCGCGCGGGCATCCGCCCGCCGCAGGCTGCCCGCGCGCCGGATGCACTAAACTTGCGGGAATTTTGCATCGCCGCACCGGGGCCGCCGCCGCCGGGCGCGGCGATGCGGCGACTCGCGGGCCGGCGCGGGCGCCCGGGGCGCGCGCCGGCCGATTTTTCCCGACCCATGACGACCCATACCGATCCCGCCTATCTGCTCGGCGAGCTGCTGAAGAACGTTTCCCGCTCCTTCTACCTGACGCTGCGCGTGCTGCCCGACGGCATGCGCGACCCGGTCGGTCTCGCGTATTTGCTTGCGCGCGCGGCCGACACGATCGCCGACACGGCGCTCGTCGCGCCCGACCGCCGTGCGACGCTGCTGACCGACCTGCGCGACGACGTCGAGCGGCTCGGCGACGGCGCGGCGCTGTCGCGTTCGCTCGAGGACGTGACGCGGATGCAGACCGATTCGCACGAACACCTGCTGCTGGGCTCGATGGAGCCGATGCTCGCGCTGCTGCGCGCGCAGCCGGAGGCCGATCGCGCGTCGATCCGCAAGGTCGTCGCGACGCTCACCGCGGGGATGGAATTCGACCTGCGCACGTTTCCGGACGAGCAGTCGGGGCAGGTCGCCTCGCTGCCGACGCGCGATGCGCTCGACCGCTACACGTACCTCGTCGCGGGCTGCGTCGGCGAGTTCTGGACCGACATGACGGACGCGCACACGCGCGCCGCGCGCGGCTGGGATCTGCCGGACATGCGCGAGAAGGGCATCCGTTTCGGCAAGGCGCTGCAGATGACCAACATACTGCGCGACTGCGCGAAGGATCTGCGCATCGGCCGCTGCTACCTGCCCGACGACGTGCTGCGCGCGCACGGGCTCGTCGTGGCCGACCTGATGCAGCCGGAGGCTTCGGCGCGCGCGCGCGGCGTGCTGGTCGACCTGCTGCGCGTCGCGCTCGACCAGTATCGCGACGCCTGCTTGTATACGCTCGCGATTCCGCGTCGTTTCGTGCGGCTGCGGCTCGCCTGCCTGTGGCCGATCATGATCGGCCTCGAAACGCTCGAACTGCTGGCCGGCCACGCTGCGTGGCTCGACCCGGCGAAGCCGGCCAAGGTGCCGAGAAAGCGCATCTACCGGATCATGGCGGCGTCGCTCGCGCGGGTCGGTTCGAACACGGCGATCCGCGCGCGTCTGAACGCGCTCGTCGATGCCGTCAGCGCGCGGCTCGCGCACCCCGCGACGCAGCATTGAAGATCGCCGGCGCGGCAGGCGCCGGCATTCCCTCCCGGCCCGCATTCGTCGGGCCGTTCCCGTTGCGTCTGCGGCACGCCGACTAAAACGTTTTCATGATTTCGCGTTTCGAAACGTGGGTGTCATGAACGTCGGCGATCCTGCGCGGCGGCGTGAATCGAGGCGTCAGCTTCGATCGCGCATTTGTAAGACGTTTCATTGCCGAAGGCGTCTGACGACATCGGACGGTCGCGTGGCACCCGTAAAAATGTAAAGCTAGGGTTTTCACCGGCAAACGCCGGAAACGCCCGCCGCACAAGCGTTTTGGGCTGTCATGTAACCGTTTGGTGAACCCGCGCGTTGCGTCGATCATACGATGACCGACTGCACATGTTGGGAAACAATTGGTAATCCGTCAGAATCGCGTCGGCATGTACTCGCACATGTGTCAGTCATAAAACCACACCAGAAAAGAAATCATTCTTTGAGGACGGAGAATCAATGAAAAAGCGCGTCGCTTTCGCCATGACGGCAGTCGGTCTCGCAGCCGCTACCGCCGCCCACGCCCAGAGCAGCGTGACCCTGTACGGTATCGTCGACAACGGTCTGGCCTGGCAGAACAACTCGTCGGCAGTCGGTGCAACCTCGGGTGGTCACTCGAAGGTGCAGATGTCCACCGGCGTGTGGGCAGGCAGCCGCTTCGGCCTGAAGGGCAGCGAAGATCTCGGCGGTGGCACGAAGGCGATTTTCCAGTTGGAAGCCGGCGTCAACACGGCTAACGGCTCGTCGCAGTGGACCAACGGCATCTTCACGCGTCAGGCATGGGTTGGTCTGACCAACACCACGTACGGTACGCTGACGGCCGGCCGCCAGTACACCGCGTACTACACGCTGCTGTCGCCGTACAGCCCGACGACCTGGCTGACCGGTTACTACGGCGCGCACCCGGGCGATATCGACTCGCTGGATACCAGCTACCGCGCGAACAACTCGCTCGTCTACATGTCGCCGAAGTTCTACGGCTTCACGGTCGGCGGTTCGTACTCGTTCGGCGGCGTTGCAGGCGCGACGAACCGCGGCTCGACGTGGAGCGCGGCGATCCAGTACCTGAACGGCCCGGCAGGCATCGCGGTCGGCTACCAGAAGGTCAACAACTCGACGCTCGGCGGCGGCGTGTGGGGCGCGAATTCGACGGTCCAGAACGGCCTGACGGCAACGGGCGACGGCAACCAGCCGGCCGTTTCGTCGATCAACAACGGCTACGCGACCGCGCAGTCGCAGCAGCGGATCGCCGTGACGGCGGGCTATCAGTTCACGCCGGCATGGGACATTTCGGCGTCGTACTCGAACGTCCAGTACACGCCGGGCACGGGTTCGTTCTTCCGGAACAAGGCCATCTTCAACACGGCTGGCGCCGTGCTGCACTGGAAGGCAGCGGCTCAGTGGGACTTCGCGGCAGGCTACTCGTACACGGCCGCCACGCAGTCGAACGGCATCACCAGCTCGGCCAAGTACCACCAGGTCACGCTGTCGCAGTACTACAGCCTGTCGAAGCGCACGGGCCTGTACGCGGTTGAGGCTTACCAGCACGCAAGCGGCAACACGCTGAACACCAAGGGCAACGCAATCATCTCGGCGACCACGTCGATCGGTGATGGCGTGGGCGCGGGTTCGAAGCAGAACCAGATCGGCGTCGGCGTCGGCCTGATCCACCGCTTCTGATGCCGCGCGGCGCGCGAGCGCCGCTCACGGCATGCGGGATGAAAAAACCGGCTTTCGAGCCGGTTTTTTCGTTTACGTCGCGAGCGTTCGCCCGATCCTCAGGATCACCGATCGATCGGCGACTTCAACGGCTGATGCTCGCCCGTCAGCCCGAACACGACGAGTTGCGCGGGCTCGGTCGCGCTCGCATTGCGCGACACCTGGTGCCGCGAGCCGGGCGGCTCGTACCAGCCTTCGCCGGCGCGATAGCGTTGCAGCGGGCCGCCGTTCACCTGCGACAGCACTTCGCCTTTCGACACGACGGCGAACACCGAGCCGAGATGCCGATGCGCTTCGGACGCCTGACCGGGCGCATAGTCGACCGTCGCGACGACGACGCGCTTGCCGGGCGCTTCGGGCACGGCCTGCTGCATGATCGCGTGCACGGCGTCGCCGGCGTCGTGCGCATGGGCCGCGGCCGGCAGCGCCGCGGCGAGCACGAGCCCGGCGGACAGCGCGACACGATGGAGCGGGGCACGGATCATCGTCGCCTCCTTACTCGGGCATCTTGCGGAACGCGATCGCGAAGCGGTTCCACGAGTTGATCGTCGCGATCAGCATCGACAGGTCGAACAGCTCCTCGTCGGTGAAGTGCGGCTTCACGGCTTCCCAGACGGCGTCGGGCACATGGTTGCTGGCCACCAGCGTCAGCGCCTCGGTCCATTCCAGCGCCGCGCGTTCGCGCTCGGTGAAGAACGGCGTTTCGCGCCACGTGACGACGGTCGCGAGACGGCGATCGGTTTCGCCGCCCTTGCGCGCATCGGTCGTGTGCATGTCGACGCAGAACGCGCAGCCGTTGATCTGCGACGCGCGCAGGCGGACGAGCTCGGCGAGCGGCTTCTCGATCGAGCTCTTCGCGAGGAATTCCTCGGCGTTGCGCATCACCTTGATGGCATTCGGGCTGGCGGCATAGAAGTTCAGGCGCGGTTGCATGGCAGGTCCTTTTCGGTTGGGTAGCGCCGGGGTGGCGCGACAGGACCCACTTTAAGAGCCGCACTGGCCTGCTTGAATAACCAATTCCGGGAAAATTTAGGTAACCAGTGGCGACCCGCCCGCGAGGCTGGCCTCCAGCAAACCGGCCAGCTTCGCGAGCGCCGCGTCGATGCGCAGCGCGTCGATTCCGCCATAGCCGAACAGCAGCCCCGGGCGCACCGGCACGCCCACGTGGAACGCCGAGATTCCGTACAGACCGATGTCCTGCGCCCGCGCCGCGCGGACCAGCGCCGCTTCGTCGAGCCCCGGCTTCAGGTGCGCGGCCAGGTGGATGCCGGCGGTCGGCACGATTGCGTCGAACCACGGCGCGAGTTCGCCGCGCAGGTGGGCGATCAGCATCTTGCGACGCGCGTCGTAGTGCTTCTGCACGCGTTTCAGGTGCCGCGCGAAATCGCCTTCGAGCATGAAGCGCGCGAGCGCCGCCTGCGTCAGCGTGCACGTGTGCCAGTCGACGATCTGCTTGGCCTTGGCGAGCGCGCCGCGCAGCGCGCGCGGCGGAATCGCGTAGCCGATCCTCAACTCGGGGAAAATCGTCTTCGAGAACGTGCCGACGTACGCGACGAGGCCCGTGCGGTCGAGGCTCTTCAGCGATTCGACCGGCCGCCCTTCGAAACGGAATTCGCCGTCGTAGTCGTCCTCGATGATCACCGCGCGACGGTGCTGCGCCCATTCGAGCAGCGCGACGCGGCGATCGAGCGTCATCGGCATGCCGAGCGGGAACTGGTGCGACGGCGTCACGTAGACGAGCCGCGCGTCGTCCGGCAGCCGCTCCGTGACGAGGCCGTGCGCGTCGACCGGCACGCCGATCACCGTCGCGCCGAGCGACGCGAACGCGGCGCGCGCCGGCGGATAGCCGGGATCCTCGACCGCGACGACGTCGCCCGGCCGCACGACGACGCGCGCGAGCAGGTCGAGCGCCTGTTGCGCGCCTTGCGTGACGAGCACGTCGTCCCAACTGCAGGCGACCGCGCGGCTGAATGCGACGTAGCGCGCGATCGCGCCGCGCAACTGCGGGTCGCCGGCCGGGTCGTGATACTGGCCGGGGCCGCGCGCCTGCCGACGCAGCGCGTGATGCAGGCAGCGCCGCCATGCGTCGAACGGGAACAGCGTCTTGTCGGTCACGCCGCCGCGAAAGTCGAAGCCGGGCGCGTCCTGCGGCGCGGGCATCGCGAGCGCATCGGGCAGGTCGTTCCACAGCGCGCGCGCATCGACCGCGTCGACGCGCGGCGTCTCGTCGACGATCGACTGCGCCGACGTCGCCGCGGCGTGCGGCACGCGCGCCAGGCCGTCGGCGACGAACGTGCCGTCGCCGGCGCGTGTCGTCAGGTAGCCCTCGGCGACGAGGCGCTCGAAGGCGTCGAGCGTCGTCTTGCGCGACACGCCGAGCTGTTTCGCGAGGTCGCGCGTCGACGGCAGCCGCGCGCCACCTTCGAGACGCCCGTCGACGATCGCGGTGCGCAGTTGCCGGAAGATTTGCCCCGTCAGGTCGTGACGGCCTTCGATGCGGATCGCGATGTCCATCGCAGTGGTTACCTCGATTCGAGTCGTTTCGCGTGAATCAGCATACCGGAAGTTGCCGGCATCAGCGGCGGGTTGACAGTGGGCGAGCGGCTTCGCGCGAGAGCGGCCGGGCCACGCATTCCCGCGGCGGGAACCGGCCGTCCCGGCAAGCCGGCCCGTCGTCCGATTGGACCGCCGCGTGCCGCTGCCGTACGATCCACGACAACCTCATCCCGGAGCGACCTCATGCTGTCCGAAGACGAACTGGCGCTGCTCGATGCGATCCGCGCCACCGGCAGCCTGTCGCGTGCCGCCGCGCGGCTCGGCAAGGCGCCTTCGACGGTGTCGCATGCGGCGCGCCAGCTCGAAACGCGGTTCGACGCATTGCTGTTCGACCGGCGCGGCTATCGGCTGCAACTCACGCCGGCCGGACAATTGCTGGCCGACGAGGCGGCGCGGCTGGCGCTCGACGTCGCACGGCTGACGCAACGCGTGCGACAGGTCGCGAGCGGCTGGGAGGACCGGCTGTGGATCGTCAGCGACGAAGTGCTGGAGTTCGATACGCTGCTGCCGGTCGTTCGCGCATTCGATGCGCTCGATTCCGGCGTGTCGCTGCGTTTCACGCACGAGGTGCTCGGCGGGACCTGGGAGGCGTTGCGCGACGGCCGCGCGGATCTGGTCGTCGGTGCGACCAACGAGCCGCCGGCGATTCCGGGCCTCAAGTGGTTCGAACTCGGTGCGATGGAATGGGTGTTCGCGGTGTCGCCGCGCCATCCGCTGGCGTCCGCGAGCGCGGTGCTGACGCGCGATGCGATCGGCGCGCACCGCGCGGTCGTCGTCGCCGATTCGTCGCGGCGCGCGGCCGGCCGCGCGTACGGCCTGCTCGGCGGGCAGGCGATGCTGGCGGTGCCGTCGATGCGTGCGAAGATCCTCGCGCAGCGCGATGCGCTCGGCGTCGGCTGGGTGCCGCGCCGGCGCGTGACGTCGTTGCTCGCGCGCGGCGAACTGGTCGAGAAGCAGACGGCCGATCCGCGCGAGCCGAATCTGCTGTACGTCGCGTGGCACGGCGACCGCGACGGTCGCGCGCTGCAATGGTGGCTGGAGCGACTGCGCGAGCCGCGACTCGCGCGGCGATTGCTCGACGGGATCGACGTGGTCGGTTGAGCGCGCTCGCTTCAACATGTTCGACGTTTTCGAACATGTTCGCCGCGCCGGTCGTAAGGCAACGCCGCGCGTCGCGCGCATCCTGTGCTCACGGTCAACTCACCGGTTCACAGGAGAACATCATGCAACGCTTCGAAGGAAAGACGGTCCTCGTCACGGGCGGCAACAGCGGCATCGGCCTGGCGGCCGCCCGCGCATTTGCGGCCGAAGGCGCGCGAGTCATCATCACCGGGCGCGACGCCGACACGCTGGAAGCCGCCCGTCGAACGCTCGGCGAAGAGGCGCGGGCGATTCGCAACGAAGCCGGCAGCGTCGCGTCGGCCCGCGCGCTGGCCGACGCGATCGCCGCCGCCGGCGTGCGGCTCGACGCGGTATTCGTCAACGCGGGCGTCGCGAAACTCGCGCCGTTCGCCGACAGCGACGAAGCGATGTGGGACCTCGTCTTCAACACCAACGTGAAGGGCGCGTATTTCCAGATCCAGTCGCTCGTGCCGCTGCTGAACCGCGGCGCATCGATCGTGATCAACGGCTCGATCAACGCGCACATCGGGATGCCGGGTTCGTCGGTGTACGCGGCGAGCAAGGCGGCCGTCAATTCGTTCGCGAAGACGTTGTCGACGGAACTGCTGCCGCATGGCGTGCGCGTGAACGTGGTCAGCCCGGGGCCGGTGCAGACACCGTTGTACGGCAAGCTCGGGCTCGATGCGGCGACGCTCGACGAGACGGCCGACAAGATCAAGGGCCTCGTTCCGATCGGCCGGTTCGGCACGCCGGACGAAATCGCGTCGACGGTGCTGCACCTGAGCGCGCCGGAATCCGCGTTCATCGTCGGCGCGGAAATCATCGCGTCGGGCGGGATGGGTTTGCTCTGAGGGGCGAGGCGGGCGGGGACCGTCACCGGCCGATACGGTGCCGGGCGAGCGGCCCCCGTCACATGCGCTAGCGGGATGCACACGCGCCGCGCGCGGCGTCGCCGGTTTCCAGTTGCGTCACCGTCAACCCCGCGAACGTCGCGCGGCCTTGCTCGGCGAACACGGCCACGCGATCCGCATCGAGCGGCGGAAAGATCAGGTCCGTCAGCGCTACGCGGCCGCCGTTCGCGAAGACCTCGACCGACCCGCGATCGACGACGATCTCGAGCCGCAGTTGCCCGTGTTCGAGCGGCAGATCGACGATGTGCTCGCGGCTGAACGTGCCGACGAAATTCGCTTCGCCGGATTGCGAGCGGTCGAGCGTCAGCGTGCGCTTCGCGGTGTCGTACACGATCCGGGTGCCGATCGAGCCGTCGCCCGAGCGCCGGACGATCAGCCCCGCGCGCGCGGCACGCTGCGGCGAGATCGTCACGGTGATGCGCTGGACGACGCCGCGCGTGGCGGCCGACAGCACCCGGGTAGCGGAGTCGACCGTGACGTCGCCTTCATGCACGGCGGGCCGACCGTCGGCCCATGCGTCGAAGGCGGCGGCGGGTGCGACGACGAGTCTCGGCTCGCCGTCGATCGTCTTCAGCGACAGTTCGCGCGGCAGCGTGGTCGCGCCGCGCCATGGGGCGGTCGGCGCCTTTGCCGCGTAATCCCAGTTGCTCATCCATGCGATCGCGACCGGCCGGGCGCCGGGCGCGCCGGAGAACGTGCCGGCCGCATAGAAATCGGCGCCGTGATCGACCCAGCGGAATTGCGCGGGATCCGAGCCGCTCGGCGCGACGCGGTCGGGCACGAACGTGCGGCCGTCGAAGTCGCCGACGAAATACATCGCGCCGGAGCCGCCGGCGATCGACCACGGATTCACGTTGACGATCATCACCCACTTGATGCGGCGGGGATCGCCGTCGAGCGGCAGCGGGACGAGATCGGGCATTTCCCACAGCGCGCCCGCATGCGGCACGTCCGGCAGCGTGAAATCGCTCAGGAACGACCAGTGGATCAGGTCGTCCGAACGATAGAGCTTCACGACCTGCGCATCGGCGACGACCGTCGTCATCAACCAGTAGCCGCCCGGCGCATACCACGACACTTTCGGGTCGCGAAATTGCTTCGATTCCGGATCGAGCGTCAGCACCGGGTTGTGCGCGTACGGCTGCCACGTCGTACCCCGATCGAGGCTGTACGCGAGCGACTGGGCCTGTATGCCGGGTGCGTGACCCGAGCCGGGCTTGTAGACGCTCGTATAGAGCGCGACGAGCGGCGTGTGGCCCGGTTTGCCGAGGCCGGACGTGTTCAGGGTATCGGCGACGATCGAGCCGGAGAAGATTTCCTCGGTGGCGTTCGCGCGCATCGCGACCGGCTGCTCGCGCCAGTGGACGAGATCGGTGCTGATCGCGTGGCCCCACGACATGTTGCCCCAGTCGTTGCCGAGCGGGTTGTACTGATAGAACAGGTGATAGCGGCCGTTCTCGTAGACGAGCCCGTTCGGGTCGTTCATCCAGTTGCGCTGCGGCGTGTAGTGGAGGGCGGGCCGCCATTGCGGCGTGCCGTTGTCGGCCGGCGTGTGGCATGGCGCGGCGGCGGCCTGCGTGCAGGCCATGCAGACGAGCAGCAGCCGGACGAGGCGGACGGAGCAGCGAAAAGACGTCGATTTCATGCGGGGCCAGGCGCTTCGTCGGACGAAGCGGGAAAGGAGGGCGCAGGCCGGCTGCAACGGCGGCATGCGCGATGGTCGAAAGAAAAGTCGAAATAAAAAAGAGGAGGCGCACACGCGACACGCGCGATACGCGCCTCCTGAACCTCGTGCCTTCAGAGACGATCGTTATCGTTGGTTGTCCTGATTGCCGCCGCCGTTACGGACGGGTGCCCGGGCCGCCGTCGTGGCCGGCGCCCGTCGCCGGCAGGTTCGCGGGGATGTCGCCGTAGCCGCCGAGGCCGCCGCGTCCGTACGTGCGGTCGACCGCCGTCGACGTGCCGTTGATGTTGACCTTCACCGTCGGCGCGAGCGTGCCGCCGCGGCGCGGGCCGATCGCATCGATGAACGACTCGACGAGCCCGCCCGGCATCACGTAGTGCGAATACGACTGGAATTCGCGCGGGTTCTGGTTCGGGTCCTGCGAATACGGTGCGCCGGCCGGCGCGGAGAAGTCGGTCGGGTTGCCCAGCACGAGGCCGCTGCCGCCGTTCAGCGGCAGGAAGTCGCTGCGGATGCCGTTGCCGACGAAGCCGTACACGCCGTCCGGGCCGTCGACGCCGGCCGCCATCGTCGTGCGGTGGCTGATCGTGAACAGGTAGTACTTGCCGTCCTTCAGATAGATTTGCGGACGCTCGGTCTGGTCGTCGACGCAGTTCGCCGACAGGATCGGCGGCAGGAACTTCCACTGGGTCAGTTGCGGATTCGTCGCGACCGCAAGGCCGACGTTGGCCTTTTGATACACTGCGCCCGAATTCATCACCGCGTTGAGATCTTCCCGGTTCGGATCGTTCGGCGCATAGCCGAGATCGGCCTCGGTGCAGGTGCGTGCGCCGCGCGGGCCGCCGGTATTGCCTTCGAACACCATGTAGGTCTTGCCCGGATGGGCGGGATCGGTGAACACGAACGGATCGCGGAACGAGAAGTAGGTGTTCTGCTGGCCGGTCTGGTAGTAGTTGCCGTCCGGTTCAAGCAGCGCCTTGTGATCGTCGAAGCCGGTGAACCACACGTGCTTGTCGTCGGCGTGGATGTGGCCGTCGGCGCGCGTGATGATCGCCTGCGGCGGCGTGATGTCGGCGCCGCCGGGGGCCGAGCGGTTGAACGACGTCGCGGTGTAGTAGAGGCTGACGTTGTCGCCGTTGGTGAGGCGCGCGGAGCCCGACCATTCGGCGTTGTTGGTCATCGGTGCGGTGCCGAACACCTTGACGCTCGCACCGTCCGGGAACAGGTGGCCGCCCCAGGTCCAGCCGCCGTTCGCGGGGCGTTGCGACGCGGGGATGCCGGCGCGGCGATAGAAGAAGCCGATGCGGGCGTGGACGTGACGGTCGTCGAACGTGTAGCCGGCGTGCGGATCGGCGGTGAGCGAGAAGATCACCTCCCAGCCCTTGTAGCTGAGCTGGTTCGCGCGCAGGTCGGCCAGCGGCCACGTGTCCCATACCCACACGTTCGAGTTGATCAGCGGGAAATCCTGCGGGATGTCCGGCATCGTCAGCGCTTGCGGCAGCGAATTCCTGTCGGCGCCGGCGGTGTGCGATTGCGCGACGATCTGGCGGATGTCCGCCCGCGTCCAGCGCATCGTGAAATTGCCTTCGGGATCGTAGGCCTGCTGCGTATGGGGCGTGGGCATCGGCGCGCCCGTGCCGCCGGACTGCGCGTGCGCGACGGACGCGAAGGCGGCGAGTGCGCCGCCAGCGAGCAGCAAACGTTTGGCCGCGGTCGGGCGGAAAAGGGGAAAGTATGTCATCTCGTCGTCGTTTCCTGGATAGTTGAAAGTGAACGGCTGAGTGGGCATCGATGTCCAAACCGGTTTGGATGCTATTTCAAACCGGTTTGGAACGCAAAAGATATTTATTTGACGGTAATCATTACCCAATGGAAATAATTACCCGCTCGGCGCGTCCGAGTGTTCGGGCGGCCGGGCGGATCGGCGACTGCGAGGGATGACGGTGACGGGGAAGGTGAATCTGAAGGCGCTGTCGGACGCGCTCGGGCTGTCGCGGACGACGGTCAGCCGTGCGTTGAATGGCTACGACGATGTCAGCGAGGCGACGCGCGAGCGGGTGGCGAAAGCCGCGCGGGAAATGGGCTACGTGGCCGATCCGACCGCGCGCCGGCTCGCGACCGGGCGGGCCGACATGATCGGGATCGTCTACCCGTTCGGCGCCGGCGATCTCGGCGATCCGCGCTTTGGCGAAGTCGTCGCGGGCATCACCGAGCGGCTCGCCGAGCGCAATCTCGATTTCATCATCGCGTCGGCGCGACCGAACGCGGAACTGGATACCTATCGGCGCATCGTCGACGGCAAGCTCGTCGACGGGCTGATCGTCGCGCGCACGCTGGTGGACGACCCGCGTATCGTGTACCTGCGGGCGAGCGCGTTTCCGTACGTCGCGTACGGCCGCACGCAGGCGGCCGGCCCGTATGCGTGGTTCGACTTCGACAACGAGGCGGGCGCGCGCGACGCGGTGCGCCGGCTGATCGGCTTCGGGCATCGGCGCATCGCGATGATCAGCGCGCCGCTGACGCTGAATTTCGCCGCGCAGCGGCGCGCCGGTTATCTGTCGGCATTGCGCGAAGCCGGTATCGACACGCAGCCGGCGCTGCTCGTCGAGTGCCCGTTTACGCACGACGGCGGGCTGCAGGCGGCGCGGGCGTTGCTCGCGCACGCCGAGCCGCCGACCGCGCTGCTGGTCGACAACAACATCGCGGGCGGCGGCGCGTTTCGCGCGCTGGTCGACAGCGGATTGCGCCTGGGCGCGGACATGTCGCTGATCGTCTATGACGGCGTGCCGCCGGATATCGCGCATCCGTACCGTGTCACGGCGGTCATGCAGCCGACCGGGCATGCATCGGGACGCACGCTGGCGGAACTGATGCTGCGGCTGCTGGACGACGGCGTGTGCGATCAGCGGCTCGAAGCGCCGGCAATCGAAGCGGGCGATACGGACGGTCCGTTGCGCGGATAGCCGGCGGTGGCCGGCGCACGGCAGGGCGGCGGGACGGCGGGAGGCGGCGATGGCGATGCCGGACTGCGCGCTCCGTCGAAAAAGCCATGACGATGGCAGGGGCGAATACGCGTTCTTCTAGACGACCGGTCTAATCCGGGGATATCATCCGTCCTCGTGAATGCGGCGACGTTCCTGGCAGGTTCATGCAGCGGGACGCCGTCGTTTTATTTCGGCCGCTTCTAGACGACTGGTCTAATAGGCGTATATCGCATGCGGACGAATGGATCGCACGTTGCCGCCCGCTGGGTGACTAACCGACAGGCGCGCCGTGCCGACGTGCGGCCCCGTTCCCCGTTCATTTTCGAAGGAGTGTCCGATCATGAAGATTCTGGTTGTCCTGACCTCGCACGATGCGCTGGGCGACACCGGCAAGAAAACCGGCTTCTGGCTCGAGGAACTGGCCGCGCCGTACTACACGTTCAAGGATGCGGGCATCGAGCTGACGCTCGCGTCGCCGAAGGGCGGCCAGCCGCCGCTCGACCCGAAGAGCAGCGATCCGACCGCCCAGACCGACGCGACGCGCCGCTTCGACGCCGATGCGGCGGCCAAGGCCGAACTCGCGTCGACGCGCAAGCTGGCCGAGGTGTCGGCGGACGACTACGACGCCGTGTTCTACCCGGGCGGCCACGGCCCGCTGTGGGATCTCGCCGAGGATCTGCATTCGATCGGCCTGATCGAGCGCATGCTCGCGGCCGGCAAGCCGGTCGCGGCGGTCTGCCACGCGCCGGGCGTGCTGCGCCACGTGAAGAACCCGCAGACCGGCGAGTCGGTCGTGCGCGGCAAGCGCGCGACGGGTTTCACCAACAGCGAGGAAGCGGCCGTCGAGCTGACCGAAGTCGTGCCGTTCCTCGTCGAGGACATGCTGAAGACCAACGGCGCGGCATTCGAGCGCAGCGCCGACTGGGCGCCGCATGTCGTCACCGACGGGCTGCTGATCACCGGGCAGAACCCCGCGTCGTCGGCGCCCGCGGCCGAGGCGCTGCTCGCGAAGCTCGGCCACCGCTAAGCGCATGGCGCCGGCCGGGCCGGCGCCGTTTCCTTGCCGTCGTCGGGCGCAGCCGGTCCGCCGACGGCCCGCATCGTCGCGCCGTGCGCTCCGCACCGCGCATCCCATCCGTTTCGTAGAACCCAGCAAAGGAGTCGTGGATGTCTGCCCTGTTCGAACCGTTCAAACTCAAGGATGTCACGCTGCGCAACCGCATCGCGGTGCCGCCGATGTGCCAGTACGTCGCCGAGGACGGCGTCGTCAACGACTGGCATCACGTGCATCTGGCCGGCATCGCGCGCGGCGGCGCGGGCCTCGTGATCGCGGAGGCGACGGCCGTGTCGCCGGAAGGGCGCATCACGCCGGGCTGCGCGGGGTTGTGGAACGACGCGCAGGCCGACGCGTTCGCGCCGTCGGTCGCGGCGATCAAGGCGGCCGGCGCGGTGCCCGGCATCCAGATCGCGCATGCAGGCCGCAAGGCGAGCGCGAACCGTCCGTGGGAAGGCGACGACCATATCGCGGACGGCGATCCGCGCGGCTGGCAGACCATCGCGCCGTCGGCGGTGCCGTTCGGTGCGCACCTGCCGAAGGTGCCGCGTGAAATGACGCACGACGACATCGCCCGCGTGCAGGCCGACTTCGTCGCCGCGGCGCGGCGTGCACGCGACCTCGGTTTCGAATGGCTCGAATTGCACTTCGCGCACGGCTATCTCGGCCAGAGCTTCTTCTCGGTGCATTCGAACCAGCGCACCGACGAATACGGCGGTTCGGCCGAAAACCGCGGCCGCTTTCTCGTCGACACGCTCGCGGCCGTTCGCAAGGTGTGGCCCGAGCATCTGCCGCTGACCGCGCGCCTGGGCGTGATCGAATACGACGGCCGCGACGAAGAGACGCTCGCCGAGTCGATCGCGCTCACGCAGCGGATGAAGCGGGAAGGGCTCGACATGTTGAGCGTGTCGATCGGCTTCTCGACGCCTGCCGCGCAGATTCCATGGGGGCCGGCGTTTCTCGCGCCGATCGCCGAGCGCGTGCGTCGCGAGGCCGGGCTGCCGGTGTCGTCCGCGTGGGGAATCGACACGCCGCAACTGGCGAACCGCGTGATCGAGCAAGCGCAGCTCGATCTCGTGATGGTCGGCCGCGCGCACCTGGCCGACCCGCACTGGCCGTACTACGCGGCCAAGCAGCTCGGCGTCGAGCGTCCGTCGTGGACGTTGCCCGCGCCGTACGCGCACTGGCTCGAGCGCTACCGGATCGCCGACAAGGCCGCCTGAGCGGGGCGCGTCGACGTCGCGCCGGGCGGCCCGCGCATCGCGCGGGCCGCCGATCCGGCGCCGATGGATAGAATGGCGGTTCGTCCAGGCCGGTTGCCTGGGCGAGCCGCCATTTTTTTCATTTCGACAGAGGTGCCATGGGCGCACATGTCCCGTCGTCTCACGATTCCGCCGCGCGGCCGCGCGCGCAGCAGATCGCCCGCGTCGCGCTGTATGCGGCGCTGCTGGTGCTCGCGCTGTGGGTGATCCGCGACTTCATCCCCGCCATCGCATGGGCCTGCGTGATCGCGATCGCGATGTGGCCGCTGCTGAAACGCTTCGAATCGCACCGGCTGTTCCGCGATCGGCCGACGTTGATCGCGACCGTCATCACGGCGGCGATTTCGCTGCTCGTCGTGCTGCCGGTGGCCGTCGCGACGGCCCAGGCGATCGCGCAGGCGCACGACCTGCGCGAGTGGCTGCGCACGGTCCAGGACAACGGCATTCCGCTGCCTGACGTGGTCGGCCGCTTGCCGTACGGCGCCGCGCAGATCACCGAATGGTGGCAGGCCAATCTCGGCCATCCGCTGCATGCGGCCACCGCGATGCATGGCGTCAACGGTGAGAAATTCCTCGCGTTCGGCCGGCAATTCGGCACGAAGCTCGCGCATGTGCTGCTCGAATTCGGTTTCATGCTCGTCACGCTGTTCGTGATCCTGCGCGCCGGCCACAAGCTGTCGGGCGCGCTGCTGCAGGGCGCGCGGCGCGCGTTCGGGCGCAACGGCGCGCAACTGATCGAGCGCATGGTTGCGGCCGTGTACGGCACGGTGACCGGGCTCGTCGTCGTCGGGCTCGGCGAGGGCGCGTTGCTCGGCGTCGCCTATGCGCTCGCCGGCGTGCCGCACGCGGCGCTGCTCGGGCTCGTCACGGCGGTCGCCGCGATGCTGCCGTTCTGCGCGCCGGTCGTGTTCTGCGGCGCGGCGCTCTGGCTGTTCGTGCAGGGGGCGACCATGTGGGCCGTCGTGGTGGCGGCGCTCGGGTTCGTCGTCGTGTTCGTCGCCGAGCATTTCGTGCGGCCGGTGCTGATCGGCGGGTCGACGCGGCTACCGTTCCTGCTCGTGCTGTTCGGCATCCTCGGCGGCGCCGAGACGTTCGGCCTGATCGGGCTGTTCGTCGGGCCTGCGCTGATGACGGTGCTGACGATGCTGTGGACCGAATGGATCGCCTGATCGCGCATGCCGCTGCACGGGTCGATGCGCCGATGCAGCGGCGCGGATGCGCGCGCACCGGCGCATCGTCTGCGACGATCGATGACGATTCGGCCGTCGCCGCGAAGACGCGCAAATGCAGAGATCCGGATAAAGATCTCTACATTTCTTTTCGATCCGGACCCAAAGGTCGAGTAGCATGGGGCTTTCGATCACGCCGGTACGGCGCAGCAGATTTCCCGAGCATGCGATTGATTTCGATGTCCCGTCCCGCAGCGACGCTGTCCCTGGCCGCCAGCTGCCTGATGTTGCATGGCTGTGCGTGGTTTGACTCGTGGCTGCCGTTCTCGTATTCGCGCACGCCGCTTGCGCGGGCCGCGTCGCGGCACGGCGCGACGCGCGCCGACGTCGTCCGCGCCGCCGGCAACCCGCGCAGCGTCTGGATGGTCCGCAACGGCAGCGGCGTCTGCTACAACTACTTCATCGAGCACGGCAACGATCACCGGCCGTACTTCGTCGTGTTCGACAAGGCCGGCGTCGTCACGCAGTACGGCTTCGATACCTGCATGGACGCCGATCGCAAGGGCGCGCTTCAGGCGGGCAAGAGCGCGTCGCGATAGGGCGGCGGCCGCACGCCGCGCGAGTGCGAGCGCGTCATGCTGCCGTCACGCTATCGTGTCGACCACGCCGCCGTCGACGCGCAACGCCGCGCCGGTCGTCGCCGACGCCTGCGGCGAGCAGACGTACACGACCAGGTTCGCGACTTCCTCCGTCGTCGCCGGTCGCTGGATGATCGAGCTCGCGCGCTCGCTGCGCACGAATTCCACTGCGACGTCGTCGATGCTGCGGCCCGTTTCGTCGGCCTGCGCCTTCAGCATTGCGCGCACGCCTTCCGACATCGTCGGCCCCGGCAGCACCGAATTGACGGTCACGCGGGTCCCGGCCGCAAGCTTCGCCAGGCCGCGAGCGATCGACAACTGCGCGGTTTTCGTGAACCCGTAATGAATCATGTCGACGGGGATGTTCAGGCCCGATTCCGACGAAATGAACACGATGCGCCCGGCATTGCGTTCGATCATGCCTTTCAGGTAATGCCGCGCGAGCCGCACGCCGGACATCACGTTGATCTGGAAATAATGTTCCCATTCGGCGTCGTCGATGTCGAAGAACGCCTTCAGGCCGTAGATGCCCGCATTGTTGACGAGAATGTCGGCATCCGGCGTGTGCTGCGTGACGCGCGCGACGCCGGCCGCGTCGGACAGGTCGGCGGCGACGCCGTCGAAGCGTGCGCCGGGCACGGCGTCGCGCAGTTTCTCGAGCGCGGACTGCACCGACGCATCGCTGCGGCCGTTGACGACGACGTGCGCGCCGGCGCGCGCGAGCCCTTCGGCGATCGCGAGCCCGATGCCGGCGGTGGAAGCGGTGACGACCGCGGTCTTGCCTTTCAGATCGATCTGCATGAGCGTGACGGGGGAAGAGTGAACGGGAACCGCCGCGCGTGCCGCGGCGGACGGAATTCAAAGCTTAGGCAAATTCCGGTCGATCGGCCATGTCGCGAGCGTGTCCGCGGCGTCGATGCGAAGCCGATCCTTTCGGCTCGAGCGCCCGAGCAGGCGGCATGCCTGCAAGCGAGGGCGGGGGCTGTTATCGCGTCAGCGCGACATGCTCCGCATCTTGTGTCGAAGCTTCGGCGGGGCAGGATTGTGCCGCGATCGGTTTCGCGCGTGCAATCGCGCCGAACGTCGAAGCCGGCGGGGCGGTTGCGCGGCGCTGCACAGTCTTGTACGGTGAGCGTTCGTCGTCCGACCCGGGAGCCCGCCGCGTGAGCCGCATTGCCAACCGATCCGCCGTACCGTCGCCGTTCTGGCGCGATACCGCGCTGCCGTTCATCGAGGCGCGCACCGTCGACGACGGGCGCGCGATCTGCTACGCGAAGCACACGCACGACACGTTTTCGGTGGGCGCGATCGTTGGCGGCACGAGCACGTACGTGAACGGTGCGACGAACGCACACGTCGGGCGCGGCGTGCTCGTGATCATCGATCCGGAGCAGGTGCACGCATGCAACCCGTACGGCCCCGACGCGTGGGCGTACCGGATGGTCTATGTCGACGTGCCGTGGCTCGCGCGCCTGCAGCACGCGCTGGGCCGCGATCCGAACCGCGATTTTCACGGGTTTTCGCCGAAGTTGACCGAGCGCGGCGATCTGTTCGCGCAATTTGGGGGCTTCTACCGCACGCTCGTGTCGCCCGGCATCGACGCGCTCGGCAAGGAGAGCGCGGCGGTCGAATTCTTCACGGCGCTGCACGGCGCGCTCGATCGCGAACTGCCCGATTCGCGGCCGGGCGACGACAACGCGAAGCTCGCGCGCGCGGCCGACTACATCGCCGCCCATTGCCGCGAGGTCGTCACGCTCGATGCGATCTGCGCGGCGGCCGACCTGTCGCCGTCGTACCTGATCCGCGCGTTCAATGCGCGTTACGGGATGACGCCGCACGCGTTCCTGATCGATCGGCGCGTGCAGTACGGCCGCACCGAACTGCGCCGCGGCCGGCCGATCGCCGAAGTCGCGCTCGACGCCGGCTTTGCGGACCAGGCACATTTCCAGCGCGCATTCCGGCGGATCGCGGCCGCGACGCCCGGGCAGTACCGCAGCGCCATGCGCTGAATGCAGCTGCGGCCAGCTCGCTACACGTCGAGTAGAAACAGCGCACTGCCCGCGAGCAGCAATGCCATCAGCCGGTTGAACACGCGCATGCGTCGCGCGTTCGCGAGCCGGTGCCGCAGCGACGCGCCCGCATAGCCCCAGCATGCGATAGATGCAAAGCAGATCACCAGATACAGCGCGGCGAATTGCCAGATCTGCGCGCGATCGCCGTCGGCCGCGTACGCACCCATCGCGGCCACGCACGCGAGCCATGCCTTCGGATTGAGCCACTGCATCGCCGCGCCCGCCGCGGCCGACGGGCCGGCTACGTCCGGCTCGGCCGACAGTCGGCCGTCGTCGAGCGCGAGCCGCAGCGCCATGTACAGCAGGAACGCGATCCCCGACCACTGCGTGGCCGTCGTCAGCATCGGCCAGCGCGCGAGCGCCGCGTGCAGGCCGAGGCCGATCAGCAGGAACAGCGCGACGAAGCCGAGCGTCGCGCCGGCCGCGTAGCGCAGGCTCGCGCCGAGACCGTGGCGTGCGCCTGCGCTGAGCGCGACGATGTTGACGGGACCGGGGGTGATCGACGAGGCGAGCGCGAACGCGGCCATCGAAACCAGCATGCTCATCGGGTGTCTCCATGCGACATGTCGAAAGTCGCATCGAGACTACGGGCGCCGCGTCGGCCCGTATTGAAGAAAACTGCTCTCGGCGGCGCGCGGCCGCCGTCAGTGCAACGCGCGCGGCGCGTGCGCCGGCCGCGCGCCGCGCGGATCGGCCGAATCGGCGGCACCGGCGGGATCGGCCGGGCCGACGGCGTCGGCCGGACGCGGCGGCCCGCCCGACCAGGGCTGCGTCGACACCGAGAAGCCGAACGTGTTGACGCCGCCCGAGCACGAGACGAACACGCCGCCACCGTGCATCTCGGCCACGGCCTTGACGATCGACAGCCCGAGCCCGTGGTTTTCCTTGCTGTTCGCGCGCGCTTCCTCGAGCCGGTAGAAGCGCTCGAACACGTGCGAGCGCCGCACCGGGTCGATCGGCTCGCCGGGGTTCGACACGGCCATCTCGACGAGCGTGTCGCGGCGCGTGATCGTCACGTTCAGCGTCGCGCCCGGCGCCGAATGCTGGATCGCGTTGATCAGCAGGTTCGTCATCGCGCGGCGGAACAGCGACGGATCGACGGCCGCACGCGCGTCGCCGTGCAATTCGGCGCGCAACTGCGCCTCGTCGAGCGGGATTTCGAGGAAGTCGAGCATGCGCCGCACCTCGTCGGCGAGCGATACGTCCTTCAGGTCGGTCGCGCGTTCGCCGCGGTCGCTGCGCGACAGGAACAGCATGTCGTTGATGATCACGCGCAGCCGCTCGAATTCCTCGAGGTTCGACTGCAGCGTCTGGCGCATCCGCTCGACCGAGCGGTCGCGGCTCGTCAGCGCGACCTGGGTCTGGCCGATCAGGATGCTGATCGGCGTACGCAATTCGTGCGCGACGTCCGCGTTGAACGCTTCGAGCCGTGCGTAGGTTTGCTGGATCCGTTCGAGCGCGCCGTTGAACGACGTCGCGAGATCGCGCAGCTCGGTCGGCAGCGCGTCGGTGTGCAGCCGCTGGCGGCGGTTCGTCGCGCTCACGCTTGCCGCGTCCTGCGACAGCCGGTCGAGCGGCGCGAGCCCGAAGCGCGCGACCGCGCGGCTCAGCAGCAGCGTGACGACGGTGGCCGTCGCGATCAGCGCGGCCAGCGTCCACGCGAAACGGCGCAGCATCCGCTGGGTGCGCTCGCACGACGACGCGACGATCAGCTTCACGTCCGGACGCTCGCCGCTGCCCGCGATCGCGACGGTCTTCGTCATCACGTTGTAGCTGCTGTTGTTGAGCGCGTACTGTTGGAACGCGCCGAACGGTTTGCCGTCGGGCACGCCGTCGACCGGATGGCCGAAGCGGAAATCGGCGTCGGGGCTGTCGACCTGATAGCGCGTCGATCCGTCGGGCGGTTCGAGGTCGGCGAGTTTTTCCTGCATCAGGCGGCCGCGCGCGGCTGTTGTCGCATGCGACACGATCATCTGCGCGACCTTCGCGCGCGTATCGATGGTCGCGCGCAGCTCGGCGAGCAGTTGGCGCTCCATCATCACGAACAGCCCGCAGCCGACCAGCGTGAACACGAGCAGCGACACGATGCCGAACATCGCCGACAGGCGCAGGGCGATCGAGCGTTTCATGCGTGCTTCTCCGCGTCGCCGTCCTCGCGCGCCTCGAGCACGTAGCCCATGCCGCGGATCGTGTGCAGCAGCTTGTCCGCGAACGGGCCGTCGAGTTTCGCGCGCAGGCGCTTGATCGCCGTCTCGACGACGTTCGCGTTGCTGTCGAAGTTCACGTCCCACACGAGTTCGGCGATGGTCGTTTTCGACAGCACCTCGCCGCTGCGCCGCGCGAGCACGCCGAGCAACTGGAATTCCTGAGCGGTCAGATCGAGCCGCGCGCCGTCGCGGGTCGCGCGGCGGCCGATCAGGTCGACGCGCAGGTCGCCGATCGAGATCAGCGTCGATTCCTGCACGCGCGCGCGGCGCGTGAGCGCCCGCAGCCGTTCGATCAGTTCGAGGAACGAGAACGGCTTGGTCAGGTAGTCGTCGGCGCCGCCGCGCAAGCCTCGCACGCGGTCGTCGACGCGATCGCGCGCGGTCAGCATGATCACGGGCGTCTGCTTCTGCGCGCGCAACGCACGCAGCACGCCGAAGCCGTCGAGCTTCGGCAGCATCACGTCGAGCACGACCACGTCGTAATCGAATTCGACGGCCTTCCACGCGCCGTCCTCGCCGTCGAGCGCGGTGTCGACGACCCAGCCTTCCTCGGTCAGGCCGCTCTTCAGGTATTCGACGACTTTCGGTTCGTCTTCGACGATCAGTACTTTCATGTTCGTTGTCCGCGTAACCGGGTTAAGGGCGGGTCAAGGGCCGACGCCCGCGCTGCGCTGCGGGGCCGCCGACGCGACGTCGGACGGCGCGGGGGCGTTCGCCGCACCACCGTCCCAGCCGCCGCCGAGCGCCTTCGCGAGAAACACGACGAGCGCCGCGCGCTGGCCCTGGATCTGCACGGCCTGGCGCTCGCTCGTCAGCAACTGCTGCTGGGCCGTCAGCACGTCGATGAACGGCGTCAGGCCGCCCGCGTAACGGTCCTGCGCGAGCGAGACGAGCTTGCGCGCGTCGTCGACGGCCGCGGAAGCCTGCTGCGCCGCCTGCGCCAGCACCGACAGGCCGGTCACCGCATTTTGCACCTCCTGGAACGCGGTGAGCACGGTCTGCCGGTAGCTGGCCTGCGCGGCCACGTAGCCGGCCTGCGCGAAATCGACGCCGGCCTTCAGCTTGCCGCCTTCGAACAGCGGCTGACTGAGCGACCCGCCGACCGACCACAGCAGCGCCGGCACGGTGAACAGGCCCGCGAAGCGCGTCGCGTCCCAGCCGATGTCCGGCGACAGCGCGATGCGCGGGAAATACGCGGCGCGCGCGACGCCGATCTGCGCATTCGCGGCGGCCATCGCGCGCTCGGCCGACGCGACGTCGGGGCGCCGCTGCAGCAGGTCGCTCGGCATGCCGGTCGGCAGCGCCGGCGCGTTGATCGGCGCCACGCGCGGCGGCAGCGAGAAGGCGGGGGCCGGCGTGCCGACCAGCGTCGCGATCGCGGTTTCGACCTGCGCGCGCTGCTGGATCAGCAGCTGTGCCTGCGTGCGCGTCGCGTCGAGCTGCGCGCGCTGCTGCAACAGATCGAGGCCCGACACCGCGCCGAGGTCGTGGCGTGCGCTCACGTAGTCGAGCGCCTTCTGCTGCAACTCGATCGAGCGCTTGACCACGTCGATCTCGGTGTCGAGTTCGCGCAGCGCGAAATAGCTCGATGCGAGATCGGCGCTCAGCACGAGGCGCGCGTTCGCGAAATCGTCGCGGGCCTGCTCGGAGCTGGCCTGCGCGGCTTCGACGCCGCGTCGCACGCGGCCGAACAGGTCGAGTTCGTAGCTGACCGCCGCGCCGACCTGGATCTCGTTCTGCACGGTCGACATGCTCTTCGTCGCGTAGTTGGTCTGCGGCCGGTCGGCGGAGATCTTGAAGCGCTGGCCGCTCGCGTTCAGGCCGACGGCCGGATATTGCGCGGACGCCACCGATGCGAGCGTCGCCTTCGCCTGGTCGTAGCGCGCGGCCACCGCCTTCAGGTTCTGGTTGTTGCGCAGCGCGTCGGTTTCCAGCGCGTCGAGCTGTGCGTCGCCGAACGCGGTCCACCAGGCCGGATCGAGCGGCGCGCGGGCCGGCGCGGCCGGATGCCAGTACGCGTCGGCCGGGTCGAGCCGCCACGCGGCCGGCGTGTCGACGGCCGGGCGCCGGTAATCCGGGCCGACCGTGCAGGCGGCGAGGGCGGCCGCCGCGACGATCGCGACGGCGCCGATCGCGGCCGGGCACAGGCGCGTGCGCATCGCGCTCACGACTTCGCTCCGGCGACCGCGGATGCCGGCTTCGCGGCCGGCGCCGCCTGCACGACGACCGTGTCGCCGTTCGCGAGCGCGTCGCTCGGGTTTTCGACGAGGCGGTCGCTCGGCGTCAGCGGGCCGTCGACTTCGAGCGTCTGCCCGATCGTGCGCGCGATGGTCACGGCTTTCAGATGCACATGGCCGTTCGCATCGACGGTCGCGACCGTCGGGCCTTCGGCGCGGAACAGCAGCGTATTGGCCGGCACCTGCAGGCGGCCGACCGGCGTCATCGGCAGCGTCGCCTGCACGTACGCGCCGGGCAGCAGCCGCCCGTCCGGGTTCGGCAGCGTGATCTCGATCTGCAGCGAACGCGTCGCGACGTCGATCGCCTCGGACGTGCGCGTGATCGTGCCGTCGAACGTCCGCCCGGGCAGCTCGGCCTGCGCGACGCTCACGTGCTGGCCGACCTTCACCTGCTGCGCATACGCCTGCGGCACCTGCACGTACAGCCGCAGCCGGTCGGCCTGCACGACCGAAAACAGCGAGCGGCCCGCGTTGCCGGAATTGACGAGATCGCCGACGTCGACGTTGCGCTGCGTGACGATCCCGTCGATCGGCGCGACGATCCGCTGGAAGCCCTTCAGCTCGGTGAGGCGGCGCATGTTCGCATCGGCCGCGGCGAGGTTCGCGGCGCCCTGGTTGAACGCGCCTTGCCGGTCGTCGAGCTCCTGTTGCGACACGGCATCGCGCTGGCGCAACTGCTGCGCGCGGTCGAACGACGTCTTCGCGAGCGCGAGCGCGGCTTGCGCCTGCTGGCGCTGCGCGGTGGCTTGCGCCAGTTCCTGGTTCAGTTCCGGCGTGTCGAGTTCGGCGAGCGTTTGCCCTTGCTTCACGTGCGCGCCGATGTCGGCATGCCAGCGCAGCACGTAGCCGCTCGCGCGCGCATAGATCGGCGCCTCGACGAAGCCGCGCAGCGTGCCGGGCAGCGTCAGCTTGCCGCCGGTGGCCGCGTCGACCGGATGCGCGACGCTCACGTACTGGCGCGTGTTCTGCTCGGCGACCGCGTCGAGCCGGCTGCGGTTCAGCCCGTTGACGATGAGCGTGCGCGCGGCGCCGGCGGCCAGCAGCACGCCGATCACGATCGCGACGATGCGCGCGCGTCGCGACACCGACGCGCGCGCCGGCAGGTGCATGCCGTGTTCGTCCACCTGAATGCCGACGGCGCTGTGATGTTTCTCTTCCATGAATTCAACCAATTCAACCGGGTAGTGGGGCGAAAGTCAGTGTCCGGCCCGGCGCGCGCGCCGCCGGGCCAGCCGCGAATGCACGCCGCCGAACACGAGCGGCACGAACAGCAAGGTCGAAACGGTCGCGAACAGCAGCCCGCCGATCACCGCGCGGCCGAGCGGCGCGTTTTGCTCGGCGCCTTCGCCGAGGCCGAGCGCCATCGGCACCATCCCGATGATCATCGCGAGCGCCGTCATCAGCACCGGCCGGATCCGTGTCGCGCCGGCCTCCAGCGCGGCCGTGAGCGGCGGCGCGCCGTCCGCGAGGCGTTGCCGCGCGAACGACACGACGAGAATGCTGTTCGCGGTCGCGACGCCGACCGTCATGATCGCGCCCGTCAACGCGGGCACGCTCAGGTGCGTGCCCGTGACGAACAGCATCCACGCGATGCCGGCGAGCGCGGCCGGCATCGCGCTGACGATGATCAGCGGGTCGAGCCACGACTGGAAATTGACGACGATCAGCAGATAGACGAGCACGATCGCCATCGCGACACCCGCGCCGAGGCCGAGATACGACGTGCGCATCGTCTCGATCTGGCCGCGCATCGCGAGGCTGGTGCCGCGCGGCAGCGTCGCGCGCGCGTCCGCGACGATGCGGTCGATCTCGCCCGCGACCGCGCCGAGATCGCGGCCCTCGACGCTCGCGTATACGTCGATCGCCGGGCGGATGTTGAAGTGCGTGATCACGGCCGGGTTCGCGGCACTGCGCACCTGCACCAGATTGCCGAGCAGTTGCAGCGGCATGCCCGTGCGGCCGCCGGCCGAGATCGGCGTGCCGAGCAGGTCGTCGACCGACGAGAGGTTGTATTGCGGGGTCTGGATCTGCAGCGGGTACTGGACGCCGGTGCGGGGGTTGATCCAGAACGACGGCGTCGTCTGCGAACTCCCCGACAGCGAGATCAGCATGTTCTGCGCGACGTTCTGGGCGGAGAGATTGAGCTGCTGCATGCGCGTACGGTCCATGTCGGCCAGCAGGGTCGGCTCGTCGTTGCGTTGCAGCACGTGCACGTCGACGGCGCCGGGGATTTGCCTGATCTTTTTCATCAGGTTGCTCGCAATGGTCATGTTACTCGCGAGATCGTTGCCGAGCACTTGCACGTCGATCGCGGCCGGCTGCCCGAAGTTGAGGATCTGCGTGATGATGTCCGACGGCTGGAAGAAGAACTCGACGCCCGGGAAGCGTTGCGGCAGCAGCGTGCGCAGCGTCTGCACGTAGTGGCCGGTTGCGCGGTGGCCGGGCTTGAGCGCGATCAGCAGCTCGCCGTCGAGCGTGCCGATCGTGCCGGCGTTGCTGTACGACAGGTTGATGCCGCTCACCGGCAGCCCGAGGTTATCGACGATCGCGCCGAGCTCGTCGGGCGGCACGGTGGCGCGGATCACGCGCTCGACCTGGTCGGCGAGGCGTGCGGTTTCCTCGATCCGGTAGCCGGTCGGCGCGCGCAGGTGCAGACGGATGTTGCCGGAATCGGCGTTCGGGAAGAAGTCGCGGCCGAGCACGAACACGAGGCCCGTCGACGCCACGCAGAAGCCGAGGAAGCACAGCGCGTAAAAGCGGCGGCGCACGAGCAGGATGCTGAGCAGCACGATGTACCACGCGCGCAGCCGTTCGAACGCCGCGTTGAACGCGTGATGAATGCGTGCGAAGCGCGACGTGGAATGGCCGGAGCCGGTGCTCGCCTGCTGCGGGCGGAACAGCAGCATCGCGAGCGTCGGCACCAGCGTGCGCGACAGCACGTACGACGCGAGCATCGCGAACACCACGGCTTCGGCGAGCGGCACGAACAGGAAACGCGCGACGCCGGTCAGAAAGAACATCGGCACGAACACGATGCAGATGCACAGCGTCGACACGAGCGCGGGCACCGCAATCTCGCCGGCGCCTTCGAGGATCGCGTCGTGCAGGTTGGTGCCGAACGACGACCCCCACGCTCCCTCCGGTCGCTGCCCCCCGAGGGGGCTGCTCGGCACGCCAGGGGCGGCCCGGCGCGTGCCGAGATGCAGATGCCGCTCGATGTTCTCGATCGTGACGGTCGCATCGTCGACGAGAATGCCGACCGCGAGCGCGAGGCCGCCGAGCGTCATGATGTTGATGGTCTCGCCGAGCGCGGACAGCGCGATCAGCGACGTGAAGATCGACAGCGGGATCGAGATCGCGATGATCAGCGTGCTGCGCCAGTTGCCGAGGAACAGCAGGATCATCATCGCGGTCAGCACGGCGGCGATCAGCGCCTCGTGGATCACGCCCTGGACGGCCGCGTCGACGAACACCGACTGGTCGAACAGCGGCGTGATCGCGAGCCCCTCGGGCAGCGTCGGGATCACCTTCGGCAGCAGCGCCTTCAGGTCCGACACGACCTTGAGCGTCGATGCGTCGCCGCTTTTCAGGATCGAGATGAGCACGCCGCGCTGGCCGTTCTGGCGCACGACGTTGGTTTGCGGCGCGAAGCCGTCGCGTACCGACGCCACCTCGCGCAGGTAGGTCGTCGCGCCGTTGACGGTCTGGACCGGCAGGTCGTTGATGTCGGCGACCGTATCGGCCGACGCGTTCGTGTCGATCCGGTACTCGGTCTGGCCCATCTTCGCGGTGCCGGTCGGCAGCACGAGGTTCTGCGCGTTGACCGCGTTGACGATGTCGGCCGGCGTCAGGCCCTTCGCGAGCAGCGCCTGCGGATCGAGGTCGATCGCGACCACGCGCGTGCGCCCGCCGTACGGGAACGGAATCTGCACGCCCGGCACCGTGATCAGTTGCGGGCGCAGGAAGTTCAGCGCGATGTCGGCGAGCGACTGTTCGCTGAGCGTCTTGCTCGACAGCCCGAGCTGGATCACCGGAATGCTCGACGCGGAATAGGTGATCACGAGCGGCGGCGTCGCGCCCTGCGGCATCTGTCGCACGATCGCCTGCGCGGACGAGACCGTCTGCGCGATCGCCGTCTGCACGTTCGCACCCGGTTGCAGGAACACCTTCACGACCGCGATGCCGGGCAGCGACGTCGATTCGACGTGCTGGATGTTGTTGACGGTCGTCGTCAGGATCCGTTCATGCACGGACGTGATGCGGTTCGTCATCTCCGTCGCGGAGAAGCCGGTGTAATTCCAGATCACGCTGATCACCGGGATGTTGATCGCGGGCAGCACGTCGACCGGGGTGCGCATCAGCGCAAGCGGGGTGGCCAGCACGATCATGATGGCCATGACGATGAACGTGTAGGGGCGCCTGAGCGCGAGATTGACGATCCACATGGAGGCGGCGGAACAGGCGGTGATCGGGCGTCGGTGAAGGGAACCCGAATGATAGGCGTCGGGCCGGCACGGGTTACTGTCGCGAAACTGGCTGAATCGTCAGGTTGGGGTGCGCCGGCCGTCGGCCGATTCCGCGGACGAAATGCCCCGCCGCGATGGCGGCGGTTTCGCGCATCGGGCGGCGCTCACAGCTGCTCCATGCCGAAGCGGGCGAGCGCGTCGAGATCGACGACGTCGATCTGGTTGTACGCGAGCCGCAACGCGCCGAGCTTCTCGAGCTGCTGCAGCGCCTGGTTGATCCGCTGGCGCGACACGCCGACGAGCATCCCCAGTTCCTCCTGCGAGATCGACAGCGACGGGCCGGTATCCGGGTACAGCGCGGGGTTGAAGAGCTGCGCGAGCGCTTGCGCGACCCGTGCGTCGACATCGAGCAGCCGGCTGTTCTGGATCGACGCGATGAATTCGCCCATCCGGTTGTTCAACTGATGAATCACGAAGCGCGTGAACGGCAGGCTCGTGTCGAGCAGCGCATGGAACGTGTCGACCGGCACGAACAGCACGGTCGAGCGCTGGATCGCGACGACCTCGTACTTGCGCCGCTCGCGCTTGATCACGCTGCCTTCGCCGAACCAGCCGCCCGACGGCACGCCGGAAAACGTGCAGCCGCGTCCCGACGCGTTGAAGATCGCGAGCTTCAGCAGCCCCCGATGGACGCCGATCCAGTATGCGGACGGCGCGAGCCGGTGCGCGATCACGTCGCCGGCTTCGCACTGCGCGACGTGCGACTGGGCGAGCACGAGCGCCTGGTGTTCGGGCGCCAGCGTGCGGAACCACGCGCACTGGCCGAACAGCGTCGCCAGCGGCGGCAGCGGGCCCGGTTCGGGAAGCGTGTCGGCGGGGGCGGCGGCCGCGTCGGGGTGGTCGTGCATGGGTGCGGGTTTGCGAGGATAGGGATAACGCGCAGCGCTCGAGCGGCACTCTGTCGTTTCGACGACAGACGGCTCACAATAGCGCCCGTTAGGCTGTCGGCAATTGAACCACATCAAAACGCTCCGGGGTGCAGGCGCCCTGGTCGACAGAACACGGGAGACAGGATCATGACGCAGATGTTCGAGGCCGGGCTCGGCCGCCGCGACGCCAACTACGTCCCGCTCACGCCGATCGATTTTCTGGTCCGCGCGGCCGAAGTCTACGGCGAGCGCACGGCGATCGTGCACGGCGACGTGCGGCGCACGTGGGGCGAAACCCATACGCGGGCAAAGCAACTGGCGAGCGCGCTCGCGCGAGCCGGCGTCGCACGCGGCGACACGGTCGCGGCGCTGCTGCCGAACATCCCGGCGATGGTCGAGGCGCACTTCGGCGTGCCGATGGCCGGCGCCGTGCTGAACACGATCAACACGCGGCTCGACGTGTCGTCGGTGCTGTTCATGCTGCGTCACGGCGAGGCGAAGGTGCTGATCGTCGACACCGAATACGCGGAGGTCGCGCGCCGCGCGGCGCTCGAGGTGCCGGGCCTGAAGATCGTCAGCGTGGCCGACGCGATGCCGGCGGATCCCGACCGTTTCGCGGGCGCGACCGACTACGAGGCGTTCGTCGCCGGCGGCGACCCCGACTACGCATGGACGCCGCCCGCCGACGAATGGGAGGCGATCGCGCTGAACTACACGTCGGGCACGACGGGCGATCCGAAGGGTGTCGTCTACCACCATCGCGGCGCGTATCTCGCGGCGATCAGCAACATCCTCGAATGGGACATGCCGAAGCACGCGGTGTATCTGTGGACGCTGCCGATGTTCCACTGCAACGGCTGGTGTTTCCCGTGGGCCGTCGCGGCGCGCGCGGGCGTGAACGTGTGCCTGCGCAAGTTCGACGCGAAGACCGTGTTCGACCTGATCCGTCGCGAGCGCATCACGCACTACTGCGGCGCGCCGATCGTGCAGAGCGCGATCGCGAACGCACCGGCCGAGCTTCGCGACGGCATCGACCATACGGTGCACGCGATGGTCGCGGGCGCGGCGCCCGCGCCGGCCGTGATCGCGAAGATGAAGGAGATCGGCTTCGACCTGCTGCACGTGTACGGGCTGACCGAGGTCTACGGCCCGGCGACCGTCTGCGCGAAGCAGGCGCACTGGGAAGCAGCGTCCGACGAGGAACGCGCGCGGCTCAATGCGCGCCAGGGCGTGCGCTATCACCTCGAAGCGGGCGCGACGGTGCTCGATCCCGACACGATGACGCCGGTGCCGGCCGACGGCGAAACGCTCGGCGAGATCATGTTCCGCGGCAACATCTGCATGAAGGGCTACCTGAAGAACCCGAAGGCGACCGACGAGGCGTTTCGCGGCGGCTGGTTCCATACCGGCGATCTCGCGGTGCTGATGCCGGACGGCTATATCCGGATCAAGGATCGCAAGAAGGACATCATCATCTCGGGCGGCGAGAACATCTCGAGCATCGAGGTCGAGGACGCGCTGTACCGCCATCCGGCCGTCGCCGTGGCGGCCGTCGTCGCGATGCCCGACCCGAAATGGGGCGAGGTGCCGTGCGCGTTCGTCGAGCTGCGCGAAGGCGCGAGCGCGACCGAGGAGGAGATCGTCGCGCACTGCCGGCAACTGCTCGCGGGCTTCAAGGTGCCGAAGGCCGTGCGCTTCGGCGAGCTGCCGAAGACGTCGACCGGCAAGATCCAGAAGTTCCAGTTGCGCCATGCGGTCGGCTCGGACAAGGCGATCGATCTGGCCGGCGAGAAGAAGTAGAAGCAGGCGGCGGGCTTTCCGCCGCCGCGCGTCGACGATCGCGAGATTACGCGCCGCGCGCCAGCCGGAACACGCTCACCGCCTCCGACAGTTGCGCGGCCTGGTCGCGCAACGCGACGGCCGCGCGCTCGGCGTCCGAGATCAGCCTCGCATTCTGCTGCGTCGCGTCGCCGATCTGCGTGACGGCCAGATTCACCTGCTCGATGCCGGTCGATTGTTCGCGCGACGCGGCGCTGATCTCGCCGATCAGCGTGCGGACCTGGTCGACCCGCGCGACGATGTCGCGCATCGTGCCGCGCGCGGCGTCCGCGATCCGGTAACCCTGTTCGACCGTCGTCGACGATTCGGTGCTCAGCGTGTCGATCTCCTTGACCGCGGCCGCGCTGCGTTGCGCGAGCGCGCGCACCTCGGCCGCGACCACCGCGAAGCCCTTGCCGTGTTCGCCCGCGCGGGCGGCCTCGACGGCCGCGTTCAGCGCGAGGATGTTGGTCTGGAACGCGATGCCTTCGATCGCGCCGGTGATCTCGGCGATCCGGCGCGTCGCGCGGCCGATGTCGTCCATCGTCGCGACCACGCGCTGCACCGCGGCGTCGCCGTTCGTCGCGGCGGCCGATGCGTCCGCGACCAGCGCGTTGGCTTGCGCCGCATGCTCGGCGCTCTGCTGCACGGCGGCGGTGATCTGTTCCATGCTCGCGGCCGTCTGTTCGACGCTGCTCGCTTGCGTCGCGATGCGCGCGGCGATGTCGCCGCTACCGGCCGCGATGCCGACCGTGCCGTGCGCGATGTCGGCCGCGCTGTTGCGCACCTGCGCGACGATTCGCGCGAGGCCGTCGCCGATCCCGTCGACGGCCTGCACGAGCCGGCCGATCTCGTCGTTGCCCGCGCTGTCGTGCGCGTTCGCGCCGTCGCGGATACGCACGCTGAGGTCGCCCGCCGCATAGCGCTCGGACGCGCGTGCCGCGGCTTCCAGCGGCCGGCTCACGACGCGCCGCACGACGATGACGAACAGCGTCGCGAACGCCGCGACGAGCACGGCGCCGATCATCAGGAAACGGTTGCGGGTGGCGCGCATGGTGGCGAGCAGTTCGTCGTCGAGCGCGATGCCGCCGACGAGCCATTGCCACTGCGGAATCGTCGTGAACGACACGACTTTCGCGGTCGGCCCGCGGTCGTGCGCAGCCGGGTCGGTCGACGTGTACGCGAGCCGGCCCTGGCCGGCCGCGAGCATCTGCGCGTAGGGCGCGCGCGTGCCGTCGGCCGGTTGGCCCGCCGCGTCGGGATGCACGACGAACGCGCCGCGCGACGGACCCTGCGATGCATCGAGCACGAAGTAGTAGCCGTTGTCGCCGATTTTCAGCGAGCGGATGCCGTCTTCGACGAGCTTGAGCTCGGCGCCGATGTCGAGGCCGACGAACAGCGCGCCGATCACGCGGCCGGTCGCGTCGGTCACCGGCTTGTACTGCGTGATGTACGGCCGGCCGAACAGCTTCGCGAGGCCGGTGTAGCTGCGCCCGGCGACCAGCGGCGCGTACGCGGGGCCGGCGCGGTCGAGCTTCGTGCCGACCGCGCGCGCGCCGTCCTGCTTCTTCAGCGACGTCGTGATGCGCACGAAGTCGTCGCCGTCGCGCGCGAAGATCGTCGCGATCGCACCGCTTTTCTTCAGAAACTGGTCGGGAATCGAATAGTCGAGGTCGAGCGGCTGGCCGCCGGCGGACAGCGTCGGCGCGGCGACGCCGCCGATGTCGACGGTGCGTGCCGGATCGAGCGCGAAATCGGCCGGCAGGAAGCTCGCGAACAGCGTCATCGCGCGTGTCGCTTCGGCCGACAGCGCCTTGTCGAACAGCTCGACCATCGCGCCGATCGACTGCTCCTTGTCGGCGATCCGTGCGTGCGCCTCGTCGGCGAGTTGCTGGCCGGCAAAATGGGCGAGCGCCCACGCGAAAACGGTGAACAGCAGTGCAACGAGCGCGCACGCCAGCGCGGCAAGACGCGTACCGACGCTCACCCGGCCCAATTGGGTCAATCTCATACGGGATCCTGAGTGGGGAGAGAGGGGCGGAACGCACGCGTCACCGCTTGTCGACGGGTCATCGGCAGTTTCGGCGAATTCTTTAGCGGCGCGCGCACGGCGGCGGCATGCGTCGGCTCGACCCGCGCAACCGGATGACGGACGGTTTCAGTGCGTCACGAGCCACGCGACGGCCAGATAGCGGCCGACCTTCGCGATCGTCACGATCGCGAGAAACGTGGGCAGCGGCTCGCGCAGCACGCCGGCGATCATCGTCAGCGGATCGCCGATCACCGGCGCCCAGCTCAGCAGCAGCGACCAGCGGCCGTAGCGCGCATACCAGCGCTCGGCGCGCGCGAGCGCGGACGGCTTGACCGGAAACCAGCGGCGCTCGCGGAAATGCTCGATCCCTCGGCCGAGCGCCCAGTTGATCGCCGACCCGGCGACATTGCCGACGCTCGCGACGAACACCAAAGCCCACACAGGCTCGCGCCCGGCCAGCAGCAGGCCGGCGAGCACGGCTTCGGATTGCAGCGGGAACAGGGTCGCGGCGACCATCGACACGGCGAACAGGCCGCCGTAGGTGAGCAATTCGGACATCGCGCGATTGTACCGGCCGCGCGGCGGCGGGCCGGGGTCACACGGCTCCGGGATCGCCGGCGCGCGGCATCAACGCGGCATCGGCCGTGCCGAACGGCGGTTCGGAATCGTCGACTTGTCGACCGGTTCGTCGTCGACCGGTGCGGGCGAACCGTTGCGGCAAGAACACGTTGTCGGGCGTCAACGGCCGCAGCCGTGCAGGGCGCGGCCACGCTCACGCGCGCGACCGTCCGCGCGGCCGTTCAATTCCAGCCGACCATGATCGCGCCCATCCCGACGAGCAACCCGCCCGTCACGCGGTTCATCGCACGCATGCGCGCCGGCCGCTGCAACGCGCGGCTCAGCCGATGCGAGAACAGCGCCATCGACGCGACGCCGCCCGCGAACAGCAGCGCGAACGTCGCGGCGAGCAGCAGGTATTGAAGGTTCAGGCTCCAGTCGGCATTCGGGCTGATGAACTGCGGAAAGAACGACGGAAAGAACAGCAGCGTCTTCGGATTCAGCCCGGAAGTCGCGACGCCGCGCCAGAACAGCGCGCGCCCGGTGTCGGTGTCCGGCGCGGCGCTCGCCGTTCCGGCGCCGGCGTCGGCCGGTGCCCCGGCTGCACCGCCTGGCGCGCGACTCAGCCATTGCTTGCCGCCGAGCCAGACGAGATATGCGGCGCCGGCCCAGCGCAGCGCGGTCAGCGCGTGTTCGTCGAGGTGGACCAGCGAATTCAGGCACAGCGCGGTCAGCGCGAGTTGCAGCAGCACGGCGAGCGTGCCGCCCCACACGCACGGCAGCGCGCGGCGCCAGCCGGTGCGCAGCGCCTGGTTCATCGTGAGCAGGTTGACGGGGCCTGGCGCGTAGATGAGGACGACGGAAGCGGCGAGGAACGACAGATAAAGCTTGAACGACATGACGGACAGGCAGGAACGGGGACGCAGGCACCGGCCCCGCACGCGGTCGGATAGGCGTGCGGGCGGCGGGGAATCGCATGCCTGCAGGCCGGCACCGCAACTCGTGATTGCGGCCGTGCGTCCCGCTGCGACGGGTATCGCGGGGAGCGTGCCGGCCAGCAGGCATGGAGAAAATGTATCAAGCGGCCCGGTTAAAAGGCTTCCTGTTTTCCAGCAAAATGGACCTGAAACCGGAATCCTGTTCAGATAGAATGCCGATTTTCAGTAGAAGATTCTTCCTGTCATGGCTACCCGCGAACGCACGCCGAAAACGCTCGACAATCAGGACCGCAAGATCCTCGGTGCATTGCAGAAAAATGCGCGTCTGTCGAACGCCGAACTGGCCGAACAGATCGGCATGTCGACCACCGCCTGCTGGAACCGCACGCGACAACTCGAACTCGACGGCTACATCGACGGCTATGTCGCGCTGGTCAACCAGCGCAAGCTCGGCTATGCGGACATCGTGATCCTCGAAGTCACGCTCGATCGCCACGAGGACGACGCGCTGGCGCGCTTCGGCGCCGAGCTGGCGGCGCTGCCGGAGGTGCTCGAGGCGTATCTGGTGTCGGGGGAGTACGACTACTGGATCAAGGTGGCGGTGGACGGCACGGCCGGCTACGAGCGCTTCCTGCGCGAAAAGCTGTACCGGATTTCGAGCATCCGCCACAGCCGCTCGATGTTCGCGCTGCGGTGCATGAAGGACGTGCCTTCGATTCAGGTGTGACGGAGCGGAGCCGCGCGCGCGGCCGTCGTTGCAACGGCGGGCGTTGGCGGCGACGCGCTGGCGCGGACGAAACCGGCGAACGGCCGACGGCGACGGCTCGCTAGGGAGACGGCCGGCGAACACGCGAAAACGGAAGAATCTTCCGTCCGCGATGGCCGGGCACGATCGCGGGCCGGCCGGGAACGGCTTTGGGCCGAGGCATGCGGCCGGCGGCAATCCGTATCAATCGGCGCCGATCTCGGGCTGCACACGGCCTGAAACACGGCCTCGAGACGATCTTGAAACGCTCGCCGCACGGCGAGCGTATTCGGCCGGGACGAGCCCGGCCGCTTGCCAGCTGACCGGCGCGACCGCCGGTTGCCCGGCGCAACGGCCGCTGTCGGCGTGCGTCACCGCAAGCGCATCAAGCGGCCGGCAGTCGGCTCAGCGCGGCAGGCGCGCGTGTGCTTCGGCGATGACTTCGCAGTTCGCGAGATGCAGTGCCCAGGCTTCTGCCAACAGCTCGCCCACGCGTGCGAGCCAGCCAGCGGATTGGGTGGAACGATCGGAGACATTAGACGTTTGCATGACGAAGCCCCATGTAGGTGGCGAGTTAGGGATAACCCTAATCATAGCGAAGGGCTGCCGCCTTGTGAAATGCGATTTCGTTATATGAGAATTACTGACAATTCCTGTTGCTGCTACGCAACATGAACGTCGGCGGCGCAGGCGTGCCGGACAGCCGCGACGCGGCCGTGCCGGCAAGGATGCACGTGGAGGAAAAAGGAATTCGAGCGTACGGAACGGGCGCGATTACCGGCCGATCCATCCGAAGCGCCACGACAATCGCCGCGTCGCGGCCCGCAGCGTCTGCGCCAGCTCGCTGTCCGGCCCGCGCGGAAAGCCGCGCGACGAGCCGATGATCGCGATCACGAGCCGGATGCTGCCGGTGTGATCGAACACCGGTGCGGCAATCGTTCCGATGCCCGGCACCGGCGCGTCGAACGCGAAATCGAGTTCGTCCGCGCGGATCGCCGCGAGCCGGGCGCGGAAGGCCGCGTCGTCCGGTGCGGCGGGCGCGCCGGCGAGGCGCACGGGTTCGTTGGCGAGCAGGTCGGCCAGCACGTCGTCGGACATGCCGGACGCGAAAATCCGGCCGATCGCCGTATTGACGAGCGACATCACGGTGCCGACCTGCAGGCTCACGTGCTGCGGCCGCGCCGATTCCTCGAGCCGGATCACGGTCGGCCCGAGCGGCCCGAGCGTCGCGGCGGCCACGCTCATGTCGGTCGCGCCGGCGAGCGCGACGATCTCGGCTTCCGCGTCGCGCGTCGGCGACACGCGCTGCATCGCGATCAGGCCGAGCGCCTGCGCGAGCGGGCCGCCGTCGAAGCAGCCGGCGTCGTCGCGGCTCAGCAGGCCGATCTTCTGCAGGCTGACGAGATGCGGAAATGCCTTCGCGGCCGGCATGCCGGCCGCCGTCGCGAGATCGCGCAGCGGCAGCGCGCGACCTGCCGACACCAGCGCGAGCAGCAGCTCGCCGGTGCTGTCGAGCGCATGGATTCCGCGCTGGGCTTTCGCGTCGTCGGCCAGCGCGGGCGGGACGCGCGCGGCGCCCGGCGCCGGCGCGGGCGCCGGTTCCGCACGCGCGGCGCCGAGCGACGCGGTGGCTTGCCGCGCCGCGTCGCGCAAGGCCGCCGCGATCGGGCCGTCCCAGTCGACATCGATCGATCCCGTCGAACCGATCACCGTCAACGCGAGTTGCAGGCGTCCGTGCGTATCGAAAACGGGCACGCACATCCCGCTGACGCCCGGGCTCGGCCGGTCGATGCTGCGTTCGATGCCGCGCAGGCGAATCGTGTCGAGTTCGACCTGTTGCGTATCGCCGTCGGGCGCGCCCGACGCGCTGTCGGCGCCGGCGAGCGTGCCGCCCGCGCCGGCTTGGCTGGCCGCCATCGCGTCGAGTTGCGCGGCGTCGCCGAACGCGCGGAACACCCGGCCGGTCGCCGTCGTGTCGAGCGACATCACCGAACCGACGTGCAGGTTCATGTGCAGCGGATAGCCGCCGCGCTCGATGCGCACGATCGTCGGGCCGAGCACGCCCGGCACCGACAGCGCGACGCTCAGGCCGACCGTTTCCGCGAGCCGCGCCGCGTGCGGCAGCGTCGCGCGGTAGGCCGGCTGGCGCTCGATCGACATCAGCCCGAGCCGCAGCGACAGCGGGCCGGGTTCGTAGTTGCCGGTGATCGCATCGCGCTTGACGAGCGCGAGCCGCGTCAGGCTCACGAGATAGGTGTGCGCCTGCGCGGTGGAAAGATCGGCGGCCGCGGCCAGCTCCGACAGCCCGAGCGGCTTGCGCCGGCGCGCGAGCGCGTCGAGCAGCCGGCCGCCGACCTCGACACTCTGGATACCGCGCTGCGCCTTGAGCGGCGCATCGTCCGCGCTGACTTCGTGGTTCTGCACGCGATGATTCTTCCGTTGACGAAACCCCGCATGGTATCCGACGCCATTTCCCGCGCCAGCCCGCAGGTTTACCCGCATTAGACAATAACAAGTGTGTTTGTCATTGACAAATATTCGATGCGGGCAGATGATCCGCTCATTCCCCTCAACACATGGCTCGAAGCCACGGAACGCACAATGGCCAAAGCATTTGCCTCCCAAGCCGATCTGGAAGAGAAGAAAGTCACCTGGACGCAATTGTCCGAGAACGCATACGCGTACACGGCCGAAGGCGACCCGAATTCGGGCGTGATCGTCGGCGACGACAGCGTGCTGATCGTCGATACGACCGCGACGCCCGCGATGGCGCAGGACCTGATCGCGAAGATCCGCAGCGTGACCGACAAGCCGATCAAGCACGTGGTGCTGTCGCACTACCACGCGGTGCGCGTGCTCGGCGCGTCCGCGTACTTCGACGAAGGCGCGCAGCACGTGATCGCGAGCCGCGGCACGTACGAGATGATCGTCGAGCGCGGCGAGGCCGACATGAAGTCGGAGATCGAGCGCTTTCCGCGCCTGTTCGCCGGCGTCGAGACGGTGCCGGGCCTGACCTGGCCGACGCTCGTGTTCGAGCGCGAGATCACGCTGTTCCTCGGCAAGCTCGAAGTGAAGATCATGCACGTCGGCTCGGGCCACACGAAGGGCGACACGATCGTGTGGCTGCCGTCGCAGAAGGTGCTGTTCTCGGGCGACCTCGTCGAATACGACGCCGCGTGCTATTGCGGCGACGCCCAGCTCGAACAGTGGCCGGCCACGCTCGAGGCGCTGCGCGCGCTCGGCGCCGAGAAGCTCGTGCCGGGCCGCGGCCCCGCGCTGCTGAATCCGGCCGAGGTCGACAAGGGCCTCGACTACACGAAGGATTTCGTCACGACGCTGCTCGCGCAGGGCCGCAAGGCGGTCGAGCGCAATCTCGACCTGAAGGCGGCGATGGCGCTCACGCGCGAAGCGATGGATCCGAAATTCGGCCACGTGTTCATCTACGAGCACTGTTTGCCGTTCGACGTGTCGCGCGCGTTCGACGAAGCGAGCGGCATCACGCATCCGCGCATCTGGACCGCGCAGCGCGACAAGGAAATGTGGGCCGCGCTGCAGGACTGAACGGCGCACGGCGGCGGGGCGGCGTTCACATGACCGCATCGCCGTTTTTCTGAGGGTGGCGGCATTCGCGGCGGCATCGCGCCGCGGTGCCGGCAACCGTATCCGGTCTCGCAAGAAAGCAGGGCGCATGCACGCCCTCGGAGACTGCTGCGCGCTCGACGGCGCGCGGCCCGTTTGGAGAGAGACATGCCCCAATCGCTTCCCGCCGAAGCGACGCTCGCGCACGCGAGCGCTTCGGCGCCGACTTCCGCATCGAACGATGCGCTGCTGTTCCGCAAGATCGCGTGGCGGATCGTCCCGTTCCTGTTCCTCTGCTACGTCGTGTCGTTTCTCGACCGCATCAACATCGGCTTCGCGCAGTTGCAGATGAAGCACGATCTCGGCTTCAGCGACGCGATGTACGGGCTCGGCGCCGCGGTGTTCTACGTCGGCTACGTGTGCTGCGAAGTGCCGAGCAACATGCTGCTCGCGCGGTTCGGCGCGCGCCGAACGTTCACGCGGATCATGCTGCTGTGGGGCATCGCGTCGACCGGCATGATGTTCGTGTCGCAGCCGGCGCATTTCTACGTGCTGCGCTTCCTGCTCGGCGTGTTCGAGGCCGGCTTCTTCCCCGGCATCGTGCTGTACCTGACCTACTGGTTTCCCGCGAACCGGCGTGCGGCGGCGATCTCCGTGTTCTTCGCGGGCGTCGCGGTGGCCGGCGTGCTCGGCGGGTTGCTGTCCGGCTGGATCATGCGCGACATGAGCGGCGTGCTCGGGCTGCACGGCTGGCAGTGGATGTTCGCGATCGAGGGCGCGCCGGCGATCCTGCTCGCATTCGCCGCGTTCACGTGCCTCGTCGACCGGCCTCGGGACGCCACGTGGCTCACGTCCGACGAAAAGGCGCGCGTCGCCGCGCTGTGCGCCGAAGGCCGCGCACACGGCGGCGCGCACGACGGGCGCAGCGTGATGGCCGCGCTCGCGAACCCGCGCGTGTACCTGTTCGCGTTCGTCTATTTCTCGCTGACTTGCGCGTCGCTGACGCTGAACTTCTGGATGCCGCTGATGATCCGCGACTTCGGCGTGACCGACGTCGTCGCCGTGAGCCTCTATACGGTCGTGCCGAACGCGGTGGGGGCGGTCGGGCTGATCCTGATCGCGCGCCGCTCGGATCGCACCGGCGAGCGCCGCAAGCACTTCGCGTGCTGCACGATCGGCGGCGGGCTCGCGCTCGCTGCGCTGACGCTGCACCTGCCCAGCTTCGCGGCGATGCTCGTCTGCCTGTCGATCGCGGCGACGCTGATCTTCGCCGCGCTGCCGATCTTCTGGGCCGTGCCGACCCGCTACCTGTCCGGCAACGCGGCCGCGGCAGGGATCGCGCTGATCAGCAGCATCGGGATCACGAGCGGCATCGTCAGCCCGTGGGTGATCGGGATGATCCGCACGCGCACGGGCAGCATGGATCTGGCCGTGTATCTGCTCGCCGCGCTGCTGGTCGCGAGCGGCGTGGCGCTGACGGTCGGCGTGAAGGGCGAAGGCCCGCGGCGCGGCTGAACGGGCAAGGGCCGGTCGTCGCCCGCGGGCGGCGGCGATCGGCGTTCATCCCCCGTCTGCACCGGAATCCGTCGAGGAGACGAGCGAGGTAAGCCCGTCTGCAAGCTCACGCCGCGCGCGACGCGACGGCGCGACCGGCGACGCGTTGTAGCGCCGCATCGGCGCGCGGATCGTGCCGTTCCTCATCTGCCATATCGTGTCGATCCCGGACCGCGGCAACAGTACGAGCCGCCGGCGGTCCGGCGTGCGCTCAGCGAGCCGGCGCGTAGCGCGGCGCGGGCGTATCCGCCGACAAATGCGGCGCCATCGTGCGGCGTGCAGCCTCGTACGCCTCCCATTCGTCGCCCGCATGCAGCGACGGAATCGTCACGAGTTCGCCGCGATCGAACCCGACCAGCGCCGCATCGACCAGGTCCGTCGCCTTCATCACGATCTCTTTGGGCAGGTGCTCGAGCGGCAGGCCGCCCGTCTGCCAGAAATCGGTGGCCGTCGCGCCGGGCAGCACGGCCTGTACCTGCACGCCCTGGCCGGCGAGCTCGTGATGCAGCGACTGGCTGAATGCGAGCACGAACGCCTTGCTGCCGCCGTACACGCCGTTCAGCGTTTCCGGCGAGATCGCGACGATCGACGAAATGTTGATCACCGCGCCGTGGCCGCGTGCGACGAAACCGGGCACGGCCGCATAGGTCAGGCGCGTGAGCGCGGTCACGTTCAGCTCGATCATCCGCGTCATCGCGTCGACGTCGCTGTCGAGCAACGGCGCATGCGTGCCGATGCCGGCGTTGTTCACGAGCAGCGTGATGCTCGCGTCCTGTTTCAGCTTCGCTTCGACAGCGGCGAGCGCCGTGCGGTCGTTGAGATCCGCGTCGACGATCTCGATGCTGCGCTGCGTGTCGTTCGTGATGCGGTCGGCGAGGGCGCCGAGCCGGTCGCGGTTGCGCGCGACCAGGATCAGGTCGTAGCCGCGGCGCGCGAGGCGATCCGCGTAGACGGCGCCGATGCCCGACGATGCGCCGGTAATGAGGGCGGTACCGCGATGTGCTTGCGTCATGATGTACTCCGTTTCGCTGAGGATGGCCGGATGGCGTGAATGCATTCTGGCCTCGAAGCGTTGCGACACAAATGACGTAGATAGGTATGATTCCGGACATCGGGCCCATCGGCACGCGACCGGAGAACGCACATGCACCGAATCGGCTTCTTGATCAGCGACGGCTTTCAGATCATGGCGCTCGCCGCGCAGTCGGTGTTCGAGTACGCGAACATGGGGCTGGACACGCCGTTCTATGCGATGGCCAACTACTCGGTCGACGGCGGCGACGTCCGCTCGTCGCTCGGGCTGCCGGTCGCCACGCGTGCGCTGCGCGGCCGGCTCGGCGTCGATACGTGGATCGTCGCGGGCGTGAACGACCCGCTCGCCGCGCCGGCGCCGCTCGGCGTCGTCGCTTACCTGCGCCGCGCGAACGCGCATGCGCGGCGGATTGCCGGCATCTGCACGGGCGCATTCGTGCTGGCGGAAGCCGGGCTGCTCGCGCAGCGTCGCGCGACCACGCACTGGGCGTTCGGCCGCGACATGCAGCGGCACTACCCGGAGATTCGCGTCGAGGACGACCGGATCTTCATCGTCGACGGCCCGATCTGGACGTCGGCCGGGATGACGGCCGGGCTCGATCTCGCGCTCGCGATGGTGGAAAAGGACCTCGGCGCCGACGCCGCGCGCTCGGTCGCGCACAAGCTGGTGATGCATCAACGCCGGGCCGGCGGCCAGTCGCAGCATTCGGAAATGCTCGATCTCGCGCCGAAATCCGACCGGATCCAGAACGCGCTCGACTACGCGCGCCGCAATCTCGGCCGCGCGCTGACCGTCGAGACGCTGGCCGAGGCCGTCCACCTGAGCCCGCGCCAGTTCAGCCGCGTGTTTACGCTCGAAACCGGGCAGTCGCCCGCGAAGGCGATCGAGCGGCTGCGGCTCGAATCGGCGCGGCTGATGATCGAACAGAGCCGTCATCCGCTCGATGTGATCGCGAAGGAAAACGGTTTTCGCGATCGCCGGCACATGCGCGACGCGTTCGTGCGCGGGTTCGGCGTGCCGCCGCAGGCGTTGCGGCGCGATGCGCGGGCGGACGCGCCGGCAGCGGGCTGACGAGCCGGCGGGGCAGCAGGCGCCGTCCGACGCGTGCCGGCAAAATCGCGCAGAATCTCCATCGACGTTCGTCGCGAAGGAGACACCATGCACACGGAACCGTTCGACATTGCGATCCCCGAGCACGCGCTCGACGATTTGCGTCGGCGCGTGCGCGACACCCGCCCGCCGAACCTGACGCCCGCCGAGCCGTGGCAGCAGGGCGTCGACGGCGCGTGGCTGCGCGAATTGGCCGCGTACTGGGCCGACGGCTTCGATTGGCGCGCGGCGGAGCGCGCGCTGAACCGGCTGCCGCAGTTCGTCGCGGACGTCGGCGGGCGGCGCGTGCATTTCGTGCATCGGCGCGGTACGGGGCCGAAACCCTATCCGCTCGTCGTCACGCACGGCTGGCCGGGTTCCGCATTCGAATTCCATGCGCTGATCGACCGCCTGTGCGATCCGGCCGCGTTCGGCGGCGATCCGGACGACGCGTTCGACATCGTCGCGCCGTCGCTGCCCGGCTTCCTGTTCTCTCCCGCACCGGCGGCGCCCGGCACGTCGGCGCTTCAGGTCGCCGACTGCTGGGCGGAGTTGATGGCCGGCCTCGGTTACCGCCGGTTCGGCGCGCAGGGCGGCGATCTGGGCGCAGGCGTGTCGATCGCGCTCGGCGCGCGGCACGAGGGCGTGGTCGACGGCATCCATCTGAACTACCTGCCGGGCAACTACGACCCGCCGATCGATGCGGCGCGGCCGCCGACCGACGACGAGCAGGCGTTCCTGAAGCAGCGCGGCGATTGGGCGGCGCTCGAAGGCGGATACGCGCACGTCCACATGACGAAGCCGCAGACGCTGGCGGTCGCGCTCAACGATTCGCCGCTCGGGCTGGCCGCGTGGATCGCCGAGAAATTCCGTGCGTGGAGCGATTGCGACGGCGACGTCGCGCGCCGTTTCTCGCACGACACGCTGCTGACCGGCATATCGCTCTACTGGTTCACCGGCTGCATCGGCTCGTCGATGCAGATGTATTGGGAGAATCGGCTGCAGCCGATGCGCTTCGCGGCCGGGCAGCGCGTGGCGGTGCCGGTCGCGTTCGCGCGCTTTCCGAAGGAGATCAGCCGGCCGCCGCGCAGCTGGCTCGAACGCGTATTCGACGTCGTGCAGTGGACCGACATGCCGAGCGGCGGCCATTTCGCGGCGATGGAGGAGCCGGACTTGCTGGCCGACGATATTCGGCGGTTTTTCAGGCGCTTCCGGTGACGGGGGCGAGCCGGCGGGGGCAAACCTGTACCGGACCCCGCTCACGCGGGACGGGGGCGGCCGATGCGGATCGCGCCGCCTGCCTTACCGCGTCACGAACGCCGTGGCGGCATCCGGCGCCGTACGCGCATGCTTGCGCTGGCGCAGCAGCGCGACGCGGCAATTCTCGCGCGCCGTTTCGCGGCCGTCGTCGTTGAGCAGCACGAGATCGCCGCGCATCACGTTCAGCGTGATCACGTCCTCGCCCGGCGCGCCGAGCGTTTCAGGCGTGTGCACCGAGCCGGCCGGTTCGAGCACCGTCGAGCCGGCGTGCGCGACCCAGTCGTATTCGCGGTAGCGCCACGCACCCTGCAACGTATGGACGAACACCTCGCCGTCGTGACGGTGGCGCGGCAGCGTGCCGCCGGCCGGCATCTTCAGCAGCGCGGTCAGCGTGTCCTCGGCCGCATTGATGTGCAGGTACTTGATCGCGAGCCCCGGCAGGTCGGCGCTCATCGGCAGCCACGGCAGCGCATCGCCGGGCAGGCACGAGATCGGCGGCAGGTCGGTGGAGAGCGAGGCGGACGGCTGCGTCATGGCGGAAGGCGGCGCGAAAACGGGAAGCCCGCATTATCGCAGAGCCGGATCGCGCGGCCGAGCGGGGACGGCCTCGTGCCGAACCCGTGCGCGACGGGCCGATCCTTATGCGCCGAAATAGACAGTCAAACTGTACAGTTTAGCTGTCGATGTGCTATCTTGAATTCATGAACCCGCCATCGTCCCCTCCCGACACGCTCCCGCTGGCCGGTCTCGCCGGCGAACTCCGCATCTCGGTCGGCAAACTGATGCGGCGGATGCGCGAGCAGACCCATCCGAACGACCTCACGTCCTCGCAGAAATCGGTGTTGCTGCGGCTCGATCGCGACGGCCCGGCGACCGTGTCGGCGCTCGCGCGTGCCGAAAGCGTGCGCCCGCAGTCGATGCGCGTGACGGTCGCGACGCTCGAGGCGCTCGGCGCGGTCGCCGGCGCGCCCGACCCCGGCGATGGCCGGCAGACGCTGATCGCGCTCACGCCCGGTTTCCGCAAGGTGCTGCAAGCGAACCGCGCGGCCAAGGACGACTGGCTGTTTCGCGCGCTGCACGCGCAACTGTCGGCGGCGGAACAGGCCGAGCTGGCGGCGGCCGTGAAGCTGTTGCAGCGGCTCGCCGAATTCGAGGACCCGGCGCGTCCGTAAACCGTATCGACCCGCTCGCCGAAAGGATGGCCCGTACATGAACCTTCTGCATCTCGTGTCGTACTTCTTCGGCGGCGCGTTTCTCGCGAACGCCGTGCCGCATCTCGTCAGCGGGCTGCGCGGCGAGCCGTTCCAGACGCCGTTCGCGCATCCGCCCGGGCGCGGGCTGTCGTCGTCCACCGTGAACGTGGTGTGGGGCGTCGCGAATCTCGCGATTGCTTATGTGCTGGTGTGCCGGGTCGGCGATTTCGACCTGAAGGTCACGGCCGACGCGGCGGCGTTCGGGCTCGGCATCCTGCTGCTCGGCCTGTTTCTCGCGCGGCACTTCGGCGCATTGCACGGCGGCAACGCGCCTGCCCGGGAGCGGCGATGAGCGTGCCGGCCGCGGGCGTGTTCCGCTCGCTTCGCAGCTTCAACTATCGGGTGTGGGCGATCGGCTCGCTGGTGTCGAACATCGGCACGTGGATCCAGCGTACCGCGCAGGACTGGCTCGTCCTCACGCAGCTCACGCATCACGACGCGTCGGCGGTCGGCACGGTGATGGCGCTGCAGTTCGGGCCGCAACTGCTGCTGTTGCCGTGGACCGGCTACGCGGCCGACCGCTACGACCAGCGCAAGCTGCTGATGGCGACGCAGGCGCTGATGGGCGCGCTGGCGCTCGTGCTCGGCGTGCTGACGGTCACCGGCGCGGTGCGGCTCGAGCACGTGTACGTGTTCGCGTTCCTGTTCGGCTGCGCATCGGCGTTCGACGCGCCGGTGCGGCAGACCTTCGTCGCCGAACTGGTCGGCGACCGCGAGCTCGCGAACGCGGTCGCGCTCAATTCGACGTCGTTCAACGCCGCGCGGATGGTCGGTCCGGCGGCGGCGGGCTTCCTGATCGCATCGGTCGGCACCGGCTGGGCGTTTCTCGCGAACGGGCTCAGTTTCTTCGCGGTACTGGCGTCGCTGTCGCGGCTTCGGGAAGACGAGCTGCGCGCGAACGTGCGGGCAAATCGCTCGCGCAGCAGCCTGCTCGACGGGTTCCGCTACGTGTGGGGCCGGCCGGACCTGACGGCGATTCTCGCGATGCTGTTCCTGATCGGCACGTTCGGGCTCAATTTCCAGCTGTTCATTTCGACGATGGCCGCGAGCGTGTTCCACGTCGATGCGCGCGGGTTCGGTTTCCTGTCGTCGATGATGGCGGTCGGCACGATTTCGGGCGCGCTGCTCGCCGCGCGCCGCGAGCAGCCGCGGTTCCGCCATTTGTGGATCGGCGCGGCGCTGTTCGGGCTCGGCTGCACGTTCGCCGCGCTGGCGCCCGGTTACTGGTCATTCGCCGCCGCGCTGGTGCTGACCGGGATCGCCGCGATCACCTTCATGAATTCGACCAATAGCCTGATGCAGTTGTCCACCGAGCCGGCGATGCGCGGCCGCGTGATGGCGCTGCGCCTCGCGGTCGCGCTCGGCGGCACGCCGATCGGCGCGCCGGTGGCCGGCTGGGTCGCGAACCATCTCGGCCCGCGCTGGGCGCTCGGGGTCGGTGCGGCGTCCGGTTTTGCGGCGGCGCTCGTCGCGACCCATTTCGTCGCACGCAAGCGGGCGCCGCGCGCGGGCGACGGCGCGGCCTGATCGAACCGAACGCCGCCGCTATGCCGCCGGCCGCGTTGCCGCATGCGCGGCGTCGAGGCACGACTGGAACAGCAGCGCGGCCCGCGACGGCTGCGGCGAGCGTCGCAGCAAGCTCACGAACCGGCACCGGTAATTGAACCGGTGCGGCGCGATCGGCTGCATCAGCCCCTTGCTTTCGAAACTCTCCGCGTAGTGATCGGGCAGGAAGCCGAGATAGCGGCCGGACAGGATCAGCGTCGCGATCGATTCCTGGTCGGATGCGGTCGCGCTGCGCGTGAGCTTCGCGCGATGGCTCAGCTCCATGTTCGGCGAATGGAAGCCGAGCCCGGCGAACGCATGGTTGCGGATCGTCGTCCACGTGAGCTTGCCGTGGGGCGCGTCGAAGAGCGGATGCTGGCGGCCGCAGTACAGCAGCATCCGTTCGTCGAACAGCGCCGAATAGACGAGGCTGCCCGAGTTGCGGTGCACGGGAATGATCCCGACCTGGTAACTGCCGTCGATGACCCCGCGCTCGACTTCGTTGATCGACGCGACGTGCAGGTTCAGCGCGACGTCGGGCGCTTCGTCGGCGAACTGGCGGATCGCGTCGCCGAGCCGGGCATTCGCGTTGGTGGCCGTCTTGTCGAACACCGCGATGTGGAGTTCTCCGCCCATCTTGTCGTGAATGCCGTCGATCCTGCTGCGAAATGCCTCCATCGAAGCAAGCAGCCGCAGCGTCTCCTCGTACACCGTCTGGCCCTCGGGCGTCAGCGTGAAGCCCGCGCGGCCGCGCCGGCACAGCACGAGGCCGAGCCGCGTTTCCAGATCCTTCACGTGCCGGCTGATCGTCGAGATGCCGATATTCAGTTCCAGTTCGGCGGCCGCCATCCCGCCGCACTGCACGACGCCCTTGAAGACCCGCAGCAGGCGCAGATCCATGTCGCTGAGCTGCCCGAGCAGCGCGCGGCTCTTCGGTTTCTTTGCTTGCATGATCGAGCAAGTGAACATTGATATTGCGATATTCAAAAGACTAATTGTCGTCCCGACAATGTGCAACATCATCACGAGGAGGAGGGGCGCGCCGCGCCGACCGACATGACCGACATCACCACTGCCCAGCACGACGACACGAACCTCCGCACCGACGCCGCGTGGCTCGATGCACACTGGATGCCGTTCACGGCCAACCGCCAGTTCAAGGCCGATCCGCGCATGATCGTGTCCGGCAAGGGCGCGTATTACACCGACGGCGAAGGCCGCAAGATCTTCGACGGCCTGTCGGGGCTCTGGTGCACGGGCCTCGGTCACGGCCGCACGGAAATCGTCGAGGCCGTGAGCCGTCAGGTCGCGCAGCTCGACTACGCGCCGGCGTTCCAGTTCGGCCATCCGAAATCGTTCGAGCTCGCCAACAAGATCAAGGAACTGACGCCGGCCGGCCTCGACTACGTGTTCTTCACGGGCTCGGGCTCGGAAGCGGCCGACACGTCGCTGAAGCTGGCCCGCGCGTACTGGCGCGCGAAGGGCAAGGGCACGAAAACACGCCTGATCGGCCGCGAGAAGGGTTACCACGGCGTGAATTTCGGCGGCATCTCGGTCGGCGGGATCGGGCCGAACCGCAAGCTGTTCGGTCAGGGCATCGACGCCGATTTCCTGCCGCACACGCAACTGGCCGAGAACAAGTTCTCGCGCGGCATGCCCGAACACGGCGCCGAGCTGGCCGACCGACTGCTCGAGCTGATCGCGCTGCACGACGCATCGAACATCGCGGCCGTGATCGTCGAGCCGTTCTCGGGTTCGGCGGGCGTGGTCGTGCCGCCGAAGGGCTATCTGAAGCGCCTGCGCGAGATCTGTACCGCGCACGACATCCTGCTGATCTTCGACGAGGTCATCACGGGCTTCGGCCGCGCCGGCGCGATGACGGGCGCCGACGCATTCGGCGTGGTGCCGGACATCATGAATTTCGCGAAGCAGGTGACGAACGGCGTGCAGCCGCTCGGCGGCGTGATCGCGACGAAGGAGATCTACGACACGTTCATGGCCGCGGGCGGCCCCGAGTACATGCTCGAGTTCCCGCACGGCTACACGTATTCGGCGCATCCGGTCGCCTGCGCGGCCGGCGTCGCGGCGCTCGACCTGCTGGTGAAGGAAGACGCGGTGGCGCGCGTGCGCGATCTCGCGCCACATTTCGAGGCGGCCGTGCACGGGCTGAAGGGGCAGCGCCACGTCGCGGACATCCGCAACTACGGGCTGGCCGCCGGCCTGACGATCGCCGCGCTGCCGGGCGAGCCGGCGCGGCGTCCGTACGAGATCGCGATGCGCTGCTGGGCGAAGGGCTTCTACGTGCGCTACGGCGGCGACACGATCCAGCTCGCGCCGCCGTTCATCGCCGAGAAGCGCGAGATCGACAACCTGGTCAACGCGCTGTCCGACGCACTGAACGAAGTGGACTGAGCTCGCGCGCGTTCCAAGCGACAACCGAATTCACGAAAGAGCCTGAACGATGAAACACGACAGCAATGTGACCTCCACCGTCGGCCACCTGATCGACGGCAAGCGCGTCGACGGCGGCAGCCGCGTCCAGCCGGTGTTCGACCCGGCGACCGGCGAATCGCACAAGAGCGTCGCGCTCGCCGACAAGCTGACCGTCGAAGCCGCGATCGCGTCCGCGCAGGCCGCGTTCCCGGCATGGCGCAACACGCCGCCGCTGAAGCGCGCCCGCGTGATGAGCCGCTTCAAGACGCTGCTCGAGGAGCACGCGGAAGAACTCTGCGCGCTGATCACGGCCGAGCACGGCAAGGTGCTCGCCGACGCGATGGGCGAGCTGCAGCGCGGGATCGAGAACGTCGAATACGCGACCTACGTGCCCGAACTGCTGAAGGGCGAGCATAGCAAGAACGTCGGCCCCGCGATCGATTCGTGGAGCGAGTTCCAGGCGCTCGGCGTCGCGGCCGGCATCACGCCGTTCAACTTCCCGGTGATGGTGCCGCTGTGGATGTGGCCGATGGCCGTCGCGTGCGGCAACACGTTCGTGCTGAAGCCGTCCGAGCGTACGCCGTCGTCGACGCTGCGCATGGCCGAACTCGCGCTCGAAGCCGGCCTGCCGCCGGGCGTGCTGAACGTCGTGAACGGCGACAAGGAAGCGGTCGACACGATCCTGGCCGATCCGCGCGTGAAGGCCGTGAGCTTCGTCGGCTCGACGCCGATCGCCGAATACATCTATTCGACCGGTTGCGCGCACGGCAAGCGCGTGCAGGCGCTCGGCGGCGCGAAGAATTTCGCGGTCGTGATGCCGGATGCCGACATCGGCAACGCGGTAAACGCGCTGATGGGCGCCGCGTACGGCTCGTGCGGCGAGCGCTGCATGGCGATTCCGCTGGTCGTCGCGATCGGCGACGAAACGGGCGACCAGGTCGTCGCGGGGCTGAAGGCCGAGATCGAGAAGATGAAGGTCGGGCCGGGCAACGGCGCGGGCGTCGACATGGGGCCGCTCGTCACGCAGCAGCATTTCGAGAAGGTGACGGGCTTCGTCGAAGCGGGCGTGGCGGCGGGCGCGACGCTCGTCGTCGACGGTCGCGGCGTGAAGGTCGACGGCCATGACGGCGGCTACTACCTCGGCCCGTGCCTGTTCGACGACGTGAAGCCCGGCATGCCGATCTACCAGCACGAGATCTTCGGGCCGGTGCTCGGCGTGATCCGGCTGAAGTCGCTCGACGAGGCCATGGCGCTGATCGACGCGCACGAATACGGCAACGGCACGTGCCTGTTCACGCGCGACGGCGAAGCGGCGCGCTACTTCAGCGACAACATCCAGATCGGCATGGTCGGCATCAACGTGCCGCTGCCGGTGCCGGTCGCGTACCACTCGTTCGGCGGCTGGAAGCGTTCGCTGTTCGGCGACCTGCATGCGTACGGCCCCGATGCCGTGCGGTTCTACACGAAGCGCAAGACGATCACGCAGCGCTGGCCGTCGGCCGGCGTGCGCGAAGGGACGGTGTTCAGCTTCCCGTCGAATCGCTGACGCGACGCGCGCCCGGTTGCATGCAGCCGGTGCGGCGTGCGAGGCCGCCGAGGCCCGCCTCGATCGACGATCGGGGCGGGCTTTTTCACGTCCGGGCGATATGCGCGGAACGCGGCGCAAGAAGGCTTACGGCGCGACCACGTGCCATACGTTCTTGAAGTTGTCGCCGTTGCGCTCGCCCTGTTTCATGTCCTTCGAGAAGAAGTACAGCGGCTTGCCCTTGTACGCCCATTGCGGGCTGCCGTCGTCGCGCTTGACGATCGTGTAGGGCCCGACCGGCACGTCGGTCGCGCTGGCCTTGTACGGCGGCCAGAGGGTTTCGCATGGGCCCGTGCAGGCGCTGGTGCCGGCGTTGGGCTTGTCCTTGTCGAACGTGTAGACGGTCATCCCGTTCGCGGCGACGAGCGCGCCGTTTTCTTCCTTCGTGATGGATCCCTGGGCCGTGGCCGAAGCTGACGCAATGGCGAGCAGGGCGGAGCTGACGAGCAGCGCGGCTTTCATGAGTGCCTCCTGATGGTCCGGTGGGCGGCCGCGATCGCGCACGGGCGAGCGTGCGCCGGAATCGCGATGAATGGTGCCGGAGCACGGCGCCGTCGCCGACCGCCCGTCCGCGCGAGCGATGCCGGGGGCGAATGGCGACAAACGGGGCGCCTTATTCACGATAGGCGGTTTTTGGCGGCGCTGCGAGAAGATCGGGGGGCATATCGGCGGCGTGCAGGCGTTGCGCAACGGCGCGACGATCGCCGATGTGCCCGGGTATTCGGCATCCGTCCCCGAGCCCCGAGCCCGCGCCGCGCGTGCGTTGCGGGGGCAACGACCGCGATACGGGTTTGCGTGGATGACATCGCGCGCGTTCCGCCGGAATATCTTCGTCGGCGCGAGCCGGGCGCGCGCCGAGCCTTCCGGGAGGTGACGACGATGCTTCAGGACCCAGGCGATGTTGCGCGCGCCAGCTATCGCGCGTATGTCGACAAGGACCGCGACGCGATCGAAGCGCTGATCGCGCCGGATTTCCATTTCACGAGCCCGCTCGACAACCGGCTCGACCGCGATGCGTATCTCGCACGGTGCTGGCCGAACAGCGCGATGCTCGCCGGTTTCGAATTCGTCGACGTCGCCGTGCACGGCGAATACGTGTTCGTCGTGTACGAAGCCGTCACGACTGTTGGACGGCGGTTTCGCAATGCCGAACGGCTGCGTATTCGCGATGGCCGGATCGTCGAGGCCGAAGTGTATTTCGGCTGGTACGTGCCGCATCCGGCGCCGGGTGGCGGGTTCATCGAATCGGGCAGGTGAACGCAGTCGCGCGGCGCCCGCGAAGGGCCGCCCGCCGGGGTGTGTCAACCGCGGCCATCCCGTTGCCGTTGTCGTGTCATCCGACCACGCAGGAGCGACCGATGCGCAAGTTGCTGACGGCGATGTTACTGGGGTGTGCCTCCGCGATCGCCGGTGCGCAGACCGTCGTCCACTTCCCGTCGACCGACAGCTCGACGACGATGCTCGACGGCTATCTGTTTCCTGCGCCCGGCGCCGGCCGCCATCCGGCGCTCGTGTTTCTGCACGGCTGCGGCGGGATGTTCGCCAAGTCCGGCAAGCTCTACGCGCGCGATCGCGACTGGGCCGAACGCTTCAACGCGGCTGGCGTCACCGTGCTCGAAGTCGACAGCTTCACGCCGCGCGGTCACGGCGAGATGTGCGCGCCCGCGCATTTCGTCGGCGACATCTATCGGGCACGGCCGTTCGACGCGTATGGCGCGCTGCGGTATCTGCAGACGCTCGATACCGTGCAACCCGACCGGATCGGCGTACTCGGCTGGTCGCAGGGCGGCGGCACGGTGCTGAACGCGATCCGGGCGTCCAGCCCGGCCCGGCCGGCATCGCTGCCGGACGGCGACTTCCGCGCGGCCGTCGCGTTCTATCCGGCCAGCTGCAACACGAACGCGCAGGGGCCCGCCTGGCAGAGCCCCGTGCCCCTGCTCGTGCTGATCGGCGAGGCCGACGTGTGGACGCCGTACGCCGCCTGCAAGACGCTGTTCGATTCGGTCGCGCCGGGCACGGACGCGACTTTCCACGCGTATCCGGGTGCGTATCACGATTTCGACTGGCCGAACATGCCGGTGCACGCGATCGCGTCGTTCACGACGCGCGCTGGCGTCGTGCCGATTACGGGCACGGAGCCGGCAGCACGCGCGGACGCACAGCAGCGCGTGGCCGATTTCGTCGGCGCCAAGCTGCTCGGCCACTAGGCCGTCGGCGGCGACGCAGGGCGTGTGCCGGCGTGCGTTCCGCTCAACCGGCTGCGTCGTCCTCGCCCAACGCCTGGATGAACCGCGAAAACAGTTCCGGCTGCGACGCGATCCCGAGCTTCGCGTAAAGGTGCCGCCGATGCACCTTCACCGTTTCGGGCGAAATCGCGAGCCGCTCGGCGATCGCCTTCGACGAATTGCCGCGCAGCACCATGCGTGCGATCGCCATCTCGCGATCGGTCAGCACGCCCGCGCCGAAGCGCGCGAGCGCCTGCTCGACGCGCGCGCCGAGGCCCGCGTCGGGCGTCGCGCGTGCGGCGTCGCCCACCAGCCGCCAATGCTGCCGGATCGTCGCGATCACCCACGGCATCGCGGCCGTCAGCTTGCCGAGCGGCTCGACGTCGAAGCGCGTCGATGCGCCGAGCGACAGCGACAGCAGCGTGTCGGCGTTCGGCCGCACGAGAATCTGGATCTCGTCGTCGCCGACCGCATCGCGGAAATAGCTCAGGAAATACTCGCTCTGCCGGAACAGGTCGGGTGCGACTTCCTCGAGCCGGTAGCAGCCGTCGGCGAGCCCGTCGTGCGCGGCCTGCAGGAACGGATCGAGCAGGTATAACCCATTCAGGTAAAGCGGCACCGGCGAAGCGGCGTCGGTGCCGCCCGTGTCGTATTCGTCGAGCACGAGCGGCACGCCGTCGCGGCCGATCGCGGTCGCGAGCGCGTTGTCGAACGGCGTCATTTCGTTGAGCAGCAGCACGAGGAACCGCCAGAAGCGCGGCTGGCCGAGATGATCGATTGCGCGGCCAAGCGCCTGGTGCATCGCGATTTCGGAAAAGAGACGATCCATACCACCACCGGAAGGGCGTAACACGAAGGGGGAATAGCGGTCCTGAAATTGGCTTCCTAGACTGCCACGCAATCAATCGGGCCCGAGTATGGGTGTTCAAAAATACGCAGGATAGGAGCGACAGGAGAACGAAATGGCGATGATGTCGGAATCGACGGGCAGCCTGCAAGCGGCGCCTGCAATGGAAGACGCGCCGCGCGCGTTGTCGCAGACGCTCAGCGTGCGCGATGCGGTGATGATCACCGTGTCGGGCGTGACGCCGGCCAGCTCGATCTTCGTGATCGCGCCGTTCGCGATCCAGCAGGCCGGCAGCGGCGCCGTGCTGTCGTTCGTGCTCGGCGGCGTGCTCGCGCTCGCGTTCGCGCTCTGCTATGCGGAACTCAGCGCCGCGCACCGAAGCGCGGGCGGCGAATATGTGATGGCCAAGCGCGTGTTCGGCACGCTGCCCGGCTACCTGACCTTCATCACGGTGCTGTCCGTCAGCGTGTTCATCCCGGCCGTGCTCGCGAGCGGCGCCGCGCCGTACCTGAACAACGCGCTCGGCACGCACTTCGGCAACCAGTCGGTCGCGCTGACGATCGTGCTGCTCAGCTATCTGCTCGGCATGCTGAACATCAAGACGAACGCATGGATCACCGGTGCGTTCCTGGTCGTCGAAATCGGCGTGCTGATGCTGATCGCGGGGCTCGGGTTCGGGTCGCCGCACCGCGGCGCCGACGTGCTGATCGCACCGGTCGTCGCGAGCGGCAATGCGCTCGTGCCGGCGACGCTCGCGGCCATCGTGCCCGCGATCGGCACCGCGATCTTCTGCTACAACGGCTTCGGCTCGGCAGCCTATCTCGCGGAAGACCTGCGCGGCGGCAATCGCAACGTCGCGAAGGCGGTGATTTATTCGCTGCTCGTGATCCTCGTCGTCGAACTGGTTCCGCTCACCGCGATCGTGCTGGGTGCGCCGTCGCTGAGCGACCTGACGAAGAGTGCCGATCCGATCGGCTACGTCGTGCGCTCGCTGAGCAATCCGGCCGTGTCGCGCGTGGTCAGCGGCGGGATCTTCCTGTCGGTGTTCAACGCGATCATCGCGATCGTGATCACGATGGGCCGCCTGCTGTACAGCAGCGGCCGGCATGCGCTCTGGTCGCGCACCTGCAACCGCGCGTTCTCGACGATTCATCCGCGCCTCGAATCGCCGTGGCTCGCGACGCTCGCGCTCGCGATACCGTCGGCCGGGCTCGTGTTCGTGTCGAGCCTCGACGAATTGACCGCGTTCACGGTCGACCTGTTGCTGCTGATCTATCTCGTCGTCGGGCTGGCCGCACTCGCGAGCCGGTTCGTGCGCCGCGACGTCGAGCATCACTACCGGATGCCGCTGTGGCCCGCGACGCCGCTCGTCGCGGTGGCGGGCGCCGCGTATACGCTGGTCACGACGTTGGCGACGGCGACGAAGTCGACCGACCTGATCATCATCGCGGGGCTGCTGGTCGCGGCACTCGTGATGTACGTGGCCTGGGCGCGCCACAGCGACGCGTTCCGCGCGCTCTGAGCACCGGGTCGACACCTTGTACCATCGACACACCGAACCATTGAAAGACGGGAGGAATCGCATCATGCGCACGAGGGGTCTCGGTATCCGTATCGGACTCGGCACGCCGGGCCGCTTCAACGCGATCACGGACGTGCCGGGCGTGCGGGTCGGACATTGCACGCTGAGCGTCGAGAACGGCGACGCGTCGGTCCGCACCGGCGTCACCGTCGTCGAGCCGCGCGCGGGCGCCGCGCACGATTCGCCGTGCTTCGCGGGCGTGCACGTGCTGAACGGCAACGGCGACGCGACCGGGCTCGAATGGATTCGCGAAGCCGGCCTGCTGACGACGCCGATCGCCTATACGAACACGCACAGCGTCGGCGCGGTGCGCGACGCGCTCGTCGCGAACGAACGCGAAGCGGCGGCCGGCCGCGTGTACTGGTGCATGCCGGTCGTGATGGAAACCTACGACGGACTGCTGAACGACATCTGGGGGCAGCACGTGAACGCCGCGCACGTCCGGCGCGCACTGGCTGCCGCCCAGTCGGGGCCGGTTGCCGAAGGCGGCGTGGGCGGCGGCACGGGCATGATTTGCCACGAGTTCAAGGGCGGCATCGGCACCGCGTCGCGCGTGCTGGCGAGCGACGCGGGCGGCTGGACCGTCGGCGCGCTCGTGCAGGCGAATTACGGCGTGCGCGAGATGCTGCGCGTGGCCGGCTACCCGGTCGGCGAAGTGCTGCGGCACGTGCATTCGCCGTTCCACGACGCAGAGGCGAAAGGCGAAGCCGGCATGGGCTCGATCGTCGTCACGATCGCGACCGACGCGCCGTTGCTGCCGCATCAATGCACGCGTCTCGCGCAGCGCGCGAGCGTCGGGCTCGCCCGCGTGGGCGGCGGCACCGAGGATTCGAGCGGCGACATCTTCGTTGCGTTCGCAACCGGTAACGACGGCTTGCCGGCAGCGAACTACGGCAACAAGGGCACGCCGACCGCCGACGTGCGGATGGTCAACAACGACCATATTTCCGCGCTGTTCGTCGCGGCGGCGGAAGCGGTGGAGGAGGCGATCGTGAATGCGCTGGTCGCGGGCGGCGACGTCGAGTCGCGCGGGGTGCGGGTCGAAGGGCTCGGGCAGGCGCGCTTGCTGGATGCGCTGCGCGAAGTAGGCTGGCGGCCGGGGCGCGGCGCCTGAAACGGCAAGCGCCGCTTCAATCGAAGCGGCGAGGAGCGGGACGGCGATGCGGCGATCGGCCGGGCCGCCGTCCGCCCGCGCACGTCATGCGTGCGGTGCGGGCGATGCGGGCCTGGCCGTGACGACGCGGCGTCATGCTCAGCTGCCGAAGTAGATGTTGCAGAAGCTGACGGGGCCGACGCAGGCGTTCGGGTCTTCCTGCTTCGATTGCGCGCGATCGACGCGGCCGGCGGCCTTGATCGCCTCGGCGCGGTTCGCCTGTTGCGGTGCGGCGTCTGCCGGCGCCGGCTGCGCGTGGGCGACGGCAGCGGTGAGCGACAGGGCAACGAGGGCGAGGTGCAGCGGCTTCATTTTGTTTCTCCTGGGTGAGTGCCAGTCTCGCTGGCAGTGAGGAAACTATAGGCTCGCACTGCTTGAAGATTAATCGCCGCGGGTGGAGAGCTTATTTCCATCCGGAACAACGATCCCGTTGTGCATGCACCCATTCATCAATGACGATGCCGATTGAACGGCGCATCCTTGTCGAGCAGCGCGCTGCGCATGAAGTGCAGGCAACCGACGATTCGCTGCATGTTGCGACGCGCGTCGGGCACCGCGTACCACGCCTGCAGCGCGTGCTGCGCCGCGCGGATCGCGAGATTCACGGATTTCAGCGTGCGCGCATGGCGAACGGGCGTCGGATCGTCGAAGAAGCGCGGCAGTTCGAGCAGCACCGCATCGATCGAACCGGTCCAGCGCAGCGTCTGCGGCGGTTTCGATGCACGAAATGCGTGCAGCTCGTCGCGCAGGTCGATGACCGCGTGGCCGACTTCGAGTGTCGACAGCATCCAGCGCAGCGCATCGCGATGCTGCCGCGTGCGGCGCACCAGCAGCGTCCGCAGTTGCGCCATCAGGTCGTGCGTGCTCGACTGGAAGCGCTGCGCGAGGCCGTCCGGCGCGCCTTCGCACGCCAGCGTGACCTGGCGGCGCAAGTCGTGCGCGATCCGGCCGGTGAGCCAGCGCATGTGCGTCGGGAACACGACGGCGAACACGAGCGCGCAAGCGAGCATCGCGACGACGATCGCCAGCCCATTGTTGATCAGCACTTCAGGCGTATACGCGATCGCGTTGTCGGGGCCTGCGAGCAGGCAGAAGAACACCGCGAAGCCGATTCCGTAGCCGGACAGCCCGGGCCGCATCGCGAGAAACGCGCCGAGGCCGAGCACCGGCGCAAGCGCCGCGCACAGCAGCGGAAAGCCGTCGATGTTCGGATAGACGTAGCACAGGAACAGGTAGCCGACCGCGGTCGCGCACGCTGCACCGACGCCCATCTGCGCGACGAACTTCGGCGCGCGCGGAGAGGTCGAGCTGAGCGCGCATGCGATCGCGGTGGCGATCACCGCGAGCGAGCCGCTCGGCCATTCGGACGCGATCCAGAACGCGCTCATCGCACCGACGGCGACCACCGTGCGCAGGAACGCGAAACCGACGAAGAACGCGTTGGTTTTCACCGCGTAATGGGTGACCGAGCGCTCGAACGCGTGATCGTCCTGGTCGAGCGACGCGTACGTGTCGACGTAGCCGAGATATTCGGCGATGAACCGGTACAGCAGCTCGATCGCGGTATCGAAGTCGAGCAGGCCGCCCGCCGCATGGTCCTCGATCGCCCGCCGCGACGCGCGCGCGGCCTTCGGCAACGCACCGTGAAAGCGGCGCAGTTCGAGCAGCGCGCCGGTCGCCGGTGCGAGGCCGCGCCGGCATTCGTCGCGCAACGCGGCGAAGCGCAATGCGAGCGCGTCGACGTGCGGCGCCAGCGCGTCGAGCACCGCGTCCGAGCGATTCGCGCGCAGCCGTTTGACGAGCTGGTGCAGCGCATGCAGCCGCGTGCAGGCGTTCATGAACTCGCTGTTCAGTCGCGCAAGCCGGCGGCTGCGCGCGCGAATGTGCGGATCCTCGAACGACGCGAACGCGCGGTTGGCTTCGAAGCCGACGATGTCGTCGACGAAATCGGCGAAACGTCGCTCGAAATCGCCGCGCGCGACGTCGCCCGACAGCGCACCGGCGGCGAACGCGGCAAACGTCGCGTGGCGCGCGCTCAACGAACGCATCAGCGCCTTCGCGGAACTCAGCGGCAGGATCAGCGCGCTGACCGCGCCCGAGCACGCGATGCCGAGCGCGACTTCCGCGGCGCGCGTGAGCGCGGACTGGAACAGCGTCTGCGGCGTCATCACGGCCGGCAGGCCGATCAGCGCGGCCGTGTAGCCGGCGAGCACGAAGCCGTACCAGCGGAAATGGCGGTTGCGCACCGCGAGTGCGATGCAGCCGCCGATCCACAGCGTGATGCCGGCCATGTACAACTCGGGCTGCTGTGCGAACAGCCCGCCGAGCGCGAGCGCGCCGACGAGGCCGGCCGCCGTGCCGAGCACGCGATAGAAACTCTTCGCGAACACCATGCCCGACAGCGGCTGCATCAGCACGAACACGGTGGTCATCGCGGTGCGCGGCTGCGACATCTCCAGACGCATCGCGATGCCCATCGCGAGCAGCGCCGCGAGCACGGTTTTCGCGAGGTGCAGCCAGATCAGCCCGTCGGTCGCGGCCCAGTCGCGCGCCGCGTTGCCGAGCGGGTCGAGCCAGGCGCTCCATCGTGCCGGTTCGATGGAAGGTCGCTCGATCGCAGGTGGTGGCTTCATGAAAAGAGGGGGCCGGCGCGGTGCCGCGGCGCGTCCGAACGGCCCGTTCGACTGGTGAGGCGCCGATTGTAGGAGCGCGGCGCACGTGCATTAACGCCGTTGCGGGGAAACGATAGTTGCAGCCGCAGCAACAATCTGTCGCATCCCGTGGAGGAAAATGGCGGCTCCGCTACAGGTCGTTCACAGGAATGGATACCCTACAAAACATGCGGGTGTTTTCGCGCGTCGTCGAGACGGGCAGCTTCACCGCCGCCGCGCAATCGCTGAATTCGACGACGGGCGCGATGTCGCGCGCGGTGTCGGAGCTCGAGGCGCGCCTGCGCACCCGTCTGATGAATCGCTCGACGCGCCGTCTCGCGCTCACGTCGGCCGGCGAAAGCTATCTGCGGCGCTGCCGCCAGATCCTCGCCGACGTGGACCGCGCGGAAGAAGAGGCGAGCTGCGCGCACGAACGCCCGGCCGGCGTGCTGCGCATGCACAGCTTCGCGAGCGTCGGTCACCACTACGTATTGCCGGCGCTCACGCGCTATCACGCGCAATTCCCGGACGTATCGATCGAGCTGTCGCTGTCGCAGCGCATGCCCGATCTGTTCGACGGCACGAGCGACATGGCCGTCGTCACCGCGTCGTCGCTGCCCGATTCGGAACTCGTGTCGCACCTGCTCGGCTCGACGTTCAGCATTCTGTGTGCATCGCCCGATTACGTGAAACGGCACGGCGTGCCGGCGCGCCCGCAGGATCTCGCCGCGCACGCGTGCCTGACGCTGTGCACGCCGGCATTCCCGACGCACGAATGGGTGCTCGAAGGCCCCGATGGCGTCGAGCAGATTCGCGTCGCCGGCCCGGTGCAGACCAATACCGCCGAATCGCTCGCACTCGCGATCCGCGACGGCATCGGCATCGGCATGCTGCCGCTGTATTCGGCGATCGATGCACTGCGGGACGGCACGCTCGTCCGTGTGCTGCCCGCGCATATCCTGCAGAAGATGAACGTGCATGCGCTGTACCCGTCGCGCCGCTTCGTCGATGCGAAGGTGCGGACCTGGGTCGAGATGCTGCGCGCCCAGGTGCCGGCGATGATCGCGCGCGACGTCGAGATGCTGAACGCGATCGACCGCGAACCGCAGGCCGCCTGAACGCCGTGCGCATCGGCGCGCGGCGGGTCGTTTCATTTCCATGCCGAATACGCGTCGCTCGCCATGCATGCGCGATGCGAGCGACGCGCGCCGTCACGGCGCGGGCCTGACCGCTGCGCCCGATTCGGTTGCCGGCTCGCCGGCCGGGCCGTACGCGGCCTGCGCCGCTTTGCGCTCGGCGAGACGCTTCGCCTGCAGTCGTTCCTGCGCCGCGAGGATGTCGTCCGGATAGTTGCCGACTTCGCCGCGCGCCGGGTTGTAGCCGACCGATTCGAGATCGATCAACTCCTGCAGCACCTGCGCGCGCGTGACCGGCGACGTCGCCTGCTGGGCGAACGACAGGGCCGGTGCGGCAAGCAGGACGGCGGCGGCCGCGGTAACGACGAGCGATTTCACGTGGTTCTCCTGAATACGGGGTGGGTGGCCAGATCGACACGCCGCACGCGATGCGGGGCTCCGACCTTCGACGTCAGTCTACGCAGCGCTTCCACGCGAAAACACCCCGATTCCAGGAGGGCTGCGTTCCAGAAGGAACAACATTGGCGGCGTCGCCCGCGGCGACCGAACCTGTGTGCGAACACGGGCGCCGTGTATACGGGCGCCGTGTACACGGACGCCGCGCAGAGGGCGGCGTCGCGCGACGCCGATCAGAACCGCGTGCGCATGCCGATCGTGCCGACCACCTGGTTCGCCGTGCCCGATGCGCCGCCCGACGTGTTGATGAACGCCTGATAGCCGCGGCCCGACGCATGCTGGAACATCGCTTCCGCGTACAGGTCGGTGCGGCGCGACAGCTTGTACACGGCCTGCAGGTCGACCTGATGCCATTTCGGGGCGGTCCCATGCTTGCTGTCGGGATTCGACACGCTGGCGTCCGTATAGACATAGGCTGCGCCGACGCTGACGGCCGGCGTGACCGCATAGCGCACGTTCACGTCGTAGTTGTTGAACGCGATCTGGCCGCTGGAGCCGAACGCGCCCGTGTTGTCGTACTGCGAGCGCGTGTAGACGAAGCCGGCGGTCACCGGGCCGAACACGTAGTCGACACCGCCGCCGTAGGTGCGCATGCGGTCCGAGCCGATCGACCAGCCGCCCTGGTTCAAGCTCTTCGCTTCGGCCGAATCGGTCGCGCCGGGGCTCGCGCTCGTCGAGCCCTTCGTGCCGTTCATTTGCAGGTACGCGCCGGCCAGCTTCAGCGGGCCGTTCGTGTAGCTCGCGGCCACGCTGTATGCGCGGTTCGCGCCGAAGTTCGCCGAGTTGGAGAACGCGTACAGCGCGCCGACCTTGAAGCCCGCGATCGTGTCGCTCGTGTACTTGACCGCGTTGTTGATGCGCAGCGAGTGGTTCAGGTTGTCGTTGTCGAACGGATGCGCGAAGCCCGTATCGCCGAAATCGCCCGACGTCGCGGACAACGGCGCGACGAAGTCGACCATCGTGTCGTACTGGCGGCCGAGCGTCAGCGTGCCGTAGCCGGCGCGGCTCAGGCCGACATACGCGTGCCGGCCGAACAGCTTGCCGTCCTGGCCGAGCCCGCCGTTGTTCGCGTTGAAGCCGTTTTCGAGCACGAACAATGCCTTCAGCCCGCCGCCGAGATCCTCGGCGCCGCGCACGCCGAAGCGGCTGCCGTTGATCGTGCCGGTCGTCATGCGCCACTGCGACGCGCCGTTCACGTTGTTGGTATAGGCGATGCCGGCGTCGATCAGGCCGTACAGCGTGACCGAGCTTTGCGCGTGGGCGAGCGGCGCGAACAGGGCGCCGGCGCACGCGCCGGCGATCAGGGTTTTTTTCATCGTGAAGCTCCTGCGTGTGGGACTGGAAACAAAGTTCGGCGCAAGTATAGGAATGCGCGGCGCGCGCAAGGACGCAGCGGCCGCGAGCGCACCGTTCCTGATCCCGCAAGAGTCGTTCACAAAACCGACACGACGACGCGCGTGCGCGCCGGGCCGGCGGTTCCTGCTTGCGGCCGGCACGCGGCTTCGGTCCGGCGCGGCCCGGCTGTCGTGTCGATGCAACATGCGCGGCACGTGTGCGCGTCGCCGCTTTCCTCCATACTGGTCGCCCGGACCGCACGGCCGCCAGCGCAGATCGCGCGGTCGTGTTCACGCATACGACAAGAGGCCTCCCCATGAACCTGTTCAACGTACGCTTGCGCGGCCGCGACGGCCTGTTCACGATCGGCATCGATGCCGGCAGGATCGCGCGCATCGATGCGCAAACGGCGCCGATCGCGTCGACGAACCCCGACCATATCGACGGCGGCGGCCGCCTCGCGATTCCGCCGCTCGTCGAACCGCATATCCACCTCGATGCCGTGCTGACGGCCGGCGAGCCCGCATGGAACATGAGCGGCACGCTGTTCGAGGGCATCGAGCGCTGGGCCGAGCGCAAGGCGACGATCACGCACGAGGACACGAAGGCGCGCGCGCATGCGGCGATCGGCATGCTGCGCGATCACGGGATCCAGCACGTGCGCACGCACGTCGACGTGACCGATCCGACGCTCGCCGCGCTGAAGGCGATGCTGGAGGTGAAGGACGAGGCGCGCGGGCTGATCGATCTGCAGATCGTCGCGTTCCCGCAGGAGGGCATCGAATCGTTCGACGGCGGCCGCGCGCTGATGGCGCAGGCGATCGAGCTCGGCGCGGACGTCGTCGGCGGCATTCCGCATTTCGAGAACACGCGGGAGCAGGGCGTCAGCTCGATCCGCTACCTGATGGATCTCGCCGAACGCACGGGCCGCCTCGTCGACGTGCACTGCGACGAGACCGACGATCCGCACTCGCGCTTTCTCGAAGTGCTCGCGGAAGAGGCGCGCGTGCGCGGCATGGGCGCACGCGTCACCGCGAGCCACACCACCGCGATGGGTTCGTACGACAACGCGTACTGCTCGAAGCTGTTCCGGCTGCTGAAGCGGGCGGGGCTGAATTTCATCTCGTGCCCGACCGAGAGCATCCATCTGCAGGGGCGCTTCGACACGTTCCCGAAGCGGCGCGGCGTCACACGCGTCGCGGAGCTCGACCGTGCCGGGCTCAACGTGTGCTTCGGGCAGGATTCGATCAAGGATCCGTGGTATCCGCTCGGCAACGGCAACATCCTGCGCGTGCTCGATGCGGGCCTTCATATCTGCCACATGATGGGTTACCAGGATCTGCAGCGCTGCCTCGACTTCGTGACCGACCATAGCGCGACGGCGATGCACCTCGGCGACGGGTACGGCATCGCGGTCGGGCGTCCGGCGAATCTCGTCGTGCTCGACGCGGACAGCGACTACGAAGCCGTGCGCAGGCAGGCGAAGGCCACGCTGTCGATGCGCCACGGGAAAGTCATCATGCGGCGCGAACCGGAGCGCCTGACCTATCCGGACTGACGCGGCAGGCGGGCCATCGCGGGCCGCCGGCGTTCGTGCATTCGGAAAATGCATGAGTTGATCAGAAAAATACGTTTGCCTCATGATTGGCGCGGGCCTACGATGCGGTCCTGACGACGGCGTGCACGGTGCGCGCCGTCTTTTCGATCCCGTTCGCCGACCCCATGCGCTTCGATCTTCCGTCCGCTCCCGCTGCTTCTTCGCCGCCCGCTAGCCCGTTCGCGCGCATGGCCGTCGTCACGGTCCTGACCGGCGTCGGCGCGGGTCTCGGCGGCATGCTGCTCGCGTTGCTGCTGCATGCGATCCAGCACGTCGCGTACGGCTACGACGTCGCGCACGTGATCGGGTCCGAGAGCTTCCTCAGCGGCGTGACCGGGGCCGAGCCGCTGCGTCGGCTCGCGGTGCTGATGGTCTGCGGGATCGTCGCGGGCGGCGGCTGGTGGGCGCTTTACCGATACGGCCGGCCACTCGTCGGCATCCGCCGCGCGGTGCGTGCGGCCGATCCGCGGATGCCGTTCGTCAGCACGACGGTCCACGCGCTGCTGCAGATCGTCACCGTCGCGCTCGGCTCGCCGCTCGGCCGCGAAGTCGCACCGCGCGAGATCGGTGCGCTGCTCGCCGGGCGGTTTGCCCATGCGGCGGGGCTCACGCCCGACGACTGCAGGCTGATGGTCGCGTGCGGCGCCGGCGCGGGGCTCGCGGCCGTCTACAACGTGCCGCTCGGCGGCGCGATCTTCGTGCTGGAGGTGCTGCTCGGCACGTTCGAGTGGCGTGCGCTGGTCGCGGCGGTCGTGACGTCCGCAATCGCGGCGATCGTCGCATGGATCGGTCTCGGCAACGAACACCAGTACGCGGTGCCGGCGTTCGTGTCGAGCACGCCGCTCGTCGCATGGTCGATCGTCTGCGGGCCGCTGTTCGGCGTCGCCGCGTACGGTTTCGTGCGGCTCACGACCCGCGCGCGGGCGAACGCGCCGAAGGACTGGCGGCTGCCGGTGTTCGCGCTGCTCAACTTCGCGGTGATCGGCGTGCTCGCGACGAAGTTTCCGCAACTGCTCGGCAACGGCAAGGGCCCGGCGTCGCTCGGTTTCGACGGCACGCTGACGATCGGTCTCGCGGCGGCGCTGCTCGTGCTGAAGGTGCTGATCGAGGCCGGCAGCCTGCGGGCCGGCGCGGAAGGCGGGCTGCTGACGCCGGGCCTCGCGAACGGCGCGCTGCTCGGTGTCGTGCTCGGCGGACTGTGGAGCATCGTGTGGCCCGGCGCATCGCTCGGCGGATGCGCGCTGATCGGCGCGACCGCGTTTCTTGCCGCGTCGATGCAGATGCCGGTCACGGCCGTCGTGCTGCTGCTCGAATTCACGCGCGCGAATCACGACAGCCTCGTGCCGATGCTGCTGGCCGTGGCGGGGGCGCTCGTCGCGTATCGGGGCGCGCAGCGGCTGGCGGAGCGGCGGGGGCGTAAGGTTGCGACCGCGAGTACGTCGGCGACGGTGGGGCGTTGATATGCATGAGCGGCCAGAAGGTGGGCGATCCGCTGAAAATTGACACTCTGTATCTGTTCAAATGCCTGTCGCCGCCGTGGCGCACTCGTGTGCAAGATGAGGCTGCGACAGCCCGAAGCGCAAGCCGCGCGGTACTTCACAGCATCTGCACGAGATCCGCCAATCACATCCGGGCAGACGCTTGTCGCGGCAATCTGCCGGTGAGTCCGTTGTTTCGCCTCCGCTACTCACGCTAGCCTTTTCCGCTCGTTCAAATTCAAACTATGAGAGAAAAAATGGCGAGCACGTACAGATACGGCATTCACGAGGGTTTGAGCCGCGAAGCACTGTTCTTCCTGATCTTTATCGAAGAGACTGGTAAGGCATTGGGGGTGGATGATGCGGTCGGCGTCGCGATGGTATTGTTGGGTCAGCGCTTTATCCCGACGCGAGGCAAGTTCGCGAACGCGGTCAAGGGCACGTCCATCGCGTCCGTCGTTTCGCGTCGGCTGCTGCCATACGAATTGAAGCACCGGATTTTGCCGACCGTTACCTCATTCAGGAGCCTGATCATGTTGCGCATCAAGTTGACGCAGAATATCGGCGCATTCGTCGGGCGGGCGATTCCCGGAGTCGGTTGGGTGATTCTGGCGACGGACGTCGCGTTGATCACTTGTCGTACGATCGGCGCGTACAACGGCATGGTGAAGCCCGAGGATCGCTTATATGGCTGACACGTGGAAACGCCTCGAAGCGTTCATCGCGACTGACGTCGCAAGGCTCCAGATCGATCGCATCGAACTGTCGCGGGACACGGATCTTTATCACGATCTCGATCTCGAACCGAACGACATCGACAGAATCATTCGGCAATGGGGTGCGACATTCGGCGTCGATTTGTCCGCGTTCGACCTCCATTATTACTATCCGTCCGCGAAGCTCGGCATCGGTTCGTTTCTCGCGACAGTCGTCAAATCCCCGTTCAGCCCAGAGGCGAGGGAGACGCTGGGGGGGCGGTCACTGACACTCGGGATGATGGAGGAAGCGATGGAGCGCGGACGTTGGGAGCCCTGATTCGCTGACCCGTCGAGATTCGCGAGACACACGACGAGACGAATATCGCCGCAGGAAGCGCCCGCCTGATCCGCAGTCAGGCGGGCGCTTTTGCATGCGCACATCCTTCATGAATTCCAGTCTGCAGCGATACACACCATTGGCTTCTTCCCTCGGTTGCCTCGCTTCGGAGCCGGTCGCGGTCATGTAACGGATTCGATAGCCTGCCGAAGTCGACCGACCCGATTCCCGACAGGGGCATCAACGCAAGCAATACGGTTCTGTGCAAGAATCCGCGCGTTTCCGCGCCTCAACCAACAACGATACGCGCGGATGTCCCTATCAGGAAACGAGGAGCTCAAGTTGATCCAGCGCATTTCCCGCTTCTTCACGCAGGTGGTCCACCGCGTGTTGCCCGACCCGTTGATTTTCGCGATCCTGCTGACGATCGTCACGTTCGCGCTTGCGTTCGGGCTCACGCCGAACACGCCCGTGCAACTCACGACGATGTGGGGTTCCGGCTTCTGGAACCTGCTCGCGTTCTCGATGCAGATGGTCATGATCCTCGTGACGGGCCACGCGCTCGCGAGTTCGCCGCCCGTGCGGCGCCTGCTCGTCGCGCTCGCGAGCGCCGCGCGCACGCCCGGGCAAGGCGTGATGCTCGTCGCGTTCGTCGGCGCGCTGGCCTGCGCGATCAACTGGGGCTTCGGCCTCGTGCTCGGCGCGATGCTGGCGCGCGAAGTGGCGCGCCGCGTGGCCGGCAGCGACTACCGGCTGCTCGTCGCGTCCGCCTACATGGGCTTCCTGAGCTGGCACGGCGGGCTGTCGGGTTCGGTCCCGCTCGTCGCGGCCACGAAAGGCAATCCGATGGAAAAGACCATCGGCTTGATTCCGGTGTCCGACACGATCTTCACCGGCTACAACGCGTTCATCACGATCGGGTTGATCGTGATGCTGCCGTTTCTCGCACGGATGATGATGCCGAAGCCGGGCGACGTCGTCAGCGTCGATCCGGCGCTGCTCGCCGAGCCGCCGAGCGTCGAGCGCAAGCTCGCGCCCGACGCGACGTTCGCGGAACGGATGGAGGAGAGCCGCGCGCTGTCGATCGTCGTCGCGGCGCTGTGCGCGGCGTTCCTCGTGTTGCGTTTCGCGCAGAAGGGCTTCGCGCTCGACATCGACACGGTGAACCTCGCGTTCCTCGCGGCCGGCATCCTGCTGCACCGGACGCCGATGGCCTATGCGCGCGCGGTGGCCGGCGCCGCGCGCGGCGCGTCCGGGATCATGATCCAGTTCCCGTTCTACGCGGGCATCCAGGCGCTGATGGATCACTCCGGGCTCGCGGGCGTGATCACGAAATGGTTCGTCGATATCGCGAACGTCCACACGTTCCCGCTGCTCGCGTTCCTGAGTTCGGCCGTGATCAATTTCGCGGTGCCGTCGGGCGGCGGCCACTGGGTCGTGCAGGGGCCGTTCGTGATGCCGGCCGCGCAGGCGCTCGGCGCCGATCTCGGCAAGGCGGCCATGGCGATCGCGTACGGCGAGGCGTGGACCAACATGGCGCAGCCGTTCTGGGCGCTGCCCGCGCTGGCGATCGCGGGCCTCGGCGTGCGCGACATCATGGGCTATTGCGTGACGACGCTGTTGTTCTCGGGCGTGGTGTTCGTCGCGGGGATGTATCTGTTCTGACGAAGCGGGGCGGGATGCCGGCGGCGACGTGCCCGCATCCCGCCGGCTCGAGTGTCGTCCGCCTTCAGTCGCGCGAGCGCACGTCGGCGCGCTCGTGTCCGTGACGCAACGCGAGGCTCGCACATGCCGCGACGGCGAGTGCGGCCGCCAGCAGCGTCAGCCCGTTCTTCGCATTGCCGGTCGCCTGTTCGATCGCGCCGATGACGGTCGGCCCGACGAAGCCGCCGAGCAACCCGCACGTATTCACGAGCCCGAGCCCGCCGGCCAGCGCGCTGCCGGCGAGCCGCGAAGCCGGAAACGTGAACACGATCGACTGCACGACGAAGAACATGGACGCGGCCACGCACACGCAGAGCAGTCCCGCCAACGGCGACGCATGCGCGGCGCCGATCATCCCGGCCGCCATGACCACCAGCCCCGCACACAGCATGCGGCGCGCGTGACGCGACTCGCGCGCGAAGCGCGGCAGCGTCGCTGCCCCGAGTGCGGCGGCGAGCCAGGGCAGCGACGTCAGCAACCCGACCGCGACCGGCGAGAGGCGTCCCGATGCGCCGATGATGCCGGGCAGGAAGAAGATCACCGTGTAGATGGTCAACTGGTGGCAGAAGTACACGAAAATCGCGAGCCAGATCTGCGGATCGCGCAGGGCGGCGCCGAACGCGTGGCCGCCGTGCGCGGCGACGCCCGCGTCCTGTTCGGCGGCCAGCTTGCGCTCGAGCGCGCGGCCGGTTTCCTGGGCGAGCCACGGCGCGGCGCTCGGTCGATCCGGCAAGCGCGTCCAGACGACGAACGCGAGCAGGATCGCCGGAATGCCTTCGACGACGAACAGCCATTGCCAGCCGTGGAAACCGAGCGTGCCGTCGAGCTCGATCAGCGCGCCGGCCAGCGGTCCGCCGACGATGTTGGCGATGCACACGCCGAGCAGGAAATAGCCGGTGGCGCGCGCACGCTCCTCGCGGCCGAACCAGTACGTCAAATACAACATCACGCCGGGAAACAGCCCGGCTTCGGCCGCGCCGAGCAGCAGGCGCATCACGTAGAACGACGTCTCCCCGCCGACGAACGCCATCGCGACCGACAGCGCGCCCCACGTGATCATGATCCGCGTGATCCAGAAGCGTGCGCCGACGCGATGCATGATCAGGTTGCTCGGGATTTCGAAGAGCGCGTAGGTGAGAAAGAACAGTCCCGCGCCAAGCCCATACGCGGCCGATGAAATGCCGAGATCGACGCCCATCGAATGTTTGGCGAACGCGATGTTGGTGCGGTCGAGAAAACTGATCACATACGCGGCGATCAGCAGCGGCATGAGTTTGCGGAACAGCAGCCGGTTCAGCGACGCGTTCGCGTCGCCGGCGGCGGACGACAGGGCCTGAGCGTGATGAGTGGACATGCGGACGACTCCGGTAAGGGCGAACCGGCGCGCACGGCAAGCACGGCGCGCCGCGTTCGGCAGATGCCGCTGCGGTGCAGGCAGCGGATGGGCAGACGACGGAGCCGCGCCGGCGGCGCTCGAACGGAGCGGGGCGATCAAGGGCGTCCTGGCGCCGGCCGGCTCGGGCCGGCGCCTCGTCACTGCGCTTGCGGATACGGGTGTTGCGGGCGCGAGCCGGCGCTCAGAAATTCACCGCGTCGCCGCCCTTGAGGGCGAGCATCGCGCGCGCCTCGGCCGGCGTCGCGATCTCGAGCGACAGGCCTTCGAGCACCTGACGCATTTTCAGGACTTGCGCGGCGCTCGATTCCGCGAGCTTGCCCGGCGCGATCCACAGCGAATCCTCGAGCCCGACGCGTACGTTCGCACCCTGCGCTGCGCCGATCGTCGCGAGCGGAATCTGGTTGCGTCCGGCGCCGAGGATCGACCACACGTAATCGCTGCCGAACAGACGGTCGGCCGTCCGGCGCATGTGCATCAGGTCCTCCGGATGCGCGCCGATCCCGCCCAGCAGGCCGAACACGCTTTGCACGAAGAAGGGCGGCTTCGCCAGCCCGCGATCGACGAAGTGCGCGAGGTTGTACAGATGCGAGATGTCGTAGCACTCGAATTCGAAACGCGTGCCGTTCGCGCCGCAGCGCGTGAGGATCGTCTCGATGTCGGCGAACGTGTTCTTGAACACGAGATCGCGGCTTTTCTCGAGATGTTCGCGCTCCCACGGATGCTTCAGCTCGCGGAAGCGCTCGAGCATCGGGTACAGCCCGAAGTTCATCGAACCCATGTTCAACGACGCGACCTCGGGCTGGAAATGCAGCGCGGGCTGCAGCCGTTCGTCGACCGTCATGTGCGGGCTGCCGCCCGACGTGAGATTGATCACCGCGTCGGTCCGGGCCTTGATGCGCGGCAGGAATTCGGCGAACACGGCCGGATCCTGCGTCGGTTTGCCGTCGGACGGGTTGCGTGCGTGCAAGTGGAGGATCGCCGCGCCGGCCTGCGCGGCCGCGACCGCGGCCGTTTCGATTTCGTGCGGCGTCACGGGCAGGTACGGCGACATCGACGGCGTGTGGATCGCGCCGGTCGGCGCGCACGTGATGATGACTTTGCGAGCGTTTGCCATGGATGGATTCCTTTCGATGAACGATGCAGGAGGCGTCAGAGCACTTCGACGTTGCCGCAGACGGAGATCGCCTGCCCGGTGATCCCGTGTCCGCCCGGCGAGCACAGGAACAGCGCGGTCGCGGCGATCTCGGCCGGATCGGTCATGCGCCGCAGCGAGATCTTCTCGAGATAGCGCTTCTCCATTTCGTCGTAGCCGATGCCGAGCTGCTGCGCACGCGCCTCGATCACGCGGCGCATCCGCGGGCCGCGCACGATGCCGGGCTGGATCGCGTTCACGCGGATGCCGAGCGGCCCGAGTTCGATCGCGAGGCTCTTCACGAGGCCGACCACCGCCCATTTGGTGGCCGCATACGGCGTGCGGAACGCGTAGCCGAGCCGGCCGGCGACCGACGACAGCGCGATGATCGCGCCGCCGTGTTTCGACTCGCGCAGCAGCGGCACCGCGCGGCGCGCGAACTGGAATTGCGCGTTCAGGTTGATCGCGACCGTTTGCTCCCATTGAACGGGGTCGATTTCGTCGATACCGCCGGTCGGGCCGGCGATGCCCGCGTTGTTGACCAGCACGTCGAGGCCGCCGAGCGTGGCCGATATGTCGGCGAACACGCGGTCGACGGCGGCCGGATCGGATACGTCGGCCAACGTTGCGCCGATCGCGCTCGTCGCGGCGTGCGGCGGCCGATCGGCGAGCGCCGCGATCGCGGCCTGCGACGCGTCGCACACGTGCACGCGCGCGCCGCATTCGGCGAACGCGCGGGCGATTTCGAGACCGATGCCCGACGCGCCGCCCGTCACGAGGACGCGCAGGCCGTCATAGGGTTTCAGCAGGTCGGAAGCTGTCATGCCGGGTTGTCTCCATCGTTGATCTAGTGGGGTGGCCGGCCGCTCGTGCAAAGGCCGGCCGTGGCCAGCGGCCGCTACGGCTTCGCGTTCGCGGTTCGCGGCGTCTGTTCGGCCCGCAGCGTTTCGGCGAGATCGTGCGCGGCTCCGCCGATGTCGAGCGCGATGCCGGCGCGCACGCCGGCGCCGTCGCGCCGTTCGAGCGCATCGACGATCGCGCGGTGCGCGTCCATCGAGCGCCGCATGTGCGGGATGTCGAGCGCGACCATGTTGAGGAACGGGCCGACGCGCATCCACAGGTTCTCGACGATCGCGAGCGTGTTTTCGCTGGCGCCGTGCGCGTAGATCGCGCTGTGGAACGCAAAATTGCTTTGCAGATAGGCGCGCGAGCGGCCGGCCTCGACGTGCGCCTGCATCGTCTCGCAGGTCTTGCGCACGGCCGCGATCTGCGCATCGGTCATCCGTGCGCACGCGCGCTCGGCGATGCAGCCTTCGAGTGCAATCCGCACGTCGCGCAGCTCGTCGAGCGTGTCGAGCGTCATCGGCGGGACGACGAGCGCGCGGTTCGGGCCGTCGACCAGTGCGCGTTCGGCGCGCAGCCGCGTGAGTGCGGCCCGCACGGGCATCGTCGACGAGCCGACCGCCTCCGCGACGCTGCGCAGACTCAGCGCCTGGCCAGGCGCGAAGCGGCCGCTCATCAGCGCTTCGCGCAGTTGCTGGTAGACCTTGTCGGCCATCGTTTCCTGTTCGATGGCTTTCAGTGCGGGCGGGACGATACGAGGCGGCAAGGCGGGGTTCTCCTGGGTTTGATCTGCGATCTGTGATCACACTGGCGATGGGCGAAGTTTTATCGATCGGTGCGCAGGAGTCAAGGCGAACGAGATCGGGGAAAACGAGGGGGCGGAGCAACTCGTATCCCGCCCGAACCGTACCTCCCGGGCCGAGCATCCGCCGAAGCCGCAGTAGCGATCGAACGCCGTTGCGCGATGCAACGGCGCGCCGCGTGCCGTTTCGCCGACGCTATTCGAGCGTCCGGATCGAATTGCTGATCCCGCGCGCGCAGTCGATTACCGCCGGCGCGAGCTTGCGGCGCGCGTCGTCGAACGTCCAGCGGCTCGTCGGCGCGACCACGTGCACGGCCGCGACCGGCTGCCCCTGGCTGCCGAGCACGGGCGCCGCGATCGACATGTCGCCGATGAACAGTTCTTCCTGGTTGGTCGCGTAGCCTTCGCGCCGCGCGCCGTCGAGCAACGCGACGAGATCGTCGAGCGCCGTGACCGTGCGCGGCGTATGCGGTGTGCGCGCCATGCCGTCGAGCCGCGCACGTGCTTCTTCCGGCGGCAACGCGCTCAGGAACGCGCGGCCGGAGCCGGTGCAGTACATCGGGATACGGCTGCCGATCGGCATGTGGATCGGCACGAACTTGGTCGACACGAAACGCGCGACGTACACCATTTCGTCCTCGTCCGGCTCGGTGAGGTTGGTGGTTTCGCCGGTCAGGTTCGTGAGCTCGGACAGGAACGGATTCGCGACGTCGATCAACGTATCGGCCGCGAGATAGTTGAAGCCGATCCGCATCACGTGCGGCGTGAGCTGGTAGCGCCGTGTGACCGGATGCTTGCGGATGTAGCCGAGCTTCTCGAGCGTATAGACCATCCGCTGCGCGGAGCTTTTCGTCATCCCCGCCGCGTCGGCCACTTCCGCCAGCGTCATCGTGCGCCGCTTCGCACTGAACGCGCGCAGCACGTTCAGCCCCTTTTCCAGCGACTGGTTGAACAGCAGATCGTTTGCTTGGTCGGGCGACGTTTCCATGGCGGCGGGGCGGGATCGATTCGATATCGCATCATATCGTATCGAATATCGATACGCAAAAATCTATTTTCGATGTTTTTGATTCGTTTTAAGATCGGACCATCGTCGCAGTGTCGATCAGCGACCGGCCGGCGCCCGGATTATTCGAGAAGGAGTCACCATGGTTCCGTTCATCAAGCGGTTCGGCGCATTGGCCGCCGGTTTCGCCACCTGCATCGCACTGTCCACCGCCTCGGCGAGCGCCGTGGCGGCCGAGCCCACGCTGAAGGTCGGCGCGACGGCCACCGGCGTGCCGTTCACGTTTCTCGACGTCAAGAGCAATTCGATCCAGGGGATGATGGTCGATGCGATCACCGCGGCCGGGAAGTCGGCCGGGTTTCGCGTCGACGTGCAGCAGACCGTGTTCTCGGCGCTGATCCCGTCGCTCACCACGCAGAAGATCGACATCATCTCGGCCGCGATGCTGAAGACGCCGGCGCGCCAGCAGGTCGTCGATTTCTCCGACACCGTCTACTCGTTCGGCGAAGGCCTGATCGTGAAGGCCGACGATCCGGGCCGCTATACGTCGATGGACGATTTCAAGGACCAGGTGGTCGGCGCGCAGGTCGGCACGGCGTTCGTCGATGCGCTCAACAAGAAGGGCATCTTCAAGGAAGTCCGGACCTACGATTCGATTGCCGACATCATGCGCGACGTCGCGCTCGGGCGCATCAAGGCCGGCTTCGCCGATCAGCCGATCGTCGCGTACCAGATCGAGCACGGCGTCAATCGCCAGGTGCGGCTCGTGCCCGAATACCAGAGCGTCGTGAAGGGGCAGGTCTGCTTCATCGTGCGCAAGGGCGACACCGCGACGCTCGAACAACTCAACGGCGCGATCCGCAAGATGAAGAGCGACGGCACGCTACAGCAGATCCTGCAGAAGTGGCACATGAGCTGAGCGTCGGCATTCGATTCCCGACCGGCATCGCCCGCACGTCGCGGGCATTCGCGGCGGCGGGCCGTCCGGCCATCGCATAGGAGACCTCATGTTTTTTCAGAACGCGATCGATTTCCTGCCGATCCTGTTGAAGGGCGCGGTGGTCACGATCGAGATCACCGCATGCGCGTTCGTGCTCAGCTCGGTGCTCGGGCTGATTCTCGCGCTGCTGAAGGTGTCGCGCCATCGCGCCGTCTCGACGGCCGGCAGCACGATCGTCAACGTGATCCGCGGGCTGCCCATCATCGTGCAGTTGTTCTACATGTACTTCGTGCTGCCCGATCTCGGCGTGCAGCTGTCGGCGTTCCAGGCCGGCGTGCTCGGCCTCGGCATCGCCTATTCGGCGTATCAGGCCGAGAATTTCCGCGCGGGCATCGAGGCGATCGACCGCGGCCAGATCGAAGCCGCGCACGCGATCGGCATGCGCGGCCCGATGATCATGCGGCGCGTGGTATTGCCGCAGGCGTTTCGCATCGCGCTGCCGCCGTACGGCAACACGCTGGTGATGCTGCTGAAGGATTCGTCGGTCGCGTCGACGATCACGGTCGCGGAAATCACGCGCGCCGGCCAGTTGATCGCGTCGTCGACGTTCCAGAACATGAGCGTCTACACGCTCGTCGCGCTGCTGTATCTCGCGCTCGGCCTGCCGCTGATGTTCGGCGTGAACCGGCTCGGCAAGCGGCTCGCACTGAGGAGAGGCGCATGATCCGGATCGATTCGATACACAAGCGGTTTCAGCAGCACGCGGTGCTGAAGGGCGTAAGCCTCGACGTGCAGCCGGGCGAAGTCGTGTGCCTGATCGGGCCGTCCGGGTCCGGCAAGTCGACCGTGCTGCGCTGTATCAACGGTTTCGAGACCTACGACGAAGGGTCGATCACGATCGACGGCGTGAAGGTCGACGCGCATTCGAAACGGATCCACGAATTGCGGATGCGGGTCGGCATGGTATTCCAGCGCTTCAATCTGTTTGCGCACCGGACGGCGCTCGAGAACGTGATGGAAGGGCCCGTGCACGTGCGACGGAGGCCGGTCGCGCAAGCGCGCGAGCAGGCCCGCGCGCTGCTCGACAAGGTCGGGCTGTCGCACCGGATGAACGCGTATCCGTCGGAACTGTCGGGCGGGCAGCAGCAGCGCGTCGCGATCGCACGCGCGCTCGCGATGGAGCCGCAGGCAATCCTGTTCGACGAACCGACGTCGGCGCTCGACCCCGAGCTCGTCGGCGAAGTGCTCGGCGTGATGCGCGGGCTTGCCCGCGACGGGATGACCATGGTGGTCGTCACGCACGAGATGGCATTCGCGCGCGAGGTGGCCGATCGCGTGTGTTTCCTGCACGACGGGACCATCTGCGAAAGCGGACCGGCGCGCGAGGTGCTCACGCAGCCGACCCATCCCCGCACGCAGGAATTCCTCCGTCGCCTGCTGGCGTCGGACGGCGCGGACAACCCGGATCGAACATGAGCGCAACGAACGCGACACCCGGATGGCCCGACGCACGGTGGCCGGATTCGCTGTGGGCGGCGACCGCCGCGCCGGCGCCCGATACGCCCGCGCTCGACGCGTCCGCGTCGTGCGACGTGGCGATCGTCGGCGCCGGATTCACGGGTTTGTCGACCGCACTTCACCTGGCCGAACGCGGCGTGAACGTCCGCGTGATCGACGGCGCGCAGCCGGGCTGGGGCGCATCGGGCCGTAACGGCGGGCAAGTGATTCCCGGGCTGAAATACGACCCGGACGAACTCGTTCGCCGGTTCGGCGACGAGGCCGGCGAGCAGCTTGCCGGCCTCGTCGGCGGCGCCGCCGATACCGTGTTCGACCTGATCGCGCGCCACGGAATCGACTGCGATGCGCGCCGTCACGGCTGGATCCAGCCGGCACCGACCGCCGCGATGCTCGACACGGTCGCACGCCGTGCGCAGCAGTGGGCCGCGCGCGGCGCGCCGGTCGACGTGCTCGGCCGCGACGACGTCGCGCGACGGCTCGGCACGCGGGCGTATGCGGGCGGCTGGATCGACCGGCGCGCGGGCAGCGTGCAGCCGCTCAGCTATACGCGCGGCCTCGTGCGCGCCGTGCAGGCGAGCGGGGCGGTCGTGCACGGCTCGACCCGCGCCGTCGGGCTGACACGCGCCGACGGCCGCTGGCGGATCGCGACGTCCGGCGGCGCGACGCTGTCGGCCGAGCGCGTGGTGATCGCGACCAACGGCTACACGGACGGGCTGTGGCCCGGCTTGCGCCAGTCGGTGATCGCCGCGAACAGCTTCATCGTCGCGACGGAACCGCTCGCGCCGGCGCTCGGCCGCGACATCCTCGCCGGTGGCGAAGTCGCATCCGATGCGCGGCGTCTGCTGCTGTACTTCCGCCGCGACGCGGCCGGGCGCTTGCTGATGGGCGGCCGCGGCCCGTTCGCCGACCCGCGCGCGCCGAGCGACTGGCGTCACCTCGAACGCGCGACGACGCTGTTGTATCCGCAACTGAAGGGCGTCCGGTTCGAATACCGCTGGGCTGGGCGCGTCGCGATCACCGCGGATTTCCTGCCGCACGTGCACGAGCCCGCGCCGGGCGTGACGATCGCGCTCGGCTACAACGGCCGCGGCATCGCGATGGCGACGACGCTCGGCAAGCATCTGGCCGCGCATCTGTCGGGCGATGCGCGACTGCCGCTGCCGTTCCGCGTCACGCCGATCCGGCCGATTCCGTTGCACGGGCTGCAGCGCTTCTATATCGCGGCCGGGGTCGCCTGGTATCGGTTGCTCGACAGCCTGTCCTGACGACGCCCGGCCGGCAATCAGTGCTGCGCTGGCGCGTCCGTCAGCGTGCCGAGAAACGCTTCGATGTCCTTGATGTCCTGAGCCGTCATCGCGGGCTTGTCGCCGGGCTTGCGATCGAACGGCGCATCGGTCACGTCGACGTTCGCGCGATATTTCGGCGGAATGTCGTCGTATTCGTCGACCTTGCCGTCCGCGCCGCGCGAATAGAACTTCTGCGGCGAGATGCTGCGCTCGTTGTAGAACGCCATCACCTGGTCGAGCGTGTGGAACACGCCGTTGTGGAAGAACACGTGGCGCGTCGCCGAATTGCGCAGCGTCGGCGTCAGGAACATCCCGCAGTACTGCGTCTGGTCCTTCAGGTCGTCGCGGAACGGCCCGCACACGCCGAGATCGTAGAACGCGGGGTTGCGGTTCTGCGCGAGCGCGCGGTTGCGCGGCGCGCCGAGCGCCTCGTACTGGTAGTCGGTGAACATCGGCGGCAGCCCGTCCTTGCCGGGTTTCGACAAGTGGCAGCCCGCGCAATTCGCCTTGTCCGGATCGTTGAACAGGCGCAGCCCGCGCAGTTCGGCCTGCGTGAGGCGCGCACGGCCTTCGAGCCAGCGGTCGTACTTGCTGTCGTACGGATGGAAGGACGGATCCTCGACCTGGTAGCGCGCGATCGCGAACATCGCCTCCGACACCGCGAGCTGCGGGCTGTCGAATACGCGTGCGCCGAACAATTGTTCCAGTTGCGCGCGATGCGACGACTGCGCGAGCTTGTGCGCGACGTCGTCGACGCTCGCGTTCGCCATCTCGACCGGATTCAGCAGCGGGCCGAACGCCTGTTGCTGCAGCGTGTCGGCGCGGCCGTCCCAGAACATCCCGCCCTGCGGCACGAGCTGCGGCGCGGCCGACGTGCCGGCCACCTTCTGCGCCTTGACGACGCCGGCCGCCGCCGTGGCCTGCTGCGCGACGCTCGGCGCGGCGTCGTTTTCCCCGGCATCGGGGCCGATGCTGAAATTCGGCTGGCGGTACAGATACATCAACGACGGCGGCGGACGATAGCCCTGCTGCGTCATCGCGAGGCCGCCCGGCTGCACGTCGAGCGCATTCGGCGGGCCGTACGCATGATCGGGGCTGTGGCACGACGCGCACGACTGCTTGCCCGACGCCGACAGCGACGGATCGTGGAACAGCGCGCGCCCGAGCTGCGCGACCGCCGACAGCGGCTGCGCGGCGGGCCGTTGCAGCACGACCGGATGCGGGTTCGCGCCGGTCCAGTCGGCGACCACGGTGCCGATCGCCGCGGGTACCCGCGCGGGAAACGCGATAGCGAACGCGCCATAGCCGATCGCGGCCGCGCCGAGCACGAATGCCGTGCGGCGCAGCAGGCGGGAAGGGGCACGCGGCGCGGGCGTGCCGGCGGCATCGGGAGACGGAAACGCGGGGCGAGCTGTCATGCTGTCGGTCGAAAAACGGGTGTCGCGCAAAGCGGCGCGTTGAAATGGAAACGGCCGGCGCATCGCCATGCGCCGGCCATGCGGTCAGGCCGCGACGGTCAGATCGACGGGGCGGCGCTCAATACGGTGCCGAGCGTCGGGTCGAGATAGAGCGGCGTCGTGTTCGGCTTCGACGTGAAGTCGAACAGGTTGCGCAGGTCGCCCGCCGTCGCATCGAACGAGCCGCCGCCGATACGCTGGCCGCCGAGCCAGTTGTCCTCGATGAAGCGCACGACGGACGACTGGTCGAGCATCGTGTGATCGACGTAGTTCTGCTTCGCATACGGCGAGATCACGACCAGCGGAATACGCACGCCCGGGCCGCAGCGGCCGTTCACGGTCGCGCCGTTCACGCCGGTGGTGCCGCCCGTGCCGCACTTGCCGGCGCCGTTGAGCTGATCGACCGGGTCCGACGACGCATGCGTCGGCGACGTGTACACATGGTCGTACCAGCCGTCCGAATCGTCATAGGTGACGATCACGGCCGTGTTCTGCCAGTCCGGTTGCTGCTGCAGGAAGTTGACGACCTTCGTCACGAACGCCTGCTCGTCGAGCGGATCCGAATAGCCGGCATGCCCGTCCTGTGCGGCCGGCGCCTTCAGGTAGCTGACCGACGGGAAGTTGCCGGCCTTCACGGCGGCGAAGAAGTCGTCCGTGTCGTACTGGTGGTTCGCCGGTTCGGCGGTCTTGCCGTCGGCCTCGACGCTCGAACCGATCGCCGCGATCGAGCTCGGGCGCGTGTGTTGCGGGTTCGCGGTCGACGCGTAGTACTGGAACCAGTTGTGGTGCGGGATGTAGTCGGCGGTCGCGGCGTTCACGGCGGTGGCGACCGTGCTGCGTGCGCAGCCCGTCGTGCCGTTGCCGTTCGTCGTCGACAGGTTGAAGCCGCCCATGAAGCCGCCCCACGTGATCTTCGCGGCGTTCAGCAGGTCGCCGATGTTCTTGCCGGACATCATCGCCTGGTCGGTCGTGCTCGAGCACACGTCGAAACCCGGATCGACGTCGTTGATCATGGTGAAGCCGCCCTGGCCGTCGTTGATGTAGTACGAGCTGGCGGCGAGCGTCGACGGCTGCTTCGACGTCTTGACGATCTGCATCCCGTTGGTCTGCCCCGCCACGACGTTCAGTGCGCCCGGCGTCGACGGGCCGTAGACCGTCGTGTACGTGTTGTCGCTCATCGCGAAGCGCTGCGCGTAGTTCCACAGCGCGGTCACCGTGTTGCCGTCGAAGTAGCCCATCACCTGGCCCTTCGTGCCGAACGCGCCGGCGCCGCCGGACGAGCCCTTGCCCGTGTACTTCGGGAACAGGTCCGCGAGGCCGTTGTCCTCGGCCTGCTGCTCGGCGGTGTAGGCGTGGTTCTGGTCGGCCGTCGCGGCCTGCGTGCGGTCGAGGCGGAACGGGTTCGCCGCGTCGGTGCCGTTGGCCGTGTTCGTGAAGTTCGGGTTCGCGGTGAGCAGCGTGCCCGTCAGGCCGTTCGGCGTCGGCGTGCCGGGTTTCGCGGTGAACGCCGGTTCGCCCGACGGGTTCGTCGCGTTCGGATAGGTGCCGAAGTAGTGGTCGAACGAGATGTTTTCGCCGTAGATCACGACGACGTGCTTGATCGGCGTGGCGGTCTGCAGCGCATCCTGCGACGACACGGCGGGCGCCGGCGTGGAATCGTCGCTGCCGCCGCAGGCGAACAGCGCCAGCGCTGCGGCTGCGCAGGCAGTGACGAGCAAGGCTTGACGGAACATCGGGAAACTCCAGGGTAAGGTCTTCGATGGTGGAGAACGGCCCCGTCGCCGTGTCGGTTCGGCGCGAAGCTCGTGAGGGAGCACGCGCATTGGAACAGTTGCGTATGAAGATATGGGGACGGAGTGTTTTCGCGACGGTTGCGCCGTGGTATCGATTCCATTACGCCGCAGTGCGAGGCGAAAGAGAACGGAAAGGGGTAGATCGCCAGCAACCTCCGTGTCACATGGGGCAGCGTGCAGGCCGCGCGCGGCGCACGCGTTGCGGGGCGGGCGACCGAGCACGCGCCCGAATCCTTTACGGCGGGCCGTCGGTCACTTTTTTGACAATCCGGTGACGCATTCATACGATGAACGCCTGCCGCGCATCGCGCAGCTTGACCGTCAAGGAGGTTTCAGCGTGCCGATTCCGGTTCTGTTCGCCGTTCTGTGCGCGGCGTTCCTGCACGCGTCATGGAATGCGCTGGTGCGCAGCAGCGGTGACCGGCTGCGTTCGGCTACGGTGCTGCAGATCGCGATCGGGCTGTTCGCGCTGCTGTTCCTGCCGGCTGCCGCACCGATCGCGCCGGCGAGCTGGCTGTGCGTCGTCGCGTCGGCCGTGATCCACGTCGTCTATACGCTGCTGCTCGTCCGCGCGTACGAACACGGCGACCTGAGCGTCGCATATCCGGTCGCGCGCGGCACGGCGCCGCTGCTCGTCACGCTCGGCGCGGCGGCGTTCGCGGGCGAGCGCCTGAACGTCGGTGCGCAATGCGGGCTCGTGCTGATCTGCGCGGGCATCATGGCGATCGGGCTGGAACGCCGGCGCGGCGCGAAACACCGGATGACGCAGGTGCTGCCGACCGCGTTCGCGACGGGCGTGTCGATCGCCGCGTACAGCGTGGTCGACGGAATCGGGGTGCGCGAGAGCGGCAGCACGGTCGGCTATACCGCGTGGATGTTCGTGCTGACGGGCGCGCTGATGGCCGCGTACTACAGGCTGCGGGCGGGACCGCTGCGGACGACGCAGGCGGTCGGCGAGACGGCGAAGGCCGCATGCGGCGGCGTGTTCGCGGCGCTCGCCTACGGCATCGTGATCTGGGCGATGGATCGCGCGCCAATGGGACCGGTGTCGGCGCTGCGGGAGACGAGCGTGGTGTTCGCGGCGCTGATTGCGCGCGTCTATCTCGGCGAGCGGCTGACGCCGCGCCGGGCGGCCGGTTGCGCGGTGATTGCGGCGGGAGCGTTGTTGATCGGTGCGTTCGAGGCGGCGAGCTGAACGCATCGGCCCTGCGCGCCGGGCGCGTCAGCTTTCCACCGGCATCGCGCTCGTGCACTTGATCTCGTCGAGGCACACGCTCGAATGCACGCCGCTCACGCCGGGAATGCGCATCAGCGTTTCGAGCAGGAACGTCGACAGCCCTTTCAGATCGTGCGCGACGACTTTCAGCACATAGTCGATGTCGCCCGTCACCGAGAAGCATTCCTGAATCTGCGCGAGATCCGACACGAGTTTCTGGAACTTCGACAAATCGCGGATATGCCCACGCTCCATCGTCACGTGCACGAACGCGGTGACGCCGAACCCGAGCGTATCGGGGCACAGCCGCGTTTCGTAACGGCGGATCGCGCCGATCTCCTCCAACCGCCGGTGGCGCCGCAAGGTCTGCGCGGGCGACAGGCCGACCGCCTTCGCCAGGTCGAGGTTCGACGCGCGGCCGTTCTCCTGCAACACCGACAGCAAATGGCGATCGATGCGATCGAGGACCGGTTCAGGCATTTTTGTTTCCTCATCTGTCTCCTGGATGCAATCTTATCTCATAATGTAGGGTTTGCATGAGCGGGTTACGCAACCCGATTTCGCCGTCGCAACGCTAAACTGACGCCGGATTTTCGTGTGCGGCCGCAGCAATGCGGCGTGGGCAACGAGTCGGCGGTCGATCTGGCCGCCCGCCGACGCGAATCGGACGCCCCGCGCGAGAATTGCAGTCCCCCAACTCGGCGGCTCCACGAACGGCCGCCGGCACAGCAAAACAGCGCCCGGCACACCGAGGCGCGCCGCACCGCGTCAGGCGGAGGCGGACAGAGTGGAGAAGACATGGTTTCTGGAAACGAGAGCGACGGCCTGAAGCGCGGGCTGAAGAACCGGCACATCCAGCTGATTGCGCTCGGCGGCGCGCTCGGCACGGGGCTGTTCCTCGGCATCGCGCAGACGATCAAGATGGCCGGCCCGTCCGTGCTGCTCGGCTATGCGGTGGCCGGCATCGTTGCGTTCTTCATCATGCGCCAGCTCGGCGAGATGGTCGTCGACGAGCCCGTCGCGGGGTCGTTCAGCTATTTCGCGAACAAGTACTTCGGCCACTTCACCGGCTTCCTGTCCGGCTGGAATTACTGGGTGCTGTACATCCTCGTCAGCATGGCCGAACTGTCCGCCGTCGGGATCTACGTGCAGTACTGGTGGCCGGGCGTGCCGACCTGGGTGTCGGCGCTCGTGTTCTTCGTCGCGATCAACCTGATCAACCTGACCAGCGTGAAGTCGTACGGCGAGACGGAATTCTGGTTCTCGATCGTCAAGGTTGCCGCGATCGTCGGGATGATCGGCTTCGGCGGCTGGCTGCTCGCGAGCGGTCACGCGGGGCCGGAAGCGACCGTGCGGAACCTGTGGCAGCACGGCGGCTTCTTCCCGAACGGCGTGTCGGGCCTCGTGATGTCGATGGCCGCGATCATGTTCTCGTTCGGCGGGCTCGAGCTGGTCGGCATCACCGCGGCCGAGGCGGACGATCCGAAGCGCAGCATCCCGCGCGCGACCAACCAGGTCATCTACCGTATCCTGATTTTCTACATCGGCGCACTGGCCGTGCTGCTGTCGCTGTATCCGTGGGAGAAGGTCGTCAGCGGCGGCAGCCCGTTCGTGCTGATTTTCCATGCACTGAGCAGCAACCTGGTCGCGAACGTGCTGAACGTCGTCGTGCTGACGGCCGCGCTGTCGGTCTACAACAGCGGCGTGTACTGCAATAGCCGGATGCTGTTCGGCCTCGCGCAGCAGGGCAACGCGCCGAAGGTCCTGTGCTCGGTGAACAAGCGCGGCATCCCGCTCGCGGCGCTCGGCGCATCGGCGCTCGCGACCGGCGTGTGCGTGCTGGTCAACTACTTCATGCCGGGCAAGGCGTTCGAGGTGCTGATGGGCCTCGTCGTGTCGGCGCTGATCATCAACTGGGCGATGATCAGCCTGATCCACCTGAAGTTCCGCCAGGCCAAGCAGGCTGCCGGGGAGAAGACTTCCTTCCGCAGTCTGGGCTATCCTTTCACGAATTACCTGTGCCTGGCATTCATGGCCGGCATTCTCGTCGTGATGTACCTGACGCCGGATCTCCGCCTGTCGGTGTACCTGATCCCGGTATGGCTCGCGGTGCTCGCGATCGGGTATCGCTTCCGTCAGAAGAATGCGGGCTTTGCGGTGCACGACGGCGTTTCCGCACGCTGACGCAGGCCACGACCGACCCTTCTTCCAAACGAGACCGACTCAAGCCATGTTCGAACACATCGACGCGTACCCGGGCGACCCGATCCTGACGCTCAACGAGAACTTCCAGAAAGATCCGCGCGATCGGAAGGTCAACCTGAGCATCGGCATCTATTTCGACGCCGAAGGCCGGATTCCGGTGATGGGCGCCGTGCGCGAAGCCGAAACCGCGCTGCAGCGCGACAGCGGCCCGAAGCCGTACCTGCCGATGGTCGGCCTGGCCGCGTACCGCGACGCCGTGCAATCGCTGGTGTTCGGCGCCGATCACCCGGCCCGCGCGGCCGGCCGCATCGCGACGCTGCAGACGCTCGGCGGCTCGGGCGCGCTGAAGGTCGGCGCCGATTTCCTGAAGCGCTATTTCCCGGATGCGCAGGTGTGGCTCAGCGACCCGAGTTGGGAAAACCATCGTTTCATCTTCGAGCGCGCCGGCTTCACGGTGAACACGTACCCGTACTACGACGAGGCGACGGGCGGCCTGAAGTTCGACGCGATGCTCGCGGCGATCGACGCGCTGCCGGCGCGCAGCATCGTGCTGTTGCACGCGTGCTGCCACAACCCGACCGGCGTCGATCTCGACGAAGGCCAGTGGGAGAAGCTGATCGACGTGATCGAGGCGCGCGGGCTGCTGCCGTTCGTCGACATGGCGTACCAGGGCTTCGGCGCGGGCCTCGACGCGGACGCGTTCGCGGTGCGCGAGCTGGCCCGCCGCGGCGTGCCGACGCTCGTCGCGAACTCGTTCTCGAAGAACTTCTCGCTGTACGGCGAGCGCGTGGGCGGCCTGAGCGTCGTCTGCGAAGACGCGGCCGCGGCCGACCGCGTGCTCGGCCAACTGGCCGGCGCCGTGCGCTCGAACTACAGCAACCCGCAAACCTACGGCGCGAAGGTCGTCGCGGCCGTCCTCGGCACGCCGGCGCTGCGCAAGCAGTGGGAAGAGGAACTGTCGGCGATGTGCCGCCGCATCGCGCGGATGCGCCAGTCGATCCACGACGGCCTGCGCGACCACGTGAGCGGCGAAGCGCTCACACGCTACGTGAAGCAGCGCGGGATGTTCACGTACACGGGCCTGACCGAATCGCAGGTCGACGCGCTGCGCGAGGTGCACGGCGTGTACATCCTGCGCTCGGGCCGGATGTGCGTCGCGGGCCTGAACGACTCGAACGTCGGCATCGTCGCGGACGCGATCGGCCAGGTGCTGAAGAGCGGCGTCTGAACGCGGCGCGGCGGCGCGCCGCGCACGATGCGGAACCGGCTGTATCCCGTCGCGGGAGCAGCCGGTTTTTTGTTGGGCAGCCGTCATGTGCGGTGCCCGGCTGACGTACGCGCAGGCGCGGCGGTACGATCACGGGAACGCATGCACGACAGAGGAGCGACATGGGCATCCGGATCATCCAGCTCGGCACGCCGCGTGCGGCCGGCGAAGGCCTGCGGATCGGCACGGTGCGGCGGCCGCCGCGCGGCGTACCGAAAGCGGAATTCGCGTCGCGCAACTACTATGATGTATGGTTGCCGACGCTGTCGCCGAGCCCCGAGCTCGTCGCGCTGGCGCAGGCCGCCGAAACCGACGCCGAATGGAAGGCGTTCAAGCGCCACTTCCGCGCGGAGATGGCGCACGGCGATCCGGCGAAGGTGCTGGACCTGCTGGCCGCGCTGTCGGCGACCACCGCGTTCTCGATCGGCTGCTACTGCGACGACGAGCGCCATTGCCACCGCAGCGTGCTGCGCGAGCTGCTCGCGGAGCGCGGCGCGGCGATCGAGCCCGACGCGGGCTGAAGCGGCGTCGGGCGGCCGCACCGCGATCGTGCGGTGCAGCGAACCGGTTGACGTGGGTCAAGCGCGCGGTCGCGCGCACCACTATGCTCTCGTCATGGAGCCATCGCGACGATGACAGGCCGACAGATGCACATCACTTTCCCACCCGAGCCGCCGGAATACTGCGCGCGCGACCTGGTCGTCGCGTTTTCCGCGCTGGTCGACGGGCGTTGCGTCCAGTGCGCGGTCACCGCCGAGGCGCTGGAAGACCATTTCGGCGCGCGCTCGCTGCTCGAACGCGATCTGCTGAGCGCATTCGACGCGCACCGGCCGGCCATCGAGGCCATGGCACGACGAATGCTGGAGGAAATCGGCGGCCGGCCGGTGCTGCTGCACAGCGGGCACTTCCGGCTCGAAGGCTGATACCGCAGGAGGGCGCATGACACTGCAGGGCAACATTCACGAACGCGACTGGTCGGTCGAAGTGGAGACTCGCCCGTGCGAATCGGGCGAGTTCCGCTGCCGCGTGTCGGTCGAGCACGGCGCCGGCGCCGCGCGGTTTCATCATACGTTCGAGCACAGCCACGCGTATCCGACCGAGCGCGAGGCGATGATCGAAGGGTTGCGGGCCGGCATGACATGGATCGAGATGAAGGCGTCGCAGACCTTCAACGTATGAACAGGACCGCGCGGCGAAGCGCGGGCAGACGACCGGCCGGCCGCGATCGAAACATGCGCGCCGCGCCGCGGGAAACACCCGTGCCGCCGCATCGCGAGGCGGCCGGCACATGCAAGGCGGTCGACGAGCGGGCGGCCCCGTCAGGAGAGACGACATGGGCGTGGGCATGCAGATCGCCTGCCTCGGATTCACGGGTTCGGCAGCGCTCGAGGCCGAAGCCGGCGCGCAACTGGTGCGGCTCGAACGGTTTCGCGCGTGGATCGACGGCTGCCAACTCGCGATCGAATCGCGCATGGTGGCCGATGGGGCGTGTCTGTACGACGTGCGGCTCGACCTGACGATGCACGGCGCGGTGCGCCGATCGCTGCCGCCGTGCGTCGGCGCCGACGTGGACGATGCGCTGCGCCGCGCGTTCGCGCAGGCGGAACAGGCGCTGATCGCGTGGCAGGCGGGCGCCGCAACGGCGGCGCTGCGCGACGCGGCGGCGGGCGACGCGATGCGGTAATGCCGCACCGGCCGTCGTGCCCCCGTACGTCAGACCTGCGCGAGCGCTTGCGCGTCGATGATGCGCACGCGCTTGCCGCGCGTTTCGACGAGCGCTTCGCGATGGAACCGCGAGAACATCCGGCTGACGGTTTCGAGCTTCATCCCGAGATAGCAGCCGATTTCCTCGCGCGTCATCCGCAGGTTGAATTCCGTCGCCGAATAGCCGCGCGCCTCGAACCGCGACGACAGGTTCAGCAGGAAATGCGCGACGCGCTGCTCGGCCGACATCGTGCCGAGCAGCAGCATCTGGCTCGATTCGCGCACGATTTCGCTGCTCAGCATCTGGTAGAGGAAGTGCTGCATCGGCTTCATTTCGCGGCACGCGGCTTCGAGCGCGCCGAACGGGATGATGCACACCACGCTGTCTTCCAGCGCGATCGCGTCGCAGCAGTGCTGGCCGCCGCCGATGCCGTCCATCCCGAGCGTTTCGCCGGCGATCTGGAAGCCCGTCACGTGCTCGCGGCCGTCGCGATGCATCATCACCGTCTTGAACGAACCCGCGCGCACCGCATAGATGCTCTGGAACGGATCGTCGGTGCGAAACAGCGCGTCGCCCTGGCGAATCTGTCGCGTCGTGCAGATGATCGCGTCGAGGCGGCCGTATTCGGCGGCCGTCAGGTGCGGCGGCAGGCACATCGAGCGCATCGCGCAGGCCGAGCAGCGGGCGGCCGGATGCTTGACGGCGTCGGCGCGCGCGGCCGGGCGCAGGGCAATCGGGGGCCGGGATACGACGGACACGTCGGCGGCGCAGGCGGTGGCGGTGGACATGAGTCGCTCCGGCTCGTCAGGGGCGGTGCACGCGCGCGTGCACCAGGGATTCGATGACACGGCACGCGGCGTCGAATTCGACGGTCTTGTCGAAGAAATAGTCGGCTCCCGCCGTCGCGCATGCCTCCCTGAATGCCGGCGCCGAGTGATTCGTCAGCACGATCGTGACGATGCGCGGCGCGGCCTTCGACAGCATCCCGATCAGGTCGAGGCCGCTGCCGTCCGCGAGCCGCACGTCGACGATCACCACGTCCGCGCGACTGCTGCGGATATGCGTCCACGCGTCGTGGCCGTCTTCGGCTTCGCCCACGACGACGACGCCGCGGATCGCGCCGACGAGCAGCGCGATCCGCTGGCGGACGGCGACGGCGTGATCGACGAGGAACACCCTGAGCGCGGCGGGTGACAGGCTGGCATTCATGCCGGCAGTATCGTGTTGCGCCGCCGAAATTGGAATCGGCCGAATTGGAACTTCGTGTAGGCCGCTTCGACACGGTGTAGGGCGTTTCCTACACCGCGTACGGGAAACCGCCGGCGTGGCCCGGCGACGCGATGCCGCGCGAACGATCGCGCGTCCGGGTCAGCCGGCGCGGCGCGCGGCCAGCGCGTCGCGCGCGGTGCGGCACGCGGCCAAGTCCCACGCGGCGCAGCCGACGCTCTTGAACAGCAGCGGGCCGCCGCCGGCGAACGTGCCGTTCAGCACGTCGGCGAGCGACGCGACGTGCCGCCAGTCGACCTGCGCAACGATCAGATCGCCGGCTTCGTGGCGCGCGCCGGCCGGATCGTCGACGACGAGCCGGCTGCCATGCACCGTGCTCGCGTCGATCTCGGCGGCATCCGCGGTGAACGCGCCGACGCCGACCACGAGCCGGCCTTCGCGCGCGGGTTCGCGGTAGACGGGCGTGCGGCTCGTCGTCAGCGTGACGACCACGTCGATCGCATCGGGAACCGCGTCGCCGTCGAGCGGCGCGAGTCGCGGCGCATGCGTGCGGTGAGCGGCGCAGAAGGCGGCCGCGCTGTCCGCTGTCGTGCCGCGCACGCGAAGGCGCGCTTCCGGAAAGATCGCCGCGAGCGCTTCCGCGTGATTGGCCGCCTGCTTGCCGGTGCCGATCAGCAGGATGTCTTGGGGCGCGGCGCCATGCAGCGCCTGGATGCCGAGCGCGGTGATCGCCGCCGTGCGGCGGCCGGTGACGGTCGGGCCGTCGAGCGCGAAGCGCATTGCGCCGGTGGCGGCGTCGTACGCGGTGACTTGGCCGAGGATCGTCGGCAGCCCGCGTGCGCCGTTGCCGGGACACACGTTCACGAGCTTGTGGCTCGCCAGGTCGTGGGCGCTCGACGGCATCGACAGCATCACGCCGCCGCCTTGCAGCGGCACGACCAGGCGTTCGGGGCTGACGATGTCGCCCGCCGCATACTCGACGACCGCTTGCCTGAGCGTGGCGAGGAGCGCCGGGTAGTCGAGCAGGGCGGCCGTGTCGGCTGCGTCGAAAACGGGAATCGGGGAAGAGGCGGTCATCGTGTACGTCGTGGGCGTCGGTGAGCGTGAACGGCGGACGCATGCCGCGCCCGCCACGGGTCTGCCGGATACCGCGACACCGGGCAGCGTGGATCGAATCTATACCACTTGCTGGCGCGCCGGCAACCCAGAAAATAAAGCGCGTCGTGGATTTTGGTTCTAATATCCGGCCAGAAGGCTCGCCGCTGCCGCACTGGCCGCGCCGCTCCGGTATAGTGCGAACCCATTCCAGATCCACGCCCCGAACGGGCAGGAGCCATACGATGATGTCCGCGCGTCCCGACTCACTCGAAGGCGGTTTCAGGCCGCTGCAGATCTACGAGCAGGTAGCCGAAAAGATCCGCGACGAGATCCGCGCGGGACGCTACGCGGCGGAATCGCGGCTGCCGTCCGAGCGCGAGCTCGCGGCGCTGTTCCAGGTCGGCCGGCCGGCCGTGCGCGAAGCGCTCGGTGCGCTGCAGAACGAAGGGCTCGTATTCACGAAGCGCAATTCGGGCACCTACGTCGTCGCGGCGCCGCTCGACGTGCTCGCGCAGCGCGGCGACGCGCACACAACGTCCGAGGCCGACTTCAGCCCGACGTCGACGCTCGACGTGCGGCTGATCCTGGAGCCCGCGATCGCGCGCCTCGCCGCCGCCCATGGCCGCGCCGACCCCGGCGCCGAGCGCTATCTCGCGCAGATGGAAACCATCACCGACGTCGACGATCCGCACCAGCGCGCGCTGTGGAACGAGAGCGACCGGCTGTTTCATCGACAGCTCGCGCTGATGACCGGCGATGCGCTGATCGTGAAGATCGCGGACGAAGTCGCGAAGACGATGGACCAGCCGCTGTGGAAGCGGCTGAAGGACGACGGCATCTACGACGCGGGCCGGATCCGGCTCTACGTGTCCGAACACCGGCTGATCTACGAGGCGATCGTGTCCGGCGACGCCGATGCGGCCGCGTTCTATGTCGAACAGCACATTCGCCGCGTGCGGCGCGATATCGCGCCGAAGTAGCACGTCCGAGTGCGGGCCGATCTGGTCTTTAAATTGACCAAAATATCCGAAATTATTTTGAAATTGCTTGCGGTGTGACCACGCATGTCCTACATTGGTTTCACACAAAACCAATCAGGAGACATCATGCGACACCTCACGACCGCGCTCTCGGTGGCTGCTGCCGTCGGCGCGCTGACTTCCGCGCACGCGCAGGAAGTCGTGACGATCGGCCATTCGGCGCCGCTGACGGGCCCGCAGGCCGCCAACGGCAAGGACAACGAAAACGGCGCGCGGCTCGCGGTGGACGAACTCAACAAGGCCGGCGTGAAGGTCGGCGGAAAGACCGTTACGTTCAAACTGGTTTCGGACGACGATCAGGCCGATCCCAAGGCCGGGGTTCAGGTCGCGCAGAACCTCGTCGACAAGGGCGTCGTCGCGGTACTCGGACCGTACAACTCGGGCGTCGCGATTCCGGCCTCGCGCGTGTATGCGAACGCCGGCGTGCCGATCCTGCCGGTCGCGTCGAACCCGGCGCTCACGCGACAGGGCTTCAAGAACATCTTCCGGATCGGCGCGAGCGACGAGCAGCTCGGCGGCACGATGGCCACGTTCGCCGCGAAGACGCTGAACGCGAAAACCGCCGCCGTGATCGACGATCGCACCGCATACGGGCAGGGCGTCGCCGAGCAGTTCATGAACGTCGCGAAGGCGAACGGCATCAAGATCGTCGACCAGGAATACACGAATTCGTCGGCCACCGATTTCCTCGGCATTCTCACCAAGATCAAGGCCGCCAACCCCGACGTGATCTTCCTCGGCGGCTATGCGGCGCAGGGCGCGCCGATGGCCAAGCAGATGAAGCAGCGGGGCTTGCGCGCGAAGCTGCTCGGCGGCGACGGCATCTGCTCGGCCGACATGGGCAAGGTCGCGGGCGAGGCGGCATCGATCGTCTATTGCGCGCAGGGCGGTGTCGCGCTCGAGAAGACACCGGCCGGCCGCGAATTCCTGAAGAAGTACCACGACGCCTATCACACGGATACGCAGGTCTACGGCGTCAATTACTACGACGGCGTGAAGCTGCTCGCCGACGCGATGGTCAAGGCCGGCACGACCACCGACAAGGCGAAGCTGATCGCGCAGCTCGCGAAGTCGAACTACGCGGGTGTTGCGGGCACCTATTCGTTCGACGCGAACGGCGACCTGAAAGGCGCGCCGACCACCGTCTACGTGATCCGCAACGGGCTGCCCGCACCGTACGCGAAGTAATCGCCGCACCGCCCGTCGCCGGACGGCGGTCCCGCCGCCGTCCTTCGTTTCAACGCATTCGATCGACTATGAAAATTTCCCGATCCCTTTCCACCGTCGAAGTGCACACCGGCGGCGAGGCGTTCCGCATCGTCACGAGCGGGCTGCCGCGGCTGCCCGGCGACACGATCGTCCAGCGCCGCGCGTGGCTCAAGGAGAACGCCGACGAGATCCGCCGCGCGCTGATGTTCGAGCCGCGCGGCCATGCCGACATGTACGGCGGTTACCTGACCGAGCCCGTGTCGCCGCATGCGGATTTCGGCGTGATCTTCGTGCACAACGAAGGCTACAGCGACCATTGCGGCCACGGCGTGATCGCATTATCGACGGCCGCGGTCGAACTCGGCTGGGTGCAGCGCACGGCGCCGGAGACGCGGGTCGGCATCGACGCGCCGTGCGGCTTCATCGAGGCTTTCGTCAAATGGGACGGCGAACATGCCGGGCCCGTGCACTTCGTCAACGTGCCGTCGTTCATCTGGCGGCGCGACGTGTCGGTCGACACGCCGTCGTTCGGCACCGTGACCGGCGACATCGCGTATGGCGGCGCGTTTTATTTCTATGTCGACGGCGCGCCATTCGACCTGCCGGTGCGCGAATCGGCCGTCGAAAGACTGATCCGCTTCGGCGCGGAAGTGAAGGCGGCCGCGAACGTGAAGTATCCGGTCGTGCATCCGGAGATCCCGGAAATCAACCACATTTACGGCACGATCATCGCGAACGCGCCGCGCCACGCGGGTTCGACGCAGGCGAACTGCTGCGTGTTCGCGGATCGCGAGGTCGACCGCTCGCCGACCGGTTCCGGCACCGGCGGGCGCGTCGCGCAGCTCTACCAGCGCGGGCTGCTCGCGGCGGGCGACACGCTCGTCAACGAATCGATCGTCGGGACGGTCTTCAAGGGGCGCGTGCTGCGCGAAACGACGGTCGGCGACATCCCGGCCGTGATCCCGGAAGTGGAAGGCAGCGCGCATATCTGCGGGTTCGCGAACTGGATCGTCGACGAGCGCGATCCGCTCACGTACGGATTTCTCGTGCGCTGAGCCGCAGCGCCGGTCGCGCCGCCGTCGCGTCCTCATCGCGACCTCGTTGCGCGGCGTTCAGGTTGTCGTACCAGGTTTGGCGCGTCGTTCCGGTCGCGGAGCGCGCGCCTTTTTTGCGTCGGCGCCGTCGCGAAGCGGCACCACGTGCGCCGGCCCGACGCCGCCGCAGGTCGGGCGGCCGCGCGAGTTTGGTACGATGCAGCCTTTTCAGCCGAGCTCCACCCGCGTGAATCGCCGAAACGTGTCGTCAGTGCGTGCCTTGTGTGCCAGATGGGTCGCGCGCGCCCAACCTGTCGCGGCCGCCGCCGTCGCGCGGGTCAAGCCCCTCGCCGCCACCGCGTGGCACCATGTCCGCCACCCGACGCGCCGCGGCGTGCTGCTCGCGGCCGCCGCCGTGCCGGCGCTGTTCGCGGCGTACGTGATCGTGCTCGTTCCGTTTACGCCGGGCATCGGCGACATCCGCAAGGCGCGCGTCGACCAGCCGGCGCAGGTGCTGTCGGCCGACGGCAAGCTGCTGGCCGAATTCAAGCCGTCGAACCGGGAATGGGTGCCGCTCAAGCAGATCTCGCCGCACATGGTCGACGCGCTGATCGCGACCGAGGATCACCGCTTCTATGAGCACCACGGCCTCGACTGGAAGCGCACGGCGTCGGCCGCGCTCCATACGTTCTCGGGCAGCCGCCAGGGCGGCTCGACGATCACGCAGCAGCTCGCGCGCAACCTGTATCCGGACGAGATCGGCCGCGCGCCGACGCTCACGCGCAAGGTGAAGGAGGCGATCACCGCGCTGAAGATCGAGGCCGTCTACAGCAAGGACCAGATCCTCGAGACCTACCTGAACACGGTGCCGTTCCTGTACAACGCGTACGGCGTCGAGATGGCCGCGCGCACCTATTTCGACAAGTCGGCCGACGAACTCGACGTGCTCGACAGCGCGACGCTCGTCGGGATGCTGAAGGGCAACAGCTACTACAACCCGGTGCTGAACCCCGAGCGCGCGCTGCAGCGGCGCAACACCGTGCTCGGCCAGATGGTGAAGTACGGCAAGCTGTCGCCGGCGCAGTTCGCGCAGTTGCAGCGCCGGCCGCTGCGCATCGACTTCGAACGCCAGAAGGAGCCGCCCGGGCCGGCGCCGCATTTCGCGCAGCAGTTGCGCAAATGGCTGATCGCGTGGGCCGACCGCAACGACTACAACATCTACTCGGACGGGCTGATCGTGCGCACGACGATCGACGCGCGCCTCCAGCAGATGGCGACGCAGGCGCTCACGCTGCAGGGCAATCAGCTGCAGGGCATCGCGAACAACGCATGGAGCGGCCGCGACGGCTGCGGCACCGACAACGAGGTGTTCCGCACCTTCATGCGCGAATCGCCCGAGTACAAGGCCGCGCAGGACGCCGGCAAGGACGACGCGGCGGCGATGAAGCTGCTCGCGGCCGACCGCGGCTTCCTGCGTGCGCTGTGCAAGTCGAAGACCGACGTGCAGGCCGGCTTCCTCGCGATCGATCCGCGCGACGGGCAGATCCGCGCGTGGGTCGGCAGCCGCGACTTCACCCGCGAGCCGTTCGACCACGTCGCGCAGGCGCGGCGCCAGCCGGGCTCGACGTTCAAGCCGTTCGTCTATGGCGCCGCGTTTGCGAGCGGGATGAAGCCGGACGACACGTTCATCGACCAGCCGGTCGAGATCCCGTTGAAAGGCGGCGAGATCTGGCGGCCGAACGACGACGTGCCGCCGACGGGCAAACCGATGACCTTGCGCGACGCGGTCGCGCTGTCGCGCAACCGGATCACCGCGCAGGTGATGGAGAAGGTCGGCCCGGCCGCCGTCGCGCGGCTGGCGCGCGACATGGGCGTGCGCGAAAGCCCGCTCGAACGCGTGCCGTCGCTCGCGCTCGGCACGAGCCCGGTCACGCTGAAGGAAATGGTCGCGTCGTACGCGACGATCGCGAACGGCGGGCTGTACGTCGAGCCGCAGATGGTCACGCGCATCGAGAATCGCCAGGGCGACGTGCTCGCCGAATACGCACCGGCGCCGCCCGAGCGCGCGCTCGATGCCGAAACCGACAAGATGCTGCTCGACGTGATGCGCGATGTCGTCACGCGCGGCACGGGCGGCAGCATCCGCACGCGCTTCGGCATCCGCGGCGACGTGGCCGGCAAGACCGGCACGACGCAGGACAACGCGGACGGCTGGTTCATCCTGATGCAGCCGGGCCTCGTCGCCGGTGCGTGGGTCGGATTCGACGACGGCCGCGTGACGCTGCGCAGCGACTACTGGGGGCAGGGCGCGCACAGCGCGCTGCCGATCGTCGGCGATTTCTTCCAGCGCGCGCAGCGCGCCCGGATCGTCGATACGAAGGCGAAATTCGATACCGAGCCGTCGCCGGGCTGGTTCGCGTCGCTGCGCGAGCGCGCGACCGACCTGTTCGACACGTGGTTCCCGCCCGAGCCGAAGAAGGCGCCCGCGCCGGTCAGGACGCAGCGTATCGAGCGTCCGGCCGAGGCCGACGAGGGGGCGGCGTCGGCGGCATCCGCCGCATCGGCGCTGGATGCCGCATCCGGCGGTATCGTCGAGGAATGGGTGCCGGCGTCCGAAGTGGCCGCGTCGGCCGCCGCGCTGTCGGCGGGCGCCTCGCAACTGCAGCCGCAGCTTGCGCCGCCGCCGGCAGGCACCAGTGCGACGAGTGGAGGCAGCGCCGGTATCGGCGTCGCCCCTTCGGCCGTCCCGGCTCCGTCGGCGCCGGCCGCGCCCGATGCGCCCGGCGCTTCGCAGTAATGAAGCCGTGTCGCGGCATTCGGTGCGCAGGCGGCGATAATCGTCTGACGAAACGACTTATTCCCGCTCGATTGTACGGTTTCGGTCAACAGTGAATTTGCGATTTAAGTATTTACCCTGATAGTCGAGCCTCCTAGACTTCTACTCATGCGCAACGACCTCGAGTCGGAAGCGCCTGACAAAACAATCCCGGAGGTAACGCATCATGAAATCGCTGATCAAGGCAGTTGCACTGGCCGCCCTGGTGGCCGCACCGGTCGTCTCGTTTGCCCAATCGAACCAGCAGCCGCTGACCCGCGCGCAAGTGCGCGCCGAGCTGGTCCAGCTCGAAAAGGCCGGCTACAACCCGAACGACTGGATGAACTATCCGGAAAACATCCAGGCCGCCCAGGCCAAGATCGCCGCCGCGCAGAACGCCGGCGCGCAAGCTGACGCAACCGGCTACGGTTCGAACCCGGTCGCGACGTCGCAGTCGGGCCAGCGCGCGGTCGTGCCGGCCGTGAGCGACCGCTCGTCGGTGTACTTCGGCCACTAAGCCAGCTGCTGTTTCGCGGCCCTGAAGGCCGCGGCTGACGTCGTATCGAAAAAGCCCGCACTCGGTTCGGTTCCGAGTGCGGGCTTTTTCCATGATGCGAAGCTCAGCGATCCGGCGCGGACGACGAGCGAAATCGTCGGCGGGGCAATTCGATATTGGCCGACGCGGGGAGGTCTCTTCCCATGGGTTCGTTCTAGCAAGATCCGCGGGCAATCGACCCCGACCACCCGCAGCACCCGAGTCCGTGATCGCGGTGCATGCGCAATCGTTCCCGAGCGAGTCTCCGGCTGCAGCCCCGCACCCCGCTGACAATCCGCCGCGCGTGCGCTAGCATCGCGGTCGGTGTCGCCGCGCGTAGCGCGGCCCATCCACACGGGGCGCTGCACGGCACCGGGTTCCCAACTTCAACGAACAACAAGGAGCATCCATGCGTGTCTTGACCGGTCTGCTGGGCTCGCTGGCGCTGGTGACGAGCGTCGCCCATGCGCAGGCGAATTGTGCGGACGCGACGGATCAGGCGGCGATGACGGCGTGTGCCGATCGCGCGTACAAGCAATCCGACGGGGAACTGAACCGGACTTACCAGGCCGTCACCGCGCGCCTGCGCGACGCGCGGCCGCTTGCCGACAAGCTCGTGAATGCACAGCGCGCGTGGATCGCGTACCGCGATGCCGAATGCCATTTCTCGAGCGCGAATGCCGAGGGCGGCAGTGCGTATCCGATGGTCGTATCGACCTGTCTCGACGATTTGACGAAAGCGCGCACCGAAACGCTGAAGGGCTATCTGTCCTGCGAGGAGGGCGACCTCGCGTGCCCGGTGCCCGCGAAGTAACGATCACGCGCGGGCCGACCGGGCCCGCCCGACGCCGGCTGGACGTCGTCCGTTACACGTCGCCGTTACACGTCGTCCGTTACACGTCGTCCGTTACACGTCGTCCGTTTCGTCGAGCAGCTTGTGCCGCATCGCGTAACGCACGAGCGCCGCTTCGTGCGGCATCTGCATCTTTTCGAGAATCCGGGTCTTGTAGGTGCTGACCGTCTTCGCGCTCACGCACAGCGCATTCGCGATCTCGGTCAGCGTCTGGCCGGCGGCGATCCGCCGGAACACGTCGAATTCGCGGTCGGACAGCCGCTGGTGCGGCAGCGTTTCGGCCGGCTCGTTCAGGCTTTGCGCGAACTGCTCGGCCATCGCGAGGCTCACGTAGACGCCGCCCGACGCCACTTTCGCGACCGCGCCGACCAGCTCCGCACTCGCGCTTTCCTTCGTCAGATAGCCGGACGCGCCCGCGCGGAACGCGCGCACCGCGTATTGCTGCTCCGCGTGCATCGTCAGCACCAGCACGCGCAGCGCGGGCTTTTCGTCCTTGATCTGCTTGATCAGCTCGACGCCGTTGCGGCCCGGCATCGACAGGTCGAGCACGAGCACCTGCGCGGGCGTCGCACGCACCAGCGCGATCGTCGACGGGCCGTCGCAGGCTTCGCCGGCCACCTCGAAACCGGTGGCGTTCTGGAGGATGTGCCGCAGACCGTCGCGTACGAGCGTATGGTCGTCGGCGATGAGCACCTTGATCATGTGATGAGCGTGTCCTGTTGAACGGTGCCGAGCGGAAACGCGACGGTAATCGAGAAGCCGCGCGCGAGCGCGGTGTCGATCGTCACGGTGCCGCCCAGCATGTGTGCGCGTTCGCGAATGCCGATCAGGCCGAACGACTTGTCCTCGTGGGCCGGACCGCCGGGCGCCGCGCCGCGGCCGTTGTCGGCGACGCGCAGCACGCAAAAGCCTTCCTCGATGTCGAGCCGCAACGTCACGCGCGTCGCATCCGCATGACGCGCGACGTTCGTCAGCGCTTCCTGGACGATGCGGAACAGCGTGGTCGCGCCCGTACTGGTGAACGTGAGGCCGCCCGTTTCGATGTGACGCTCGACATCGATCCCGTAGCGGTTCGTGAAATCGTTCGCGAGCCATTCGATCGCGGGCACGAGGCCGAGATCGTCGAGCATCACCGGCCGCAGGTCGGCCGCGATGCGCCGCACCGACGCGACCGTCGCGTCGATCAGCCGCCGCATGCCTTGCAGATGCATCTGCACGCCTTCGTCGGGCTGCGCGCGGCCGGGTATGCGCAATTGCTGCTCGACGACCGACAGGTCCATCTTCAACGCGGTGAGCTGCTGCCCGAGATCGTCGTGCAGCTCGCGCGCGATGCGGGTTTTTTCCTCTTCGCGCACGTTCTGCAGGTTCGCGGACAATTCGCGCAATTCCTCGCGCGATTGCTTCAGTGCGTTCTCGGCCCGCTGCCGCTCGGTGATGTCGCGCAGCATCACCGTATAAAGCTTGCCCGACGCGTCGCGGATCTGCGAGATCGATGCTTCGATCGGGAATTCCTCGCCGTTGGCCCGCAGCCCGAACAGCACGCGCTGGCGGCCCATCTGTCGCTCCGACACGCCCGTCACGCCGAACTGGTCGACGTGCTTCGCATGGGCGGCGCGGAACCGCTCGGGAATGAAGCGCGACAGCGGCGCGCCGATCGCCTCCATCGCGGACACGCCGAACACCTGTTCGGCCATCGGATTGAAGATCACGACCGTCTGCGTTTCGTCGATCGTGATGATCGCTTCCATCGACGAACGGATGATGCCCATCATCCGCGCCTCGTTGAGGATACCGCGGCTGCTCGCGCCGGCGTCGGCGCGCCCGCGCAGCAGCGCATGGACGAGCGCCGCGAACCCGAACGACGCGATCAGCCCGGCGGCGAGCACGGTGCCGGCCGCCCGCTGCGCGCCGGTCGCGCTCGGCCGGCCGTCCGCGGAATAGGCGAGCGTCAGCGGGGTGCCGCCGAAATTCAGCACGTCGGTGCGCCGCATCAGGTCGGGCGACGCCGACGCTTCGTCGGTCGTCGTCTCGACGCTGACGATCGCGCGCGAATCGCCGCCGGCGGTCATCCGCAGATCGATCCCGCGTTCCGCGTCGAGCGCACGCTCGACCAGGCGCCGCGGGCTCAGCGCCGCGAACAGCATTCCGTCGGCGCCGGCTTCGCGCGTGCCGGACGGCGTGACGGCGGCCAGCGGCGAGGTCGTCACGGGCAGGAACAGCGTCAGGGTGCGCGCGTCGCGGGAGGTGTCGTCGTCGGCGGGGTGGACGCCGAGCGCGATATCGCCGGTCCGCAGCGCACGCGTGAGCGGCGCCGCGTCGAACGCGCCGAAGCGCACGACCGGCGCGTTCGACGCGGGGGCGCTGAGCGTCGCTGCCGCGAGCGCATCGGCCGGCAGCGGCTTCGTGCCGGCCAGCGCGCCGCGCGCCGCGGGCGTCAGCGGCGCATAGCCGAGCTGCCGGACCGGCGAGCGGCCGCTGTCGAGATCGAGCGTCTCCGCATACCGGCGCCATTGGCCGGGCGTCATGTCCGGCACGAGGCCGAACGCGCCGCGCGCGCCTTCGAGCACGGCGGCGCCGGCCTGCAGTTCATGCCGCAGCATCGCGGTCACGTGCGTCGTGCGGCGTTCGAAACGCGTGCGAACGGCGCCTTGCCACTGCTCGCGTACTAGCAGCGCGACACCGAGCGACAGCACCGCGCCCGCGCACAGCGTGACGACGCCGGCCGCGAGTGGCTGGCGTAACATGATCTGAAGGCGCGTGGGCCCTCGGGCGTCCCGCGTCGGGGTTCCACTGGCGGTCATTCGATGGCCATTCTGTTGTTCGGACTACCCGGGGCACTCGGGCAGCGCGGCAAAACCGGGGGAAACTCGCACCGGCTGCATGCAACGATTATTTTCAAGATGAAATTGTGCGCGTTTTACACGTTTTTTGTAATGGGGTCGGTTGAAATTGCGGCAAAGGCGTGAACCAGCGGCGCGCCGGCCGCGGTTGACGCGCGTCAACGCGCGCGCCAGCACGTGGGGCAGACTGTTCGACAGGCAAGCCGGCGCCGGGCCGGCTTGCGATAACGGGCCGTCGTTGCGCAACGCGCGACGCCCGCCCGGTCGGAGGGACGGACCATGTACAAGCGGATTTTCGTCGGGCTCGACGGCAGCCCGAGCGCACGTCTCGCGCTGAACGAGGCGATCCGGATCGCGACGGCGTCCGGCGGCGAAGTGACGTGTGCGTACGTCGTCGAACATCGGCCGCAGCTCGTCGACGTCGACGCCGGCTTCGCCGCCGAGCGCGACGGCGATGTCGCCGCGACCGATGCGGCCACGCCGGTACTCGACGCAGCGAAAGCGATGCTCGCACAGCAGCATGTGCGAGGCACGGTGCGCGCGCTCGACGCGTACGGCGAGGACATCGCGACGGTGCTGATGCGTACCGCGGCCGAAGCCGACGCCGACCTGATCGTGATGGGTACGAGCGGGCGGCACGGCCTGCGCAGGCTGTTGCTCGGCAGCGTGGCGGAATCGCTGCTGCGTGCGGCCGATCGGCCGGTGCTGTTGGTTCGGCACGACGAGGCGGGCACGTCGGCGGCCGCATAACCGGCGCGGCACGGCGGCCCGATGTGGCGCCGGCCCGCGCAGTTGGCGGGCTGCCGCGCGGCATTCCGGACGTCTTGCGTGAGCGGGCGTACTGCGCCGTTACGTCGCCCGACACGACGCGGCGAGCGCCGCCGATGCGAATCGCCGATGCGCGATTGCCCGTCCGCAGTTGCATCACGGCATGCAGTTCTGGCAGCATCGGCCGGTGTCCGCTCGATCGCCGCGCGCATGGCCGCGACGATCGACGCAGGAGCATCCGGCGGCACCCGGGCGCATGAATCGAATCGCGATCGGACGGTCGGCCGGATGCCGGTTTTCTCCCTTACCGACGTCATCTGCCATGCCGATTTCCGCGACCGACCTGATTCGCCAGTTCGACCTCCAGCCGCATCCCGAAGGCGGCTATTTCCGTGAAACCTACCGCGCGACCGAGTCGGTCGTGCGCCCGGCCGACGGCGCGCCGCGTGCCGCGTCGACCGCGATCTACTACCTGCTGTGCGACGGCGCGTATTCGTCGTGGCATCGCATCCGCTCCGACGAAGTCTGGCATTTCTACGCGGGCGATCCGATCGAAGTGTGGGTGCTCGACGCGCGCGACGGGCTGACGATCCACCGGCTCGGCAACCCGCTCACCCATCCGGGCACCGTGTTCCAGACGGTCGTGCCGGCCGGAAGCTGGTTCGGCGCGCGCTGCGCGTCGCCGCAGCACGTCGCGCTCGTCGGCTGCACGGTTGCGCCCGGATTCGAGTTCGCGGAATTCGAGCTGGCGGATGCGGCCGCGCTGGCGGCCGAGTTTCCCGACTACGCGGAACATGTCGCACAACTCGCGCCGCGCTCCGACGTGTGACCGTCACGGTCGCGTCACGCCGCGCGCAAAGCCCGCGCCGCCGGCCGGTGTTCCGCGCGAGCGAGGACAAACCCGTTTAGAATGCGCATGATGCATCGGTCGATCGCGGACGTGCCGCGGCGGCCGTTGCGCCGCCGTACCGACGGCCCTGTCGCGCGGCCCGCATGTCTTCCAGGAGCGCCGCCGTGTGGCACTTTCCCATCGCTATTCCATCGTCGCTCGGCCCGTGGGCCGTGTTCGCGAGCGTGTTGATCACGCAGCTCGGCGTGCCGGTGCCGGCCGTGCCGATGCTGATTCTCGGCGGCACGATGGCGGCGATGGGGCAGGCGTCCTGGGTCAGCATGTTCGCGGCGGCGATCGGCGCGACGATGCTGGCCGATTCCCTTTGGTTCTTCATGGGCCGCACGCGCGGCCGGCGCCTGCTGAACGGCCTCGTACGCTTCTCGCTGTCGCTCGACACGACGCTGCGTTTCGCGCGTAACGTGTTCGAAAGGTACGGCGCGCCGCTGCTCGTGTTGTCGAAATTCCTGCCGGGCCTCGGCCTCGTGTCGGCGCCGCTGCTCGGCACGACCGCGATCGGCATCGGCGTATTCCTGTTCTGGGATCTGGCGGGCGCGTCGCTGTGGGCGGCGTTCTGGCTGATCGGCGGCGCGGCCATTCACGACCAGATCGTCCAGTTCGTGCTGTGGGTGCGCGCGAGCGGCGGCACGATTCTCGACGCGTTTCTCGCGATCTTCATCACGTTCCTGTTGTACCGCTGGGTGCGTCGCGTGCAGTTCCGCCGCTACCTCGCGCAGGTGCGCATCTCGCCACCGCAGCTCGTGGAGATGATGACGTCCGACGAACCGCCGCTGATCTTCGATGCACGTCCGAAGGCGATTCGCGAACGCGAGCCGTACCGGATTGCCGGCGCGGTGCCGGTCGATCTCGATTCGCCGGACTTGCTCGATCCGGAAGTGCTGAAACGGCCGATCGTCGTCTATTGCGTGTGCCCGAACGAGGCGACCGCGAAGCGGCTGATCGCGAAGATGCAGCGCAAGAAGATGATCCACAACATCCGGGCGCTGAAGGGCGGCCTCGATGCGTGGGAAAAGCACGGTTATCCGGTCGAGCCGCTGCCGGCTGATCTGGATTCGTCGCGGTATTTCGTGCGGCCGGAGCAGGGTGGGCTCGACGGCGAGTATACGGTGCGGGCGACGTTGTCGAAGTGATGCAGCCAGCGTTGCCGGTATCGCTGAGCGTGTGAGCGGCATCTCGGCCTTTTCGATCGCGTCATCGCTACCAGTGGCGACATGAATCTCAAGGGGGCGGTGAAACTGGCCTGCATTCGCGAACAGATCGGCGACGATTTCGTGTATGCCGGTGATAGCAAAGCCCTCAGCGACGACCTCAGTCGATGCGCATCTCCGACGCCGCCGAAGCCGTTGGCGTCGCCGTCGGTCTCGTATATCGAGGTCTGAACTCAAGAATGCGCGTCCGCCTCGCGCATTCGAATTCAATCACTGCTTTCACCCACCGCGATTTTCCCCAAAATCGCCTGGCATGAAACCGCCGATCCTCCCTATAATCCCGCCTGCATATTGCGTGCGCTCGATTGCGCACCTTCGACGCGCGTTCGTTCGCGCCGAAAGCGATGAATCCCGTTGCCGCCCGTCACGCGCACAGCCGCGTCGCGCGGGTCGGCCGGGTGTATTCCGTGAAAGGCCCTGTCCGTATATCCGGATTGTTCCGGGAAATACGGATAATCCGCGGCAATTCCAACCGAATTGACGCGGCATCCGTGTCGTTTCTCATTCGGAAATCGACAACGGGGATTATTTCGTTTTCGGCTGCCGAAATCGGCATGAGCGGTCGCGCATTGTCATCGACACAATGACGGCGGTTCGCTCGCGGCCGCCAGGAGACGAATTTGAAACAACCAGAAGACCAACTGCACCGCGGGCTGGAAGAACGGCACATCAACCTGATGGCGCTCGGCGCGACGATCGGCGTCGGCCTGTTCCTCGGCTCGGCCACCGCGATCCGCACGGCCGGCCCGGCCATCCTGCTGACCTACCTGCTGGGCGGCCTCGCGATCTTCCTGATCATGCGCGCGCTCGGCGAGATGGCGATCACCAACCCGGTCGCCGGCGCCTTCAGCCGCTATGCGCGCGACTACCTCGGCCCGCTCGCGGGTTACCTGACCGGCTGGACCTACTGGTTCGTCTGGATCGTTACCTGCATGGCGGAAATCACGGCGGTCGGCGTCTACATGCACATGTGGTTCCCCGGCGTGCCGAACTGGATCTGGGCGCTCGCGGCGCTCCTGGCAATGGGCTCGGTGAACTTCATCGCGGTCAAGCTGTATGGCGAATTCGAATTCTGGTTCGCGCTGATCAAGATCGTCACGATCGTGCTGATGATCGTCGGCGGCGGCCTGATGATCGCGTTCGGCATCGGCAACGGCGGCATCGCGACCGGCATCTCGAACCTGTGGTCGCACGGCGGCTTCATGCCGAACGGGATCGACGGCGTGATCGCCGCGCTGCCGATCGTGATGTTCGCGTATCTCGGCGTCGAGATGCTCGGCCTCACGGCCGGCGAAGCGCGCAACCCGGAAAAGTCGCTGACGAAGGCCGTGAATTCGGTGTTCTGGCGCGTGCTGATCTTCTACATCGGTGCACTGTTCGTGATCATGTCGCTCTATCCGTGGGACCAGATCGGCACGCAGGGTAGCCCGTTCGTGATGACGTTCTCGCGGCTCGGCATTCCGGCCGCCGCCGGCATCATCAACTTCGTCGTGCTGACCGCGGCGCTGTCGTCGTGCAACAGCGGCCTGTTCAGCACCGCGCGGATGCTCTACAACCTCGCGCAGCAGGGTCAGGCGCCGGCCGCGCTCGGTCGCGTGAACCGCAGCGGGGTGCCCGTGTACGGCGTGGCCGTGTCGGTCGCGCTGCTGCTGATCGGCGTGTTGCTCAACTATCTCGCACCGCAGCACGTGTTCACGTGGCTCACGTCGGTATCGACGTTCGGCGCGATCTGGACGTGGTGCGTGATCCTGATCGCGCAGATGCGCTTTCGCCGCACGCTGTCGGCCGACAAGATCGCGCGCCTGCCGATCCGCGTGCCGTTCTATCCGCTCGGTTCGTTCGTCGCGCTCGGCTTTCTCGTGCTGGTCGTCGTGTTGATGGCGTTCACGCCCGATACGCGCGTCGCGCTCGTGATCGGACCGGTGTGGATCGTGCTGCTCGGCATCGCGTACGCGCTGTTCTACGCAAACCGTCCGGCCGCGTCGATGCCGACGAAGTCGTAAGCGGCGCAGGCAGGGGCCGCGCGATCGTTGATCGCGATCATGCACGCGCGGGCCGGACGGCCTATGCTGAACGAACGCATTGCTTGTCCGCGCTTCGCGTGACGGCCCGCCGATCCTGCAGCCACGGCAGCGGTTCGACGCGGCAACGCCGCTGCCGCGCGAAGCCCCCGTCGTCGTTCGGCGACGACGTGCACGCACGGAGACCTTCGCCATGCAGCCTGCCCAGTCCATCCCGACGCTCGCGCGGATCGCGCTGGCCGTCGATCCGACGCCCGAATCGCTGACCGCCGCACGTTACGTGCGCACGCTGCTGCGTCCCGGCATGCGATTGCGCATCATGTGCGCGATCGACAATCCGCGCCTCGTGTTGCCCGACATTCCGCGCATCGACGCGCTGCTGACGTCGGCGCGCGAGGACATGATGCGCGAAGCGCACGCCACCTGCGAGCGGATCGCGGCGCTGTTCGCCGACAGCGGCGTCGACGTCGAGCGAACGGTCGTCGATACGTCGGTCACGGGCGGCTCGGTGGCGGACGCACTGGTGAACGATACGTCGACGTGGCGCGCGGACGTGCTGGCGATCGGCGCGAATCCGCACCACGGGCTGTTGCGGCTCATCGAAGGCGCGATGTCGGACACGCTGACGAAACGCGCGCGCTGTGCGCTGCTGATCGTGCCCGGCACGTATGCACGGCCGTCGGACGGCGCGCTGCAGCGGCTGATGTTCGCGGTCGACGGCAGCGAGCCGTCGCTGCACGCGGTAAGCGTCGGGCTCGGCCTCGCGGCGCCGACAACGTTGCTGTATGCGGCATACGTGATCGATCGCGCGGTTCGTCTGACCGACGTCGTGCCGGTGCGCGCGCTCGAGGATGCGTACCGCGCGGAAGGCGAGGATGCGCTCGCGAAGGTCGGCCCGCTGCTCCATGCGACGGGCAATCCGACCAAGCGCGGCATCGTCGAAACGCGTCCGACCAGCGACGACGTGGCCCATGCGCTGATGCGCGATGCCGTGCACTGGCGGGCGGAGCTGCTGGTGGTCGGCACGCATGGCCGTCGCGGCATCGCCGCCTGGCTGATCGGCAGCGTCGCGCGGCGCGTCGCGCATCTCGCACAGGTGCCCGTGCTGCTGGTGCGTAGCGCGGAATGAATTCGGCGCCGTCGCGCTCGAAGCGGGTTTGGATTGACCTGCATCAGAAACGCAGCGCACATCGCGTGAGACAGTGACGAAACGTCCGGCGATGCGGCTGGCCCGTCGTGCACGTGCGATTCCCGACCGCGCCTGCATGCAGGAAGCGAACGCTGCAGCACTCGCCGCCGTCACATCGTTTTCAGGAGCGGCGCCGCGTGTTTGTCCGGCGCGTCATCCGACCCGGAACTCTCTGGCACGAGGGTAGGCAACCGACGGTTGCCTTGGAGGACGGGCGGGGTGCAAGTCACCCCGTCCGCTTTCCGCGTGGCCCCGTCGAATTCACCTCCTCGCAGGAATGATGTCGAAGGCGGCCGCGTCGAGCCGCGCGCCATCGTGCACGCAACCATTGCGCGGCCCCGTGCCGTGCGTCGTTTCCGTGCGCCGGTCAGAGGGTACGAAGAATCGATCGCAGGTCGTGCCGGCGGCCTGTGCCGCGTCGTACCCGCGCATGCGGACGCACGACATGGAGCGGTGCGCATGCGCTGCACGTGCGGTTGCGCAAACGATTCGCATGCGGCCAGCCGGGGCGGGCCTTGCGACGCGGCTCCGAGCCGGCCGGTGCGTCGGCCGCGTGGCGCGCGTGGAGTGCCGCGGCGAACCGCTGCAAAGCGAGGACCGACCCCACGACGCTCTGATACTTTTCGCGGCCGATCTGCCCGTCGAGCGTGACGAGTAATCCGGCCTCGCGTGCGAGCGCGAGCAAGGTGTCGAGGTCGTCGGCCGGCCGGATGCCGGCCGACGCGGTGCGGGCGGAAAGCAGGGCGCGCGCGTTGCCCGACGCGCGCCGCTGGCCGTCCCGGCCCGGTGAGTTGCGATGTGCCATGGTTGGTCTCCTGCGCCGAACCCCGCGCGCCGGCTCGACGGCCGGCTGAGCGATGTCCGGTATGAACGCCTGGTTCATGTGATCAGTATCGTGTGGCGAGGGCGCACTGCCAAGCGGCGCGCGCTGAAGTCGCTGTCAGGAAATTGCGCGACGCGTATCGGAATCCGCTGACACGCGCGGCGTCGGATCGGCCGATCCGACGCGTTCGTCCGACGAATGGCAGCGCGCTTGACGCATGATTTCGGACGGTCTAAGTTTCCCCACTGCATCGGCGTCGTGCGGCGTTCCACCGCTGCCCGTCGCCAGTGCCGCGCCTCGGGGGGCGTGGCAGGGTTTCAGTGACGTTCGCGGGCCACGTGCACCGCGAACACTGCGCGGATGATTCGGAAACGGATCCACACGGCGGCACGCAACGTGCCGTTGATCGTGCGCAAACACGCGCCGGCGCATCGTACGCCGCGCGTCTATCCAGTCTTTAAGCTTCCGGTACCGTCATCTTTTTCGTTCCTCGACCGTCAGGAGTCTGTCGATGTCCAAGGACAATTTGCTCGATTCACTCAAGGAAGCCGCCGAACGGCGCGCGATCGGCGCGGATCAGCTGCGTGCGATGCTCGACGACGAAGTGCGCGCGCTGTCGTCCGATGCGCGCGTGCACGACTACATCCACGTATTCGCGATCCGGCACCTGCGCGAACGGATGCGCCAGAAGGACGATTTCGATCGCGACACCCGGGCCGATGACACGCCCGCGGACGCCGATCCGCGTCCGAGGCATCGGCTGTAGCAGGTAGCGGCCGGGGCGCCGGGACCGGCGCGACGCACGCCGGTCGAACCCGGCCATCCTGACGATCCGCCGACGGTCGCCGGCGCGTTTCGTCATACGTTTCAACGAATTGTCACAACGACCTCAAGTAAGCGGCGCGATTTGCCGTTTACCCGGTGAATTCGTCCACCGGGCGTTCCCGCTCCCTTACCGAGTCGTTGCCATGTTCTCGTCCATTCGCGCCCGCATCCTCGCCGCGTGCGTCGCCATCGTCGTATTCGCGCTCGTCGCCACGACGCTGATCAACTATTTCATCGCGCGCTCGTACAACGACGACGCGATCGACCGCAACCTGACCTCGGTCGCCAGCGGCCACGTGGTCGGAATCGCCGACTGGGTCGCCACCCGCAGCCGGATGATCGCGTCGCTGCAGGATGCCGCGCTAACGCCCGATCCGCTGCCGGTGTTCAAGCAGATGGCCGCGGCCGGCGGCTTCACGAACGTCTATGCCGGCTACGCCGACAAGACGTTCCACTTCTCCGACCCGACCGGCATCCCGCCCGACTACGACCCGACCGGCCGGCCGTGGTACAAGCAGGCCGCGCAGGCCGGCAAGCCGGTCGTCACGCCGCCGTACGTCGATGCCGGCACGGGCAACCTCGTCGTCACGTTCGCGGTGCCGATCCTGCGCGACGGCGCGCTGAAAGGCGTCGTCGCCGCGGACGTGTCGATGGACAGCGTGATCGCCAACGTCAAGTCGATCCGTCCGACGCCGGCCAGCTTCGGGATGCTGATCGACAGCAGCGGCCACGTCGTCGCGCACCCGGACGCGAAGCTCACGCTGAAGCCGGTCGCCGACGTATCGCCCGAACTCGGCGCGCTGGGGGTTGCATCGATCGCGGCGGCGAGCGCGCCGGTCGAGGTCGGCGTCGGCGGCGACGCGAAGCTGGTGCGCGCGAAACCGGTGCCGGGCACCGACTGGTACGCGCTGGTGCTGCTCGACAAGGCCGAAGCGACGGCCGGGATGCGTTCGCTGCTGACCGCGTCGCTGATGACGCTGATCGTGATCGTCGGCGTGGCGTCGCTGATCATCGGCGCGATCACCGCGACTGCGTTCCGCCGCCTGTCGCAGGTGCGTCAGGCGATGGCTGCGATCGGCTCGGGCGCCGGCGACCTCACGCAGCGCCTGCCGGCCGACGGCCGCGACGAAGTCGCCGACATCGCGCGCTCGTTCAACAGTTTCGTCGACAAGCTGAACGACGTGATGCGCCAGATCCGCGATGCGAGCGAATCGGTGCGCACGGCCGCGAACGAGATCGCGGCGGGCAACCAGGACCTGTCGTCGCGTACCGAATCGGCGGCGGCGAGCCTCGAGGAAACCGCGGCGTCGATGGAAGAGATCACCGCGACCGTCGGCCAGTCGGCGGCAGCCGCGAGCCAGGCCGACGAACGTGCGGCGGCCGCGTCGCGGATCGCGTCGCACGGCGGCGTGGTCGTGTCGGACGTCGTCGCGACGATGGGGAAGATCGAGGAAGCGTCGGGTCGGATCGGCGACATCATCGGCGTGATCGACGGGATCGCGTTCCAGACCAACATCCTCGCGCTGAACGCGGCCGTCGAAGCGGCCCGCGCGGGCGAACAGGGCCGCGGCTTCGCGGTCGTCGCACAGGAAGTGCGCAGCCTCGCGCAACGCAGCGCGCAGGCCGCGCGCGAAGTGAAGGTGCTGGTCGAATCGACGGTCGCGAGCGTGTCGGCCGGATCGGGGCAGGTGCGCCAGGCCGGCGACACGATGCGCGAGATCGTGTCGAACGTGTCGAACGTGACGACCATCATCTCCGAGATCACGCACGCGGCGAACGAGCAGACGCGCGGCATCCAGGAAGTGAACCGCGCCGTCAGCCAGCTCGACGAAATGGTGCAGCAGAACGCGGCGCTCGTCGAACAGTCGACCGCGGCGGCCACCGCGCTGCAATCGCAGGCCAACGCGCTGGCCACGACGGTCGGGCAGTTCAAGGTCGCTTGACGCGGCCGGCGGCCCGCGGCATGCGGGCCGCGATGCTCACGAGCCGCCCTGGTCGCGCATCAGCGCGAGCCGGTTGTAGAGCGTCTTCAGGCTGATGCCGAGGGCCTTGGCCGCACGCGGCTTGTTACCGTCGAAGTGACGCAGCGTCGCCACGATGAAGCGCTGCTGCGCATGATGGAGCGTCGCGCCGAGCGGCAGCGCCATCGCGCCTTCCGACGTGCTGTCGACTGCAGGCATCGGCTGCTTCGGCAACGCGATCTCGATGCCTTCGTCGGACAAGAGGTACGCGCGCTCGATCGTGTTGCGCAGTTCGCGCACGTTGCCCGGCCACGAATACGCGCGCAACGCGGCGATCGCGGCATCAGTCAGTCGCTTGTGCGAGCGATGCCGCTCGTTCAGCGTGTCGACGAATTCCTGCGCGATCGTCTCGACGTCGCCGTCGCGCTGACGCAGCGGCGGCACGTAGATCGCGAATGCGGCGAGCCGGTAGAACAGGTCCTCGCGCAGCCGGCCGTCGCGCACGGCGTCGGCCGGATTGTGGCGCGTGGCCGACACGAACCGCACGTCGAGCGGAATCGGTTCGGTGCCGCCCACGCGCACGATCGTATTCGACTCGATCGCCCGCAGCAGCTTCACCTGCAGCGCCGCGGGCATTTCCGCGATTTCATCGAGCAGCAGCGTGCCGCCGCGCGCGGCTTCGAAGAACCCTTCGCGCTGCGTGGTCGCGCCGGTAAAGCTGCCTTTCTCGTGCCCGAACAATTGCGCCTCGGCAAGCTCGGGCGGAATCGCGCCGCAGTTCACGGGCACGAACGGGCCGTCGCGCCGCGCGCTGAGATCGTGCAGCCGCCGCGCGACGATATCCTTGCCGACCCCGCTTTCGCCGGCAATCATCACGCTCGCGCGGGTCGGCGCGATTTTCTCGATACGGCCGAGCAGCGTGCGCATCGCGGCGGACCGGCCGGACAGCCGGCGACTGTCCGCGCGCTGCTTCGTCCGGTTTGCGGATTCACCCATAGGCATTGGCGGCCGTTTTGAAAAACGGCATCGCAGGTTCCGTTGATTGCAATATTTATCATCGACAGCGAAACGACGGCGAAGGTGCCGCGGAATAGAAAATTCCAATGTGCGCGACATGACCGACAGAAACAGGCCATCGGGCCGTTCGCGCGCCGTCGACGCGACGCCGCGTTCGGGTTGCGACCCGCACTTTTTTACAGACATCCGATGAAAAAAAGCGGTCGTCGATACGGTGCGGCGGTGCGCGCGGCGATGCCGCCCCCCGCATCTGTCCGGCCCGTCGCCGATGCAGGCATAGGGCGCGGCCATGCGTTGCCGCGCACGCGCCCCCCGGCCGGCGTCGGGTACGTCGTTTGCTGGCGCGTTCCTGCTCGCCCGGCGCGCTCGACGGGATGCCGGATGGTCGAAACGCGGCATCCCCCCGCACCCCACGGGAGCCGGCGCGATGCAAGGATGCAATGAGGACTATGACCCGTGAGCTGCTCCGGCAGGGTGCATGGATCGTGCTGGCCGTCGGGGTGGCGTCCGCGCTGCAGGCGTGGGCGATTCAGGCTGTCGGCAAGCACGCGCCGTTTGCGCCGCTGCCTTTTTACGCCGGCGTGGCCGCCGCCGCATGGCTGACGTCGCTCGCCGGCGGCCTTGTCGCGACCGCCGCGAGCGTCGGCGTGATCGCCGCATTGTGGTGGCGCGACGCGCCGCTGGCGACGCTGCTCGCGCAAGCCGGCGCGTTCGTCGCGATCGGTTTCGTCGAATGCGTGCTGGTGACGACGGTGAAGCCGCTGCTGGCGAACGATCGTTTGCGCGAGATCGATGACGACGACGGCGGTCCGTACCCGCCGCACCGCGAGCCGTCGTCCGTCGCCGACGGGTCCGACACCGAGCTGCTGCGCCGCGTGGTCGATGCGTCGCCCGATGCGATCGTCGGGACCGACGTGGAGCGCAGGATCACCAGCTGGAACCCGGCCGCGGCAAGAATCTTCGGCATCGATACGGCCCAGGCGAACGGACGCGACCTCGTCACGATGATCGCGCCGCGCTGGCTGCGCCGGCATGCGGTGCCCGCGTCGTTCGCGGACCTGCGCGAGCCGGTCGGGCCGCTCGACGTACTGTGCGTGCGTCGCGACGGCGGCCGTTTTCGCGCCACCTTCGTCGCCTCGCCGATCGTCGACGCGCAGGGCCGCAGCGCGGGCCTGTCGCTGACGCTGCGCGAAGCGGGCGAACGCCGCCGCAACGAACGCCACAACCTTCGCTCGCTGCGCGGCGCACGCGACGCGCGCATGCAGGCCGACACGTCGAACCGGCTGAAGGACGAGCTGCTGGCGACGGTGTCGCACGAACTGCGCACGCCGCTGAACGTGATCTACGGCTGGGTCGAGGTCCTGCGCAACGCCGACGGCCAGGGCTTCGCGCAGCAGGCGGTCGACGCGATCGATCGCAGCGCGCGGTCGCTGTCGCACATGGTCGCCGATCTGCTCGACGCATCGTCCCTCGCGACCGGCCGGCTGCGCCTCGAACGCGTGCCGGTCGATCTCGTGCGGATCGTGCGCGACGCCGCGCGCGAGCTCGACGCGACGGCGCAGGCGAACGGGCTCGTGCTGTCGACGTCGTATGCGATGCCGGCCTGCGTGATCCCGGCGGACGGCGAGCGCCTGCGCCAGGTCCTGTCGAACCTGCTGTCGAATGCGATCAAGTTCACGCCGCCGGGCGGGCGGATCGACGTGTCGCTGACCCGCGCGGGCGAGCGCGTGCGGCTGTCGGTCTCCGACACCGGGCAAGGGATTGCGCCGGAATACCTGCCGCACCTGTTCGATACGTTCAGCCGGCCGGAGGGTGCGTTCACGTCCCCCAGGCGCGGCCTCGGGCTCGGCCTGTCGATCGTGCGCAACATTGTGCAACTGCACGGCGGCGAGGTCGTCGCGACGAGCGCGGGCGCCGGGCGCGGAACGACCGTCACGGTGACGCTGCCCGCGGGCTGGGACACCGACGATCCGGTCGAGCAGCCGTCGCGGGCGAAGGACAAGGCCGATACGGTCGCGCTCGACGGCCAGCGCGTACTGGTGGTCGATGACGACGCGACGTCGCGGACCAGTCTCGCGGCAGCGCTCGAAACCATGGGCGCGCAGGTATCGACCGCCCGGTCGGGGCACGACGCGCTCGACGCGGTGGAGCGGCAGCAGCCGAGCGTCGTGCTGTCGGATCTCGCGATGCCGGACGGCGACGGTTACTGGCTGCTGGACCGGATCCGGCATTTGCCGAACGGCGGCGGACATCTGCCGGTCGTCGCGGTGACCGCGCATGCAGGCAAGGCCGACCGGCGCCGGGTGATGGCCGCCGGGTTCGATGCGTATCTGTGCAAGCCGGTCGACATGCCGACGCTCGCGAGCGTGATCGTCGACGTCGTGCCGGACGACGTGGGCGACGGCAAGCCGCGCGAGCGGTAGCGGCGCATACCCCGACGCATACGCGGCGCGGTCGCGTGGCCGTCCGGCCGCATACGAGAAAGGAGACGCGATGGACCCAACGAAAAGCACGCGGCGCGACGGCACGGGCAACGCGCCGGCACGCACCGGACGCAGGACGCCGGTCGTGCCGATCGCGAGCATACTGATGCTGTCGTGTGCATGGATCGCGACACCCCGCTACGCATCGGCCGAGGAGGGCACCCGTGCGAAGCTTGCGAGCCAGGCGTCGGCCGTCGGCGGGCAGATCCGCGATGCGACGCTCGCGTCCCGCGTCAGGGCCGCGCTCGTCGCCGAACGCGGCCTGGCCTCCGGCGACATCGACGTGCAGGTTCGCGACCGCGTGGTCGAACTGACGGGCAACGTGCCCGACGAGCGACAACGCGCGACCGCGATCCGCGTCGCGCACGACGTCAGCGGCGTGAGCGGCGTGCGCGACAAGCTGCAGATCCGCCGGAAGTAACGTGATGCGCGGGCCAGCGCCGGGCCGATCGGGCGTCGCGCGCCCGCGGTCCTGCGCGTCACCGGGCAGGAGGTTCGACATGGACACCATCATCGCGGGCCGTTTCTCACGGCTCGAGCAAGCGGAACGCTGCGCGGAGCAGTTGCGCGGCCACGCCATGCATCGGGACGACGTGAAGGTCTTCTTTCTCAATCCGCCCGGACAGCACGCGCTGTTCTGGCTCGGCGGCGACGTCTATGCGGACTCCGCCGCGCGGCCGGGCGGCATCGGCGCGCTGGAAGGCGTGGCCATCGGCGCGATCGTCGGGCTCGCCGGGGCCGCGCTGCTCTATCTGGGCGGCCTTCATTCCCCGCTCGCGTGGATCGGCGTGCCGCTCGTCGGCGGGTACGTCGGCGCGTTGTGCGGCGCGCTCGGCCGGATGCGCGGCGATGCGCCGGAGGGGCATGGCGCGCTGAAGCAATGCGAAAACGGCGTCGTGCTGGCCGCGCACGTGACGCGGCGCACGATCGCGTTCGCGGAGCGGACGATGCTCGCCGCCGGCGCGCTATCGGTGGAGCGCACCGAGGGCGCGTGGCACAACGGCGAGTGGACCGATTTCTTCACGTCGGCCCATCGTCCCGCGTGACGGTCCGCCCCGTTGCCCGATACGGAGGCCGGATGACGAAACCGAACCGGATGAAGCAACGCGGGCGCCGCTCGGCGGCAATCGTCCTGACTGCCGCCGTGGGCGCGCTGACGTTCGCGCTCGCGCGTGCGCAGGCGCCGCCTGCTTCGTCCGCGCAGGTCGCGCCGGGCGTCGTGCGCCCCGGTCCGACCGCCGACGAGGCCGGCATGACCCAGCGGCCGATCGGCATCGACGCCGAGTTCGTCGACAAGGCAGGCATGATCGGCAAGGTGGAACGGCAGGCCGGCCAGCTCGCGCTCGATCGCTCGTCGAACGCGCAGGTGAAGGCCTTCGCCCGCCGGATGGTCGACGACCATGCGCGTATCGCGGACGAATTGCGGCACATCGGCGCGCAAAAGGGCGTACCGGTCCAGACGCGAATGCTCGTCGATCCGGCGGTGACGGCATTGCGCGCGAAGAACGGGTCCGCGTTCGATACGGCGTACGTCGCGTTGGCGGGGCCTCGCGCACACGAGGCGGCGGTCCGGCTTTACGAGACCGAAGCGAAAGACGGTCGCGACCCGCAGCTTCGCGCATTCGCGGCCCGCACGCTGCCGACGCTGAACGCGCACCTGGGCGCCGCGCGGCAACTCGCGAAGACGGTAGCCGCCGCGCAGTGAACCGCTTGCCGGCCGGCAGGCTTCAGTGCTGCCGCGTGCCGTCTTCGGGGCCGCCCGGCGACGCCTCGTACGGCGGCGAATCGAGCGCCGTTTCGCCTTCCTCGATCAGCCAGTACGGCGAACGGCCGTAGTACGCATGCAGCGCTTCGGCCCATTCGGGGTCGGCCATCGCCGGCCACCGGCTCTTGTCGAAGCCGGGCGCCTCGCGCACACGCGCCGTGTCGACCGGCAGCACGAAGCATTCGCGCTCGGCATCGAGGACCAGCGCGTTCCACGGCACCGCGAGCAGCTTGTCGCCGATCCCGAGCAGGCCGCCCGACGACACGACCGCGTATGCGATCCGTCCGGCGCGCACGTCGAGCATGATGTGAGCGACCTTGCCGATGTCGGCGCCGTCCAGCGTCAGCACGCGATCGCCTTCGAGCGTGCGGGCGGCCATCACGTCGGGCCCCGGGCCGCCGACGGCCGTATGCGGCTTCGTGCCGACGATGCGCGCGGCGTCGCGCGACGGTTTGTCCGTTGTCATCGAAAACCTCCTGATCGAAGCGGCAACGCGGCCCGCGCGCAAGTTCGTTGCGCAGGCATTGCGCCGGGGCGGCAGGCCGCGCGGGATGATGGATGGGAACGCCGGTCAGCGGCGGCGCGGCAGCGATACGTCCTCGAGCGTGTTGGCCAGCTCGTCGCGCGCCGGGCCGCCCGCGCGCGTCGCGATGTCGCCGAGCGACACCATGCCGACCAGTTTCAGATGGCGGTCGAGCACCGGCAAGCGGTGCAACTGCACGTCGGCCATCCGCTGCTGGACATCGCCGACGCCGTCGTCCTCGACGCACCATTGCACGGGTCTGGACGCAACCGCCTGCACGGGCGTGTCGGGCGAATGACCGCGCGACAGCGCCCGCACCGCCAGGTCGCGATCGGTCACGATCGCGACGAGTTCGGCGCCGTCGCAAACGGGCAGCACGCCGATGTCGAAGCGCTGCATCAATTCGGCGGCATGGCGAATCGTGTCGGTCGGCGCGACGCACACTACGTCGCGCGACATGATCTCGTTGACGCGATACATGGACGTCTCCTTCGTGAGCGGGGACGACGCGGGAGCACCGCGCGTGCCGCGCGACGCGCACACGTGGGGCCCCAAGGCCTCTTCACGCTGATGACGGGCTTGCGCCGGATAGCCGACGACGGAGAAATTTGCCAGCCTGCTTGTACATCTTCCACGGCGACAGCCGCGGCCGTCGGCGCGGGACGTCAGTGGCCGATGCCCGTCATCGTGACGATTGCGAGGACCACCGCGCTTTCGATCGCGGCCAGCGCCGCGACGCCGGCCGCGCCGCTTACTTCATGCCATCTGCGTTCAAGGACTTTCATCGATCGCTCCTGAGTGGGCCGGCGCGCGGGTGCGCTGTCACGCAGCGCGTGCCGGGTGCCGCCGTCAGCCGTGATCGCGGGGCGGGGAAGGGACGTGCGGCGCGCGCCGTTCGCGCTCGCCGGACGGCTTGGCGGGGTCGATACGCGTCGCACCACCGACGGCGGGCGGATCGCTGGCCGGGAACGTCTCCTCGAGCCCTTCGTCGATACGCTCCTCCGTCCTGTCTTCGGACGGCGGACGCGACGTGGCGAGCCGGAGCAGTCCGGCAGCCGGTGACACGGCGTCGCGGCGGCCGGGGTCGTGAACGGTCATGGTCGAACCTCCTTGTCGATGAGAAGGCGCAAGCGCCGTACCCGCGACGGCCGCGGCACGGCGCTTGCAAGCCGCGAGAACCGGCCGGGCATGCGGGTACGACGCGCACGGGGCCGGTATGGACGAGAGGACATCGTGATGAATGCAGCCAAAGAAAGGATACGTTACGACGCGAACGTATGCGGCGGCGATTTCGGCCACGTGCGCGAGCGTTTCGACACGTGGAAGCGCGAATCGCGGGTCTATCGGCCGGAGCGGCGCATGTTCGACGGCAAGGACGAAGTACGCGAGCTGAACGACACCGTCTACGACGGCCCGGAGCGCGCGCAGCAGGCGCTCGTCGCGCAATGCGAACCGTCCGATCCGTTCGCGCTTGCCGTGCAACTGCGTGCCGAGGGGCGCACGATGTGGCTCGTCATGGCCGCCTACGACGACTGAATCCCACGGCCACGGGGCGCGGCGCGACAGCGGGCACGACGCTTGCGGGGGCTCGCTTCGCCATCGACATGCGCGCGCCGTCGCGCAGGAGTGACATGAATACGCCATCCATGCTGCACCGCCCCGAACCGACGACACCCGACGTCGATCCGGATCCGCCGCCGCCCGGGCACGACGACCCGGTCGACCCGCCCGTGCCCGACGGGCTGCCGCAAGGCGATCCGCCGTCGAACCCGCCGCCGATGCGGACGCCGGACGGGGGCAGTGTGCCACCACCGGCCGCGCGAACATTGAAAGGAGGACCGTCATGGACATTCACGTGCAATCGCCGGACAAGCGCGCGATCGCTCAGGTACTGGGCCGCTATTTCGAATCGCGTTCGCTGCACTATCACATCGAGGAATTGCCGGGCGGCGTGCTGCAGATCGGCTTTCGCGCCAGCGGCCGCCCGGTCGCCGTCACCGTTTCGTTCGACGATGCCGCGTACGACACCTATACGCACTGGGACGCGAGCCAGAAACAGCTGGCGCTCGGCCGGCTCGCGGACGGATTCTCGCGAATGATGTCGACGCGCAGCCCGGCCGCGCTCGCCGGCGACTATCACGTCGAGCGTTTCTGATTCCGCAATCATCCGCCGGCGCATGCCGGATCCCGGCAAAGTGCCCGTCCACAACGGGCGCTTTGCGTCCGCACGCGTGTCGCGTAGGATGTCCGTTAATTCAGCGCACACTACGTTCGCGCAGCGGGCTGCCGACTGTTGCAGCCGCTGAAGCGCGACGCGCTTTCCTTCAGGTTCGTTTCGTGCAGCCGACGGAGACCGCCTTGACCACTGTTGCTCGCCTGTTGCTGTCGCCCGGCGCACGCCGGTTCGTATCCGGCCTGTCGGCATGCGCGGCGCTGGCCGCCGGCGCGCGCGACGCGTCGGCCCAGACGCCTTCGCCGCTCGGCGAATGGCAGTACACGGCGGGTGTACCGCTCCAGAAACTCTTCGATCCGAATATTCCCACGTGGCAGGTGAGCGTCGGCGCCGCGATGACGCTGCAGCCGCGCTACGCGGGCTCCGACCGCTACCGCGTGATGGGCGGCCCGAATTTCGACATCCGCTATCGCGACCTGTTCTTCCTGTCGACCGGCGAGGGCCTCGGCGCGAACGTGCTGCGCGGGCCGAACTGGCGCGTGAGCCTGGCGGTCGGCTACGACCTCGGGCGCCGTTCGGCCGACGATCTCGGCCACCTGAACGGCCTCGACAACATCAACGCGGCACCCGTGATGAAGCTCGCCGCCGATTACGTGGTCTCGAAGGATTTCCCGCTCGTGCTGCGCGCGGACGTCCGGCGCAGCATTGGCGGGTCGAACGGCTGGACCGGCGATTTCTCCGCTTACATGCCGATGCCCGGCAGCAACGAACACTTCTTCTGGTTCGCGGGGCCGACCGTGTCGTTCGCCGACTCTCGCTACATGAACAGCTGGTTCGGCGTGAACCAGGGCGCGGCCGCGCGCTCGGGGCTGCCGGCCTACTCGTCGGGGGCCGGGATCAAGTCGGCCGGCCTCGGCGTGACGATGGTGTGGTTCGTGAACAAGCACTGGTTCGTCACGATGGACGGCGCGATCGAGCAGCTCGTCGGCCGCGCGGCGCGCAGCCCGATCACGCAGCAGTCGACCAACGGCGTGTTCGACATGTCGGTGAATTACCAGTTCTGACCGAAGCCGGATAGCGGGAGGGCGGTGCCGGGTGCGGCATCGCCCGTCATATTTGATATGATTGCGACCTGTACAAATGTACAGTGATCGATCCCCGTGACGCCTGCCTCGCCGACGCCTCCGGCGTTTTACTACCTGACCAATTTCGAACGCGCGCTGGCCTGGCTCGGCGAGCGTTACGACGACCTGTTCGACGCGCACGAGCACGCGTTCGTCCGGCAGTTCGCGACGCTGCCGCAGGCGTCGCGGGCGCTGCTCGTGCGGATGCTGATGCGCAACGGGTCCGATTTCCGCGCGAGCAAGCTCGTGTACGACGAGATCGGCTGCACGCTCGACGCCGCCGCGCCGCTCGTCGCCGTCGGCTGGGTCGATCCGGCGCCGCCGCTCACGCTCGACGAGCTGTTCGCGCTGTCGACCAAGGCCGAGCTGATGCGCATCTTTCCGTCGCTCGCCGCGCATGCGGGCGAACGCAAGGCCGACTGGCTCGACCGGCTGCGCCCCGCGCACGACGTCGCGCAACCGCTCGACGCGTGGTGCGCACAGGCCGACGACCGCGTACTGCGCGTGACGGTCGGCGCCCTGTGCGACCGGCTGCGGCTGATGTTCTTCGGCAATCTGCATCAGGACTGGAGCGAATTCGTGCTCGCCGATCTCGGCGTGTTTCAGTACGAAAGCGTGCCGATCGCGCCGTCGTCGCGCGCGTTCCAGCAGCGTGACGACGTCGACGCGTATCTCGCGCTGCAGATGTGCCGCGACGCGCTCGATGCATGGCCCGACGATCTGCCGTTCGACGACCTGATCCGCGCGCTGGACGCCGTCGGCTGTGCGCAGCCGTGGCTCGAGACGCGCCGCGCGAAGCTGCTGTTCGCGCTCGGCCAGGCGTGCGAGCGCCGTGCCGACTGGGGCACCGCCCTCGACGCGTATACCCGCAGCGCGTGGCCCGGCAGCCGCCACCGGCGCATCCGCGTGCTCGAACGCTGCGGACGCGACGACGACGCGCTCGCGCTGGCGCTCGACGCGCGCGGCGGTTTCGAGAGCGACGAGGAACGTCAGCGCGTCGAGCGCATGCTGCCGCGCCTGCAGCGCCGGGCCGGCCAGCGGGTCGAACGCGCGGCCGCCGCCGCCGACGTGCCGCGCGAGACGCTCGTGCTGGCGCGTCCCGACGCATCCGTCAGCGTCGAATTCGCCGTGCGCGATCATCTCGCGCAGCCGGCTTCGCCGGTCCACTACGTCGAAAACACGCTGATCAATTCGCTGTTCGGGCTGCTGTGCTGGGAGCCCGTGTTCGCGGCCGTGCCCGGTGCGTTCTTTCACCCGTTCCAGCGCGGCCCGGCCGATCTGCACGCGCCCGATTTCGCCGTGCGCCGCGCGGCGGCCTTCGATGCATGCTTCGCGCAGCTCGATTCGGGCGCGTACCGCGACACGATCCGCCGGCATTTCGCGACGAAGGCCGGGCTGCAATCGCCGTTCGTGTTCTGGGGCGTGCTGACCGACACGCTGCTCGACGAAGCGCTCGCCTGCCTGCCGCCCGAGCATCTGCGGCTATGGTTCACGCGCCTGCTCGCGGATATCCGCAGCAACCGGTCAGGCCTGCCCGATCTCGTCCGCTTCTGGCCCGACGAACGCCGCTACGAGCTGATCGAGGTGAAGGGCCCCGGCGATCGGCTGCAGGACAACCAGACACGCTGGCTCGCCTACTGCATCGCGCACCGCATGCCGGTGCGCGTCGTCGACGTCGAGTGGGCCGTCGGGGCCGCCGCGCACGCCGAAGCGGCGGGGTTGTCCGCATGAGCTACGTCGTCGCGGTGCGGGCCATGTGCGAATTCACCGCGCGGCGCGGCGATCTCGACCTGCGCTTCACGCCCGCGCCGACCGCGCTCGAAGGCATCGCCGGCCACGGCGCGGTCACGTCGAAGCGCGGCGCGCGCTACGAAACCGAGATCGCGCTGACGGGCACGTGGGGCACGCTCACCGTGCGCGGCCGCGCGGACGGCTACGATCCGGTGGCGAACCGGCTCGAGGAAATCAAGACCTATCGCGGCAGCCTCGACGCGATGCCGGCCAACCATCGTGCGCTGCACTGGGCGCAGGCCAAGGTCTATGCGCACCTGATGTGCGATGCGCGCGATCTGAAGGAAATCGACGTCGCGCTCGTGTATTTCGACATCGTGTCCGAGCGCGAGACCGTGCTGACGGAAACGCTGGATGCCGGCACGCTCGCGACGTTCTTCGCCGAGCAGTGCGCGTGCTTCGTCGGCTGGGCCGAACGCGAGACGGCCCATCGCGCCGCCCGCGACGCGGCGCTGCGCGCGCTCGCGTTTCCGCACGCGCAGTTCCGCAGCGGCCAGCGCGAGCTGGCGGTGGCCGTCTATCGCGCGGCGCGCGACGAACGCTGCCTGATGGCGCAGGCGCCGACCGGCATCGGCAAGACGCTCGGCACCGTGTTCCCGCTGCTGAAGGCCTGCGGCGAGGGCGAGCTCGACCACGTGTTTTTCCTGACCGCGAAAACGCCCGGCCGCGCGCTCGCGCTCGAAGCGGCGACGACGCTCGGCGCCGGCACGCCCGCGCTGCCGCTGCGCGTGCTGGAACTCGTCGCGCGCGACAAGGCGTGCGAGCATCCGGACAACGCGTGTCATGGCGAATCGTGCCCGCTCGCGAAAGGGTTCTACGACCGGCTGCCGGCCGCGCGCGACGCGGCGATCGAGGCCGGGCTGCTCGATCGCGATGCCGTGCGCGCCGCGGCGCTCGCGCACGACGTCTGTCCGTACTACCTGGCGCAGGAGCTCGCGCGCTGGTCGGACATGGTGATCGGCGACTACAACTACTACTACGACGGCAGCGCGATGCTGCACACGCTCGCGCAGCAGAACCAGTGGCGCGTCGGCGTGCTCGTCGACGAAGCGCACAACCTGCTCGACCGCGCCCGCAAGATGTACAGCGCGTCGCTCGATCCGTTCGCGTTCACGGCCGCGCGCGGAGCCGCGCCCGCGGCGCTGCGCAAGGCATTCGACCGGCTCGCCCGTGCGTGGGGTACGCTCAATCGCGCGCAGGCCGAGCGCTATGCGGCCTATCCCGACGTACCGGGCCCGATCGTGTCGGCCGTGCAAAACCTCGTCGCGGCGATCGGCGAACACCTGACCGACGCGCCGCGCGCGAACGGCGACGCGCTGCTGCGCTTTCATTTCGAGGCGATCCAGTTCGGCGTGCTGGCCGAAGCGTTCGACAGCGCATCGATCTTCGACGCGACGCTGCATGGCGAACCGATCCCGCGGCAGCCCGCGCTCGACGGCGTCGCGACGGCCGGCCGCCGGCGCCGCGTCCAGTCGACGCTGTGCGTGCGCAACGTGATCCCGGCCGGTTTCCTGGCGCCGCGCTACGAAGCCGCGCGCGCAACCGTGCTGTTCTCGGGCACGCTGAGCCCGTTCCATTTCTACCGCGACACGCTCGGGCTACCCGGCGATACGGGCTGGCTCGACGTCGATGGGCCGTTCCGCGCCGAGCAACTGACGGTGCGCGTCGCGAGCCACGTATCGACGCGCTGGCGCGACCGCGATCGCTCGCTCGAGCCGATCGCCGACCTGATCGCCGCGCAATACACGGCCCGGCCCGGCAACTATCTCGGCTTCCTGAGCAGCTTCGACTACCTCGGGCGCGTGGTCGCGCTGATGCAGACGCGCCATCCGGACGTCCCCGTGTGGGCGCAAGCGCCCGGTATGGCCGAAAGCGAGCGCGACGCGTTTCTCGCGCGCTTCGACGCGGCCGGCCGCGGCGTCGGTTTCGCGGTGCTGGGCGGGGCTTTCTCGGAAGGCGTCGACCTGGTCGGCGAGCGGCTGATCGGCGCGTTCATCGCGACGCTCGGATTGCCGCAGGTCAACGACGTCAACGAGCAGATGCGGCGCGCGATGGATGCGCGCTTCGGCAACGGTTACGACTACATGTACCTGTACCCGGGGCTGCAGAAGGTCGTGCAGGCAGCCGGGCGCGTGATCCGGACCGAGCATGACGAGGGCGTCGTGCATCTGATCGACGACCGTTACCGGCGGCGCGAAGTGCGCAATCTGTTGCCGCGGTGGTGGCGGATCGGGTGACGGCGGCGACGCCGGTCGCTACAGCACGTTGAGCATCGCGAGCGCCGCTTCCTGCAGATGCGGCAGCACGCGCCTCACGGCCGCGTCGCTCGTCTCCGCGCCGATCGGCATGTTCGTGCTCAGCGCGGCGACGACTTCGCCGTGACGGTTCTTCAGCGGCACCGCGATCCCGCGCACGCCGACCTGCAACTGCTGCTCGATCGCCGCGTAGCCGGCGTCGCGCGCCTGGTCGACCTGTTCGAGCAGCCGCGCCTTGTTGGTGATCGTGTGCGGCGTGAACGGCGGCAACTCGGTCTCGTCGAGCCACGCGCGCACGGCCTCGCGATCGGGATGATGGGCGAGCAGCACGACACCGGGCGACGTCAGCGGCGCCGGCACGCGTGCGCCGAGCACGAAGCCCGTCGTCATCACGCGCGACACGCCGTTGCGGGCGATGAACACGAGTTCCCAGCCGTCGAGCACGCTGACGTACGCCGATTCGTTCAGCGACGCGCTCAGTTGCTGCAGATAAGGCTGGACCGTGCGCGGCAGCCGCGCTGAATCGAAGTACGACCAGCCGACCCGCAGCACGCGCGGCGTGAGGCCGTACAGCTTGCCGTCGGTGTACACGTAGCCGAGCGACTCGAGCGTCAGCAGGTAGCGCCGCGCGGCCGTGCGCGTGAGGCCGGTGCGCGCGGCGGCCTGCGTGGGCGTCATGCGCGCGTGCTGGCTGTCGAACGCCTCCAGGATCATCAGGCCTTTTTCGAGGCCGGCAATCCAGTCGCGTCGGTCGAGATCGGGCTTTTTTGTCATCACGGGCGGGCAGTGGCGCGCGATGTTCGCGCGGGAGTGGGCGATTATCGCGCGAGTGGCGAGGCACTGCGACATGCTTGGTATGCGGACTACATCATTCGGCCAGCTTGCGGACTTGCACCATGGATATACAATCGATCGCGTATATCTATGGGGGCTCATATGCAAGTCGCAAAATGGGGCAATAGCCTGGCAGTTCGCCTTCCGGCCAGTGTGGTTGACGCACTGGAACTCCGCGAAGGCGACGATATCGAGATTGTGGTCGACAGTCCCCGGGTTTTCGCGGTGAGCCGCAAGCCGAGGCCCGACGAGCTTCTGGAGCGGCTGCGGCGCTTCAGGGGCAAATTGCCCGCCGATTTCAAGTTCAGCCGGGACGATGCGAATGAGCAGGATTGAGACGGAGAAGTCGTTCGTCGACAGCAATGTCGTGCTTTATCTGCTGTCCGACGACGAAACCAAGGCAAATCGTGCGGAAGCGCTGTTCCTGCGGCGGCCAACCCTCAGCGTCCAGGTATTGAACGAGGTCGCCAGTGTCTGCAACCGCAAACTGCGGATGCCGTGGCGCGAGGTCGGGGAGTTTCTGGAGCCGATCAGGCGTTTGTGCCATGTCGTGCCGCTCACCGTCGATGCGCACGACCTCGCGCGGCGGCTGGCGGAGTGGCATCGGCTGTCCTTCTACGACGCATGCATCGTGGCCACTGCTTCGATCGAGGGGTGCGAGTATCTGTACACCGAAGACATGCACGACGGCTTGCAAGTGGACGGCGGTCCGGTATTGCGCAATCCGTTTGCTTGAGGACGGACGAACCGGAAAAATGGGGAAGCGGATGCGACACGACCGTTACGCGCGCCGCATCCGTCGTGGCCTTACTCGCTGCTCGTCCACTCGACGTTCGCGCCGACCGAACGCAGGTTCTCGACGAAATGCGGATGCGCGCGGCGGATCGGCAGCGCGTTCATGATTTCCGAGCGGCCTTCGATGCTCGCCGCCACCATCAGCAGCGCGATCGCGACGCGGATGATGTACGGGCTCTCGACGCGCGCCGGCGTCAGTTGCAGTCCGCCGAACGTGATCAGCCGGTGCGGGTCGGACAACAACACGTGCGCGCCGAACTTCGACAGTTCGCCGGACCAGCCGAGCGCGCCGTCGTAGACCTTGTTCCAGAACATCGCGCTGCCTTCCGCGCGCACGCCGAGCGCGATGAAGATCGGCAGCAGGTCGACCGGCAGGTACGGCCACGGCGCGGCCTCGACCTTGGTCAGGATGTTCTGCGTGAACGGCCGGCGCACGCGCAGCGGGCCGTCGCGCTCCGCGCGCGACCAGCCGTCCCGGTGCGTGACGGTGACGCCGAATTTCGCGAAGGTGCGGTCGATCAGCGGGAAATGCTCGGGCGACGAATTGCGCACCGTGATGTCGCCGCCCGTGATCGCGCCGAGCGCAAGGAACGTCGCGATTTCATGGAAGTCCTCGGCGAAGCGGAACTCGCCGCCGCCGAGCTTGCCGCCGCCCGTCACGCAGAGCCGCGACGTGCCGATGCCCTCGATCGCGACGCCGATCATCGCGAGGAACTGGCAGAACTCCTGCACGTGCGGCTCGGAGGCCGCGTTCATCAGCGTCGACGTGCCGTTCGCGGCCGTCGCGCACAGCGCGAAGTTCTCGGTGGTCGTCACCGACGCGTAGTCGAGCCAGTGATCGTTGGCCGTCAGCGGCCCGTCGGTACGGACGATCAGCGAATCGGGCGTGCGCTCGATGTGTGCGCCGAAACGTTCGAACACCTCGACGTGCGGATCGATCTCGCGCACGCCGAGCGTGCAGCCTTTCACGTCGTTCTCGAGGCGTGCGACGCCGAAGCGCGCGAGCAGCGGCGGAATCAGCATGATCGACGAACGCATCGCCTCGGGCAGCCGGTGGATGGCCGGATCGAATTGCGTGTTGCGATGATGAAGCTCGAGCAGGCCCGTCGTGAAATCGACCGACACGTCGCTGCCGAGCGTGCGGAAGATGTCGAGGATCTTGCGCACGTCGGTGATGTCCGGCACGCCGACGAGGCGCAGCGGCTGATCGGTCAACAGGGTGGCGCACAGAATCGGCAGGACGGCGTTCTTGTTCGCGGACGGCTTGATGTCCCCGCGCAGCGGAGTGCCGCCGTGGACGATGAGATTCGACATGATATGGGGGCGTATCGGTGACTGACGTAGGCCCATATGATGCCATTGGTCGGCACGCGGCGTGGAGTGTTCGGAGGGGAAAAGGGGAATCGGGGTGCTCGATTGACCGTGTTTGACGTTGGACGCGGGTGTGATCGGCAATCCAACGGGGCGGTCGGCGCGGGAAAATGAAAACGGCCGGTTTCCATGATGAGGATCGGATCGGCCTCTTATCTCGTAAAATCGAGATCGGACTCCCGAATCCGACCTTCATGTCGACCCCAACACCTAAATCCTCCTTATCTGACGACGTTTCTGCGAATGCAGACGGCCGGCCATGGACGCGCGATGAACTCCGTTCGTCGGTCGACGAATATCTCAAAATGCTCGAGAGCGAGCGCGCGGGTCAGTCGTACGTCAAGAAAGCGGTGTACGAAAAGCTGGCCGCGCGATTCAATCGCACCGCAAAAGCGTTCGAGTATCGAATGCAGAACATTTCGTATGTGCTGGCGCTGATGGGCCGCCAATGGCTTCCCGGTCTCAAGCCAGCAAAGAACGTCGGCTCGAACGGCGCGTTGATCGAACAATTCATCAACGAACTAGAGCAGCGATCAGCCGCGCCGACCGTGAAATTCGAACTCGACGTACGCGACGCGTTGAAAAAGCCGCAGATCGTGCCGCCGCCGGGCAGCGCGAGCCCTGAGGTCACCCATGCAACCGTGACCCAGATTCGCCGCGATCCTTCGGTCAAGGCTTGGGTGTTGGCGCAAGCGAACGGCACCTGCGAATGCTGTCGCGAGCCTGCGCCCTTCAAAGGCGCGGACGGACTGCCGTATTTGGAGGTACATCATGTCCGTAAGCTGGCGGAGCGGGGGCCCGATCTCGTGTCGAACACGGTAGCCGTGTGCCCGAACTGCCACCGCGAACTGCATTACGGCGAGGGCGCCCAACAACTCGTCGAACGCCTCTACGCACGGTTGCCACGCCTCGTTCGCGCGTAACCGGTGCACTTGCCGGCCACGCGCTCATCACGTCATTGCGCCGCCCGCATCCGCGCGGCGACCGCCAGCGAGATCAGGCAGCCGAACGCCAGATAGCCGGCGACGAGGTGCCACGAACCGCCTGCGAGGCTGACGAGGCCGACCGCGATGAACGGCGTGAACCCGCCGCCTACGACGCTCGCGAACTGGTAGCCGACGCCCGCGCCGCTGTAGCGATATTCGGCGCCGAACAGCTCGGTGAACAGCGGCTGCTGGACGCTCACGACCATGTCGTGCGCGGCGTTCGCCAGCAGGATCGAGAAGATCACGATCCATGCGATCGATCGAGCTTCCAGCGCGACGAAGAACGGCACCGCGGATACGAGGCCGATCAGCGCGCCGATCAGGTAGATTCGGCGCAGGCCGTAGCGGTCGGCCAGCCATGCGAAGCAGGGGATCGTCACGCAGCTCACCGCGCCCACCAGCAGGCCGATGTTCAGGAACAGATCGCGCGACATGCCGAGGTTCGTCGTCGAATAGCTGAGCGCGAACGCGGTGACGATATACATCGTGAACAGTTCGGCGAGCCGCAGCGCGACGATCAGCAGGAACGCCTTGGGGTGGCGCGTCAGCGCCTCCAGCACCGGCAGGCGCAGTTTGCGGTTGCCGTGCTCGACCTTCTCGACGAACTCCTGCGATTCGTCCATGTTCTTGCGCACCCAGAGCCCGATCAGCACCAGCACGATGCTGAACACGAACGGCAGGCGCCAGCCCCACGACTTGAACGCGGCCTCGCCGAGCGTATGGCTCAGGATCGACACGATGCCGGTGGCCAGCACGAGACCGACGCCGTAGCCGACCTGCACGCCGCTGCTGTAGAACGCCTTCTTCTGCTTCGGCGCGCTCTCGACGGCCATCAGCGCCGCGCCGCCCCATTCGCCGCCGACCGCGAAACCCTGGATCGCGCGCATCAGCACCAGCAGCACGGGCGCCCACCAGCCGATCGTCGAGAACGTCGGCAGCAGGCCGATCGCGACCGTCGACAGCCCCATCAGCATCACGGTCAGCACGAGCATCCGCTTGCGGCCGAGCCGGTCGCCGTAGTGGCCGAACACGATGCCGCCCAGCGGCCGGAACAGGAAGCCGACGCCGAAGGTGGCGAACGCCGCGAGCGTGCCCATCGTCGGGCTGACTTTCGGGAAAAACTCGGAATTGAACACCAGCGCGGCGACGATCCCGTACAGCAGGAAGTCGTACCAGTCGACGACGGCGCCGACGAAGCTGCCGATCGCGGCCTTGCGGGCCTGGCTGCGCGCACGGGCGCCGGCGGCGGCGTCGAGGGTGTCGAAGGTGGGGGTCATGGCGATGTCTCCTGGCACGGCGCATCGTGGAATCGTGGCGGCGCCGCGTCCGATGCTGCATTGAAGTCGATGAGTGAACGGAGAATAGGGCGCGGGCCGCACGGCGACAATTGGCCAATCGGATAATGTGCGCGATTATCGTTCAATTCCGTGCGATTATCGAACGCTTTTCGGGTTTGCACTAGGCCGCGCGACGATATGCCGTTTGGCCGGGGTGTGCCGCAATGAACGATCTGGTTAAAATCTGCAGCATCGACAACTCGCCCGTTCGGGGCGGAGGCGAGGCCGCCGCATCGGCCGCGCATGCCGCACGCGACGGGCACAATCCCTCATCGACAGCATGCCCCCGGAGACTGGAATGCCCGGCAATTCCCACCCCTTGTCCAGCGATACGCCGCCCGTCGCCGATCCGGCCGCCAATCCGCTCGGGATGGCCGGCCTCGAATTCGTCGAATTCGCGGCGCCCGTGCCGGAAACGCTCGCGCAGCGCTTCGAGCAGTTCGGGTTCAAGGCGATCGCGCGGCACGTCAGCAAGAACGTCACGCTGTACCGGCAGGGGCAGATGCATTTCCTGATCAACGCCGAGCCCGATTCGTTCGCCGCGCGCTATGCGGAGGAATACGGGATGGGTGTCTGCGCGATCGGGTTGCGCGTGGCGAACGCGCGGCGCGCGTTCGAGCGCGCGATCCAGCTCGGGGCGTGGGCGTTCGAAGGCGAAAAGGTGGGCGTCGGCGAGCTGAGGATCCCGGCGATCCAGGGTATCGGCGATTCGCACCTGTATTTCGTCGACCGCTGGCGCGGTCGGGACGGCCAGCGCGGCGGCGTCGGCGACATCTCCATCTTCGACATCGATTTCCGGCCGATCGACATCGCGACCGCGCATACCGATCTCGATTGCGCGGGCGTCGGCCTGCAGCAGGTCGACCACTTCACGCAAACCGTCGGCGCGGGCCGCATGCAGGAGTGGCTGGATTTCTACCACGACCTGCTGCATTTTCGCGAGATCCACCAGATCGACGCGCACTGGCATGTGTCGGAGGAGTCGCGCGTGATGGTGTCGCCGTGCGGCGCGGTGCGGATTCCGGTCTACGAGGAAGGTACGCGGCGCACCGAGCTGATGCATGCGTACCTGCCCGACCATCCGGGCGAAGGCGTGCAGCACGTCGCGCTGGCTACCGACGACATCCTGGCGTGCGTCGATGCGTTGCGTGCGAACGGCGTCGAATTCATCGAGCCGCCCGTACGCTATTACGACGACGTCGACGCGCGGCTGCCTGGGCACGGTGTCGATCTCGACGCGCTGCGCCGTCGCGCGGTGCTGGTCGACGGCGAGATCGGCGACGACGGCGTGCCGAGGCTGTTCTTCCAGACCTTCGTCAAACGCCGCCCGGGCGAGATCTTCTTCGAGATCGTGCAGCGCAAGGGGCACCACGGGTTCGGCGAGGGCAACCTCGCGGCACTCGCCCGCGCGCGCGACGCCGGCTGAACGATCAGCCGCCGGCGGCCGGCAAGCGGTTCGGCGCGGGCGTTCGATGTCCGTATCCGCGGCGGCGTAGCCGCTTCGGTCCTGCCAGGGCCGCCCGTCGACGGAGGGTCGAAGTATTGCGGCGAAGACCGGCAGCCCGTCGCGGCCGGTCGATTTGTCACGCCGCGTCGGCCGCCGCGAATTTACGGCTTTGCCGACGCATGCCCGCGAATATCGCGTCTGCCACGTCCGCCGGAAAATCCGCCGGGATCTGCGCGGCGGCTTCGGCAATCGCGGGCTCCGTCCGTGCTGCGACGGCCGTCATCGCGGTCCGCACGTCGTCTTCGGTCAGGCCGACGCGCCGGCCCTGTGCGATCCAGTGGCGCGGCCGGATTTCCCCGATCACGTAGTGCCGGTTCTTCCCGCAGACGGCCATCGCCAGGCGCGCGCGGCTCGGCGGGATCTGATTGCGGCGCGTACCGATGATCGGATGCGCGGACAGCACGTCGTACAGCGGCGTGCTGCGATACGCATTGCCGGGCAGGTGCGCGATGCTGAAGTTCTTCGCGTGGCCGTCGATCGCCGCCAGCACCCAGAACACGAGCTGTGCGACGAAGAAATTCATCCGGTCGCGGGAAGCGTCGGCCGAATTCGCGAGGATGCCCATGATCGTCTCGATGCCGGGGCCGCCGTCCGTTTCGTATTTCGCTCCCGACGGCGTGCCGGTTGCCTGACACATGTCCTCCTGCGGCAGCCGCAGGATCCACGAGCCGTCGCGCGACGGGCGCCGGTCGAAGCGCTCGACGATCAGCGCCTTCTGATCGTCGAACCGGCCGATCTCGCACGGTGCGACCGGCAAGCCGTACGCGGCGACGATCTTCGAGCACAGCCATTCGTTTTCGACGGACGTGCGCATGTCGGCCTGCATGTTGCCGACGCGCCCGAGCGGCAGCTTGAAGATGTGGGTCGTCGGCGTGCTGCCCGACGGCCGCAGCCAGCGGTTGCGCCGACGCAGCAGCGCGGTCTTTTCCTGCGCGCCGGCAATCGACAGGCGCAGGTCGTCGTGCGGTTCCCCGCGGCCGGGCAGCGGCGCGGCGGTCGCGTGGCGCAGCACATCGGCAACGGCTGCGTCGTCGAGCGGCGTGCCTTCGATTCCGTTGAGATTGACCGGTGTCTCGTCGGGCGGCAGCATCTGGATCGCGCCGACGCAATCGCGGCCGATCGACGCGAGCAAGTCGAACGGCGCTGTCGACCGGAGCCGGTAACGCTGCGCGATGCGGCGGCGGATCGGCTCGCTGTCCGGCAGCAGATTGTCGAAGTAGTCGGCCACGATCGCGCCCTGGTGCGGCTGGTTGCCGGGCGTGAAGGGCAGCGACAACGACAGCGGCCGGCCCTGGGGATCGTCGAGCCAGTCCGGCAGGTAGACGAGACGCTCGACCCCGCGCCGGATTTCCCAGTAGCCGACAGGAATGCCGTTCATCCACAGGTCGAGCCGGTTGCTGCGGGCGCGTGCGACCATCGTCACCAGTCCTCCCGCTCCGACGCGCGTGGCCTGGCCCGAGTCGTCGCTGTCGGGCGCTTCCGCACAGTTCCGACGGCGGCCCCGGTCGGGGTTGTCGCGGCCGTGGTGCCGCGCTTGCTCGCGACCGGCTTGCGGCGCGCCACCGGTTCGGCAGCGGAAGCCGAATCGGCCGCGTCCGCCGGTGCATCCCGCTCGTCGAGGCTGAGCATCATGCGAACGCCAAGCGCGTTCATCACCTTGAAAAGCCGTTCGATGCTGACCGCCGACGGATTGGCTTCGAGCTGAGCATAAGATTGCTGGGTGATGCCGAGGCGGGCGGCCAGTTGCGCCTGCGTGAGCCCCGCGGATTTGCGGAAGCCGACGAGGATCGGGCGCAATTGGGTCAAGGTCTGGACAGGAAAGGCCATCGGGCGCTCCGCGAGATGACAGGCGATCGTTTGTAATCTGAAAATACAGTCTATGGCATGTATCGTCAAAATACAAACCATAGACTGTATTGACAAAAAACAAGCAATAGCCTGTTACGCGGAGCCCGATCGGTCAACCTGCCTGCGGTCGTCGCGCACGACACCCGCGTATCGCCCCATCACGCCGCCCGCGGAGCATACGTGTGCATCGCGGGATGCCGTGCAAGGCATCCCGATACTCCATTACGCGAAACCGTCCCATGCCGTATGCCGCGGCCGTCGCTCGGCGGCGCTCGTGCGGATTTTGCCCGGGAGCGTCGTGCCGCTCGGGTGGGCGGTAGCATCGGTACGCCAAGCACGCCATGCCGATGGCGACATCACGCAAAAGAGGCTCGCGGGGGCGAGCCTCTTCTTCATCCCGAGCACTCGATCGCGCGTATCGAAGGCATCGACGAGCGGCGCGACGACCCGCGTTCACGACCCACGCGTCGAGCGATTCGTCCAATCGGCCAGTGCCGGCCACTGCGCATAGCCGCGCCGGATGAACCCGGCGCCCGTGCGGATCACGAGCGCACCGATCGTGAGCGCCGCCAGATCGTCGAGACGGCCGAAACCGAGCAGCGCCGCACTCATCGCGAGCGCCGCGAGCAACGACGACAGCGCATCGGTCCGCACGTGCCAGCCGCTCGCCTCGAGCAGCGCGGAGCCGGTCTCGCGCGCCTTGCGCAGCATCCAGTACGACAGCACGGCCTTGCCGGCGAGCGTGACGGCAGCCAGCGCGAGCGCGGTCGCGCCCGGCTGCACGACGGGCGGCGTATCGAACCGGGTCAGCGCATGCCAGATCATCTGTGCGCCGGTCGCGGCCAGCAACGCGCCGAGGCCCGCGAGTGCGAGCGGCTCGTAGGTCGGGCGTCGCTCCGGCGGCAGGCGCGCGTCGAACCGGCACGCGACGAGGATCAGCGCATCGGCCGCAAGATCGATCGCGGCGTGCGCGACGTCCGCGAGCAGCCCCGACGAATGCGCGGACCATGCCGCCGCCGTCTCGACGGCGAGCAGCAGCAGGTTGATCGCGAGGCTGACGGCGAGGACGCGGGACGTGGCTGCGTAAACGTGGGGCGTGGCGCGCGACGGGCGCTGCATGTCGGTTCGCTTGTCGGAATCGGGGCGGCTTCGAACGTTACCGGCCGAAGGTGGCACGCGAATGACAGATCAAACGAAGGCCGCGGGCGGCGATCAGGCGCCCGGCGATCCACTTTCCGCTCACCCGTAGCGCTCCACGCTTTCGATCATGCTGAAAAAATTACAGCGCGCGTTCGTTGGGTAGCGAATTCGACGGCATCGCATGAGGCTGCCGCGCCGTCGACGCAGGCCGCTCGAGCGAGCGTCGAAGTGCGACAAGCGACGCTGCCAACGTGCGGACAGGACCGTGATTTGCTCGCGCGACAGCCCGGCATGTTCGCTCGAACGGCGCATGTTTTTTCTCGGGCGCCATCGGGTACCGCCGAGCGACGAAATGCACTGCCCACTCGCTTCAGCATTCAGATGCACGACAGCCCACGCCTTTCCCCGTCCGACACGATCCGCGAATCGAGCACGATCGTCGTCAGCCGCGTCGTTCATCCGGGGCGGGAAAGGCAATTCGATCGATGGGCGCGCGAGATCGACGCGGCAGCGCGGCGCTACCCGGGGCATCTCGGAAACGTTCGCCTGAGCGATTCAAGCGGCATCAACTACCTGGTTTATCGTTTCGACTCGCCGGAGCACCTGCATGCGTGGGAGGACTCCGGGGAGCGGCGAAAGCTGGTTGCGAAGGGCGACGAGATATCGGACGAACATCGCGACGCCGCCGTCGGCATGGATGCGTGGTTCGCGATCGCCGGCAAGCCCGCTACACCGAAGTGGAAGACGTTTCTCGTGACGTGGCTGGCGGTTTATCCGGTCCTGCTGTCGATCACCTACCTTCTGAGCGCGCTCCTTCCCGCCCTGGAGCGTCCTGTCCAACTCGCGCTCAGCTCCGCACTCCTGACTTCGTCGCTGACCTGGATCGTCATGCCGTTCGTCACGAGGCAACTTCGGCCATGGCTGCTCCGGGGCGTGAAGCAGGTCGACAGGCTGAGCGACCGACAAAGTAACGGATGACGACCCATGCAGAATGAACAATCGATGTCAGGGATGCCGACGGCCGGCCTGCCGGCCGGCTTCGATCGACGATTCAGCCGGCGCTACGCGCTGGTCGACGACGTACGCCTCCATTACGTGACCGGCGGGCCGGACGACGGCGAGATGGTGATCCTGCTGCACGGCTGGCCGCAAACCTGGTACACGTGGCGTCACGTGATGCCAGCGCTGGCGGAAGAGGGGTATCGCGTCGTTGCGGTCGATTACCGCGGCGCAGGCGAATCCGACAAGCCGCTCGGTGGCTACGACAAGGCCTCGATGGCCGGCGACATCCGCGCGCTCGTTCGCCAGTTGGGCGCGACGCGCGTTCATCTCGTCGGCCGCGACATCGGCGTGATGGTCGCCTACGCGTACGCCGCGCAATGGCCTGCCGAGATCGCGAAGCTTGCGATGCTCGACGTTCCGATGCCGGGCACGCGAATCTGGGACGAAGCGAAGGCCCGTGCCGATCCTCAGATCTGGCATTTCGGCTTGCATCAGCAGCGCGATATCGCCGAAATGCTGATTGCGGGCAAGGAGCACGCGTACATCCTCGATTTCTACAAGAAGAGAACCCACGTCCCGCTGTCGGACGACGATATCGCCGTCTACGCCGCCGCTTATGCGGCTCCAGGCGCGCTACGCGCCGGATTCGAACTCTATCGCGCGTTTGCGCAGGACGAGATGCAGTTCAAGGCGTTCATGAAGCACAAGCTCCCGATGCCGGTACTGGCGCTCGCCGGCGACAAGAGTAACGGCGCCAAGGAACTCGACATGGCGAAGGAACTGGCGCTGGACGTGCGTGGAGCCGTTGCGCCGAATACCGGCCATTGGCTGCCGGACGAGAATCCGGCCTTCCTGACGCGACAATTGATCGACTTCTTCAGGGAAGTGGCGCCCGGCCGCTGAAGGCCGGCGCGCTTCGTGCCGCCGTCGCACGCATGCGGGTGTTTTGTTGCTGCGCGTGTGGCGTGTGGCGCGATCGTACTTTTCCGGCTGCCGTGCAAAAGGCGGCTGTCCCGATCCAGCGGATGACCCGAGACGCTCGGTGAATTCGTGGCCATGACCCGATAGGGATTCCAGCGTTTCGATGCCGCACCGCGCCACGCCGTAACGAGCGGGGCCGGATTCGTGCGTCTTCCACTGGGTAATGCTCGACATTATAGAAATAATGTCAAAAGCAAACCATTCGATGATTGGATATTTGACGGTTTACGTTATATTATTCATAAAAATTCTCGATAGAACCCGCCATGTCCGATCTCGTCGCCGATGAACCTCGCCTCACCGCCGAAATCGAGCGCCTCAAGGCCGACTTCCCGAAAACGCGCGAGCTGTACCGTGAAGTCTGCGCGCTGCTGTTCTTCCGCTTCGGCGTCACGCCGACGGCGAACCGCCTGTACCAGCTCGTTCGCAAGGGCAGCATGAGCACGCCGACGGCTGTCCTCGGCGAGTTCTGGGCCGAGCTGCGGGAAAAAAGCCGTGTGCGCATCGAGCATCCGGACCTGCCGGCCGATTTGCAGGCAGCAGCGGGCGAACTCGTCGCGGCACTGTGGAACCGCTCGAGCACCGCGGCGGCCGCGGCCCTCGACGCGCTGCGCGCGGAAGTCGAAGCCGAGCGGGCCGCGGCGCACGCGGAAGTCGCGACGTTGCAGGCCGATCTGGCCCGTACCGAAACCGCGCTGGAGCAACGCACGGCGGCGCTGCTGGCCGCGCAGGTCCGCATTCAGGAACTGGAGCAGGCGAGGGCGGCGGACGATGCATCGCGGCAAGCGCTGCAAGCGGATATCGAGCGCCTGAAGGCCGACAACGCGGAGGGCGATCGTGCACTCGCCGAGGCCCGTGCGGATTTCACCACCCAGCTCGACCGGTTGCGCGACGACGCCGGTCGCGCCGAGGAGCGCCTGCGCGCGTCGGAGAAACGGGCGCTTCAGGAGATCGATCGCGAGCGGCTCGCCGCCGCGCGATTGCAAAAGGAGCTCGACGCGGCCGCGTCGCGCGCGGAACAACGCGATGCGCAGCAGCGGAAAGACATGGCCGCGCTGCAGGCGCAACTCGGCGACGCGCTGCATCGCTGCGGCGTGCTTCAGGGGCAGCTCGACGGCGCACTGGCGGCCGAGGCGGCGCGCGGCAACGAGCTCGATGCGGTGAGGCGCGAGATGGCGGCGCTGGTGCGCCGGCCGCCGTTGCGCGGAGTCAAGAGCGCTCCGGCCGCCGAACGCAGCGAGCGTCGGGCGCGCATGAGAAAGCGTGCCGACGAAGCGCCGCGCTGACGGCGCGATCGACTCGCCGTGATGACACGCCGCCCGCGCACGCCCCGGGCAGACGAGAAGCGCGCTGGCAAGGCATTGGGCTCGCGACGGGGATCGGGTAAAGTGCCGCTCAACATGCCGGCTCGACGTTACTAGACGACCGGTCTAATCGTTGCTACCATACGCCATCATGAATGCATCTTCAGGCGCCGAAGTCCGCCAGCACATCCTGAATATCGCGAAGCCGATCATGCTCCACAAGGGGTTTTCGGCGGTCGGTCTGAACGAGATTCTCGCCGCGGCGGGCATCCCGAAGGGCTCGTTCTACCATTACTTCGGCTCGAAAGAGGCATTCGGCGAAGCGCTGCTCGAATCGTATTTCGAAGGCTATCTCGCGCATCTCGACAACCTGCTCGAGCAGCAGGCCGGCACCGGCGCCGAGCGCCTGATGACGTACTGGGGCAACTGGCTGCACACGCAATGCGCGGACGATCCGGAAGGCAAGTGCCTCGCGGTGAAGCTCGGCGCGGAAGTGTCGGATCTGTCGGAAGCGATGCGCACGGTACTGCGGCGCGGCACCAGCCAGATCATCGAGCGGCTCGCGGGCGGCATCGAGGCCGGGCTCGCCGACGGTTCGCTGAGCGGCGTGGACGATCCGTCATACACGGCCGCGATCCTGTACGAGTTGTGGCTGGGCGCGACGCTGCTGGAAAAGATTCACCGCGACCGCAAACCGCTCGAACGGGCGATGGCCGAAACGCGGCGCATGCTGAACCTGCCGCCGGCCGCGCCGCGCGACGGGGCGTAGTCGTAATCCGGGCGTGCATGGGCGCGCCTTTTTTTGCCTTGATTCTAGACGACTGGTCTACTCAATCATTCATGACGAATGCCTCACGCCGCGTTACGCTGTTCCGATCGTTCCAACCGCGTGCCTGCAATCGCACCGGCGCGACCGCCGACGCCGCCGCAGGCGCGCACTTCCCGCTGGTCCATCCCTGATCCGAGCGTGCCCATGAAGCACGTTCATTCCCGTTGACGGAGGCTCACATGCCGCAAAGCAAAACCGCAAACCGCCAGATCGTCCTGAATTCGCGCCCGGTCGGCGCGCCGACGCCGGACAACTTCCGTGCCGAAACCGGCGACGTGCCGGTGCCTGGCGCCGGCCAGGTGCTGCTGCGCACCGTCTGGTTGTCGCTCGACCCGTACATGCGCGGCCGGATGAGCGACGCGCCGTCCTATGCGCCGCCGGCCGAACTGGGCCAGCCGATGGTCGGCGGCACGGTCAGCCGTGTGGTGGCGTCGAACCTGCCCGCGTTTCGCGAAGGCGATCTCGTCGTGGCCGGCGCCGGCTGGCAGGACTATGCGCTGTCCGACGGGCGCGACCTGATCCCGCTCGGCCGCGACTTCGCGCACCCGTCGTACGCGCTCGGCGTGCTGGGCATGCCTGGCTTCACCGCGTACACCGGGCTGCTGACGATCGGCGAACCGAAGGCCGGCGAAACCGTGGTCGTCGCAGCCGCGAGCGGCGCGGTCGGCGCGGTGGTCGGCCAGATCGCGAAGCTGAAGGGTTGCCGCGTGGTCGGCGTCGCGGGCGGCGCCGACAAGTGCGCGTACGTGACCGGCACGCTCGGCTTCGACGCGTGCGTCGACCATCGTGACCCGGCGTTTGCGGCCAAGCTGAAGGACGCGTGCCCGAACGGCATCGACGTGTATTTCGAGAACGTCGGCGGCGCCGTGTTCGACGCGGTGTGGCCGCTGCTGAACGACCATGCGCGCGTGCCCGTCTGCGGAATCATCGCGCATTACAACGACGCGGCATACGACGACAAGGCCGTGTCGACCGGCCGCGACCGCGTGCCGGCGCTGATGGGCGCGATTCTGCGCAAACGCATCCGCGTGCAGGGTTTCATCATTCTCGATCACTATGCAACCGGCTATGCGACGTTCCTGAAGGACATGAGCGAGTGGGTCGCGCAAGGCAAGGTGAAGACGCTCGAGGACGTCGTTCCCGATCTCGCCGACGCGCCGCAAGCGCTGATCGGTTTGCTCGCCGGCAAGAATTTCGGCAAGGTCGTCGTGCGGGTCGGCCCGGACGAACTGGCCTGATCCCCGCTCGGCGACAGACCGCCACTGCACGCTGGCGTCGCGAGACGCCGGCTTGTGGCATGCTCGTTTCCGTTTTCAAAGGAGTGGAAAAAATGGCGCTTCACGTGATTGCTTCGCTGTTCCTGAAACCCGAACACGCGCAGGCCGCCGAGGCCGAACTGCGCAGCATGGTCGCCAAGACGCGCACCGAACCGGGCAACCGGCGCTATGACCTGTTCCGCGAGCAGGACGGTTCGCCGAACCTGCATCTGTACGAAATCTACGACGACCAGGCGGCGTTCGACGCACACCTCGCGAGCCCGTATTTCGGCGAATTCCGTGCGAAGTCGGCCGACTGGTTTACCGCACCGCCGGTCATCAAGGTGCTATCGGGCATCGACGTGGCCGAGTAACGACGCACGCACGCAACACCCCCGCCGCGGCTCGCCCACACCCGGGCCGTGCGGCAGCCGTTGCACACGACGCAACGGCGACGACGACCCCACGGCGCAGCACGCCCCGTTCGCGCCGCTTCCCCAATACAACGGCCCCGGAGGCTGAATGATCACCCTCAACATCAACGGCGAAACCCGCTCGGTCGACGCCCCCGACGACATGCCCTTGCTCTGGGTGCTGCGCGACGTCGTCGGTCTGACCGGCACCAAGTTCGGCTGCGGGATCGCGCAATGCGGCGCGTGCACCGTGCATCTCGACGGCGTTGCCGCGCGCTCGTGCGTGCTGCCGGTCGCGGCCGTCGCGGGCCGCAAGATCACGACGATCGAAGCCGTCGGCGCGACGCCGGCCGGCCACAAGGTCCAGCAGGCGTGGCGCGAGCTCGACGTCGTCCAGTGCGGCTACTGCCAGTCGGGGCAGGTGATGGCCGCCACCGCGCTGATCGCAGCGAATCCGAATCCGAGCGATGCCGACATCGACGCGGCCATGGCCGGCAACATCTGCCGCTGCGGCACGTATCACCGGATTCGCGCGGCCGTCAAACAAGCCGCGAAGGAGGCCTGACATGTCACGTGGACTGATCGAAGCAGGTCGGGCCGGCGCGGGCGTGTCGCGCCGCGGGTTTCTCAAACTCGGCATGTCGCTCGGCGCGGCGGCCGGCGGCGGCTTGCTGCTCGGCTTCAGCCTGCCGGCGGCGGGCGACGATGCGCGCCGCTCGGTGATCGGCGGCGACGCAGCCGAACCCGCGCCCCCCGGCGTGTTCGCCCCGAACGCGTTCGTGCAGATCGACCGCGCCGGCAAGGTCACGCTCGTGATGCCGAAGGTCGAGATGGGGCAGGGTGTCTATACGGCGCTGCCGATGCTGATCGCGGAAGAGCTCGAAGTGCCGCTGTCGAGCGTGACGCTCGATCATGCGCCGCCGAACGAAAAGCTGTTCCTCGACCCGCTGCTCGGCGGCCAGCTCACCGGCGGCTCGACGTCGGTGCGCTACGCGTGGGATCCGCTGCGCCGCGCGGGCGCGACGGCGCGCACGCTGCTGGTCGCGGCCGCCGCGAAGCAATGGAACGTCGATCCGGCCAGTTGCCGCGCGGCGAACGGCGAAGTGCAGCATCCGCCGAGCGGCCGGCGCGCATCGTACGGGCAGTTGGCCGACGCCGCGGCGAAGCTGCCGGTGCCGAAGGACGTCGTGCTGAAACAGCCGGCGGATTTCAAGCTGATCGGCACGCCCGCGAAGCGCCTCGATTCGCCGGAGAAGGTCGACGGCACCGCGCAGTTCGGGCTCGACGTGCGCGTGCCCGGCATGCTGTATGCGGTGATCGTGAACAGCCCGGTGTTCGGCGGCACGGTCGCGAGCGTCGACGACACGGCCGCGAGAAAAATCCCCGGCGTGCGTCAGGTCGTGCGCGTCGACAACGCGGTCGCGGTGGTCGGCGATCACACGTGGGCCGCGAAGCGCGGCGCATCGGCGCTCGTCGTGAAGTGGAACGAAGGCGCGGACGCGAAGGTGTCGACGAAGGATCTTTTCGCGGATCTCGCGCATGCGGCGGCGAACGGCAAGGGCGCGGTCGCGCGCAAGGAAGGCGACGTCGGCAAGGCGTTCGCGAACGCGAAGACGCGCGTCGACGCCGTCTACGAACAGCCGTTGCTCGCCCACGCGACGATGGAGCCCGTGAACTGCACGGTGCACGTGCGCGGCGACGGCTGCGACATCTGGGTCGGCACGCAGGTGCCGACCCGCGTGCGCGACACGGCGCAGCAACTGACCGGGCTGGCGCCGGACAAGATCGTCGTGCACAACCATCTGCTCGGCGGCGGATTCGGCCGGCGGCTCGAAACCGACATGGTCGGCCAGGCCGTGAAGGTCGGCAAACAGGTCGCGGCACCGGTGAAGGTGATCTGGACGCGCGAGGAAGACGTCCAGCACGACATGTACCGGCCGTGCTACTACGACACGATCTCGGCCGGCCTCGACGCGAACGGCAAGCCGATCGCGTGGCAGCACCGGATCGTCGGCTCGTCGATCCTCGCGCGCTTCGCGCCGCCCGCGGTCAAGGACGGCGTCGATCCCGACGCGGTCGAGGTCGCGGCCGAGCTGCCGTACGACCTGCCGAACCAACTCGTCGACTACGTGCGCCAGGAGCCGCGCCACGTGCCGACCGCGTTCTGGCGCGGCGTCGGGCCCACGCGCAGCACCTTCGTCGTCGAGAGCTTCATCGACGAACTGGCCGCGCAGACCAAGACCGATCCGGTGCAGTACCGCCGCGCACTGCTCGACAAAACGCCGCGCGCGCGCAACGTGCTCGACGTCGCGACGAAGGCGGCGGGCTGGGGCGCGCCGCTGCCGAAGGGGCAAGGGCGCGGCGTGTCGGTCATGCACGCGTTCGGCAGCTTTTTCTCGATCGTCATCGACGTGGCGGTGGACGGCGGCGAGGTGCAGGTCAAGCGCGTCGTGTGCGCGGTCGACTGCGGCATGTACGTGAATCCGAACACGATCGAGGCGCAAGTGCAGGGCGGCATCATCTTCGGGATCACGGGCGCGCTGTACGGCGAGATCACGATCGAGGACGGCCGCGTCGTGCAGACCAACTTTACCGACTATCGGGTGATGCGAATCAACGAGACGCCGCCGATCGAAGTCCATCTGGTGAAGAGCGGCGAGGCGCCGGGCGGGATCGGCGAGCCGGGCACGGCCGCGACCGCGGCGGCGCTGTCGAACGCGATCTTCGCGGCCACCGGCACGCGGCTGCGCAAGCTGCCGGTCGGCAACCAGCTGAAAACGGCCTGAGGGGAGGGGACGACCATGCGACATCTCACCCTGAACCCGAGCCTGAATGCGCTCCGTGCCTCGTTGCTCGCGCTGTCCGCACTGGTGGCCGGCACGGTCGCGCATGCCGCGCAGACGGCGCCCGCCGACAGCGCGCTCGTCGCGCGCGGTGCGTATCTAGCGAAAGCCGGCGACTGCGTCGCGTGCCACACCGCGCCGCGCGGCACGCCGTTCGCGGGCGGCCTGAAGATGGTCACGCCGATGGGCGCGATCTACACGACCAACATCACGCCCGATCCGGAGACAGGCATCGGCGGCTATACCGAAGCCGATTTCGCCGCCGCGTTGCGCAAGGGCGTCGCGAAGGACGGTCACCACCTGTATCCGGCGATGCCGTATCCGTCGTACGCGAAGCTGAAGGACGACGACGTGAAGGCGCTGTATGCGTACTTCATGCACGGCGTCGAACCGGTGAAGCAGGCGAACCGGGCGTCCGACATCCCGTGGCCGCTCAACATGCGCTGGCCGCTCGCGTTGTGGAACGTGGTGTTCCTCGACACGACGCCCTACGCGGACAAGCCCGCGAAGGATGCGATGTGGAACCGCGGCGCGTATCTCGTGCAGGGGCTCGGACACTGCGGGTCGTGCCACACGCCGCGCGGCGTAGGCTTCCAGGAGAAGGCGCTCGACGAAAGCGGCGCGGCGTTCCTGTCGGGCGCCTCGATCGACAACTGGTTCGCGTCGAACCTGACCGGCGAGCACAACACCGGGCTCGGCCGCTGGAACGAGGCCGACGTCGCGCAGTTCCTGAAGACCGGCGCGAACCAGCACGCGACCGCGTTCGGCTCGATGGTGAGCGTGATCAACCACAGCACGCAGGAACTGACCGACGACGATCTGGCCGCGATCTCGCGCTACCTGAAATCGCTGCCGGCGGCAGGCGGCACGGGCGCGCCGCCGTACCGCTACGATCCGAAGGCGACGCAGGCCGCGCTGGGCCGGCCGGCAACCGATCCGGGCGCGAAGGTGTATAACGCTTACTGCCTGCATTGCCACGGCGTGGACGGGCGCGGCTATGCGCCGCTGCTTGCGCCGCTCGCCGGCAATCCGAACGTGCTGGAGGCCGATGCGTCGTCGCTGATCAACGTGACGCTGAACGGCAGCGACACGCTCGTGATCGGCGGTGTGCCGTCCGCCTATCCGATGCCGGCATTCTCGAACCAGTTGAACGACCGGCAGATCGCCGACGTGCTGACGTTCATGCGCGCCGGCTGGAACAACGGCGCGCCGGCGGTGCAGGCGGCGGACGTCGCGAAACTCCGCAAGGCGACGGCGGCCGCGCACTGAGCGCGGTATGCTGCGCAACGATGGCGGGCCGCCGTGCCTGCCGCCCATGTCGCCCGGTGCGTGCCTGCCCCGGCAGCGTGGCTTTTTCTGTCAACCGGCGCGTGGCCGTTCGCGGCAGCGCGCGTTTTATCGACGCAATGTAGGGGTGTCTGGATGGCTAACGTGACTTATACGGATACGCAACTGCTGATCGACGGCGAGTGGGTCGACGCCGCGAGCGGCAAGACGATCGACGTCGTGAACCCGGCGACCGGCAAGCCGATCGGCAAGGTGGCCCACGCGGGCATCGCCGATCTCGACCGTGCGCTCGCCGCCGCGCAGCGCGGCTTCGAAGCATGGCGCAAGGTGCCCGCCCACGAGCGCGCGGCGACGATGCGCAAGGCGGCCGCACTGGTGCGCGAACGTGCGGACACGATCGCGCAGTTGATGACGCAGGAGCAGGGCAAGCCGCTCGCCGAAGCGCGCATCGAAGTGCTGTCGGCGGCCGACATCATCGAATGGTTCGCGGACGAGGGCCGCCGCGTGTACGGCCGGATCGTGCCGCCGCGCAACCTCGGTGCGCAGCAGACGGTCGTGAAGGAGCCGGTCGGCCCGGTCGCGGCGTTCACGCCGTGGAATTTCCCGGTCAACCAGGTGGTGCGCAAGCTGAGCGCGGCGCTCGCGACCGGCTGTTCGTTCCTCGTGAAGGCGCCGGAAGAAACCCCGGCATCGCCGGCCGCGCTGCTGCGCGCGTTCGTCGACGCCGGTGTGCCGGCCGGCGTGATCGGCCTCGTATACGGCGATCCGGCCGAAATCTCGTCGTACCTGATCCCGCACCCGGTGATCCGCAAGGTCACGTTCACGGGTTCGACGCCGGTCGGCAAGCAGTTGGCCGCGCTCGCGGGCCAGCACATGAAGCGCGCGACGATGGAACTGGGCGGCCATGCGCCGGTGATCGTCGCCGAGGACGCGGACGTCGCGCTCGCGGTGAAGGCCGCCGGCGGTGCGAAGTTCCGCAACGCGGGGCAGGTCTGCATTTCGCCGACGCGCTTCCTCGTGCACAACAGCATCCGCGACGAATTCACGCGCGCGCTGGTCAAGCATGCGGAAGGGCTGAAGGTCGGCAACGGCCTCGACGAAGGCACGACGCTCGGCGCGCTCGCGAATCCGCGGCGGCTGACCGCGATGGCGTCGGTTGTCGACAACGCGCGCAAGGTCGGCGCGAGCATCGAGACCGGCGGCGAGCGCATCGGCGCGGAAGGCAACTTCTTCGCACCGACCGTGATCGCGAACGTGCCGCTCGAAGCGGACGTGTTCAACAACGAGCCGTTCGGCCCGGTCGCGGCGATTCGCGGCTTCGACAAGCTCGAGGATGCGATCGCGGAGGCGAACCGTCTGCCGTTCGGGCTGGCCGGCTACGCGTTCACGCGCGCGTTCGCGAACGTGCACCTGCTGACGCAGCGCCTCGAAGTCGGGATGCTGTGGATCAACCAGCCGGCGACGCCGTGGCCGGAAATGCCGTTCGGCGGCGTGAAGGATTCGGGCTACGGGTCGGAAGGCGGGCCGGAAGCGCTGGAGCCGTATCTCGTCACGAAGTCGGTGACGGTGATGGCCGTCTGACGACGACTTGAGCGTCGTGACGCCGCCGCTTCCGGGCACGGGGCGGCGGCGTTTTTTTGTGGGCGCGTCGACCACGGCGAACCTCAGCGGATCGGCAGAATATCCTCGAAGACGCGTCTCACCGCACTCTGCTGGTCGGGGTTCAGATCTCGGTAGGCGGGCGGAACCTTGCCGCATTCGGCGACCTTCGCGCTTTTGACCTTTTCTTTCGCGACTGCCCACTCGCCGGACAGATGGCCTTCGAATCTCATGCCGAAGGGGCTATTGGCGCCGGCCGCCTGACCCCAGCCGTTCACCATCATGGTTTCCTGCGCGCCGCCCCACGCGAGCGGGTGCTTGCCGTCCTGCGACTCGCGGCGGTTCTGGCAGGAGTCGGCATTCGGCACGCAGTGGCCCCCGATGATTTGCTCCGGCGTGGCCTTCTTCAGGTCGGCCAGATCCAGCAGCATGTAGTTCTCGAGATTGACGAGATAGTCGCGATTGCTTTCGGCGATCAAGATCGCCGCCATCGCGTTGCCGAGCGCCTGATCGTTCGCGGCGGCTCCGCTCAGGCCGCCCGCGTAAACCGTCTTCATCGCTTTGAGCAGCTCCGCCGGCGTCCTGTCTTTGGCGGCCCTGGCAAACATCGTCGGGTAGTCGCTGGCGAAACACGTGCTCGAGTTCCCGTTCGCTCGTCCCCAGAAGTGAATGTAGTTCGAGTATTGTCCGCCTCCGCACTGGCGATAATAAATGGCCTCGTTCATCGAGAAGAACTGGCTCCGGCCTCCTGCGCCAGCGCATTGATAGGCCGCGAGACGCAGGAACTTCAACGGGCTCACGACGTTGCCGAAGTAGTTGCGGTTGTCGGGACCGGCCGCAGGAAGGCGATCGTTCGCCCCGTCGCAACGTTTCGGGTCGGGCGGGGGCGCTTCCGGCCTCAGCGGCATACGCTCGACGACAGTGTCGACTTTCGCGTCCGCGACCCTGAGCGCGGCTTCGCGCAACACATCCGACGTGACGTAGAGCGGCCCACCGCGCATGTCGACGGCATAGCAGGCGGTCGCTCCTTGCGCCTGCACGGCGAAAGAAAGTGCGGCGGCAAACGAACATGCGGCGATCCCCAAGGTGCCGCCGATACGGTGACGATCGATATCCATGAACGGGCTCCGGTGATTTCGTGGATGGGAAAGGGCCCGCGAGTGGGCATGCGTTAACAGCAAGCCGGCGCGCGCAGATGGTCTACGGGCCGACAGCGCTGCCCGACATCGCGGGATGAAGGACACAGGAGGAAGGGACGCTCGGGACGAGCCGTTGTGAGCTGCCCGGGAATCGAGGGATGCGGTGCGTTAGTCGCGCATCGGACTGGCCGGATGGATCAGGCCGTTCTTGGGAATGGGACAAGCAGTGACATACCGATTAGCCACGGCATTTTAATTTTACATAACGTGAATTATCGACAGTTTTGGTTGTAGCAGCCATATCCTAATGTCGTGTTCTGGCTATTTACAGATGTCGTGTTTTTGACTGCTGGCATGCTGGACGGCTCGTTGAGTAAGCCCGGGAGCCGACCATGCAGCCAGCCGGATTGGTGACACTGACGATGCGAGAGCTTGATCGACTCAAGGTAATCCAGGCCGTGGTGGACACGGGCTTGAAGCCTGGCGTGCGGCTGAACGGCTGGGCCTGAGCGTGCGCCAGGTGGAACGGCTGATCATCCGATATCGAGAGCAAGGAGCCAGCGGCGTAGCTTCGGGCCGTCGCGGCCGGCCGGGCAACCGCAAGCTCGACGACGGGCTGGCGTTACGTGCCCTGACCGTTATTCGCGAGCGCTACGCTGATTTCGGGCCGACGCTGGCGTGCGAGAAGCTCTGGGAGTGCCACGGCATTCGGCTGGCCAAGGAGACGGTCAGGAAGCTGATGACGGACGCTGGGCTTTGGATTCCGCGTCGACAGCGGCCGCCGAAGGTGTATCAGCCACGAGCCCGACGCGCGTGCCTGGGCGAACTGATCCAGATCGACGGCAGCGACCATCGGTGGTTCGAGGAACGGGCGCCGGCCTGCACGCTGCTGGTGTATGTGGATGACGCGACGAGCCGATTGATGATGCTGCACTTCACGCAGACAGAGTCGACGTTCAGCTACTTCGAGGCAACACGGGCATACATCGAACGGCACGGCAAACCTGGGGTGTTCAAGAAGAAGCAACGCGAGATCACGCAGGCCGACGTCGAGCATGTGATCGTGGATCTGGCGCAACGTCGGCAAACCGCAGCGCCGCCAAACAAACCTGGCCGTCGGTCTGCAAAAGCTGATGAACCAAACGTGGGCGCCCTGCCCGTTCAGGCGCCGTGCCTCGCCGGCATTCGGTTGCGGCTTGCGCAGCGCGATCAGGCCTTGCGCGCAACAACACCCACCGGCGAAGCGGGCGCGCGTTTCGGTGCGGTCTTGTAGTGCGTGCTGTACAGCGCCGCGCCGACGAACACCAGCCCGCCGACCAAGTTGCCGAGTACCGTCGGGATCTCGTTCCACAGCAGATAGTCGACGATCGTGAAGTGGGCGCCGAGCATCAGGCCGGACGGGAACAGGAACATGTTCACGACCGAGTGCTCGAAGCCCATGTAGAAGAACACGAGGATCGGCATCCACATCGCGATCACCTTGCCGGGTACGGACGTCGACATCATCGCCGCGACCACGCCGGTCGACACCATCCAGTTGCACATCACGCCGCGCACGAACAGCGTGAGCATGCCGGCGGCGCCGTGCGCCGCATAACCGAGCGTGCGTGCTTCGCCGATACCGCCGATCTTCTGTCCGATTGCGTTCGGCGCTTCCGAAAAGCCGAATGTGAAGATGATCGCCATGAACAGCGCGACCGTCAGCGCACCCGCGAAATTGCCGAAGAACACCAGCGTCCAGTTGCGGAACACGCCTCCCCAGGTCGCGCCGGGCCGGCGATCGATCACCGCGAGCGGCGCGAGCGTGAAGACGCCCGTGAGCAGATCGAAGCCGAGCAGGTACAGCATGCAGAATCCGACTGGAAACAGCAGCGAACCGGCCAGTGCGTTGCCGGTGTTGATCGTGATGCTGACCGCGAAGGCGGCTGCGAGCGCGAGGATCGCGCCAGCCATGTACGCGCGAATCAGCGTATCGCGGGTCGACATCGACAGCTTCGATTCACCGGCGTCGACCATCCTGGTGACGAATTCGTTGGGCGTGAGGTAGGCCATGGTGTGCGCTCGTAAAGTTGGACGAAAAAAAACGCGCCAGGCACTCGCTCGACATGCGAGTGCCTGGCGCGGACGCTGTTATCCACGTAATCGGCCGCCACGGTTGGACATGGCGCGATCGTCAGGCCGCCATTAGCCCGACGACCGAAATGTTCGCAATTTCCATACCAGTGACGGAGATGTCTCGATGCAGGCTGGCCGAACGCGAAATGCCCGCGGGAGCATGCCGCAGCCGAACGCAGCGAATCGCACTCGCGCGGTGCAAACTGCACTTCGTGCATGCGCTTCGGGCGCCGCCGCGGTGCGTGAAGCGCGGTGCATTCCTGTCAGGTCGTGCCGTCGTTGTGCGGTGTCCGCGACGCGCTTCGCTGCGTACGGCGTCGCGCGGAAGGCTGCGCGTGCTCGTCGATGAATCGCTCGGGCGACATCAGCGCGTCTTCCGCGATATCGGCAAGCGGCCGATTGCCGTCCATCGACGCTTTCTGCAGCATCCGATACGCTTCGTCCTCCCGCAGGCTGAAGCGCGTCATCAGCGTATTTTTCGCGCGCTGCACCAGCTTTCGTTCGTAGAGCGCACGACGTGCCGCGTCGAGTTCGACCTCCGCGCCGGCCAATCGCGCCGATTGCGACTCCAGCAGGGATTTCAGGCTGGCGAGCGTCCACTGGTCGGAGCCGGAGAGGCGTCCCGGCAGTTCGTGAACCGCCGCGCGCGCCGACAACGGATCGCCGGCGAAGAACTGGGCGAGCGCCTGGATATGCGGGGGCGGATTGTTTCGCAAATGCGCCATCAGGCGCTCGGAGTCGCGCAGCGTTCGGTGCGCGTCGTCGATTCGCGCGTTGCACGTTTCCTGCACCTGCAGCGTCAGCGCAATCTGAAGGTGCCAGAGATCGTCGATGCGGGCGCTCGCGGCGTCGAACCATGCTTCACTCAGGGCGGTATCGAGCGCATCGCCGGCGTGCGCCGTGCACAGTACGCGGCGCAGCTTCTCGAGCGCCGCCATGTGCGGCTCCGTCATGCGGTTTTCCCACCATGCGTTTTGCGCCGCGCTTGCGAAGCTCGCGAAGACTTCGAGACTGCGCTCCTGAGCGGCGATCAGATACAGCAGGCGCTGCTGCTGGTCCGCCGAAAACGTGCCCGCCGCGAACATGTGCGCGCCGACGGCGCGTTCCTGTCCCGCCTCCTCCTTGCCCTCGACGACATGGACGAGAGCAATCAGCGTGCGCGACACCGACGGATCCGCCGCGCTGTCGGCAAACTGGAAAATCAGCTCCACCAGGCCGCCGATCACGGTACTGAACGCCTGGACGGAATCCGGCGCCGACAGCGCAAGATGGTCGACCTGTTCGCGCAGCACATCCAGCGATTCCAGGTCGAGCAGCACCCAGGCGATCAGCGACAGCAGGCGCGACGTCGAGCCGCGTGCGGGCGTCAGCTCCAGATCCAGGCGCGCGCGCAACTGCGCGACGAGCGGCGCCGATTCGCCGCGCGAAGCCGCGCGTTCGGCGACAAAGCGCTTGCCGCTCGACGCCAAATAGATGCTGGTGGCGCCGCGCTCGCGCTGCAGCGCATGGATCAGGCGGCCAAGCAGGTCGACCAATTCGATTTGCTCGGCCAAGTGGCGCAGGGACGCGATTTCCTGATGCTTGGCGAGCAGTGCGAATTGCAAGGCGGTGGCGGGCATGGTGGATACTGACCGTCGACAAGGACTCGGTGCAGTGTAGTGCAGACAATAATCGTTGTTTTGTGACGCCTTGCACGTCAAGATTCGTGACGAAGGCGCGGTCCGCAACAAGGCGGTCTATCTGGCGCCGCTCAAAAACGAGCTTTACTCGCTCGCGGATGGCAATGCACGCTGCTGGTGGACGTGGATGACGCCACGAGCCGCTTGAGGATGCTGCACTTCACGCAGACAGAGTCGACGTTCAGCTACTTCGAGGCAACGCAAGCGTACATCGAGCGTCGCGGCAAGCCGGCGGTACGACCGTCTGGCTGAAATCGATCAAGGTGCAGTTGTTGAGCACAAGCGCTTGAGCCATGTGCCGCCGGTCTGCAAAAGCTGGTGAGCCAAACGCAAGCGCCCTGCCCGTTCAGGTGCCGACCTTCGACACCGCGTAACGTGCGTACGGCATATACGCGGCCTGCGCGGAGGGCGAAATCACACATCGCCGCAACGTATACGATCACTATCGGGTCGCCGTCCGGCCGGGGGCGTTGATCGACGTCAAACCGGAGCCGCAACCGCTGACGGACGAACCTCGCCCGCCCGGGACACGGATACTGCAATCCCTGATTTCCATCAATCGCTTCGTACGCATCCGCGCTGTAATCGATTCACTGCTCCGTCCACTCCCGCGAGGCGATCCATGAAACTGACTTTTCTTGGTGCGACCGAAACCGTGACCGGCTCGAAATACCTGATCGAGCACGGCAATACCCGCGTGCTGGTCGATTGCGGCCTGTTCCAGGGCACGAAGAACCTGCGGCTGCGCAACTGGAGCCCGTTGCCGGTTGCGCCCGACACGCTCGACGCGGTCGTGCTCACGCACGCGCATATCGACCATAGCGGCTATCTTCCGGTGCTGGCGCGCGAAGGCTTTCGCGGCCCGGCGTACTGCACGGCAGCCACGGCCGAACTCTGCGACATCATGCTGCGCGACAGCGCGCGGCTGCAGGAAGAGGAAGCCGACTTCGCGAATCGCCACGGCTACTCGAAGCATCATCCGGCGCAACCGCTCTACACGCTGGACGACGCGCAACGCGCACTGCACCTGCTGAAGCCCGTCGCGTTCGACGAGTGCACGGCGCTCGGCGGCGGGCTGGCGTTCCGCCTGCTGCCGGCCGGCCACATTCTCGGCGCCGCGAGCGTCGTGATGCACTGGGATCACAAGGTGCTCGCATTCTCGGGCGACCTCGGACGCTATCACGACCCGATCATGCAGCCGCCGCTGCCCCCGGCGCATGCCGATTATCTCGTCGTCGAATCGACCTACGGCGACCGGCTGCATCCCGCATCGGACCCCGAGAACGAGCTGGCCACGCTGCTCGACAAGACGTTCGCGCGAGGCGGGGTCGTCGTGATGCCTTGCTTCACCGTCGGCCGCGCGCAGGAAATCCTGCATTACATCGCACGACTGAAGGCGTCCGGCCGCATGGCGCGCGTGCCGGTGTTCGTCGACAGCCCGATGGCGACCGACGTGACCGAAATCTATCGCCACCATATCCTCGAGCACCGGCTGACGCTTTCGGAAGCGAACGCGCTCGGCCACGCGGCGACGATGATCCGGTCGGTCGAGCAATCGAAGGCGATTGCAGAACACCACGGCCCGATGGTCATCATCGCCGGAAGCGGCATGGCGACGGGCGGGCGCGTACTCCATCACCTGAGCCGCTACGCGCCCGATGCGCGCAACACGATCGCCCTCGTCGGCTATCAGGCTGCCGGCACGCGCGGAGCGGCACTGGCCGCGCACGAGCCGACCGTCAAGATTCACGGCGAATACGTGCGCGTGCGCGCCCAGGTCGAGTCGATCGCCGCGTTGTCCGCCCATGCCGACTACGAGGAGATTCTCCAGTGGCTCGGCACGATGCGGCCCGCGCCCGTACGAACCTTCGTCACGCATGGCGAGCCGGCAGCGGCCGACGCATTGCGGCGGCGCATTTCGGAGCGTTTGCACTGGCCGTGCGAAGTACCGACTTACGCGCAGAGCGTCGATCTCGATGCGGTCGAATCGGGCGATGCGTGCGAGCCGGCTGCCCTTTCCTCCTGACCACGGTACCGACGAGACACCGATCGGGCGCGGCGGGAATCGGAGGTTGCGCACCGGTCCCCGTCGCGCCACCGGCCCGTCAACGGACTTCGATGATGACCTTCAATGCGTGGGTCTGCGCGGCGCGCCCGAACGTGTCGTACGCGCGCTCGACGTCATCGAGCGAGAACCGGTGCGTGATCAGGCGCGTCGGGTCGATACGCCCGGCGCGCACGGTCTTCAGCAGCATCGGCGTGCTGACCGTGTCGACGAGCCGCGTCGTGATCGAGATGTTGCGGTCCCACAGCTTCTCCAGGTGCAGGTCCGCCTTGACGCCATGTACGCCCACGTTCGCGACGACCCCGCCGGGCGCGACCAGCGACGTGCACATTTCGAACGTTGCCGGAATGCCGACCGCCTCGATCGCACAGTCCACGCCGACGCCGTCGGTCAACTTCATCACTTGCGCCACCGGGTCGCCGGCACGGCCGTCGAAGCAGTCGGTCGCGCCGAAGTGCCGCGCGATCTCGAGCCGGTTGTCGTCCGGATCGATCATGATGACCTGCGCAGGTGAGTAGAACTGCGCGGTCAGCAATGCGGCCAGCCCGATCGGACCCGCGCCGACGATCGCGACCGAGCAGCCCGGCTGCACCTTGCCGTTCAACACCCCGCATTCGAATCCGGTCGGCAGGATATCGGACAGCATCACGAGCGCGTCCTCGTCCGCGCCCGCCGGAATCCGGTACAGGCTCGTCTGCGCGTGCGGGATGCGCACATACTCGGCCTGTGTGCCGTCGATCCGGTTGCCGAGGATCCAGCCGCCGGTCGTGCAGTGTGAATACAGTCCGCGACGGCAGTATTCGCAGCGGCCGCACGACGAGATGCATGAAATGAGCACGTGATCGCCCGGTTTCAGCGATTCGACCGCGGCGCCCACTTGCTCGACGATGCCGACGCCCTCATGGCCGAGAATGCGGCCGGGTTCGCACGTCGGTACGTCGCCCTTGAGGATATGCAGATCGGTGCCGCAGATCGTCGTGCGCGTGACGCGGACGATCGCATCGGTGGGCGACTGCAGTTCCGGCTCGGGGCGTTCCTCGAGCGCCTTGCGCCCCGGCCCGTGGTACACGAGTGCTTTCATTGCCGTTCCTCCATCGAAAAAATTGCGGGTTCGTCGATCGACGCGGGGGCGTGCCGTTGCCGCGCCAGCAACGCGGCCAGCGCGCAGGATGCGACCCGGACGGCGACACCGTCGGCGCGGCGCGTCAGCACGATCGGCACGCGTGCGCCGACGACGATGCCCGCGCTGGCGGCGCCACCCAGGCTCATCGGCCTTCCCCTTTCGATCGGGTCAATGGATCGACATCCGCCTCGTCACTTTGCGCGGCCTCGGCGTCGCGACCGCGTCACTGTGCGGGTATCGCGCATCGTTGCCGTTGATCTGAGTCAAGCGCGTGGAAACCCTGCTTCGTAGACTGGACTGCACTGGCGGATCACCCGTCGATGGAGCGATTCCGATGAGCTACAAAAGCATGGTCGTGCACCTCGATACGAGCGCTCGCGCACATTCGCGTCTCGAGTTCGCGTTGCATCTCGCCCGGCGCTTCGGCGCGCATCTCACCGGGCTGTTCGCGGTCTACACACCCGAGCCGCATTCGTTCTACGTGATGGCCGGTTCCGCCGACTATTTCCGCGCGCATCGCGAAGCGCGCGACGAGCGGCGCGCGGCGCTGGAGCGTCTGTTTCATGCGGAAACCGCTCGTGCAAAAGTGCCGGCAACCTGGGTTCGCGCCGACGAGCGCGCGAATGTGGCCGTGCCGCGCGCCGCGCGACTCGCCGATCTGGTGATCGCGGGCCAAAGCGACCCGAACGATCCCGAAACCTATATCGACGATCAGTTTCCCGAGAACCTCGTGTTGTCCGCCGGCCGCCCGGTGCTGTTCTGGCCGTACACGGGAGAATTTCCGTCAGTCGGCGAGCGGGTTTTCGTCGCTTGGGACGGCAGTCGAGAAGCCGCTCGCGCCGCGCACGACGCACTTCCGTTCCTCGAGCATGCGAAGCGCACGACGGTGGTCGCCGTGGTCGACGGCGATTCGGAGTCCGCACCCACACGGATTCCGGCCGCCGATGCCGCGCTGATGCTGGCGCGCCACGCGCGCGACGTGAAGGTGCTCGACATCGCGACCGGCAGCGGCGCGTCGGTCGGCGACACGCTCATGTCGCGCGCTTATGAAACGGGCTCCGACCTGCTCGTGATGGGCGCCTACGGCCATCCGCGCTGGCGCGAACTGATGATCGGCGGCGCCACGCGCACGGTGCTGGCGTCGATGACGCTGCCGGTGCTGATGTCGCACTGATGCGGTCGATGCGTACGCGTGCGCCGCTCGCGTGCGAGGCGGCCGGCGACCCCGCTCGCGTGTGATGCACTGGCGCTGTATGTCCACCGGATCGTGCGAGACCGGCGCGTTGACCGCCCTGCCCGGCGGCCTCGACATGCGCGTCTTCATGGCCGACATCGGCGAGCAATCGGCGCCGTTGCGCGAGCGGATCTGCACATCGCTCGGCTGGCTCGGCATCGAGCTCGACGCGCGCGCGAATGCGGACAATGCACACGGCGTGTCGCGTGCGTCGAGCGCGGTCACGGTGGTCGTCGAGCCAAGCAACGACGCGTGGATCGCAGCGCGTGCCGCGATGCGCGTGCTACGCGGCAACCGGGACGCTTGATCCAGATCAGCGCGCGCGACCCCCACGCGCCGATGATGGTTTCGTCCACATCCGTTCAAGGGAAATGCCATGTACTCGAACATTCTGGTTGCGCTCGACGGCAGCGACACGTCGTCCCGTGCACTCGACGTCGCGCTGGATATCGCGGCGGAAACGGGCGCGCGGCTGACCCCCGTCTACGTCGTCGATTTTCTGGTGCCGGCCTACGACATGTACGGATACGACCCGTCGATCCTGGTCGACTCGTTCCGTGAAGAAGGATTACGCGTGACCGAAGACGCCGCACGGCGCATGAGGGCGCGCGACATCGCCGGCACGCCGCGGATTTCCAACGTCGCGCCGGCAGGCGAGGACATCCCGCACCGGATCGTCGGTCTCGCGGGCGAGATCGACGCCGATCTGATCGTGATGGGCACGCACGGCCGGCGCGGCTTTCAGCGCCTGTTCCTCGGCAGCGTGGCCGAACGCGTGCTGCGTCAGGCCAGGTGCCCGGTCTTGATGATTCCGGCGAGCGCCGCAGCGAAAGCGTCCGCCGAAGCCACGGCCGCATCCACCGAAAAGGAGCCGTCATGAGCTACAAGACTCTGCTCGTCCATCTCGACGACAGCGCGCGCTGCGCCACGCGCGTCGATCTCGCGCTCGAACTCGCGGGACGCTGGAATGCCCATCTGGTCGGACTCTACGTCGTGTGCCAGGATCTCTTCGAGCCGCTGCGGCGGCCCGACGAACCGCTGAAGCTGGCCGTCTACGAACGTCTGTGCGACCAGCGCCGCAAGGAAGCCGAAGAGCGATTCCTGACGGCTGCGGAACGTGCCGGCCGCAGCGTCGAATGGCAAGCGCCGGCCGGCAATGCGACCGAGGCCGCGATCCTGCATGCGCGCCACGCCGACCTGCTGATACTCGGCCAGGAAGATCCCGACGACCGCACGACCTACGTGGCGCGCCATTTCGTCGAGGACGTCGTGATGGGCGGCGGACGCCCGGCGATCGTCGTGCCTTACGCGGGTGACGTGCGAACGATCGGCGAGAACGTGCTGATCGGCTGGGACGGCGGACGGGAGGCCGCGCGCGCGATGGCCGATGCGCTGCCGTTGCTCGCCCGCGCGCGCTTCGTCAACGTCGAGACGGTCTCGCGCGGGCATCCCGATCCGGACAAGACGCCACCGGGCGTCGATGTCGCCGCCTATCTCGAACGGCACGGCATTCGCGCGTCGTTCTCGACCACACCGCGCACGCGGTCGGTCGGCGTGGGGGCGACGCTGCTGAACCGCGTGACCGACCTGCACGCGGATCTACTGGTGATGGGCCTGTACAGTCATGCCCGCATGCACGAACGCGTGCTCGGCGGCGCGACCCGCGCGATCCTCGAGACGATGACGGTGCCGGTGCTGCTGTCTCACTGAGCGCATGACAACGGGCAGCCGCGTGCGGGCTGCCCGCTTCCGGCGACGACCGCCGTCATTGCAATCGCGTCGTCACGGCATCTCTGCGCACGCGCCCGGCCCCCTTCCGTACGACCAGCACCGGTCGCTCCGAGATGTGCGCCGGCGATTCGGCGACGCTGCGAGCAACGCACGGCGCGGGCAAGCGAAATCGCCTCGTCGAGCGCAAGCCGCGCGCTGCGGCTGCCGTCGAATGCAGCAAAGATGCTTCGGTACATGGCACGTGCGCCATGTCGTCCCGGTTCGAACCACTCTGATCCTGCCGCCCGCCTTTCCGTTGACGCGGGCCAAGCACGCGCGGCGCCGCCCATACGCATCGGTTCCGATTGGCGAACGTCGGTAAAACGCGCACAATTCACGGCGATATCGCAATTCCCGCCTGCCCCGCCGCTTTTCGTGCCCCGCGTCCGGCCCGCCGCCCGCCGTCGACGAAATCCGTCAGGATGAACGGCCATGACAGTGAATGCGTCTCCCTTCCAGGCCAGGCCGGCTCCGCACCGGATCCGGCCGGTTGCCCGATATGCCGCGCCGGCCGCGCTGCCGACGCTGGACGGTTATTGCATGCCGCGCATCGCGGACAACGGCCACGGCGCGCCGGAACATCCACGCGCCAGCCAGGATCGCCCGCCGTTCGGGCGGACCGGCATTCGCGAGCGAGCGCGCATGCTCGACGGTCCGGCGACGATCGACGACCGGCCGGGAACGCGGTTCACGCTCCCCATGGCGCTGCCGCTTCACGCCATCCAGCAAGGAGACGTGCTGTCATGATCAGGGTACTCATCGCCGACGACCACGCGCTCGTCCGGGACGGTCTACGGCACATCCTGCAGAACGCAAGCGGTTTCGACGTCGTCGGCGAAGCGCAGGACGGTGCTTCGACGATCTCGCTCATACGCGGCACGGCCGCGAACGTGCTCGTCCTCGACCTGTCGATGCCCGGCCGCAACGGCATCGAACTCATCAAGCAGATCAAGGACGAGAAACCGGGATTGCATATCCTCGTGCTGACGATGCACGCCGAGCAGCAATACGCGGTGCGCGCATTCCGCGCGGGCGCCTCGGGCTACATGACCAAGGAAAGCGCGAGCGCGGAACTGGTCGCTGCGCTGACCAAGATCGCGGCCGGCGGCGTCTACGTGAGCCTGACCATGGCCGAGCAATTCGCGCAGAGCCTGAACGAACCGACCGATCTCCTGCCGCACCAGCGCCTGTCCGACCGCGAGTTCGACGTGTTCCGGCGCGTCACCACCGGCGAATCGATTTCCGAAATCGCGCAGGCGCTGTGCGTCAGCGTCAAGACCGTCAGCACGTACAAGACGCGGATCCTCGAAAAGATGCAGATGCCGAACGACACGGCCCTCGTGCGCTACGCGATGCGCCACAAGCTGTTCGAGGATCCCGACGAACTCTGACGGCGGCATCCGAGGCTCGCGACAAGACGCCGCACCCCTGTAGGAAACCTCCTACAAGACTTCCCTCTCTCCTACCGCAACTTCAATTGCGGCTGATTTTCCTGACGGCGCGCAACATCCATACTGGACGTCAAGAAAAACAACCCTGCGTGCCAGCCGGAGCCAACGCAGCGTCGTCGTCGAGGCCGGCGTAACGGTCTCGCGGCGCGTCCGGCAGGCACTCCCGACACGAAGGCGGCGGTAACCGAGGCCGCCGGTACAACGGCCGGCGCGATCCCGCCCGACGGCGAACCGCCGCTGCCCCGAACTGGAGCCGATCATGCAGAGCAGTGCCGAAGTCTCGACGACCATGCCGTTACGCCCGTTCATCCCGATGCGCCCTGTCGAACCGTGGGACCAGCCCAAGCGCGCCGCGTCCCGCTGTTCGACGTGTGCGTTGCGTACCGTGTGCATGCCGCCCGATCTTTCGCCCGACGATTTCGCCCGCGTCGACGCGATGATCTGCACGACGCGCCACGTCAAGCGCGGCGAAACGCTGTTTCGTTCGGGCGATGCGTTCAACAGCATCTACGCGGTGAGAACCGGCTCGTTCAAGACGATCGTCATGCATCGCGACGGCGACGAGCAGATCACCGGCTTCCAGATCGTCGGCGAGTCGCTCGGGCTCGATGGCGTGCACACCGGGCGCCACAACGGCGACGCGATCGCGCTCGAAGACAGCACGGTCTGCATCATTCCGTTCGGCCAGCTCGAGCAGATGTGCCGCGAAGTGCGGCCGATGCAGCATCACGTCTATCAGATGATGAGCGGCGAGATCGTGCGCGAATCCTCGCAGATGCTGCTGCTCGGCACGATGAGCGCCGAACAGCGCGTGGCCGCGTTCCTGCTGAATCTTTCCGCGCGCTTCAAGGCGCGCGGCTACTCGGCCGCGGAATTCGTGCTGCGGATGACGCGCGACGAGATCGGCGAATATCTCGGGATGAAGCTCGAAACGGTCAGCCGCATGCTGTCGAAGTTCCAGCGCAAAGGGCTCGTCGCGGCCCAAGGCAAGCAGATCCGGATCGTCGATTCGGACGGCCTGCGGCAAATCTGACCGCGCCGCGGCGGCGTCGAGCGGATCAGTCGTGCATACCGAGCACGGCAGCGCCTGACACGCGTCCGCCGCGCAGGTCGTCGAGTGCGCGGTTCGCGTCCGTCAGCGCGTAGCGCACGGCCTCGACCCGCAGCGGCATCGCGGCGGCGATCCGCATGAATGCGGCCGAATCCGCACGCGTCAGGTTGGCCACCGACGCGATGCGGCGCTCGCCCCATAGCCACGCGTACGGAAAGCCGGGGATGTCGCTCATGTGAATGCCGCCGCACACGACGATCCCGCCTTTGTCGAGTGCCCGCAGCGCGGCCGGCACCAGCGCCCCCGCCGGCGCGAAAATCAGCGCGGCATCGAGCCGCTCCGGCGGCGCTTCGTCGCTGCCGCCGGCCCATGCCGCGCCCAGCGACAGCGCCAGTTGCTGCGCCACGGTGTCGCCGGGCTTCGTCAGTGCGAACACCTTGCGTCCTTCACCCCGCGCGACCTGCGCGACCAGATGCGCCGCCGCACCGAAGCCGTAGAGGCCGATACGGCGCGCATCGCCCGCCATGCGCAAGGTTCGATGACCGATCAGGCCGGCGCACAGCAGCGGCACGGCCTCCAGATCGGAATAGCGCCGCGGCAGATGCACGCAGTACCGGTGGTCGGCGACCGCGCACTCGGCATAGCCGCCGTCGATCGTATAGCCCGTGAAACCCGGGCTGTCGCACAGGTTCTCGCGGCCGGATGTGCAATACGCGCAATGCCCGCATGTCGAGCCCAGCCACGGGACGCCCACCCGGTCGCCGACGGCGAAGCCCGTCACGCCTTCGCCCAGCCCGCGCACGGTGCCGACGATCTCGTGCCCCGGAATCAGCGGCAGCTTCGGGTGCGGGAGTTCGCCGTCGACCACGTGGAGATCGGTGCGGCATACGCCGCACGCGTGCACGTCGATCAGCAGCTGACCCGCCGCGGGCGACGGGTCCGGCACGTGCGTTTCGCGCAAATGCGGCGTCGTGCCGTCAAACGTCATCGCAAGCATGTTCCCCCTCCCCGCGCGATCGTCTTCGCGCGCTTCGCTTTCACAGGCTAGTTGCCGCCCGTCGCGCGTGCACCGTCCGGTGACGGACGCTTGACATGGGTCAACGGCCGCCGGACGGTTGCTGACACGATGAAGTGGCGAGAGTGACGCCGCCGGCGCGGCGACCTGGAGATGATCGATGATATCCGTTCCCCCGCTTGCCGCCAGCACGCGTCCCGACCGCGATCCGAGGTCGCTGGTGGGTTACGCGGTGCTGGCGCCGTCCAGCCACAATTCCCAGCCGTGGCGCTTCCTGGTCGACGGCAACACGATCTCGATGTGCGCGGACCGCGTGCGCGCGTTGCCCGTGGTCGATCCGTTCGATCGCGAGTTGATCATCAGTTGCGGGGCGGCGTTGCTCAATCTGCGCGTCGCGCTCGATCACGCCGGGCTCGCCCATACGATCGGCACGTTTCCGTCCGAAGTCGACCCCGATCTGCTGGCGCAGGTCCGGATCTGCGACGACGGCTATTCCGACGCCGCCCTCGGCACACTGTTCGATGCGATTCCGGCGCGCGTCACGACACGCGCGCCGTTCGAATCCGGCCCGGTTTCGGAAGCGATCCAGCACGCGTTGATCGAGGCCGGTATCGCGGAAGGCGCCGACCAAGCCGTGAGTACCCCACACGGTCGCGCGCCGCTTCGCGCACCCGCCGGAATCGACTGTATTGCCACGCCGGCGATTGCGGTTGAGCTGTGTCAAGCGTCCGTTCGCGGTTTAGGGTCACGGCGTCCAGCCGGTATCCGTGCCGATCGGCTGGAACAGGGGTTCGCGAGCCGAAAATTCCCCGTGCGACCGGAACGAATTCTGCTCAGGGTCGGAGCGACTCCAGCGGATTCGGCCGGAAGATGGTTTGACGCGTGCATCGTGGCGTTCGCCGCCATCTGGCGGCGGTCCATTTCGTTCAAGACCGGGAGCAAAATGCGCGATAGGATCGAGCCACACCCACACCATCCACCGGAGGGCACCATGGCGATTCGCGAAGTCTTTCCGTATCTGCGCGCCAAACGCGCGGAGGACGCCATCGCGTTCTATGCGAAGGCATTCGGCGCGCAGGAGAAATTCCGGCTCGTCGAGCCGTCGGGGCGCATCGGCCACGCGGAATTGCAGCTCGGGCCGTGCACGTTGATGATCTCGGACGAGTTCCCGGAATACGATCTCTTCGCCCTCGACCCGGACGGCAACGCGCCGATGGCGCTCCATCTTCATGTCGACGATGCCGATGCGACGATCGCCGCCGCCGTCGCGGCCGGCGCGCGCGTGACGCGCGCACCCCAGGACCAGTTCTACGGCGAGCGTTCGGGCAGGATCCGCGATCCGTTCGGTTACGATTGGCTGATCGGGCATACGATCGAAGCGGTCGAACCCGACGAAATGCAGCGGCGTTACACGGCGCTGATGTCCGGCGATCAGTGAGCGATCCGGACGGCATACCCGAGCGATCACCCCGACTTCCGCGATGCACTACCACCCCGACGACATCGGCCGGCTTTTCCTCGGCGTGCCGACGCTGCAGTTGAACCGGCCGGCGCCTGCCGAACGGTTTCTCGCCGCCGCCGTCGATACCGGCGTCGAACTCCGACAGGTGCTGCGCGACTACCCGCATGTCCGCTATCGGCCGCTCGACTTCCACTATCTGTGCCAGCAAAGCCTGTCCGCGCTGGACGACGCGCTGCTGGCCGACCTGACACGCGACATGCGGCATGGCTGGCGCGGCGCGCACTGGGCCGCGCTGCTGATCGCGTTGTCGGGCGACGCGCGTTATCTGCCGCATCTCGACGAGGTCAGGCGCCACCGCGGCGTCGAATGGACCGCCGAGCTTGCCGAAGCGGCATCGGCCGCAAATGCGCAATCGGCGCCCTGCCGTTGCTGCCGGTCGATCGTGCAATTGCGCAATCAACTGGCCGAGTTGCCGCGCGTCGTCGTGCGGCTGAGACCCGGGATTTCGCCGGAAGCGCTCGAAGCGAGGACGAACGCCGTTCGTGCTGCCTATCGAAGCGGCGGCGCCAACGCGGCGCTGCCGATCGCCCGCCGCTAGGCGCTCGGCACGCCGTCGCGCGATGGCGTGCCGAACCGCACGCCCCTCCACGCACGCCCCCTTCCCGACCGCTTCCCCGCAGTCGACGCATCGCGATTCCGAGCGATTCCGCAGAGGACCTTTCCTGTGCAACGCCTTAATCGGCCGCCGAAAGATCTCCAATAATGGCCGCCCGATTCAATCGGCCGCCAGGCCGGTCCAACAACAACAAACACCCATGCATTCCTTCCACACGAACCAGTACGCCGGCGCACGCGTCGCGGGGACCGTCATTGCCGCCTGCCTGACCGGCTTCGTGCCGGATCTCGCGCTTGCCCAGAGCAGCGTGACGCTGTACGGCCTGATCGACACGTCGATCACGTTCTCGACCAACCAGCGCACGCGCGGTGCCGGCTCGCCCGGCGGCGACAGCGTCGCGATGACGAGCGGCGCACTGAACGCGTCGCGCTGGGGGCTGCGCGGCCGCGAGGATCTCGGCGGCGGAATGGCCGCGGTCTTCGCGCTCGAAAACGGCTTCTCGGGCACCACCGGCAAGCTGTCGCAGAAAGGCGTCGCCCTGTTCGGCCGCCAGGCATGGATCGGCGTGAGTTCGCGGACGGCCGGCACGCTGTCGTTCGGCCGCCAGTATGACCTGATCCTCGATTTCGTGACGCCGCTCGGTGCGTCCGGCCCCGGCTGGGGCGGCAACCTCGCGGTCCACCCGTACGACAACGACGATTCGAACCGCAACCTGCGCATCAACCACGCGGTGAAGTACACGAGCCCGACGGTTCGCGGGCTGAGGTTCGGCGCGATGGTCGGGTTCTCGAACACGGCCGGCCAGTTCTCCAACAACGCGGTGTGGAGCACGGGGGTGTCGTATGAGAACGGGCCGCTGAAGCTCGGCGCCGGCTACCTGAAGATCAGCCGGGACCGCAATGCGCTGAACCCGGACGGCGCGCTCAGCACGGTCGACGGCTCGGCGACGATCACGGGCGGCAACCAGCAGATCTGGGCGATGGCCGGGCGTTATGCGTTCGGGCCGCACTCGGTCGGCGCCGCGTGGTCGCATTCGACCACCGACGGCGTGACGGGCGTGCTCCAGGGCGGCAACATCGTGCCGCTGAAGGGCGAATCGCTGGTGTTCGACAACGTCACGATCGACGGACGCTACTTCGTCACGCGTGCGCTGAGCGTCGCCGCCGCGTACACGTACACGATGGGCCGCTTCGACACCCGCACGGGCCAGACGCGCCCGAAATGGAACCAGGTCGTCGCGCAGGCCGACTATGCGCTGTCCAAGCGCACGGATGCGTATCTCGAAGGCACATACCAGAGCGTGAGCGGCGGCAACGGCCATCCGGCGTTCAACGCGACCGTCTGGACCTTGACGCCTTCCGCGAACGGCAACCAGGCCGTCGTCGCGCTGGGGCTGCGGCACAAGTTCTGACGAGGCCGCGTGCGCTGCGGCGTCACGCGGACGACCGACGGCGTCCGGCGAGTGCTTCCCGCATCACCCGCTTCCCGTTGCCGTACCGACAAGGCCGCGCCTCGTGCGCGGCCTTGTCGCTGTGGCATGCAACGCATGCCGCACACCGTTCGCGGAAGCAAGAATGTCTCCCGACTGTCGCGTTTGCGCAAAAAATGCGAAGAAACTGGTCACGTTGTGACATTTTTCCTAATCTGTTTGCAGCGACGCCGCGATTCGGCGTTCCGGTCGCAACATTCTTTCATCTGGCGCACCATCGGCTTACGAGCCTGCATCACGGCAACGGGGCCGGACCTTTCGCGCCATGGCGGCCGGACAGCTGCGTGCGAACGGCACGCGCCACGCTTTCAATGCAGTCAACCGCTGGAGACGAACGATGAGCAAAATGAACCGAATTGCGGTCCTGGCAACTTTCGTACTGCTGGCCGGTTGTCACAACGCGGCGAAAACGCCCGAGAACGCCGGCGCGGCGCCGACGCCCTCGAGCGAAGCCGTCGCGACGGTGACGGCCGACGATCTGAACAATCCGAACAGCCCGCTCGCCAAGCGCAGCATCTACTTCGATTTCGACCAGTACTCGGTGAAGCCCGAATTCCAGTCGCTGCTGCAGGCGCACGCCGACTACCTGCGCAGCCACCCGGCGCGGCGCGTACTGATCCAGGGCAACACCGACGAGCGCGGCACGTCCGAATACAACCTCGCGCTCGGCCAGCGCCGCTCGCAAGCCGTGATGAGCGCGCTCGAAACGCTCGGCGTGCCGGCCACGCAACTCGAGGCCGTCAGCCTCGGCAAGGAAAAGCCGGTCGCGCTCGGCCACGACGAGGAAGCGTGGGCGCAGAACCGCCGCGCGGATCTCGTCTATCGTTGATCCACGCGTCGCCGCCGCGGCGATACGCAAAAAGCATGGAATAACGGCGCCGCCGAAACGTCTTCTCATCGCGCAGACGCGCGGTTCACGCGAACCGCCTTTCCTGTGGCCTGCGCGCTGCAAGGAGATTGCAATGAAATCGGCAACGTTGGCTGCGGCACTGATCGCGGCGCTGGTGCTCGTGCTGTCGGCGGGCTGTACGTCGTCGGGCAGCGGCGTGTCGCAAGGACCGGGCATGAGCCGGTATGGCGGCTCGGGCGGCAGCGGAGGCGGTGGCGGCGGCTACTGACGCGCCACCGTCAGGAAAACGGGGCGGCGCATCGCGCACGCGCGCCGGAAACCGGCTGCCTCGTGCGCGACGCCCCGCCCTCGGGCACGACTCAACGCATCGCCTTCACGTCGGCCGGCGTAACGCTCGCGGGCTGGCCGCCCCATGTCGCGCGCAGGTAGTTCGCGAGCTGCGCGAGCTCGTCGTCGCTCAGCGTGTGCGCGAAGCCCGGCATCGGCTGCAGGTTTTCGAAGCCGGCGAACTTCTGCTCGTCGATGCCGTCGAGCATCGCGACCAGCAGGTTGCGCGGATCGCCCTGCCGCACCGTCGAGTTGCCGTTCATCGGCACCGCCACGTGCGGCTTGCCCTCGCCGTTGAGACCGTGACAGCCGGCACAGACCGCGAGATACACCGAGCGCCCGGCGGCCAGTTGCGCGGCATCGGCCGATACCGGCTTCACCGGTTGCGGTGCGGGCGGCGTATCGCCGAGCAGGTACGTCGACAGCGCGCGCAGGTCGTCCTTCGTCAGGTACTGCGTGCTCAGGTGCACGACCGGATACATCTCGCCGAACGCCGAGCCTTGCGGCGCGATGCCCACGCCGAAGAACGCCTGCAGGTCGGTGCTCGTCCAGCCGCGCGCGGCGAGGCCGGCCGGCGTGATGTCGGGTGCGGCCACGCGGCCGAGCGCGGCCCCCGCGAACGGCTTCGCGCCGTCGAGCTGCCCCGTGAACGCGCGCGGCGTGTGACATTCCGCGCAGTGGCCGAGCGCGCCCGCGAGATAGCGGCCGCGCTGCCAGTCGGCGGATTGCCCGGCCGACGCATCCGGCAGGCTGTCCTTCAGGAACGCCATGTCCCAGAACACCATGCCGAAGCGCAGGTTGTACGGGAACTTGAGTTCGTGCGCGCGGTTTTCCTGCGCGACCGGCTTGACCGTCTTCAGGTACGCGTACATCGCGTCGGCGTCGGCGCGCGTGAGCTGCCGGTAGGACGTGTACGGCATCGACGGATACAGGCGCTTGCCCGGGGCCTTGCCGTCGTGCAGCGCGGCGTAGAAGTCGTCCGCGCTCCAGTTGCCGATCCCGTGATCCTTGTCGGGCGTGATGTTCGAGCCGTAGAACGTGCCGAACGGCGATTCGAGCGCCGCGCCGCCGGCGAACGGCGCGCCGTCCTTCGCGGTATGGCACGCCGCGCAGTCGGCGGCCTTGACGAGATAGCGGCCGCGCGCGATCTGGTCGGCGCCGGGGGCGCCGGACGCCGCGCTCGACGCCGGCGCGTCGCGACCGCCGCAGGCGGCGAGCAGCAGCGCGCAGGCCGCCGCGAGCGCGGGCAGGCCCGCGGCCCGCGCGACACGATGAGCGAATGTGCGTTTCATGCGCTGTCCTTCACGAGTCCCGGTGTCGTCAAAATCACGTCCTTGACGGCTTCGTAGTAGCGGACATAGCCCGTGCAGCGGCAAAGATGTGCGTCGAGCGCGTCGGTGATCGTGCGCTCCACGTCGGCCTTCGCGATCGGCTCGCGCTTCAGGCGCTCGATCAGCACGGTTGCCGCGTTGACGAAGCCCGGCGTGCAGTAGCCGCACTGGAAGCTGAAGTGCTCGAGGAACTTCTGCTGGATCGGCGACAGCTCGACCACTTCGCCGGCTTCGTTGCGCTTCGCGTGGCCTTCGATCGTGCGGATCGAACGGCCGTGGAAGAAGTGCGCGCCGGTAATGCAGGTACGCATCTCCTCGCTCGTGCCGTCCGGCTTGTCGACGATGACGACGCACGCGTGGCAGATCCCCTGCCCGCAGCCGAGCCGCGAACCGGTGAGACCCACGTACTCGTGCAGGAACTCGATCATCATCAGCCCTTCCGGCACCTGCATCGGGCCGACGGACTTGCCGTTGATGTTCACCGACAGCGGTTTCTGCTGAAACCGGACGAGCGGACGCTCGACGGCGGCCGGTGCCGATGCCGGCGCGACGGAAGCCGCGGTCGGTGCGGCAGCGCCGGTCGCAGCCGCGCCGGCGCTCGCGGCCGAAGCCGCGGTTTGGGCGGTCGTCATGCGAGCACCTCCTGAATCTTTTGCGGGGTCACCGGCAGGTCGGTGAAACGATGGCCGATCGCGTGCGCGATGCCGTTCACGATCGCGCCGACGACGGGGATCATCACCACTTCGGCGACACCCTTGGGCGGATCGGTTTCGGACAGCGGCGGCAGCACGTCGCCCGTCTGCGTCCAGACGGCGACGTCGGACGCGCGCGGCAACCGATAACGGTTGAAGTTCCACGTGCCGTTGCCGGGGCCGTCCTCGTAGAGCGGCAGGTACTCGTGCAGCGCATGGCCGATGCCCATCGCGAGACCGCCCTGCAACTGCCCCGACACGAGCTGCGGCGAAATCTGGTTGCCGCATTCCATGATCGAGTGGTGCGTGAGCAGTTCGACCTTGCCGGTCGCTTCGTGCACGGCCAGCTCGACGAGCGTGCCGACCGCCGTGTAGTACGTGACGGCCGCGTTGTTGCGGCTCGTCGGCGGGATGAACACGCGCTTGCGATCGAGCACGCGATAGCCGTTCGCGGTCGGCGGCAGCGTGCCGCGCAGCGCGGTCGCGCCGGCCGGTGCGGCGGTGCCGGGCAACGGGCCGTCGTCGGCGCCTGTCTTCGGCGCGCCGATACGCAGCGACAGCCCGTCGATCGGCAGACGCTCGAGCGCGCCGCCGATCTCGAATTCGGCATCGGTCCACTGCCAGCGGTTGAACACGTGCACGACGGCGCCGGTCGGCAGGCCGAGCGCATGCGCCTGCTTCGCGAGCTGCTCGAACGTCAACGGCTCGAGGCCGTCGGCGGTCAGCTTGCCGTCGACCCAGCGCGCATCTTCGATACGAATCGTGTACGGCGCGGCCTGGCCGCCGCCCAAGCCGCGCGTCCAGATCGACATCGCGGCCGGCCACAGCCCGTAGCGGAATACGGCGCGCGCGGCCTCGCGCGTGCTGTGCGTGAAGTAGTAAGCCGAATTCGTCGCGCTCGACGGCGACGCATAGCCGGGCGACCAGCGCGGGTTCGCGCTCAGGCGGTCCTGTTCGGCCTGCGACATCAGATACGGATCGCCGCTCGTCTCGACCGGTAGGTCCGGCCATTCGGTCACGGCCACGCGGACGTCGGTCGCCGGGCGGCCGAGCCATTTCGCGACCGCGACGGCCTGCGACGTCGACATCCCGGTGCCGATCTCCGCGGCCGTGTGTTGCAGCGACACCTTGCCGTGCGCGTCGAATTCGACCTTCGCGAACGACGCTTCCGCGCCCGTGCCGAAATCCTTCTGCACGCACGCGAAACCGACGCCGTAGCGCTTGCCCGGATGCGCGGCCTCGAATTCGGCCTTGCGCGCCGCGCGGCGCGTCCAGAGCGGATGCTGCTTCGCACGCTCCAGCACTTCGTCGACGCGCAGCGCGCCGGCGGGAATCGCGCCCTGCGTGTTCTTCATCCCCGAACGCAGCGCGTTGCGCAGACGGAAGTCGATCGGGTCGATGTTCAGTTGCGCGGCGATCTCGTCGACCGCCATCTCGGTCGCGGCCATGCTCTGCAGCGTGCCGTAGCCGCGTGCGGAGCCGGCGTCGATCGCGCGCGACGCGATCGCGACCGCCGCGAGGTCGCTCTTCGGGAAGTAGTAGATCGATTGCGCGGCGGTGGCGCCGACCATCGCGACCGACGGCGAGAAGTTCGAGCGGCCGCCGCCGTTCGCCTCGAAGTCGCCCTTGAACGACTGCAGCAGGCCCGTGTTGCGATCGACCGCGATCCGGTAACGCATCTTGAACGCGTGACGCTTGAGCGACGTCTGGAACTGCTCGTAGCGGTCGTTCGCGAAACGCACCGGGCGGCCGTCCGCGTACAGCGCGCAGACGAGGCCGTAGAACGGCACGTTGAAGTGATCCTTCGAGCCGTAGCCGACCGTGTAGCACGGATGCACGAACAGCTGCTTCACCGGGAAGCGGCATTTCGCGACCATCGCGGCCGCGTTCTCCGATACTTCCAGTGGCGACTGGGTCGGCACGACGAGATGCAGCGACTGCGTCGCGGCGTCGTACCAGCAGTTCGCGTTGTCGGGTTCGAGCGCGGCCGTATCGACCGACTGCGTGTTGTATTCGCGGTCGAACACGAGCCAGTCGGCCGGCGGACGGTCGAGCTCGCCGGCGATCTGCCCGGCGAGGAACATGCCCTGCTCGTCGAGCTTGCCGTGTTCCTTGCCGTCCGGCCAGACCGGCAGGTGTTTGCGCATCATGCTCGGGAAGATCGGCGCGTCCTTCAGGCTCGAATAGACGTCGTCGTCATAGGCGGTCTTGCCGCCCACGCGCACGTAACGGAAGGTGCCCCACGGATCGCGCTCGAGCGGGCCCGTGACCGCGCCGTAGCGGATCACGTCGTCGCGGAACTTCAGCGCGTTCTTCGCGAAGCGAAAGCGCGCGAAGTCGTGATAGATCAGGATCGCGACCGCATGGCCGAGATACGCGGGCGTCTTGCCGGCCGGCAACAGCATGTCGTCGCCGTAGAACGCGGGGAATGCGACGCCGTCGCGCGCGAGATCGTCGGCCGTGACCACGCGGTCCGGCTTCAGCTCGTCGCCGAGCAGCGACAGGTCGAAGCCTTCGTACGTACGGTCGGCCTGCGTGACGCGCAGGATCAGCGCGTGCGACTGCTGCTGCGGCCAGTGCGGCATGTCCGCGGCGCGCACGTCGCGGGCGAACACTTTCGAGCCCGTGACCTTCGCGATGCCGTCGATGCGGAATTGGGGGATGCCGGTGACGCTATCCCATTTGACGGGCGTGAGGAGTTTTTCTTCGAAGAGCGCCGCGAACGCGCGGCTGCCGATGGGCGCGACATACACCGCGACGCCCGCCAGCACGCTGGCTTTCAGAAAACCCCGCCGTGACAGGCCGTGGTTTTTCATTGGGGGGAACCTCCTGAGGCGGCTCGGACGGCGATCGGGTGTCGCGGCGTTCGGAGCGGCGCGCATTCTGGCATTGTTTTTGATATATCGCCTATAGTATTTCCCGCATGAAATACTTATTGAATTTCTTATAACGAAGCTCGGCCGGGCTGCGCGGGCGGTCCCGTTGGCCGCTTGCGTGCGGCTGGATGTCGTCGCACCGGCTTCGCGGTCGCCGGTCGGCCGCCGACCATCCGCACATCGTTCCGTTCGCAACGATGCTGCCTTCGCGCCGACGCATCCGCAAGCCGCCCCCAACCATGGTCGACGACCGTCGCGCGAGGCAGCGCGTGGCGTCGCCGACCGGCCCGCGCCGCCGGTTTTTCATGGTAATGTCGTGCGCATCCGGCTCGGCCGGGCTTCCGCCACGTGCCGTGCGGGCGCCGCCAGCCATCGCGACATCGTGTCGAGGTCGACAACCATGGCAGTCAGGGCATCTCTCCTGAACTCCGTTCTCGCCACTCCCCCCTCCGGCAACCACCGCGTGACGGCCGCGCTGCGTCCGTCGATGCTCGTGACGCTGTTCGAGGACGTGCGTCCGATGGCGCTGTCCGGGCTCGCGAGCGGTTTCGTCGCGGCCGTCGCGCTGCTCCGGCTGCAGCAACTGTGGTGCGTCGCGTGGCTCGTCGCCGACGTCGGCCTGCTCGTGGCGCGCCTGTCGATCGCACGGGCGTACGCGGTGCGGCGCAACGCCGGCGACGATCGCGCCGAATACTGGGCGATGCGTTATGCGCCGGTGTCGCTGGTCGCGTGCTTCGTGCTCGGCCTCGGCGCGATGGGCTGCGTGCAGGCCGCCGACGTCGAGCTCGGCACGCTGTCCGTGATGGTCGCGGGCGGCGTGTTCGGCGGGATCGCGTCGCGCAATTCGGCGCTGCCGCGGCTCGCGATGACGCAGGTCGCGCTCGGCGTGCTGCCGATCGGCGTCGGTGCGCTGCTGGCCCCCCGGCCGGGCGCGTGGCTGCTCGTGCCGCCGCTCGCGATCTATCTCGCGGCGATGCGCACGGTCGTGCAACGCCACTATCGCGTGCTCGTCGCGCTGATCGCCGCGCGCCAGCGCAACGCCGAACTCGTCGCCCGCTTCGACGCCGCGCTCACCTACATGCCGCACGGACTGTGCATGATCGACGGCGACAGCCGCGTGATCGTCGCGAACCGGCGCACCGCGCAACTGTTCGGCTCGCCGCGCGAAATCATGCTCGATACGCCGCTTCCGGCCGTCGTCGCCGCGCTCGGCGCCCATGCGGCGATCGATCCCGGCGGTGCTAGCCTCGCCGCGCAGTGCGACGACTGGCTGAGCCGCCACGCGCCCGGGCCGCTCGACATCGCGCTTGCCGACGGCCGCCAGCTCGAACTGACGCGCCACCGCGTGCCGGACGGCAACGCGGTGATCATCGTCGAGGACGTCACCGCGCGCCGACAGACCGAACAGCATATCCGGCACCTCGCGCGACACGACGCGCTGACGGGTTTGCCGAATCGCCACGAACTGCATGCGGAGCTCGAGCGGATGCTCGCGCGCCGGCCGCGGCTGCCGAGCCCGGCGTTCGCGGTCATGTATCTCGACCTCGACGGGTTCAAATCGATCAATGATCGCTTCGGCCACCAGGCCGGCGACGAAGTGCTCACGCAGGTCGCCGAGCGGTTGGGCAAGACGCTGCCGCCGGGCGAGCTTGCGGCACGCATCGGCGGCGACGAATTCGTCGTCGCGATCGACGACACGACGATGCACGCCTGCTCGATCCTCGCCGCGCGGATCATCCGGCAGATTTCGGCGCCGTATGCGCTGTCGATCGGCGAGACAGTCTGCATCGGCATCAGCATCGGCATCGCGCTCGACGACGGGCACGGCTCGCCCGACGAGTTGATTCGGCAGGCCGACAGCGCGCTGTACGACGCGAAGTCGGCCGGCAAGGGCATCTACTGCTTCTATTCGAGCGGCAGCCGCCGCATGGCGCCGGCCACCGCAAGCTGAGCCGGCGACGCGCGCGCCGCAGCGCGCATTCCTTTTGCGCAGCCGCCGCGGCCTCCCGACGATTCGATGCCGAAACGCTTTGCCGGTTCGCACGCGGCGCCGCGCGTGTGCGTGTCACGTGACGTGTTCCGTAACATCGCCGTCCGGCACGCCGAAGAAGACTGCAGAAGCCTGCACGATCGAGGCCGAGCGCGGCATTTCGCGGCTGGCACCCTTATTGCTCCTTGATGGGAAAAGCACGTTTCAGGGAGCCTATATGAATACCGTCGACGTCCTCGCACGCACCGAAATCATCGACGAACAGGCCGTGATCGACGGCGCGTCGCTGATTCGCCGGCTCGTATCCGACCGCCGGATGCCGGCCGCATACGAAGCCGCATGCGTCGACAATCCTCCGCTCACGCTGTACGGCGCGTTTCGCCAGGGCGTCGCCGATCACGCTGCGGGGCGCGCGAATCCGTATCGCGCCGGCAGCCGTTTCTGGGCCCTGTGGGAAGAAGGACGTCTCGAAGCTGAAACATCCGGCCGGTAACCCGGTTGCACGCGCCGCCCCTGTCGCGACAAGGGCGGCGCGAGATCCGACGTATGCATGCGGCCGGCCGGCGCGCCGGCATGCGTTCATCGCTACAACATCCGCGTCGGTCCGGCGGGCATCGTCGTCGATCAAGACGAACGCGGGCCGTCCCGATCCGGATGGAGCACGAGATCGATCGCCGGCGGATCGCGATGCGCTCGCCAACGCGCGCACGGTATGGCGATGCCCGACGCCGCAGCCGCATCGGGCGGCCGCACGCCCGGGCATTCATCGATCGGATCAAACGGGAATGGGAGCCGTATTTCGATCGACGCGCGCAGGCGTTCGGCACCGAACGCGCCCGGTGCGGCGCGCAGCGCTCGTTTCCTCTATAAGATGGCAGATTCCATGCATCGAACGACGCTGCCATGACCGCTTCCTCCTCACACCGAAATCCCATTCACTGCGAAATCGATCTCGACGCGCCGGGCAAGCACGCGGGGTACCTGCGGCTGCCGCACTCCGTGCACCGCTCCGCCTACGGCTGGCTGCCGATCCCGATCGCGTCGATCCGCAACGGCGACGGCCCGGTCGCGCTCGTGATGGCCGGCAACCACGGCGACGAGTACGAAGGCCAGATCATCGTCTCGCAACTGATGCGCGAGATCGAACCCGACATGGTCAGCGGGCAGTTGATCCTGCTGCCGATGGCGAATTTTCCGGCGGCGGATGCGGGCCTGCGCGTGTCGCCGCTCGACGAAGGCAACCTGAACCGCAGCTTTCCCGGCGACCCGACCGGCACGCCGACGCAGATGATCGCCCACTACATCGAGCACGCGCTGCTGTCGCGCGCGCAGTACCTGGTCGATCTGCACTCGGGCGGCAGTTCGCTGCTGTACCAGGGCGGCAACATGCTCGCGATCGATCCGCTCGACGCGGACGAAGCCGCGAAGCTCAACGGGCTGCTGAACGCGTTCGGGCTGCACAATGCGCTGCTGCACGCGCCGAATCCCGTGCATTCGGCGTCGGCCGCGCGCCGGCAAGGCGCGATCTCGATCGTCACCGAGCTCGGCGGCGCCGGGATGGCCGATCCGTCGCTGATCCGGCTCGGCCGGCACGGGTTGCTGCATTACCTCGGCTATATCGGGCTGCTGCACGGCGCGCTCGTGCCCGACGCGCCGCCGACCGTCACGCGCTTCATGCGCGTCGACGGCGATCGCCATTTCGTCTATGCGTACGAGCGGGGGCTGTACGAGCCACTCGTCGAACTTGGCGACCAGGTGAAGGCCGGGCAGCCGGCCGCGTGGGTGCATTTTCCCGATACGCCGTTGCGCGAACCGGTGCTGCACCGGTTCAACGGCGACGGCGAGGTGGTGTGCAAGCGCGTGCCCGCGCAGGTGCGGCGAGGAGATTGCCTGTTTCAGTTGGCGGAGTTGTCCACGCCGCCGCGTGTCATCGAGTGACGCAACCGACTGGCGCGTTCGCGACCGTCGCAAGCCGACGCCGGTGCATACGCGCCGGTTGTCAGTCGGACGACACCGGCGACTCAGTTCCCTGTGCAACGCCGCATCGATGGCAATGCGGGAAGAAGAAGAAATTCCGGCCCCCGCATTCGCCGCATGCATTGAAAAGTCTCAAGCCGCAATGTACGCAGAACGTGGAATCGTCGCCGCCGAGATTCCACTGTTTGTCGCACGACGGGCAGCGCTTTTTCTCGAGTGACCGGACGGCTTTTTCATATCCGATCGTGCGTGCGCGTTCGCCCCGATCCTGCTGCAATTCGAGCCGTTTGCGTTCGGCATAGCGCTGAAACGCCTTCATCATGTATAGACCGGCGAATACCGTGAGCACGATGCCGACGAGGACCCGGACATAGCCGCCGAAATTCGGCAAGTACGGCACCAGCTCAATGAAAAACGCACTCAGCGCAAACAGGCCGAAACCGTACACGAACGGCCAGTAGCGCGCCTTGCGGTAGCGGATGAACAGCCAGATCGCAACCAGCAGGATCGGTAACGTCAGCGCTAGCCGCAGCCCGAACACCTGCATCTCGTAGCGCCGCGTTGCTTCGTCGAAGCGCCGTTCGGCCGCTGCGTCCGCTTCGGCGATTTGCGTGTCGACTTGATTTTGCTGCGACGTCAGCGCCCGTTGCTGGTCGCCGATCGCATCGATCTGATGCTGCCAGTCGACCACCACGGCCTGCAGCGTATCGAGCTTGCGCGTTCTCGCCAGAAGGTCCGGATCGCTCGCACCGTCTCCCGTCACCGCGCGGGTTGCCAGCCAGTTGCGGAAACTTTCCTTCTCGGCCGCGTATTCCTTCGCGGCTCGGCCGCGCGCCACTTCCAGCGTGTCGACCTTCTCGGCAAGCGCGTCGCGCTGCGCCAGCAGATGGCGCCGCGCCGCGTCGAGCCGCGCCTTTGCCGGCGCATCGGCGAATTGCTCAACGGCCGGCGGCCCCCCGCTCGGAGCGAACGCCATGTCCCGGATCACGAGGCTGCCGAGCATGTTCAGAAAGACCGCGAAGACGATCGCGATTGCCCATGACGCGATTCGCAGGAGCCGTGCAGGGCTGGTCAGGCCGTCACCGGGAGTCATCATCGTTTTTTTCCTGTTGTTGGAATGGTTTCCATTGTTATTAATCTCGAAGCAACCGTCGATGCTCTCTTTCTCGCCGGCTACCCGTCCGACTTCGCCGCGATGCCGAATGCCGATCCCGAGCGTTCGGCCCCCCATTCGTGCCAGCGAACCATCACCTCGAGATTGGCGGAGGAACGTGTGGGTTCAGCTCGATGAGTTCTCGGGCCAACCTGGCAGGCATCGCAATGCCGCAGCCGGAACAAACGCTATTGTCGGTCCGTTCGCCACAACACGGACAAAACCATCGCCCCGTGTAGGAGCGGGAAGGTTGAACGGACGTTTCGCCGGTTCTCAATGCTTCGAACTGCATTCGAACGGAGTGGCTAAAAAGTGCGCCCGTCGATGCACATCGAAGTTCTCCTCCCGCGACGATGACGAGTTCAGCGGAGCAATAGGGGCAATGCATGAGCGACAAGGTCGTGGAAATGACTGGAGCGGACTGGAATGCCGCCATCTTGGACGAGGCATCGACTGTCCGCAACCGACCGGCAGTCGCGCCGTCAGATAGAATGATGGGCTTTGCCCGTACGCCTATGTGGTTCAAGAACCTTCAGCTTCATCGTCTTCCGGCACCTTGGGCCGTTACCCCCGACCAGATGGAAAAATGGCTGGCGCCTCACGCGTTCCAGCCGGGCAGCAGCGTCGAAATGCAGCGCGTCGGCTGGGCATCGCCGCGTGACGACGGCGCGCTCGTGTATTCGATCAACCGGCAGATGCTGCTGCTGTTCCGTTCCGAAAAGAAGCTGCTCCCGGCGTCGGTCGTCAATCAGGTCACCAAGGCGCGTGCGCTCGAAGTCGAAGAGCAGCAGGGCTTCAAGGTTGGCCGCAAACAACTGCGCGAGCTCAAGGAACAGGTTACCGACGAACTGCTGCCGCGCGCGTTCAGCATTCGCCGCGATACCCGGGTGTGGATCGACACGGCGAACGGCTGGCTCGTCATCGACGCGGCTGCCCAGGCGCTCGCCGACGACGTGCGCAGCCTGCTCGTCAAATCGATCGACGGGCTGCCGCTCGCGGGCGTGCAGGTGGCGCGTTCGCCGGTCGCCGCGATGACGGACTGGCTGTTGTCCGGCGACGCGCCGGGCGGATTCACCGTGGACCAGGACGCCGAGTTGCGCTCGAGCGGCGAAGGCGGCGCCACGGTGCGATACGTCGGCCACGCGCTGGAAGCGAACGACATGCGCCGGCACATCGAAGCCGGCAAGCAATGCATGCGGCTCGCGATGACCTGGGATGACCGGATCTCGTTCGTGCTGACCCCGTCGCTGACGATCAAGCGTGTCACGCCGCTCGACGTGATCAAGGAAGCGGCGGATCCGACCGCGCAGAACGACGATGAACGCTTCGACTCGGACGTCGCGCTGATGACGGGGGAGCTGGCGCGGATGCTGGCGAGTCTCGTCGATAGCCTGGGCGGCGAACGGCAGGACGCGACTCGTCAGGAAGCAGCCTGAACGCCGTCGTCGAGGATCATCGCCCCCGCGACGGCGGGGCGTCGTGCCGACACGACGATTGGAGGAGAACCGCCGCCACCCTGGCGGCGGCGAATCACGATCGGGCGCTCGCGATCCTGAACAGCCCGCCCCGCATCGGCGTGACCGGCAGGCCATCGAAACGACGACACGCAGCCGATCCGCGACGCTCGTCTGCGTTGCCCACACGTCGAACGGGCACGGCGCCCTGCCACGGGCGTTCGCCCCACCCCACCCCACTCCGCCTGCAAGCCTTCTTCCGCGTCCCGCGAAATCCTTATCGAAATTGCTTCGTTCGCCTTTGCCGGCCGCGCCGCTAACGTGTTCGAAACATGGCGGCGCGCCGGGTTGCCTCGCACGAAGCACGACAGCGGCCGCCATCACGACAACCGCGTCGCGATAACGGAACAGACCGGACGGGCCGTGTGCCCGCACCCCGCCAGGAACGTCCGCATCGCGCGCCATTCGCGATGCCCATGGCCACGAACGACCGCATCATCGACACGACGCCGCTCGACGTCCGCGCGCAACCGCTGATCGACGCGCTGATCGACGAGTATTCGACCCGTTACGACGCGTATCGCCCCGACAGCCGCGCGTCGGCCCGCGACGAGCTCGCGCGCTACCCGGCCGAACTGTTCGCGCCGCCCGACGGCGCGTTCGTGCTGCTGCTGCGCGACGGCGAAACGATCGGCGGCGGCGCGTTCAAGCGTTACGACTCGCAGACCGCCGAACTGAAACGCATCTGGACGCGCACCGACCTGCGCCGCCAGGGCCTCGCGCGGCGCGTCGTCGAAGCGCTCGAACTGCGCGCCGTGCAGCAGGGCTACCGCCGCCTCTACCTGACGACCGGCTTTCGCCAGCCCGAAGCGTGGGCGCTGTACGACCGCACCGGCTATACGCGGCTGTTCGACTCGTCGATCGATCCCGAAGCGTATTTCCACCTGCGTTTCGGCAAGGACCTCGTCGATCCGTCGCGCACGTCGACGCTGGCCGACCTCTGGGCGCCCGTGCCCGAGCCGGTGCTGCCGCGCTGAGCGCACGGCGTCCCACCTTTCACGTTGCCCATTCCGCTTTCCACGCCTCCACGACAGGACGTTTTCATGCATCGAGCCGTACCGCTTTCATTCCGTGCCGTGCGCACGCTGACCACCGCGCTGATCGGCCTGAGCGCCTTCGCCGCCGTCGCGGCCGCGTCCGCCGCGACGTTCGACCTGAGCCCCGAGCAGCGCGGTCGCCCGCGCGGCGCAGCCGATGCGGCGGTCGAGCGCGCGGTGCCTGCGTCGTTCAGGTTCGCCGAACCGGGCACGCTGACGATCGGCATCGCGCCGAGCCTGCCGCCGATCAGCTCGTATGCGACCGACGCACGCACGGTGATCGGCTTCGACGCCGACGTCGGCCAGCTCGTCGCCGACAGTCTCGGCCGCAAGCTGAAGATCGTCGCGCTCGCGTGGGCCGACTGGCCGCTGGCGCTCGAATCGGGGAAAGTCGACGCGGTGATCTCGAACGTGACCGTCACCGAGGAGCGCAAGCAGAAGTTCGATTTCTCGACCTATCGCAAGGATCAGGTCGGCTTCTACGTGCGCAACGACAGCAAGATCCAGGCGATCCACGAGCCGAAGGACGTCGCGGGGTTGCGCATCGTGACCGATGCCGGCACCAACCAGGAAAAGATCCTGCTCGCGTGGGACCGCGAGAACGTCGCGCACGGGCTCAAACCCGTGCAGATCCAGTACTACGACGATCAGGCGATGCGCATCGTCGCCGTGCAGTCGGGTCGGGCGGACGCGGTGTTCAGCGTGAACTCGGTGCTCGCGTATCAAAGCGCGCAGCAAGGCAAGACGCGGCTCGTCGGCACGATCAGCGGCGGCTGGCCGCGCACGGCCGACATCGCGATCGCCACGCGCCGCGGCAGCGGTCTCGCCGAGCCGCTGACCGTCGCGCTGAACGGGTTGATCAAGAGCGGCCGCTACCGGCAGGTGCTCGACCGCTGGAACCTCGCGTCCGAAGCGATCGACCAGTCGCGCACGAATCCGCCCGGGCTGCCGAAGAGCTGAGCGCCGCGCGCCCGCAACCGTCCACCCACGCTCACGCAGGAACGCCGCTCACCATGTCTTATTCGCTTTCGTTGCTGGACAAGAGTCCGATCGCCGACGGCGCGAACGCCGCCGACGCGCTGCGCTTCACCACGACGCTCGCGCAACGCGCCGAACAGCTCGGCTATGCGCGCTTCTGGGTCGCCGAACATCATGGCACGCCGGGCTTCGCGAGCTCGGCGCCGGAGATCGTCGTCGCGCATCTGCTCGCGCGCACGTCGCGCATCCGCGTCGGCTCGGGTGGCGTGATGCTGCAGCACTACAGCCCGTTCAAGGTAGCCGAGACGTTCAAGCTGCTGGCCGCGCTCGCGCCGGGCCGCGTCGACCTCGGCATCGGCAAGGCGCCCGGCGGGCTGCCGCTGACCACGCGCGCGCTGCAGTGGTTCCACGACAAGGCGCGCAAGCCCGACTTCGCGGGGCAACTCGCGGAGCTCGATGCGTTTCTCGGCTGGGGTGTGGCCGAGGATCATCCGCTCGCCGGCGCGGTCGCGCTGCCGGTGCCGCCGCAGTTGCCCGAACGGATCCTGCTCGGCGGCTCGCCGGACAGCGGCGCGCTCGCCGCGCGCAACGGCTGGCGCTTCTGCTACGCGGGCCATTTCAACGGCGACGACGCGAATCTCGAACGCTCGCTCGACGCATACCGCAGCGCGGGCGGCCAGAAGCCGCTCGTGGCGCTGTACGCCGTCGCCGCGCCGACGCGCGACGAGGCCGAGCGACTGATCGGACCACTGAAGATCTTCAAGCTGCAGTTCGCGGGCGGCCAGAGCTTCAACCTCGCCAGCGCGCAGGCGGCCGCCGAATTCGCACGGCAAAGCGGCGCGTCCGACTACCGGATCGACGAGCTGCGCCCGACGGTGCTGGCCGATACGCCCGAACGCGTGCACCGCGCGCTCGACGCGCTGAGCCGGCGCCTCGACGTCGATGCGTTCGTGATCGATTCGCCGGTGTCCGACTACGCGGCACGGCTCGCGTCGGCCGAGTGGCTCGGCGGCGCGCTGTCGACCACGCCGTTGCAGGCGGCCCTCGCGGCCGACCGTTCCCTTTCCCCCGACCAGAACGCGTGACGCTCCCATCATGACGACCCGACGATCGATCCCCTTCGGCCTGATGCTGCAAGGCGCAGGCAGCCACATGAACGCGTGGCGGCATCCGAGCAACCCGCCCGACGCGAGCATCAACCTCGACTTCGCGATCGGCGTCGCGCGCAAGGCGGAAGCCGCCGGCATCGCGTTCGCGTTCGTCGCGGACGGCCTCTACATCAACGAGAAGTCGATTCCGCACTTCCTGAACCGCTTCGAGCCGCTGACCGTGCTGTCGGCGCTCGCGGTCGCGACGAAGAAGATCGGGCTCGCGGGCACGATCTCGACGTCGTACAGCGAGCCGTTCACGGTCGCGCGCCAACTCGCGTCGCTCGACGCGATCAGCGGCGGGCGCGCGGGCTGGAACGTCGTGACGACGCCGCTCGAAGGCACCGCGAAGAATTTCGGCAAGGCGCACCCGGATCACGAGCTGCGCTACGAAATCGCCGACGAATACCTCGAGGTCGTGCAGGGCCTGTGGGACAGTTGGGACGACGATGCATTCGTGCGCGACCGCGCGACCGGACGCTTCTTCGATCGCGACAAGCTCCATACGCTCGATCACCGCGGCCGCTTCTTCCAGGTCGCGGGCCCGCTGAACATCCAGCGCTCGCCGCAGGGGCAACCGGTGATCTTCCAGGCCGGCTCGTCCGACACCGGGATCGGCCTCGCGGGCAAATACGCGGATGCCGTGTTCACGCATTCGCCGTCGATCGAGGAAACGGCCGCGTTCACGCAGCGCGTGAAACGCAGCGCGATCGAGCACGGGCGGCAAGCCGGCGACGTGAAGATCTTCCCCGGCGTCGGGCCGATCGTCGGCCGTACGGCCGCCGAAGCGGAGGACAAATACCAGGCGATCCGCGACCTGCTGACGATCGACGAGGCGCTCGCGTACCTCGGCCGCTATTTCGATCACCACGATTTCACGCAGTACGCGCTCGACGCGCCGTTCCCGGAACTGGGCGAGCTCGGCCGCAACAGCTTCCGCTCGACCACCGACCGGATCAAGGCCGATGCGAAACAAAAAGGCCTGACGCTGCGCGAGACCGCGCTTGCGGTCGCGACGCCGCGCCCGAACTTCATCGGCACGGCCGAGCACGTCGCCGACGAGTTGATCCGCTGGCACGACGCCGGCGCTGGCGACGGCTTCATCCTCGGTTTTCCGGTACAGGCGCAGGGCATCGACGATTTCGTCGAACTCGTGATTCCGGTGCTCGAGGCGCGCGGCCGCTACAGCCGCGACCTGCCCGGGCTCACGCTGCGCGATCACCTCGGTCTGCCGCGCAAGGCGAGCCGCTACGCGACGCCCGGCGCCGCACGGGAAACGGCCGCCGAAGCGCACGCCTGACGCCGCCGCGCCGCCCGCGCGCGGCGCGCCCGCCGATCGATCCATTCGAGGACTCCAACGACATGAGCGACACGACCCATCTCGGCGGCGTGCTGCCGCCGCTCTCTTCCCCCGGCGCACGCGCGCCCGGCACGCGCGTGCGGATCGTCCCCGCGCGCCACCGGTCGCGCACGGCCGGCACCGTGCTCGCGCTCGTGCTGATCGCGCTCACGCTGCATTCGATCCTCGGCAACCCGCAATGGGGCTGGCCGGTGTTCGCCGAATGGTTCCTGTCGCCGCCGGTGCTGTCGGGGCTCGCGCGCACGCTGGTGCTGACGCTGCTCGGCGCGGTGTTCGGCTTCGTGCTCGGTGCGTTCGTCGCGCTGGCCCGGCTGTCGCGTTCGCGCCTGCTGTCCGCCAGCGCGTGGATCTTCGTGTGGCTGTTCCGCTCGATTCCGCTGATCGTGCTGCTGCTGATCCTGAACAACCTCGGCTACCTGTACGAGCACGTGCGGCTCGGCGTGCCGTTCACCGACATCGTATGGTTCGACACGCCGACGACCGACCTCATCAGCCCGTTCCTCGCGGCCGTGCTCGGCCTCACGCTGAACCATGCGGCGTTTTCCGCGGAAGTGATCCGCGGCGGCATTCTCGCGGTCGACCAGGGGCAGCTCGAAGCCGCCGCCGCGCTCGGGCTGCCGCGCGGCCGGCAGACCTCGCGAATCGTGCTGCCGCAGGCGATGCGCGCGATCCTGCCGACCGCGTTCAACGACCTGATCACGCTCGCGAAAGGCACGTCGATGGTGTACGTGCTCGCGATGCCGGAGTTGTTCTATACGGTGCAGGTGATCTATCGCCGCAACCTCGAAGTGATTCCGCTGCTGATGGTCGCGACCGTCTGGTACCTGATCATCCTGACCGTGCTGTCCGCGATCCAGGTGCAGGTCGAGCGGCACTATGCGCGCGGCGCGTTGCGCAATCCACCGCCGTCGGTGGTCACGTTCGCGCTTGCGCGCATCGGCGGGCTGTGGCGACGTGTCGCGTCGCGCCGCGCGGCATCGAGCGTCCGTGCACGAAGCGATGGCGGCACGCCTGTTGATACCGCGGCCGCCGTGTCGCACACCGGCGGCGAAGTGGCCGTGCATGGCGTGTCGAAACAGTTCGGCATGCAGCGCGTGCTCGACAACGTGTCGTTCGTCGCGCCGCGCGGCAGCGTGACCGTGATCGTCGGGCCGTCCGGCTCCGGCAAGTCGACGCTGCTGCGTACGATCAACCATCTCGAACGCGTCGACGACGGCTTCATCGACATCGACGGCGAATTGATCGGCTATCGCCGCGAAGGCGACGTGCTGCACGAGCTGAACGAACGCGACGTGCTGAAGCGGCGCACCGCCGTCGGCATGGTGTTCCAGAACTTCAACCTGTTCCCGCACCTGACGGTGCTCGAGAACCTGGTCGAAGCGCCGGTCGCCGTCGCCGGCATGACGCGCGACGCGGCCGAGCACGCCGCGCGCACGCTGCTCGCGCGGGTCGGCCTCGCCGATAAAGCCGATGCGTATCCGCGCCAGTTGTCCGGCGGCCAGCAGCAACGCGTCGCGATCGCGCGAGCGCTCGCATTGCGGCCGAAGGTGCTGCTGTTCGACGAGCCGACGTCGGCGCTCGATCCCGAACTCGTCAACGAAGTGCTCGATGTGATCAAGGAGCTCGCACGCTCGGGCACGACGCTCGTGATCGTCACGCACGAGATCGGCTTCGCACGCGAAGTCGCGGACAACGTGCTGTTCATGGAACGCGGGCGCATCGTCGAGGCCGGCCCGCCCGCCGTCGTGCTCGATGCGCCGGCCCATGCGCGTACTCGCGCGTTCCTGTCGCGGGTGCTGTGATGCGCGCCGCTTCCGACTCGCGAGGTGCCGGACGATGACCGATCGACGCCAGTTCGTCACGGCCGCGCTGGTCGCGGCATCGGGCCTGCCGTGGCGTGCGGCTCGCGCGGCCGCCGCGACGGCCGACCTCGACCCGCGCCAGGCCGGCCGCGTGCGCGCCGGCCCCGACGACGCGGCCATTCGCGCGGCAAGCGGCTACCGCTGGGTGCGCGACGGCGCGTTCACGGTCGCGATCTCGCCGCACGCGCCGCCCGTATCGACCTATGCGACCGACGCGCGCACCGTGGTCGGCGCCGATCCCGACTATGCGCAGCTCGTTGCCGACGCGCTCGGCCGTACGCTCGTGCTGGTGCCGATCGCATGGGCCGACTGGCCGCTCGGGCTGACGTCCGGCAAGTACGACGCGGTGATCTCGAACGTCGGCGTGACCGAGAAGCGCAAGGAGAAATACGATTTCACGACCTACAGGCTCGGGCTGCACGGCTTCTACGTGCGCATCGGCAGCCCGATCGCGAAGATCGCGGAGCCGAAGGACATCGCGGGGTTGCGGATCATCACCGGCGCCGGCACGAGCCAGGAGCGCATTCTGCTCGAATGGAGCAAGCGCAACGTCGCGCAGGGGCTCAAGCCGGCCGAGCTGCTCTATTTCGACGACGACGCGACGGCGCGCGTCGCGCTGCTGTCGGGCCGCGCGGACGCGGAGCTGAACCCGAACGCGTCGCTCGCGTACGAGGCCGCGCGCAGCGGCAAGATCCGCCGCGTCGGCGTCGTCAATGCCGGCTGGCCGGCGAATGCCGATGTCGCGATCGCGACGCGTCGCGGCAGCGGGCTCGCGCCAGCGCTGACGATCGCGACCAATGCGCTGATCGGCAACGGCCGCTACGGGCAGGCGCTCGCGCGCTGGGGTTTGCAGAGCGAAGCGATCGCGCGAGCGGAGACCAATCCGCCGGGGTTGCCGTCGTTCTGAACGCGCCATGCAATCGCCCCGGCATGCCGTGACGGCGATGCCGGGGCACGCGACTGGCGCGCAGGCTCGTCTACGCCGGCACCGCCGCCCGATATCGGTCGAGTTCCGCGACATGCGCATGAATCGCCGGGATCAGGTCGCGCCCGTAGGCCAGCGCATCGTCGAGCGGATCGAAACCGCGAATCAGGAACGTCGATACGCCGAGCCGGTAATACGCGCCCAGCGCCCGCGCGACCTGCTCGGGCGTGCCCACCAGCGCGGTCGAATTCCAGCGCGCGCCGGTCAGGTTCGCGACGCCCATCCACAGGCGCTCGTCGAGCACGTCGCCCTGCGCGGCGGCCGCCATCAGCCGCTGCGAGCCGGCATTCTGCGGCGCATGGCCGGCGATCGGCTGGCCGTTCGCGAGCCGCGCCGCGCGCACGCGCGCGCGAATCGCCTCGGCCTTCTCCCACGCGGCCGCCTCGGTATCGGCGACGATCGGCCGGAACGACACGCTGATGCGCGGCGCCCGCCCGAACGGCGCGGCCGCGGCCCGCACGCGGGCGATCTGCTCGCGCACCGCGTCGAGCGGTTCGCCCCACGTCATGTAGACATCCGCGTGTTCGCCCGCGACCGCGAGCGCGGCCGGCGACGAGCCGCCGAAATAGATCGGCACATGCGGCCGCTGCGCGCCCTTCACGACCGGCGACGCGCCGCGCAGCCGATAAAACGCGCCGTCGTGGTCTACCGGCGCATCGGCCAGCCAGATCCGTTTCAGCACGTCGAGATATTCGCGGGTGCGGCGATAGCGCGCATCGTGCGGCACGAAATCGCCGTCGCGCTGCAGGTCCGCATCGTCGCCGCCGGACACCACGTTCAGCGCCAGCCTTCCGCCGCTGAACACGTCGAGCGTCGATATCTGCCGCGCGGCGGCCGACGGCACGATCACGCCCGGCCGGTGCGCGAGCAGCAGGCGGATGCGTTCGGTCGCGGCGGCCGCGAACGACGCGACGATGAAACCGTCCGCCGCGTTGCTGAAATGGCCGACCAGAATCTGGTCGAAGCCGGCGGCCTCGTGCGCCTGCGCGAAGCGGCGCACGTAGTCGGGCTGCACAGCGGCGCCGCCCGGTACGTCGACCTCCGCGCCGGGTGTCGCGGTGATCATGCCGATGATGTCGACTGGCATGTCGGAATGTCCTCGGGTATGTCGATCGGGAATCGCGTGAATCGTGAAGCGTGCCGCACGATCACTGCGCGGCGGCCGTCTTCTGCGCGGGCACGGCGAACGCGCCCGCATACGAGCGGTCGAGCAGCTTCGACGTGTCGTACGCGGCGGGAATCACGCCGGCCTTGTGCAGGAAGTCGGCCGTGTTCTGCGCATCTTTGGCGGCCGTCTCGTCGACGGGGCCGACGCGCTGCTTCGCGTTGTTGAGCCAGCGATACGCGACGTCGGGCTCGAGCTTCGCGCGCTTCGCCCACAGGTCCGCATACTCGCGCGGATGGCTGTCGACCCACTGGCGCGCGGCCACCACGCGCCGCAGGAAATCGGTGATCTCGGCGCGCTTGCCCGAGGCGGCCTGCTCGTTCGCGGCGACGAAGCTCAGCGCCGGCATCAGCCCCTGTGCGGTCGTCACGGGCCGCGCGCCCTGCCGCAATGCGAGCGTGCTGACGAACGGCTCCCACAGCGACACCGCATCGACCGAACCGTTCGCGAGCGCATTGGTCGCATCGATCGGCATCAGGTATGCGTACTTCACCGAATCGGCGCGCAGGCCCGCGTGTTCGAGCGCGCGCAGCACGAGCTGCTGGCTCCAGGCGCCGCGCCATACCGCGATGGTCTTGCCCTGCAGGTCGGCCACGGTGCGCACCGGCGAATGCTTCGGCACGAGGATCGCGACGCCGTCGAGACTCTGCCGCGACACCGCGACGACCTTGACCGGCGCGCCGCGCGCGGCCAGCGTGAGCAGCGCGGAATCGCCGAGGAAGCCGATGTCGATCGCGTTGCCGTTCAGGCTTTCGGCGACCGGCGCGGCGGCCTGGAAGTGCTTCCATTCGATCGCGTAAGGCAGGTCCTTCAGCACGCCGGACGCCTCCATCGATGCCTGGATGTTGAAGTAGTTCTGTTCACCGACGCGCAGCGTGACGGTGTCCTTGGCGATGCCCGGCTGCGCGGCAAGCGCCAGCAATAGCGCCGTGACGATTCGGCTCAGCAACATGATCTCCCGGAAGGTTGGCGGACGGCCGCGCGACGGCGGCGCCCTTTGTCCGCCGCGCGCGACCGCCGGCGGAACGGATGGAACCGGTGAAGATACGTCGATTCACTTCATGACACAAACGCAATATTCTTCTATGTAAAGATGCAAATATTTTATGAAGTACGCGCACTTGCGCGGCACTCGCCACCGGCCGCAAGCCCACGGAGTTCGAACGATTCCTCGATAAATATTTCGCACACGAAATAAATCACGGACTATATTTCGCATACGAAATAACTGCCCGAGCGAGGACGGCCATGACCTCCCAACCCATCGAATTTTCCGCTGCCGACGGCTATGTCCTGCACGGCACGCTGTGGTCGCCGGCCGCGACGCCGCGCGCGCTGGTCCTGATCCATCCCGCCACGGCCGTGCCCGAGCGGCTGTATGCGGGCTTCGCGCGCTTTCTGACCGAACGCGGTTTCGCGGCGCTGACCTACGACTATCGCGGCATCGGCGCCTCGCGGCCCGCGCGTCTGCGCACGCTGCGGGCCCGCATGCGCGACTGGATGGAGCTCGACGTGGGCGCCGCGACCGCGTGGGCCCGGCACACATACGAAGGGCTGCCGCTGCTCGCGGTCGGCCATAGCGTCGGCGGCCACGCGATCGGGCTGTCCGGCGCGACGACGCATCTGCGCGCCGCCGTGCTGGTCGCCGCGCATGCGGGCAGCACGCGGCTGATCGCGCAGGCGGCCGAACGCCTGAAGGTGCGGCTGATCCTGCGCGTGCTCGGCCCGCTGATGTCCGCGCTGCTCGGCTACGTGCCCGGCAAGCGGCTCGGGCTCGGCGAGGATCTGCCGGCCGGTGTGTTCCGCGAATGGAGCCGCTGGACGACGCTGCCGCACTACTTCTTCGACGACCCGACGCTCGGCGCGGCCGAGCGCTTCTCGAAGCAGCAGTTGCCGATCCTCGCGCTCGGCTTCGACGACGATCCGTGGGCGAACCCGGCCGCGATCGGCCTGCTGGTAAGCTATCTGACCCGCGCGAAGGTCGAACGCCGCCAGATCGATCCGCGCGCGGCAGGCATCGGCCCGGTCGGGCACATGGGCTTCTTTCGCAGCCGGCCCGGCGCCGTGCTGTGGCCCGACGTCGCCGATTGGCTCGCGCAGGCGCTCGACACGCGTCGCGCCGCGGGCCGCCCCACCCTTACCATCGCAGCCGGGAACCCAGCTTGAGCGAAGACCGACGACTGTTTTTCATGTTGAACATCGGCCAGCGGCGCGTGCAGCGCTGGATCGATCGCAAGGCCGACACCGAGACGCGCGCGAGCGCCGCGCAGGCCGGCGTGCTGTTCTGCCTCGCGAAGCAGGACGGCGCGCTGATCGGCGAAGTCGGCGCCGCGTTGCAGCTTGCGCCGTCCGCGATGACGGGGCTCGCCGACCGGATGGCGAAAGCCGGCCTCGTTACGCGTCATGCCGATTCGGACGACGGCCGCGCCACGCGGCTGTACCTGACCGACGAAGGCCACGCGGCGCTCAAGCGCGCGCGCGTGCTGCTGCGCGAACTCAACGGCAAGCTGTGCGACGGGTTTTCCGACGACGAACTCGATGTCGTCGCGCGCTGGCTGCACGCGTTGCAGGAGCGGTTTCCGGCCGAGCGCTGAGCAGCGCATCGCGCGCTCGCAACCGGCTCTCACAGGCCTCAATCGCAAGCGATTGCGATTCGCGTTTTCGATTCGATTTTCATGCCGGCGCAGCGGCAAATCTTGCGTGCCCGCGCCGGCTTCCGGCAACGCTTTCCGGCTACGCTCTGTTACAAAAAACCGCCTGTCGCGCGTCATTCGAATCGCCTACATTGCAATCCACTTCGACGCATTCGTCGCATGCCCTGACCGGTTTTCCCGTCGGGTCGACATCGCAGGCACACCGACAAGCAATGAAAATGAAAAGGAGTCTTAACCGAAGCGCTGGCGGCATCCAGCGCACGCGGATGGCGATGACCGAAGCGGCATGCTGAACGACGCGTAACGACGTGCGCGGCATGATCGGCCGCGCCCCGGCTCGCGTCGTCTCGTCGTGCCCCGCCATCGCATCCGCACGTCACCGAGGAGTCGTCCATGCGACGCATGATCGTGTCCCATCCGCTTGTCACCCGCCTGTCCGCCGCGATGGCGCTGGCCGCCGCTGCCGCGGCGCACGCCGAGCCGACCGTCGTGTCCGGCCCGAGCCCGTTCGCCGCGTGCACCATCGGCGGCCCGGGCGTCAACTACGTGAACGCTGAAGTCGAACCGTGGCTCGCGGTCAACCCCGCGAACCCGAACAACATGATCGGCGTGTGGCAGCAGGACCGCTGGTCGAACGGCGGCGCCCACGGGCTCGTCGCCGGCTACTCGTTCGATGCCGGCGCAACCTGGGCGCGCACGCCGCAGCCGTTCAGCGCATGCGCGCCGGGCGGACTCAAGTACGAACGCGCATCCGATCCATGGGTATCGTTCGGGCCGGACGGCACCGCATATTCGGTGTCGATCTCGTTCAATCAGTCGAACAACGGCAACGCGGTCGCCGCGTCGGTCTCGACCGACGGCGGACAGACGTGGAGCAGCCCGGCCGTGCTGATCGCAAACGACGAACCGACGACGCAATTCTTCAACGACAAGGAATCGGTGACCGCCAACCCGGTGAAGGCCGGCACCGCGTACACGGTATGGGACCGCCTCGAACTGCCGAACGGCAACCCGTACGCGAACCTGCACACGCAGGCGTTCCGCGGGCCGACGCTGTTCTCGAAGACGACCGACGGCGGCAAGACGTGGAGCGCCGCGAAGGTCATCGTCGACGTTCCTTCGCGTCAGCAGACGATCGGCAACCAGATCGTCGTCGATCCGAAGAGCGGCACGCTCTACGATTTCTTCGACCTGATCCAGCCGCCGTTCAGCAAGGCGGCCGGCAAGGTCGCGTTCATCAAGTCGACCGACGACGGCGCGACATGGACCAAACCGCAGGTGATCGCGGGACTGCAGACGGTCGGCGTCACGGATCCGAACACCGGCGAACCCGTGCGCACCGGCGACATCATTCCGGAGCCGGCGATCGACCCGGCCTCGGGCCAACTCTACGTCGTGTGGCAGGACAGCCGCTTCAACGGCGGCACGTACGACGAGATCGCGATATCGACGTCGAAGAATGGCGGCGCGACATGGAGCGCGCCGCTACAGGTGAACACGCCGACCGGGCGCCCCGCGTTCAATCCGTCGGTGCGCGTCGACAACACGGGCGCGGTGATGGTCACGTACTACGACTTCCGCGACCTGCAGGCCGGCAACACGTCGACGCTGCCGACCGGCTTCTGGCGCAAGATCTCGCACGACGGCGGCGCCACGTTCGCCGACGAGCGGCGCGTCGGCGGCCCGTTCGACATGAAGCTCGCGCCCAACGCCGAAGGGTTCTTCATCGGCGACTACCAGGGGCTCGACGTCCTCCCGTCGTCGTCGTTCCATCCGTTCTTCGTCCAGACCAACGCGGGCAACCTGACGAACCGCACCGACGTGTTCTTCGCGCCGTGATGCGAGGATGACCGCTCCGGCGCCGCACGACGCCATGCGTCGCGCGGCGCCGTGCGCATGTTCAGGGCATCGATGCAGGCGGTCGGCACGATGCGTTCGTCGACCGCCCTTCCCTCGGCTTCACCAATACGTCGTCGCTGTTGGTGAGCTGGTCGCGCCGGATACGGGCGCGCACCGGGCCGTCCGCCGCGAAATCGGGCGACGCCCGCAAATCGCGCCGCGTGCCGACGGTCGACCCGCGCACGGCGTTGCCGTTCGGCACGGGCGAGAAGATCGGCAACGGGACATCGACGGCGGCAGGCCGTCGAGCGCCACCGCACCGCGCATCGATCGACGCGGTTTCGCGGCGTCGCAGCGCTCGCCGGCGTTCGATGCGAACGCTCGAGCCCGCGGTCGCACGCCGCCCTGCTGCTGTCGCCGCCCCTCGCCGATCCGACAGAAACCCGACGGGATGCTGCCGTTCGGCTTGGAATTTGACATGATATAACATATCATCTCGCGTGCTCGTCCGCCTGACGCCGTTCCAACCCAGGTGGCCGCGCATCGCCGAGCCATGTTCCAACGGGTCATTGCGCGCCGTTGACGCAACAATATATCGTATCCAGCGATCGCCCGCATGGCTCGTTATCCGATCCCAACCGATTCACCGACCATGCGCGACCTCCCTCGCTTACCGCTTCGCCCGCTCTCGTCCTTGTCGCTGATCCTGTTCGCCGTCGTCGCCCATGCGCAGACCGACGCGCCCGCCGCGTCCGGCACGCCGTCCATCGAACCCGCGCCGCTCGCGCCGATCTTCGTGACTGCGAACCCGCTCGGCGACACCGAACTGATCGCCCCGACCGTCCAGCTTTCCGGCGATGCGCTCACGCGCCGCCAGGCCGATTCGCTCGGCGAAACGCTCAACGGGCTGCCCGGCGTGTCGACCACCACCTACGGGCCGATGGTCGGCCGTCCGATCATCCGCGGGATGGATGGCGACCGGATCCGGCTGCTGCAGAACGGCGTCGCGGCGTATGACGCGTCGTCGCTGTCGTACGACCATGCGGTGCCGCAGGATCCGCTGTCGATCGAGCGCGTCGAAATCGTGCGCGGGCCGGCCGCGCTGCTGTACGGCGGCAACGCGGTGGGCGGCGTGGTCAACACGATCGACAACCGGATTCCGCGTGAAGCGATCGAGGGCGTGACCGGCGCGCTCGACGCGCGCTACGGCGGCGCGAATTCCGTGCGCGCCGGCGCCGCGCAGGTCGAAGGCGGCAACGGGCGCTTCGCGTTCCACGTCGATGCATTCGATCGCGAAACGAGCAAGCTGCGGATTCCCGGCTACGCGCGCAGCAGCCAGCAACGCGCGATCGACGGCCCCGACACGCCGCAACCGGAAGGCAACGTGCCGAACAGCGACGGCCGCGTGCACGGCGGTGCGGTCGGCGCGTCGTACACGTGGGTGGACGGTTTCGCGGGCCTGTCGTACAGCGGCTACGAATCGAACTACGGCTCCGTCGCGGAAAGCGACGTACGGCTGCGGATGCGCCAGGAACGCCTTGCGCTCGCGTCCGAGGTACGCAACCTGAGCGGACCGTTCACGACGCTGAAATTCGACTTCGCGTACACCGACTACCGCCACAAGGAAGTCAACAACGGTGAGACGGCGACCACCTTCCGCAACCGCGGCTACGAGGCGCGCATCGAGGCGCGCCATCGCAAGATCGGCCCGTTCGAAGGCGCGATCGGCGTGCAGTTCGGCCAGAACACTTTTTCCGCGCTCGGCGACGAATTGCTCGTGCCGTCCACGCGCACCAACAGCGTCGCGCTGTTCGGTCTGGAGGAATGGCAGGTCGTCCCGGCGCTGAAGCTGAGCCTCGGCGGCCGCATCGAGCACGTGAAGGTCGATCCCGATCCGGCCGGCGTCGAGAAATTCGCGCTCGCGCAGCCGCGCGACTTCAATGCCGGCAGCCTGTCGGCCGGCGCGCTGTTCTCGCTGACGCCGGTATGGTCGGTCGCCGCGAACGTCGCCTACACCGAACGCGCGCCGACCTTCTACGAGCTGTATTCGAACGGCCCGCACGATGCGACCGGCCAGTTCCTGATCGGCAACCCGAACGCGTCGAAGGAAAAAGCCGTGTCGACCGACCTGTCGCTGCGCTATGCGAGCGGGCCGAACCGCGGCAGCGTCGGCGTGTTCTACAACCGCTTCTCGAACTACCTGACCGAGTACAACACCGGCCGCGTGGTGGACGGCGACGACCAGCCCGTCGCGCCCGGCACCGACGGCGCGCTCAACGAGGCGATCTATCGCGGCGTGCGCGCCGAGTTCTACGGCATCGAGCTGGACGGCAAGTGGCGTGCATTCGCGCGGCGCGGCCATACGGTCGATCTCGAACTGACGGCCGACTACACGCACGCGCGCAACGTCGACACGGGCCAGCCGCTGCCGCGTATCGCGCCGCTGCGTGCGACGCTGGCGGCTGACTACGGTTACGGCCCGTTCGGGGCGCGTGCGCAGGTCACGCACGCGTGGTCGCAGCATCGTGTGCCCGACAACGACTTCTCGACGGACGGCTACACGTCGCTCGGCGTGATGCTGACCTACAAGTTCCGCGTCGGCGCGACGAACTGGCTCGCGTACCTGCGCGGCGACAACCTGACGAACCAGGAGATCCGCTACGCGACGTCGGTCGTACGCGGCTTCGCACCGGAAGGCGGCCGCAGCGTGATGGCCGGATTGCGCACCACGTTCTGACCCTCGTACGGCTCGCGGCGCCCGCCGCGGGCCTCGCGGGCCTCGCGGGCCTTTTACCGGCGCGAACCCGAACCGCCCGCACCGCTCCGCTTATTCGTCATTCCCTCGCGTCGATTACGCCGATTACGCCGCTCGCATCGAACCCGCGCATCGCAACGAAATTCCCTCATTCATCGGCAAATCAGAAAGAAATAATCAGACAAATATTATAAAAAAGATGTTTTTTGTTTCGCCAGTAAAACCGCATTCAAATCCTGTACATAACGAATCGAATAAGTCGCAATCCCGCGAACCATTTGATCAAGACCAAGAACGCCCGCTTGACAAGGCCGGCGGTGTTTGAAAAACGAATGTAAGGGTTTTCGAAGGGTAAAGAATCATTCCAAATTCCCGTTAAAGCCGGCACCAACCTGTATCTGGTCGAACGATAAATTCCATTTACCACCACACGCACAGGGGCCGAAACGTGAAAATCGTCAGAATGAGCATCAAAACGAAACTCCTCGGCGGCTTCGGCCTGCTGGCCGCGGTCGTCGTGACCGTATCGGGCATGGCGCTCAAGGCACTGTCCGATACGAACACCGAGTTTTCACGCTACATGAACGGCATCAACGCGCGGGCCAGCCTGGCCGCACACATCCGCACCGCGGTCGACCGGCGCGCGATCGCCGCGCGCAATCTCGTGCTCGCCACCCGGCCGGCCGACATCGAGGCCGAACTCGCCGAGGTGAACCACGCGCACAAGGACGTGCAGGACCATCTCGCGAAGCTCGACGACCTCATGGCGAAGGCGACCGACACGTCCGATCGTGCACGCGAACTGGTGGCCGAGATCGTGCGCATCGAAACCCGCTACGGGCCCGTTGCACTGCGCATCGTCGGACTCGCGCAGGCCGGCAGGAAGGACGACGCGATCGCCGACATCGACGACAATTGCCGCCCGCTGCTCGCGCAGCTGGTGCGTGCGACCGACGCCTACGCGACCTATACGCATGAACGCGAAATCGGGATCGCGCAGGCATTCGCGGATCGCTACACGGTGGAGCGCAACCTGCTGGCCGGCATCTGCCTGATCGCCATCGCGATCGCGGCCGGCGGCGGCCTGTGGCTCACGCGCAAGATCACGGCGCCGATCGGCTCGGCCGTGGACGTCGCGCGCACGGTGGCGAACGGCGATCTCGGCAGCCGCATCGAGGTGCGCGGCAACGACGAAACGCGCGACTTGCTCGACGCGCTGCGGACGATGAACGAGCGGCTGATCGGCATCGTCGGCCGCGTGCGCGACTCGTCGAACAGCATCGCGCACGCGGTGAGCGAGATCGCATCGGGCAACCTCGACCTGAGCCAGCGCACCGAGGAACAGGCCGCGTCGCTGCAGGAAACCGCGGCGACGATGGAGGAATTCACGTCCACGGTGCGCCTGAACGCGGAAAACGCGCAGCAGGCGAGCACGCTCGCCGCGAATGCATCGGACGTCGCGCAACGCGGCAGCTCGGTGGTCGGCCGCGTGGTCGACACGATGACGGAGATCGGCCACAGCTCGTCGAAGATCGCCGACATCACCGGCATCATCGAAGGCATCGCGTTCCAGACCAACATCCTCGCGCTCAACGCGGCGGTCGAAGCGGCCCGCGCGGGCGAACAGGGTCGCGGCTTCGCGGTTGTCGCGAGCGAAGTGCGCAGTCTCGCGCAGCGTTCGTCGACGGCGGCGAAGGAAATCAAGGAACTGATCTCCGCGTCGGTGCAGACGATCCGCGACGGCTCCGCGCTCGCGGGCGAAGCCGGCAAGACGATGTCCGACGTCACGCAGGCCGTGGCGCGCGTGACGGACATCATGGGCGAGATCGCGGCCGCGTCGGCCGAGCAGAGCCGCGGCATCGACCAGGTGAACCTGACGATCACGCAGATGGACCAGACGACGCAACAGAACGCGGCGCTCGTCGAGCAGGCGGCGGCCGCATCGAAGTCGCTCGAGGCGCAGGGCCGCGAGTTGTCCGAAACGGTCGCCGCGTTCCGGATGCCGGCTGGCGCGCATGCGGTATCACCCGGCACGCATGCGCAGGAAGCCGACACGCGCCGCTGGCAACCGGCCGCCGCGTAACGGCATGCGCATCGTCATCGGCACCATGACGCCCCACTCGTCGCATGGCCTTGCACACACTGCGTCGCGTCGCGGCCCGGCGCAAGTTTCGGTCCCGCTCGGGCAGCGTCGGTTGCAGGACAGGCGCCATCGCGACCGCGCGACCTGTTCGCCCGAGCCGTTCGTCGACACGGACTTTTAAAACGCACGAATGACGAGTATCCTAAAAAAGCACTTTTCGACCGGACGGCGAATCGCGTGCCCTGACTCCCGTCCGATCGCCATGCGGCCCCGTCGTATCGCGCACCGCGCGCCGACGGCGGCGTCTGTCTCTCGCGCCCTGGCCGCACGAACCTTCCCCAACAATCGTCAGGAGAGCTGGTGAGCCGACTCGTCGTCGTATCCAATCGCATCGCAGATCCCCGTAAAGCCGCGGCCGGCGGCCTCGCCGTAGCCGTGAAGGACAGCCTGCAGGAAACCGGCGGCGTCTGGTTCGGCTGGAGCGGCAGGCTACGCGGCGGCGACGAGCAGAGCGCGCATGGCGACGACGTGCAGGTCCAGAACGTCGGCGGCATCCAGCTCGCGACGGTCGATCTCGATCCGCAGGATTACGACGCTTACTATCTCGGTTACTCGAACAACGTGCTGTGGCCGGTGTTTCACTACCGGCTCGATCTCGCGCAGTTCGACCGGCGCTTCGCCGACGGCTACCGACGCGTGAACCAGCTGTTCGCGCGCAAGCTGCGCACGCTGCTGCGACCCGACGACACCATCTGGGTCCACGATTATCAGCTGATTCCGCTCGCGGCCGAGCTGCGCGCGATGGGCTGCACGAATCCGATCGGCTTTTTCCTGCACATCCCGATGCCGCCGCCGCCGATCATGGCCGCGATTCCCGAACACGAATGGCTGATGCGCGCGCTGTTCGCGTACGACCTCGTCGGCTTCCAGACCGAATCGGATCTGCTCCACTTCGAGCACTACGTCGAAGCGGAAGCCGGTGCGGCGCGGCTGCCGGACGGCCGACTGCGCGCGTTCGGCCGCACGCTGTCGGCCGGCGCGTTTCCGATCGGCATCAACGTCGACGAATTCGAGTCGCTCGCGCGCGATCGCGACGGCCTCGCCATGTTCGAACGAATGCGCGACGAATATTCGCGCCGCCAGTTGCTGGTCGGGGTCGACCGGCTCGATTACACGAAAGGGCTGCCGCAGCGCGTGCATGCGTTCCGCGAGTTGCTCGAACAGTATCCGGAGAACCGCGACCGTGCGACGCTGATCCAGATCGCCGCGCCGAGCCGCGAGGATCTCGGCGCCTACGACGACTTGCGGCGCGAGATGGACAGCCTGTGCGGCGCGATCAACGGCGACTACGGCGAGCTCGAATGGATGCCGATGCGCTACATTCACCGCACCGTCGCGCGCAAGCGCCTGCCGGGCCTCTATCGCGCGAGCCGGGTCGCGCTCGTCACGCCGCTGCGCGACGGGATGAACCTCGTCGCGAAAGAGTTCCTCGCCGCGCAGGACGCGGCCGACCCGGGCGTGCTCGTGCTGTCGCGTTTCGCAGGCGCGGCCGAGCAACTGAAATCGGCGCTGCTCGTCAATCCGTACGACACGCAAGGCACCGCGCAGGCGATCCAGCGCGCGCTCACGATGCCGCTCGAAGAGCGCCGCCAGCGTCACGCGGCGCTGATGGCGATCGTGCGCAAGACCGACGTGCACTGGTGGCGCACGCGCTTTCTCGACGCGCTCGCCGAAGCGGCCGAAGTCGCGGCCGCGACCGAGTCCTGACGCGCCGACGCGCGCTCACGCTCTGCCCGCTTCGTCGTGCATGCGAGCACGACGCCGTTCGATCGATACGGGCGCGCCGCTCGTGGCGATTCCGTGGCGAAAAAACAGGAATGTCTACGCGCGCCGGCCCGCGCAACGGCTTCAGCGATCGGATTCGTGCGGCCGTCCGTACGCGACGAAATCGCGCTCGACGGTGGAGGCGTGCTCCGTGTCGATCGCGCCGCCGCGCGCATTCGTTTCGTCGCCGGGTAACGCCGAAGTCGCCGACGACGGTTCGATGCGTCCGTCGATCAGCGCCTGCAGCCCGTCGCGTTCGAGCACCTCGCATTGCAGCAGCCGTCGCGCGATGCGTTCGAGCGCGTCGCGTCGTTCGCCGAGCGTCGTCGCGACGCGCGCATGCGCATCGGTCAGCAGCGTGCGCACTTCTTCGTCGATCATGCGCGCGGTGTGCTCGCTGCAGCGGCCGCCGTCCGCATGCCAGATGCCGGGCAAGCCCGAGCGCGTGTCGCCGTCGTCGAACGTCGCGAGCCCGATCTTCTCGCTCATCCCGTACTGCATGACCATGTGGCGCGCCATCGCGGTCGCGCGTTCGAGGTCGTTCTGCGCACCGGTCGAGACATCGCCGAACACGAGCTCTTCCGCCACGCGCCCGCCGAGCAGCGCATCGATCCGGTCGAGCAGCTCGCTGCGGCGCAGGACGTAGCGATCCTCGGTCGGCACCTGCTGCGTGTAGCCGAGGGCGGCGACGCCGCGCGGAATGATCGACACCTTCTTCACCGGGTCGCAATGCGCGCGGCTTTCCGCGACGAGCGCATGGCCGGCTTCGTGATACGCGATCGTCAGTTTCTCCTGCTCGTTCATCACGCGGCTCTTGCGCTCGAGGCCCGTCAGCGCGCGGTCGATCGCCTCGTCGAAGTCGGCCATGCCGATCGCCGGCTTGCCGAGTTCGGCCGCATGCAGCGCGGCCTCGTTGACGACGTTCGCGAGATCGGCGCCGACGAAGCCCGGCGTGCGCGACGCAAGCTCGCCGAGATCGACCTCGGCCGCGAGCTTCACGCGCTTCACGTGCACGCCGAGGATCTGGCGGCGGCCGTTCACGTCGGGCCGGTCGATCGCGATGTGCCGGTCGAAACGGCCCGGCCGCAGCAGCGCGGGATCGAGAATCTCGGGCCGGTTCGTCGCGGCCATGATGATCACGCCGGAGCCGGCCTGGAAGCCGTCCATCTCGACCAGCAACTGGTTGAGCGTCTGTTCGCGCTCGTCGTTGCCCGACATCGGACCGACGCCGCGCACCTTGCCGAGCGCATCGAGCTCGTCGACGAACACGATGCACGGCGCCTTCTGCTGCGCCTGCTCGAACAGGTCGCGCACGCGCGCGGCGCCCACGCCGACGAACATCTCGACGAACGCCGAGCCGCTGATCGAGAAGAACGGCACGGCCGCCTCGCCGGCCACCGCGCGTGCGAGCAGCGTCTTGCCCGTGCCCGGCGCGCCGACGACGAGCACGCCTTTCGGGATCTTGCCGCCGAGCCGCTGGTAGCGATCGGGATTGCGCAGAAACGCGACGAGCTGTTGCAGTTCGGCCTTCGCTTCGTCGATGCCCGCGATGTCGTCGAACGTGATGCCGGTTTCCTGCTGCACGTACACGCGTGCGCGGCTCTTGCCCATCCCGGTGAAGTCCTGCAGTCCGCCGCGCTTGTGCAGCATCATGTTCCACACGAACACGAGCAGCATGAGCGGCAGCAACCACGACGCGAGCGACGCGATCCAGCCGGTGTCGGGCGTGCCGCGATAGCGGATGCCGGCCGCGGTCAGCGTGTCGATCAGGTGTTCGTCGGTCACGCGGCTGGTCGTGAAGCGCCACGGCGCGCCGGCCTGCTGCACGACCGTCGCGTCGGACGCCGGCAGCATCGCGCCGGCCTGCGGCATCTTCAACGCGCCCGAGATCGACGCAGGGCCGACCTCGAGATCGTCGACCAGCCGCGCGGCGACGAGCCGGTGGAAATCGCTGTACGCGATCGGCGTCGACGTCGGGTGCAGCATCAGCAACTGCGCGGCGAACAGCACGAAGAAGCCCGCCGCGATCAGCAATCCCGGGTAGTCGAATTTCTTGTCCATGGCATCGGGCCGGCCGTATCGGCTGCGCGGCGTGCGCTCACGCCGGCACGCGCGCGGAACCGGTACGCGGCCGCCATGCGAAAACGGCAAGCATCCGCGCCATCGTCGCCTCGCTGTCTCGCATCGTTCGCTGCATCGATGCCGCCTCGGCAACACCGTCGGCCGGCGTCGCGGGGCGATCCTCGCCCGGGCGGCACGCCGCGACGCGCCGCCCCTGATTCCAGTCTAGTTCGCGCGCGGGCGTCGCGCACCGCTCGCCGTGCGCGCGCGTCGAATCGTCCGACGAACGGCTTTCATCTGCCCCCTTGGCGCGCTATAGTCGCGTTCATGACATTTATGTGACAGTCGCGTCGCACCACCGCGTGCGATGCCGGCCATGGCATTCCGCCCTGCGTCGCGGCAGCCCGCGCGACGCAGGCGCGCATCGAACGACACCCGCCCACCGCCCATCCGAGGAGCCCACGACGTGAACGACACCCCCGATCGCCCCGACGACCTGCCCGTCGATCCCGACCGCCGCCGTGTGCTCGGCGGCCTCGCCGCGCTCGGTGCCGGTGTCGCCGTCGCCGGCTGCGAAACCACCGCGGACAACGCACCGCGTTCGGCCGCCGACCTGCGCATCGACGAAGCGTTGCGCCAGCGCGTGCGCCACATCGTCGTGATCTATGCGGAAAACCGCAGCTTCGCGAACCTGTACGGCGACTTCCCGGGCGTACGCTATCCGCTCGGCGACGTGCGGCCCGAACAGGCACGACAGCTCGATCGCGACGGCAAGACGCCGCTGCCGGTGCTGCCGAAGATCTGGGGCGGCCTCGTGCCGCAGGCGCAGGAAGTGGACGGCAAGCGCTACGCGATCGCCGAACGCGACATCGACAAGCTGCCGAACGCGCCGTTCCGGATTACCGACGCGCAGGGCAAGCCGCTGCCGAACGGCGTGATCACGCGCGACCTGTGGCATCGCTTCTACCAGAACCAGATGCAGATCGCGGGCGGCCGCAACGACCAGTTCGCCGCATGGGCCGATTCGGGCGGCCTCGTGATGGGCCACTACCGCAATTCGGCCGACACGCTGCGCCTGTGGAATCTCGCCCGGCAATACACGCTGTGCGACAACTTCTTCATGGCGGCCTTCGGCGGTTCGTGGATGAACCACATGTTCCTGATCTCCGCGCAGCCGCCGCTGTATCCGGACGCGCACAAGCATCCGCATGCGGCGAAACTGCTGTCGCAGGTCGAAGGCGACGACCCGACCGGCACGCGCCTGAAGCTCGCCGACGATTCGCCCGCGTCCGCGCTCGACGGCCCGCCGAAGTTCGCGGCCGACGGCCCGCTGACGCCGGACGGCTACGGCGTGAACACGATGGCACCGCCGTACCAGCCGAGCTACGTGCCGCCGCCCGATCCGGGCAATGCCGCGTATGCGGATCCGTCCGACCATCGCGTGATGCCGCCGCAGGGCTACGCGACGATCGGCGACCGCCTGTCGGAAAAGAATATCGACTGGGCGTGGTACAGCGGCGCATGGCAGTACGCGCTCGAACATCGCGACACCGGCACCGTGCCCGACTTTCAGTACCACCACCAGCCGTTCAACTACTTCGCGAACTACGCGCCGGGCACCGAAGCCCGCCGCAAGCACCTGCGCGACGCGGGGCTCGGCGACGAGCCTTCGACCAACCACTTCATCGCCGACATCGACGCGGGCCGCCTGCCGGCCGTCGCGTTCTACAAGCCGCAGGGCAACCTGAACATGCATGCGGGCTATGCGGACATCGAATCGGGCGACCGTCACATCGCGACCGTGATCGACCATATCCGGCGCGGGCCGCAATGGGAAAACACCGTGATCGTGATGACGCACGACGAGAACGGCGGCTGGTGGGATCACGTCGCGCCGCCGGTCGGCGATCGCTGGGGTCCCGGCTCGCGGATCCCGGCGCTCGTGATCTCGCCGTTCGCGAAAAAGGGCTTCGTCGATCACACGCTGTACGACACGAACTCGATCCTGCGCTTCATCAGCCGCGTGCACGGCCTCGCGCCGCTCGACGGCGTGGTCCGGCGCAACAACGCGTTCGCCGCACGCGGCGCGACGCCGCCGGGCGATTTGACGAACGCGCTCGATCTCGGCTGATCGCCAGTCGATCATCGGAAACGCCGACGCCCCGGGCCACGCGATGAATGGCCCGGGGCGTCGTTCGTTTCCGGCCCGGCGACGCCATGCGGCGCCGGGCAATGCGTCGCGCGCAACGTGCGCGACGCCGATCCCGCGCGTCAGCCGCCGAGACGCTGCTCGATCTTCTTCATCGTGTCGGTCATTTCAGCCGGCAAGCGCAGCTTCAACGTATCGAACAGCGCTGCGTGCAGCTTCAGCTCCTCACGCCATTCGTCCGCGTTCATCGACGTCACCGCCTCGAACTGATCGCGCGTGAAATCGAGGCCGTCCCAGTGCAGGTCTTCATACGCGGGCGACACGCCGAACGCATGCTCGCCGCCACCGCCGGTGCCTTCCAGACGATCGAGCATCCACTTCAGCACGCGCATGTTCTCGCCGAAGCCGGGCCACACGAACTTGCCGTTCGCATCCTTGCGGAACCAGTTCACGCAATAGATCTTCGGCGGCTTCGCGCCGGCGGCTTCGAGCCGCTTGCCGAGTTCGAGCCAGTGCGCGAAATAATCGCTGACGTTGTAGCCGCAGAACGGCAGCATCGCGAACGGATCGCGGCGCACGATGCCCTGCTTGCCGACGGCTGCCGCGGTCGTCTCGGAACCCATCGTCGCGGCCATGTACACGCCCTCCACCCAGTCGCGCGCCTCGGTCACGAGCGGCACCGTCGTCGAGCGGCGGCCGCCGAAGATGAACGCGTCGATCGGCACGCCGGCCGGGTTTTCCCAGTCGTCGTCGATCGACGGGCACTGCGCGGCCGGCGCGGTGAAGCGCGAGTTCGGATGCGCGGCCTTGCGGCCGGTTTCCTTGGCCGTTTCGGGCGTCCACGGATTGCCCTGCCAGTCGGTCAGCTTCGCGGGCGGCGTGTCGGTCAGCCCTTCCCACCACACGTCGCAGTCTTCCGTCAGCGCGACGTTCGTGAAGATCACGTTTTCCTTCAACGTGGCGATCGCATTCGGATTGGTCTTCACGCCCGTGCCCGGCGCCACGCCGAAGAACCCGGCTTCCGGATTGATCGCGTACAGGCGGCCGTCGCGGCCGGGCTTCAACCAAGCGATGTCGTCGCCGATCGTCGTGACCTTCCAGCCGTCGAAGCCCTGCGGCGGGATCAGCATCGCGAAGTTGGTCTTGCCGCACGCGGACGGGAACGCGGCCGCGACGTGATACTTCTTGCCGGCCGGCGACGTGACGCCGAGGATCAGCATGTGTTCGGCGAGCCAGCCCTGATCGCGACCCATCGTCGACGCGATGCGCAGTGCGAAGCACTTCTTGCCGAGCAGCGCATTGCCGCCGTAGCCCGAGCCGAAGCTCCAGATCTCGCGCGTTTCCGGGAAGTGCACGATGTACTTGACCGGATTGCACGGCCACGGCACGTCCTGCTGGCCGGCCTCGAGCGGATGGCCGACGCTGTGCACGCAGGGCACGAAATCGCCGTCCTCGCCGAGGACGTCGTACACGTCGCGCCCCATGCGCGTCATGATCCGCATGTTCACCGCGACGTACGGGCTGTCGGACAGCTCGACGCCGACGTGCGCGATCGGCGAGCCGAGCGGCCCCATCGAAAACGGCACGACGTACAGCGTGCGACCGCGCATCGAACCGCGGAACAGCCCGTTGAGCGTCTCGCGCATTTCGGCCGGATCGATCCAGTTGTTGGTCGGGCCGACGTCGTCGCGCGACGCCGCGCAGATGAACGTGCGATCCTCGACGCGCGCGACGTCCGACGGATCGGATTGCGCGAGATACGAGTTCGGACGCTTCGCCGGGTTCAGGCGCTTGAGCGTGCCCTGGTCGACCATCGCCTGGCACAGCGCGTCGTATTCTTCCTGCGAACCGTCACACCATACGATGCGCTCGGGCTCCGTGAGCGCCGCAATGCGCGCTACCCAGTCGATCAGCTTGCGATGTTTGACGAAAGCCGGCGGAGCGATCGACGGGCCGTGCGTCGCTTCGGCCAAAGTGTTTTGCGACATGGGGATGTCTCCAGATTATCGGGCGGGGATGGGGGATGCGGGCGAGCCCGCGAGATGGGGAATGCGTGCGGAGCGCAGGAAGATGCGGCACGTGGAACGGGACGCGCGAGCGGAGCGCGCGCCGAGGCCGCGATGCGTGCGAGAGAAGGTGAAGTCTCGTTAGAGGGTGCGAACGCGCGTTTCGCCATGCAAGCAACCTGCCGTACAACTCCATGCCGGCCAGCATACCATCGCCGTTATTGGGCGGGCGTTGCGTTGCAACAAGAAACAACTGTGACGGCGCACCGGCACGCGCGTTGCAGGCGGGTGATTTTTTACGGCGTCGTCGCAGGCGACTGGGGGACGAAACGGCCGCGACAGCCGCCCCGCAAGGGTTTCGCGCGAGCGGTAATTTCAACCTGCGGATCGTCCATGCCGGCAATGCGAACACGCATCGCGCCCATTCGCGTTTTCGCTACTCAGGCAAACCCTGAATTAGGTTGCGCACACAAACATCCCGATCGAATGCCCCGATGCAGCCACTGCTCATAACGGTACGCGTGGCAATCCGTGTTAATACGCGCCCCGGCTACGACGCGAATCGTCGAGGAGTACTTCCGGTTGCCGCGATGACGGTCCGCGTGAATTCTTCGCTGCGGTTGGCGACGATGAAAAATTCCAGCACGACGTTTGCCGAAACGATGGACAAGTTGAGGTCGCGTCGTCGATCTCGATGCGATCGACGGGGTGCCGACGAACCGGTACGTCGCGAAGACGTGCGCGGGTCACGCACTGGCGTGGGCAGACAAAAAAACGCCAGCCCCAAGGGCTGGCGTCGTGCTTCGAGTCGGACGACGATCAGAACTGGTTCATCGTGTTGTCCTTGCCCGCCGCCTTCAGCGCCGCTTCGCCGCTGAAGTATTCCTTGTGATCGTCACCGATGTCCGAACCGGACATGTTCTGGTGCTTCACGCAGGCGATGCCCTGACGGATTTCCTTGCGCTGCACACCCGCCACGTAGCCGAGCATGCCCTGGTCGCCGAAGTATTCCTTCGCGAGGTTGTCGGTCGACAGCGCAGCCGTGTGGTACGTCGGCAGCGTGATCAGGTGGTGGAAGATGCCTGCTTCACGCGATGCATCGGCCTGGAACGTCCGGATCTTCTCGTCGGCCAGCTTGGCCAGTTCGGTGTCGTCGTATTCGACGCTCATCAGCTGCGCACGGTCGTAAGCCGACACGTCCTTGCCTTCGGCCTTCATCGCGTCGTAGGCCTGCTGACGGAAATTCAGCGTCCAGTTGAACGACGGGCTGTTGTTGTACACCAGCTTCGCGTTCGGGATCACCTTGCGGATCTCGCTGACCATGCCGCCGATCTGCGCGATATGCGGCTTTTCGGTTTCGATCCACAGCAGGTCGGCGCCGTTCTGCAGCGACGTGATGCAGTCGAGCACGCAACGCGCTTCGCCCGTGCCGGCGCGGAACTGGAACAGGTTGCTCGGCAGGCGCTTCGGACGCAGCAGCTTGCCGTCGCGCTTGATGACGACGTCGCCGTTGCCCAGTTGGTCGGCCGACAGTTCTTCGCAATCGAGGAACGAGTTGTACTGGTCGCCCAGGTCGCCCGGCGCGTTGGTCACGGCGATCTGCTTGGTCAGGCCGGCGCCCAGCGAATCGGTACGCGCGACGATGATGCCGTCGTCCACGCCCAGTTCCAGGAACGCGTAGCGGATCGCGCGGATCTTCGCGAGGAAGTCCTCGTGCGGCACCGTGACCTTGCCGTCCTGGTGGCCGCACTGCTTCTCGTCCGACACCTGGTTTTCGATCTGGATGCAGCAGGCGCCCGCTTCGATGAACTGCTTGGCCAGCAGGTAGGTCGCTTCCGCATTGCCGAAGCCGGCGTCGATGTCGGCGATGATCGGCACGACGTGCGTGACGTGGTTGTCGATCTTTTGCTGGATCGCGGCCTTGGCGGCCGGGTCCTTCGCCGCATCCAGCTCGCGGAACAGGCCGCCCAGCTCACGGGCGTCGGCCTGGCGCAGGAAAGTGTACAGCTCGCGGATCAGCGCGCTGACCGAGGTCTTTTCGTGCATCGACTGGTCCGGCAGCGGGCCGAACTCCGAGCGCAGCGCGGCGACCATCCAGCCCGACAGGTACAGGTAGCGGCGCTCGGTGCTGTTGAAGTGCTTCTTGATGGAGATCATCTTCTGCTGGCCGATGAAGCCGTGCCAGCAGCCCAGCGACTGCGTGTACTTGGACGGATCGGCATCGTACGCGGCCATGTCGGCGCGCATGATCTTCGCGGTGTACTTCGCGATGTCCAGGCCGGTCTTGAACTTGTTCTGGGCACGCATGCGGGCGGCATATTCGGGGTTGATGGCATTCCACGCGCTGCCGTGGTTTTCCTTCAAACCTGCCACTGCCTTGATGTCGTCTTGATATTGGGACATGTCTATCTCCTGGGAACGAAGCGCATTTGAGTAAAGGATTCAGCGTGCCCGCCGCGTGTGACGAAGCGAGCTGCATGGACTCAATAGTAATCCTGCTTGGCGCGATTTCGACCAAGTCTTATATAAGACATAAGATATAAATTTCTGTTGTTTTTCAATGAGATAGCCAACCGTTTTTGCGATGCAAAACACGGTTTCAAGCGGCGGTAAAACGCGGCGGCAGGAATCCGGCGCACTTCCCGCGATATGAAATGCCCTTTCGGTTGCTGAAGGACCGGCACGCTCCGACCAAGCCGGAACAGCAACGACCGTCAGGCTTTGTCACAGCCATGACAAAACGTCTATACTTGGACGATTATTTGATGCGCGCGTGCGTCAGCGCGTCAGCGCGTCGGCCTGCGCCCCGGAGCGACATGAACGACTCTCCCGTTTTCGATACCCTTTGCGAACTGCTGAATACGTGCGGCGCGCGGTTCCGCGTGCTCGAGCATCCGGCGGAAGGCAAATCCGATGCGATCGCCGCGCTGCGCGGCACACGCCCCGAACAAGGCGCGAAGGCGATGCTCTGCACGTTCAAGGATGGCGGCGACACCGCCGCGCTCGCGGTGATTCCCGGCCACCTGAAGATCGACTTCCGCAAGGTCGCCGATGCGTTGGGCCGGCGCAAGGCGACGCTCGCGTCGCCCGACGTCGCGGCCGCCATCACGCGCTGCGTGATGGGCGCCGTGCCGCCATTCGCGTTCGATCCGAGCGTGACGCTCGTCGTCGATCCGGCGCTGGTCGAGCGCAACGCCGAGATCGCGTTCAACGCGGGCCGCCTCGACCGCTCGGTGGTGCTCGACGCGGCCGACTACGTCCGGATCGCGCGCCCGCTGCTGGCCGACATCACGCGGCCGGAAACGACGGACGCGCCCGCCTCCGAGGACCACGCATGAGCACGAACCGCAAGCCGCTGTCGTCGGAGCAGGCATCGCTGATCGAGCAGGTGCAGCGCATCGCCGAAGGGCTCGGCGAGATGTTCGCGCCGTTCACCGAAGTCGTCGTGCACGACCTGCGCACGCCGGAGCATGCGATCCTCGCGATCCACAACAACCTGTCCGGACGCGCGGTAGGCGATCCCGCGACCGAACTCGGCCTCGCCCGCATCGCCGACGACGATTTCCCGCAGGTGCTCGCGAATTACCCGAACCGCTTCGCCGACGGCCGCACCGCGAAAAGCACGTCGATCGGCATCAAGGATTCGACCGGGCGCTACGTGGCCGCGCTGTGCCTGAATGCCGACGTCACGCTGTTCCGCGGCTTCCAGGGCATGCTCAACCAGTTCTGCCGCACGGACGGCGAAGCCGTCGTCGAAACGCTCGACCCGGCCAGCGCCGACGCGATCCGGCAGCGCATCGACGCATTCGCGACGCGCCTCGCGACCACGCCGCGCGAGCTGAAGACCGACCAGCGCCGCGCGCTGATACAGACGCTGAAGGCCGACGGCTTCCTCGAGGTGCGCCGCGCGATGGAGATCGTGTCGCAGCATCTCGGCGTGTCGCGCGCCACCGTCTACAACGACGCGAAGTGACGCGCCGCGTCCGGCTTTCCCATTTCGAGTTTCCCGTTGACTGATCTTTTCGACCCTCGAGCGACCATGAACTCTCCGATTCTTCCCACGTACGACGACGTCGCCGCCGCCACGGCCCGGCTCGAAGGCCACGCACACCGCACGCCGGTGATGACGTCGCGCACGGTCGACGACGCACTCGGCGCGCAAGTGTTCTTCAAGTGCGAGAACCTGCAGCGCATGGGCGCGTTCAAGTTCCGCGGCGCGTTCAACGCGCTGTCGCGCTTCAACGCGGAGCAGCGGCGCCACGGCGTCGTCGCGTTCTCGTCGGGCAACCATGCGCAGGCGATCGCGCTGTCCGCGCGCATCCTCGGCATTCCCGCGACGATCGTGATGCCGCAGGACGCACCGGCCGCGAAAATGGCCGCGACGCGCGGCTACGGCGGCAACGTCGTGACCTACGATCGCTACACCGAGGATCGCGAGCAGATCGGGCGCGCGCTCGCGGAGAAGCACGGGCTCACGCTGGTGCCGCCCTACGATCACCCGGACGTGATCGCCGGCCAGGGCACCGCGGCCAAGGAACTGTTCGACGAAGTCGGCCCGCTCGACGCGGTGTTCACGCCGCTCGGCGGCGGCGGACTGCTGTCGGGCACCGCGCTCGCCACGCGTGCGCTGTCGCCGCATGCGAAGCTGTACGGCGTCGAGCCCGAAGCCGGCAACGACGCCCAGCAATCGTTCCGGTCCGGCACGATCGTGCACATCGACACGCCGCGTACGATCGCCGACGGCGCGCAGACGCAGCATCTCGGCAACCTGACGTTTCCGATCCTGCGCCGCGACGTCGACGACATCCTGACCGCGACGGACGCGGAACTCGTCGACTGCATGCGCTTCTTCGCCACCCGTATGAAGATCGTCGTCGAGCCGACCGGCTGCCTGTCGTTCGCCGCCGTGCGGCGGATTAAGGACGCGCTGCAGGGCAAGCGCGTCGGCGTGGTGATCAGCGGCGGCAACGTCGATCTCGAGAACTTCTGCGCGCTGGTGTCGGCACCGGCCTGACCGTCTCCGCGCGCATGAAGATGCCGGTCATGCGCGCGCCGCCCAGCCTTCACGTCGCGTTAAGTTTCGCTCCCTAGACTGATTACGTCGTCCCGAAGTCAGTCATGCAGGAGTGGTCATGAATACGCACGCGTTCGTCGCCGCCGCCCTGGCGGCCGTTTCCCTGTCGGCGTTCGCTCAACCGGGCGTGACGACATCCGTTTTTTCCGCCGCGTCGCCTCACCCCGCGGTCGGGCACGCGATGCACCGTTCGTCCGCCGCATTGCCGCCCGCCGGCTTCGTCCTCGCGAAGATCGATCAGAACAATACGCCGCCCGACCGCGGCGGCGACCCGGGTGGACGCGCGCACGCCGGCACGCATATGTAACGACACGCGCCCGACCGTCGACATTCGGCGCGACGGCAGCCGGCTCCGGCGCGACGGCATGCGGTCGAACCCGGCCGTTTCTTCAGACCTGAAACGCGCTCCGGGCACGTCGAACGAAAGGATCCGGAAAGCCGACGCCGATCGATGACGTTTTTTCGCATCCGCGCGCAGACGAACGATTGACGTGCCTGCATGCACGCCATTACCCTTGCGCGCTGATGGTTCCCGGAGACGGGATCAAAAGGGAACGCAGGCGAGGCAACGCCTCGAATCTGCGGCTGCCCCCGCAACTGTGAGCGGCGAATCCGTGCCACCGCGTGCCACTGGGAAACCGGGAAGGCCTGCACGGATGGCGACCCGCGAGCCAGGAGACCTGCCATCGACCCGAGGTCCAGCAGCCGCACCGGGCGGGGTGTCCCGATGCGCAAGCACCGCCGTTGGCGGTCGCCCGTTGCATGGACGACCCGACCTCAGGATCCGTCAGATGTCCATCGTTCCCGAATCCGCTTCCCGGCCGGAAGCGTCGCACCGACACGCCGTCGGCATGCGCCCCCTGTCCGCGCTCTGCTCGCGATCGCCGTACCCGCTTCACGCTTTGCCCCGCCGCCTCATGAACATTCGTCACCTGCTCGCGACGTCCGTCGCCACCGCGCTGTTTTCCCCGCTCGCCCACGCGGCCGGCGACACGGTGCCTGCACGGCCCGCCGTGCCCGCCGACGGCACGGACCTGCCGACGATCAGCGTGACCGACACGCGGCACCTGCCCGAATCGTTCGACCGTCGCTATGCGTCGACGCAGGTGCTCACGCGCGAGGATCTCGACCGGCTGTCGCCGACCGACCCGAGCATCACGCAGGCGTTCGCGACGCTGCCGGGCGTGACCGTCGCGCAGAACGGCGGGCCCGGCTCGTCCGCGTCGGTCAGCATTCGCGGCGCGTCGGCGAGCCAGGTCGCCGTGTTCATCGACGGCATCCGGATCGGCTCGCCGACCACCGGCATCGCGCCGTGGGCCGACCTGCCGACCGAAGCATTCGAGCGCGTCGAAGTGATCTCCGGCCCGGCCGCCGCATCGTTCGGCAACAACGCGATGGGCGGCGTCGTGCAGTTGTTCACGCGCCGCGCCGCCAACCAGCCGAATCAGACGACCGTGTCGTTCGGCGGCGGCTCGAACAAGACGTTCGACACGCAGTTCCGCACGTCGGGCACGGTGCCGTCGACGGGGCCGCTCGCCGCGCTCGGCGGGCTCACCTATTCGCTCGGGCTGCACGACTACAACACGGCCGGCATCGACGCGACGCGGCCGTTCTTCTACGGCCACGAAGACGGCCGCAATCCGTATCACGCGCAGGATCTCGATGCGCGGCTCGGCTATGCGCGCGACAACTGGTCGATCTCCACGTTCGCGCTGTATCACCGCTCCGATCTGTCCTACGACAACAGCGGCTACGCGAATCGCGAGCTGGACCATCAGTTGACGACCGGCGTTGCGTTCCATCTCGACATCACGCCCGATACGCAGTTCGACCAGTCGTTCGGTTATGCGAACGATCGCCAGTTCATCCATGCGGACAACCCGGCCCTCGCGACGGACCAGATCAACTCGCAGCGGATCAGCACGTCGACGTCGCTGACCCATCAGGAGCACGGGTTTCACCTGTTCGGCCTGCCGCTGTCGGGCGAATCGAAGCTCGCCTACGACTTCACGCGCGAACAGGCGTTCCTGCCGGTCGACATTCCCGGCGGCGTGCCGACGCGCAACGACTCCGCGTTTTCGCTGCACCAGTCGGCGACGCTCGGCAGCGTGACGATGTTCGTCGCCGGCCGTCACGAGATCATCGCCGGGCAAGCCGTGAACACCGGCAACGCCGCGCTGTCGTGGGCGATCACGCCGGTCTATACGGCGCGCGTATCGTACGGCAATGCGTTCCGTCTGCCGACGTTCAACGACCTGTACTACCCCGGCTACGGCAACCCGGCCCTCAGCCCGGAGCGCAGCACGTCGGTCGAAGCCGCGCTCGACGCGAACACCGCGTACGGCACCTTCACCGCGGCGATCTACGACACGCGCGTCAACAACCTGATCGCGTACAACCCGGCGACGTTCTCGCCGATGAACATCGGCCGCTCGCACATTCGCGGCATCGACCTGTCGTACAAGGGGACGATCGGCCGCTCGACGCCGGTGAGCGTGGCCGTCGGCATCCTGAATCCGCAGGACGAGACCAACCGGACCTGGCTCAGCCGCCGGCCGCGCCAGACGGTCAGCCTGAACGTCGATCACACGTGGGACGAACTGAAGCTGCACGCGTTGAGCACCGGTGCGTCGCTGCTGTACGGCGGCTCGACGTTCGACGATCCGGCCAACCGGCAGTATCTGGCGTCGTACCTGACGGTGAGCCTGCGCGCGTCGTACCGGATCGATTCGCACCTGACGGTGTCGGCGTCGCTGTCGAACCTGTTCGACCGGCAATACATGACCGCGTACGGCTACAACACGCTCGGGCGCACCGCGTTCGGCAAGGTCAGCTACACGTTCTGACGCCCGGCGCATCGGCGCAACGCGCCGCACCGGCACGCGCGGAAAATCGACATCGCGGCAAAAGCGCATGAGGACGACATCGGCATCGGCCCGGATCGCGGGATCGGATCCGGAGATCCGGTCGGCCCGCGCGGCCCCGTACGCCTAGATCAGCTCGCGCACGCCGGCGACCAGCTGGATCGCGCCGAATACCGCGACGACGGCCGCCGACACGCACGACAGCCCGTGCATGAATGCGAACGACAGCTTCGCGCGCAGCGCGGCGGTCGCGCTGCTCAGGCACAGCCACCACATGGCCGAGCCGACGAACACGCCGGCGACCATCCGCGCGACGGTCGCCCACATCGCGCCTTCCCGCGCACCCGGCAGCGGGCCGAGCGCCGCGAAGATCCCGACGAACGACACGATCGTCATCGGGTTCGACAGCGTGAGACCGAACGTCGTCAGGAAATCGCGCAGGACGGTCGTACGCGGCAACGCGCGCTGCCCCGCCGGCGCGGCCGGCGCCTGGCGCGCGATGGTCCACGCGAGCCACACGAGAAACGCGCCGCCGCCGATTTTCAGGCCGACGGTCAACATCGGGAACGCTGTGACGACGCCCGCGACGCCCAGCGCGCCGAGCAGGCCGTAAATCGCGTCGGCGCACGCGGCGCCGATGCCCGTCGCGAAGCCCGCCCGGAAGCCGCGGCTCAGACTGCGCTGAATGCACAGCATGCCGATCGGGCCGACCGGCACCGCGATCGACAGCCCCATCACGACGGATTGGATGAACAGCATCGCCTGCCCCTTGCGACATCGCGTGGATCGAACAGGCATCGTAGGGAAAGTCCGCGCCCCGCTGAATGCATTTTTTAAGGAAAAATGGCGGCTCTACCTTAAAAATTCCCGCTGCGATGGACGATCTCGACTGGAAGATACTGGCGCTGTTGCAGGACAACGGACGCATCAGCTATACGGAGCTCGCGCGTCAGGTTCACCTGTCGGTGCCGGCGGCGACGGAGCGTGTGAAGCGTCTTGAAGCGGCCGGTGTGGTCGAGGGCTACACCGCGCGGATCAATTCGTCCGCGGCCGGCTATCCGGTGAGCGCGCTGATCGGCATCACGGTGCCGCAACCGGCGAAAGCGAAGTTCCTCAAGCTGCTGGAGACGATCCCCGAAGTCGTCGAATGCCATCACGTCACGGGCGCCGATTCGTATGTGATGCGGTTCGTCGCCGTCAGCATGGCCCATCTCGAACGACTGATCGAACGCATCAACCTGTACGGCGAAACGCGCACGTCGATCGTGATGTCGACGCCGCTGCCCGCGCGCGGGATGGCGCGTCCGGCGGCGAAGCCCGGCGACGAGCGCAGGTAGCGAGTCGCGGTTTCGCGATCGTCGGACGGTTCCGGACGGTTCCGGCCGGGACCGGCGACGATCGATGGCGGCCGTCCCCGCTCACGCGGCCGGTTGCCGCATGACGATCGGTACGCGCCGGTTATTTGCCGACCGCGCCGCCGAGCAGGCCGCCCACCAGCGACGTCACCGGCGCGAGCGGATTGGCGAGGCCGCCCAGCGGCGAGCTGCCCCCCGTACCGGTCGCGGCGCCGTCGTGCACGGTGGCCGGGATGCCGCCGACCACGCTCGTCACCAGCCCGGAGATCGGCACCGCGCCATTCGCGCCAGCCGGGTTCACGAGGCCGCCCACATTGGTTACCGTGTTGCCGACCGCACGGACGAGATCGCCGACGCCACCGACGATCGGCTGCGGCGACGCGGCGGTCACCTTCCATCCGGTCGACGTGATCGCCCCGCCGACCTGACCGAGCAGGCCCGCGACCGGCTGCCCGAGGCCGGTTGCGGTGCCGACCTGCTGCGTGAGGTGGCCCGCCGTCGTCACGAGCGGCGTGATCGCGGTGCTGATCGCCTGCGTCGCCTGCTGGACCGGGGCCGACGACAGCGACGCGCCGAGCGCCGCGCCGCCTGTGCGCAGGCCGCTCGCCACCGTGTCGAGCAGACCGCTGACCGGCGTCGTGATCGGTGCCAGCGGCGACAGCGGGCCGGAGCCGAGCGCCTTGACGGTTTCGCTGATGCCGCCGACCGGGTTGCCGGTCGCGGCGACGACCGTACCGAGGCCGCCGACCGTCGTGCCGACGGGGTTCGGTACGATGCCGATCTGGCCGAGACCGCCGCTCACGGCGTTCGACGTATCGCGGATGATCGTGCCGACGCCGGTTACCGTATCGGCCGGCCCGACGGTGACGCCCTTGCTGACGCCGGGCACGCTCGCGCTACCGAGCGTGGCGCCCGCGTCCATCACGATCCCGCCGATGGAGCTGACGATGCCGTTCGTACCCGGCGCGCCGCTCGTGCCCCAGCCGCTGGTGTTGCCGCTGCTTGTGCCACTGCTGCTCGTGCCGCTGCTGCTTGTACCGCTGCTGCTCGTACCGCTGCTGCTCGTACCGCTGCTGCTCGTACCGCTGCTGCTCGTACCGCTGCTGCTTGTGCCACTGCTGCTCGTGCCACTGCTGCTCGTGCCACTGCTGCTCGTGCCACTGCTACTCGTGCCGCTGCTGCTTGTGCCGCTGCTGCTTGTGCCGCTGCTGCTTGTGCCGCTGCTGCTTGTGCCACTGCTGCTTGTGCCACTGCTGCCGCTCGAGCCACTACTACCGCTCGTCCCGCTCGTGCTCGTCCCAATGTTGTTGCCGGCAAGCGTCGGCGCCGTAATGTCACTTCCGCCGCACGCCGCGAGCGTACACGCCGCGGCCATAGCGGCGAGCGCAACGTTCGCCGTGATGAAATGATTTCGCATGGAAGCCCCCGTCCACTATTCAGCGCAAACATTTCATCAAGCATCTACCGTGCCATTTCCATCGGCCTCCTTCACAATTTCACAATCGCCTTGCACCGGCCGTCCAGGCCGCGCTGCTAGGCAGCGCGCATCGGATGCGGATCGTGCCGCCCGGCTCGGCCCGTGCAGTCGGTCCGATAATGCCGACGTAACACCGCCCCTGCGTTACGTAGCACGAGAAGAGAAAATCCGACGGCGCCCCGTACGCGCGCCGCAACGTCGTCACGGCCGCTTCACCAGCTTCACGATCGTCAGTGTGCCGTTGACGTTTTCCACCCGAACCCGGACCTTGTCGCCCACATGCAGCGACGGGATCATCGCCGCGTCGCCGGCCTTGAACGCCATCGTCATCGGCGGCATTCCGATGTTGTCGAGTGCGCCGTGCTTCAGCGTCACGAGTCTGCGCCCGGCATCGATGTCCTTGACTTCGGCATCGGCCAGCGTCGCATCCTGCGCCGGCACACTCGTATCGCCCGACTTCATGCCGGACATGTCGCCATCCGCGAGCACCGGCATTGCGACGACCGCCGTCGCGCACAACATGGCGACAGCGTGAAAGCAGGTTTTCATCGAGCGTCTCCCGTCGAGCCTCGGCGCGTTTCCGTTTCTGCTCCCAGCCGGCGCCACACATCACACGATCAACGTCACACCGGCCCAGACGATCAGCACGACGCCGAGCACGCGGCCGATACGATCGCCGCCGGGCAGGACCTTTTCCACGAACACGAACAGCGACAACGCGACGATCCACACGACGTTCATCACGCCGCCGACGAACAGCAGCGCCATCAACAACCAGCAGCAGCCCACGCAAACCATGCCGTGCCGCGCGCCCAGAAGAAAGCTGCCGGCGACGCCGGGACGCCAGTGCGCAATCAAGAACGCCGTCGGCGCACGGCATTGCCGCAGACACGTGCGTTTCAGCGGCGAGAATTGATAAAGCCCGGCCAACGCCAGCACGATGGCGGAAAGGCGCGCGCTTTTCGACCACAGCATCATCGCGGAGATCAGCCCGGCCGGCTGCAGCAGCGCCTGAAGCAACGCCGCACCGATCGAGAACGCGAGCCATGTCGTCAGATAGCCGGCCAGCAGCGCCACCGACGTGAACGCCGATCCCGCCGCCCCGTTGCCGTGCTGCAGCAGCACGCGCCGGTACAGCAGCACGAGCGGCGCGGCACCGGGCGTCATCATCGCGATCATCATCACCCACCACATCGCGATCACGATCGGCAGAGACGGATCCATGCTGCCCATGCCGTCCGCCAGCCGATGCGGAAACAGCGCGACGGTCGTCATCTCCCACGCCGACATGCCGGTTCCCGCGCCCGTCCACAGGGAGAACCAGCACAGGCCGACGAGCGCCGCCATGCCGATCAGCATGACGGCGCGCTCGCGCGCGAGCCAGGTGTCGAACGGAGTCATGCCGCGGCGCGATGCCGGATCAGCCCGTGGTTGTTCAGATGCAGTCGCGCGAATTGCGCATACGTTCCGTCCAGATTCAGCGCGATGTTGCCCTGCGAGCGCCCCGTGCCCGAACCGACCTCGGCCAGCTCGTATTCGAAACCGTGCGGCAGGTCGATCCGCACACGGTGCTCGTCTCCCGTCACCGGATTGCGGATGGGTTCGCCGGCGACGTCGAACACACCGTCCACGTGAATCCGGCCGCGCCGCGCGTCGACATCGACGTCGAAATCGATCTTCGTGAAGGTCGGATCGAACGCGTGCTCGAGCGTCGACGCATACACCGAGAACATCGTCGCGAATGGATCGGTATCCTGACCGGTCATGATCTTCAGCACGGCGTCGCGCTGCGCCGGACTCGCACGTTCGTCGACGATCGGCTGGCACTTGCCCTTGCCTTCGTGAACGGCGCCCGGCCACTGGAATACCACCGCGATCCTGACGCCGTCGAGCACCACGTCGCCGTAGTGGCCGCTGTCGATCGAAATCGCCCCCATCGCTTCGCAGTTGCCGTTGGTCGGCAGCGCATTGAACTGGCAAGGGCAACCGTATGAGCAATTGCAACTGATCATTTCGGTGCCCTGAATCTCCCACGGCGTCATGGCTCCACCTCGCGCTCTGAAACGGACGAACGCTTCGAATCTAGTGCACGCCATCGGGGAAAGCAAAGCGGTAACGGCAGCGTGAAAAACGTGGGTTCCGGCCTCACGTAAGACATTTCCGAATGCGTTCGCCGCGCGGCTCCGGAAACCGTCTCGTCATCCGTTCTCACACGAACAGCGACACGACGATCGCACACCACACCGCGCCTGCACCGCACAGAAACACGCGGCGCGCGACGAACATTCGCGACTCGTCGTCGGGCGTTTTCATCGGCGACGTCGCGAGAAACGGCACGCTGGCGAGGCATGCGAAACCGGCTAGCGCGAGCACGATCACGACGTAGTCGCCGAACCGCCAGGGCGATGCTTCGTGCAATCCCCAGTAGCCGAGAAACAGCATGCCGATCGAGAACATCGTCGACGCGGCCGAGCTGAGCGCGACCACCGATCCTGTTGGAAATTGCACGGGAACCTCCTCTCGCGCGGCGCGCGATGCAACGCCTGTCTACGGGGATGGGCATGATCTCGTGCGCCGGCAGCGGAATCAGGCGTTCGTTTCGGACTCGCATGCATCGAGCGCGCCCTCTCCACCCTTCGGCGAATACGCGTTGTCACCGATTGACGGGTTCGACCCGGGCGAGTTGTATTTCGTGCCCGTTCAATCGGGCAGCACGACCATGACGTTGCTAGCCCGGTTTCTTCGTGCCCTGCGCAACGGAAATCCACCCGACCACCGCCGCGGCGACCCAGCAACAGGTGATCATCAGGTCCAGATCCATCAGGCCCTGGAAATTCGTACTGTTTTCGAAACTGCAGCGCTGATGGCCCCTGACCCACATGCATCCGCTGATCAACTGCTGGATATGCATGTAGATGCTGTACACGGCAACGGCCGACGCGATGACGGCGACCCGCAGGCGTATGCTCTTTTTCATTGGCGCTGAAGGCTTGGGATGATCTCCCGACCGATCTTAAGTCAATGGCGATGCGCGACGCAATCGCCCTGGTATCGACCCGATTGACCGGCATGCAGAAATGCCCATCGAACGCGCGCCAGCAATGCGAACCACCATGACCACACAGAACACGATTGCACTGATCGTCGATCCCGACAGCGGCGAGCGAATTCACGACATCGCCGCGCACGCGCGGCATACGTGGGTCGTGACGAGCGACGCGAACGACCCCGTGATCAGGCAGGTCTGGAATACACGCCGGGCGGAGTCGGACCGGGCCGCCGAAGGCGGCGTGACCCTGTTCCTGCGTCATGGCGACGACCGCGACAGCTGGTGCGCCGGAATACTGGATGCGGTGGACGACCATCACGGCGACGCGATGCATCTCGACGGACATGCGATTCTGGTCGTTTACGGCACGCCGCTTTCCGCGCGCCTGCGACACGCGTTGTCCGCGTTCGGATTTTCTGGCTTCGTGTCGACGGCGGAAGGATTTCGAGCGATCAAGCGCGGCACCGCATGAATCGCGGGCAGCTCAAAGCGCCCTCGCCCAACCGGCGATCGACCGGATGGTCTTCAGGTAACCCGCCGGTTGCCAATGAATCCGCGTGCCGTTCGCCTTCGCGTCGCTCAGTTGTCTCACGACCGTGCCGACATGCTCGCAAGCAGCATGTCGTATCCGGCCTTCGCGAATCCCCCGGGGCGCGACGATCGTCGTTGCGCCCGATCGTCGCGCCGTCCATCACCCTGCCGATGCCGACGGAAACCGCGCGCACACCACTTCGTCATGCGACACGCGGGCATGCCGCTTGCGCGCCAAATGTTTCTCGGCTGCTGACACCACGCTGTCAGTGGGGAACGTCCAAGCTCGATCGACCGACACCCGAGGAGCACCGCCCTTGGCCCCTACCGAAGGACCGGCCGCACTGGCCGAACGCACCGTCAAACGTCGCGGCGTGACCCTGCTCACGCTGTGCATCGCCGTACTCGTCGCCCAGGTCGACACGGCCGTCGTCAACCTCGCCACGCGCGCGATCGGCGCCTATTTCCATGCCGGTGTCGGTGCCTTGCAATGGGTCGTCGACAGCTACAACCTCGCGTACGCGGTACTGCTGCTGACCGGCGGGCTGCTCGCCGACCTCTACGGTCGCCGCCGCGTCTTCATGGCCGGCACGGCCGTCTTCACCATCGCGTCGCTGCTGTGCGCGCTTGCGCCGTCGGTGTCGGTGCTGATCGCCGCCCGCGCGCTGGCCGGCGTCGGCGCGGCGTTGTTGCTGCCGGCGTCGCTGGCGATCGTGCGGGTCGTGTGGCGCGACCCGGTCGAACGCGGCCGCGCGCTCGGTATCTGGGCCGCGTGCAACGGCGTGGCGATGGCGATCGGGCCGACGCTCGGCGGCGTGCTGATCCGGCACTTCGGCTGGCGCAGCATCTTTTTCGTCGTCGTGCCGCTGAGCATCGCCGCGATGCTGCTCGCGATCCCGGCCGTGCCCGAGTCGTCCGATCCGCACGGCCGGCATTTCGACGGCGCGGCGCAGGTCATGGGCGCACTCGCACTCGGCGCGCTCGCGTATGCGGCGATCGTGTTCCGCGAGGCGCCGGTCGCATGCGCGATCGCCGGCTGCATCGCGGTGGCGTCGTTCGTCGCGTTCGTGGCGATCGAGCGCCGCCACGGCGAATCCGCGCTGGTGCCGCTCGACATTTTCCGGATCCCTGCGTTTCGCGGCGCGATCGCCGCCACCACCGGCATGACGTTCGGGATGTACGGCGTGCTGTTCCTGCTGCCGCTGACGTGGCAGAGCACCGGCCGCCTCGATTCGACCGGCGCGGGCCTCGCATTGCTGCCGATGGCACTGGTGTTCGTCGCCGTATCGCCGTGCTCGGGGAGATTGTCGGAGCACATCGGCACGCGGGCGACGACAGCCGGCGGCGTCGCGGTGATCGCGAGCGGACTCGCTGCGATCGGCGCGTCGGCCGGTTCGCCGAGCCTGCTCGGCGCCGAGATCGGGCTCGCATTGACGGGACTCGGGATGGGCGTCGCGACGGGTCCGCTGATGACCGTTGCGGTGGGCGCGGTCGACGCCGCGCGCTCGGGTACCGCGAGTGCGCTCGTCAACGTCGCACGGATGACCGGCGCGACGCTCGGGATCGCGGTGCTCGGCACGGCGTTCGCCGCCGTGCACGGCGGCGCGGCCGGCCTGCGCGTGGCGATGTTCGCCGGCGCGGTGGTTCAACTGACGGGCGCGGCGGTATCGGCCGTCAGCGTGCAGCGGGCGGCATGACGCGCCACCGGCGTGCTCGCCCGTCGCTCAACGATGCTTCCCGCCACGCTTGCGCGCCCGATGCTCGGCGCGCTTCTGCAGCAGCGCCGGCATCAGTTCCTCGATGTATTGCCGCGCCTGCCCGCGCGTGACGATCTCGCTGAAACGCCGGTGAGCCTTGTCTTCACCGACCAGTGCCGCATGCGCTTTCCTCAGGATATGCAGATAGGCGATCAGGCTCGTGCCGTCGCGCACGGGCAGCGCGTCGCGCGGGTCCGGCGTCGGGGCGGGACTCATGTTCCGATCCTTTGCGGACAATCCGTCCGGCATGTCGTCGTCACGAGCCCGAGCAGGTCGTTGGCGAGACGATCGCGATCGGTCAGCGGCGCGAGGCCGAACAGCCGCTCGAGCGTCGCGGCCACCGACGCGTGGTCGTACGGCGTGTGATCGACGTGCCCGGCCGCGACCCACGGCGAAATCACGATCGCCGGCACGCGCACGCCGTACACGTCGAAGCCGAAGCCGCTCGCGTTCAGCGTCGCGGGCGCGCCATCGTTCGGCGGCGGCGCAGCGCCTGGCTTGACCGAATCGTAGAAGCCGCCGTGCTCGTCGTAGACGATCACGAACAGGCTGCTGTTCCACACTGGCGCGTTGCGAATCGCGTTGTACACGCGCGCGGCGAGCTGGTCGCCGCCGGCCAGCCCGTCCATCGGGTGCTGCGAGCTGCCGTTCCGGTAGGTGCCGTGCACGATGTCCCCGTAGCCGGGTTCGATGAACGTGTAGCGCGCGGTGTAGCCGGCCGCGAGATCGGCTTCGAAATGCGCGAGATCGTCGACGTCGAAGAAGCTGATGCCCTTCAGCGACGCGACCTGCGGCACGTGGCCGAGCGGATCGCCCGTCTGGTCCTGGTAGATGCGCCAGTTGTCGTCGCCGAGCGCGCTGAAGATCGAACCGTTCGGATAGTGGAAGCCGTCGAACGTATTCCATCCGGCCATTTCTTCCTTGGTCGGCGAATGGTCGAGCCCGGCCGACGATGCGCCATGCAGGAAGAAGCGGTTCGGCCAGGTCGGCCCCGGCATCGATGCATGCCACGCGTCGCACAATACGAACGCATTCGCGAGTGCATACAACGACGGCGCCTGCGTCGCGGCATCGACGCCCAGCATGATCTTGCCCGCATCGGCCAGTTGCGGCGGCGCGCCCTCGGCATGCGACGTCGCATAGTTCGACACGAACCCCGAATTGCCGACCGGCGGATACGGCTGCCCTTTCACGAACGGCACGCCCGCGCCGCAGAGCTGTTCGAGCACGTCGGTGAATTCGTGGCACGGATCGGTCGGCATCCGGTCGGGCGCGCCGCCGCCGAACGGATAGACGGTGCCGCCGTACGCATTGCTGTCGCCCGGCGACGCGGCGACGATGTCGGCAATGCCCGACAGCGCGAACAGATGATCGAAGGAACGGTTCTCGAGCATCAACACGAACACGTGCCGGACGCGATCCTGAACCGACGGGACGGCGGGAGCGGAGGAAGATTCGGGGGCTGCGTCTGCACTCATGGCGCCTCCTGGCGTCGCGCGACGAAGGTCCGGCCGGCACGGCCGTTGGCCCGCCGAAAGCACTGAAGGGATTGAAAGCCACGCGCGGGCCGCGCATTGCCGACGAGTGTACGACCGCGCCGGCCCGCGCGTAAAGCCGCATGCGAACGGCGTCGCCGCGCGTGCGTTCAGTCGTCGGCCGGGGCGGTTTTCAACGTCACGACGTCGCGCCGCGGCGGCGCGCCGAACATCCGTGCGTATTCGCGGCTGAATTGCGACGCGCTTTCGTAGCCGACGCGATACGCGGCCGTTTCCGCGTTCGCCGCGCCCGTCACCATCAGGTGTCGCGCTTCGAGCAGACGCAACTGCTTCTGGTACTGCAGCGGCGTCATCGACGTCAGCGCCTTGAATTGCCGGTGAAACGCGGACGGGCTCATTTGCGCGACGGCGGCGAGTTCGTCGACGCGGATCGTCTCGGCGAACTGGCCGCGCAGCGCATGGATCGCCGCGACGACGCGCTGCGCGTGACCATTCGCGAACACGACGCGCGACACTTCACCACCGTGCGGCCCGGCGAGCAGCCAGTAGCAGATCTCGCGCTTCACCAGCGGCGCGACGATCGGAATCGCGTCCGGCGTTTCGAGCAACCGCACCAGCCGCAGCACGCAATCGGCGAGCTGACCGCCGAAATCGGTCACGCAGACGCCTTGCCCGACCGGGCCGGCCGCCTGCAGCGGCGGTGTATCGAGCCGTTCGAGCACGTCGCGCATCATCGCCAGATCGAATTCGAGCACGAGGCCGAGAAACGGTTCGGCGTCGCTGGCCTTCACGATGCGGCTCGTCGCCGGCATCTCGACGCTGACGACCAGCGCGCGGCCGGGCCCGTAGTCGTAGCGCCGCCCGCCGAACGTCGTCCACTTCGCACCCTGCACGACGACGCACAGCGCCGGTTTCATGATCCGCGGCGCGGACAGCCGCTCGCGGTTCGAACGCAGCAGGACCAGCCCGTCGATCGCCGTCGCGACCGGGCTTTCGTCGCGTTGCCCGCCGGTCAGGTGTGCGACGCGCTCGAGCAGTTCATCCGACATGGTGCAATCCTCCGTACCCCGATCTCCGGATGGTACCCGCGACACAGCGCACGCCGGCACGCGCGGGCAGGATCGGGCAAGAACGCGGCCGGTTCCGGCATTCAGCGGATGCGCCGGCCGCCGTACGCTTGCCGCTGTTCGTCACCTACTTGGCCAGGAGCACAGCATGACAACAGCACACCCTGCAGCGTCCGCCCCGAAGATCGCCGTCGTCACCGGCGGCAGCCGCGGGCTCGGCCGCAACACCGTGCTTCATCTCGCGCAGCGCGGCGTGCGTTCGATCTTCACGTATCGCTCGAATCGCGCGGAAGCCGATCGCGTCGCCGCGCTGACCGCAGAAGCCGGACAACCGGCGCTGGCGCTGCCGCTCGATACGGGCGACATCGCCACGTTCGACCGCTTCGCCGAACAGCTTCGCGACGCCCTGTCAGGCTGGGGCGCCGAGCGCTTCGATTTCCTCGTCAACAATGCGGGCACATCGCATCACGCGCCGATCGCCGAGACGACCGAGGCCGACCTCGACGCGCTCTATCGTGTGCACTTCAAGGGCGTGTTCTTTCTCACGCAGACGCTGCTGCCGCTGATCCGCGACGGCGGCCGCATCGTGAACGTGTCGTCCGGCCTCACGCGCGTCTCGGTGCCCGGCAGCGCAGCGTACGGATCGATGAAGGGCGCGGTCGAGGTGCTGACGCGCTATCTGGCCAAGGAGCTGGGCCCGCGCCGCATCGCGGTGAACGTCGTCGCGCCGGGCGCGGTGGCGACCGATTTCAGCGGCGGGATGGTACGCGACAATCCCGGCGTGAATCGACAGATCGCGGAATGGACGGCGCTCGGCCGCGTGGGCGAGCCGGACGACATCGGGCCGATGATCGCGTCGCTGCTGTCGGACGACAACCGCTGGGTCAATGCGCAGCGCATCGAGGTGTCGGGCGGGATAGCGCTCTGAGCAGCGACTTTCGTCGATCGGCCCGATACGATCGGCGCACTTTCAATCAAAACGCCCTGCCGGTCCGCCGGGAGGGTGTTTCGTTTTGGTTCCAGGACCAAAACGACACGACTTCATCGATGACGTGCGCGGGCTCGACACGCTAACTGGTGATCGTCGGCGACAAGGACCCAAGGTTCGACGCAGCGGCGATGCAGGCGGCGTTTTTTGCATGACATGCGGACGCGCGGCTCGGGACGATGCCGAATTGCGGGCATTACCCGATGCACGAATGTCCGCCGTATTTCGCGATGGTGATCGAGGATTTCCTGCGGGACGCGCCGCCTGAGCGTGGAACACGCGCGGTGCCGGTAAAAGGCGAGAGACGTAGAAGAAGCCAACGCGGCGCGACGGCGCCGCCGGCAATCGGCGAACGGCACGCCGTGCGCCGTTCATCCGGTTCGTCCGGCCATGCGGCCGAACAGGTGTCGGCCGGTGCGCGCGGATACGCACCGGTCGTGGCCGCTCAGCGGCGCGGCTGGCCGCTTCGCGGCGGACGCGGCGAGTTCGCGTCCTTGTGCCGGAAGTTGATGCGGCCCTTGGTGAGGTCGTACATCGACAGTTCCAGCGTCACGCGATCGCCCGCGAGAATGCGGATGTGGTTCTTGCGCATGCGGCCCGACGCGTACGCGCCGACCACGACGCCGTTTTCCAGCGTGACACGGTATTTGCTGTCCGGCAGCACTTCGTCGACGATTCCGTCCAGTTCCAGCAGTTCTTCTTTTGCCAAACCAATTCCTCCAGACAAGGTGATTGACCGCGGCCGCGGCGATTGCCCGGCGCCGGCTCCCGCAAACGGGACGGCGGCCGGCAGGCGGCCGGGATCGGTTCGTTCAGACGGGCCACTAGCCTGTCTTGCGATCGGAGCCCGGCGCGTTGCGGCGTTCGGGCGGTCGGTGGCGGCGGCGCAATGCGCGCCGCGCAAGTCGGGACCGCGCCGGCTACGGGGCATGGCGGCGGCCTGCTCGGGTTGATGCGTTGAAGCGGTGATGCGCTGGCGAAGCGCCAGGCGCTTCGCGAGGGCGTTGCGTCGCACGCGGGTCACGCATGCGATGAGGGAGGCGTCACGACCGATGCATCGTGAATGTCGCGATGCATCGGTCGTGCGCATCGGAACGCACAGGCCGCCGTCATGCGGCGCCCCGCGCGATACTCCATCCGGCATCGGCCGCCTCTCGGCGACCGCTGCCGATGCGGCTTACTGCGGCGTGATGTTCGACGCTTGCAGACCCTTCGGGCCGCGCTTCACTTCGAAGCTGACCTTCTGGCCTTCGGCCAGGGTCTTGAAGCCCGTGCCGCGAATTTCCGAGAAATGGGCGAACAGATCGTCGCCGCCGTTGTCCGGGGAAATGAAACCAAAGCCCTTGGTTTCGTTGAACCACTTGACGGTACCGGTATCCACAAATACTTCCTTAATACAAATAATTGAACATGCGCCCGCGACGGGCACAGAAAGAATCAAAGAGGGAGAGACCAACGACTGCCGCACGGTGTGCGGCCAATGATGAGCAATCGGACTTCTTGACGACTTCGGTCTCGGACACTACGCGGTAACGGCCGCCTCGTCAAGTTATTTTGATGCGGCGCACAAGCGCGGACCTTCAGGCGCCGTCAACGAGGTCGGCCGGTCGAGCGTGTGACATCGCGCAACATCGTCTGTCGGGACGGGAGCATGGACGCCAAGAGGCCGAGTTGCGCCGCGAAAGCGCGCCGGCGAAAGATTCGGTGCCCGGCGTGCGATATGTGGCGGCGGTGTCGAGCCGGCCACGGGAGCGAGGCGTCCTGCGCTAGCCTGGTAGCCGGCAGTCGCCCGACTTCGCACGACGGCGGGCGGCAGCCGCGACGCTAGTAGAACGGATTCAGCAACCGGACGCCGGTGCGGGCGAAATCGTCGACGTTGCGCGTGACGACCGTCAGATCGTTGATCAGCGCGGTGGCTGCGATCAGCTTGTCGAGTTCGTGCGTCGGATCGGGCACGCGCAAATGTCCCCACATCTGGCTGATCTCGATATCGACCGGCAGGATGTTCGGCGCATAGCCGGACAGGATCATCGCGATCCAGGCCTCGAGCGCCGACGCCTGGCTGTGATCGCCGCGATGACGGGTCAGATCGACGCCGCGCCGCAACTCGGCCACCGTCACGACCGACAGGTAAAGCGGACTCGCGTCGGCTTCGGCCTGCCTGAAGAACGCCCGCACGCCGCGGTTGGTGCGCTTGCCTTTCCTGATTTCGCTGATGACGTTCGTATCAATCAAAAACACGCCGGACCTCGCCTGAATCCTGAACACGTTGAAAATCCGCGTCTTCGCCGACCTCCGGCATGCTCATCAGCACTTGCGCGAAAGTCCGCCGCTTCGGCCGGCCGAGCGCGTCGGCCAGAATGGCTCGATGTTCGGCCTCGGCGCTCCTGCCATTGGCCGCGGCCTGCTCGCGCAGACTTTGAACGATAGTGTCATCCACGTTACGCACCAGAAGATTTGCCATGAGTCCCTCCGTCCAGAATTGCTATCAATGATAGCGCCATGACGGTGAATTGCAAGCATTGCTATCACCCTCATGGCCGGACGGCCCCGAGTCGGCGCGGACCCGCGGCAGCCGACGACAAGCATTTCGTCCATCTCCACCGCCGGTCCGACGCATCGAACTGCTGTCGCTCAAGGTAAGCCCGCGCGGGACGATGCGGAAGCCGGCCGGATGGCCAGTCGCGCGCCATCGATCACGACGCCTGGCCGGCGAGGAACGGGATTTGCGATGCCGGCACCGTCGGCGACATGCGTCACGAATCCGGGCGTCGCCTCGATTCGCGCTGAAACATCGTGTTGCACAACCGGCCGCGACCGTCGCCATCGTTTGGTACCATCGGATCACAAGACCGGCGATCGAACGCCGTGCGAAGCGCGCAGAAGACCTTGCATCGACGCGGACCATCCGTGCCTGAAATCCCGATCCAAGACACGAGACGCTCTTCAGTGGACTTCGTTACGCCCTCTCTGGAAATCCTGTTCTCCCCGACACCCGACAAACTCTACTTCCCGGCATGCGTGGCGGCCGTGGCGATCATCGCGTGGCTGGTTGCCCGACACGTGCCGTTCTACCGATCGGCCGTCGACAAGTCGCTGTCGATGCGCTATCGCAATCTCGACGGGTTTCGCGGCCTGCTGGCCACGTCCGTGGTCTTCCATCATTTCGCGTGCAACCAGGCGTTGCTGTCGACCGGCGTCTGGGGCGCCGGCACCGACTTCCTGCGTAATCTCGGGACGATTCCCGTCGCGATGTTCTTCATGGTCACCGGGCTGCTGTTCTGGGAACGCGCATGCAGAGGCACACTCGACGTGCGGGCCTTCTTCGTCGGACGCGTGCGACGCCTCGCGCCGCTCTATCTGTTTTACGCGGCCGTCATCGTCGTCTGCACGCTTTACTGGTTTCCCCGCCATGCCGTCGGCGCACCTGTGCAGCTGCTGGCCGACCTGCTCAAGACCGTTTCGCTCGGCTGGTTCGGCGCGTTCCCGATCAACGGGGCGCAGCGCACCCCGTATCTGAGCGGCGTCTGGTGGACCCTCGCCTACGAATGGCGGTTCTACGTCGCCGTTCCGTTTCTGGCGTGGTTCGTCGCCACGCGTGCGTGGCGCAAGCTGCTTGCGCTCGCGATCGTCACGGCCTGCGCGGCGCTATTCGGGCCGCCCGGCGGCATGGCGCTGCTGTTCGCGTTCGGCGCGGTGGCCTACGAGGTGTCGCGGCACCCCGCGGTTCGTGCGCGGCTCGCCACGAAACCGGCGGCGACGGTCGCGCTGCTGATTCTCGCGATGTCTCCGTCTCCCGCCGAACGGTATTCGATCGAGGGTGCACTGCCGCTGCTTCCGGTGTTTCTCTGCATCGCCAGCGGAAACACGTTCTACGGCGTGCTCAAGACCCGGCCGCTCGCGCTGCTCGGCACCGCCAGTTTCAGCATCTACATGATCCACATGGTGATCGTGTACATGATCGTTCACGCGTTCAACAACTTCGTTTTCCCGATCAATTCTGTCGACGATTCGGGCATCTGGGCGCTCGCGCTGGCGTGCGCGCTGGCTGCCGTCTTCTGTGCGCTGCTGACTTACCGCTACGTCGAGCATCCGTTCATCGCCAAGCGCCCCGACGCCCGCCCGGCACGCCGCGCGGCGGAGCCCGCTCGCGAGCGTCAAACGGTCACGCCGTGACCCGTGCGCGCTCAGAAACGGTACGAGATGCCGATCTGCAGGACCGGATACCACCGATAGCGCGACATCATCTGCCGCAGCGAGTCGAGCCCGCTCGCGATCAGCACCTGGCTCTTCGCCGGTCCGGCCGCCGCGGCCAGTGCCGGCGACAGCGTGTACGAACATTTCGGTATCCCGTACGCGACGCCGACATCGGCAACGAATCCGAGCCCTTTCGACGCCGGCCGATGCCCGTAGCCGATTCCGACATACGGCATCACGGTCGGATAACGCGCTTGCGCGACCGCGTACATGCCCGGAAGCGCCGGATAACGCTTGCCGCCGAATACGTAGGTTCCGTTGGTCGGTACGGACACGCCGTGAAGCTCGTCGTCGTCGAAGCGCAACCCGAGCGTCGCGCGAAAGCCGCTGCCTCGCCACGGAAAGATATCGGCATACAGGCCGCCCTGGCGCAGCTTCAGGTCGTCCTGATAGCGGTTGCCGGCCACCGTGAAGTCATGCGTCAGATTGATCGCGTTGAAATCCGCGTGCGCGCCCAGCATCGAATTGAAGCTCACGGCCGCCCCGATGCCGACGCCCTGCGTGCCGCCCTGCAGGTAGATTTCCTGCGCATGCGCGCTCGCGACGAACATCGCCGCGACCGCTGCCCATTGATTCACCGTCGTTTTCACGGGCGCCTCCCCCGACATGTGCCGGGCGCGACGCGACCCACACGCGACCTTCGTCGCGATGCGCGATGCGACCCCCGGCACGACACCTTGCAAGCACGCTTGCTGTTCGACGGATCGGGGACGCGTTGCGCGGTGCGCGTGACCGATACGACACGCGCCGCGCAGGCGCCGTGGCACACGACGCGCGCGACCCGATCCGGTTCCCCGTTTGTTTCGATGTCGTTACATGCCGTCGATGCGCGGATCGTTCTGGCGAAGTTCGTCTGCGTCGGCGGCATCGGGTGAACCGCAAAGGGCGTGCCATGCGGCGCCGAGCAAAGCGGAAAAAGCGCCCTCCGTCGGAACGGGTAGTGGCGCGAGTCGCAATCGAGAGGAAATGTTTCATGAACGTATCCGTATTCGGCGAGCGACGCCGAAACACGCGATGCGCGGCCTTGCGCGTCGACCGCGCATCGGCGACGCGATGCTCGCGGAGCGAAGCCGGACGGCCGTCAGCGCACGCGCGTCGTCGTTGCGAGCGATCGCGTACGGAACGACGCATTGAAAATGCGTTGCAAAAATGCAGCTCCGTGCCGGGCGCAAGCGTCGCCGGTACACGATCCTGCGTGACGAGGCAGGGTGAATACCGATGCGTGCGCACGCATCTTGTCCGGCCATGCGCGACGTGACGCGCGCGCCGCTCGGCTCATGTCGTTCGACGTCGTCGAACGGATGCCGAAGCGGAACGCCGGATCGTGTCCCTGATGCGGTTGGCGAGATCGCTTCCCGACGACCGGCGGAATCGGTACCATCGAGCGGGCGCCGCACGACCATGCACCGGCGCCCGCCCCTCGTACCACCGATTTCGCCATGTCCCGGGAACCCACACATTCCGTGTTGCTCTGGATCGTCGCCGCTGCCTTCTTCATGCAGTCGCTCGATACGACGATCGTCAACACCGCGTTGCCCTCGATCGCACAAAGCCTGCATGCGTCGCCGCTCGCGATGCAGCCCGTCGTGGTCGTCTACACGCTGACGATGGCGATGCTCACGCCAGCCTCAGGCTGGCTCGCCGACCGGTTCGGCACGCGCCGCGTGTTCTCGGTCGCGATCCTCGTGTTCGTGCTTGCGTCGATCGGCTGCGCGGCGTCGCACACACTCGGCCAGCTCGTCGTCGCGCGCGCCGTGCAGGGCATCGGCGGCTCGATGCTGCTGCCGATCGGGCGGCTCGCCGTGCTGCGCCGCGTGCCGGGCGAACAGTACGTCGCGGCGATCGCGTTCGTGTCGATCGCCGGCCAGCTCGGCCCGATCGTCGGGCCGACGCTCGGCGGCTGGCTCACGCAGGCGATTTCGTGGCACTGGGTGTTCATCGTCAACGTGCCGGTCGGCGCGATCGGCTTCATCGCGGTTCAGCGCTACCTGCCGCACGACCAGGCGACGCAGCCGCCGCCGTTCGACTTCGTCGGCTGTGCGCTGCTGTCGGCCGCGATGATCGCGCTGTCGCTCGCGATCGACCCGCCGATGTCCTCGCACCGCACCGCGTGGTCGGCCGCGCTCGCCGGGCTCGGCCTGGCGAGCGCGCTGGCGTACCTGCCCCACGCGCGGCGACGCACGCAGCCGCTGTTCCGGCTCGGGTTGTTCCGCGAGCCGAACTTCGGGTCGGGGCTGCTCGGCAACCTGCTGTGCCGGATCGGCACGAGCTCGGTACCGTTCATGCTGCCGCTGCTGATGCAGGTTCAGCTCGGCTATACGCCGCTGCAATCGGGGCTGATGATGCTGCCGGCCGCGATCGCGGGCGTCATCGCAAAGCGGTGGATCGCGCCGCTCGTGAAGCGCTTCGGCTATGCGGCGTTTCTGGTCGTGAATACGGGGATCGTCGGCTGCGCGATCGCGGGGTTCGCGCTGGTGTCGGCACGGCCCGCGCCGGTCCTGGAAGGCGTACTGCTGATCGTGCTCGGCGCGGCGAATTCGATGCAGTTCGCGGCGATGAACGGCGTGACGCTCAAGGGGCTGTCGCACGCCGACGCGGGCAGCGGCAACAGCCTGTTCACGATGATGCAGATGCTCGCGATGGGGCTGGGCGTGTCGATCGGCGGCGGCCTCGTCAATCTGTTCGCCGCCTACCGCGGCTCGATGGCGCACGGGTTCATGCTGTCGTTCGCGTGCATGGGCGCGGTGACCCTGCTGTCATCCGTCGTGTTCCGGCGGATCGATACGGCCGCGCCGGCCGGTGCGGCGGCGCGCCCTTCCGCTTGATCGCGGCCGTCAGGCCGTCAGTTCACCTGGCGGCGCTCGAGGACGCGCTTGAGCACCCAGCGGATCGACGAGCCGTCGGCCGGCGGCCGCGCGACGCGGTATTCGTCGACTTCGAGCGTGTACAGGTAGCCGGGCTGGTACGCAAAGCCTTCGATCCCCGCGTACCACAGGCTCCACGGCTCGCTCGGGCTGCTGCGCACCTGCAGGCACTCCATCGGCGCGACGCCCGTGCAGCGCGCGGACTGCGGCGCGACGTAGACGGTCTTGGCCACGGGCTCGCCGTCGGCCGGGCGGGCGACGTTCGACGCGGTGGCCGCCGCATCGGTCTGGCATCCTGCGAGGAGCGTGCTGCCGGCAAGGACGGCCGCGCCAAGCAGCGTGGGGATCTTGCGAATCATCGGATATGCCTCCGGGAGCGTTGAAGGGCCAATTAGACGAGCCGCCCGGCGAGAAGGTTCACGAACACCTTACGGAACGCGTTCGAGCACGCTCATTCATCGGACGTCGCGCGCGAGCCGATACGTTACGCTGTTCCGGCTCCGCCGCGCGCTTCATCGCCGGCCACGTGATCGCCGTCGACGGCGGCTTCACCGTGCGGCGATCGTGTACCATCGACGCTTTCCGATACGCCTTGGCGCGCCGCGTTCGTCCACCAGGCCAAGCCCGCGCGGTTCGCACGGCGCGTTCCCTTCGCATGACCTCATCCGTTCCGTCCGACACCGTGCTGCGCCCGCTGCCGATCGATACGCTGGCCGTGCCGGCCGCGCTCGACGGACGCACAGGCACCAACCGCTCGGGCAGCGCGCATCCGCAGATCGCCGCGACCAACGACCTCGACGCCGTGCGCGCGTGGCTCGCCCGCTTCGTCGATACGCCGACCACGTTCCAGAACTACCGCAAGGAGGCCGAACGCCTGCTGCTGTGGGCCGTGATCGCGTGCGGCAAGCCGCTGTCGTCGCTCACGCACGAGGATCTCGCGGTCTACCGGCAATTCCTGCTCGCGCCCGCGCCGGCCGATCTGTGGTGCGCGAACGGCGGCCGCAAGCATCCGCGCGACGATCCGCGCTGGCGGCCGTTTTACGGGCCGCTGTCGGCCGCCAGCCAGCGGCAGGCGCTGGTGATCCTGAACGTGATGTTCTCGTGGCTCGTGCAGGCCGGCTATCTGGCCGGCAATCCGCTCGCGTTGTCGCGACAGCGGCAGCGCCGGCCGTCGCCGCGCGTCACGCGCCATCTCGGGCAGCCGCTGTGGCAATCGGTGAAGGACGCGATCGCCGCGATGCCGCGCGACGATGCCCGCGCATGCTTCCATGCGGATCGCGCACGCTGGCTGTTCACGCTGCTGTATCTCGGCGGACTGCGCATCACCGAAGCGGCCGATACGACGATGGGGCAATTCTTCTGCCGGCGCGATGCGGACGGGCACGCGCGCTGGTGGCTCGACGTGACGGGCAAAGGCGGCCGGCGGCGGCTCGTGCCGGCCACCGACGAGATGATGGCCGAGCTGGCGCGCTACCGGCGCGCGCACGGCCTGCCCGCGCTGCCGCTCGACGGCGAACCGACGCCGCTCGTGTTGCCGATCGGCCGGACGCGCAAGCCGCTCACGCGCGCGGCGCTGCATCGGATCGTGAAGCAGGTGTTCCGGCACGCGGCCGACCGGCTGCGTGCTCAGGGGGATGCCGGCGAACAACCGGCGCGCGTGCTCGAACAGGCGTCCGCGCACTGGCTGCGTCACAGCGCGGGCTCGCACATGGCCGACGGCCGCGTCGACCTGCGGCTCGTGCGCGACAACCTCGGCCATGTGTCGCTCACGACGACGAGCCAGTATCTTCACGCGGACGACGACTGGCGCCATCGAGAGACGGAAGAGAAGCACCGGATCGGGTGGGACTAGACTGCGTGCCGCCGCTCGACGGACGAGGTCGATCCCGCCGGATCCGCCGTTGCTGCGGCACTTCGGACGGTCGCTCGTCGCCGGCCCGTCGATCTCGCCGCACGACACGTCGACACGCTTGCCGTGTCTGCCGTGTCAGTACACCGCCACCCAGTGCCCGGGCACCCACGCCCAGTGATTGCCGGCCCACCGGTAATGCCCCTTCGCCCAGCGATAGCCGGGCGCGGGCGGCGGCGGCGCTACTTCGACGACGGGCGCCGGCTGCGGCGGCCGCACCGGTTCGACCACGCACGCGGTCATCAGCACGGCACTCGCGCTCGCCAGCACGGCAAGCGAAACGGATCGGATCTTCATTGTCGATGCTCCCTGTCGTGTAATCGGTCGACGGCGCCGATCGCGGATACGTGCCGCGTTACGCGGCCCCGCGAATCAGGCCGCTCATCGGCCGCGTCGCGCCGCTTTCCGCAAACAGCGCTGCCGCGGTGCGGCGCGGGTCGAGCCGCAGGCTGTCGGCGGCGGCGCCCGCGATCAGCGCGTCGAGCGATGCAGTCGGCTTCAGGTCGCGCCCCTCGTATAGATCGCCGGGCCGCAGCCCCGGCCAGTCGGCGATCACGCGGCCGCCTGCCACTGCGCCGCCCGCGAGCATCGCGACCGACGCCTGCCCGTGATCGGTGCCGCCGGTGCCGTTCGCTGCGGCCGTGCGGCCGAACTCGGTCGCGACCAGCACCGTGGTCTGCCGCCACGCAGGCCCGAGGCCGTCGCGCAGCGCGGCGAGCATCGTGTCGAGCGCCTTCAATTGATTCGCGAGCCGCGCGTTCTGCGCGCTGTGCGTGTCCCAGCCGCCCGTCTCGATCATCGCGATCCGCGGGCCGTCGTCGCGCGCGAGAAACGTCGCGGCGAGCTTGCCGACGCCGGCCGGGTCCTGCCGTGCATGCGCATCGCCGGCGAGACCGCGCGCCTCCATCGCCGCTTGCCACAACGGACCGAGCTGCGCGTCGGCTTCGTAGAGCGCCGACACGCGCGTGAGCAGATCGTCCGGCGCGGCCGGCAAGCCGGACGGCGCATACGACGCGGCCTGCACCGCGCCGCGCAGCGCGAGCGGCACCGTCGGCGCGAATGCGATCGCGTTGTCGCGCGTCGCCGGCAGCAGCGCGGCGAGCCGGTTCAGCCAGCCGTCCTTCACCTGGTACGGCGCACGGCCGCCCGTTTCGAGCACGTTCTGGCCGTCGAAATGCGAGCGGTCGCGATACGGCGATGCGATCGCATGGACGAACAGCGCCTGACCGTCGCGATACAACTGCGCGGTCTGCGCGAGCGACGGATGCAGCGCGAACGTACCGTCGAGCTTCGTCGCGGCCGCCGTGTCGATCGCGAGCGGGCCGCGCAGCGACGCATACGCGGGCTCCGCGTACGGGACGACGATGTTCAGGCCGTCGGCCGCGCCGCGCTGGATCACGAACACGAAGCGCCGGTCGGTGTCGACATTCGCGAACGCGATCCGCGGCGCGACGAGGATCGCGCCCGCGCCGGCGGCGGCAACGCTGAGGAATTGTCGGCGGGACAGTGCCATGGTCATCTCCGTTGGAAATCGGGCGACACGAGCAGCAGCGCGAGCGACGTCGTCGCGCTTTCGGCGCGCGCGAGCGCGGTCGCGGTCGGCCCGCTCATCGAACCGGCGAGCAGCGTGTTGCCGAGCGTGCGCGGGTCGAGGCGGTCGCCCGTCCGCGCGGCCAGGCGCTGCGCGATCTCGACGCGGCGCACGAGCGCGTCGGGCGCGGCCCAGCTCGCGGCCACGTCGTCGTAGCCGGCCGGCGAGCCCGGCCGCCACACCGGCTGGCCGAGTTGAGCCAGCAGCGGCGCGGCCTTCAGATCGCCGGTGTCGTGCCAGCCGAGCCCGCGCAGCGACGATACGGCCCACTCCCACGGCGTCTTGAACTTGCGGTCGACCGGCGACCACGCGTCGGGGGCGTCGACGAGCGCGCGATAGACGGTCGGCAGGTCGCCGCCGCTCGCATCGAACGCACGCGCGAGCCGTTCGGTCAGCGCGGGCGGCGGCGTATCGGCGACGAAATGACGGGCGAGCTTGAATGCGATGTGCCGGCCGGTCGCCTCCGATCGCGCGAGATCGTGCAGGATCGCGCGCGCCTGCGCTTCGCCCGGCTGATCGTAGGTGCGCCCCATCACCGTGCGCGTGCCCGGTTCGTGCAGATTCGGGCGGAACACGAATGCGCCGGGCGCCGCATCGCCCGGTTGCGGCCCGCGGCCGCCGGCGATGCTCCAGCCGGTCAACGCGCGGGCGAATTCCGTCACGTCGGCCTGCGTGTAACCGGTGCGCACGCCGAGCGTATGCAGCTCCATGATTTCGCGTGCGAGGTTCTCGTTGAGCCCGCGCTTCGCCGACGGATTGCGTGCGTGCGCACGCAGCGCGGCCGGGCTGTCGGGGCCGACCGAGCGCGCCTGGTCGAGGAACGTCTGCATCGCCGGATGCTGTTCGACGGCGACGAGCATGTCCTCGAAACGGCCGAGCACGTGCGGGCGGATCGCGTCGCGTTCGAATGCGCCCGCGTAGGCGGCCACCTGCCCCTTGTCGACCGATACCGCGAAATGGTTCGCCCAGAAATGCACGAGACGCTCGACGAACGGCGCGGGCGTGCTCAGCGCGCTGTTCATGCGCGCGACGACTGCGCTGCGATACGCGTCGTAGCCGTCGCGGCGGATCGACTGCGCGGTTGCGCGCCTGGCGGCCGCGTCGTCGCTCGTCATCGCGTTGCGGGTGTTCGCGAAGCGCGTCGCGAGCGTGACCGCGTCCGGCTCGCCGGCCCATGCGGCGGGCCGTGCGTCGTAGCGGTCGAACTGGGCGAGCAACGCGGCCTTCGGGTCGGCGGGCGGTGCTTCGTCGGCCCGCGCGCCGAGACCGAAACGGTTCAGCGCGATCGCGGCCGGCGTGGAGTCGTTCGGGTGGTCCATGACGGGCTCTCGTGCGGTGCGTACTCACGTTCAACGCAAGGGCACCGGGAAATCCGTCGCGGGAGGGGAAATATTTTTTGCGATCAGGGAAACGGCACGCGGAAGTTTCGCAGCACGGCGGCATGCATCGTCAACGGACGACGACCGCGCGACTCGCCGGAACGGCACACGTATGACGCGCGAATCACACCCGGATCGGATCGCGGGCCGCCCGCGCACGGCTTCCTTTTACTCGCTCGCCGATGCGTCCGGCTTCTTCTGCAGCCTTGGCGGCAAACGCCAGTTGCCGCTGCGCTGCAACCCGTCGACGAACTTCGCGCGCTCGTCGGGCGTCAGCGTCGCCGCGAAATCGACGACGCTGCGCTCGACCTGCGCCCGCAGCGCGGTGTCGGCTGCGCGCGTGCGTTCGAGCGCGGCGTCGATCGCCGCGCGATCGAGCTGCGGCGCGGCAAGCAGGTCCAGCACGGTGATCCGGCCGTCGCGCCCTTCCCGCGCCAAATCGCGGCCGTCCTTGCGCGCTGCCTTCAGCGCGGCGGCGAACTCGCGCCGGCGCGCATCGGGCAATTCATCCGCCGCGAAACGCAACGCGGTGCGCGAGGCGGGCGTGCCGGGGTGTTGGTCGCGATGGGTCGAGAACCATTGATATGCGCCGCCGCCGATCGCGCCGAGCATGAACACGTTCAGCACGACCGAGCCGACGAGGGCGAATTTCCAGCCGCGCTCGGTCATTCGTCGCCCCCGTCCACGCTCGGACCGCCGAACGTCGTCGTCAGATAGCCCGGCTCGTGCTGTGCCGGCGGCGCGCTGCCGAGCATCAGCATCGACACGACCACCGCTCCCGCGAGCGCGCCGGCCAGGCCGACGCCGGCGAACGCCGCGCCCGACCACCATACGGCGCCGCGCCGGCGTGCGCGCTGCGGCGCGGGCGCCGTTGCGACGATGCGCTCGACGAGTGCCGGCGCAGGCGGCGCGACCGTGTCGCAGGCGAGCCACGCATCGAGGTCGGCCGCCTCGTCGAGCGCCAGCAGCGCTTCCCGTGGGTTCGCATGCGCCCAGGCCTCGGCGGCCGCGCGCTCGCCGGTCGGCCAGCGCCGCGCGTCGGCGCCGTACGCGGCGACGATGGTACGAAATCGTTCGGGTGTCATCGCTTGTCCTCGCTAGGTGGGTCGCCGGCCAGTTGCGCGCGCAGGTTGCGCCGCGCACGGGCGAGCAGGCTTTCCAGCGCATCGACGGTGATGCCCATCAGGTTGGCCGCTTCCACGTTCGACATTTCCTGATAGTACTGGAGCACCAGCGCTTCCCGCTGCCTCGGCGGCAACGCGGCCAGCGCCTGCCGCACGCGCGCGTCGCGCGAACGCAGCTCCGCATGCGCGGCCGGCTCCGGTTGCGGGTCGGGCACGTCGGGCAGCGTGTCGACGGGCTCCTCGCGCCGGCCTCGCAACCGGTCGTAGCACAGGTTCAGCACGACGCGATGCAGCCACGTGTCGAAGCGGGCTTCGCCTTCTCGCCAGCGCGGTGCCTGCTTCCAGATTCGCAGGAACGTCTCCTGCGCGACATCCTCGGCTTCGTTCCGGTCGCCGAGCATGCGCGTCGCCAGGGCGAGCAACCGTGGCAGCTTGCGCGCGACGAGCACGCGTACCGCCGACGCATCGCGCGCGCCGACGCGCGCGACGAGTTCCGCGTCCGGATCGCGGTCGCCGCGATCGTTCAACGTCGCCTGCTCCGTCGCGCGCCGCGCGGGCGCCGCGCTGTCGCGGCAGGAATACCCGCCGTCCGGCTGAAGCTCATCGTCGTGCTCTCCTTGCATGCGTCGGGCCATCGCCGGACGGCGCCATGCCGACGCTTCGTCGACGCCGCGCGCGTCGCGCCCGGCATCGCACACGGCGTCGGCCGTGCCGGTTTCATCGACATCCGGTTCGCGCCGCATGTCGATCCTGTCGGCCGGCCGCGCGACCGTCGGCCGGCGCGTTCAATATACGACGACCGGCGCGGGCCGGTAATACACCGGACGGGCCGGCACCACGACGCAGCCGGTCAGCACGATGGCTGCGAGCGCCAGTATCACGATGGTTCGAAAAGGCATCGCCACGACTCATGATGTTGCGTGAAAAATCCGCCGTGCCGGCACCGCGCGCCGCGCGCCGGCGTGCACGTCAGGCCCAGTGGCCCGGCACCCAGCGCCAGGTCGGGCCGCGCGCGACCCAGTGTCCGGGCACCCAGTGGTAACCGACGCGTACGACCTGCCAGTGGCCCGGAATCCATACGTAGCGGCCCTGCCGCCAGTGCCAGTGCCCCTGGTCCCAGACGTAACCCGCACGGGGCGCCGGCATCACTTCGACGCGCGGCGGCGGCGGCGCGTAAGGCGCGACGATGACGGCCTGCGCGAATACGGCCGACGTCGCGAGTGCAGCCATGCACCCGGCAGCCAATCGCAATGGAACGGAAAGTTTCATGAAAGACTCCGAAATAACGGGCATCGACCGGAAGCGGTCGTTCATGCGTTAAACGGAGCAAGCGGGAGAAATCCGTCGCGGTATCGGCAAACAAATTTGCGGTGGCCCCACCCCGCTTCGGAGCAGGCCGATGGCGCGCGACGCGCGATGGCGCGGATCGGCCGCCGCACACACGGGGTTGCGGTACTGTCACAACGCGGCAAAACTGCCCTTCGACAATGCATGCGACCGGGATCCCGCTCGTTTCCGGCCCACGCCCCGGCCGTGCTCGCGCATGGCCGCGCGGTTCCACGTCTCGCGTCCCCTCAACGAAAACACCGACCATGTCGAACCAGGACACTTTCCCTGATCAGCCGAACGAGCCGGCCGCCTCCGTGTCGCGTCGCGGCTTCCTGAAACTCGCCGGCGTCTCCGGCCTCGCCACCGCCGCCGGCGGGCTCGCGGCGGCCCGCGCCGCCGCGTCGAATCCGGACGGCACGCCCGAGCAGGTTCACCTGACGTGGGGCAACGACCCGACGTCCGAAGTCGTGATCTCGTGGGCGTCGCTCGCCCCGGCCGTCAATCCGCGCGCGCGCATCGTCGCCGACGGCGAGCCGGCGCGCACCGTGCACGGCGTCCAGCGCCTGTACACCGACGGCCTGAACGGCGAGACGGTGTTCGCCTACCACGCGCGCGTGCACGGGCTGAAGCCGGATACGCGCTACCGCTACGAGATCACCGCCGACAACGACGGCAATGCCGCGCAGCCGTTCTCCGCGAATTTCTCGACCGCACCGCGCGGCCGGGCGCCGTTTCGTTTCACGAGCTACGGCGATCTCGCGACGCCGAACGGCGCGTGGGTACTGTCGTCGCCGCAGAGCCGCTTCGCGGTGCAGGCCGTCGAGCAGTTCCAGCCGCTGTTCCACCTGCTGAACGGCGACCTCTGCTACGCGAACCTGAACCCGGCGCACCAGCCCGACGTGTGGCGCGATTTCGGCAACAACAACCAGACGTCGGCCGCGAATCGTCCGTGGATGCCATGCCCCGGCAATCACGAGATCGAATTCAACAACGGTCCGCAGGGGCTCGACTCGTACCTCGCACGCTATACGCTGCCGGAGAACGGCACGCATTTCCCGGGCCGCTGGTACAGCTTCCGCGTGAGCTCCGTGCTGTTCGTGTCGCTCGACGCCGACGACGTCGTGTACCAGGACGCCGCCGCGTTCGTCGGCGGCCCTGCGCCGCTCGTCCCGGCCGCGAGCACCGGCCGCCCGCCGATCGAGCCGGGCACGTCGTTCTACGTGCGCGGCTACAGCAACGGCGAGCAGACGCGCTGGCTCGAACGCACGCTGCGTCATGCCGCGCATGACGACGACATCGACTGGATCGTCGTGCAGATGCATCAGGACGCGCTCAGTTCGTCGAAGACGGGCAACGGCTCCGACAAGGGCATTCGCGAAGCGTGGCTGCCGCTGTTCGATCGTTACGGCGTCGATCTCGTGCTGTGCGGCCACGATCACGACTACGAGCGCAGCTATCCGGTGCGCGGCTGCAATCATCGCGCGGGCGTCGATGCGAAAACCGGCGAAGTGGTCGAGACGCTGCAGCCGCGCCCGGTCGGCTCGAACGATCCGAACCGCACGACGTTCGACACGAGCCACGGCACGATCCACCTGATCCTCGGCGGCGGCGGCACCAGCGCACCGCTCGACGTGTACGGCGAAAACCCGTCGACCGGCTTCGCGCAGGCGAAGGTGTTCACGAAGCCGAACCGGCCGGTGCCCGGCACCGCGCCGAACACGTTCGTGCGCCAGCCGGCCGATGCGCTCGAGGATGCGATCTGGTCCGCGCGCCGCGATACGGGCACCGGCTACGGGATCGCGGTATTCGACCACGATCCGGGCAAGCCGGGCGGCCACACGACGATCACGATGCGCTACTACCATGCGCCGGGCGCCGATCAGCATCCGACCGCGCAGTACGAACTGTTCGAGACGATCGAGCTGAGCAAGAAGCGGCGCGAACGGTGATCGACGCATCGGGCGCTCGCCGCGGCGGGCGCCCGATGCATTACCGTCGGCGGACGGCAGGCGCGGCGCGAGTTGCACTGCCGCCTCGCACACAGGTCCATGCGGATGCGTTTCGAATACCGCATTCACACGCCTGCACCTCCTCCTTCGGCCGGCGTATTCCATGCCGTCGCAAATGTGCTGCGGCAAGCACATCGCGACATCGGCGTCGGTCCATACGAACGACGGCTCGAAATTCGCGATGCGACCGGCGGCCGACCGCCGATCGATCCGTCGGCCGAGGAACCCGGCTTCCTCCGTGTCATCACGCTCGGCCCGACGCGGAATGCGATGCTCGACGCGATCGGACCCGCGCTGTCGGGATCGGCGCCGCGTGGCGTATCGACGACGCGTGATCGGCTCGCGCGACCGAATCGATCGTACGCGCCGATCCACCTGCGTCGCTGCAACCGCCGCCCCACCGTAAAATGCGCGTTTCCCGCGAAATCTTCCCGTTGTCTCGCCGTTCGTGATGACGGCATGCGCAGGCGGACTCACATCATCCGAAATCGAATGGGCATGTTGAAACAGGCAGCAAGCATGAAACGCAAGAACAAGGCAACGCTCATCGGGCTCGGCGCGGTGCTGTTATGGGCGTCGGTGGTCGCGCTCGTCCGCGGGGTCAGCGAAAGCCTCGGCGCGACCGGCGGCGCGGCGATGATCTACACGGTGGCATCCGTGCTTCTGCTGTTTTCGATCGGCTTCCCCGACCTGAGCCGATTCCCGAAAAACTATCTGGTGTGGGGCGGGCTGCTGTTCGTGTCGTACGAGCTGTGCCTGGCGTTGTCGATCGGCTACGCGAGCAACGGTCGGCAAGCGATCGAAGTCGCGATGGTCAACTATCTGTGGCCGAGCCTCACGCTCGTCGCCGCCATCGTGCTCAACAAGCAGCGCGCGAACCTGCTGGTCGTGCCCGGCGTCCTGCTGTCGATGCTCGGCATCTGCCGGGTGCTCGGCGGCGAGCAGGGGCTCGATCCGGCGGGCATGCTGCGCAACGTCGCGGACAATCCGCTCAGCTACGGCCTGGCGTTCTTCGGTGCGCTGATCTGGGCCGGCTATTGCACGGTGACCGCACGCATCGCCGACGGCAAGAACGGCGTCACGCCGTTCTTCATGCTGGTCGCCGCGGTGCTCTGGATCAAGTTCGCGATCGAAGGCGGCGGCGGCATGACGTTCAGTTTTCATGCGATCGTGTACCTCGTGCTCGCGGCGTCGGCGCTCGGCTTCGGCTATGCGGCCTGGAACACCGGCATCATGCACGGCAACGTGACGATCATCGTCGGCGCATCGTACTTCACGCCGGTGCTCGCCGCCGCCTTCGCCGCCGCGCTGCTGGATGCGCCGCTGTCGGCCGAATTCTGGCAAGGCGCGGCGATGGTGTGCGGCGGCTCGATTCTGTGCTGGCTCGCGACGCGCAGGCGGCGTGACGAAGCCGAGCCCGTGCGGATCGCCAAGGAAGCCGAGGGCAATTGCCACGGGTGACGATGGCCGGCGCCGTCGACGGAAGGCCGGATCGCGGCCGGCCATGCGCCGACGCGTCGACGCGTCGACCGCCGCGCGCTAACGCTGCGATTCCAGCGCAATCCGCACGGCCAGCCCAGCCAGCACCGTCCCCATCAACCAGCGCTGAACCGCCGCCCACAGCGGCCGCCCTGCAAGAAAACCCGCGATCGACCCGGCCGCGCAGGCAATCAGCGCGTTGACGCTGACGCTCACCGCGATCTGCACGCAGCCGAGCGCCAGCGATTGCGCGAGCACGCTGCCGTGCCCCGGCACGATGAACTGCGGCAGCAGCGACAGATACATCACCGCGATCTTCGGGTTCGCGAGGTTCGTGACGAAGCCCATCGCGAACAGCCTCGCGCGGCTGTCGTGCGGCAACTGCCGGACCTGGAACGCGGAGCGTCCGCCCGGCTTCAGCGCCTGCCACGCCAGGTACGCGAGATACAGCGCGCCGGCCAGGCGCAGCGCATCGTACGCATACGGCACGGTCATCACCAGCGCGGTGATACCCACTGCCGCGCACACCATGTAGAACACGAATCCCAGCGCGACGCCGCCGAGCGACACCAGCCCGGCACGGCGGCCTTGGCAGATCGAGCGCGACACCAGATAGATCATGTTCGGTCCGGGCGTCAGCACCATGCCGAGCGACACGAGTCCGAACGCAACGAGGGTGGGCAAGGCCGGCACGGCACACTCCTTCATGGCAACGACAACGAGGTTCGAGCAATATATTGCATCCCGACCTTCATCGGCATGAATAAACTGCAAGCAGCCCATGAGCGCCGTTCATCGTGCGCGCCGGTCGCTATCTGCCCTTTTTCGCGCGGGTCCGAATCGCCTTTTCCGCCTTCGCACGTTGCGCGTCGACGAGCCGCACGAACGCGTCGGTAACCGCGTTGCCGACGGTATTCCACGCCAATCGCACGGAGCGATGCAGCCGCGGAGACAGTGCCAGCACGCGGCCGCCGAACGGCGTGTACGTCAGCGTGATGCGCGGCACGATCGATACGCCCATGCCGGCCTCCGCCATCGACAGGATCGTGCGCATCTCGACCACGTTGAATGCGGCCCGAAGCGGTACGCCGCCGCGCGCGAAGTAATCCGCGATCACCGGCCCGCATCCCGCCTTCGAGAAAATGAACGGCACCGCGGCCAACTGCCTGGCCGACACGCTCTTGCGGCCAACGAACCTGTCGTCGGCCGCCACCGCGACGAAATCCTCGTCGAGCAACGGCAGGTTGTGCGCGAACGTCTTCGTGCCGGCGACCACGCCCACGTCGGCCGTCCCGTCGTCGATCCACCCTTCGACTTCGCTGTCCGTCCCTTCGAGCAGCACCGCCGATACGCCGGGGTGCATCTCCTTCAACGCCTCGAGCGCGGGAACGACGAACGCCAGCGATACGCTCGGCAGCGACGCGACCACCAGCTTCCCTTCGAGTTTGCCGCGCGACAGGCTGAACTGCTGGCGCAGCATCTGTGCTTCCCGCACCACGCTCTGGACATACGGCCACAGGCGTTCGCCGGCCGCCGTCAGGACGACCGGCTGCCGGTCGCGCCACAGCAGCTTGACCTGCGTGATGTCCTCCAGCTCCGTCAGCGCGTGGCTGATCGCGGATTGACTGCGGCTGAGCCGGTCTGCCGCGGCCGTCAGCGAACCGAGTTCGACCACGGCGGCCAGCGCCTGCAACTGGGCGAGCGTCATCGGGTTTCCTTGTTCGGGGGTTGCATATCGCGCATGAAGCGAGCGATCGACTTGAATTATATTGAATCGATGCGACGCTCACGCAGCCGACACGCGTACCTCGCCACGCGCGGGGCGGATGCCCCGTGCGCCGCCGCGGTACGACGGACGATCGAACCGCCGGCATGCTGCGTGCGACCGAGCGCGCATGCGTTCTGAAAGCTGCAACGCGTAGTATTCGCAGACCCGGCGTATCGCCCCCCACCGACGGCACGGACGATACGGGACCGGTTTTGCTGCGCGTACGCCGATGTCGACGCCGGCGTTGCCATGTCTACAAAGGCACGAAATGGAAACCTATGTGTTGCTGGGCTGCGGATTGGGCGTGGGCCTGTTGATGGCGATCTGGGGTATCTGGTCGCTCCGATGACGCGCGCCGGCCCCGCCCGCGCGCAAGGAATCCGTATGGAGACGGACGGAAAGCCGTAGTTGTCCGCGAACCATTCCGGCCCACTTGATTCGCAGTCCGATTCAGTCTGCCGGCGCCTGTGCTCCGCGCCGCCGGCGCCTCTGCCGCCCGGCGGACGATACGTTCGGCGCCAAGCCCTGCTCCATTCCCGAAGACGGGTTAGACTAGCCGGATGGAACAATGCCGTTATTGTCAGAGAATCCGGGACGAATGGGATTGCCATGGCGACGAATGCCGTCGGGCGATCGCCAAGGCGCTGCGCCGGCAGCGCGCGGGCCTGCCGATGGTCCCCGATCGCATCCGCAACGAGCTGCCGTCCGGCGCGCCGACCCAGCAGGTGATCGCCGTCCTGTCGCGCCAGCGCCTGCGTGCGCGCCGCGGCAACGAGGAACGCCGCGAGCGCAAGGAAATCGACGACGACGGGGTCTGAGCACCCCTGACGCGATCCCGCCGCGAGACATTCGCCGGCCCTGCGCAGCCGGGTGCGTGCCCGTGCGCCCGTGCACGACATCCCGCCCTTCACTTTCCCGTTATTGCCTCCCATCCCCGCAATACAGCATGGGGACGGTACATGTTTGCCTCGAAATTATTACTCCCAGCGCAACGATCTTTCACTCAAACTCACGTTTACCCTAGGTGAGCCGGCGCCTACGATGTAATCAACCGCTGACGACATGGTGTCGAACGCGGAAAGCCAATAAACATCGGAGGTCATCATGAAATCGCTCGTTTCCGCAGTCGCCGCCGCCGTCGCGCTGTCCGCCTCATTCGGCGCATTCGCGCAAAGCACCGTGACCCGCGCCCAAGTGCGCAACGAACTGGTCCAGCTCGAAAACGCCGGTTACAAGCCCAGCCAGTCGAGCCCGTACTACCCGGCCGACATCCAGGCCGCGCAGGCCCGCGTGCACGGCACCGACAACAGCGGCTTCGGTTCGCAACCGGCCGCGGCCGCCGAGAGCGGCGCACCGGCCGTCCGGGCACAGAACCCGCGCGACTCGGTCTACTTCGGCCACTAAGCGTGCCGCTGCGCGCCCCGCGCGTGCATCCCGCATCGAAGACGAGCCCGTCAAGCGACGGGCTCGTCTTGCGTTCCGACGCGCCGTTCAGCGGCTGCCCCCCGACGCGACGCGGCCAGTCTCGTCGGGCACGCCGCCGCGGACCAGATCCTGATAGCGCACGCACACGCACTGCGCGGACGCCTTCGCCGCGTACATCGCCGCGTCGGCCTTGACGAGCAACTCCTCGGCCGACGCGCCATCTGCGGGAAACTCGCTGACGCCGATGCTCGCGCCGACGGCCATGCGCCCTTCGTCGAACTCCAGCTCCTCGGCCATCACGATCTGGATGCGCGTCGCGACATCGCCGATCACTGCCGGCGAACGCACGTCCGAAATCAGCACGATGAATTCGTCACCGCCGAGCCGGGCCACCATGTCGCCGCCGCGCAGCACCTGGCTCAACCGCTTCGCGACCGTGACGAGCGTGCGGTCGCCGGCCGAGTGCCCGTGCTGGTCGTTGATCTGCTTGAAGCGATCGAGATCGACGAACATCACCGCCAGCCCCTCGCCCACCGCGGCCGCATGCCGGATCGCGGCATCGAGATGCTCCATGAACAGCAGGCGATTCGGCAGGCCGGTCAGCGGGTCGTGACCGGCGAGGTGCGTCAGCTCCAGTTGCTTCGCGCGCAACATCGCCATCTGCGTGCGAATCTCGACGCGCATGCTGTCGAAACAGCGCGCGAGCACGCCGATCTCGTCGGCCCGCGCAACGGGCAGCCGTTCGGCTGCCGCATCGTCGAACACGTGCGTCGCGGCGCGCGCGAGCGTCTGCAGCGGCCGCGTGATCGCACGCGCGAACAGGATCGCGAGGATCACCGCCAGCACGCTCGATACGAGCACCATCCGGACGATCCGTCCGCCCAGCATGCCGGCCGGCGCGAGCACGTCCGCCAGCGGGCGGGCCATCCCGAGCACGACGAAGCGGTTGCCCTCGTCGTGCCCGAACGGCGTGCGCACGAACGCGAACATCTGTCCCGGCGCCTCGTCGGGCTGAGCGAGCCCATTGAGCGTCACGCTCGTGCGCTCGCTGTCGAACAGCGCACGCGTGCCGGCGAAGCGGTCCTGCATCAGCACACGCCGGCCGCGATCGAAGCCGAACGTCTGCTGCGGATCGGGATGCACGAGAAAATCTCCCCATTCGTTCGCGAGATAGACCCCATAGTCGTCCGGCAGATCGCGTTCGAGGCGGTCGAACACCCGAGAAAGCTCGACGTCGACGACGAGTGCCCCGACCGTCCGACCCGATGCGTCGGTCACCGGCGTCCCCACGCGCAGGATCGGCAGGCCTTCGGCCGCATGCGATCCCGTCTCGTGATTGATCGCGATCGGCGACAGGTAGATATGGCCCGGCGCCGTCGCGAGCGTATCGAATACGTAGGAGAACTGCCCTTTCTCCTGAAACACGCTTTCGGGCAGCACGACGATGCCGCGCGCATCGCGATCGAGGCGAATGCGTTCGATCCCGAAATGCCCGCTCGCGATCAGGCGGATCTGCAGGTATTCCGCGTGATTTCTCATGAAGCTGTAATACACCTGCTCGAGCCGCGTGCGCCGCGCGGCGTCCGGATGGTCGTCGCCCGCGACGAACGCGGACGACGGCAACTGCGCGAGCACGAGCGCATCGTCGGCAACGTCGGCGAGCGCGGTCGCGAAGCGCTGCCCGAGCAGTTGCGTCGACATCAGCAGGCTGTGCTGCGCCTCCTGCACGAGCATCGCGCGGTTGGCGCGATACGCGTAGTAGCCGGTCGTACCGGACGCAATCACGCCGATGCACGCGAACAGCACCGACAGCTTCGACGTGAGCCCGAGCCGGATCATTTTCCGAACCGCTCCGGCCGATCGCCCGACACGATGCGGCTCCACAGCGACTCGCGGCGCGCGATGTCCTCCACGGGCTGAAGCCACACGAGATGCTGATGCCCGGTATCCAGGCCGTGCGGCGGCTCGAGCGTGTTCGCGAGCCCCTGACGCTCGGTCAGCAGCGCGCCGATCGCCGGTTCGAGCATGTAGTTGATCCACGCGAATGCAAGCTCGGGACGGAGCGCGCCGCGCGTGACGGCCCAGCAATCGAGCCACGCGAGTGCGCCTTCGTCCGGGATCACGTAGCCGACGTCCGCGCCGGCGCGACGCAACTGCTCGACCTGCTGCGTGCCGTAGTTGCCGAACATCAGCGCCGCGCGATGCTGGACGAACAGCGCGGTCGCTTCTTCGGGAAGCGTGTAGTACGTCAGCAGGTTGCGGCGCAGGTCGATCAACTTGCGGGCCACGACGAGCGTCTGGGCGGGCGACAGGTGGAACGGATCGGGATAGCCGAGCGCCAGCGCCGTGAACGAAAAATTGTGCTGCGCGCTGTTGAAGTCGAGCACCTTGCCGCGATAGCGCGGATTCCACAGCTCGCGCATCGAGTGCGGCGCGGCCGGCACCTGCTTGCGGTCGTAGATCAGCCCCATCGACGAATACGTGAACGGGATCGCGTAGGATGCGCCGTCCTGCACGAGCCCGCCAATCGTCGCGAGCTGCTGGAAATTCGGCAATTGCCGCCGCCGGTTCGGGATCCGCGACAGGTCGATCGGCGCGAGCAGATGTTCGTGCGCATAGCGCTGGATCTCGGCCGTGTTCGCGGCGAGCACGTCGTACGGCGGCGGCGAAGCGCCGTGCATCCGCGTCCACAGCGCTTCGTCGGAGTCGACCTGCGTCACCTCGACACGCACGTGAAACTGCGCCTCGAATGCGCTGACGATATCGCTGTCCGCGTAACCGGGCCACGCCAGCACGCGCAGCACGTTGTCGTTGACGGTTTCGGGAGAGGCGGCGAAGGCTGGCAGAGCGCGTGCGAGCAAGCCCAGCGTGAATACGACGAGCAGCGTGCGCACGGCGCCGCGGGCGCGTGTGCGTACGCCGATTCCCCTGATCAATCGCCCCCCGCGTGGATCGCCCGGCTGCATTCGACTGTCCTTTTTCGAGTCGATGCGATATCCCGCAACGAGACCATAAAACGCATGGTCACGCAATCGGAACAAGCCGCACATCGCGCATTTTCATCGGGTCTCGCGGTGGAATGCGACCCAATTACGTCGGCCGGGTCGGGCCGCGAATACGCGACGACGACCGTCAGCGCCAGGCCTGCGTGAATTCGGCGATCACGCGCGACAGGTGGGCGCGCATCGCGTCGCGCGCCCCGTCCGCGTCGCGCGCCATGATCGCCGCGAAGATTCGCTGGTGATCTTCCTGCGACGCCTCGCGCAGCGCGGTCGAGTGAAAGTGCTCCTCGATCTTGTCCCACAGCGGATCGCTGCGTGCGCAGTCCCACATCGCCGTGACCATGTGCAGCAGCACCGTATTGCCGGTGGATTCCGCGATTCGCAGGTGAAACTGACGATCGGCCGCGTCGTAGGCGGCCTTGTCGCTCATCTGCTCGCGCATCGTCGTCAACGAGAAAAACAGGCGGTCGAGATCGGCATCCTTGCGTTCGGTCGCCGCGAGCGCCGCGACTTCCGCCTCGATCAGCCCGCGCGCGCGCAGCGTCTCGATCGGCCCCGGCCCGCGCGGCACGTCGAACGTCACCGGCCGCGCGGCATCGGCCGCCGACACGTAGATGCCCGAGCCGATCCGCACCTCGACGATCCCCTGCACTTCGAGCGCGATGATCGCCTCGCGCACCTGCGTGCGGCTCACGCCGAACTGGTCGGCCAGGCTGCGCTCCGACGGCAGTCGTGCGCCGGCCTCGAACGCGCCGGCGGCCACCATCGCGTGAATCTGCCGCGCAAGGCCGATATAGGAGCGGTCCGTGGCATCGGTGTCGCGGCTGGCGGACAGGGTGGAAAGATCGGTCATCGAAAGGCTCGCAACGGGCTGGCCGGCGCCGTTGCGGCGCCGGATCGCCAAAATGGTACACCAATTTGGTTCGAAGCCGGTTCGGCCTGTCGGCCAGCTTTACCAGGCGGGTCCGTGAACGATGCGGCGACCGTCATCCGGCCGGACAACTGGTAAACCACTATCCCACACAACTGGCATACCAATCATAATCCGCACACCGACGCCGGGCCGGCACGCCGCCGCCCCGTCGTCCACCGCATGAACCGCCAGCCAGGAGCCGCTCCAGTGAAGATGTCTTTCCGTTGGTACGGCGAGTCCGATCCGGTCTCGCTGCAATACATCCGCCAGATCCCCGGCGTCACGCACATCGTGTCCGCGATCTACGACGAACCGGTGGGCGAGGTCTGGCCCGTGCACAAGATCGACGCGCTGAAGGCGACGATCGAACGCGCCGGCCTGCAGTTCGACGTCGTCGAATCGGTGCCCGTGCACGAGGACATCAAGCTCGGCAAGCCGACCCGCGACCGCCTGATCGACCAGTACCGGCAGACCATCCGCCATCTCGGCGCGGCCGGCATCCGCGTCGTCTGCTACAACTTCATGCCCGTGTTCGACTGGACGCGCACCGAGCTGTCGAAGACGCTCGACGACGGATCGACCTGCCTCGCGTTCAGCACCGACGCGGTCGACCGGATCGATCCGAACGACGGCATCGCGCTGCCCGGCTGGGATTCGAGCTACCGGCCCGAACAGTTGCAGGCGCTGCTCGCCGACTACCGCGACGTCGACGAGAACGCGCTGTGGGCCAATCTCGAGTACTTCCTGAAGGCGATCGTTCCGGTCGCCGAGGAAGCCGGCGTGAAGATGGCGATCCATCCCGACGATCCGCCTCGCCCGATCTTCGGGCTGCCGCGCATCGTGAAGAACCGCGACGATCTCGCGCGGATCGTGCGCATCGTCGACTCGCCCGCGAACGGGCTGACGCTGTGCTCGGGCTCGCTCGGCGCGGGCCCCGAGAACGATGTCGAAGCGCTCGTGCGCGAATTCGGCGCGATGGGCCGGATCCACTTCGCGCACATCCGCAACGTGAAGGTCGACGCGAACGGCGATTTCGAGGAAACCGCGCACCTGTCGAGCTGCGGCTCGCTCGACATCGCCGCGATCGTGAAGGCGTATCACGACACCGGCTTCACCGGCTACGTGCGCCCCGACCACGGCCGCATGATCTGGGGCGAGACCGGCAAGCCCGGCTATGGCCTCTACGATCGCGCGCTCGGCGCGGTCTACCTGAACGGCCTGTGGGAAGCGTTGGCGAAGTTCGACCGCGCGCCGCAAGCGTCGCGGTAATTCGCCCTTCGAGGCGGCCGGCGCAGCGGATCGCCGGTCGCCCGCCACGATATTCCGCACGGAGACACCTGCATGCCACGCATCCGATGGGCCATGATCCTGATGTGCTTCCTGGCCAACGTCATCAACTTCATCGACCGCGCGAACCTCGCGATCGCCGCGCCCAGCATCCGCGCCGACCTCGGCCTCGACGCGGTCGGCATGGGGCTCGTGCTGAGCGCGTTCTTCTGGACCTATGCGTTCCTGCAATTGCCGGCCGGCTGGTTCATCGACAAGGTCGGCGTGCGCGTGAGCCTCGCGCTGGCCGTCGGCTGGTGGTCGGTGTTCACGGTCGCGACGGGCGCCGCGCGCGGCCTCGCGCAACTCGTGGGCGTGCGGCTGATGCTCGGCGTCGGCGAAGCGGCCGCGATCCCATCGTTCGCGAAGGTCGCGTTCAACTGGTTTCCGCGCAGCGAGCGCGGTCTGGCCAGCAGCATCTTCGACAGCGGCTCGCGCGTCGGCTCCGCGCTGTCGCTGCCGCTCGTCGCGTGGCTGATCTCGATCGTCGGCTGGCGCGGGTCGTTCGTGATCACGGGCGGGATCGGCATCGTGTGGGCGCTGGCATGGTGGTTCGTCTATCGCGACCCGGAACGCTATCGCGCGATCGCGCCGGACGCCGTCGATGCGCTGCTCGCGCAACGCGGCGCCCCGACGGTTGCGGCCGCAACCGTCGGCCCGAAGGTGTCGTGGCTCGACCTGTTCCGCTACCGCACCGTGTGGGGCATGATGATCGGCCTGTTCTGCCTGAACTTCGCGATCTACTTCTTCATCACGTGGTTCCCGAGCTACCTGTTGCAGTCGCGCGGCTTCTCGCTCGCGTCGCTCGGCACGTGGGGCATGCTGCCCGCGCTGCTCGCGATTCCCGGCGGCTGGCTCGGCGGCTACGTGTCGGACAGCCTGTTCCGCCGCGGCTGGAGCGCTACCGCCGCACGCAAGACCTGCCTCGTGCTCGGCATGCTGCTGTCGTCGTCGATCGCGCTGTCCGCGTTCGTCGAAAACGTGTGGGCCTGCCTCGCCCTGTTCGCGCTCGCGTATGCCAGCCTGTCGTTCGCCGGCGCCAACGTGTGGACGCTCGTCGGCGAAGTCGCGCCGACGCCTGCGCACGTCGCATCGCTCGGCGGCATCCAGAACTTCGCGGGCAATCTCGCGGGGATCTTCATCACGACCTTCACCGGCGTGATGCTGTCGATCACGAAAGGCTCGTTCGTCGTGCCGCTCGCGGTGGCCGGTGCGCTGTGCGTGGTCGGCGCGCTGTCGTACCTGTTCGTCGTCGGCAAGGTCGAACCGTTGCCGCCGCTGCGGCGCGGCGGCAGCGAGAGAAATGTCGAGCCGAACGCGGCCTGACGCAGCGGGACAGCGCGGCCGAAACACCCACGCTGTCCCTTTCGGTCGCGCGTCGGACAATGAGCCGCGCTCGCCGTTTTCGGCCTCGCACGGCTTCGAGCACGGCGTGCGCGTGAACCTCGGCCAGCCGTGGAGTCGCGACATCGAACGCGCGATCCGCGTGCTCGGCGGACCGGTCGCGCCACCGTCGGTCCGCCGGGCCGGCCGAGTCGCACGACGCGCGCGCTGCGCTGGCTGCGTCACGGCCATGCAGCCGATCGGCGCACGGGTTACATTGCAACTCCTGCCGCCCTTTCGCGATTGCCCATGAGCCCACTGCCTTACCTCGATCACGACGCGCTGCTGACACTGGCGGCCGAAGCGGCGCACGTCACGCAGCCGTGCACGTGCACGAAGACCTCGCTCGCCGGCTGGACGACCCTGCCGCTGTCGCTGCCGGACACGCAACTGATCGAAGTGGCCACGCTCGCGCCGCCGGACGACGCGGAGCCGACCTACGCGGAACATCATCCGGCCGGCACGCGCTATGCGTCGGACGACGCGCCGATCGCGCCGCGTCATTTCCCGTACAACCGCTGCACCGTCAGCCGCTGCCGCGCGTGTGGCCGCCTGTTCCTGCGCTACCAGGAAGGCGGCGGCTACTTCGTCGACCAGCGCATCCGCGCGCTCGATCCGGCGCTCGTCGTCGACGCGTGACCGCGGGACGTACGGGGTTTTCGAGCGCGCGGCCCGTGCGCGGCGAGGCCACCGATCTCGCGACCGCACGCCGGCAACTCGACCTATTTCCGGGCTTGCGTTAGCACGATACGAGAACGGTCATGCCGCCGCAGGACCCGGCAGCGCAGGCCGCAAAATGAAACGGGCGGCTCGCTGGCCGCCCGTACGATGAACCGGAAGCAAACCGGCCGACGCCCGCCGTCACGCAGGCGCCGCCGGCGTTCAGTGCGCCGCCGCCGGCTTGCCGAACGCGCCGAGGATCTTCTTCTCGAGCGCGATGTAATCGCGGCCGAAGTGGTGATCGCCCTCCGTCTTGATCACGTCGGCGCCCGTGTTCGCGAGTGCGGGGCACATCGTGTCCGACTCTTGCGCGCCATAGAAGCACTGCACGCGTTGCGGCGGCACCTTCGCGATTTCCGGCGCGACCTTCAGCGCCTTGTCGCTCGCAGGCATGCCGAGCCAGCCCGTCACGCGGATCTGGAAATCGGCCGACGGCGCGAAGCCGAGCAGCGACATCACCGCGACCTTGTCGCGCAGGTCCGCCGGCAGCCGGTTGTACGCGAACGGCATCACGTCGGCGCCGAACGAATAGCCGACCAGCGCCACGCGGCTCGCATGCCAGCGCGCCATGTAGGTGCGCATCACGCGGGCAAGATCGCGACTCACCTGTGCGGGCGGCTTCTCGCTCCAGAAATAACGCAGGCTGTCGATGCCGACCACCGACACGCCGTCGCGCTGCAGCGCCTCGGCGATCGTCTTGTCGAGATCGCGCCAGCCGCCGTCGCCCGAGATCACGATCGCGAGCCGGTCGCTGCCGCCCTTGGCCGGCAGTTCGACGAGCGGCAGATCCGACACGTCGAGCTCGTCGCTGCTGCTGGTGTCGCGCAAGTGCGACGTGACGAGCGACACGAGCTTGGCCGAATCGCCCGCGGCGGCCGTTTCGACGAAACCCGGCATCGCGCGGCGCACGATCGTCGGATCGGGCGGACACGGCTTGAAGCGCGGATCGAGCTTCGCGGCCGGCTCCACCGCGACGACGCCGGCGATCGTATTCTCCGGCGCCATCGACAGGATCTGCTTGGCGATCGCGCCGCCCTGGCCCACGCCCGCGACGATCGGCGTGAAATAGCGCGACGATTGCGCGAGACGTTCGAGCTGATGGCTGACCGCCTCGGCGTCGCCGTCGAGGTGATGGCAGGCCTCCTGCTTCGCGGCGAGATTCGCCGCGTAACGCCCCGAATCGACGCCGACCGTCATCGCACCGGCTTGCGCGAGCGCGTCGGCCGCCTGCTGATCGGCGGCCTGCCAGCCGGCCCCACGCGAGAACAGCACGACGAACCCGCGCAGCGGCCCGCTCGGCCTGGTCACGGTCACGGGCCCGTAGCGGCCGCCGGACACGGTTTCGGCTTTCGCGGCGGCCGGCTGCGCGGCGCACGCGGCGCCGGCCAGCATCATTCCCGCGCAGGCGGCTGCCGCCCGCGCGATTACCTTCTTCAACATCATGAACGCCGACCTCCAGCCAGCAATGACAGATCCGCAAGCGTGACGAACACGCCGACCGAGCCCGAGGCCGCGAGATAACGCGGCTCCCAGTGCGGTTCGAACTTGCTCTTGAAAGCGCGCAAGCCGCGGAAGTTGTAGAAGCGGCCGCCGAAGCGCCAGACCATCAGGCCGAGCCGGTGGAACGGCGACGGCATCTTCGCCGCCCCCATCCCCGAGAACGGCGCGATGCCCAGGCTGAGCTTGCGGAACCCCGCTTCCTTCAGATGCAGCGCGAGCTGCGTAAACAGGTACTCCATCGCGTACGGCGATGCGTCCGGCAGATGGCGCATCACGCCGACCGTCGCCTCGGTGTTGAGATCGGTCGTCATGAACGTGACGAACGCGATCGGCTTGTCGGCCTGCCGCACCAGCATCACCGACTGCGTCGCGAGATAGCCGTCGTGGAACGCAGCCACCGAGAAACTCTTCTCGCGCGCATCGCGACTGTCGAGCCAGCCGTCGGAGATGTCGCGCAGCGCCGGCAGCGCGGCCGGCACGTCGCCCGGCGCGATCACCTCGACCGTCAGCGCATCCTTGTCGCCACGGCGCAGCGCGTAGCGCAGGTGCGATCGGTTCGATCCTTTCAGATCGAACTGATCGAGCGCGATGTGCGCTTCCTCGCCCAGCTTCATCAGCGTGAGCCCTGCGTCGAGATACAGCGGCAACGCGTTCGCGCGCACCTGGTAGAACGCCGCGCGGCCGCTGTGCGCGTGCGCGAGCGCGATGAACTTGCTGATCAGCGCCGGCCACTCTTCACGCGGCCCGACCGGGTCGTGCAGCGCGGCCCACGTGCGGCCGTTCTTCGCGTACATCAGGAACGCGCGGCGCGACTCGGAGAACAGGAACGACTTGTCGCCCATCAGCGCGAGACCCGCATCGCTGCACTCCTGCGCGCGGATGATCTGCTCCGCGTCGACCAGGTCCTGCTCCGCGGGCTTCACGAAACGTCCGGGCGCCGGGCGCAGCAATTGCCACAGCGCGAACAGCGCGACGAACACGCCGGCCGCGAGCGTCGCGCGCAGCGCCCGCGGCGCGCGCGCATCGAACGAGAAATGCGACCACAACTCGCGCGTGTAAGGCACGTCGCGGAACGCGAAGAACAGCACCCACACGGCCAGCATCAGCACCATCGCCACCGACACGAACCAGCTGACGGTGAAGCGCTCGGCGAGCAGCGAAGAATGACGGTTGAACCGGCGCCGGCTGACGAGCAGCAGCACGAGCAGCGTGCCGAGCACGCCGGCCTCGACGAACGCAAGGCCCTTGGCCAGCGACAGCGCGAGGCTCGCGAGCGTCAATGCGAAGGTCATCCACCAGGCGCCGTCGAGCCGGCGCAGCAGCCCGCGCGCGACGAACAACAGCGCGACGCCGAGCACGCTGCAGATCACCTGCGAGCCTTCGAGCACCCACAGCGGCACGATGTGGCGCAGGATCGCGATCCGATGCCAGAACGCGGGCGTCGCGCTCGAGATCACCAGCATTCCGCCGACCGCGAACGTCACGAGGCTCAGGAACACCGGCGCCAGTTGCGACACGCGCACGGCCTGCCGCGTCACGAGCCGGCGCCGCAGCGCGCGGCCCTCGAAACCGGCGAGCAGGCCCGCCGACAGCACGAGCGGCACGCCGAAATAGATCGCGCGATACGCGATCAGCGCGGCGACCATCGCGTGCGCGGGCACTTCGCGACCGAGCGTGAAGACCATCGCCGCTTCGAACACGCCGATCCCGCCCGGCGTATGGCCGATCATCCCGAGCAGCAACGCGGCCGCGTAAACGGTGATGAAGGTCGGGAAGCCGACTGGGGCAGCCGGCAGCAACACCCACAGCGTCAGGCCCGCGGCAACGACGTCGAGCACCGCATAGACGACCTGCGCGACGAGATCGCGTCGCGCAGGCACGTCGAACGACAGCCATTTGAAGCGCGTGACGACCGGGCGCGCGGTGTTGCCGCACAGCACGACCAGCGCGGCGAGCACGACCAGCAGGGCAGCGCCCGTCCACGTGAGCACGCCGGGCGCGACGTGCAGCATCGCGGCGAGCGCCTCCGGCACGCAGACCATGCCGACCGCCGTCATCAGCACCATCGCGAGCGCCAGCGTGCCGCTCGTGAATACCGTCATCCGGCCGATCTGGGCAGGCGTGACGCCCGACACGCCGTACACGCGCGCGCGCACCGCGCCGCCCGTCAGCGCGCCGAAGCCGGTCGCGTTGCCGAGCGCGGAACCGGCGATCGCGCCGATCCACAGCGCGACGCGCGGCACCCTGGCCGCGACATAGCGCAGGCCGACCGCATCGCGGGCGACGAGCGCGAGATAGCTGAGGGCCGTCGCGGCCAGCGACGCGCCCCACTCGCGGACGGACATGTGACGCAACTGGCGGATCACCGACCGGTAGTCGACGGATTCCGACAGGTGCTGGAAAACCACGATCAGCAGCAGGCCGATGCCGAGCGCGAGCAGCGGCGACAGCACGCGCTCGTTGCGGATCAGCGCCCGGGCACGGGCGATCACCGCCGCGGCGCGACCGGGCGAACCAGAGTGGCGGGAAGACATAACGTGTTCAGTGGTGGTGCATAGCGTGTCGCGGCGCGGGTTGGCCGGGCGGCGACGTATCTGTTGTTCTGCGTGGGCGGCCGGCCGAATACGGCCTCGTGGCGCCTGGATCAGAACTTACGAGTATACGGAATTAATATTACAGAATCTTTCACGTCGACTTTGTGCGGATTTGTGGTGTCTCGCACATCAAGACGCACCGAGAAACAGGGCGTCCGACGAACGCAAGGTGCGCATCATACCGGGAACCGGGGCGGTTTTTTCATCGGACGAATGACTTCTCGTCCATTTGGGAGGAATCTGCCCGACGGACTCCGGCCGGCGAGGACGAAAGCGTCGCGCCGCGACGCTTCAGCGGAATGGGGGCAGATTGATTCGGACGTGCGCATCCGCGCGGAAACGTCCTGGCTTCCGTTACTTCGCCCGCTCATGCTCTCCCAAGCCGATCGCCTTGTAGTCGTAAGTCGGATAGAACTCCGTCCGGTACACGCCCCAGGCCGTATCCTCGAGCACGCGATTGACCTCGCGCAGCCGCGACGCCGGCAGCCGCAGCACGACGATCTGCCCGATCCCCATCGTCACGGTCCAGCTCACCACCTCGACGCCCGGCGGCGGAAACGCCTTGTAGAACCCCTGCTTCGCGAGCTGCGCATTCAGCTCCGCGAGCGGGCGCGATTCGTCGTGCTTCAGAAAGACGGTCAGCAGGACCGCGTTGTCGGGCGTCGCGACCGCCGAACCGGCCGGCACCGTCGACGTCTGGCCGATGGCCGGTGCGCCGGAAAGCGCGACGGCCGCCAACGCGGCGGCAATCACGAGCGTCCGAATCGGAACATGCGGGAATACGGTCATTGCGCGACTCCATGGCTTCGTGGCTGGAGCCGCCATCATGCACCGCCGGATCGATCGCTGCAGCGAGCCGCGCCGATGCGATTACGCCGCATCGCCGGCCGCGCGCTCGCGCAGAACGTCGATGAACGCGCGCAGCTTGGCCGGCACGTGCTTGCGATTCACGTAATACAACCACATCGGCGGCAACGTGCGGCATGCACCGGGCAGCACCTCGACGAGCGTGCCGTCGCGCAGGTCCTGCTCGATCCGCTCGCGCATGAACGCGAACGCAATGCCGACGCCCGCGCGCGCCGCATCGATCACCGCATCGTCGTCGTTCGTCACGAACACGCCGTCCGGATCGAGATCGACGTCGCGTTGCCCGTCGCGCAGCAGCCATTTATGCAAACGGCCGCTTTCCGAGAAACGGAAACGAACGCACGCATGATGCTCGAGCTGCGCGATCGACGCCGGCACACCGTAGCGCGCCAGATAAGCGGGCGACGCGACCAGCGCACACGTCAACGCAGGCGCGATCCGCACGCCGATCATGCCCGGCTGCAGCCGGTCGGCCAGGCGGATCCCCGCGTCGAAGCCGTCCTTTGCGATGTCGACGAGTTCGTTCTCGTAGCGAATTTCGAGCCGGACTTTCGGATAGCGTTCGCGGAACGTGGCGAGCACCGGCGCGATCACGCGCAAGCGTGCGAGCGGCAGCGCGGTCACGCGCAACAGCCCGTTCGGCTCGCTGCGCGCGTCCTTCAGTTCGTCGCGAGCGTGCACGACCTGACGGTACGCAGGCTCGGTCTGCTGCCGGTAGCGCTGACCGGCTTCCGTGAGGCTCACGCCGCGCGTGCTCCGGTTGAACAGCTTCACGTTCAGCTCGCCCTCGAGCTGCCCGATCGCGAGGCTGACGGCAGCCGGCGTCAGGCCCAGCGCGGCGGCGGCGCGCGTGAAGTTGCCGGCCGTCGCGACGGTCATGAACACGTGCAGCCCAGCCATTGGATCGCGTCGGCTCATCGTCTGTCCATCATTAGAAAAACTTGAAACTGCTTCGATCGGAATACGGATTCTGCCATATACCGTCGCTGCCTACACTGGCGCTGTCGTCCCCATCGGAGCCTCGCATGAACCCGCTCATCGCCGCCCTGCCCCTCGCCGCCGCCCGCCGCACGATCGACGCGGCGCTCGCCCATGCCGCGTCGCTGCAGGTGGCCGGCGTCGCGATCGCCGTCGTCGACGCCGGCGCCAACCTGCTCGCATTCGCGCGCACCGACGACTGTTTTCTCGGCGCGATCGACCTCGCGCAGCGCAAGGCGCTGACGGCGATCCGCTTTCGCGCGTCGACCGCGTCGCTGGGCGCGATGTCCGGCGTGGATGGGCCGTTGCGCGGCATCGAGCACAGTCACGGCGGGCTCGTCACGTTCGGCGGCGGCGAGCCGCTCATCGACGGCGACTGGCGCTGCGTCGGCGCAGTCGGCGTGTCGGGCGGCAGCGTCGAACAAGACGAAGCGATCGCGCGAGCCTGCAGCGATCATTTCCTGGCATCACTCAACCTCAAGGAGTAAGCACATGGCACGCAAACGCATCCTCATCACCGGCGCGGGGTCGGGATTCGGCCTCGAAGTCGCGCTACGGCTCGCCGAGCGCGGCCACGACGTGACGGCCGGCGTCCGCGCCGCCGCCGAGATCGACGTCGTGACGAGCGCCGCTGCGCAACGCGGCGCCGCGCTGCGCGTCGTCAAGCTCGACGTCACGTCCGCATACGACCGCGCCCGCGCGGCCGATCTCGACATCGACGTGCTCGTCAACAACGCGGGCGTCGGCGAAGCCGGCGCGCTCGTCGACCTGCCGATCGAGATCGTGCGCGAACTGTTCGACGTGAACGTGCTCGGGCCGCTCGAGCTCACGCAACAGGTCGCGCGAGGGATGCTCGCGCGCCGGCACGGCAAGATCGTGTTCGTGTCGTCGATTGCCGGGTTGATCACCGGTCCGTTCACGGGTGCGTACTGTGCGTCGAAACACGCGGTCGAATCGATCGCCGAGGCGATGCATGCCGAACTGGCGCCGCACGGCATCCGCGTCGCGGTCGTGAACCCGGGCCCGTACCGCACGGGTTTCAACGACCGGATGATGGAAACGACGAAGCGCTGGCACGATCCGGCCGTGCATACGGTGACGCCGGACAAGCTCACCTTTCCGCTCGAACAGCACGACCCGGAGGAAATGATCGCGAAGATGGTCGACGTGATCGACAGTGACGGCGGCGCGTTCCGCAACCTGCTGCCGCAGTCGGCGGAGGAGTTCGTCCGCGCCGAGCAGGCGCATGCGTGGGATCGCCAGCAGTAATGCAAACCGGCTGCGGCAGGCGGGTCACGCAGAGGCGCCCCGCCAGCCGCCAGCCACGCGACGCGCGGCGTTCGGCATCGACGGCCCGCCTCGACGGTTCGGACCGCCGGCGGCCGGCGACCGGCCGGCCGCCGCGTGGAACCCGCGTGCAGGCGCGGCGGCATCAAGCCGCCCTGCCCGTGTTCAATACACGTCCCGCATATAGCGCCGCGCCTTCGAAAGCCGCGCGACGTAGTCGTTCGCGGCTTCGTCCGACATGCCGCCGTGCTCGGCGACGACCGCCTTGAGCGCCGTATCGACGTCCTTGGCCATCCGCGCGGCGTCGCCGCACACGTAGAAGTGCGCGCCTTCCTCCAGCCACGCGAACAGCTCGGCGCCGTGCTCGCGCATCCGGTCCTGCACGTAGATCTTGTCGGCCTGGTCGCGCGAGAACGCGAGATCGAGCCGCGTGAGGAACCCGCTGTCGTGCATCGCGCCCAGCTCGTCGCCGTAGTAGAAGTCGGTCTGCGCGTGCTGCTCGCCGAAGAACAGCCAGTTGCGCCCGCGCGCGCCGCGCGCCCGCCGCTCGTGCAGGAAGCCGCGGAACGGCGCGACGCCGGTGCCCGGGCCGACCATCACGATCGGCACGTCGCCGTTCACCGGCGGCCGGAAATGTGCGGACTTCTGCACGAACACGGGCACGCGGCCGTCGTCCGCGCGATCGGCGAGGAACGTCGACGCGACGCCTTTGCGCGCGCGCCGGCCGTTGTGATAGCGCACGGCCGACACGGTCAGGTGAATCTCGCCCTCGTGCGCGCTCGGACTCGACGCGATCGAATAGAGGCGCGGCTGCATGCGCTTGAGCATGCCGACCAGCTCCGCCGCCGACAGCTCGACCGGGTATTCGTGCAGCACGTCCGCCAGTTGCTGCCCCCACAGCCATTGCTTGAGGTCGGCCTTGCGATCGTCGCCGAGCAGCGACTTCAGCGCGCCGTTCGCGCTGCGCGACGCGATGAAGGCCAGCGTGTCCGGATGCGGGCGCGTGATGTCGAAGTGGCGCGCGAGCGCATCGCCGAGCCGGATATCGCCGATGCCCGCCACCGACACGGGCGCATCGGCCTTCAGCGCGGTGACGGACAGCAATTCCTCGACCAGTTCCGGACAGTTGGTGGGCCATACGCCGAGCGCGTCGCCGGTTTCGTATTCGAGGTTCGCGCCCTGGGTCGACAGCGACACGTAGCGCGTGTCCTTCGCGGCGCCCGGCCGGTTCAGCCGCAGGTTCGCAACGAGCTTCGACGGCGCCGGATGCGCCTTCGTCGGCAGCAGCCCCGACGGGCTCATCGCGCCGGACGGCACCGCGTGCAACGCGGCATCGGCCTCCTTGATCCGCGCGACGACGCGTTCGAGCCACCGGTCGGCATCGTGCTGGAATTCGACGTCGCAATCGACGCGCGCGCACAGGCGCACCGCACCGAGCTCCGCGAGCCGCGCGTCGAGCCGGCGGCCGTGGCCGCAGAACCGGTCGTAGTTGCGGTCGCCGAACGCGAGCACCGCGAAATGCACGCCGTCGAGGCGCGCGGCGCTGCCGGCCTGCAGCGCGTCCCAGAACTCGCTGCCGTTGTCGGGCGCATCGCCGTCGCCGAACGTGCTGGTCATCAGCAGTACGTATTGCGCACCGGCCAGCGACGTGACCGGGTAGTCGGACATGCACGCGGTGCGGATCTCGAAGCCCGCGTTCATCAGCTTCGTCGCGTAATCCTCGGTCAACGATTCGATGTTGCCGGTCTGCGATGCCCACAGCAGCGTGACCTTCGGGCGCGGGCGCACGATGCGCACGCCGCCGGACGCGGCGGCGTCCGCCGGCAGCGCGGGCGCCGCGGCGCTCTGCGCACCGGCGGGCAGCGAGCGGCTGAACAGGCCCGCGAGCATCCCGTCGAGCCACAGCCGCACCGGCGGCGCGAGCGGCGCGCCGGCCGGCAGCACCGGCACGCCGCCTTCGCGCCGGCCGGCGCTCGCCTTCAGCCCGCTGACGAGGCCGGCCACGTACAGGCGCTCCGCGTCGGTCAGCGGCGGCGGCGCGAGATCGGCGACGCCGAGCGCGGCCGCGAAAGTGTCGATGTCTGCCATGTCGGATTCCTGTGAAGCCGCGGCCTGCGCCATCGCCGGCGCGGGCCGCGCGTCGTCGGCGCATGTATCGGGTTGCGCGGTGTCGTCGGCGGCGGACGCGAACGCGTCGGCCTCGACGCGCCGCAGCGCGACCGCGCAGTATTTCAGTTCGGGCTGCTGCGATTCCGGGTCGATCGCGTCGTTCGTCACCGCGTTGATGCACAGGTCGTCGCCGTATACGTCGTTCCAGTGCATCGGCGCGAAGCAGTTGCCGCGCCGCACGCGCTCGGTCACGACGGCCGGCAGCACCGCGCGGCCCCGCGCCGAACGGATCTCGACGCTGTCCTTCGCGGCGATGCCGAGCGCGCCGGCATCGTCCGGGTGCAGTTCGACGAACGGGCGCGGGTTGAGCTTGTTCAGCATCGCGACCTTGCCCGTCTTCGTCATCGTGTGCCACTGATGCTGCAGCCGCCCGGTGTTCAGCACGATCGGGAACGTGTCGTCGGGCAGCTCGGCCGGATCGACGTGCGGCCGCGCGAAGAAGCGCGCCTTGCCCGACGGCGTCGGGAACGCGATGCGCGGCGCTTCGCTGCCGTCGGCCGCCGTGCGTAGCGGCTGGCTCACGCCGTCGTTCAGGTAGCGGATCGGATGCCGCTCGCGCGCGGCGCCCGGTGCGACGGGCCACTGCACGGGCCCATCGCGCAGCGCCGCGTGGCTCGCGCCGCGCAGGTCGTAGCCGGTCGCCGGATTCGAGAAACGGACGATCTCGTCGAACACGTCGGCCGCCGACGCATAGTCGAACGCATCGCCGAAACCCATCGCGCGGGCGACTTCCGCGACGATGCGCCAGTCGGGCAGCGCGTCGCCGGGCGGCGCGACCGCCGCGCGCATCAGCGTCATGTTGCGCTCGGAGTTGATCATCACGCCGTCGCCTTCGGCCCACAGCGCGCCGGGCAGCAGGATGTCCGCGTAGCGGTTGGTCTCGGTGTCGAGGAACGCGTCCTGCGCGATCACGAGCTCCGCCGCCTGCAGCCCGGCGATCACGTTGCGCCGGTTCGGCACGGTCGCGACCGGGTTCGTGCAGACGATCCAGCATGCCTTGACGTCGCCGGCCGCCATCCGCGCGAACAGGTCGACCGTGCCCTTGCCCGTGTCCTTGCGCAGCGTGCCGGCCGGCACGCGCCACAGGTTCTCGACGAAGCGGCGATCGTCGTCGGATGCCACCGAGCGCTGGCCGGGCAACCCCGGCCCCATGTAGCCCATCTCGCGCCCGCCCATCGCGTTCGGCTGGCCGGTCAGCGAGAACGGCCCGCTGCCCGGGCGGCAGATCTTGCCGGTCGCGAGATGCAGGTTGCAGATCGCGTTGGTGTTCCACACGCCGTGCGTGCTCTGGTTGAGCCCCATCGTCCAGCAGCTCGTCCATTCCTGCGCGTCGCCGATCCATTGCGCGGCCGTGCGAATGTCGGCTTCGGCCAGCCCCGTGATCTCGGCGACGCGCTCGGGCGGGTAGTCGGCGAGGAACGCGGGCATCGCGTCCCAGCCTTCGGTGCAGGCAGCGATGAACGCGGCGTCGGTGCGGCCGTTCGCATGCAGCAGATGCAGCAGCCCGTTGGTCAGCGCGAGATCGGTGCCCGGCCGGATCTGCAGGAACAGGTCGGCCTTGTCGGCGGTCGCGGTGCGCCGCGGGTCGACCACGATCAGCTTCGCGCCGGCCTTCACGCGATCCATCATCCGCAGGAACAGGATCGGATGACAGTCGGCCATGTTCGCGCCGATCACGAAGAACAGGTTCGCGCGGTCGAAATCCTGGTACGACCCGGGCGGGCCGTCCGCGCCGAGCGACTGCTTGTAGCCGGTGCTCGCGCTCGCCATGCACAGGCGCGAGTTCGACTCGATGTTGTTGGTGCCGACGAAGCCCTTCGCGAGCTTGTTCACGAGGTATTGCGCCTCGATCGACATCTGCCCCGACACGTAGAACGACAGCGCGTCGGGCCCGTGCGTATCGAGCACCGCGCGCAGCCGCCGTGCAGTCTCGGCGATCGCGTCGCGCACCGGCAGCGGCACGAGGTCGTCCTCGCGCGCGCGCCGCACGAACGCGCGGTCGAGCCGCCCCGAGCGACGCAGCGCGACGTGCGCCGACGAACCCTTCGTGCACAGCCGCCCGAAGTTGGTCGGATGGTCGGCGTCGCCGGACACCTTGACGACTTCGCCCTCCTCGACGTGCAGCACCATCCCGCAGCCGACGCCGCAGTACGGGCACACGCTCTTGACGGGGGTGGCGGTCATGCGTGCTCCGGGGCGCTCAGGCCGCGATCCACACGTAGCCGTCCTCGACCCGCGACGGATACGCGTTCACCGACTGCTCGGGCGCTTCCAGGCATTCGCCGGTACGCAGGTCGAAGTGCTGCTTGTACAGCGGCGACGCGACCACGATGCGCTCGCCGAGGCTGCCGATCAGCCCGCGCGACATCACGGCGGCCTGCGACACCGGATCGACGTTGTCGATCGCGAACACGCCGCCGTCGGGATGCGAGACGTGAAACACCGCGACCTGCTCGCCGTTGACGAGCGCGCACACGCCCGTGTTCGGCACGATGTCGTCGAGCGGGCACACGCGGGTCCAGGACAGCGGAAGACGATCGTTCATGATGGGCTCCTTGAGAAAGACGCTGATGTCGGTCAGGATCAGACGGTCGCCGGTTCGGCGACGACCGGAATCGCCACGGGTTTGCCGCGCACGCGCTCGTCGGGCGTCGCGGGCCGGATCTGGCCGCGCGTCTCGACGAATTCGATGGTCGCGTCCGGCGCGTCGCTGTTCACGAAGTGGCGGAAGCGCTTGCGCGTTTCCGGATCGGTGACGGCCCGCTTCCATTCGCACCCGTAGGTGTCGATCACGTGCTGCATGTCGGCTTCGAGTTCGGCCGCGATCGAGAGCGTGTCGTGCACGACGACGTCGATCAGGTAGTCGAGGCCGCCTTCGAGGTTGTCGCGCCACACGCTGGTGCGTTGCAGGCGGTCGGCCGTGCGCACGTAGAACATCAGGAAGCGGTCGATGTAGCGGATCAGCGTCGCGCGATCGAGATCGGACGCGAGCAGTTCCGCGTGGCGCGGCTTCATCCCGCCGTTGCCGCACACGTACAGGTTCCAGCCCTTCTCGGTCGCGATGACGCCGACGTCCTTGCCCTGCGCTTCCGCGCACTCGCGCGTGCAGCCGGACACGCCGAACTTGATCTTGTGCGGCGCGCGCAGCCCCTTGTAGCGATTCTCCAGATCGATCGCGAGGCCGACCGAATCGTCGACGCCGTAGCGGCACCACGTCGACCCGACGCACGATTTCACGGTGCGCAGCGCCTTGCCGTACGCGTGTCCCGACTCGAAGCCGGCCGCGATCAGTTCCTCCCAGATCGACGGCAGTTGCTCGACGCGCGCGCCGAACAGGTCGACGCGCTGACCGCCCGTGATCTTCGTGTACAGGCCGTATTTTTTCGCGACCTGACCGACCGCGATCAGCCCTTCCGGCGTGACTTCGCCGCCCGGCATGCGCGGCACCACCGAATACGTGCCGTCGCGCTGGATGTTCGCGAGGTAGTAGTCGTTCGAATCCTGCAGCCCCGCGTGCTCCTTCTTCAGCACGAACTCGTTGAAGCACGATGCGAGGATGCCCGCGACGGCCGGCTTGCATACGTCGCAACCGAGCCCGCGGCCGTGCTTGCGCAGCAGTTCGTCGAACGTCGTGATGCGCTCGACGCGGATCAGGTGGAACAGCTCCTGCCGCGAATGCGCGAAGTGCTCGCACAGATGATTGTTGACCGCGAGGCCCTGCTTCTTCATCTCGGCCTTCATGATCTGCGTGACGAGCGGCACGCAGCCGCCGCACGACGTGCCGGCGCCCGTGCACGTCTTCAGCGCGCCGAGGCTCGTCGCGCCGTCGGCCACGGCCGCGCAGATCTGCGACTTCGACACGTTGTTGCACGAGCAGATCTGCGCACCTTCCGGCAGCGCGTCGACGCCGATCGCCGGCTTCGCCGCGCCGTCCGACGACGGCAGGATCAGGAATTCGGGCTGCTCGGGCAGCTCGATGCGGTTCAACATCATCTGCAGCAGCGTGCCGTACTCGGCTGCATCGCCGACCATCACCGCGCCGTGCAGGAACTTGCCGCAGTCGGACACCACGAGCTTCTTGTAGACCTGACGGCGCTCGTCCGCGTACTGGTAGGTGCGGCTGCCGGCCGTCGTGCCGTGCGCGTCGCCAATGCTCGCGACGTCGACGCCCATCAGCTTCAGCTTGGTGCTCATGTCGGCGCCCGCGAACGCGGCGTCGGCCTCGCCGCCGAGCCGTTTCGCGACCACGCGCGCCATGTCGTAGCCGGGCGCGACGAGGCCGTACACCATGCCGTTCCAGGCCGCGCATTCGCCGATCGCGTAGATGTCGGCGTCGCTCGTGCGGCACGCGTCGTCGATCGCGACGCCGCCGCGCGGGCCGATCTCGAGCCCGCACGCGCGGGCCAGTTCGTCGCGCGCGCGGATGCCGGCCGAGAACACGATCATGTCCGTGTCGAGATGCGTGCCGTCGGCGAACGCCATCCGGTGCGCGCCTTCGTCGCCGTCGACGATTTCGAGCGTGTTCTTGCCGGTATGCACGGTCACGCCGAGCGCCTCGATCTTCGCGCGCAGCATCCGACCGCCGCCGTCGTCGACCTGCACGGCCATCAGGCGCGGCGCGAATTCGACCACGTGCGTGTCGAGCCCCATGTCGCGCAGCGCCTTCGCGCATTCGAGGCCGAGCAGCCCGCCGCCGATCACGACGCCGCGCTTCGCGTGCGCGCCGCACGCCTGCATCGCTTCGAGATCCTCGATCGTCCGGTACACGAAGCAGCCCGCGCGATCGCGGCCCGGCACCGGCGGCACGAACGGACGCGAGCCCGTGGCGAGCACCAGTTTGTCGTACGCGAGCGTTTCGCCCGATACGAGCGTGACCGTATGCGCGGCGCGGTCGATCGACGCGACTTGCGCGTTCACGCGCAGGTCGAACTGCGGATGGCGCTCGAAGAAGCCGGGTTCGACGAGCGACAGGTCGTCCGCCGACTTGCCCGCGAAGAATTCCGACAGGTGCACGCGATCGTAGGCCGGGCGCGGTTCCTCGCCGAGCACGGTGACCTGCAGCGTGCCTGCCGTGCCGGCTTGCGCCGCGATGCATTCGAGGAGCTTGTGGCCGACCATGCCGTGGCCGATGACGATGAGTTTCATGATGACGGTTCCTTCGGTCGATCAGTTCGCGGCGCTCGCGGCGGCCAGCGCGCGATCGCGCAGCTCGGCTTCGCGCGCCTTGTGTTCGTCGCTGAAGCGCACGGCCATCGCGCACAATGCGGTCGCGGTGACCGCGAGGCCGAGCAGGCTCAGCGTGTGCTGCACGTCGCCGACGCCCTTCAGCAGGAAAGCCGCGGCGACCGCGCCGACGTTGCCGCCCGCGCCGACGATCCCCGCGACGCCGCCGAGCGCCTTGCGGTCGATGAACGGCACGAGCGCGTAGGTCGCGCCGCACGCCATGTGCGTGAAGAGGCCGAAGGTCAGCATCGCGACGAGGGCGATGCCGACGCCTTGCGCATGCGAGAACCAGATCAGTCCGAGCCCTTCGCCGACTATGAGCGCGCACAGCAGCATCGCGCGCACGTCGAGGCTGCGGCGCGCGGCGATCTTGTCGGACAGCCAGCCGCCGAGCGCGCGGGCGAACAGCGCGAGCAGACCGAACAGGCCGACCGCGAAGCCGGCATCCTTCAGCGACAGCTTGAAGTGATCGACGTAGTACAGCGCGGCGATGTTGTGAATGAACACCTCGACGCCGAAGCAGGCGCCGTACGTGACGAACAGCATCCACACGCGGTAGTTGCCGCAGGCGGCGAAGAAGCTCGCCCAGCCGCCCTTCTTGCCGCTGTCGACCGTTACGCCCTGCTTGCGCAGCGCGACGAAATCGCCCTGCGGGCAGTCCTGCGTGAAGCGCCAGTACGCCCACGCCATCGCGAGCATCGCCACGCCCGGCACGATCAGCGCGATGCGCCACGACGCGCCTTCGCCGAAGCCGAGCATCAGGCCGGCGGCGACGAGCAGCGGCATCAGCGCCTGCGTCGCGCCGGCGCCGGCATTGCCCCAGCCGGCCGTCGTCGCGTTCGCGGTGCCGACCACGTTCGGCGCGAACATCACCGACGTGTGGTACTGCGTGATCACGAAGCCCGCGCCGATCGCGCCGATGCCGAGCCGACAGATCAGGAACCACAGGTAATCGTGCGTGAACGACACGGCGAACACGGGGATCGCGCCGAGCAGCAGGAGCCCGGCATACACGCGGCGCGGGCCGAAGCGGTCGCACATCGGGCCGACCAGCAACCGCACCGCGATCGTCGCGGCCACCGCGGCGATGTTGATGTTCGCGACTTGCGCCGCCGTGAGATGGAATTCGCGCGCGATCAGCGGCATCAGCGGCGCGCACGCGAACCATGCGAAGAAGCATACGAAGAACGCCATCCACGTCAGATGGAACGCGCGCATCGGCGCGGTGCGGAGGCTGAAGAGATCGATACGGGTAGCTTTGTCGGTCATGTCATCCGCCAAACGAAAAACGGCGTCCTGCGCACCCGGTCTCGTCGAGAGACCCGATGCGTAGGACGCCGTTGCCCATGAAGCCCGTTGCCGGGCGCTTCTGTTGATCGGTACTGCGGGCGAATCGTCGTTGATCCGCTCGAACCAGCTTATGCAAACGCCGTGCCATATCGGCCCGAATCGCGCGGGCAGCCCCGCCGCACAAGGCGCGCCGGCCAACATGCGCGACGCTCCGGCACGCGGCGCGCGATGCGTCGCGATGCAGAGAGGCACAGATGTGGTGCGCTGCAGCACTGTCGCCGTGCGACATTGCGGTGCGCGCCGATGGGGCGCGATGCACGCCGATACGGCATCGCGACGGCCGCGCGCACGGCAAGCGGCCTGCAAGCGCGCGGGCATCGCGCGGTGCGTCGCGGCACACGATGCCCGCGCAACGGACGGGTTGGCCCGGATATTGCTGAACCCCATGCATCACACCGGCAACGGCGCCGGTGGGCAGTCCCCGCAACACCCTGCTCGCGCTTCACGGCGAGCCTCCAGGACAACGGCGTCCCCCGTGCTCGGCCACGGCCGGATGCCGGTGCGTTTCGACCGCCCGCCGCCGCCGCGCAGCAACGCACTATCAGACCGCCGCATGGATGCGATGCGGCACAGGAACACGACATGACGACAGGCAAAGTCACGCTGCTGGGCGCCGGCCCCGGCGATCCCGATCTCCTCACGCTGAAGGCGGTGAAAGCGCTGGCCGCCGCCGACGTGCTGCTGCTCGACGATCTCGTCGCGCCCGGCATCGTCGAACTCGCGCCGCAGGCGCGCGTGATCCGCGTCGGCAAGCGCGGCGGCTGCCGCTCCACGCCGCAGGCATTCATCGAGAAGCTGATGCGCCGCCACGCACTGCGCGGCGCGCACGTGGTGCGCGTGAAAGGCGGCGACGCGCTGCTGTTCGGGCGTGCCGGCGAAGAACTCGCGACGCTGCGCGCGGCCGCGATTCCCGTGGAGATCGTCAACGGCATCTCGTCGGGATTCGCCGCCGCCGCGAGCCTCGGCATCTCGCTCACGCACCGCGAGCACTGCCAGGGCGTCACGTTCGTCACCGCGCACCGCCAGGACCACGGCGAACCCGACTGGGCACGGCTCGCGGCGACCGGCACCACGCTCGCGATCTACATGGGGATGAGCCGCGTCGACCGCATCGCGGCGGGCCTGCTCGCCGCGCTCCCGGCGTCGACGCCGGCGGCGGCCGTGCAATGGGCCGGCACGCCGGACGAGCGCCGCTGGACCGGCACGCTCGGCACGCTCGCGGGCGGCGTCGAAGCCGCGCGGCTCGGCAGCCCGGCCGTGATCCTCGTCGGCGGCGCGATCGGCGCAGCGGCCGCCCAGGGCGCGGACGCGGCAACCGGCGCGGCGCTTGCGCGGGCCGCCTGACGTGCGCGGCATCGCGCGGCTTCGGCCGCTCCCCGTTTCCTTCGCCATCGGCCGCGCGTGCGGCCCGAATCCCTCGTTCGCCCCTTGCACCGACGCGTCACTGCCCCTGTTGCCCGCCTCATGAGTTCGTCTGCCCTGCCCGCCCGCCTGCGCGTGCTGCTCGTCACCGATACCGACAAGCCGATCGGCGAACTCGGCGACGCGCTCGCGCGCCTCGGCTACGAGATGCTGAACGACGTCGCGACGCCCGCGCGCCTGCCGGCGGCCGTCGAGGAGCAACGCCCCGACGTCGTGATCATCGATACCGATTCGCCGTCGCGCGACACGCTCGAGCAGCTCGCGGTCATGCATGCGACCGCGCCGCGCCCCGTGCTGATGTTCAGTCACGACGCCGATCAGGAACTGATCCGCACGGCGGTCGGCGCGGGCGTCAGTGCGTATCTCGTCGAAGGACTGTCGGCCGAGCGCCTCGCGCCGATTCTCGAAGTCGCGCTCGCGCGCTTCTCGCACGACGATGCGCTGCGCCGCCGGCTGGCCGACGTCGAGCGCGAACTCGCGGAGCGCAAGCTGATCGATCGCGCCAAACGCGTGCTGATGGACCGGCGCAAGCTGTCCGAACACGACGCGTATGCGGCGCTGCGCAAGCGTGCGATGGATCAGGGCCTGCGCATCGTCGACGTCGCGCGACAACTGCTCGACGCGTCACCCCAGTCATGAGTGCAATGAATACATCTCCTCCCGCCGCGCCGGAACGCGCGCATCTTCGCCTCGGCTTCGTCGCGCTCAGCGACGCGGCCCCGCTGATCGTCGCGCAGCGCCTGAACCTCGGCGCGCGCCACGGCCTCACGCTCGAACCGAGCCGCCAGCCGTCGTGGGCGGCCGTGCGCGACAAGCTGCTCAGCGGCGAGCTCGACGCCGCGCATGCGCTGTACGGGCTCGTCTGCGGGCTGCAGCTCGGCATCGGCGGCCCGCAGGCCGACATGGCCGCGCTGATGGTGCTGAACCGCAACGGCCAGGCGATCACGTTGTCGCGCGGCCTCGCCGACGCGTACCGCCAAACCGGCAGCGTGCGCGCCGCCTTCGCGACGCTCGGCCGCAAGCCGCTGCTCGCGCAGACCTTCCCGACCGGCACGCACGCGATGTGGCTGAACGCGTGGCTCGCGTCGCACGGCGTCGATCCGCTGCGCGACGTGCGCAGCGTCGTGATTCCGCCGCCCGAGATGGTCGCCGCGCTCGCGGGCGGCGAGCTCGACGGGTTCTGCGCGGGCGAACCGTGGCATGCGGTCGCCGAAGCATGCGGCGCGGGCCGGACCGTCGCCGTCACGAGCGAGATCTGGCCCGATCATCCGGAGAAGGTGCTCGCGACCCGGCGCGATTTCGTCGCGCTGTATCCGGCCAGCGCCCGCGCGCTGATCCGCACGCTCGTCGATGCATGCGCATGGCTCGACAGCGCCGCGCACCGCCGCGAGGCGGCCGACTGGCTCGCGTCGCCCGACGCGCTCGGCGTGCCGGCCCGGCTGATCGCGCCGCGCCTGCTCGGCGACTACGGCGCGGGGCCGTTCGCCACGCCGCCGCTGCCGATCCGCTTCCACGACGGCGGCGCGGTGAACCGGCCCGATCCGCGCGAGGGCCGGTGGTTCCTGTCGCAATACCGGCGCTGGGGCATGCTCGACGGCACGCACGACGACGCCGGCATCGCCGCGGCGATCGCGCAGACCGCGTTGTATGATGCTGCGGTCGCCGAAGGCGGCGCGGCGGGCCTGTCGCAGGCGTGACGCGCGCCGCGCGGTGCAGCCGGCGTGCGCTGCCGGGCCAGGGCGCCCGGCCGCTGCCCGCGCGTGCTGCTCGTGTCGCTCGTACGACAGCGCCTCGCCACTCCGTCCCCGCTCCGAACCGATGCCGAAACGAACGCGCGCGCCGCTCGACGTGCTGCTCACCGAAATCCGCGCGTGCCGTGCATGCGAAAACGACCTGCCGCTCGGCCCGCGCCCGGTCGTGCGCGCCCATCGCGACGCGCGCATCCTGATCGTCGGGCAGGCGCCGGGCGCACGCGTGCATGCGAGCGGCATCCCGTGGGACGACGCGAGCGGCAAGCGGCTGCGCGACTGGCTCGGCGTCGAGCCCGACGCGTTCTACGACGAGACGCGCTTCGCGATCGTGCCGATGGGCTTCTGCTACCCGGGCCGCGGCGCGAGCGGCGACAACCCGCCGCGCCCCGAATGCGCGCAATTGTGGATCGATCGGCTGGTGGCCGAACTGCCGTCGATCCGGCTCACGCTGCTGATCGGCCAGTACGCGCAGCGGCATTTCCTGCGCGGCACGCGCAAGGCGACGCTGACCGACACCGTCCACGCGTGGCGCGACTACGGCCCCGCGATCCTGCCGCTGCCGCATCCGTCGCCGCGCAACCAGGCATGGTTCAAGCACCATCCGTGGTTCGACGCCGAGGTCGTGCCCGAGCTGCGGCGCCGGATCGCGCCGCTCGTGGCGGGCTGACCGCGCAAACGCCCGTCCCCGTCGCGCCCGGTTCGCTGTACCATCGCGGCTCATCCGCGTCACGAACAGCAGAATCCTTCATGCCCTCCACCGCCCCGCCGCGCCTGTACGGGATGCCCGAACGCAGCGACCGGCTCGATTTCTACATCCGCGACCAGGCGTCGCGTCAGGCGATCACCGAGCCGCACCGGCACGCGTATTTCCAAATCCAGTTCAACCTCGGCGGCGACACCGAGCAGCGCATCGGCGGCGTCACGCGGCCGTTTCCGCGCGGCGCGCTCGCGTTCGTGCTGCCGCACCGCGAGCACCTGATTCCGCATCCGGAAGGCGCGCACTTCATCGTGATCAACTTCAGCCAGGCGTTCCTGCGCGCCGATCTCGACGTCGATCCGCTCGACCTCGAGGACGTGCCCGCGCACCGCTTCCCCGAGCTGACGCCGTTCCGCTTCCAGGAGCACCTCGATTTCATCCTGACCGGCGACACGTACGACGAAGCGCGCCGCCTCGCGCTGTGCATGCTCGACGCCGATCGCGTGCGCACCTTCGGCTCGACCACGTTGCTGCGCGGCTACCTGCTGCAACTGATCGGGCTCGTCTGCACGCAGTACGCGGGCGCGCTCGACAAACTCGCGCAGCGCGGCGCCCAGCGCGCCGGCCGGCGCGACGCGCTGGCCCGCGTGCTGCGCCACGTGCGTGCGAACCTGACCCGCGAGGACCTGACGCTCGCCGCGACCGCCGAAGCCGCGTTCCTCTCGCCGAACTACCTCGCGCACCTGGTCCGCAAGGAAACCGGCAGCACCTTCACCGATCTCGTGACCGAGCGCCGCATCGCGCTGGCGCAGTCGCTGTTGGCCCATACCAGCCGGCGCATCGCGGACATCGCGCGCTCGGTCGGCTTCCGCGACGAAGGGTATTTCGCGCGGCGCTTCCGCGCGCGGGTCGGCGTCTCGCCGAAGGCCTATCGCGACGCGAACGCCGCGTTGCCCGACGGCGACGATCCGCCGGCCGCCGCCGACGCGTAGTTTTGTCCCGGTAAAACGCAGTTGCGTCGCATCCGGGCGCACGCGCGTCGGGTATCGTTGCACGCATGCCGGCGCGGTGCGCCGGCCATCCGTCTTCCTACCGAACGAGGGCCATCCGATGTCCGCCTATGTCATCGACGCCGCCGAGCGTCCTTCAGTCGAAGTCGACCAGTCGTCCGCGCGCTTTCCGGTACGCCGCGTATTCTGCGTCGGCCGCAATTACGCCGACCACGCCCGTGAAATGGGCGCCGACCCCGACCGCGAGCCGCCGTTCTTCTTCACGAAGCCGGCCGACGCGATCGTCCCGGCCAGCGGCACGGTCGCCTATCCGCCGCTGACGAACGATCTCCATCACGAAATCGAGCTGGTCGTCGCGATCGGCAAGGACGGCCGCTCGATCGACCCGGCCGACGCACTGTCGCACGTGTGGGGCTACGGCGTCGGCGTCGATCTCACGCGCCGCGACCTGCAGGCCGAAGCGAAGAAGCTGAGCCGCCCGTGGGACTGGGCAAAGGGATTCGATGCATCGGGCCCCGTGACCGCACTGCGCGCGGCGACGGCCACCGGCCATCCGGCCGCCGGCCGCATCTGGCTCGCGGTCAACGGCGACACGCGCCAGCAAGGCGACCTCGCCGACATGATCTGGGCCGTGCCCGACGTCATCGCGTACGTGTCGCGCTCGGTCGAGCTGAAGGCCGGCGACCTGATCTTCACCGGCACGCCGGCCGGCGTCGGCGCGCTGCAGCCGGGCGACCGCGTGACGGGCGGCGTCGACGGCATCGCGACGTTCGAATTCGTGGTCGGCGCGAAGCCTTGACGGCGTTTGCGGGGGCGGCTGCCTGCCCGGGCCGCCCCGCGATACCTCGATGCCGGTCAGTCGTAGCGACGCAGGAACGCGTCGGCGACGGCCGGCGGATTCAGCGCTTTCGCCGAAGCGTTTTCCAGCGCCTCGGCTGCGTCGTCGTCGCCGATCGACACGAACAGCGTGACGGCCGCCCGGTCGTCGCCCGTGCCGAATACGCCGTCGCGATCAAGCAAACGTAACGCCTCGATCATGTCGGCGTGCAGTTGCCGCGAAAATTCGGCGAATCGCGACCGGACGAACTGCGGGCTCAGCACTTCGTCGGCCAGCCTGCCGCAGATCGCGTTGAACGGCGACGCCTCGGCCGCCGCGTACGCCCATTCGGAAACGCCCCACACGAACCGCGGATCGTCGTCCGCCACCGCCTGCCGCGCGCAGATCCGGCGCAGCCCTTCGAGCGAATTGGCTGCCGGCGCGACCGTCATCGCGCCGCTGTCGGTGTACAACGCAAACGCGTAGAAATGCTCGTCCGGGTGCAACGCCCGCAGCGCCCTGAAGGTCGCCCTCGCGGCATCGGCAATGTCTCGCTGGAAATCAGAAAAGTCGCTCATCGCATCCTCGTCCAGTCGCCCTTCGTGCTCGTCGGGAGACGCGGCGCGCGGATCGTGCATCGTCTCCCGGCATGCGGCGGATTGTCCGTCATTCGGCCGCGCGCCGGTACCGGGGCGCACCCGCGCTCACCGCCCGGCGTCCTGCGCGTCGAACGCCCGCACGCACACGGCGGCCGCCAGCGCGACCGTCGCCGACAGCAGCATCGTCGCGAGCGGCAGGTAGCCCGCATTGGCGGAGGTCAACAGCGCGCCCGTCAGCGACGACAGCGCGGCGCCGCCGCCGATCGTCATCGCGCCGGCCAGCCCCGACGCGCTGCCCGCCAGTTCCGGCCGCACCGACACCGCGCCCGCATGGGCGGCGGGATTGCTCAGTCCATTGCCGATGCCGACCAGCACGCACGGCCCGAACCACGCAAGCGCGTGCGTCGCGCCGCCGAACACGAACACGAGGCCGATCAGCGGGCCCGCACACGCCACGATCCGCCCGCACAGGATCGTCGTGGCCGGCGCATGGCGGCGCGCGACCCGCGCGGCCACGAAGCTGCCGCACACGAACCCGGCCGTGATCGTCCCCATGTAGAAGCCGATCTCCGTCGGCGCGATGCCGAACAGCGTTTTCGCGGCGAGCGGCGCGCCGGCCAGAAACGCATGGAACGCGCCCGTCGAAAACGCCATGCACAGCGCATAGGCCCAGAAACGGCGCGCACGCAGCAGCGCCGGATACGCGCGAAACTGCTGCCCGAAGCTCGACGACCGATTCGTATGGGTTTCGACGAGATCGAGCGCGCACCAGCCGAACAGCGCGATGCCGACTGCGGCCAGCAGCCAGAAGCTTGCACGCCAGCCGACCGTCTGGTCGAGCGCGCCGCCGAGTGTCGGGCCGAGCATCGGCGCGAACGCGGCGGCCATCGCCGCATAGCCGATCCGGCTCGCCGCGCGCGCGCCGCCGCCGGCGTCGCGGATCACCGCCATCGACACCGGATAAACCGACGTGATCGCCGCCTGCATCAGCCGGCAGCCGAGAAACACGCGGATATCGGTCGCCATCGCGCAGCCGAGCGAACCGAGCGTGAATATCGCAACGCTCGTCAGCACGACCGGACGCCGCCCGAACCGGTCGGACAGCGGCCCCGTCACGCATTCGAGCGACGCGGCCACCGCCGCATACCCGCCGAGCGACAGCGCGACGACCGCATAGTCGGTATGCAGGTCGCGCACGATCGTCGGCAGCGACGGCAGGAACAGGCTCAGCGGCAGCACCGACAACGCGCACAGCAGGATCAACGTCGCATGCCGCGGCGACGCCGGGTCGGAAGCGGTCGACAGGTTCGATGGCAAGCGGATGCCCTCCCGCGCACGGGCCGCATGGCCGCGCGCAACACAAAAAAAAGCCCCCGAACGAGTCGGGGGCGCATGGATGCCGGCGCGGTGCCGCTACCGGACCTTGCGCCTGTGGATTACTACGATGAAGTACGCCGTTTTCATGCCGAATGGCTCCTGAATGCGTGGCGGACCGCCAGCGATAGCGGACGATGTTAGGTGGACGACGGCGCCCGCGTCAACGCCCTCACTAACGCGTGCGCACCGAGACGAACTTCCGCGCGTTGTTGCGCTGGATCAGCACGGCGATCACGCTGCCGCCGTTCGCTTCGAGCGTCTGCACGTCGTCCGGCGTCTCGAGCAGCGTGTCGTTGAGCTCCAGCACGACGTCGCCCGGCTGGATGCCTGCGCGCGCGGCCGGGCCGTGCACCGCGTCCACCATCATCCCGACCGCGAGCCCCGTCGAACGGCGCTCGTCGTCGCTCAACGCGTGCATCGTCAGCCCGAGACGATCGCCGTGGTCGCCGCTTTCGTCTGCGCCGCCGGTACCCGGCCCCGGCCGCGCGGCGGCCTTCGGCGCGACCATGCCGACCGTCGCCGCCGTGCCGCCGCCCACGTCGTCGGCGCCGGCGATCGTCAGCGTCATCGGCGCACGGTTGCGGATCACGCGCAGCGGCGCCTTCCCGCCGGGCGGCAGCGCGGCGGCCAGGTCGTTCAGTTCGGCCGAGCGACCGATGGCCGTATCGCCCATCTTCACGATCACGTCGCCGGGCTTCAGGCCGGCCGCGGCGGCCGGCGAGCCGGGCTCGACGCCGTTGACGAGCGCGCCCGCCGGACGCGGCAGCCCGAACGCCGCGGCCAGACCGACGCCGACGTCCTGCACGTCGATGCCCAACGCATTGGCGGACGGTGCGCCCGGCGCCGGCGCCTGAGGCTGCTGCGCCTGCCGTTGCGCGCGCAACTGGGCGCGCACCTTCGCCGCGAATGCGATCGGGATCGCGAAGGTCGTGCTCGCGTAGCGGTCGGCGCCCGTATAGACCTGCACCGCGATACCGATCACGTCGCCCGCGCGATTGAACACGGGGCCGCCCGAGTTGTCCGGGTTCGGCGCGATGTCGGTCTCGAAGAACGGGAATGCGCTGCCGTCCGGCAGCCGGCGCGACGTCGCGCTGACGATGCCGGCCGTAACCGTGTTGCCCGACCCGTCCGGCGCGCCGATCGTCATCACCGGTTCGCCCGCGCGGACTTTCGACGAATCGCCGAGGCGCACGAACGGCAGCTTCCGCGCGTCGACGCGCAGCATGGCCACATCGCTTTGCGGATCGACGGCCAGCACCGCCGCCTTGAATTCGCGGCGGTCGACGAGCCGCACGGTCACGTCGGTCGCCTCGTCGACCACATGGGCGGACGTGACGATCAGGCCGTCGGCGCTGACGATGAAGCCCGAGCCGCTGCCGGACACCGTACGCGGCGCGGTATCGGGCGCCGGCGCCTGCGGCCCCTGCGCGGGCGTTGGTGCGCCATGGCGGAAGAACGCGGCGAGCGGATCGTCGGGATCGAGGATGGCGAAGGCCGGGCCGCCGGTCTGCGGATCGGGAGTGGCGGCCATGACGGTCACGACCGCCGGGCCGTAGCGCTCGACGATCGCCGGGAAGTCGACCGGCATCGCATAGGACGCGGCGGGCGGCCGTGCCTTCATCGCCGGCGGTGCGGCGGGCGGCGCGAGGGTGCCGGCGATGGCGGCGGGCGGCGGCAGGACTCCGGCAAACACGCCCCCGATCAACGCGGTGCGAAGCACGGCGCGAGCAAGCGTCTGGCAAACCACGGTGCACCTCCCCCGGGCAGTCGCGGTCCCCCTGCGCGAGACGCGCAGGCGCCCGACAAACACCGGCACACCCAACTATTTATAGCCTACGCGCCGGGTGGAACATACGAATCGAAACCCGTATGCCGGGAGGTACCCGAGCGGCGGAACCGCGACGGCGTTCGTTTCGAACAAAGCGCGCGGTTCGTCAATCCGAACATCCACCACGCATCGGTGCGGGCGTCAGTGCCAGTGTCATCGTCGCGGTCTGCGGCCGGACATGCCACCTGTCGCGCATCACGGACAGGTGGCCCGCACACCGCAAACGGTTCGTCATCGGCCCCCGTCCATCGACGAGCCGGCACCGGTTCCGGTCAGTGGCACGACAACACCGCCACGCCGCCGACGCCTTGCGTGTTCGGCAACGCAACCGTGTAACCGACGGCCACCAGCGGCTGCGCCGCATCGTGTCCGACCACGATCGATTGAATCGTCGCGGGGCCGGTGGTCTTCAGCACGCCGTTCAACGGCACCTGCGTATACGTCAGCCCGTATTGCGCGCTGTCCAGCTTGATCGACAGGTTCAGTGTGGTCAGCATGCGCGTGACCGGATCCAGCGTGGCCGAACTCGACACGAGCGCACCGCTCGTGTCGCCGTTGTTGCTCGCCACCGTATCGGCCATCACCTGGGTACACGAAAGCGGGCCGCCCGTGGCGGGCAACGACAGCGGCGTGCCGACCGCGTAGTGCACGCCTTGCGTATCGGTATACGTATTGCCGTCGGTGTCCATCGCGCGATTCCACCGGCCGATCGCCACATCGGTGCCGACGCCCTGGATGTCGGTCACGGCCCCATGGTCGAGCCCGAGGCAGTCGGTTGCCGCCGCCGACGACGCAAGCGTCGTAAATGCGCCGCTACCCTGCTGAACCAGGCTCGTCGCCGGCACATTGGCCGCCGTCATGTTGCGGTTCTTCGCGTAATCGCTCGGCAAATTCGGCACGACGAGCACCGCCAGTTGGCCGTTGCTCGCCGCGACCGGCGACGCAGCCCCCGAATAGCTGAAGTTGCCGTTCGGTCGGCAAGCCGTCTGGACCGCAGGCTGGGTCGACGCGCCCGGCACTGGCGCCGGCGCGGCGGGCGACGTGGCCGTCGGCGTGCCCGTCGTATCGTCGTTCGACGCGCTGCTTCCGGTCTTGGCGCCGCCGCCGTCATCGCCGCCGCCACATGCCGTCAACATCAGTACCGTACTCGCCAGACCCACCAGACAGACTTGCTTGCCCCGCATGCTTCACCTCGTTTTCTCGTTGTAGAAACCCGTCGCCGCGTGCTCTCGTTTCACGCGTTGTCGTTTGCCGTATTCGCCGGCACCATTCGCTGCTCATCCACCGCCTTGACCAGCCACCATGCGCCGACGCCGCCCAGCACGAGCGCGCCGAACCACCAGGACGTCGGCCAGATTTCCAGCAGGCTCTCCCCAGTGAGGACGAACGGCGATTTCAGCGCGACGATCACCACGGCCGTGTTGTAGCAGGCATGAATCAATATCCCCGGCAGCAGCGATCGGGTAGCCGCATACAGCTTGCCGATCAGCAAACCGAGTCCGAATGCGAGCGCGAACTGATACACGTTCAAATGCGCAAGACCGAATACCGCGGCCGAATGGGCGATCGCCGTTCCCTCCGGATACTGTCGCAAGAAGCTGCGCAGCATCACGCCGCGAAACAGCATCTCTTCGAGTAGCGGCGCAATCGCGCAGGTCAATACGATCAGGCCGAGCCCGCCATTCACATAAACCTCGCGGGCGTCGTCCCGGGTTCCGGTCCACGGGAAGAACTGCCCGACGCCGACTTCGAGCACGCTCATCGTCACGAGCAAAGCCGGTGTCATCAGCACGATGGGCACGAAAAATCGCCCGATCGTCGTTCGCCAGGAATCGACGCTGTCGTGCAGCAAGCTGCGGTAGGTCAATTTGCCGTGATGAAGCAGCACCGTAAATACGAGGCCGTTCGCGAGCACCCGCCCGATGCTGGCGATTGCCATCGTCTGCAGCCCGGCGCTGCGGCCAGCCGACCAGATGATCGAGTTCATCAGATACTCGACCATGTTCAGCACGACGACGGTAAAAAACGCTTCGAGCAGATTCGGGAAGCAATAAGAGCTTGAATCAGATTTCATCTGGATTGATACGATTTCGCAGGCGGCATACGCGGTAATCGCGCCCGGATGCCTGCAGCCGATCTCGTCCGATCGGCATTGTTATTTATCGGAGCACACGACGAACGTGACTCATTGCGGCCTGCCCGGTCTTTGTCCGCCACATCGAGTCATCGCCGGAAAGTAACCGTTTGTTACGGAGAGGGATCGTCGCTCATGGCACGAATCGTGGCAAGCGCCGTTGACCATTCTTTACGATCGAAAAGACAAAACGCGCGAATCGGACTGCGCAATCAGCCGTCGTTAATATCGAGATATCGGCCGATCTTTTAAAATATTTAGCGATTTTCGGCCTGCCCGGCGTTTCAATATTTTGAAAGCACCGATTACCTGACGCACCAGTAACGCGCGGCGAATTCCTTGTCGATCGTCACGGAGACCATCCCCTAAGCGCCGCGCGGCGGCTTGCCGTCCGTGCAGGCGGCGCTGTCCGATACCGAGTACTCGATATTGCCGCGCTTGAACGACCAGTCGGTGCTCACGCACGGATCCGTTCCGCCCGTGGTTTCCGTGCCGCCGAGCACTTCGACGTCCGGCTTCCCATCGACCGGATGCGGTTTGTTCCACGCGCGGTAGCGCAATGCGCCGCGATCCGCCACGCGGTCGATCACGATGTGATGCTTGTCGGTATCGCAAACGAAGCCGTCGCGTGTCGGTCGAGCGTGGGCAGCGGCCGCCGCCAGCGACGCGCAGGCAACGGCAACGAACAGGAACGACGGACGGCATGCAATCATGATCGGGTGGGGGGAAGTCGGAATCGCGCAACTATACCGTCACGCACCATCCGCGGCCACCTGCTCCGCGATCGCCGACACCATCCGCAACATCGGCTCGAACGCATCGGCCGACGTATTGCCGAAACCGAGCACGAGCCCGTTGCGTGCCCGCGCCGCATCGATCGCGAAACCCGACAGCGGAAACGGGCCGATGCCATGCGCGCGCGCCGCCTCGACGATCGCGCGATCGCGATAACGCGCCGGCAGCCGCAGCGCGAGATGCAGCCCGCACGGGCCGCCCTCGACCTGGTGCGGCACGCTCAGGCTGCCGTCGAGCGCGGCGAGCAGCAAACGCCGCCGGTCGCGATACAACCTGCGCATCCGCCCGAGATGCCGGCCGTACTCGCCCGTCTCGATGAAATCGGCCAGCGCGAGCTGCACATGACGCGTCCCGCCGCGCAGCATCTCCGGCAACGCCGGCCGCACGGCGGCCAGCAACGCGTCGGGCAGCACGAGAAAACCGATCCGCAGCGCCGGAAACATCGTCTTGCTGAACGAGCCGAGATAGACGACCGGCGAATCGGGCGCGAGCCCATGCATCGCGCCGATCGGCTCGCCGGTGTGACGGAATTCGCTGTCGTAGTCGTCCTCGATGATCCACGCGCGATGGCGGCGCGCCGCATCGATCAGCGCGAGCCGGCGCGAGATCGACAGCACGGCGCCGGTCGGGAACTGGTTCGACGGCGTCGTGTAGACGAGGCGCGGCGGTCGCTCGCGCCAGTCGTCCGGTTCCGCGCGCAGCCCTTCCGCGTCGACCGGCATCGGCACGACGTCGAGGTCGGCCGCCTGCATCGCGGTGCGCGCGCCGCGATAGCCGGGCTCCTCGACCCACACCGTATCGCCCGGATTCGTCAGCAACTGCGCGCACAGCGCGATCGCCCCCTGCGCGCCCTCCGTGATCACGATCTGCTCGGGATCGCAGCGTACGCCGCGCGTGACGGCCAGATGGCGCGCGATCGATTCGCGCAACGCGGGCTCGCCGAGCGGATCGCCGTACGCCAGCAGGTCGCGGCCGGCGCGGCGTAACGCGCGATCGATCGCGTGCCGCCACGCGTCCACCGGGAAATGCGACAGCGCCGGCACGCCCGGCCGGAAGCCCTCCGATTCGCCGGCGCTGACGAGGCTCGCGCGAATCCGGCCGAGCCGCTGCGCGACGGTCGGCGGCGCGGCACGCCGGCGCGGCGGCGCCGGCCGCGACAGCCCGACGACCCGCGTGCCGCGACGGTCCGACTGCAGGAAGCCTTCCGCGACGAGCTGCTCGTACACGGCGGCCGTCGTATTGCGCGACACGCCGAGCGTTTCGGCCAGCGCGCGCGTGCCGGGCAGCCGCGTGCCGGCCGGCATCGCGCCGCCGAGAATCGCGTCGCGCACGCGACGCAGCAACTGGCGCTGCAGCGAAGGTGCGCCGGGCGTGCGCGCCAGCGGCGCATCGAGCGGCAGCAACGGCGCGCCGCCGGAAGGAAAGGCAGTCGTCATCGGAACATCGCAGCGTGAAAAGGTCGAACGTACGGTGAGCGGCGTACGGCTGACGGCCACCGATCGTGGCACCATAAATTTGCCGTTCGCTGGCGCTTCTCATGGTACCTCGCCGGGACTACGATCGTCTGCATGCCGGCATGTCGCCGGCCGCCAACCGAAGCGAGATCGACCTTGCCCACGCTCACCAACGCTTTCCAGCAGCCCATCGGCCAACCCGTTCCCGACTGGTCCGCGCGTCCGCGCCCCGAGCGCATCGCGCTCGAAGGCCGCTACTGCCGGCTCGAACCGCTCGACGCCGAGCGCCACGCGGCGGACCTGTACGCCGCCTACGCCCAGGCGCCCGACGGCAGCGACTGGACCTATCTGGCGCACGGCCCGTACGCCGACGAGTCCAGCTACCGCGATTACGCGCGCGGCGCGCAGGCGAGCACCGATCCGCTGCACTACACGGTGATCGACCGCGCCACGGGCCGCGCGGTCGGCACGCTCGCGCTGATGCGCATCGATCCGGCCAACGGCGTGATCGAGGTCGGTTCCGTCACGTTCTCGCCGCTGCTCAAGCGCACGCCGGTGTCGACCGAAGCGCAGTTCCTGCTGATGAAGTATGCGTTCGACACGCTCGGCTACCGGCGCTACGAATGGAAGTGCGACGACCTGAACGCCCCGTCGCGCAAGGCGGCCGCGCGGCTCGGGTTCCGCTACGAAGGCACGTTCCGGCAGGCGATCGTCTACCGCGGCCGCAATCGCGACACCGCGTGGTTCTCGATCATCGACGGCGAATGGCCGGATGTCCGCGCCGCGTTCGACGCGTGGCTCGCGCCGGAGAACTTCGACGCGCAAGGCGAACAGCGCCAGTCGCTCGCCGCGATCCGCCACGCGCAGGCCCGCGCGCGCGACGCCGCCGGCCGCGCGAACGATGCCACGCGCGTCGCGGTGCGCCCGCTCGTCGCCGCCGACGAAGCCGCGTGGCGTCCGCTGTGGCAGGGTTACCAGAAGTTCTACGACACCGCGCTGAGCGATGCGGTGTTCGCGACGACGTGGGCACGCCTGATGGATCCGGCCGAGCCGATGTTCGTGCTCGGTGCGTTCGACGCGTCGGGGGCGCTGGTCGGGATCGTGCACGCGATCTACCACCGCTCGTGCTGGACCGAAGGGCCGTACTGCTACCTGCAGGACCTGTACACGGCGCCCGACGCGCGCGGGCAAGGCGCGGGCGGCGCACTGATCGAGGCCGTGTACGAACGCGCCCGCGAAGCCGGCGCGAGCCGCGTGTACTGGCTCACGCACGAAACCAACACGACCGCACGCGCGCTGTACGACAAGCTCGCGAACAACGCCGGTTTCATTCAGTACCGGCACGATCTGAAGAAGTAACGTCGCCCCCGGACGGCCGATGTTCAGCCATGAACATCGGCCGGATCGCGGGCGTCGCCGTCCTCGGGCACGTCGTCGTGCGCCGCACCGGCCATGCCCGGCACCGCAGCCGGGCAGATCATCTCGTCGCCATTGGCCGGCACGGGCCGCCGTACCGGCCGGAACACCGGTTCGCCGGGCGCGATCGGCTGCCCCGAGAGCGCGCAGCGACCGGGCTGCAACGCGACGCGCAAGCGCCAGCGTTGTTCGCCGTAATGACACCGGCCGCTCTCGACCCATCGCACCAGCAGCCCGTCGCGACCGGCCTCGAGCACCGTGACGAACAGTTGCGGGCGCAACGGCGACACCGCGGCCGTCGCGTGCTCCGGAATCGGCGCACGCCCGATCGTCACGAGCGAATGCGCGAGCACGCCGCCGCGCGACGGCATCGGATCGTCTTCGCCGAGCGCGGACGCGGACACGTCGCACGACAGGTCTTCTTCGCAGGTCGGGCTTTCCATGATGTCGAGCATGCTTGACGGATTTCCGTGCAGGTTGAAAGACGCCGGCGCCGCACTCAGCGCCGGCCCATCGGTTCGCGCAGCAGGCACAGGCCGATCGCCGCGCCGACGGCGGCGGCCGCGAGCATCAGCCCGACGCCGCCCGACCAGCCGAATGCACCGACGATCGCGCCGATCGTCAGCGGCCCGATCACCTGGCCGAGATAGTTGCCCTGCACGACCCAGCCGATGCTGAGCGGTGCCAGCGACGGCGACGGCGCGGAACCCGGCGCGCACGCGAGAATCGTCGCGGGCAGCATCCCGGCCATCGCCGAGAACGCGAACCCGAGCGCGACCGCGAGCGGTGCGGGCGTCGCCGCGCTGAAGAGGCCCGCCCCCGCCGCGCCGATCGCGACCGACGTCGCGGCCATCACGAGCCCCGGTCGCGCCCCGCGCGACAGCAACCAGCCGGCCGTCAGGTTGCCGACCACGCATGCAGCGACGATCGCCGCACTGATCAGCCCGGCCGCGCCGACGGCAACGCCGAGACGCTGCATCAGGAACACCGGCAGGAACGTCATCGCCGCGAAGAACTGCACGTTGTAGGTCGCGAAACCGAGTGCGAGGAGCGTGGTCGAGCGCGCCGCGAGCACGGTGCGCAGCGCGGGCCCGATGCGCGTCGCCGCGGCCTGCCGCGCCGGTGCGTCGGCCGACGTCGTGACCGGCACCGCGGCGGCGGCGACGAGCGTCAGCGCCGCGGCCGCGAGCCAGCCGTTGCGCCAGCCGCCGAGCAGCGGCCCGACCAGCATCGACAGCGCCATGCCGGCCGGCATGAAGGTGCTCCACAGGCCGAACGCGAAATTGCGCCGCTCGGGCGGCGTCACGCGGTTCAGCACGGCCGGCGCGGCGACCACCACGATCACGAACCCGAGCCCTTCCGCGAAGCGCGTGGCCAGCAGCAGCGCGAAGCTGCCCGCCCATGCGCCGACGATGCTCGACAGGCCGAGGATGACGAGGCCCGTCACCAGCAGTCGCCGGTCGCCCCAGCGCCGCACCAGCACCCCGGCGGCGATCCCGCCGAACACGCCGACGAACGGAAACACCGACATGATCCCGCTCAGCGACGCGAGCGAGCCGCCGAACTCGTGCTGCAGCGACGGCAATGCGATCGTCGCCTTGCCGACGTGCAGCGCCGACACGATGCTCGCCAGCACGACGTTCGCGACGGCGGCCCGGTAGCTGCGCGACGGCAGCGTGGCGGCCTCGGCCGCGACAGGCGATTCGGTCATCGTCACCTCCGTTGAGGCGGCCGCGTGCGACGGGATGTCTCGCACGGCCGCAATCGGACCGGCGCCCATGATACAAATTGAAGTTAACTTCAAGTAAAGGGGTAACGTGTGCAACGATTCGTTTCGGTGAGGGCGACAATGGCTGGCACGGCAAGCGACGGCATCCTCGGCTAAGCTGTCGGCTTCGCTCCGACAATGCCCGTCCGAATGCCGACCGCCTCCCCTGCACCGGCCACGCTGTTCCCGCTCGACGAAGCCTGGTCCGCCTTCCCCCGCCGCAAGGCCGCCGTGCGCACGTTCATCGCCGGGTACTGCGCCGCGCGCGACCGGCGCGATGCGCCGCTGCACGACGGCCCGGACGGCCACGTCGTGCAGTTCGACGACGCGATGGGCCGGCCTTTCGAGCATTTCATGATCGAGGGGGCGCCCGGGTCCGGCGCCGGCCCGTTCGTCGTCGGTGCGTGGATCACGCGCTATGGCGCCGCGCCGCTGCCGTCCGCGCTGCACGGCAGGACGCGCCGGCTGACCGACGAGCACTTCATGGCCGCCGATATCGCCGGGCTGGCGGGCGACGACGCGCTCGCGCAAGCGCTCGCCTGCGACACGCCGGACGCGATCGACGCGTTCAACGCCAGCGGCGCCTTCCCGCCGTTCCAGCCGAATCCGGCCGCGTTCCTGTTCGCGCACCGGCTCGACGGGCAGATCGCGGCCACCGCGCGCTACGGCTTCGCGTCGCCGCGCGATATCGTCGTCGATCGCGTCGCGACGGCGGACCCATACCGCCGCCGTGGCCTCGCGACGCAACTGCTCGCCGCGATCGCCGCCCACGCACGGCGCCGGGGCGCGCACCGCGTGTGGCTCATATCGACCGAAGCCGGCCAGCCGCTGTACCGCGCCGCCGGATTCACGCCGCTCGCGACCGTCGCCGTGGACGAAGTCGTCGCCTGACCGCGAATCGCACCGCATCGTCCATCGCCGTTCGCCACCGTTCGTCTCGCGCTTCGTCTCATCGCGCTGAGACGAACGTCCCGGCGTCTCAGCGGATCCGATGTTGCGCTATCGCAGCAAATCCGACGCGCCCTTCCTTCCGAATCCCGGCCGGTCGGCACCGAGCGACATGGTGCAACGCATCCAGCGTCCCCTTTCGACCGCCCCGTGCCGCCCCGATTCACGCTGGCCCCGTTCCTGCATACCGGTCGATCGCGCAATCGCGCGACGGGCACACCGGCAGCGTTGCCGCGCGCCCGACGACAACCCGACGGAGACAGCAACGTGAATACACCGGCACCGATCACTTCCCCCAGCATGAAGGCCGCCGTCTGGCATGGCCGCCACGACATCCGCGTCGAAGCGGTTCCCGTTCCGGAGCGCCCGCCCGCAGGCTGGGTCACGATCCGCGTGCACTGGTGCGGCATCTGCGGCTCCGATCTGCACGAATACGTCGCCGGGCCGGTGTTCATCCCGGTCGACGCGCCGCATCCGCTGACCGGCCTGAAGGGCCAATGCATCCTCGGTCACGAGTTCAGCGGCGAGATCGCCGAACTCGGCGCGGACGTGTCGGGCTTCGCGGTCGGCGACCGCGTAACGGCCGACGCATGCCAGCATTGCGGCACCTGCTGGTATTGCCGGCACGGGCTGTACAACATCTGCGAGAACCTCGCGTTCACCGGGCTGATGAACAACGGCGCGTTCGCCGAATACGTGAACGTGCCGGCCGAACTGCTGTACAAGCTGCCCGACGATTTCCCGACCGAGGCCGGCGCGCTGATCGAACCGCTCGCGGTCGGGCTGCATGCGGTGAAGAAGGCCGGCAACATCGTCGGGCAGACCGTCGTCGTGGTCGGCGCGGGCACGATCGGCCTGTGCACGATCATGTGCGCGAAGGCCGCGGGCGCCGGGCGCGTGATCGCGCTGGAGATGTCGGCCGCGCGCAAGCAGAAGGCGCTGGAGGTCGGCGCGAGCGTCGTCGTCGATCCGAAGACGTCCGACGCGGTCGCCGAAGTCAGGGCGCTGACGGGCGGCTATGGCGCCGACGTGTCGTTCGAGTGCATCGGGCACACGGCCACCGCGAAGCTCGCGATCGACGTGATCCGCAAGGCCGGCAAGTCGGTGATGGTCGGCATCTTCGAGGAACCGGCGCCGTTCAACTTCTTCGACATCGTGTCGACCGAGAAGGAGGTGATCGGCTCGCTCGCGTACAACGGCGAATTCGCGGACGTGATCCGCTTCATCGCGGACGGCCGCATCGACGTGCAGCCGCTCATCACCGGGCGCATCGCGCTCGGCGACATCGTCGCGCACGGCTTCGAGGAACTGGTCAACCACAAGGACCGCAACGTGAAGATCATCGTCCGTCCGGCCGTCTCCTGACCGCTCGCGCGGCCGCGGCATCGAGGGCGGCCGCGCAGCGCAGGCCCCCCGCCCGCCCCGCCGCCGGGCGTCGCACGTGCGGGGGCGGCGTGCCTGCACGGCGCCGCCCTTCCCGCTATCGCCATCGTCCGAAGCGGCCGCCATGTACCGTTCCATCCGGATGCGGGATGCCGAAACATTCGCCATCCCTAACCCGGCGCGATTCTTCGATATACTGGGCCGAACCCTTTTCGGGGCAACCGGGGGCAACCACGCGTTTCGCGCGTTCGCCCCGACCTGCGTGGAATGGCGCACCGTGAAACCGCGAGCCGGCCTGATTCTCGAACTCTTCGTCAACCTCGTGCTGCCCTGGGTGGCCTATCGGGTCGCGCATCCGTATTTCGGCGAAACCGGCGCGCTGTACGCGTCGGCGGTGCCGCCGATCGTCTGGTCGATCGTCGAATTCATCCGTTCGCGCCGCGTCGACGCGGTGGCGGCCATCGTGCTGCTCGGCATCACGCTGTCGATCGTCGGGATGGCGTTCGGCGGCAGTCCGCGCACGTTGCTGATGCGCGAATCGATCGGTTCGGGCACGATCGGCGTCGTGTTCCTGCTGTCGCTGTTCCGCGAACGCCCGCTGATCTTCTATCTGGCCCGCGCGACCGTGGCCCGCGAGATGGACGGCGGCGCCGCGCACTTCGAAGCCGTCTGGGACGCGCAGCCGGGCCTGCGGCAGATGTTGCGGCTGATGACGTTCGTGTGGGGCGCCGTCATGACGCTCGAGATGCTGCTGCGCTGGTGGATGGTCGTCAGTTGGCCGGTCGAGCGCGTGTTGGTCGTGTCGCCGGTCATGGGCTACACGGTGTTCGGCTGCCTGCTGCTGTGGACGTTCTGGTACCGGCGGCGGATGCGCGTGCGCAACAGCGTCGACATCCCGGGCCGCGGCGGCATCACCGAAACCGCCGGCCGCTGACGCGCGGCTGTCCGGCCGTGCGGCGGCGTGTCACCGCACCTGCTGTATGATGCGCGGCGTCTCGTCCGCCCATCCGTTTCCCGTCATGTCCCTTTCGCTCCTTCCGTGTGCCACGATCTGGCTCGCCCTGTTCGCGGCCGCCGCTTTCGCGTGGCATCGCCCGCTGCACGGCCTGAGCATCGGCCTCGCCGCGCTGGGCTATGCGGGCGCCCTGGCGTTCGGCCAGCTCGCGCCGATCGCGCTGGCGCCGTTCGCGCTGCTGATCGCGGCCGGCTGGGGCGTGTCGCCCGAGCGCCCGCTCGCGGTGCGCATCGCCGCGCACCTCGTCTTTGCCGCGCTCGCGATCGCGCTGAGCCTGCACCTGCTGCCCGGCTTCCACAATCCGCGCGCGATCGGCCCGACCCGCTTCACGCCGGACGCCGTGCCGTTCACGATGTACCTGAATTTCGACAAGCCGCTCGTCGGCTTGTGGCTGTTGTGGGCGCTGCCGTGGGTGGCTCCCGACGTCGCGCCGTTGCGCGCGCTGCGCACCGGCGTGGTGGCGGCCGTCGCCACGGCCGCCGCGTGCCTGGCCGGCGCGCTCGCGTTCGGGATGGTCGGCTGGGCGCCCAAGTGGCCACCGTCCGGCTGGCTGTGGCTCGTGAACAACCTGTTGCTGGTGACGCTCGCCGAGGAAGCGCTGTTCCGCGGCTACGTGCAAGGCGGACTGACCCGCGTGTTCCGCGCCTACCCGTGGGGCCCGTGGGTCGCGCTCGCGGCCGGCGCGGTGCTGTTCGGCGCCGCGCACGCGGCCGCCGGCTGGCAGTGGATCGTGCTCGGCACGGTGGCCGGCGTCGGCTACGGGCTCGCGTGGCGGCGCGGCGGCCTGCTCGCCGCCGCGCTCGCGCATGCGGGGCTGAACGTCGTCCACTTCGGCCTGTTCACCTACCCGATGCTGGCCGCCGCGCGCTGATCGCGGCGCCCGCGAGCGACGCCGCTCAGTTGAACCCGGCCACCGCGTGCGGCACGTACGGGCGTTCGAGCGCGGCGATCTCGTCCGCGCTCAGCTTCAGCGCGAGCGCGCCGAGCGCATCGTCCAGCTGCTGCGGCTTCGAGATGCCGACGATCGGCGCGGTCACGCCGCGCTTGTGCGCCACCCACGCCAGCGCGACCTGCGCCCGCGGCACGTTGCGGGCGGCGGCGATCGCCGCGACGGCCTCGACGACCGCCTTGTCGGCGTCGATCGTCGCGTCGTACAGCCGCTGACCGACGTCGTCCTTCTGCTGCCGTTCCGACGTTTCGTCCCAGTTGCGCGTCAGGCGCCCGCGTGCGAGCGGGCTCCACGGAATCACCGCGATGCCTTCGTCCTCGCACAGCGGCAGCATTTCGCGCTCTTCTTCCCGATACAGCAGGTTCAGGTGGTTCTGCATGCTGACGAAGCGGGTCCAGCCGTTCTGCTTCGACGTGTGCAGCGCCTTCGCGAACTGCCACGCGAACATCGACGACGCGCCGATATAGCGCGCCTTGCCGGCCTTCACGACATCGTGCAGCGCCTCGAGCGTCTCCTCGATCGGCGTGCCGTAGTCCCAGCGGTGAATCTGGTAGAGATCGACGTAGTCGGTGCCGAGCCGCTTCAGGCTCTGGTCGATGTCGGTCATGATCGCCTTGCGCGACAGGCCGGCGCCGTTCGGCCCCGGCCGCATCCGGTAGAACACCTTCGTCGCGATCACGACCTCGTCGCGCTTCGTGAAATCGCGCAGCGCGCGACCGACGATCTCCTCGGACGTCCCGTCCGAATACATGTTCGCGGTGTCGAAGAAGTTGATGCCGGCCTCGACCGCCCGCTGGATGATCGGGCGGCTTTCCGCTTCCGGCAGCGTCCACGGATGCGTGCCGCGCAACGGCTCGCCGAACGTCATGCAGCCCAGCACCAGCTTCGACACGTCCAGCCCGGTCGATCCGAATTTCACGTATTCCATTGCACGCCTCTCCATTCGAGTCGGGGTTGCGGCCGGATGCGCGCCGCGCACCCGCCAGACGTCGCATGGTATCCCGCATGCCGCGAACGCGTACGACCGCGCGCCGCATGCAGGCTGCGTGAAAGGACGAAAAAGGGCGAACGAGGACGAACCGGAAGGCCCGGTTACTTGACCTGGTCGGCGATCGGCTGCAGGAACGCGGAGAAGCCGGTCAGCATGATCTGCACGCCGATGCACAGCAGCAGGAACGCCGACACACGTTTCGCGACCTTGGTCCCTTCGCTGCCGAGGTAGCGCGCGAGCAGCGCGGAGCGGCTGTAGACCTGCCAGATCACGAGCGCGACGAGCACGGACACCGCGATCGACACGATGCTCGACAGCATGAATTCCGACAGCTTGTGCGTGCGGTTCGCGTTCAGCGCGATCGCGGTCGCGATCGAGCCGGGGCCGACCGTCAGCGGCACCGTCAACGGGAAGAACGCGCGCGTCATGATCGCGTTCGCGTCGATCGGCTTGATCGGCGTGTCGCCGCCGCCCGGCCCGTCCGGTTCGTTCAGCATCTGCCAGCCGGCCACCGCAACCGCGAAGCCGCCGCCGATCCGCAGCGCTTCCATCGAGATCCCGAAGAAATGCAGCACCGGCGTGCCGGCGAAGAACGCGACCATCAGCACGACGAACGCGTTGAACGCGACCTTCCTCGCGAGCAGATCCCGTTCGTGCGCGGTGAGCGCCTCGGTTCGTTCGAGAAACAGGAACGCGATACCGATCGGATTGATGATGCCGATCAGGCCGGTAAAGCCGAACAGGATCTCGGAGACGAGGCGATTGACGATCATCGTGCGAAGCAGCGGTCGGAACGGGCCGGCAACGCGCCGGGGGTCACGCATTGTAGTGCAAGCGCTCGCGCCCGAGACGCAAAATGCGGCCGGCCCGGGTTCGCCGTCCATCGCCGTGAACGTGCGTCGCGCAGCCTTATTCGGCGGCCGCCTCCCAGGCCGGCGGCCGCTTCGCGAAAAAAGCCGCGAAGCCTTCCTTCGCTTCCGGCGTCGCCCGCACCCGGGAGATCGTCTGCGCGGTGAACGCCGCGCGTTCGTCCGACGGCGGATACTCGCCGATCGCATCGAAAAAGCGCTTGATCTCCGTCAGTGCGTGCGGGCCGTTGCGGCCGAGCTCCGCGAGCGTCCGCTCGAGCGTGTCGTCGAGCACATCGAGCGGCACGGCCTGATGAATCAGGCCGATCGCGACGGCGTCGGCAGCCGCGAGCTGCGTCGCGGTCAACGCGAGACGGCGCGCCTGGCGCTGGCCGACCGCCTCGACCAGATACGGGCCGATCACGGCCGGCAGGATCCCGAAGCGCGCCTCGCTGACCGAGAATCGCGCGTGATCGCTCGCAATCACGATGTCGCAGGCGGCGCACAGGCCCACGCCGCCGCCGAACGCGTGCCCCTGCACGCGGGCGACCGTCGGTTTCGGGCACTGCCGGATCGCACGCATCATCGCGGCGAACCGCTCGGCGTCGCGCAGGTTCGCGGCCGCATCGTTCGCGCTCGCGCGCTGCATCCACTGCAGGTCGGCGCCCGCGCAAAATGCGCGACCGTCCGAACGCAGCACGATCGCACGCACGTCGTCGCGCCGGCCGAGCGTCGTGAACGCGTCGGTGAGCTCCGCGATCATCGTCTCGTCGAACGCGTTCAGCACGTCGCCGCGCCGCAGCGCAACGGTCGCGATGCCGCGCGCATCGACCGTGACGGCCAGGGTCTTCAATTCATCCATCGAACAGGTTTCCTCGGGTAAAACGACGCACACGTCGAAATCAGGCGGCCTGGCGGCGATCGATCACGCGGCGCGCCTTGCCGGTCGCGGTCGCGGGGATGCCGCCGGCCGCCAGCACCGTCACGCCGGACGACACGCCGACCATCGTCTTGATCCGGTGCTGCAGTTCGCGCGCGAGCGCCGCGCGCTCGCCGTCGGTGACGGACGCCGCCGCTTCGGAACGCAACTCGACCGCGAGGTCGAGCCGGTCCATGTGACCGTCGCGCGACAGCGTGATCTGGAACTGGCCCGACAACTGCGGCAGCGCGACGACGATCTCCTCGATCTGGCTCGGGAACACGTTCACGCCGCGCACGATCAGCATGTCGTCGGAGCGGCCCGTGATCTTCGCCAGGCGCCGCATCGCGCGCGCGGTCGGCGGCAGCAGCGCGGTGAGGTCGCGCGTGCGGTAGCGGATCACCGGCATCGCCTCCTTCGTCAGCGACGTGAACACGAGCTCGCCCTGGCTGCCGTCGGGCAGCACTTCGCCGGTGACGGGATCGATGATCTCCGGGTAGAAATGATCTTCCCAGATCACCGGGCCGTCCTTCGTCTCCACGCATTCGCACGCGACGCCCGGGCCCATCACTTCCGACAGCCCGTAGATGTCGAGCGCGTCGATGCCCACGCGCGTTTCCACTTCGTCGCGCAGCGCCTGCGTCCACGGCTCGGCGCCGAAGATGCCGATCTTCAGCGACGATTCGGCCGGGTCCATCCCCTGCCGCACCATCTCGTCGATCAGGTTCAGCATGTACGACGGCGTGACGAGGATGATCTTCGGCGCGAAATCGCGAATCAATTGCACCTGCTTCTCGGTCTGCCCGCCGGACATCGGCACGACCATGCAGCCGAGCCGCTCCGCGCCGTAGTGAATCCCGAGACCGCCCGTGAAGAGGCCATAGCCGAACGCGTTGTGCAGCGTATCGCCCGGGCGGCCGCCGGCCGCGCGGATCGAGCGTGCGGTCACGTTCGCCCACGTGTCGATGTCCCGCGCCGTGTAGCCGACCACCGTCGGCTTGCCGGTCGTGCCGCTCGACGCATGCACGCGCACGACCTGCTCGCGCGGCACCGCGAAGAGGCCGAACGGATAGTTGTCGCGCAGGTCGCTCTTGGTCGAGAACGGAAATTTCGCGAGATCGGCGAGCGACTTCAGGTCGTCCGGATGCACGCCCGCCGCATCGAACGTGCGCCGATAGTGCGGGACGTTGTCGTACGCGTGGCGCAGCGACCATTTGAGGCGTTCGAGCTGCAGCGCCTGCAGTTCGTCGCGGCTGGCGGTCTCGATCGGCTCGAGGGCGGCGGCGGGATGCGTCGGGTGAGTCATCGGGGTGCTCCTCCAATGGAGTGATGTCGTTGGCGTGTTCGAGGTGACGAGGCGGTCACGACCGGAACGTGCGACCGGCCGCGTGCAGCGCGGCGAGGCGCGGCGACACGCGATAGCGGTCCTCGCCGTAGCTCGCCGCGAGGTTCGACAGCACGCGATGCACGCGGCCGATGCCGATCGCATCGGCCCACGCGAGCGGGCCGCACGGATAGTTCACGCCCTTCTCCATCGCGAGATCGAGATCGGCCGGCGAGCACACGCCCTGGTTCACCGTATCGGCCGCTTCGTTCGCGAGCATCGCGACGGTGCGCATCGCGACCATCCCCGGCACGTCCGCGACGCCGACGACGCGAAAACCCGCCTGCTGGAACAGGCCGACCGCGTCCGCATACGCCGCGTCGCTGCACTGGAGCGCGCGCGTCAGCGCGACGAGGCCGGCCTGCGCGTAATCGCGCGCGAGATCGACGAGCACGAGATCCGGCACGCCCGTTTGCGCGGCGCGCGCGGCGGCCGTCCGGCCGTCGGTCAGTGCGATCGATGCGCGGCCGGCCACGGCGAGCAGATCGTCGGCATGCGCGTCGTTACGCCGCGCGTTCGCGATGCGGTCGACGAAGCGCGCATGCAGCGCGGCGGCCGGGCCGTCCTGTGCAAACAGCGCGACCTCGGCCGGCGCGGTGCGCGCGGGCTCGAAATCGGGCGCGGGCGGCGTCGCGCCGTCCGCATACGAATAGAAACCGCGCCCGGACTTGCGCCCGAGGAAGCCCGCATTCACGAGTTCCTGCTGGATCAGCGACGGCGTGTAGCGTGGGTCGTTGAAGTACGCGCGGAACACCGACTCGGTCACCGCGAAATTCACGTCGTGGCCGATCAGGTCCATCAGTTCGAACGGCCCCATCCGGAAGCCGCCGGCTTCGCGCATCACCGCGTCGATCGAAGCCGGCGTGCCGCCCTGCTCGTTCAGCACGCGCAGCGCCTCCGCGTAATACGGCCGGGCGACGCGGTTCACGATGAAGCCCGGCGTCGATTTCGCCATCACCGGTTGCTTGCCCCACGCGGCGGCGGTCGCATGAAGCATCCGGGCGACGTCGGGCGCGGTCGCGAGCCCGCTGACCACCTCGACGAGCGCCATCAGCGGCGCCGGGTTGAAGAAATGCAGGCCGGCGACGCGCTGCGGCACGCGCAGCCCGGCCGCGATCGACGTGATCGAGATCGACGACGTGTTGGTCGCCAGCACGCATGCGTCGTCGACATGGCGTTCGAGGGTCGCGAAGATCTCGCGCTTCACGTCGAGCCGTTCGGCCGCCGCCTCGACGATCAGCGCGGCGCCCGCGAAATCGGCCAGCGCGCGCACCGCGCGGACCCGCTTGCCGGCCGCCTCGGCCTGCGCCGGTTCGAGCCGGCCCTTCTCCGCCAGCCGCGCGAACTGCGCGCGGATGCCGGCCAGCGCCTTGTCGCAGGCCGCCTCGCTCAGGTCGTACAGCAGCACTGCATGGCCAGCCGCCGCCGCGACCTGCGCAATGCCTGCGCCCATCGCGCCGGCGCCGATCACGCCGACGACGGCCGACGGCGCGAGTGCGCCCGAGTTCACCGAATGTGCAGAGGAAACAGCCATCGCTTGCGATCCGTCATGAAGTGGAAGTGCGAGCGATTATAAACCGACCGGTCGGTAGATTTATGTCAGGGCGAGCCCGAATGTGTCTTGCAAAAAACCGTTACGAAACCTGCAACGACAAAAAATCGAAAGGTCGGGGCAACTTTTTGTTTACCGAAAGGTCAACGTAGGGATTCGAATATGAGATAGTGACCCCCGAACGCCTGATAAAATTCGACAAATTGCCGGATTTCAGGGGGAATGCGTGTCGCGCCGTCATCGCCGTCCATCGCCCTTTTCGGGGTCGAATCGAGCTTCCGGCCCGCGTGTCGCCTCAGGCGCTCGTCTTGCCGTCCGCGGACAACCGCTTCGAACCGTTTCATCCCGCGACGGGCTTCGGCCCGCCCGCGCCCCTCGCCGCCTCGCGGCAGCGAACCCAGGGCTGCGCCGTTGCGTGCCGCCCCTCTTCGGTTTCATCGTCTTCGTTCGGCGGATAGTACGGCCGGGCTTCGTCAACCCGTGACGGCGCGTCGCGCGCCGCCACTCGCATAAGGAAACCCTCATGCCGCTCTCGTCCAACCAGCTCCCGCGCTGGACCCTCTGGGCCCCGCTTGCCGCCTGGCTGGTACTCGCGCTGTCGCGCGTCGTGCCGGTCGAAGGTCTCGTCATCGCGGTGTTCGCCGCCGCGCTCGCCGGCGCCGTGTTCGCCGCCGTCCACCATGCGGAAGTCGTCGCGCACCGCGTCGGCGAACCGTTCGGCACGCTCGTGCTCGCGGTCGCCGTGACCGTCATCGAGGTCGCGCTCATCGTGTCGGTGATGCTCGGCGCGGGCCCCGAAAAATCGGGCCTCGCGCGCGACACCGTGTTCGCCGCCGTGATGATCATCTGTAACGGCATCGTCGGCATCTGCCTGCTGGTCGGCGCATGGAAGCACGGCGAACAGGACTTCCAGGGGCGCGGCGCGAGCAAGGCGCTCGCGGTGCTCGCGTCGCTGTCGGTGCTGTCGCTCGTGATGCCGAACTACCTGAACGCCGCGCCCGGCCCGTTTTTCTCGAAATCGCAGCTCGCGTTCGCCGGCGTCGCGTCGCTGGTGCTGTACGGCGCATTCGTGTTCGTGCAGACCGTGCGCCACCGCGACTACTTTCTCGCCGCGCACGACAGCGCGGACGAAGCGGTGCACGCGGCGGCGCCGAGCAACCGCACCGCGATCATCAGCATGGTGCTGCTGTTCGCGAGCCTCGTCGCGGTCGTGCTGCTCGCGAAGCTGCTGTCGCCGGCCGTCGAGCATGCGGTGCTGAAACTCGGCGCGCCCGAAGCCGCGGTCGGTATCGTGATCGCCGCGCTCGTGCTGCTGCCGGAAGGGCTCGCGGCCGTCACCGCCGCGCGGGCGAACCGCCTGCAGACCAGCATGAATCTCGCACTGGGTTCGGCGCTCGCGAGCATCGGGCTCACGATCCCGACCGTCGCGGCCGTGTTCATCTGGGTCGGCCAGCCGCTCACGCTCGGGATCGGCGCGATGGAAACGGTCCTGCTGGCGCTCACGCTGCTGGTCAGCACGCTCACGCTGAGCCAGGGACGCACGACGGTGCTGCACGGCGTCGTGCACGTCGCGCTGTTCGCCGCGTACCTGTTCCTGTCGATCACCCACTGACGTCCCGATGCGCGCGCGCCGGCGGATGCTCGCCGCACGGCCGCGCGATTCCTTTCCCTTCCTTCGCTCCACGCCGCCGTTGCCGGGCTGCAATCGCACGAAGCTTCCGGCTCGACGGCGCGTTACCTGCGGCCGGCACCCGCTCGCGCGAGCAAGCGCAGCTAAACGCCCGTGTCGTCCGTACTCTGGGTCAGAAACCGCTCGACCATCGCGTTGAACACCGGCAGCGCCGGATTGTCGTTGTCCGCGCGCCATGCGAGATACAACTCTGCCGCCACGTTGACGCCCGCCAGCGGCCGGAACACCACGCCGTCCACATGAAGCTCGCGCGCCGACGCGGGCACCAGCGCCGCGCCGAGCCCCGCGCGCACGAGGCCGAGGATCGTATGCGTCTGGCCGACGTAATGCAGGTAGTTCGGCAGCCGCCCGACGCCCGCGAACATCCCCGAAATCATGTCGTGGAAATACTTGCCCTCGTTCGGCGAATACGCGATGAACGGCTGCCGGTCGAGCTCGTCCGGACCGATCTGCTCGTAGGCCGCGAGCGGCGCGCCTTCCGCGACCGCGACGAGCATCGGTTCGCGCTGCACGAGCCGGTATTCGAGCGGCTGGCGCGCGGCGCGCTGGCGCACGAAGCCCGCGTCGAGCATCCGCGACGCGAGCGCGTCGATCTGCACGGTCGACACCATCTCGCGCAGTTCGACGTCGACGTCCGGCAACGCATGCGCCGCGTGCGCGAGCAGCACCGGGATCATCCGGTACGCGCTCACGGCCGTGAAACCGAGCGTGATGCGCCCGGCCCCGCCATGCGCGACGCGCTGCGCGGCCTGCTCGGCCCGTGCGGAAAATTCGAGGATGTGCCGCGCGTCGCGCAGGAAGCGTTCGCCGGCCGCGGTCAGGCTGACCTGCCGGCTACTGCGCTCGAGCAGCGCGATGCCGAGCGCGTGCTCGAGCAACTGGATTTGCCGGCTGAGCGGCGGCTGAGTCATGAAGAGCCGCCGGGCCGCACGGCCGAAATGCAACTCTTCGGCCACCGCGACGAAACAGCGAAGCTGATGGAGTTCAATCATTCAAATCTTGAATCAATCGATAGTCTTTTGATGTTAGACCGATATCGATTCGATTTCTATACTCGGTTCCACCTGATGCGCAGCCCGTGCCGCGCACGACGACCGAGACCTTCATGCCCATCGACATCCTGCTGACCCAGCCGCTGCCCGACACCATCGACGCCGAACTGTCCGCGCGTTACATCGTGCACCGGCTGTATGCGACCGAGCGGCCGGACGCGCTGCTCGATCGCGTGGCGCCGCGCATTCGCGGCGTCGTGACCGGCGGCGCGAACGGCCTGTCCGCCGCGCTGATGGACCGGCTCGGCGCGCTCGAGATCGTCGCGATCAACGGCATCGGCACCGACGCGGTCGATCTCGAGCGCGCCCGGGCACGCGGCATCCACGTGACGACGACCCCCGACGTGCTCACCGACGACGTCGCCGACATGGCGCTGGGGCTGATCCTGACGACCCTGCGCGACCTCGGCGCGGGCGAGCGCATCGTGCGCGCCGGCCGCTGGGGCAAAACGGCCCAGCCGCTCGCGACGCAGGTCACCGGCAAGCGTCTCGGCATCGTCGGGCTCGGCCGCGTCGGACGCGCGATCGCGCTGCGCGCGCAGGCGTTCCGGATGCCCGTCGCTTACTTCGGCCCACGCGAACATCGCGACAGCGGCTATCGCTTCGTGCCCGACCTCGCCGCGCTCGCGCGCGACAGCGACGTGCTCGTGATCGCAGCCTCGGCCGATCACGGCAACGTGCTGGTGACGGCCGACGTGCTCGCCGCGCTCGGTCCAAAAGGATTCCTGATCAATGTCGCGCGCGGCAAGCTGGTCGACGAAGCCGCGCTCGTGCGCGCACTGGCCGACGGCACGATCGCCGGCGCCGGTCTCGACGTGTTCGCGAACGAACCGCACGTGCCGGCCGCGCTGCTCGAACTCGACCGCGTCGTCGTGCAGCCGCACCGCGCGAGCGCCACGCACGAAACGCGCGAGGCAATGGGCCGCATCGTGCTCGCCAACCTCGCCGCGTGCTTCGCGGGCCAGCGCCCGCCGACCAGCGTCACGCGCTGAGCGCGGCACCGCCCTCTCGTTACAACACCGGATGCCTCCGCGCGACGGAGGCCAGGAGACACGCATGTCCAATCGATTCAGCGGCGCTGCCGTCGCCGCCTCGCCCGCCGCCGCGCGCACGATCGGCCGGGTCCGTTATGCGGTCCTCGCGCTGATTTTCGCGGTCACCGTCGTCAACTATGCGGATCGCGCGACGATGTCGATCGCCGGCACCGGCGTCGCGCACGACCTCGGGCTCACGCCCGTGCAGCTCGGCGTCGTCTTTTCGGCGTTCGCGTGGGCCTATGCGATCGGTCAGATCCCGGGCGGCTGGCTGCTCGACCGCTTCGGCGCGCGACGCGTGTACGGCCTGAGCCTGTTGCTGTGGTCGGTATTCACGATGCTGCAGGGCACGGTCGGCGCGTTCGCCGTGCAAGGCGCGGCCGCGACGCTCGCGCTGTTCGCGATGCGCTTCATGCTCGGCCTCGTCGAATCGCCGGCGTTTCCGGCCAATTCGCGGATCGTCGCATGCTGGTTCCCGACCGCCGAACGCGGCACCGCATCGGCGCTGTTCAATTCCGCGCAATACATGGCCGTCGTGCTGTTCACGCCGGCGATGGCGTGGCTCACGCATGCGCTCGGCTGGGAGCACGTATTCCTGTGGATGGGGCTGCTCGGCATCGCGTTCGCCGTGCTGTGGTTCGCGTGGTATCGCGAGCCGCACGGCCACCCACGCATGACCGACGCGGAGCGCGACCACCTGCGCGCCCACGGCGCGCTCGTCGATCTCGAGGCGAATCGCGTGCGCGAGCGGTCGCGCACGTCCTGGCGCGACGTGTCGCAGCTGTTCCGCCACCGGAACCTGTGGGCGATCTACATCGGTCAGTACTGCATCACGGCCCTCACCTACTTCTTCATCACGTGGTTCCCGATCTACCTGATCAAGGGGCGCGGGATGACGATCATGGAAGCCGGCTGGGTCGCCGCGCTGCCGGCGATCTGCGGCTTCACGGGCGGCGTGCTCGGCGGCGTGCTGTCGGACTGGCTGATCCGGCGCGGCATGCATCCGTCGAGGGCGCGCAAGACGCCGTTCGTCGCGGGGATGGCGATGGCGACGCTGCTCGTGCTCGCGAACGGCGCATCGTCGAACGCGGTCGTGATCGCGCTGATGACGATCGCGTTCTTCGGCAAGGGGCTCGCGGCGGTCGGCTGGGCGGTGCTCGCCGACACGGCGCCGGAAGGCATGATCGGCTTGAGCGGCGGCGTCTTCAACGGTCTCGGCAACATCGCCGGCATCGTCACGCCGCTCGTGATCGGCTACTTCGTCGCCAGCACCGGCTCGTTCGCCGGCGCGTTATGGTTCGTCGCCGCGCACGGGCTGATCGGCATTGCGGCGTATGTCTGGCTCGCGGGCCGCTTCGAGCGGATCCGCATCGCGCCGGCCGCATGAGCGGCGCGGCGGCACGCACGCGCCGTCACGCAGGCTGGCGGCCGCCCGGCATATGCTCCGTCGTGAGCCGGTCGAGCTCGCGCAGATCGTTCTCCAGCGCCGGCGTGAGCGTCGTGCGCAAGTGATCGAGGAAGGTGCGGATCTTCGCATCGAGATAGCGGCGCGTCGCGTAGACGGCATAGACGCTCACCGTCTGCAGCCGGTACTCGGGCAGCACGCGGATCAGGCGCCCTTCGCGGATATCGTCGAGCACCGTATACAGCGCCACGCACGCGATCCCGCGCCCGGCGCGCACCGCGACGCACAGCGCGTCCGGCACGTTGACCTGGAACGGCGCCGGCTGCAGCGCGTAGACGGTTTCCTCGCCGTCGCTGCGCTCGAGCCGCCATTCGCCGGCCGGCGACGCGGGCGTGTCGAGACGCAGGCACACGTGGTTCGGCAGATCGTCGGGCGTGTGCGGCGTGCCGTGCCGCGCCAGATATTCGCGCGATGCGACGAGCACGCTGCAGCTCGTGCCGCAGGTCTGCGCGACATAGCCCGAATCGGGCAACTGCGACGCCGTCACGATCGACACGTCGTAGCCCTCTTCGACCAGATTCGGCATCCGCTGCGCCAGCGTCAGCTCGACCGACACGTCGGGGTTGTCCGCCTGGTAGCGCACGATCGACGACACGACATGGCTCTGCCCGAGCCCCGTCATCGCATGAATGCGCATCTTGCCGCTCGGCCGCAACAACGCGTTGCGAGCCTCCGCGTTCGCGTAGTCGAGTTCCGCGAGGATCGATTTCGCGCGCTCGAAATAGCGCTCGCCGCTTTCGGTCAGGCCGAGGTGGCGGGTCGTGCGATGCAGCAGGCGCGTCTGTACGTGGGCCTCGAGGTTCGAGACGGCGCGCGACACCTGTGCGGTGGTCGCGTCGATTTCCTTCGCGACCGCGGTAAAGCTGCCGGCTTCGACAACGCGCACGAACAGGCGCATGTTTTCGAGCATGTCCATTGAATTGGCTTGGGGAAAGTCAGTGGGGAGGCGTCGGCGGCGCTCGCGTCAGAGGGGTAACGGAACGCGGCCGCGAACCGCGCCGAATCGATCGCCGTGCCGGGAAAAAGGCGGGAGAGCGGGCATCGCGGACGGGGTTCTGGCATGACGGGGGGAATTGATTGCGCCGAATTGTACGCCGCTGCAGACAAATTTGCGCGGTTACGCGTGCGGAAGCTTCCACCCGATGAAAGGTATTTGCAAGACTCGTGCATCGCGCGCGTGCAACGGCTTGATGCGGCGCGACAACATGTATCACAACGCGATATAATTTCGCGCTCGTCGCCCCGCCCCGCGTCGTCATCTCTACCGCTTACCGTCCATGTCGTCAGGTTCCTCCCCGTCGCGCCGCACGTTGCGGCAATGGCTGCACAGCTTCATTCCCCATCCGATGACGCTCGGCTGGCGCGAGCGCCTGCGCTCGTGCACCGGCGCGCTCGTGGGCATTGCGACGGTCGGCGTCACGATGCGGCTGCTGCCCGGCGTGCCGGGCCTCGTGCCGCTGCTCGTCGCGCCGATGGGAGCGTCGGCCGTGCTGCTGTTCGCAGTGCCGGCGAGCCCGCTCGCGCAGCCGTGGTCGATCATCGGCGGCAATCTCGTCGCGGCGACGGTCGGCGTCGCGTGCGCGCAATGGATCGCCGATCCGATCACGGCCGCCGCAGTCGCGATCGCTTGCGCGATCGGCGGCATGTTCGCGCTGCGCTGCGTGCATCCGCCGTCGGGCGCCGTCGCGCTCACGGCCGTGGTCGGCGGCCCGGCGATCCATTCGCTCGGCTTCGGCTTCGTCCTGCAGCCGATCGCGCTGCAATCGGCGATCCTGCTGTCGGCCGCGCTCGTCTATCACGCGCTGACCGGGCACCGCTATCCGCACGGCGGCGTGCGCCCCGAAGCGAAACAGCAGGCCGGCGCCGCACCGGCGCGCGGCGGCTTCACGCGCGGCGACCTCGACGCGGTGCTGAAACGTCGCAGCGAATGGCTCGACGTCGATCCGGACGATCTCGAAGCGCTGCTGCGCGAAACCGAAATGCAGGCCTATACGCGCACGTTCGGCCAGTTGAAGTGCGCGGACCTGATGACGAAGAATGCGATCGAGGTCGCGCCGTCGACGTCGATCGCGGCCGCACTGACGCTGCTCGACCGACACCGCGTGAAGGCGCTGCCCGTGGTCGACGGCGAAGGCCGCCTGACCGGCATCGTCACGCGCGCCGACCTCACGCGCCAGTTGCGCCGTCCGACCCCACTGTGGCAGCGCCTGTCCGCGCGGCTGCCGCACTCGTTCGGCGGCCAGCCCGCGAGCGTCGCGTCCGTGATGACGCGCGACGTCGCGTCGGTGCCGGAAACGATGCCGATCACGGCGCTCGTGCCGCTGTTCACGCATTCGGGCCACCACCATATTCCGGTCGTCGATGCGTCGCGCCGGCTCGTCGGCATCATCACGCAGACCGATCTCGTCACGGGCCTTTATCGGCAGACCCGGATGCTCGAGGCCGCGTAGCGCGCATCCCGCGCCGTCACCGCCTGCGAAACACAGAATGCAACCATTCAGCGGTATTTCGGCCATTTATATCATGTTGTGATATATTTACCGCCACCGTAACCGACTGCCCGACCTCGATGAACGATACCCGACGCGCGCTCGCGAAAAGCGATTTCCAGCAACTGTCCGAGTTCCGCTACCAGATGCGCCGCTTCGAGCGCTTCTCCGAGCGCGCCGCGCAAAGCGAAGGCGTGACGCCGCTGCAATACCTGCTGCTGCTGCACATCAAGGGCTATCCGCATCGCGAATGGGCGACCATCGGCGAGCTCGCGGAACGCCTGCAGGCGCAGCACCACGGCGTCGTGGCGCTGGTGACGCGCTGCGAAGCGCTCGGGCTCGTGAAGCGCAAGCCGAGCGAGGCCGACCGTCGCCAGGTCGAAGTCCACCTCGAACAGGCCGGCGAAACGCTGCTCGCCCGTCTCGCGGCCATGCACCGCGCCGAGCTGAAGTCGCTCAAGGACACGTTCCAGGTTCCCCAGATCGATTACTGACCCTTGCCCTCGCCACGCCGATGAACGCACCACACAAACGCGATTTCTCGATCAACGAACGCCTGCCCAGGATCGCGTTGCTTGCCGCCGGGATCGGCCTGCTCGGCACGCTTGCCGCGTTCGTGCTGTTGAGCCTGATCCACCTGTTCACGAACCTGTTCTTCTTCCAGCAGTTCTCGTTCGCCGACCATTCGCCCGCGAACAACACGCTCGGCGCATGGGTGATCGCCGTGCCGGTGATCGGCGGGCTGATCGTCGGCCTGATGGCGCGTTTCGGTTCGGAAAAGATCCGCGGCCACGGCATTCCCGAAGCGATCGAGGCGATCCTGTTCGGCAAGAGCCGCATGTCGCCGAAGGTCGCGATTCTCAAGCCGCTGTCGTCCGGCATCGTGATCGGCAGCGGCGGCCCGTTCGGCGCCGAAGGCCCGATCATCATGACGGGCGGCGCGCTCGGCTCGCTGATCGCGCAATGCGTGCACGTGACCGCCGCCGAGCGCAAGACGCTGCTCGTCGCCGGTGCGGCCGCCGGCATGACGGCCGTGTTCGGCACGCCGGTGGCCGCCGTGCTGCTCGCGGTCGAACTGCTGCTGTTCGAATGGCGTCCGCGCAGTTTCCTGCCGGTCGCACTCGCGTGCGCGGTCGCAGGGTTCGCACGCGCGGTGTTCTTCGGCGTCGATCCGCTGTTTCCGGTGACGACCGCCGCGCCGACACCCGTCGCGCTGCTGTCGTGCATCGTCGCGGGCCTGCTGTCGGGCATGCTCGCGTGCGGCCTGTCGGCGGCGCTCTACCGCGTCGAGGACACCTTCGCGAAGCTGCCCGTGCATTGGATGTGGTGGCCTGCACTCGGCGCGATCGTGATCGGCATCGGCGGCTGGCTCGAGCCGCGCGCGCTCGGCGTCGGCTACGACGTGATCGGCGACCTGCTGCACCAGCACATCGCGTTGAAGGTCGCGCTCGCGCTACTGATCGTGAAAGCCGTGATGTGGGTGATCGCGCTCGGCTCGGGCACCTCGGGCGGTGTGCTCGCCCCGTTGCTGATGCTCGGCGCCGGCCTCGGCACCGTGCTGTCGCCGGTGCTGCCGGGCGGCGATCCGGTGCTGTGGCCGCTCGTGTGCATGGCCGCGACGCTCGGCGCGACGCTGGGCGCCCCGCTCACCGCGATCGTGTTCGCCTTCGGCCTCACGCACGACGCCAACGCGCTGCTGCCGCTGCTCGCCGCAACGCTCGTCGCGCACGGCTTCGCGACCATCGCGATGAAGCGCTCGATCATGACGGAAAAGATCGCACGCCGCGGCTACCACATCTATCGCGAATACGGCGTCGATCCGCTCGAGCGGCACGACGTCGGCGAAGTGATGACGTCGGCCGATCGGCTCGTCGCGATCGACGGTTCCGCGACGCTCGCTACCGTCGACACGCAATACTTCGGCGCGAAGCAGACGCACCGCGCGTATCCGGTCGTGCAGAACGGCCGCCTGCTCGGCCTCGTCGATCGCGCGACGCTCGACGCACAGCGTGCACGGGCCGGCGCCGACGCGCCGATCTCGGCCGCGTTCACCGACCGCGCACCGGCCGTCGCGCTGGCGCACGAAACGTGCCGCGTCGTCGCGTCGCGCCTCGCGATGCTCGGCCTCGAGCGCCTGCCGGTGGTCGCCGACGAGCAATCGCTGCGCATCGCGGGCATCGTGTCGCGCAGCGACCTGATCAAGCCGGCACGCCAGCACTTCGACGACGAACACAAGCGCGAGCGCTTCCGCCCGGTCGTCCCGCCCAACCTGCGCGACGCCCGCTCGCGCAAGCCTGGTTGACACGCCTCGCGTGCGCGGCGCCCGGCCGCGCACCGCTTGCCCGCCTCACGTCGCTGCACGATGCCGCGCGCCCGTCGCGCGCCGCATCGCGGCGCGGCCCTCTTCTCCGTTTAAAGTTGGTTAACAATTCGGCAAGCGAAAGTTTGTCATCATGGTGCTCATGCGACGGGGCCATTCATCAGCCATTCCACTTCGTCATCAGATAAAGAGTCGCGGCACGGCATGCACGCACATGCCGTCCGCCGCGGCCGTCACCTCACCACACCACGACCGGGCAGCGCACCGACCGCGCCACGCATGACGTCGAGCCGTACGCGACGCATGCCGCGCCGCAGCAACATGCTGCAGCATCCGAGCCGCCGTTTGGCAAGCACGTTAACAACTTGTTTCGGAATGACCGGAACCGAGCCTGCCAGATGCGATCTCACTAGCACGCAGCACTGCTGCGCATCCCACTCAATCAATCACGACTCGAGGGAGATAACGTGAACGCGAAATACTTACCGCTCATCGCATTGACCGTGGCAATTTCTGCTCATGCCGCCGAACCTGCCGTGCAGAACGTGGGACAAAGCCAGAAGGCGGCACCCGACGTCTCGGCGTGCATCGCCAAGACCTGGGCCGACAAGTCGCAACAACAGGTGATCTCGCAGAACGTGCTGGCCAACGGCCTGGCGACCGACGTGTACGCACCGGGCCAGCAGCCGCCGAACGGCGCCGCCGCGATGGTTCGTCCGTCGTGGCAGCCGGGTGCGAAGACGTGGGTCGGCGTGCGCGGCGACGCAGCATCCGCCGGCGACATCAACGCCTGCCTGTAACGATGTAACGAGAACAGGCGCTCCGGATGGCCTCGCGCCATCCGTTTGCGACGAGCCCCGCTTCGGCGGGGCTTTTTCTTTGCTGCGCGAAAAGCGTCTTACAGGTAGCTGCAGACGTAATCGAGCGTCTCGAGCACTTCGATGTCGAAGCGGCTCTTGCCCGGCACGGAGAACGATTCGCCGGCGCCGTAGGTCTGCCATTCGCTGCTGCCGTCGAGTTTCACGCGGCACTTGCCGGCCTGCACTTCCATCAATTCGGGCGCATCCGTGCCGAAGTTGAGCGCGCACGGCAGGATCACGCCGAGCGTCTTGCGCGTGCCGTCCGGGAAGAGCACGGTATGCGACACGCACTTGCCGTCGAAATAGACGTTCGCGCGCTTGACGACCGATACGTTGTCGAATTGGGTTGCACTGGTCATGTGATGCCTCTGATTGCTGGATGCCGGATGGCGATGGAGTGGGAGGCCGGCCGTAGCGGCGGACCGTAGCGGCTGGCCGGCCGCTATGATACCGGCTCGCGCGACGTGCGCCGGAATGGCATGCGGCCGGCACATGCCGGTCCCATGATCGTCAGGATCACTACGTTATTTGCGCGAGGCGCCGGCTCACCGCAGCCCCTTGCGTCGCGCGGAATCGCGCAGGCAATCGAGCAGCATCGCCGCGGCCGGTGTCAGCGGGCTGTCGCGGCGCGTGACGACCTGCACCGATACGCCCGGCAAGCGCTCGCGAATCGGCAGCACCGCGAGCTGGTCGCGCGCCCAGTCGCCTTGCAACAATTGCTCCGGCATCGACGCGATCAGGTCGCAACCGGTCATCAGGCTGTGCGCGAGACCGAAGCTTGGGCATTCGACGACGCGCGTCGGCACCGGCAACCCGTACGCGACGAACGAGTTGAACAGCACCTGCGTCGAGCTTTCCGGCGACGGATTCATCAGCCAGTCGGCTTCGACGAGATCGGCGAGCGAGGTGGCCGACGCAAGCGGATGCCCTTTGCGCGCGACGATCAGCGAACGGCTCGCATAGAGTTCCGCGTGATCGAACTCGGCCGCCAGCAGTTCGGGGACGACGACGGCCACCGCGAAATCGAGCGAACCGTCGTGCAGGCGCGGCAGTGCGACGCCGGGAAATCCTTCGACCAGATTGACGCGCGCCACCGGAAAGCGGCGCCGGAACGCCCGAAACGCGTCGGGCAGGATCGTCACCGCCGCCGCCGGCGTGATCGCCGCCGCAACGGAACCCGTCATCGCGCCCTGTGCCTGCTCGATGTCGTCGCGGGCGCGCTGCATTTCGGCGACGATCAGCCGCGCGCGCACCTGCAGCTGCTGGCCGAACGCGGTGAGCTGCACGCCGCGCGCGGTGCGCACGACGAGCGATACGCCGAGCGCGATCTCCAGCTCCTTGACAGCCTTCGTGAGCGCAGCCGGCGACACGTTCAGGCGCCGCGCGGCCGCGCGAATGCTGCCTTCTTCCGCGGCGGTGACGAACGCTTTCAGCTGATGGTATTTCATGGCGGCAATGCGTGATCCGTGGAAACCCCGTGCGGCCGGCCGCGCCATGGCTCAGGGTATTCCCGAGCGGCAACCGACGGTGTGCACCAAAGCAATTTAGCAGCTTCTGGTACCCAAAAGAAATTTATATGCTTGGTCGTCATATGCGCGTCAAACGCCCCACCGGCCCCACAGGAGACTCCATGCTGCAAGCCGTGAACCCCGTCATTCCAGGCATCGCCGCGATCGCCCCCGAGCTCGTCGAGGTGCGCCGTCGCATCCATGCCCACCCCGAACTCGCCTTCGAAGAGACGCTCACGAGCGATCTCGTCGCCGAGTTGCTGACCGGCTGGGGCTACGAAGTGCATCGCGGAATCGGCAAGACGGGCGTGGTCGGCGTGCTGCGCGAAGGGCAAGGCACGCGCACGGTCGGGCTGCGCGCCGACATGGACGCGCTGCCGCTCTCGGAAACCACGGGCCTGCCCTACGCAAGCCGTCATGCGAACAAGATGCATGCATGCGGGCACGACGGCCACACCGCGATGCTGCTGTGTGCGGCGCGCCACCTCGCGGCAACGCGCCAATTCTCCGGCACGCTGAATCTGATCTTCCAGCCCGCCGAGGAAAACTTCGGCGGCGCGAAGGCGATGATGGACGACGGCCTGTTCGACCGCTTCCCGTGCGACGCGATCTTCGCGATCCACAACATGCCGGGCCGCGCGGCCGGCGACATGGCGTTCCGCACCGGCGCCGCGATGGCGTCCGCCGACCGCGTGACGATCACGCTGCGCGGCGTCGGCGGCCACGGCGCGATGCCGCATTTCGCGCGCGACCCGATGTCGGCCGCGGGCAGCATCATGGTCGCGCTGCAGACGATCGTCGCACGCGAGGTCGACGCGCAGCATGCGGCCGTGATCACCGTCGGCAGCGTGCAAGCCGGCGAGACGTTCAACATCATTCCCGAAACCGTCGTGATGAAGCTGTCGGTGCGCGCGCTGAGCGCCGACGTGCGCGCCCTGCTCGCGCGCCGCATCGAAGCGCTCGTGAAGGGCCAGGCGGAAAGCTTCGGCGTCACCGCGGAAGTCGACTACGACTATGGCTACCCGGTGCTCGTCAATCACGCGGAACCGACCGCGTTCGCGGCCGACATCGCATGCCGGATGCTCGGCGCGGAGCGCGTCGAAACCGACACGACGCCGCTGATGGGCAGCGAGGATTTCGCGTTCATGCTCGAAGCGCGCCCCGGCTGCTACGCGTTCATCGGCAACGGAATCGGCAGCAAGGGCGGCTGCATGGTGCACAACCCCGGCTACGACTTCAACGACGACATCCTCGCGATCGGCGCGAGCTACTGGGTTCGCGTCGCCGAAGCCTGGCTCGCGGCCTGACGACCCTTCATCACGCAGTTCCGCGCTCCAAGCAAGGGAACCCCATGGAAACGTCCGCCATTTCATTCGCCGGCACGCCGGCCGATGCTCGCGCCACCGCGAAGAAACGCCGGCTGATCGCCGCCGCCGCCGTCGGCAACGCGCTCGAGTTCTACGACTTCACGGTCTACAGCTTCTTCGCGATCCTGATCGGCAAGCTGTTCTTCCCCGTGCATTCATCGTTCGGACAACTGATGCTCGCGGTCGCGAGCTTCGGCGTCGGCTTCGTCACGCGTCCGCTCGGCGGGCTCGTGATCGGCATGTATGCGGACCGCGCCGGCCGCAAGAAGGCGATGATCCTCACGCTGTTGCTGATGGCGCTCGGTACCGCGACGATCGCGGTCGCGCCGACCTTCGCGCAGATCGGCATCGCCGCGCCGCTGCTGCTCGTGCTCGCCCGGCTGCTGCAGGGGTTCGCGTCGGGCGGCGAAGTCGGCGCATCGACGACGCTGCTGCTCGAACAGGCGCCACAGCATCGTCGCGGTTTCTATGCGTCGTTCCAGTTCTCGAGCCAGGGGCTCGCCGCGCTCGCGGGCGCACTCACCGGCGTCGCGCTGACGTCGACGCTGAGCGCCGCGCAACTCGAAAGCTGGGGCTGGCGCGTGCCGTTCATCATCGGCACGCTGTTCGTACCGCTCGGCTACTGGCTGCGCCGCACCGTCGAGGAAGTGCCTGCCGCCGCGCCAGCCGCCGCACACGACGAGCCGGTCGCATCGCTGCCGCTCGCCGACGTGCTGCGCCATCACGCCAAGGCCGTATTCGCGGGCCTCGGCGTGACGATCGGCGGCACGTCGATCCACTACATCATCGTGTTCTACATGGCGATCTATGGCGTGCAGGTGCTGCACTTGCCGACCTGGCTGTCGATGACGGCCGGCTGCGTCGCCGGTGCGATCCTGATGCTCGTGACGCCGATCGGCGGCCTTCTGTCGGACGTGTATGGGCGCAACCGGATCGTCTGGTGGACACGCATCGTGCTGATGGCCGCGATTTACCCGGCGTTCATCGCACTGAATCGCTGGCCGGGCGCCGCGTCGCTGCTGTCGATCATCGCCGCGCTGTCGATCGTGCATGCGATCAACATCGGTGCGACCGGCGCGATGCTCGGCGAGTTGTTTCCGCGGGCCGTGCGTGCGACGGGCGGTGCGCTGGTGTATAGCGTCGGCGTCGCGATCTTCGGCGGCTTCGCGCAGTTCTTCGTCACGTGGTTGATCGCGTCGACCGGAAATCCGAATGCGCCGGCTTGGTATGCGATTGGGTGTGGCGCGATGACGTTGCTTGCGATTCGCTGCATGGACGAGAAGGCGGGGAAGGCGCTGGATTGAGCGGCGGACGGTGCGGCCGAAGCCGCCGCATGCCGCAAATGAAAAAGGCACGGGTCAATCACCCGTGCCTTTTGCGTCTCCGGCGCTGCACCACTCAGAACGTATGCATCATCCCCACATACGCACCCGTCTGCGACTCGCCCGTCATCGGGCTCGTCCCCGACGTTGCGTCACGCGGCGTCGCGAGCAGCGAGAAATTCGAATTCCCGCCGTTGCGCACATACGCGACCGTGCCGTACAGGAACGTGCGTTTCGACAGGTTGTACGTGGTGCCGAGCACGTACATCATCGCGTGCCCCGACGGGTCGTGCGACGCATCGCCGCCGCCGTCACCCACCTTCACGTAATACCCGCCGCCCGTCACGGCCCACTGCGGCGTCGCCGAATAGGTCGCGCCGAGCCAGTAGTGATCGGCACGATCGGCAACACCGGCCGGGCTGTCCGGCGCCTGGTAGTGCGTATACGCCCCCTGGATCTTGAACTTCGACACCTTCACGTTCGCGCCGACGAAGTACTCGCGCGACGCGGTGAAGATATTGCTGAACTTGCCGTTGTTGTCGCGCAGCTCGTCGTAGATGCCGCGCACGTCGAGCACCGGCGAGTGGTACGAGATCATGATCCCGTCCGAGCGGCCGAAATCGTCGGCCGCGCCGTAGTTGAAGCCGCGTGACTGGTTGCCGAACGCGTATTGCGCCTGCACGTCGAAGCCGCCGATCACCGGGCTGTGATATTCGATGTTGTTGCTGGTCTGCTGCCAGTTGCGGCCACGCACGAGCGACGCCGACGAAAACGCCTGCTGGACGAACGGATCGAATTCCCACACGCCGTCGCTGTCGATGAACAGGTTGCGGCCGGCCTGCAACTGGCCCCACGTGTTGCTCTTCAACCCGACGTACGCGCGCCGCGACCACATGCGTCCGCCGCCCGTCTGGCCGTTCATCACCTGGAACGCGGTTTCCAGATTGAACACCGTCGACAGCCCGCCGCCGAGGTCCTCGACGCCCTTCAACCCGAACATGCTGGTGCCCCAGTCGCCGCTTTCCGCGCTCCAGCGCGTCCCGCTGCCGCCGTTCGGCTTCGCGATGTGATTCAGGTATTCGACGCCGCCGTCGATCCGGCCGTACAGCGTGACGCTCGTCTGTGCAAACGCGGCCGCCGGCGTGGCGGCCGCAATCAGCCATGCGAAGTATTTGAGTCGCAAAATGATGCCCCCTCGAAGTCTCGACCGTCCGACGCGCGCCCCATGCACGCGCCTCGGGTCTGCTTATCCGCGATCGAGCGAAAAACGTCCGGGGCCGGCCGCGCAGAGCGCGAGCAAGCCGCCCGAGATCGCGACGTTCTTGTAGAAATGAATCATGTTGTTGATCTGCTCGCCGCCCGTCATCGTCCAGTAGTGGTGACCGATAACGGCGGTGCCGATCGTATACAGCGCAAGCAACAGGGCGAGCGGCCGCGTCTGGAAGCCGACGAGGATCGCAATCCCGACGAACAGCTCCATCACGACGGAGATCGCCGCCGAGATGATCGGCGCCGGCGCGCCCTCGCTACCCATGAACGCGATCGTACCGGAGAAGTCGATAATCTTCTTCCAGCCGAACATCACGAACAGGATCACGATCAGGATTCGGGCAAGCAGCAGCAGCACATCGCGCTGGGACGCGAGAAACGGTTGATTCGGTGTCATGGTGTGATCAACGAAAACGATGCGCGCTATCGCACGCACCGGATTGCCTGTGAACCGGGTCGGACGGCCATCCGCGCCGCCCGCCCCGCTCTGCAACAACCGGCATCGGGGCCCGCCCGATGTGCTGTGCTCCTCCTCTGTTACGTTGTCGCCCTGCTTCGTCGCCGTGCCGCGTCAGCGCAGCTTCGCGACGTCCTGCTCGGTCACCTTCGCGGCCGGATTGCCGAACTGCCCGGTCAGGTAGTTCGTCAGCGCGGCGATCTGCGCATCCGACAACTCGTGGCGGAACGCCGGCATCCCGACGTCCTCGCTGCCGGCCTTGCGCTGCACGCCGTTCAGGATCACCTGCACGAGATTGGTCGGATTCGACGCACCGACCGTCGAGTTGTGGAACAGCGGCGGGTAGTAACCGTCCGGCGAGCCCTTGCCCTGCATCTGGTGACAGGTCGCGCAGTTGCCGAGATACAGCCGGGCCGGATCGATGCCCGACGACGCGAGTGCGACGCCGCGCAGCTTCAGGCCGTCCTCGGCCGGCTTGCCCCACGACGAGCGCGACTGCTTCGCGTCGCCGCTGGCCACGGCCGGCACCGTGCGGATGTACGTCGAGATCGCGCCGATGTCGGCTTCGGTCATCTTCGAGAAGCTGTGCTCGATCGCCTCGGCCATCGGGCCGGCCGCCTGCGCGAGGCCCGGCACGCTGCCGGTGCGCAGGTACTGGACGAGTTGCTGCTGCGTCCAGCCGCCGATCCCCGCGTTCGGGTCGGACGTGATGTTGTAGCCGTCCCAACCGGCGAGCACCGAGCCCGACAGGAAGCTGCCGCCCGTTTCGTCGAGCGACTTCTCCTGCATCGCGATGCCGCGCGGCGTGTGGCACGTACTGCAGTGCGCGAGGCCCTGCACGAGATACGCGCCGCGGTTCCACTCGGCGCTCTGCGCCGGCTTCGGCTGGTAGACGCCGTCCTTCAGGAACAGCCAGTTCCAGATCTTCAGCGGCCAGCGCATGCTCAGCAGCGCGGGAATCTCGTTCTTCGGCGGCGCCTGCCTGACCGGTTCGACGCCGTGCATGAAGTACGCGTACAGCGCCTGCACGTCGTCGTCGTTGATCTTCGCGTACGACACGTACGGCATCGCCGGGTACAGGTTGTCGCCGTTCTTCGACACGCCGTGACGCACCGCACGCTCGAAGTCGTCGAACGTCCAGGTGCCGATGCCCGTATCGGGATCGGGCGTGATGTTGCTCGTATAGATCTTGCCGAGCATCGGCACCGGCATGCCGAGGCCGCCCGCGAACGGCTTGCCGCCCTTCGCCGTGTGGCACGCCATGCAGTCGCCCGCGACCGCGAGGTATTCGCCGCGCTTGACCTGCGCCGGATCGGCCGAATCGGCCGCGCGTGCGAGGCCGGGCAGCGCGAGGCAGCCGGCGAGGAGGAAGGTGAGAGTAGATTTCCGCACGGTCAGACTTCCTTCTTCAGCGTGTCCGACATCCGCAGCGCGAGCGCCGCGATCGTCAGCGTCACGTTCACCGTACCGACGGTCGGCATCGTCGAGCTGCTCGAGATGAACAGGTTCGGATGGTCGAACGTGCGGCAGTCCTTGTCGACGACCGAGTCGCGTGCATCCGCGCCCATGATCGTCGCGCCCGTGATGTGGTTGTTCGGCGCGAACTCGTCGTTGAACACGACGTCGGTGCCGCCGAGCACCTTCGCGGCCGTCGCGTAGACCTCGCGCGTGTGCACGGCGCCGCGCTTCACGTAATCGTCGATCGCATACGTGATCTCGGGGCGTGGGATGCCGATCGCGTCGGTGGCCGTCTTGCTCGGCACGATGCGGTTCTCGGGTTGCGGCAGGATTTCGTGGAAGCAGTCGAACTGCACGTAGCGTGCGGAACGGTCGCGGATCTGCGCGTCGAGCTCCTCGTGCTTCATCAGCTTGCCGGCCTTGAAGATCTTCTGCGTCTCCTGGTTGATGCGCGACATGTTCGACAGGTGGATCTTCTTCGCGGCTTCGGTCGCGCGGAACGGGCCGTCGCGGAAACCGATCAGCGACGTCATCTCCTGCGGGCCGCGGCCCGGCCACAGCTTCTCGCTCGCGTAGAACGACACGCCGGTGCCCGGGTGGTCCATCAGGTTGCGCCCGACCATGTCCGAGCTGTTCGCGACGCCGTTCGGGAAATCGCGGTTCGCGGACATCAGCAGGATCTTCGGCGTCTCGATGCCGTTCGCGGCGAGCACGAAGTACTTGCCCTCGACGCGATGGTCGGCGCCCGTCTTGTCCTTGTAGATCGCGGCGACGATGCGCTTGTCCGGCCCGGTCTCGAGCTTGTAGACGACCGCGCTGTCGATCAGCTTCGCGCCGGCCTGCTCGGCCTTCTCGACGTGGACGATGCCGTTGTACATCGCACCGATCGGACAGATCGGCATGCAATTGTTGTTCCCGCAACAGGTCGGCCGGCCGTCGTACGGGCGGCTGTTGCGCGCGACGGGCTCGGTCACCACGTGGAACTTCGGGTCATAGCCGTTCAGCGCGCTCTTGATGGTCTGCTCGTTGAACGACAGCGGCAGCGGCGGCATCGGATACGCCTGCTTGCGCGGCGAGTACAGATCTTCCTCGGGGCCCGGGCCCCACACGCCGAGCTCTTCCTCGGCACGCTGGTAGTAATGCTCGAGGTCGTCGTACTGGATCGGCCAGTCGCGGCCGACGCCGTACACGGTCTTCATCTTGAAGTCGTTCGGGATGAAGCGCCACGCCGACGCGGCCCAGTGCCACGTCGTGCCGCCCACCGCGCGGATGTACTGCGAGTTGAACTTGTGCTCGCCCTTCAGGATCAGGTAGTCGTTCGGCGGGCCGTATTCCGGATGCGGGGCCCACGGGCTCGACGGGTACGGCGCCATGAAATCGGTCTTGTCGGGCTGGTTGCGAAAGCGCTCGACGATTTCCCAGCGCGGCATGCGCGGGCCGGCTTCCAGCAGGATCACCGACTTGCCCGCCATCGCGAGCTGGTGTGCAACGATCGCGCCGGCGACACCCGATCCGACGACGACGACGTCGGCTTTTTGCGTATCGGTATCGGCCATCAGGCTTGCCTCTCGATCGGTTTTTCGGCCCAGAAGCCGGGTTTGTTGGGGCAATACGAAGGGATCACGAGCGTATCGGACACCACGCTGAACATTAATGCTTCTTCGTAGGTAATCACGACGTTGTCGACGATGCCGAGATACCACGCGCCGAGAATCGTCAGTGCGAGCGATTCCTGGTCGGGATTCAGCGAGCCGGATGCGAGCGCGCCGGCGAGCTGCGGCAGGCTGTCGGCCGTCTTGAACGAGCCCTTCTGCAAGGCCTGCAGATAGCGCTGGCCGGTGACGCGGCTCAGCCCTTTCTTGCCGGTCAATGCTTCGGAAAGCGTCATGAACGTATCGAGCGGCGCGGTGCCGGGATCGTCGGCCAGGGCCCGCAACGCCAGCGAGCCCGTGAGGCCCGCCGCCGTCAGCGCCAGTGCGCCCTGCAGCCATTGACGCCGCGTAATGCCGGTTGCGGCTGCGTCGTTGTCACGACGCGATTGGGGGGTGTTGTCGTTGTGCATGTTTCCTTCTCTCGAACACCGGATTCGGGAAAACCACGCTTGATATTTCTCAAACATTGGCGCGGACCTGCAATGTACGCGCACACGCCGGATCAAACAATCTTTTTATAGTCCATTTAATGTTCCGCAATCCGTGACAATCGACATTTCGCTGCATTTTTGTGTCGTCGACGCGACAAATCTGCGGCACGCACCGCCGTGTCGCACGCCGACGACACACTGCACGCCGCGCTGCGCACGCATGACGGTCGGTTAGAATCCCGTGCAATCAAACAGAAAGCTTCCCCCGAGGGCAATCGAGCGATGAAGCAGCGCGACAAGCACAACAAACAAAAGCATCGAACCAACCACCCGACCCGGCTGCTCTGGCGCATCGGCGCCGTCGCGGCGCTCGGCGGCGCCGCGGCCCTGTCGCTGCATGCGGGCGCGGCGCGCACGGTGAGCGTGTCGCCGCAAGGCACCGTCACCGAAGTCCGGCAGAGCGTCGTCAAGTTCGACGAACCGATGGTCGCCTTCGGCTCGGCGTCCGCGCCGAATCCGGCGCGCGTGAGCTGCAACGATTCGGCGGCCGCACGCGGCCAGGGCCACTGGCTCGACGACAAGACCTGGGTTTACGATTTCGAAAGCGACCTGCCGCCCGGCGTACGCTGCTCGGTCGCGCTCAACGACACGCTGCGCTCGGTCGCGGGCAATGCGGTCAGCGGCCCGCGTCGCTTCACGTTCCAGACGGGCGGCCCGTTTCCGGTGTCGGTGCGCCCCGGCTCCCGCGAGATCGAGGAGCGGCAGGTCTTCGTGATGACGCTGAACGGCCCAGCCGAGCCGCGCTCGGCGCTCGCGAACATCTGGTGCGAAGCGGCCGGCATCGGCAACCGCATTCCCGTCACGGCGGCCGCCGACGATACGCGCAACGCCCTGCTCGATCATTTCGGGTTGAAGAAGGAGGCGGCGCGCGTGCTGACGCTGTCGTGCTCGCAGGCGCTGCCGGCGAGCGCGAAGGTGCAGCTGGTGTACGGCAAGGGCGTCGCGAGCCCGAGCGGCATCGCGAACGAAACCGAACGGCGTTTCGATTTCACCGTGCGCGCACCGTTCGCCGCGAGCTTCTCGTGCGAACGCGAGAACGCGAAGGCGCCCTGCACACCGCTGCGCCCGCTCACGCTGTCGTTCAACGCGCCGATCTCGCGCAAGCAGGCCGACGCGATCAAGCTGCGCGGCCCCGACGGCTCGCTGTCGCCGACCTTCGCGGCCGACGACCACAGCGAGGAAGTGACGACCGTCACGTTCAACCCGCCGCTGCCCGCGCAGGCCGCGCTGACCGTCGAGCTGCCGTCGGGCCTGCGCGACGTGACCGACCGGCCGCTGTCCAACGCCGACCTGTTCCCGCTCGCGACGCGCACCGCGCCGATGCCGCCGCTCGCGAAATTCTCGTCGGGCACGTTCGGGATCGTCGAGCGCTTTGCCGAACCCGGCACGCCCGCGCTGGTGCCCGTCACGCTGCGCAACGTCGAGGCCGACCTGCATATCGCCGGCCTCAATGCGGGCGGCGCGCAATTCGCGAACCTGAAGGTCGAGAACGACACCGCGATTCGCCAATGGATGCGCACCGTCGATCGCTTCGACAACTGGTCGATGACGGCCGGCTCGATCGACGATCAGCTGCCCGGCCTGCTGGCACGCAAGGGCCAACACCCCGTCTACGTGCCGCTCGCGGCCGGCGAGAAACAGCCCGCGCCGCGAGACCGCCGCATCGACGTGCGCTCGCTGTCGCTGCTGACGGGCGAGTCCGGCGCGCAGGTGCTGACGCTGCCGAAGGCCGACCCGAAGACGCTGCGCCCGTTCGAAGTGGTCGGCGTGCCGATCGAGAAGCCCGGCTTCTACGTGCTCGAACTCGCGTCGCCCGCGCTCGGCCGCTCGCTGCTCGCGAAGCCGTCGAGCATGTACGTGCGCACCACCGTGCTCGTCACGAACCTCGGCGTGCACCTGAAACAGGGCCGCGAGAACAACCTCGTGTGGGTCACGACGCTCGACAAGGGCAAGCCGGTGCCGAATGCGCAGATCCGCGTGTCGGACTGCAACGGCGACGAAATCGCGGCCGGCAAGACCGACGCGCAGGGCCTGCTGAAGATCGACGGGCCGTTCGAGCCGAAGCGCGCGTGCAGCTCGTCGGAGCAGCGCTTCGACGACTATTTCGTGTCGGCGCGCGTCGACGATCCGAAGACGGGCCCCGACATGGCGTTCGTCAGCTCGGGCTGGAACCGCGGGATCGAATCGTGGCGCTTCAACGTGCCGACCGACACCGACAGCGCACCGACCGTGCGCGCGCATACGGTGTTCGACCGCACGCTGCTGCGCGCCGGCGAAACCGTGTCGATGAAGCATTTCATCCGCACCGAGACGCTGCAGAGCCTCGCGTTCCCGTCGCAATACCCGACGCGCATGACGATCCGCCATCTCGGCACGGGCCAGACGTACAAGCTGCCGCTCACGTGGGCGGCCGACCACAGCGCGGACTCGCAGTTCACGCTGCCGGCCGCCGCGAAGCTCGGCGAGTACAGCGTCGAACTCGAAGGCGGCCCGGAAGACGCGCCGACCGCCACCTATTACAGCGGCAGCTTCCGCGTCGAGGCGTTCCGCCTGCCGGTGCTGAAAGGCTCGATCGGCGCGCGCGACGCGCAGAAGAGCCCGCTCGTCGCCGTGAAGGAAGCGCCGCTCGCGGTGCAGATCGACTACGTGTCGGGCGGCGGCGCATCGAACCTGCCCGTGCAGGTGTCGGCGCTGATGAAATGGGCGTCGCCGCCGTTCGCGGACCGTTTCGAGGATTTCAGCTTCACGCCGTATCGCCCCGACACGAGCGACGGCAATGCCGACGACGATTCGCAGGACGACGACCACGCGTCGTCGAACAACGATCCCGACGCGACGAAGCTGATCGCCGACAAGTTGCCGCTCACGCTCGACCGCAACGGCGCGGGCGCGGTCACGCTCAAGGGCCTGCCCGACGTCGACGCGCCGAAGCGCATCGCGCTGGAGGCGACCTTCGCGGATCCGAACGGCGAAGTGCAGACGATTCGCGGCGACACGATCCTGTGGCCGGCCGCGGTGGCGGCCGGCATCAAGGCCGGCCGCTGGGTATCGGTCGGCCAGCGCGTGCCGGTGCAGGCACTGGCGGTCGACCTGCAGGGCAAGCCGCGTGCGTCGGTGCCGATCGAGATCAAGGGCGTCGCGCGCATCACGACGTCGTCGCGCAAGCGGATGGTCGGCGGGTTCTATGCGTACGACAACAAGAGCGACACGCGCGACCTCGGCGTGCTGTGCTCGGGCAAGACCGACGACAAGGGCCGCATGGCCTGCGACGCGACGCTCGAGCAGGCCGGCAACGTGCAGCTGATCGCGGTCGCGAAGGACGGCGACGGCCGCACGTCGAATGCATCGACGTCGGTATGGGTCACGCGCGAGGACGAGCTCTGGTTCGGCGGCGACAACACCGACCGGATCGACGTGATCCCCGAGAAGACCGCGTACGAACCGGGCGAAACGGCCCGCTTCCAGGTGCGCATGCCGTTCCGCTACGCGACCGCGCTCGTCGCGGTCGAGCGCGGCGGCGTGATGGAAACGCACATCGTCGAGCTGAACGGCAAGAATCCGACCGTCGACCTGAAGGTCGGCGAATCGTGGGGGCCGAACGTCTACGTGTCGGTGCTCGCGCTGCGCGGCCGGATTCGCGAGGTGCCGTGGTACTCGTTCTTCACGTGGGGCTGGAAGGCGCCCGTCGAATGGGCGCGCGCGTTCTGGCGCGAAGGCCGCCACTACGAGGCGCCGACCGCGTTCGTCGACCTGTCGAAGCCCGCGTTCCGCTACGGCCTCGGCGAGATCAAGGTCGGCACCGGCGTTCACCGCCTCGGCGTGACCGTGACGACCGACGCGACGCGCTACACGGTCCGCAGCAAGGCGCAGGCGCACGTGAAGGTCACGCTGCCGAACGGCCAGCCGGCACCGGCCGGCACGCAGATCGCGATCGCGGCCGTCGACGAAGCGCTGCTCGAACTCATGCCGAACGACAGCTGGAACCTGCTCGACGCGATGCTGCGCCGGCGTGCGTACGGCGTCGAGACGGCCACCGCGCAGATGGAAATCGTCGGCCGCCGCCACTTCGGCCGCAAGGCCGTGCCGGCCGGCGGCGGCGGCGGCAGCGCGCCGACCCGCGAGCTGTTCGATACCCTGCTGCTGTGGAACCCGCGCGTGACGCTCGACGCGAACGGCAGCGCGACCGTCGAGGTGCCGCTGAACGATGCGCTCACGCGCTTCCGGATCGTCGCGATCGCGGCGGTCGGCCCCGACCGGTTCGGCACGGGCAGCACGTCGATCCGCAGCACGCAGGATCTGCAACTGATCTCCGGCCTGCCGCCGCTCGTGCGCGAAGGCGACGCGTTCCGCGCGCAGGTCACGCTGCGCAACACGACCGACCGCGCGATGCAGGTCGTCGTGACGCCGCGCGTGACGGGCCTCGACGTCGCCCCGCAAACCGTGTCACTGGCGGCGAATGCGGCGACCGACGTCGCGTGGACGATCACCGTGCCCGAGCAGGCGCTCGATGCGGCCGGTGCGCTGAACTGGCGCATCGAGGCGGCCGAACAAGGCGGCAAGCGCGCGTCCGACGCGCTGGCCGTCGCGCAGAAGGTCGTGCCCGCGCTGCCGGTAACGGTGCAGCAGGCGACGCTCGCGCAGGTCGACGGCACGCTGACGGTGCCCGTGTCGGCCCCGGCCGGCGCGGTGAGCAACGCACAGGGCGCACCGCGCGGCGGCATCGCCGTGTCGCTGCAGTCGAAGCTCGCCGACGGCCTGCCCGGCGTGCGGCGCTGGTTCGAGCGCTATCCGTACCGCTGCCTCGAGCAGCAGACGTCGCGTGCGATCGGGCTGCGCGACCCTGCGCAATGGCAGGCGCTGATCGCGCGCCTGCCCGTCTACCTCGACGGCGACGGCCTGGCCAGCTACTTCCCGCCGTCGTCGGACGATTCGCATCACGGCAGCCCGACGCTGTCGTCGTACCTGCTCGTGGTGTCCGACGAAGCCAGCCGTCTCGATCCGCGCTTCGCGCTGCCGGAAGACCTGCGCACGCAGCTCGAAGCCGGGCTCGCGCGCTTCGTCGACGGCCGCCTCGAGCGCAACGCGTGGGCGCCGCGCCAGGATCGCGACCTGCGCAAGCTCGCCGCGATCGAGGCGCTGTCGCGCTACGGCGCCGCGCAGGGCCGCATGCTCGGTTCGATCGAGATCGCGCCGAACCAGTGGCCGACGTCTGCGGTGATCGACTATCACGCGATCCTGACGCGCGTGAAGGACATCCCGCAACGCGACGAGAAACGCGCGCAGGTCGAGCAGATCCTGCGGGCGCGCCTCACGTATCAAGGCACGCAGCTCGTGTTCTCGACCGCGCGCGACGACGACCTGTGGTGGCTGATGACCAGCAACGAGACCAACGCCGCGCGTCTCGCGCTGGAATTCGCGGGCGACCCGGCGTGGAAGGACGAGATGCCGCGCGTGACGGCCGGGCTGCTCGCGCTGCAACGCCAGGGCGCATGGCAGACGACGACGTCGAACGCGCTCGGCCTGCTCGCGGTCGAGCGCTTCTCGCGAACCTACGAGAGCACGCCGGTCGCCGGCGCGACGAAGATTGCGCTCGGCGGCGACGCGCGCTCGATCTCGTGGTCGCAGGCGGCATCGGCCGCGCCCGCCGACACGCCCGCATCGGCCACGCCCGCGACCCGCGCGGCCGCCGCACGCAGCGTGCTGCTGCCGTGGCCGCGTGCGTCGCAGGGGCCGGCCACGCTGTCGGTCACGCAGGACGGCACCGGCCGCCCGTGGGCGACCGTCGAAAGCCTCGCGGCCGTGCCGCTGCGCTCGCCGTTCGCCGCCGGCTACCGGATCGCGAAGACCGTCACGCCCGTGTCGCCCGCCGTCAACGGCGTGCTGACGCGCGGCGACGTCGTGCGCGTGCATCTCGACATCGATGCGCAGAGCGACATGACGTGGGTCGTCGTCAACGATCCGATCCCGGCCGGTGCGACGATCCTCGGGTCGGGCCTCGGCCGCGATTCCGAAGCCGCGACGCAGGGCGAGAAAACGCCGGACGGCGCGTGGCCGACGTTCGTCGAGCGCGACTTCGACGGCTACCGCGCGTACTACGACTATTTGCCGAAGGGCAAATTCTCGGTCGAATACACGGTGCGGCTGAACAACGTCGGCACGTTCGGACTGCCGCCGACGCGCGTCGAGGCCCTGTATGCACCGTCCGTGTACGGCCTGTGGCCGAACCCGCCGATGACCGTGAAGCCGGCCGACGCGGGCAAGTGACGAGATCGCGATGATGGATCCGGCTTTGCGGCGGCCGGCGCGCTTCGCCGGCCGCATATTCGTCGCCGTCGTGCTGGCCGCGCCGCTCGTCGCGCATGCGCTGCCCGGCTACGACGACGTGCGCCGCAACTGGCGCAGTTCCGACTGGGTGCTGCTCGCCCGCGACGGCACGCCGCTGCAGCGCACGCGCGTCGACCTCGCCGAACGGCGCGGCGAATGGGTGTCGCTCGCCGACGTGTCGCCCGCGTTCCGCGAGGCGATCGTCGTGTCCGAGGACAAGCGCTTCTACGAACACAGCGGCGTCGACTGGCGCGGCATTGCCGGGGCCGCGTGGGGCAACCTGTGGAACGAGCGCACGCGCGGCGCATCGACCGTCACGATGCAGCTCGCGGGCTTGCTCGGCGATTCGCCGCGCCGCTCGGGCCAGCGCTCGCTGCCGCAGAAAGCCACGCAGGCCGTGAACGCACTGTGGCTCGAGCGCAGCTGGCGCAAGGACCAGATCCTCGAGGCCTATCTGAACCTGGTGCCGTTCCGCGGCGAGACGATCGGGCTCGGCGCGCTGTCGCAGGTGCTGTTCGGCAAGGCGCCTTCCGGCCTCGACGCGCGCGAAGCCGCGATCGCCGCGGCACTGGTGCGCGCGCCCAACGCGGCGCCCGCGAAAGTCGCCGAGCGCGCGTGCCGGATCCTGCGCGACATGCATGCCGGGCAGGCGTGCGCGTCGCTCGACGGTTACGTGCAGCTCGTCACCGCGCGCCCGGCCAACGCCGTGCGCAACGACGTCGCGGCGGACGGCGCCGCCCTCGCCCCGCACTTCGCGCGACGCATCGCGGCGGAGGTCAAACCCGCAGCCGGCGCGCAGGTCCGCACGACACTCGACGCGCCGCTGCAGCGCTTCGCGCGCGACACGCTGATGCGCGCGCTGACCGAACTCAATGCGCCCGCGCACCGGCGCAACGTGCAGGACGGCGCGGTGGTCGTGATCGACAACGCGACCGGCGAGATCCGCGCGTGGGTCGGCTCATCCGGGGCGCTGTCGAGCGCGCGCGATGTCGATGCCGTGCTCGCGCCGCGCCAGGCCGGCTCGACGCTCAAGCCGTTCCTCTATGCGCAGGCGATCGACGAGAAACGGCTGACGGCCGCGTCGCTGCTCGACGATGCGCCGATCAACCTCGCCGCCGGCGGCGGCCTGTACATTCCGCAGAACTACGACAAGGATTTCAAGGGCTGGGTGAGCGTGCGCAGCGCACTCGGCGGCTCGTTGAACGTACCGGCCGTGCGCACGCTGGTGCTCGTCACGCCGCACCGCTTCGCGCGCACGCTGACCGCGCTCGGCCTGCCGCTCGCGCAGGAAGGCGATTACTACGGCTTCAGCCTCGCGCTCGGCAGCGCGGACGTCACGCTGCTGTCGCTGACCAATGCATACCGCGCGCTCGCGAACGGCGGTGTCGCGCGCAAGGTCGTCGACCTGCCGGCCACGGCGCCGACGTCGACCTCCGGTACATCGGCGCCCGCGCGGGCGGACGCCGGCACGCGCGTGTTCAGCGAAGCCGCCAGCTTCGTCGTCACCGACATCCTGTCCGACAACAACGCGCGCGTGCGCACCTTCGGCTTCGACAACCCGCTCGCGACGCGCTTTTTCTCGGCGGTCAAGACCGGCACGAGCAAGGACATGCGCGACAACTGGACCGTCGGTTTCACGTCGCGCTATACGGTCGGCGTGTGGGTCGGCAATGCGGACGGCTCGCCGATGTGGGACGTGTCGGGCGTCACGGGCGCGTCGCCCGTGTGGTCGGCCGTCGTCGGCTATCTGCACCGCGACCTGCCGAGCCGTGCGCCGCGCGCGCCGGCCGGCGTCGAGACGCGCCGCATCGCGTTCGAGCGCGACATCGAGCCGGCTCGCAACGAGTGGTTCGTCGCGGGCACGGCGGTGGACACGATCCGGCTCGCGGCGCCCGTCGCGCCGGGCAAGGACGGCGCGCGTGCGCCGCTGACGATCGGCGCGCCGACCGACGGCACGATCTTCGCGATCGACCCGGACATTCCGCCGAAGAACCAGCGGATCTGGTTCGAACGCTCGGCCGGGCGCGCGACGAAATTCGCGTGGCGGCTCGACGACAAGGTGATCGGGCATGCCGACCGCGTCGCATGGCTGCCGTGGCCGGGCCGGCACCGGCTGGAACTCGTCGATGCGCGCGGCAACGTCGCGGATGCGATCGGCTTCGAGGTGCGCGGCGCGTTCGCGAAGCCGGCCGCGCGCAAGCCCTGAGCCGGCGAGCCGGCGTTACCGGCCGGCCGTGTTCGCTTTCCCCGGATCAGGACATAGAATGACAACAGCGCCGCCATTCCCCACGCGCACCGGTTGCCTCATTCTCTCGGATTGCCCGCGACCATGAACATTCGCCCTATGCGCTTCACCCGCCCCGTGCTGGGCGCGTTGTGCGTTGCAACGCTCGCCGCGCTCCAGGCCTGCAACGGCGATGCCTGCTTCGGCGTCGACGTGTGCTTCAACGACAACACGCAAACCGTCTCGCTGTCGGGCACGGCCGCGACGGGCGACGCGCTCGCGAGCGCGCAAGTAACGGTCGATTGCGCGGCGGGCTCGGCCACGACGCTGACGGACGGCGGCGGCAACTACCGTGTGACGCTCAACGCGGCGCTGCCATGCGTGATCGCCGTGGCGTCGGGCGGCGCGAGCCTGCATTCGCTCGCCTACGCGGGCGGCACCTTCAATACGACGCCCGAGACCGAGCTGATGCTCGTTTATCTCGCGGCGCAACTCGGGACGAACACGGCCGGGCTGATCGGCAATTTCCAGGGCACCCTGCGCTACCAGCGGGCGATGAACAGCCCGGACACCGTCCAGGCCGCGCAATCGGCCGTGGTGACGAACCTGCAGCAGCGCTATGCGGTGACGTTCGCCGCGCCGGCGTTCCTGACTACTTCGTTCGTGGTCGGGCAACCGGGCGTCGACAGCGATCTCGTCGCGCTGGCCAAGGCGGGGGCGATCGACCCGAACGGGCTGCCGGATCCGGTTGCCGTGTCGCTGTTGCAGCAGGCCGGGGCCGCGCATCCGCTGTAAGCGACGCGGGATGCGACGCGACGTGATGTGACGGAAATCGGCCGTCAGGCGCCGGCTTCGCGCGCGTCGTCCGCCAGCAGTGCCCAGCGCTCGTGGTCGCGCCATTCGCCGCCGATGCGCAGATAGCGCGGCGAAAACCCCTCTTGCCTGAACCTGAGCCGTCGCACCAGCGCGATCGATGCATGATTGCCGGGCTGGATGTTCGCTTCGAGACGGTGCAGTCCGAGTTCGCCGAACGCGACGCCGATCGTCGCGCGCAACGCTTCCGTCATCAGCCCCTTGCGGCTGGCCTCCGCCATGCCGTAGTACCCAAGATAAGCGCTCTGAAACACACCGCCGACGATCTCGTTGAGGTTCACCACGCCGACCACCGTGGCCGACGCCCGTTCGCGCGCGACGAATCCGACGTTCGGCCCGGTCAGGCAGCGGGCGAACCATTGATCGAACCCGGCCTGGTCGACGAACGAATCGACCCACGGCAGATGATGACGCCGGCTCGCACGGTTGGCGGCGATCAGATCGGCGGCGTCGGAACGGGCGACGCGATTCAGCAGGATCCGGTTCATGAGTCGTTCGCCGGCCGGCGCTTACGCCGCCCCCTCGCTTGCGCACACCACCGGCGCCGCCTGCTGCTGCGACAGATACCTCAGCAGCTTCGTCACCATCCACACCACGACGAACGACAGCGCGACGAAGAACACCGCCAGCGGCGTCAGCACGTGAATCGACACGAAGCCGGCCAGGCCCATCATCGCGGACGACACGAGCAGCAGCGCACAGCCGAGAATCGCGCTCGTCAGGCCGGCGATATGCGGAAACAACGAATTGCCCTTGGCCATCAGCGTCGGATACATCGCGCCCGCGCAGAAGCCCATCACGAGCACCGGCGTCGCGAGCGTCCACACGCGCAGGCCGACGGTCAGCGCCAGCACGAGCATCGCGACCGACGCGCCCGCCATCACGCGCGCACCGATACGCAGCCGTTGCTCGGCGCTCGGCAGCCCGCGCCCGTGAATCCGGTTCGACAGGCCGCCAAGGAAATACATGAGGCCGATGCCGAGCGCGAGATAACCGAAGAAGGTCGGCGGCTTGTGCAGCGTGGTCTGCACCATGAACGGCCCGACGATGTTGAACACCAGCAGGATGCTGTAGCACAGCCCCTGTGCGAGGAAACAGCTCTGGAACACCGGGCTCGCCAGCACCTTGCCCGTGTTCGCCATCAGCGTGCGCGGCTCGAGATGCACCGGCTTCGGCAAGGTCTCGCGGTAACGCCACAGCAGCGCCCACATCGCCAGCGAGTAGACCAGCAGGAACACGAGGCACGCGCGCCAGCCGAACCATTCCTGCAGGTGCGCGCCGATCACCGGCGCGATGATCGGCGCGAGCCCCCACGCGATCGACATGTACGTGAACGCGTGCATCAACGCCTGGCCGGAGAACGAATCGGTGATGATCGCCTTCGCCAGCAGGTTGGTGGTCGCGATCCCGAAGCCCTGCAGGCAGCGCGCCAGCACGAACGTCTCGAGGTTCGGCGCGCCGAGCGACAGCAGGCAGCCGATCGTGTAGATCACGAGCCCGAACGCGAGCACGCGCTTGCGGCCGTAGGCGTCGGCGATCGGCCCGAAGATCAGCTGGCCCAGCGCGTAGGCCGCCATGTAGCCGGACACGCTGGACTGGATCGCTTGCGGGGTCGTTGCGAACGAACGGGCCATGTCCGGCAACGCGGGCACGTAGATGTCGATGGCGAGCTGCCCCGCGGACGCGAACAGACAGATCAGAAACAGCAGGAAGCGCGGCGAATTCGACTCGCGCGCGGGAGTGGACGTGGCGTTCATGACGACTGGGAAGGAGGACAGGCAGCCGTGCCGCATCGTCGATGTTCGAGTGACGAACACGCGTGCGGTCGCGACGAATTCCGTATTGTGCCTGTTGTTGCACCGCACGACAGGATTCCCCTGGCGCGGGCGCGGTTGAATGCCGGCTGCGGCTCGTCCCGCAGTGCGCCGATCGGTCCGGCCGGCCGCGATTTTAATGTTGATTTAAGCCGCCGGCCGCATTGTCTCGGATGGCTCACTCCGTGAGCCGCACGTCATTGTTGATTCGATCAGTCTCGTTTGATGGAGATACGAAGATGCGATTCCGTTCGTATATGGCGGCGGGCGCGCTGGCGCTGGCGCCCATGTTCGCCCTGGCCGGGCAGGCCGGCGCGGCGGCCGCCGCCCAACCGATGTTCGTCAACGTCGACGGGCAGGCCGTGCCCGTAAAAGCCGAAACGCGCGTCGTCCAGACGGCCGTCGGCCCGATGAAGGTCAGTACGTGGAGCTGGCGCAGCCCGCAAGGCGGCGCGAGCTTCGAGATGCAGACGTCGTCGTCGGGCGGCATGCCGCCGGCGGCCGCGCTGCGGCAGATGCAGGTCGCGCAGTACCGGATGCAGGCGGCCCAGGCGCAGATGGTCGCGATGCAGCAGCAAATGATGGCGCTCCAGCACATCGCGCTCGCCAACGCGTTCGCGATGCCGATGCCGATGCCGATGCCGCAAACGGTCGGCTTCGCGATGCCGCTTTGGACGATGCCGGAACCGGTCGTCGTCCTCGTGCCGGCACAGCCGCCGGCGCGTTCGGCAGCCCCGGCAACGCCGGCCGCACCTGTCGCACCCGCCGCACGCGGCCCGGAAATCAAGGCCTGACACGCTTCGCGCCACCCGGCGCGGCACGCTCGAACCGCCGGCATGCGCCGGCGGTTTTTCATTGCGACGGCCGAATCAGTACTGCGCCTGGTCCGTCGGATTCTTGAACAGCTGCTTCATCTCCGCCGACAGCGGATAGTTGAGGCTCACGCCCTTCGGCGGAATCGGTTGCGTGAACCACTGGTCGTACAGCTTCTCGGCCGCGCCCGAGGTCTGCATCTTCGCGATCACGCCGTCGACGACGCGCTTGAATGCCGGATCGTCCCTGCGCATCATGCACGCGTAGTTTTCGTGAACGAGCGGCGTGCCGGTGACCGTGTACGCACCCGGGTTGCGGTCCTTCGCGATCTCGCCGTACAGCAGCGGCTCGTCCATCACGAACGCCACCGCGCGCCCGGTCGTGACGTTCATGAACGCTTCGGCGTGATCCTTCGCGCTGATGATCGTCATGTTCATCGCCTTCTCTTCGTTGAGCTTGCGCAACAGGCGCTCGTCCGACGTGCCGGCCGTCGTCGCGACCGTCTTGCCGGCCAGGTCCGCAAAATCCTTCACGCCCGAATCCTTGCGCGTGCTGAAACGGATGCCGTACAAAAAGATGCTGTTCGAGAACGCGGCCTGCTTTTGGCGTTCGAGCGTGTTCGTCGTCGAGCCGCATTCGAAGTCGATCGTCCCGTTCTGCAGCAGCGGAATCCGGTTTTGCGACGTGATCGGGATTTCCTTCACCGCGAGGTTCGGCAGGTTCAGGTCCGTCTTCAACTGATCGATGATGCGCGACGCGATGTCGCGCGAGTAGCCGATGTTCTTCTGCTGGTTGTCCGAATACGAAAACGGCACCGACGACTCGCGAATGCCCAGCGACACGACACCCGTGTCCTTGATCTTCTTCAGCGTACCGGTAAGGGCCTGCGCGTGCGCGGTGCCGGCCAGCGCACAGGCCAGCGCGACGGCGAGCCAACGGAAACGGCGATCCATGCGTGTCTCCTGACGAAACGTTGAGCGAATCGCGATCCTACGCCCGACAATATTCGCGTCACATCAGGGGAACCGTAAAACACCCTTCCGCCGCGGCCCGATCCTCAACGAGGTTTTCCGTGCCGCGCAAACCGCCCGGCGCCGCTCGTCTCGCCCGACCGACCCGGGCGCGCGCGGCCGCGCCATCCCCGCCGGCCGTTCCAAACGTGTGTTCGCGCTGCAACGCAGCAACGTAATCGTTTGCGGCGCCCGTCGTTTTTCTCGCGAAACGCACTCAAGAAGCCGCCGCGCACGCCGTTACCCAGTGCATGGCGCGTCGCAGCAACCCGCTGCAACCGTCAGACAAAAACGACAAGGTCCGGCTCGCCCGGACCGGCGCCACCGCCGGCACGACGGTTATCTACGAGGATCGAGTTTCAACATGAGAGCCAAACGTTTCCATTTCGCGCTGGCGCGCCCCGCACATGCGCGCATGCTCGCCGGCATGCTGTCTGCCGCCGCCCTGCTGCCCCTCGCCGGCTGCGGCGGTGGCGGCGGCGACGGCAGCAACCCGTCTTCTTCCAACGCGGCGCCTGCACCGGCCCCGGCACCGACGCCCGCTCCCGCGCCCGCCCCGACCACCCCGCCCGCGTCGTCCGGCAGCAATGCGTGCACGTCGCAGCAGGCCGCCGTGCAGATGGCCGCGCAGGCCACACCGGTCGAGCCGCCGGTCGATCACCTGATCGTCAAGCTGAAGACGCTGACGGCCACGCGTGCGATGGCGGCCGTCGACAACGGCTCGCGACTCGACGCGGTGATCCAGCGCGCGATGACGCGCTGGACGGCACCGGTGACCGGCAGCGCACGCGCGTACGCGAGCACGGTCCCGCAAACGCCGGTGAACGTGCAGGTCGAGCGGACGATCTCGAACGGCGCGGCCGTGCTGTCGCTCGGCCAGCGCATGGCCGCCGCCGATGCCGCCGCGCTCGCGCAAGCGTTCGCGGCCGACAGCGACGTCGACTACGCGGAACCGGATCACCCGATGCAGATCCGCGACACGCCGAGCGATCCGCTCTACAACCAGCAGTGGTACCTGTCCGACCCGACCGCCGGCATCGACATGCCGCCCGCGTGGAACGTGACCAAGGGTTCGCCGACCGTCGTCACGGCCGTGCTCGACACCGGCTACCGGCCGCACGGCGACCTCGTCGGCAACCTGATACAGCAAGGCTACAGTTTCATCAGCAACGTCAACACCAGCAACAACGGCTTGACGCGCGGCCCGGACGCAACCGATCCGGGCGACTGGGTCACGCAGCAGGAACTGGACGACGCCAACGGCCCCTACTATCACTGCGCGAGCCAGCCGAGCAACAGCAGTTGGCACGGCACGCGCGTGATGGGCGTGATCGGCGCGACCGCCAACAACGCCACCGGCATCGCCGGCGTATCGTGGCTCAGCCGGATCCTGCCGGTGCGCGTGCTCGGCAAGTGCGGCGGCGTGACGAGCGACATCGCCGACGGCATGCGCTGGGCAGCCGGCATTCCCGTCAACGGCGTGCCGAACAATCCGAATCCCGCGAAGATCATCAACCTGAGCCTCGGCGGGGTCGGCGCATGCAGCACGACGTTCCAGCAGGCGATCGACGACGTGACCGCGAAGGGCGTGACCGTGGTCGTCGCGGCCGGCAACGACGGCCTGTCGACCGGGCTCGACCAGCCCGCGAACTGCCGCGGCGTGATCACCGTCGGCGCGACCGATGCGACGGGCCGCCGCGCATCGTTCAGCAACTTCGGCGCCGATGTCGCGCTGAGCGCACCGGGCGTCAACATCCTGTCGACGTCGAACACCGGCACGACGACGCCGGGCGCCGACACCTATGGCCTCGCGAACGGCACCAGCCTCGCGACACCGCAGGTGACGGGGGCCGCCGCGCTGATGCTGTCGGTGAACGGCAATCTCACGCCCGCGCAGATCCTGCAGAAGCTGCAAGGCGGCACGCGCGCGGCGAAGCTGGCGGCCGGCACGTCGTGCACGGCGCTGCCGGCAGGCTCGGGCATCCTCGATGCAGGGGCCGCCGTCGCGACCGCGAACCGGTAACCCGCACCTCGTTCGAAGCGGCCGCGCGCATGCCGACATGGCACGCGCGCGGCCGTTTCGTGACGGGCTGTCGCGCACGCCCGCGAACGTGCATCGGCACGATCGAGTATCCCGAAAAAACGCCTGAAAAAAGGGCCGACAAAAGGGTTGACGCTTCGCACGACGAGCCATTACCATCGCTCCCGTCTAATTACATGGAGTGTTCTGTGAACACCGATGCGAGTTGTAGTTGGTGTCCGACCAACTTGACTGCTGCCTGAGGAAAACGCGCAGAGCCTCGTCTTCTGCCGCATCCCGGGAAGCAGGATGCGGCGCCCTTCCGGCCTGATTACCGGCCAGATCCCCCGCCGAATTTTCGATGTTGTCGAATGCACGCGACGCGCCGTCGCGCGCGTGCGTTCGTGTTGCGCGCGGCATCGGCCGCGTGCGCTCTCCGTTCGCGTGCCGTCCGGCCGCGCGCCTCGTTGCGCGCGCCGCTGCCGATCGCCCGTGCCGACTATCCGCAACCGACAGGAGTGCAGATGAACTCAGACGACAGTAGTCGATTACCGCTCGCCGGTGCGACGCTGCGCATCGACACGCCGTCCGCATCGTGCGCGCCGGCGAGCGTTCCCGCCTTTACCGATCTTACCGATCCACAGCCGATCGCGCCTGACGCGACGCGGCGGGGAGCGCTCGTGCGTCGATAACGTCACGGTCGCTCCCCGCCCGCCGCCTCGTGCGCAAGGAGCGATTCATGACGAAACGATACGACACCTCGCACAAGAAACAGCGCGGCTTCATCAAGGCCGGCGCCGGCCAGCAGAACGACCCGCGCATCATGCGCGCCGCGCAGGAAGCGGCCCGCCCGCTCGAAGCCACGCTGAAGTCGCTGCACACCAGCACGCGCGGCCTCACCTACGACCAGGCCGCCGACCGCCTGCAGCATTACGGGCCGAACGAAATCGCGCACGACAAGCCGCCGCACTGGAGCCGCCAGCTGCTGCTCTCGTTCCACAACCCGTTCGTCTACGTGCTGCTGGTGCTGGCCGCCATCAGCTTCTGCACCGACGTCTACTTCGCGGCCCCCGACGATCGCGATTACGTCGGCATGACGATCCTGCTGACGATGGTCACGATCAGCGCGCTGCTGCGCTTCGTGCAGGAGTTCCGCTCGCTGCGCGCGGCCGAGAAGCTCAAGGCGATGGTCCGCACGACGGCGACCGTGCAGCGCGCGGTGACCGACACGGCGGAGCCGGCGCGCCGCGAGGTGCCGATGCGCGAGGTCGTCGTCGGCGACATCGTGCATCTCTCGGCCGGCGACATGATCCCCGCCGACGTGCGCCTGCTCGCGTCGCGCGATCTGTTCATCAGCCAGGCCGTGCTGACCGGCGAGGCGCTGCCCGTCGAGAAGTACGACACGCTCGGCGCGGTGGCCGGCAAATCCGCGAGCACGCATGCGCCCGCCGCGGCCAACGACGCACCGGCGTCGCTGCTCGACATCGAGAACGTCTGCTTCATGGGCACCAACGTCGTCAGCGGCACGGCGACGGCCGTCGTCGTCGCGACCGGCGAAGACACGTACTTCGGCTCGCTCGCGCGCAACGTCGTGAGCCACAAGCGCGTCGAGACGAGCTTCGACCGCGGCGTCGCGAGCGTCAGCTGGCTGCTGATCAAGTTCATGTTCGTGATGGTGCCGATCGTGTTCATGATCAACGGCCTGACCAAGGGCGACTGGCTGAGCGCACTCACGTTCGCCCTCGCGGTGGCCGTCGGCCTGACGCCGGAGATGCTGCCGATGATCGTCAGCGCGAACCTCGCGCGCGGCGCGGTCGCGATGGCGCGCCGCAAGGTCGTCGTCAAGCGGCTGAACTCGGTGCAGAACTTCGGCGCGATGGATGTGCTGTGCACCGACAAGACCGGCACGCTCACGCAGGACAAGATCATCCTCGAACACCACCTCGATCTGTCCGGCCACAAGAACGAGGACATCCTGCGGCTCGGCTGGCTGAACAGCTTCCACCAGAGCGGCCAGAAGAACCTGATCGACATCGCGGTCGTCGCGCGCGCCGACGAGATCGGCGAACGCGTGAAGCCGCAGGGCTACAAGAAGATCGACGAACTGCCGTTCGACTTCGTGCGGCGCCGCCTGTCGGTCGTCGTCGAGGACACGCACGGCACGCACCTGCTGATCTGCAAGGGTGCGGTCGAGGAAATGCTGGCGGTTTCCACGCACGTGCAGGACGAAGACGGCGTGCGCCCGCTCGACTTCGTGGCCCGCAAGCGGTTGCTCGAACAAGCCACCGCGTACAACGAGGACGGTTTCCGCGTGCTCGTGCTCGCCACGCGCACGATCCCGCGCGGCGACGAACGCGCGCAATACCGCACCGCCGACGAACGCGATCTCGTCGTGCGCGGCTTCCTGACCTTCCTCGATCCGCCGAAGGAATCGGCCGCGCCGGCGCTCGCCGCGCTGCGCGAGAACGGCGTCGCGGTGAAGGTGCTGACGGGCGACAACCCGACCGTCACGATGAAGGTGTGCCGCCAGGTCGGCCTCGAACCCGGCAAGCCGATGCTCGGCACGGAGATCGAAGCGCTCGACGATGCCACGCTCGCGCAGGTCGTCGAACGCACGACCGTGTTCGCGAAGCTCACGCCGCTGCAGAAGGCGCGCATCGTCAAGGCGCTGCAGGCGAACGGCCACACGGTCGGCTTCCTCGGCGACGGCATCAACGACGCGCCCGCGCTGCGCGACGCCGACGTCGGCATCTCGGTCGACAGCGGCGCCGACATCGCGAAGGAAACCGCCGACATCATCCTGCTCGAAAAGAGCCTGATGGTGCTCGAGGAAGGCGTGATCAAGGGCCGCGAGACGTTCGGCAACATCCTGAAGTACCTGAACATGACCGCCAGCTCGAACTTCGGCAACGTGTTTTCGGTGCTCGTCGCCAGCGCGTTTCTGCCGTGGGAGCCGATGCTCGCGACGCAGCTGCTCGTGCTGAACCTGATCTACGACACGTCGCAAATGCTGCTGCCGTGGGACAAGATGGACCCCGAGTTCCTGAAGAAGCCGCGCAAGTGGGAAGCCGGCAACATCGGCCGCTTCATGCTGTGGGTCGGGCCCACGTCGTCGGTATTCGACATCACGACGTACATCCTGATGTGGACCGTGTTCGGTGCGGGCGCGCTGTATCACCTGAACGGCGGGTCGAGCGGCCAGATCGTGATGAATTCGGGCTGGTTCATCGAGAGCCTCGTGTCGCAGACGCTCGTCGTGCACCTGCTGCGCACGCAGAAGATCCCGTTCCTGCAGAGCACGGCGTCGCTGCCGGTGCTGCTGTCGACCTTCACCGCGATCGCGATCGGCTGCTGGCTGCCGTTCTCGCCGTTCGCGCAAGCGCTCGGCTTCATGCACCTGCCGGGCACCTACTGGCTGTGGCTCGCCGCGACGATGGTCGGCTACATCGTGCTCGCGCAGATCGTCAAGACGATCTACGTGCGCCGCTACAAGCAGTGGTTCTGATGTCGCGCGGATGACGACGTTCCGGCCCGCGCGCCACCCGCGCGGCCCGAACGCCCCGACCTGCCGTCGTTCGGTGACGAACCGGCCGCATCCGCGGCCCGTTTTTCGTTCATCCGGCGTCGTTCGCGCCGAACAGCTGCGCGCACACCGCGCGCCCTTCGTCGGTCAGTGCGGCGCTGCCGGTACCGTCCTCGTTCAGCGTCGTCGCGCTCAGGCCCGCGGCGTCGAGCTGCGTGAGCACGCGTCGCAGCGTACTCATCGGCAGCTGCGCACGCTTCGCGATCTTCGGCAGCGACCACGTCTTGCCGGCCGGATCGTTCGCGGCTTCGTGCAGCGTCGCGAGCGTGGCAACGAGTGCGGGATCGAGCGGGGAGGCGTCGGTTTCTGAAGTCATCGGTTCGGGTTCGTCGGCCGGCGTCGGCGCCGGCATGCATGGAGAAAACGATCGTGGACACTCTACGCCGCGTCACGCCCCCTTGAGCGCCGCGCGCATGAACGACACGAAATGCGCGGTGACGGGATCGTCGCGATCGGACCGCCACGCGAGCCCCACGCGCCACTTCGCGTCCCGGCCGTCGAGCGGCAGCACCGTCGCGTCGCGCAGCAGGTACCGCGCGCTCGACGGGATGAACGCGACGCCGACGCCGGCCGCGACCGACGTCAGCACCGACTGTACGTCCTCCGCCTGCTGCATCACCTGCGGCACGAAGCGGCGCGCGACGCACCACCGGTCGATCTGTGCGGCCAGCCCCGGGCCGCGCGCACGCTGCAGCGCGATGAAGCCGATCTCGTTGAGCACGTCGAGATTGGCCGGCACGCGCTTGAAGCCGAGATGCGGCGGCGCCGCGAGCGCGAGCGCCTCGTCGATCACCTTGAACGACGACAAGCCTTCGTCGGCGGGCACACGCAGGAAACCCGCGTCGAGCTTGCCGGCGCGCAGCCGGCGTGTCTGTTCGGACGACGACAGATCGCTCAGCGTCACCGCGATACCCGGATTGCAACGACGGAATTCGGCGATCAGCTTCGGCACGAGCGTGAGCACGGACAAGCAGATGCCGAGCCGCAAGTGCCCGCGCTGCCCGCTCGTCGCTTCCCGCGCACGCGCCAGGATTTCGTCGGCATCGCGCACGAGCGCCTGCGCGTCGGGCAGAAAGCGTTCGCCGAACGGCGTCAGTTCCGCGCCATGCCGGCCGCGCTCGAACAGCTTGCCGCCGAGGCTCGCCTCGAGCGCGCCGATCTGCTTGCTGAGCGCCGGCTGGCTCATGTGCAGCGCATCGGCCGCGCGGCTGAAATGGCACAGCTCGGTAACCGTCAGGAACGTGCGCAACAGTTTGAGTTCCATTCTTCAACGGAATCATAACGATCGAAATATTCATTTTACCGATCGAATGCAATGGCGTTCAATACGGACATGCCCTTCCCGGAATTCACGTTCATGTCCCTCGATCCAGCGGCCGCCTGCGTGGCCGAGCCCTCATCCGATGTCGCGGATACGACCGCATGCTCCGACGCCGCCGATGCGCGCGCACCGAAGCGTCGTGCCAAATGCACGGCCGGGCGCAGCCGCCGCTTCCGCTTCGGCGACGCGCTGGACGACGCGCCGCCACGCGCGGCGACGGGTTCGATCGCGATCGGTTTTGCGGTCGTGTCGCGGCGGAACTGGCCGCGCTGAGCCGCGCACCCGCCCGCCTTTCATCCCATGCGCACCGCTGTCCGGCAGCGCGAAAACGCCGGAAACCCTCCCGTATCACGCGTCATTGCGCGTCATCCGATCGTCATCGCCCCGCGATCGACCGTATAATTTCCCGCACCCGCTGACCGCCCACGCATTCCGCGCAGCCGCATCGCGCGTGAAAAGGAGACTTTCGCTTGACCGGCCTCATCGCGCGCCTGCCTCGCGCCCGGACCACCCTGATCCTCGCCCTGTCGTTCCTGCTGCTCGCATTCGCCACGAATGCGTCCGCGCAACGCGTGCAGCCGCATCGCACCGTACACGCCCAACCGCATGCCCACACGAAGGCCGTCAAGAAGAAGCCCCATCGCAAGAAAAAGGCCGTCAAGCATCGCCGCCCGCGCGTGACGCATCAGGCGGTCAAACGCCACGCGGCACCCGCGCCGCAGCAGCGACGCGCGAAACGCACGACGGCCGTGCGGCCGCGCCCGCCCGCGAAACCGAAGCTGCTCGCCAGTTGCGGCTACACGCCGCGCGCGGTCCGGTCGCTGCATTCGCGCGCGGCCTACGTGCTCGACGTCGATTCCGGTACCCCGCTGCTGGCTCGCAATGCACGCACCGTACGGCCGATCGCATCGATCTCGAAACTGATGACGGCCGTCGTCGCGCGCAACGCCGATCGTCCGCTGAACGGCGTGCTGCGCGTGACCGCGCGCGATCGCGACACGATCAAGTTCACCGGTTCGCGCCTGCAGGTCGGCTCGGAACTGTCGCGCCGCGAGATGTTCCATATCGCGCTGATGTCGTCGGAGAACCGCGCGGCCGCCGCGCTGAGCCGCGACTATCCGGGCGGGCGCACCGCGTTCGTCAACGCGATGAACCGCGAAGCGCGCCGGCTCGGCATGCGGCACACGCACTTCCGCGAGCCGACCGGCCTGTCGCCGCACAACGTGTCGACGGCGGAAGATCTCGCACGGCTCGTCGGCGCGGCCGCGCAGGATCCGCTGATCCGCTATTTCTCGACCGATCTGTCGACCACCGTGCGTCCCGGCAACGGCGAACTCGTGTACGTCAACTCCGACCCGCTCGTGCGCTACCGCCGCCTGCCGATCCGGCTGCAGAAAACCGGCTTCATCAACGAATCGGGGCACGGCGTCGTGATGCGCATGCGCGTGAAAGGCCGCCGCGAAACGGTCGTGCTGCTCGGCGCACCGACGCGTGCCGGCGTATCGAGCGACGCCATCCGGATCCATCGCTGGCTGTCCTGCTCGATCCGGTAAGCGCATCCGGGCAGCCGGCGCGTTCACGCTACGGGAGCGACGTCATGCAGCACGAATACCGCTTCAACGCGTTCGGTCGGCTGCTCGCCGTCGTGCGCACGAACGGCCGCTGGGCCGTGTTCGATCTCGGCGCCGATGGCAAGCGGCGCCCGGCCGATCTGCAGATCCCGTCGACGCTCGCCGCCCACGAACTCGCCCAGTACCTCGGCGATCTGCTGCACGAAAACGCGACCCCGCGATACAGCGACGTCGTACCGATCGCGCATCGACGCACGTAGTCACATAGTCGCGCCGGAAGGCGTCGCCATCCGGCGATCAATTCAACAGTTAAACTTGCAAGTTTAACTGTCGTGTTCTATGCTTCGCCGCATGAACCCGCCACGCAAACCCGGCGTTTCCGCCGAAACCGTCGCCGCCGACCTGACCCTCGCGGTCGGCCAGCTCATCCGTCGGCTGCGCGCCGAGATCGATTCCGAAGGGCTCGGCATGTCCCAGACGAGCGCGCTCGCCCGGCTCGAACGGCACGGGCCGATGACGACCGCCGATCTCGCGCGCGCCGAGGCGATGAAGCCTCAGTCGATGAAGGCGATCCTCGCGAGCCTCGAGGAAGACGCGCTCGTCGAGCGCGAACCGCATCCGACCGACGGCCGCCAGATCCTGTTCAAACTCACCGCCGCCGGCCTCGCCGCGCGACGCAAGCGCAACGCCGCGAAACACCAATGGCTCGCCGCCGCGATCGAGAAGCTCGATCCGCAAGACATCGACACGCTTGCCGCGGCCATCCCGCTGATTCGCCGCATCGGCGACCAATGAACCGGCCCGTGCGCCACGCGGCATCCGCGCACGGTTTTCCTCGCCCTCTCCTCCGGAGTCCCATCATGAGCGCAACTCGTCTCGACACGAACACGGCGCTGGTCGTCATCGACCTGCAGAAAGGCATCGTCGGCCTCCCCACCGCGCACCCGGTCGCACCGGTGATCGCCCGCACCCGCGAACTGCTCGACGCATTCCGCAGCCGAGGCCTGCCGGTCGTGCTGGTCAACGTCGCGGGCGGCGCACCGGGCCGCACCGAGCAACCGCCGCGCACGGCGCAGTTCCCCGCCGACTGGACCGAACTCGTGCCCGAGCTGAACCGCCAGCCGAACGACCACGTCGTGACGAAGCAGACCTGGGGCGCCTTCACCGGCACCGGTCTCGACGCGCATCTGAAGGCAGCCGGCGTCACGCAGATCGTGCTGACCGGCGTCGCGACGAGCATCGGCGTCGAATCGACCGCGCGGCAGGCGCACGAACTCGGCTACAACGTGACGCTCGCCGTCGACGCGATGACCGACCTCAACGCGGACGCGCACGTCAACAGCGTCGAGCGGCTGTTCCCACGCCTCGGCGAAACAGGCACGACGCACGACATCGTCGCGTTGCTCGACCGGCGCGGCGCGTGAGCGACGAGCGCATCCGGCCGGCGCCGGGCCACGCGCCCAGCCGGCTCGATCCGTCGATCTGGAAAGTCAGCGCGGTGGCGACGCTCGGCTCGCTGCTGTCGCAACTCGATGCGACGATCGTCAACGTGTCGCTGTCGAGCCTCGCGACCGACCTGCATGCCAGCCTGTCGACGATCCAGTGGGTGACGAGCGGCTACCTGCTCGCGCTGACGCTGGTGCTGCCGCTGAACGGCTGGCTCGTCGACCGCATCGGCGCGAAGGCGCTGTACCTGTGGTGCTTCTCGGCGTTCACGCTCACGTCGGCGCTGTGCGGGCTCGCGTGGTCCGCGCCGTCGCTGATCGCGTTCCGCGTGTTGCAAGGCGTCAGCGGCGGCTTGCTCGCGCCGATGGCGCAGATGATGATCGCGCGCGTCGCCGGCCAGCAGATGGCGCGCGTGATCGGCTACGCGGCGGTGCCGGTGCTGCTCGCGCCGATCCTCGGCCCGGTCGTGGCCGGCGCGATCCTGCAGCACACGTCGTGGCGCTGGCTGTTTCTGGTGAACCTGCCCGTCGGCGCGCTCGCGCTCGCACTGGCCGCGCGGTTCCTGCCCGGCGACCGGGACGATGCGCCGCGGCGCGAACTCGACTGGATCGGCCTCGCGTTGCTGTCGCCGGCCCTCGTGCTGTTCCTGTACGGCGTCGAGCGGATCGGCTCGACGCCCGGCATCGTGGCGGTCGCGAGCTCGGCGCTGCTGCTCGGCGCGTTCCTGCGCTTCGAGCGCCGCCAAGGCGAGCGTGCACTGATCGATCTCGCGCTGTTTCGCTCGCGCGTGTTCGGCGCGGCCGCCGGCACGCAGTTCCTGTCGAACGGCGCGCTGTATGCAGGCCAGATGCTGATTCCCGTGTTTCTGATCCAGGCGTGCGGGCGATCGCCCGGCGAAATGGGCTGGCTGCTCGCGCCGCTCGGGCTCGGCATGCTCGTCACCTATCCGTCGATGGGCGCGCTGACGAGCCGGTTCGGCGTACGTCGGCTGGCCGCGGCCGGCGCCCTGCTCGCACTCGTCGCCACGCTGCCGTTCGTGTTCCTCGCGCTGACCGGCTACGATCCGCTCGTGCTCGTGCCGGCGCTGTTTCTGCGCGGCATGGGCCAGAGCGCGATCGGCGCACCGTCGATCTCCGCCGCGTATGCGTCGGTCGAGCGCCGCAACCTGCCGATGGCGACCACGTCGCTCAACATCGTGCAACGGCTCGGCGGCCCGACGTTCACGACGCTATGCACGCTGTTTCTCGCGTGGCGTCTGCAGGCCGAATCGACGTCGGCGGGCGGCACGCAGGCCGTCGCGTACGCGTGGGCGTTCGGCCTGCTGTGCGCGCTGCATGCGGCGAGCTTCGCGACGACGCTGCGGCTGCCGTTGCGCTCGGCTGGCGCAGGCGGCGACGGACGATCCCGCCACACACCGGCCGGTTCGCGCTGAAGACGGGCCGCGCCGCGTGCGCGCGCGGTCTCGCTACGGCAGGCCACATCGGCACCGATCGACGCCACGCGCAACGAGCCAAGCCTCGCATTCAGGCAACGCCGCGGCCGCTCCGTGCCCAACATGCATGCGAAACGGCAGTCCGGCGAAACACCACGGCGACAACGACGCCATCGCAACCACGCCGAATGCAAAACCGAGCAGCACGTCGAGCCGCGCCGTCCCTGCCGCGAGCGCCGGCTTGCGGTGACGCGGATTCGCCATCCACCTTCACCTCGATACAGAGGACACCTGTACAAAGGTGAGCCGATTCGGGAGCCGATCGACCGGCCCTCACCGCACGCATCCGGAACCCGATGGCACAATCACGGTCCCTTTCATGCACCCTTCACCGGGTGCACGCCGCCTCGCGGCGCCGATTCAACGCACAAGAAGGCCCCAGTCCGCCCCTATGACCCTGAACGAATCCTGGTTCACGCCGCTCGTCGGCATCGTCGTCCTGCTCGCCGCCGCCGGCGCGATCGCCGCTGTCGTCCACTTCCTGCTGTTTCGCGTGGTCGCGCGTCTCGCGCGGCTGTCCGCCACGCGCGTCGACGACGCGCTGTTCGAATTCGGCGCATTCAAATGGCTGAACCGCATCGTCCCGTTCGTCGTGATCAAGCTCGGGCTCGGCGCGGTGCCCGGCATGCCCGGCCTGGTCGCGCAGGTCGTCGACAAGGTGCTGTTCGCGCTGATCGTGTTCCTCGTGACGATGACCATCAGCGCGACGCTGTCCGCGCTCGAGCATACGCACCGCACCTCGCAGCGCGACCAGCCGCGCCTGTCGCTGAAAGGCGCGATGCAGCTCGTCAAGCTGGTGATGTTCATCACGGCCGCGCTCGTCGTGATCGGCGACGCGACCGGCAAGCAGATCGGCCTGCTGCTGTCCGGCATCGGCGCGATGTCCGCGGTGCTGATGCTGATCTTCAAGGACACGCTGCTCGGCCTCGTCGCCGGCGTGCAGCTGTCGTCGAACGACATGCTGCGGATCGGCGACTGGATCACGATGCCGTCGGCCGGGGCGGACGGCACGGTCATCGACATCACGCTGAACACCGTCAAGGTCGCGAACTTCGATCACACGATCATCACGGTGCCGACGTGGAAGCTGATCACCGAGAGCTACCAGAACTGGCGCGGGATGACCGAAGCGGGCGGCCGCCGCATCAAGCGCGCGCTGTTCGTCGATGCGACGAGCGTGCGCTTTCTCACGAACGACGAGATCGAACGGCTCGAACGCCTGACGCTGCTGAAGGACTATCTCGAGGACAAGGTCGACGCGATCGAGCAATGGAACGGCACGCTCGGCGCGGCCGGCGACTGCCCGGCGAACCGCCGCCAGTTGACGAATCTCGGCACGTTCCGCGCGTACGTCGCGAACTACCTGAAGGGCCATCCGCGCATTCGCCGCGACATGACGAACATGGCGCGACAACTGCCGCTCACCGCCGAGGGCATTCCGCTCGAACTGTACTGCTTCACCGATACGACGACGTGGGTCGACTACGAAACCATCCAGGCCGACTTGTTCGACCACCTGATCGCGGTGCTGCCTGAATTCGGGCTGCGCGTATATCAGCATCCGTCGGGCTTCGACATGCGGCAGATGGTCGACGCCGCGCAAGCGGGCGTGCACGCGCCGCGCGCGGCTTGATACCGGCCACGGCGGCAGGCCGCCAGCGGCCGCCTGCCCCGCCGTCGGGCGGCGGCGCTCACCGCGCCGCGCACTCCGACGCGAGCCGCCCCAGCACCTTCAGCGCGTCCTCGATCTGCCGCGACCACGGATAGCTGTAGTTGAGCCGGATGAAATGCCGGTAGTCGGTGCCGGCCGAGAACATGTGCCCGGGCCCGACCGTGATCCGCTGCGCGAGCGCCAGCGTGTACAGCTTCATCGCGTCGACCTGCGGCGGCAGTTCGACCCACAGCACATACCCGCCCTGCGGCTGCGACAGCCGCGTGCCTTCCGGGAAGAAACGCCGCACCATCGCACTCATCAGGCTCGCCTGCTGCGCATACTGCTTGCGCATGCGCCGCAGGTGAAAATCGTAGCCGTCGTATTTCAGGTATTCGGCGATCGCGAGTTGCTCGATCGCGGGCGTCGCGAGCGTGTTCAGGAATTTCAGCTTCTCGACCTGGTCGCGATAACGGCCCGGCATCGCCCAGCCGATCCGGTAGCGCGGCGACAGGCTCTTCGTGAACGACGCGCAATGCAGCACCAGTCCGTCGCGATCGAACGACTTCAGCGCGCTCGGCGCCGTGTCGCCGAAGTGCAGCTCGTGATAGACGTCGCTCTCGATCGCCGGCACGCCGTGCTTCGCGAGCAGTTCGACCAGCGCGCGCTTGCGCGCATCGGGCATCTGGAAGCCGAGCGGATTCTGGAAATTCGGCATCACCATGCATGCGGCGACGGGCTCGCGCGCGAGGACCCGCTCGAGCGCGTCGAGATCGATGCCGTCGCCCGGGTGCGTCGCGACTTCGAGCGCGCGCATGCCCATCCGCTCGATCGCGTGCAGCATCGCGTAGAACGTCGGCGACTCCACCGCGATCGTGTCGCCCGGCTTCGCCACCGCCTGCAGGCACAGGTTGATCGCCTCGGTCGCGCCGATCGTCATCACGATCTCGCCCGGCTCGACCGCGACCCCGCGCTCCGCATAGCGCCGCGCGATCTGGCGGATCAGCTCCTGATTGCCGGGCGGCAGGTCGTCGATCACGCCCCAGCGCGTGCGCCGCCGCCCGATCGTCTGCGCATAGCGCGCGAGGCGCTGCACCGGAAACTGCGACGCGTCCGGATACGGCGAACCGAGCGGCACCGCGTCGTCGCGCGCGATCGAGCGCAGCGTCGACAGCACGAGCCGGCTCACGTCCACGGCCGACGGCTCGGCGGCCGGCGCTGAGACATGCAGCTCGGCCTCGGCCGGCGCCGCCGCGCGCGCCCGCACGAAGTAGCCCGACTGCGGCCGGCTTTCGATCAGGCCGCGGCTTTCCAGCACGAGGTACGCACGCAGCACGGTCGTGACGCTGAGCTGTTGCTGCCGGCTCGCGTGCCGCACCGACGGAATCCGCTCGCCGGGCCGGTACACGCCTCGCTCGATCTGCGCCTGGAGATCGTCGGCCAGTTGTTCGTAACGCTTCACGTGCCTCCTTTCAGCTTCCCTTCAGCAACACAGTTGCGATCCGCATGGTATGGATGGCCGAAACTGTACTCTTTTTTGAAGTGAACAGGTGTACACACAGCGGCACGGGCGCCGCGCGTACTCTGCACGCATCGACCCCGACACCCGCATCATGAAAAAGAAATCCGCCACCGCGCGCATCGAACCGTATACCCACCCGGCCGCCGGCTGGGGCGCGCTGAAAGCCGTCACGATCAACCTGATCAAGGAAAAGGTCGCCGGCGGCAACTACCGCACGCTGCTGCGCCAGAACCAGCCGGACGGCTTCGACTGCCCGGGCTGTGCGTGGCCCGACCGCCAGCACGCATCGACGTTCGAATTCTGCGAGAACGGCGTGAAGGCCGTGGCCGCGGAAGCGACGAGCAAGCGCGTGACGCCGGACTTCTTCGCCGCGCACACGGTGACCGAACTGCTCGAACAATCGGATTTCGAGCTCGAACAGCACGGGCGGCTCACCGACCCGATGGTGTACGACGCGCAGACCGACCGCTACGTGCCGATCGCGTGGGACGACGCGTTCGAGCTGATCGCGCGCCACCTGCGCGCGCTGCCGGACCCGAACCAGGCCGCGTTCTACACGTCCGGCCGCGCCAGCAACGAGGCCGCGTTCCTGTACCAGTTGTTCGTGCGGCGGTACGGCACGAACAACTTCCCCGACTGCTCGAACATGTGCCACGAGGCGACGAGCCGCGGGCTGCCGGCGTCGGTCGGCGTCGGCAAGGGCACCGTCACGCTCGACGATTTCGAGCATGCCGACACGCTGCTGATCTTCGGCCAGAACCCCGCGACCAACCATCCGCGGATGATGGGCGAGCTGCGCGAGTGCGCGAAGCGCGGCGCGACGATCGTGTCGATCAACCCGCTGAAGGAGCGCGGCCTCGAACGCTTCGCCGATCCGCAAAGCCCGCTCGAGATGCTGACGATGTCGGGCACGAAGATCGCATCGACGTTCATCCAGCCGACGATCGGCGGCGATTTCGCGCTGATCAAGGGGATGGCCAAGCGCGTGCTCGAACTCGACGACGCCGCGCGCGCCGCCGGTGCGCCGCGCGTCGTCGACACCGCGTTCATCGGCGAGCACACGGCCGGTTTCGACGCGTTCGCCGACGATCTGCGCGCCGAGCGCTGGTCCGCGCTGACGGCCGAAAGCGGCGTGCCGTACGAGCAGATCGACGCGCTCGCGCAGCTCTATGCACGCAGCGAACGCGTGATCGCGACGTGGGGCATGGGCATCACGCAGCACAAGCATTCGGTCGCGACGGTGCAGATGCTGACGAACCTGATGCTGATGCGCGGCAACATCGGCCGCCCCGGCGCCGGCCTGTGCCCGGTGCGCGGCCATTCGAACGTGCAGGGCAACCGCACGGTCGGCATCGAGGAAAAGCCGTCGCAGGCGTTCCTCGACCGGCTCGGCCACGTGTTCGATTTCGAACCGCCGCGCCATCACGGCTACGACGTCGTCGAGACGATCGAAGGGATGCTCGACGGCCGTGTGAAGGTACTGATCGGTCTGGGCGGCAATTTCGCGATGGCGACGCCCGACACGCCGCGCACGTGGGAAGGCATGCGGCGCTGCGCACTGTCCGTGCACATCACGACGAAGCTGAACCGCAGCCACCTGATCCACGGCCGCGACGCGCTGATCCTGCCGACGCTCGGTCGCACCGAGATCGACCTGCAGGACGACGTCGCGCAAGGCGTGACGGTCGAGGATTCGATGAGCATGGTCCACGTGTCGTACGGGATGAACAAGCCGGCCTCGCCGAACCTGATGTCGGAGCCCGCGATCGTCGCGCACATGGGCCACGCGCTGTTCGGCAGCGGCACGATCGACTGGCTCGCATACAAGAACGACTATGCGAAGATCCGCGACGCGATCGAGGCGACCGTCGACGGCTTCTACGACTACAACGCACGCATCGCACGGCCCGGCGGCTTCCACCTGCGCGTCGCATCGCGCGACCGCGAATGGCTGACACCGACGGCCAAGGCGAACTTCATCGCGCACGCGCTGCCGACCGACACGCCGATCCAGCGCGCCCGCGCGCTGCACGGCGACCGGCTGATGACGCTGATGACGACGCGCTCGCACGACCAGTACAACACGACCGTCTACGGGCTCGACGACCGCTATCGCGGCGTGTTCGGCCAGCGCCGCGTGGTGTTCGTCAACCGCGACGATCTCGCGATGCTCGGCCTGAAGGCCGGCGAATGGGTCGACATGGAAACCGTGTGGCACGACGGCATCGAGCGGCGCGCGGACGGCTTCCTGCTCGTCGAGTACGACATTCCGCGCGGCTGCATCGGCGCGTACTACCCGGAAACCAACCCGCTCGTGCCGCTCGACAGCGTCGGCGACGTGTGCAACACGCCGACGTCGAAATCGGTGCCCGTGCTGCTGCATCGCGCGGCGGCGCCCGCCTCGATCGCCGCCTGACGGAGCGCGACGATGATCGTTCGTCCGCGCGAGCACTGGCTGCGGATGCTGCTCGTCTGGAACGGCTCGGTGCTGCCGACCATCCTGCCGCAGCTCGTGCTGACGCTCGCGATCAGCGTCGTCGCGGTCTGGGGCGGCGGCCGCGTGCTCGGCGAGAAGGTGCCGCTGAACCCGACGCCGTTCACGCTGATCGGCCTGACGCTCGCGATCTTCGCCGGGTTTCGCAACAACGCCAGCTACGAACGCTATCGCGAAGGCCGGCAGCTGTGGGGCGGCGTGCTGACCGCCACGCGCACGCTGGTGTCGCAGGCGCTCTGCTACGGCGCGCTCGACCGCGACGACGCCTCGCGCCGCGCGTTCGTGCGCACGGTCGTCGCGTTCGTCTACGCGCTCAAGCACCAACTGCGCGGCACCGATCCGGCCGCGGACCTGCGCGCGCTGCTCGACGGCGCCACCTACGCGCGCGTCGCCGCTTCCCGGTTTCGCCCGATCGTCATCGTGCACGCGCTGCGCGAAGCGTTCGCCGCGCGCGCCGATGCGGGCCATCTCGCCGACACGCGCCTGTGGATGCTCGATGCGCGCCTCGACGATCTCGTCGCGATGGTGAGCGGCTGCGAGCGCATCGCGTCGACGCCGATTCCGTTTTCATACGACGTGCTGCTGCACCGGACCATCTACGCGTATTGCGTGTTGTTGCCGTTCGGTCTCGTCGATTCGATCGGTGTGGCGACACCTTTTGTGACAGTTTTCGTCGCCTATACGCTGATCGCGCTCGACGCCATCGCGCATGCGATCGCCGAACCGTTCGGCGACGGCCCGAATCATCTCGCGCTCGATGCGATGACGCGGCAGATCGAGCGCACGCTGCTCGAACTGAACCGCGAGCCGCTGCCGGCCGAGGTGACGCCCGGCCCGGCCTACCGCCTCACCTGAGCGGCCATCCTGTTCGATCGCGGCGGCCGCGCAGGAAATCGCCATGCGCGGCGGCCGCATCCGCGATCCGCCGCAGCAGGACCACGCCGTGCAGCAACGCATGTGCGTCGTCGCCGTCGCGCGCGGCCACGCGTCGTCGCAACAGGCCGGCCGCGGCATCGCACGTCTGCTCGAGTCGCGCGAAATCCGCCCGTGCGACGCGCCCACGCACCGCCGCCGCCGCGCGGCGTGCGGCCGGTTCGCGCGCGGCCAGTTCGGCGAGCGACAGCAGGCTGTCGCCGATTCCCCAGATCGCGAGCAGATCGCGCATGTCGTGCTCGATCCGTGTCTGCGGCACGCTACCCGCGAATCCGAGCTCGCGTGCAAGACGGTCGGCCGTGCGGCTCAGCCACGCGCTCGCCGACCACGCCCGCGGCTCGCGCGCGAGCCGCGCCAGATCGCGGCGCACCGCGCGATGCAGCCGCCGCCGGCTCGTGCCCGGATCGCCGGGAAACACCAGCGCGAATACCAAAGCGCCGAACGCGATGCCGAGCAGCGTCGCGAGCGCGCTGTTCAGAAACGCGGCGTCGCCGATCCGCGTCGTGTTGTTCGGCGACGTGAAATTCCAGAAGAAGATCGAGAACGCACTGCCCATCGCGGCCGTGCGCGGATGGCGCATCGCGAGGCCGGTGCCGATCAGGAACACGCCGAGGATGTAGGCCAGCATCTCGAAGCCCGACACCGCGGGCAGCAGGATGAAGTTGCAGACGACGCCCGCGACCGCCGCGCATGCCGTGCCTTTCAGGAAACCGACGATCGCACGCACCGAATTGGGACGGGTCGAGAACAGCGCGCTCACCACGGCCGTGATCGCGACGAACCCGCCGCCCACCGGCCACGCGGTGAAGATCCAGATCGCCGACGCGGCCAGCACCGCGATGAACGCGCGGACGCCGTTGTGACACGCGAGCACCGGATCGCGGTGGAACGCATAGCGCACGCGTGCAGGCGGCGGCACCGGCCGGTCGAGCAATGCCTGGCTCGCGAATGCACGGTCGAAGCCGCCGAGCAGCGCCGACAGCCGATCGAGCGTGAGCAGGCGCGACGTGTCCGGGCCGGCCGGCGCGGCCGCTTCGACCCGCAGTGCGTCGTCCACGCGTGCGCGCAGCGCCGCCATCTCGTGCCCGGCGTCGCCCGATACGGCGACCCGGTCGAGCACGCGTGCCGCCTCGTCGACGAGCGGTTCCGGCGCATCGCCGCCGCGCGCCGCATGCTCGCGGATCGCCAGCCCCGCGGCCTGCGCGGCGAGCACGCCGAGCGCCGCCACGCGCAAATGGCCGATCATGTTGCGCACCGGCGGCGCGCCGGCCGCCGCATATTCGGCCGCCGTATCGAGTTCGAGCGCGTCCGCGAACAGCCGGTGCACGGCCGCGTCGTTCGGCTCGCGGCGCAGCGCGCCCGCGCCGACCGCCACCGCGCGGTCGAGATAGCGCGCGAGTCGCGTGCGGACCTCCTTCAGCGGCGCGCCGGGTGCGAAGACCGTTTCGAACAGCGCACCGCACAGGATGCCGACCACCACGTACAAAAACCGCGCGACGGCGACGTCGAACGCATGCAGCGGCGCGGATACCGCGTCCATCGCGACGATCGCGGCCGTATAGCCTGCGAGCACCGCCGCATACGCACGAAAATTCCGCTGGAACGTCGCGATGCCCGCGCACAGGCCGATCCACGCGGCGAGCGCGGGCAGGAACAACTGGGGCGTCTGCGCGAACGCGCTGGTCAGCGCGAGCGCCACGGCCGCACCGATCGCGGTGCCGAGAATCCGGTACTGGCTCTTCGACAGCCCCATCCCGCGGCTGCCCTGCGCGACGATCCACACGGTCGAGGCGGCCCAAATCGGATCGTCGAGATTCATCCGGAACGCGATATAGAGCGCGGTCAACGACGCGGCCGTATTGCGGAGTGCGAATGCAAGCGCGCCGGGCGGCAGCGTCGGACGCGCGTCGCGCAGCGCGGCCCGGACGGCCGCGAGCGGCGGCATGCTGGGGAAAGCGAATTTCATCCGGCGAGCATACGGTCGCGCGGCAGCCGCCACTACGGGGCGCGGGCAGGATGCGTTATTGCGCCGGGCAGGATAATCGGCTCGATCCGCAACGTTTCGGCCCGCGACGGTAAGATGCACGCAGGCCAAACACCGAAACGAACCGCATGGACCTCGAGAGCATCCGGATATTCCTGCGCGTGGTGGAACGCGGCAGCTTCACCGCCGCGGCCACGCAGATCGACATGCCGCTCAGTCGCGCGAGCCGCAAGATCAGGCAGCTCGAGGACGACCTCGGCGTCCAGTTGCTGTACCGCACGACGCGCCGCGTGTCCGTCACCGAAGCCGGCCGCGACTATTACGAACGCTGCCTGCGCGCCGAGGAGATCCTGCTCGACGCGGATCGTCAGGTGCGCGCGCTGCGCACGGAACCCGAAGGCACGCTGCGCGTGCTGGTGCCTTACGCGATCGGCCTGTTCGAACTGGAACCGGCGCTCGCCGAGTTTCGCCGGCGCTACCCGCTGGTCCAGCTCGTGCTGATCTACGACAACAGCGCGCTCGACCTCGTCGAACACGGCTTCGACGTCGCGCTGCGCACCGGCGTGCTGACCGATTCCGGCTATGTCGCGCGCTCGCTCGGCTGGTCGCACGCGAAGCTCGCGGCCAGCCCGCACTATCTCGACCGCGCCGGCCGGCCGCACACGCCGCAGGATCTCGTCGATCACGACATCCTGTTCGTCGGCCGCGACGCGCCCGGCCTGACGCTGCGCCTCACCAACGCGGCCGGCGACGTCGCCGACGTGCCGGTGCGGCCCGTGCTGATCTCGAACGAATCGGTCACGGTGCTGCGCCAGGCCGCGAGCGGCGGCGGCATCGCGCTGATTTCGACCCACTTCACCACACGCCGGATCGAGAGCAACGAACTCGAGATCGTGCTGCCCGACTGGCATCGCACCGACGACGTCGAGCTGCACGCGCTCTACCCGAAACGCGCGACGCTCGACAGCAAGGTGCGCGCATTCGTCGAGTTCCTGACCGAAGTCTTCACGGCGTGGCGGACCATGCCGTAGGGCCGGCAATCGATGCACGGCGGCTACATTATTGCGGTGCAGGAAAGGAATTAATGAGCGCGCAAGCGTTGATCGTCGTGCGCCGCATCGTTAGCCTGTGGCGATGAAAAACGACCACACCCGCTACGGCAGCCACGTGCCCGCTGCCCGCCGACGCGTCACGCGCGTCGCGCCCTCCTGACCGGCGACAGCCCGCCCCGCGACGCCCGCCCCGGCTTCGCCATTCCGATTCACCGATCGAACCGACCACCGCACGCGACGGCACCGCTCGTCGGGCCGCCGTGCGGCGCGCGTGCGTCCGTCCGTTCCGCGCTTCGCCGCACTTGGCCGCACGCCTGCCCCTCACGGGCGGCCGCGGCGTACGGGGCGCACCGCACGACCTTCGTCCATCACGCAGGAACGCCATGTCCTCTCCCTCGTCTTCAGGCCCGCTGTCGGGCGGCCGGCTCGTCATCGGCACGATCGCGGTATCGCTGGCGATGTTCATGAACGTGCTCGACTCGTCGATCGCGAACGTCGCGATCCCGACGATCTCGGGCGACCTCGGCGTGTCGGTCGACGAAGGCACGTGGGTGATCACGATCTTCGCGGCGGCCAACGCGGTGTCGATTCCGCTGACCGGCTGGCTCACGCAGCGCTTCGGCCAGGTACGCCTGTTCGTCGCGTCGATCCTGCTGTTCGTGCTCGCGTCGTGGCTGTGCGGAATCGCACCGAACCTGCCGACGCTGCTCGCCGCGCGGATCCTGCAGGGTGCGGTCGCGGGGCCGCTCGCGCCGCTGTCGCAGGCGCTGCTGCTCGGCGCATGGCCGCGGCAGAAGTCGTCGACGGCGCTCGCGCTGTGGTCGATGACGGCGCTCGTCGGCCCGATCGCGGGGCCGTCGCTCGGCGGCTGGATCACGTACGACTACAACTGGTCGTGGATCTTCTACATCAACATTCCGGTCGGCTTCTTCGCGGCCGCCGTCACGTGGTTCGTGTTCCGCGATCGCGAATCGGCCACGCGCCGCATGCCGATCGACACGGTCGGCCTGCTCCTGCTCGTGCTGTGGGTCGCGTCGCTGCAGATCATGCTCGACAAGGGCAAGGATCTCGACTGGTTCAACTCGCCGGTGGTCGTCGCGCTGGGCATCGTCGCGCTGATCGGCTTCGCGTTCTTCCTCGTGTGGGAGCTGCACGAAGCCAACCCGATCGTCGACCTGCGACTCTTCACGCAGCGCAACTTCGCGGGCGGCACGATCGCGATCTCCGTCGCGTACGGGATGTTCTTCGGCACGCTCGTGCTGCTGCCTCAATGGATGCAGGGCTATCTCGGCTACCGCGCGGTCGATTCGGGGCTGGCCACCGCGCCGCTCGGATTCTTCGCGATCCTGCTCACGCCGGTCATGGGGCGTCTGCTGCCGCGCACCGATCCGCGCTATATCGCGACGCTCGCGTTCGTCGGCTTCGCGGTCGTCTTCATGATGCGCACGACGTTCTATACCGACGTGTCGCGCCGGGATCTCGTGCTGCCGACGCTGTTGCAGGGCATTCCGATGGCGATGTTCTTCGTGCCGCTGACGTCGATCATCCTGTCCGGGCTGCCGCCGGAAAAGATTCCGGCCGCGGCCGGCCTGTCGAATTTCGGCCGCACGTTCTGCGGAGCGGTGGGGACGTCGCTGATCGGCAATGCGTGGAACGACCGCACGATCCTGCATCACGTGCGGCTCACCGAACAGGCGAGCGTCACCAATCCGGTCTTCGCGCAACAGCTCGACGCGAGCCGTTCGCTGCTGCACCTGAGCCCCGATTCGGCACTCGCGTTCTTCAATGCGTCGGTCGATTCGCAGGCGGCCGTGATGGGCCTGAACGACATCTTCTACGTGTCGGCGATCATCTTCATCGCGATCATCCCGCTCATCTGGATCACGAAACCGGCGCGCTCGGGCGGCGGCGATGCCGATGCGGCGGCGGCCGGCGCGCATTGATCCGCATGCGCGGCGCCGGACTGCGCGCCGGCATCGCGACGACGCGAGATGCGCCGATCACGGCGACGACCGACGCAAGCGCCCGGCCGGCAGCGGGCGCTTTGTATCGAATCGTTTCAACGCGCCGACGGTGTCGAATGCTGCGGGTATACTCCGTCGTCAGCCGCCCGTTGCATCGTCGTCCGTCACAAGCGGCCCGATTCCGGGCGGTTTCGTCGCGAAGCTTCGCGTTTCGCCACCCCGCGTTCCAGCCTCGATACGAGACACCCGACGACCGACCATGAAACGATTCCTGCTGCTCCTTCCCGCCGCCCTGCTCGCCGCCTGCGGTTCCGCTCCGTCGTCCGACTCGGCCGGCTCGGGTGCGGCACCGATGATCTACGTGTCGTCGCAACGCCCGGCCTACGCGATCGCGAACTGCCTCGACAGCCGCCTGTCGGGCACCGCACAATCGCAGCACAACGGCGTGACCGACATCGCGGTCGGTTCGAATTCGTACTTCGTCACGCTGACGCCGTCGGGCAACGGCTCGGTGATCAAGGTCGTGCGCGGCTCCGGCAGCGAACCGGCCGAGGAAGCGATGCGCTACGCGGTCGCGCGCTGCGCGATCTGACGCCCGCCGGCGCCGGGCACCCGCCCGGTCCGCCTGCCCAACGCTGCGTGCCAACCGGCGCACCTGCCGAATATTTTCATCCGGGTGCCCGTCGATGAGAGAATCGCACCACGATTCCTTTTCAATGGAGCCCGCATGAAGCACCTGCTGTCCCGGCTGTTCGTCAGCGCCGCTCTCGTCGCGCTTGTTCCGGCGCTGCCGGCGCAGGCTGCCACGCCGCCCGGCATCTTCGTCGTCGCCACGCAACTCGGCGAATTCACGACCCTCGACCCGAGCGGGATCTACGAGCTGGTGCCGTCCGAATACGTCGCGAACACCTACGAGCGGCTGGTGCGCGTCGACCTGAAGGACCCGACGCGCTTCGACGGACAGATCGCGCAATCGTGGACGGTCGGCGCAGACGGCGTGACCTACACGTTCAAGCTGCGCCCGGGCCTCACGTTCCACTCCGGCAACCCGGTCACCGCCGACGACGTCGCGTGGTCGCTGCAGCGCACCATCCTGCTCGACAAGGGGCCGGCCGGCGTGCTCGCCGATCTCGGCCTCACGAAGGCGAACGTGATGCAGAAGGTGCGCGCGATCGATCCGCAAACCGTCGTGCTCGAAACCGACCGCAAGTACGCGCCGAGCTTCGTGCTCAACGTGCTGAGCGCGTGCCCGGCATCGGTGTTCGACAAGAAGCTGCTGCTGTCGCACCAGCAGGGCAACGATTTCGGCAGCGGCTGGCTGCGCACCAACGACGCAGGCTCGGGCCCGTACCAGCTCGTCAAGTGGACGCCGAACGAATCCATCGTGCTGCAGCGCTTCGACAAATACCGCACGCCGTATCCGATGAAACGCGTCGTGCTACGTCACGTGCCCGAAGCGTCCGCGCAACGGCTGCTGCTGGAGAACGGCGACGCCGACGCCGCGCGCAACCTGAGCCCCGACAGCCTCGCCGCGCTGTCGAAGGCCGGCAAGATCAAGGTCGCGTCGTGGCCGGTGTCGGCCCTGCTGTACCTGAGCCTGAACACGAAGAACCCGAACCTCGCGAAGCCCGAGGTCCAGCAGGCGATGAAGTGGCTCGTCGATTACGACGGCATCCAGCGCAACATCGTCAGCACGACCTACAAGGTGCATCAGACCTTCCTGCCCGAGGGCTTCCTCGGCGCGTCGAACGCGCGACCCTACAAGCAGGACGTCGCGAAGGCGAAGGCGTTGCTCGCGAAGGCCGGCTTGCCGAACGGTTTCGACGTGACGATGGACATGCCGAACGACTATCCGTACCTCGAGATCGCGCAGGCGCTGCAGGCGAACTTCGCGCAGGGCGGCATCCGCGTGAAGCTGATCCCCGGCGACGCGAAGCAGGCGATCGGCAAGTACCGCGCGCGCCAGCACGACATCTTCATCGGCGAATGGTCGCCCGACTACATGGACCCGAACAGCAACGCGCGCGGTTTCGCGTGGAATCCGGACAACTCGGACCAGTCGCCGACCAAGATGCTCGCGTGGCGCAACGGCTGGGACATTCCGCAACTGACGAAGGACACCGAGGCCGCGCTCGTCGAGCCGTCGCCCGCGAAGCGCGCGCAGCGTTACGAGGCGCTGCAGAAGGCCGTGCTCGCAAACTCGCCGTTCATCATCATGTTCGAGAAGGTCGTGCAGGTCGCCACGCGCCCCGGCGCGACCGGACCGGAAATCGGGCCGATCAACGACCTCGTGTCATACCGCACGCTCGCGAAATAATCGCGGCCGCCTGCACGCGCGGCCACAGCGCCGTACAGGTAATCGCCGCGGGCCGCAGGGCCGGCGCCGGCCCGTGCGGCGGCGGCGATCTACAATGACCTGCATCGCGCGGATACCGCGCCGGGCACACGTAACGGGACGAGAACATGCATTCGAGCGAGCACGCAGTGTGCGTGGCGATCAACGACAACAACCGCGCGTGGTACGAAATGCTCGTGCCGTTCCTGCTGTCGCTGCGGCACGCCGGCTACGACGGGCGGATCGCGGTGATCGGCTACGGGCTGTCCGAGCGCAAGCGGCAGATTCTCGCGAGCCAGTCGGTCGACGTGATCGACGCGTCGAGCGCCTATGCGCTGCCGGTCGGCCGCTTCATCGAGGCCGCAGAGTATTGCGCGCGCCATCCTCAGATTCGCAAGCTCGCGCTGTACGACGCGGACATCTGGTTCTGCGCGCCGCAGTTCGACCTGTTCTCGCAGATCGGCGACGACCGCATCCACGTGTGCCCCGACCCGCTGTTCTGCACGTTCGTCGTCACGCCGCTGATCGGCGAGCGGCGCGACCATCACTGGCGCCTCGTCGTCGACGAAGTCAATGCGCGCCACGGCGGTGCGCTGCAGGCCGGGCTCGTCGCCGGCACCGCCGACGCATGGGCGCGTTATGCCGACCACCTGCGCGACTGCATCGCCCGCATCGGCACCGATTTCCAGGAATGCTTCGGCATCGATACGACGTTCCTGCATCTGTGGAGCGCACAAGGCGAAACGGCGCTGCTCGACCCGGTCCAGAACTTCGTCAGCAAGTACGGCATTCACGAATCGTTCGATGCGGGCAGCGGCAAGACGACGCTCAGGTATCACGGCGAGCCGATCCGTGCACTGCACATGACCGGCGACATCCGCTTCCTCGACCGGTGGCGCTACTACACGAACCACGCCGATGCCGCGCTGCGCGACGGTACGCCGTTCGCGCTGTCGGACGGCACGCCGGCCCCGTCCGATGCGCTCGCCGCACGCATCGCGGCGGCGGATTACGTGCGCTCGGCCGGGCTGACCGTTGCGTCCGCGGCGCTCGAGACGAGCGCGGGCGCCTACCTGCAGGCGATCGACGAACCGGGCGGCACGATGCTCGTCGGCAGCGGAAACCATGAAATCGTGTTCGCCGCGACCCGCGACATCGCACGGCTGAACGTCTATGTCACGCATCCGTCCGGCTCGCCGTCGCCGCTGCTGTGCGAGGTGCGGGTCGACGGCCACCCGCAGCGCAAAGGCACCGAACTGATGGCGCATTTCTGGTACCGGATAGCGGCCGGCGCCGTCGTCACGCTGCGCGCGACGAGCCTCGGCGGCCAGCAGTGCAACGCGATCTGGCGGCTGCGCGAAGCGCCGGACATGCAGCAGTAAGCGCCCGTCCGCACGCGTTCAACCGAACGCCGCCCAGACCAGATACGCATTCAGCGCGACGATCACGACCGTCGCCGCGCCGGCGACGATTCGCAGCGGCATCCGCATCGCGTAAGCGCCCATCACGTCCTTGCGCGCCGACAGCACCACCAGCGCGATCATCGGCATCGGCAACACGAAGCTCAGCACGACCTGGCTCGCCACCATCGCGCGCGTCACGTCGCAGCCGAGCGCGACCACCGCGAACGCGGGCGCGATCGTCACCGCGCGCCGCACCCAGATCGACAGGCGGCGGTGGATGAAGCCTTGCATCACGACCTGCCCGGCCATCGTGCCGACCACCGAGCTCGACACGCCCGAGGTCAGCAGCGCGACGAGAAACAGCGCGCCGGCCGCCGGCCCAAGTACCGGGACCAGCGTGTGATACGCATCGCCGATGTCGGTCATGCCCGGCGCGGCCACGTGGAACGCCGACGACGCCATCATCACCATCGCGAGATTCACGAATCCGGCAAGCCCGAGCGCGATCGCGACCTCACGGTTCGAGAAACGCACGAGCCGCCGCCGCTGCGCGTCGTCGCGCGGCGCGGTGCGATCCTGCGTGAGGCCCGAATGCAGATACAGTGTGTGCGGCATGATCGTCGCGCCGATGATCCCGACTGCGATCGTCAGCGCCGCATGATCCGGAATCTGCGGGACCACCAGGTGGAACGCGGCCGCACGCCAGTCCTGCGGCGCGATCAGCAGTTCGCCGAGATAGCATGCGCCGATCACGCCGACCAGCGCCGCGATCGCCGCTTCGAGCGGCCGGAAGCCGCGCTTTTCGAGCGCGAGGATCGCGCAGGTCGCGAACGCGGTCGCAACCATTCCCGCGAACAGCGACAGGTGGCACAACAAGCCGAACGCGAGCGCGCCGCCGAGGAATTCGGCGAGGTCGGTCGCCATCGCGGCGATCTCGGATGCGATCCACATGGCCCACACGACCGGCGCGGGAAAGCGGTCGCGACACAGTTCGGCGAGGTTGCGGCCGGTCACGATGCCGAGCTTCGCCGACATCGCCTGGAACAGCATCGCGATCGCGTTCGCGGCCAGCACGACCCACAGCAGCCGGTAGCCGTATGCGGCGCCGGCCTGGATGTTGGTCGCGAAGTTGCCGGGGTCCATGTAGCCGATCGATGCGATCACGGCCGGGCCGACGAACGGCAGCAGCGCGGCGACGCCGGTGCGGCGCCCTTCCAGCGCGGCGCGCGCCGCGCCGTCGATGTGCTCGGTGGAGCGGCCCGGCAGCGCGAAGCCGCCGGCAGGTTTGCTCGGGACGGGAAGCATGGTGGAGTTTCCGTTCGAATGAGTAAGACCGATTCGGGCGCACGTGCCGCGGCCGGCTTGCCGGCCGCCGGCCGTGGCGGGACGATGGCGGCGTTACAGCGGCACGACGTCGGGGCGATTGCGCGGAAACTGCGCGATCACGTCCGGCGCGACGTTCAGGTGCGCTTCGACGAGTTTCGGCGGCGTATGCGCGAGCCAGTCGGACAACGACACCTCCGCATAGCGGTCGGTCTTGAAGATCTCGAGGAACACGAGGTCGGTCCGGCCGGTGTTCTGCACGTAGTGACCGAGGCTCTTCTTCACATAGCCGACGTCGCCCGCGCGGAAGTCGGCCGTCTGCGCCTTCGGCCCCGTGTCGAACACCGTCATCCGCGCCTCGCCTTGCAGGTAGTACTGCCATTCGTCGGCGTTCGGGTGCCAGTGCAGCTCGCGCATGCCGCCCGGATGCACGGTCACGAGCGCCGCCGCGACGGTCGTCGACACGGTGAAGTTGTTGCTGTCCGCGATCCGCACCTCGCCGCCGCGCGTCTTCCTGACCGGCTTCATGTCGCCGAGCGAAAAGACGAACGGATGCGGCGGCGCACCGGCCGACGCGGCCGACGCGTGCTGCGCGTCCGCGAGCGGGCCCGGCTCGTCGCCCTGGAAAATCCACAGGTTGTCGAGCGGCACGTTCCTGAATGCGTCGGCCGGCACGCCGAAGTTGAGCGCGAGCACGTCGGGCGGCGTATGCGCGATCCAGTCGGTCAGCAACAGCGTGTTGAATTCCGATGCGCGGCCGTTATCGAATGCGAGCAGGAATTCGGCGCCGTCGCTGCCGAGGCCCTGCAGCGAATGCGGCAGGCCGGGCGGGAAATACCAGAGATCGCCGGTCTTGACGTCCTGGACCGACGGCCGGCCGAGCTCGTCGAGCACCGTGATCCGGCAGTGGCCGTCGAGCATGATGGCCCACTCGGCCTGCTGGTGCCAGTGCATCTCGCGAATGCCGCCGCGCGTCAGCCGCATGTTGACGCCGGAAATGGTTTCGGAAATCGCGAAATCGTCCTGCGTCACTTCGCGCGCCCAGCCGCCATTTTGAATGCGTTTATGGGCATTATTGAAAGACGCCCAGAATAACGGCATCCCGTTGATATCGGTGGCCGGCGGATCCTGAAAAGACGGAAATTGATTGGCGATGGCCGGATTTTTAGGCCCCGGGTCGGTCAGGCTCTGGCGATTGCGTGCATTCACCGCGCCTTCCGGCGGGCTGTCCGGATTGCCGAACGAGGCGGCCTTGGCCGATACCGCGATGCCCGCGGCGGCAATGGCGCCGGCCGTACTTGCCAGCATTTTGCGTCGAGAAAGATTCGTCATGATTTCCTCTTCATTCTTGCGATCGAGAGAATTCCGGTTACGGAATACTTGTCGTTTTCGGATTATCGAAAATCAAACATCCCGTGACGCAAGTTAAATCCAAATCACAGAAAAACTTAAATGAATTATTAACCTGAATTAATGACTTAATCTGATCGACTTTAATTTTGTAATTATTGCGGTGCAGAGGGACGCCGAGTGGCGGCGGATGTCGGCGAATCGGTCAGGTGCGGTGAATGCGGAAATACGACCGCGGCAGGTCGTGACGTCGCGGATGGCGACGGGAAACGATCGAGGCGCGCCACGTGCCATCGCCGATGCGATGCAGCCGATTCGGAGAACCGATCGTGAAAAACGGAAAACGGGTGAACGCCGATCCGTCGACCACCGGCTAACCGGGCCGCGTCGGGCGCAGCTTACTCCCGCGGCATGTCGGCGAGCCGCTGCGCGGCGAACCGCAATCCGCCCAGGATGCGCTCCGCGACCCTGGCCGGAAAGCCGGGAGGCAATGCCGCGCCGACCGACTCGATCACGTTCGGCGTCGCGGCGACGAGCCGTTCGACGATCGGTGTCGCGATATCGCCGAGCAGGCAATATTCGGCCATCGCGGCAAAGTGCCGTCGCGTGATATCGCGCATCGCATAGTGCTTGCGCTTGCCGTGCACGGCCATCGCGAGCTTCGCCTTGTGCCACGACCACTGGTTCGCGCCATCGCCTTCGACCGGCCAGATCGACATCACGTCATAGAGCGGCGTGAGGCGGAAACGGCCGCCCGGCAGCAGGCGCAGGCTGAAATTCTTCGCATGCCCGTCTGGTGCAGCGAGCATCCAGAACACGATCAGGGCGGCGAACAGTGTGTCGAGATCCTCCCGCGCCGTCTCCGAACGGCGCAGCAGGCCGGCCAGATCGGGTACGCCGGGGCCGCCCTGCGACTCGTACTTCAGGTGAGGCGGCACGCCGAGCGCCTGGCAGAAATCTTCCTGCGGCAAGCGCAACAGCCACCCGCCGTCGCGATGCAACACCCGATCGAACCGTTCGACCGACAGTACCTTGTGCGCGCCGAAACGCACGATTTCCGCGCGCGCCGCCGGCAGGCCGAACGCGCGCAGGATCGCGAGACACAGCCACTCGTTCTCGACGGAGGCCGTGAGATCGGCCCGCTTGTTGCCGACCAGCCCGAGCGGCAACTTGAGAATATGCGTCGTCGGCGTGGCGCCGTGCGGGCGCATCCAGCGCCCGTCGTGAAACAGCAGTGCGGTCTTTTCCTGCGCACCGGCGAGCGACAACCGGAAATCGTCGTCGTCCTCGCCCCCCGTCGCCACGCCGCTCGCCTGATCGAGCACGCGTGCGACGTCCTCGTCCGACAGCGGCGTGCCGTCGATGCGATCGAGGCCGGTTGGCGCATCGTCTTCGCCGAGCAATTGCACCGCCCCGACGCAATCACGACCGAGCGCGGCAAGCAGATCGAACGGCTCGGTCGTCGCGGTGCCGAATCGGGCGGCCAATCGGCGCCGAATGGCGTCGCTGTCCGGAAGCAGGTTGTCGAAGTAATGATTGACGCGTTCGCCACGCAACGGGGCATCGCCGACACCGAACGGCAGCGACAACGACAACGGGCGGCCGACGGCCGACTGCTTCCAGCCGGCGTCGTACAGCAGTTCCATGTCGCCGCGCACGGGAATCCGCCATGTGCCGACCCTCTTACCGTTCGTCCAGATCGACAGCGCGCGCGTGTGCGATTTGCGGCCCATCGCTTACCACTCGGCGGCGGCGGCGTCGCGCCCGTCCTTGGTGCGAATGCTGAGTTCAAGACCGTACAGCGCGGTCAACTCCAGCAATTGCCTGAGCGACAGGCTTTCGGTACGCGTGGTCTCGAGCAGCGACAGCCGCGACTGGCCCACGCCGATTCGCACGGCCGCTTCGGCTTGCGTCAGGCCCTTGGCCTGACGCGCCGAAGACAGGATTTCGCCCAGTTGCGCGGGCGTATTGACGATGAAATTCACGGCGCGTATTCCTGTAGGCAACATGCGCAGTATATTCCTGACAGGCATAAACGCAAATTATTCCTCACATGCATAAACGCAAAATATGCATGACAGGCATAAACAGAGGCCTGCGCGCCGACATCCCGCTTTTGGACCGACCCTATCAGTCATCCTCACACCATAGTTTTTATCCGCTGGCGCGAATGATTTTGGCTTTGTTAGATGGATGACATTCGATCAATCGACGACAACGATCTAACATCCGATGACTTGCGCGTTCGCCCGTACCGTCGAATCCCGCTTTGCCGAGCTGACGCCGACGGCCAAGCGCATCGCGAGCTACATGCTCGCGAACCTCGATCGGCTCGGGCTCGAGACGGCCGACCAGATCGCGCAGCAGGCCGGCACCAGCGGCATCTCGGTCGGGCGCTTTCTTCGCAGCGTCGGCTACCGCAATCTCGACGACCTGAAGCGCGAACTGCGCGGCGGCGGCGATCGTCCGTGGATGATCACCGACCGGCTCGACGAATACCGCCGCGTCGCGGGCACGCAACCGGCTGAACGCAACCGCGGCAACGGGAGTGACGGCCCGCTCGCGTCGTCGCTCGAGCGCGAGCTCGACGCGATCCGCCACGTGTACCGCCTGGCCGAAGGCCCGGTGTTCGCGCAGGTCGCCGACCGCATCGCGCAGGCCGACGCCGTGTTCATCCTCGGCATCCAGTCGACGCGCGGCATCAGCAACGCATTCAGCAGCTACCTCGAATACCTGCGCCCGCGCGTGTTCTATTCCGACGGCCAGTCGGGCTCGTACGTCGATTCGCTGAACTCCGAATTCGAGCGGCCGTACTGCGTCGTCACCGATACGCGCGCGTATTCGCGCAGCGCGCGCCGCTATTGCCAGGCGGCCGCCGAGCTCGGCCAGCCGTTCGCGCTGGTCACCGATCTGTCGTGCCCGTGGGCGCGCGAATGGCCGGCCGACCTGCTGCAGGTGAAGACCGACGTCGGCCAGTTCTGGGATTCGCTCGCACCGCTCACCTGTCTGTTCAACCTGCTGATCACGGCCGTGGTCGACCGCCTCGGCCCCGCGATCGACCGGCGCGTCGCGCGCAACCGCGAACTGCAGCGCACGTTCGACCAATTCGAATCATGAGCGAGCCCACCCTGCCGATGAACGATCACCGTCTCGTCGAAATCACGCCCGCCACGCATCGCGTCGATATCGAGCTCGTCTATGCGACCGCGCGCAATCTGACCGGCAAGCCGATCTACCGCAACGCGCACTGTCTGCTGCTCGAGCCGGCCGAAGCCGCATTGCGCCGCGCGGTCGACGTCGCCGCGCAGGCCGGCTTCACGCTGCGCATCTACGACGCCTACCGGCCGCCGCAGGCGCAGCAGGTCCTGTGGGACTTCCTCCCCGATCCGAACTTCGTCGCCGATCTCGGCCGCGGCTCGAATCACAGCCGCGGCACCGCGCTCGACCTGACGCTCGTCGGCGCGGACGGCGCGCCGCTCGACATGGGCACCGGCTTCGACGAGATGGTCGCCGCATCGGGCCACTTTCACGCGGGACTGCCCGAGCAAGTACAACGCAATCGCCTGCTGCTGCTCGGCGTGATGCACGCGGCCGGCTTCGCGCACATCGACAGCGAATGGTGGCACTACGAACTGCCCGGCTCTCGCGCGTTGCCGCAGATCGACAACGCGGCGAGCGGCCCGTGGCGCCTGATGTAACGACGAAGCACGTCCCCCTTTTCCGTTCACGTTCAACGACTTCAACGACCGATGGAGCGCACATGAAATTCCCGACATCCCGGCTCGTCGCGGCGCTGGCCGCCGCGTCCGCATTCGCCGCCGTTCCGCTTTCCGCCGCCCATGCGGAAACGCCGAAGGACTTGTTCGTGATGGCGACGCTGCTCGACGAATTCACGACGCTCGACCCGGGCGAGATCTACGAGCTGGTGCCGGAGGAATACGTCGCGAACACGTACGACCGGCTCGTGCGCGTCGACCTGCGCGATCCGTCGAAATTCAACGGCGACGTCGCGCAGTCGTGGACGGTGAGCGCCGACGGCCTGACCTATACGTTCAAGCTGCGCACCGGCCTCAAGTTCCACTCGGGCAACTCGCTGACGGCCGACGACGTCGCGTGGTCGATCCAGCGCGCGGTGCTGCTCGACAAGGGGCCGGCCGCCGTGCTGACCGGCATCGGCCTCACGAAGGCGAACGTCGCCGCGAACGTGAAGAAGCTCGACGACGCGACGGTGTCGATCACGACCGACCGCAAGTACGCGCCGACCTTCGTGCTGAACGTGCTCGGCTCGTGGCCCGCATCGGTGCTCGACAAGAAGCTGCTGCTGTCGCATCAGCACGGCAACGACTTCGGCAACGCGTGGCTGAAGACCAACGAAGCCGGCTCCGGCGCATACAGGCTGGTCAAGTGGACGGCCGGCGACAGCCTCGTGCTGCAACGCTTCGACGGCTACCGGCTGCCGCTCGCGATGAAGCGCATCGTGCTGCGCCACGTGCCCGAAGCCGCGAGCCAGCGCCTGCTGCTGGAAAACGGCGACGTCGACGCGGCGCGCGACCTGAGCCCCGACGATCTCGCGTCGGTGGTGAAGTCCGGCAAGGCGAAGGTGGCGGCATCGCCGCAGGCGACGCTGCTGTATCTCGGCCTGAACACGAAGAACCCGACGCTCGCGAAACCCGACGTGCAGGAAGCGCTGAAATGGCTCGTCGACTATGCGGGCATCCAGAGCAACGTCGTGAAGACGACCTACAAGGTGCACCAGACCTTCTTGCCAGAAGGCTTCCTCGGCACGCTGAACACGAACCCGTACAAGCTCGACGTCGCGAAGGCGAAGGCGCTGCTCGCGAAGGCCGGCGTGCCCGGCGGCTTCTCGGTGACGATGGACGTGCGCAACGACTATCCGTACACGGAGATCGCGCAGGCCGTGCAGGCGAACTTCGCGCAGGCGGGCATCAAGGTTCAGCTGATCCCCGGCGACAACAAGCAGACGCTCGCGAAATACCGCGCGCGCCAGCACGACATCTACATCGGCGAATGGTCGGCGGACTACATCGACCCGCACAGCAACGCGCAAGGTTTTGCGTGGAATCCGGACAACTCCGACAAGTCGAGCTATAAAATGCTGGCCTGGCGCAACAGCTGGGACATCCCGCAACTGACGAAAGAAACCGACGCCGCGCTCGCCGAGCCGACCGCCGCGAAACGCGCGCAGCTGTATCAGGCGATGCAGAAGGAAGTGCTCGCGCGCTCGCCGTTCGTGATCATGTTCGAGAAAGTCGCGCAGGTCGCGACGCGGCCCGGGGTGAGCGGGCTCGAAGTCGGGCCGATCAACGATCTGGTGTCGTACCGCAACCTGAAGAAGCAATAAGATTCGCCGCATGTCGACTCCCGCCTCCTCCCTCGAAGCCCTGCGCACGCTGCCCGCGCGGCGCCCGGCCGTGCGCTGGGCCCTGCGCGTGCTGCGCTGGGCGCTCACGCTCGCCGTCACGTTCGCGGGGCTGCTCGCGCTGACGTTCGTGATCGGCCGCAAGGTGCCGATCGATCCCGTGCTCGCGATTCTCGGCGATCGCGCATCGGCCGACGCCTATGCGGCCGAGCGCATCGCGCTCGGGCTCGACAAGCCGCTCGTCACGCAATTCCTGATCTATGCGCGCGACGTGCTGCACGGCAACCTCGGCGTGTCGCTGCTGACCGCGAACCCGGTGCTCGACGACATCCGGCGCGTGTTCCCGGCCACGCTCGAACTGGCGACGATCGCGACGTTGATCGGCATCGCGATCGGCGTGCCGCTCGGCGTCGCGGCCGCCGTGAAGCACAACCGGCCGATCGATCACATCGCGCGCTTCGTCGGGCTGATCGGCAACTCGGTGCCGGTATTCTGGCTCGGGCTGATGGGGCTGCTGCTGTTCTATGCGCGGTTGCACTGGGTCGGCGGCCCCGGCCGGCTCGATCCCGTGTACGACGGAATGGTCGCCCCACGCACCGGCAGCCTGCTGCTCGATGCGGCGCTCGCCGGCGAGTGGGACGTATTGCGCAACGCGGTGTCGCACATCGCGCTGCCGGCCGCGATCCTCGGCTACTACTCGGTCGCGTATCTCAGCCGCATGACGCGCTCGTTCATGCTCGACCAGCTGAGCCAGGAATACATCGTCACCGCGCGCGCGAAGGGCCTGTCCGAGCGGCGCGTGATCTGGCGGCACGCGTTCGGCAACATCGCGGTACCGCTGCTCACCGTGATCGCGCTCACGTACAGCAATCTGCTCGAAGGCTCGGTGCTGACCGAAATCGTGTTCGCGTGGCCGGGGCTCGGCTCGTACCTGACCGGCGCGCTGCTGAACGCCGACATGAACGCGGTGCTCGGCGCGACGCTCGTGATCGGCGCGATGTTCATCACCGTCAACCTGCTGACCGACGCGCTGTACCGCGTGTTCGATCCGCGTGCGCGCTGAGGGCCGCTTCGACATGACCGCTTCCGCCCCGCTTCTTTCCCCGTCCACCCCGAAGGCCGCCCGATCATGAATGCCGAGCGTCTCACGCTGCGCGCGTGGCTTCTTTCCGATGCGCCCGCGTCGCGCTCGCAGGCCGCGTTCGGCCTCGCGTACCGCCGCTGGCGCCGCTTCGCCGCGAATCCGCTCAACCTGTTCGGGCTCGCGATCCTGGCCGCGCTGATCGCGGTCGCGATCGTCGGCCCGCTGATCATGCCGCACGATCCGCTGCGCCAGGTGCTGGCCGACCGGCTGCTGCCGCCCGGCTCGCCGTCGCACTGGTTCGGCACCGACCAGCTCGGCCGCGACATCCTTTCGCGGCTGATCGCGGGGTCGCGCCTGACGCTCGGCATCGCGCTGCTCGTCGTCGTGATCGTCGTGCCGATCGGTCTGCTGATCGGCACGACGGCCGGCTATTGCGGCGGCTTCGTCGACAGCGTGCTGATGCGCATCACCGACATCGCGCTCGCGTTCCCTAAGATCGTGCTCGCGCTCGCCTTCGCGGCCGCGCTCGGCCCCGGCGTGATCAACGCGGTCGTCGCGATCTCGATCACCGCATGGCCCGCGTATGCGCGGCTCGCGCGCGCGGAGACGATCCGCATCGCGCAGGCCGACTACATCCATGCGGCGCGGCTGCAAGGCGCGTCGGGACCGCGCATCCTGCTGCGCTACATCATGCCGCTGTGCATGTCGTCGGTGATCGTGCGCGCGACGCTCGACATGGCCGGCATCATCCTGACCGTCGCGGGCCTCGGCTTTCTCGGCCTCGGCGCGCAGCCGCCGAGCCCCGAATGGGGCTTCATGGTCGCGTCGGGCCGCAACGTGCTGCTCGACGCGTGGTGGGTCGCGACGCTGCCCGGCATCGCGATCCTGCTCGTGAGCCTCGCGTTCAACCTGCTCGGCGACGGGCTGCGCGACGTCTTCGATCCCCGCCATGGAGCGTGACATGCCGATGCATTCCACCGCCGCGCCGGCGCCGCTCTGCGAGATCGACGGGCTGAAGATCGGTTTCCGCGGACACGACGGCAGCGTCACCGACGCCGTGCGCGACCTGTCGCTGACGCTCGCACCGGGCGAACGGCTCGGCATCGTCGGCGAATCGGGCTCCGGCAAATCGCTGACGGGCCGCGCGCTGCTCGGCCTGCTGCCCGGCGCCGCGCGCTGGTCGGCGCACACGATGCGCTTCGCGGGCCACGACCTGCTCGCGATGTCGCCGCGCGAGCGCCGGCGGCTGTGCGGCAGCCAGATGGGCATGATCCTGCAGGACCCGAAATATTCGCTGAACCCGGTCATGACGGTCGCGAAGCAGATGGGCGAAGCGTTTAGGCTGCACGAGCCGGGCTTGCGCGGCCGCGCGCTGCGCGAGCGGATCGTCGACGCGCTCGCTGCCGTGCAGATCCGCGACCCGGCGCGCGTCGCCGATGCGTATCCGCACGAGCTGTCGGGCGGCATGGGCCAGCGCGTGATGATCGCGATGATGGTGTCGACCGGTCCGCGCCTCTTGATCGCCGACGAGCCGACCTCCGCGCTCGACGTTGCGGTGTCGATGCAAGTGCTCGCGGTGCTCGACGCGATGATCGCGCGACACGGCACCGGCCTGATGTTCATCAGCCACGACCTGCCGCTCGTGATGTCGTTCTGCGACCGCGTCGCGGTGATGTATGCGGGGCGCGTGGTCGAAACCTGCGCCGCGCGCGACCTGCGCGATGCGTCTCATCCCTATACGCGCGGGCTGCTCGCGGCGCATCCGCCGCTCGCGAACCCGCCCGACGAACTGCCGGTGCTGCGGCGCGACCCGGCATGGCTCGATCCCGCGCCGCCGGCCGCCGTACGCACCGATCGACAGGAGGCCTCACGATGATCGACGTCGACCGCGCATCGATCCGTTTCCCGACTCGCACGGGTCACGTCGACGCCGTGCGCGACGCGAGCTTCGCGGTACGCGACGGCGAAGTGTTCGGGCTCGTCGGCGAATCGGGTTCCGGCAAGTCGACGCTGCTGCGTGCGCTGACGGGCCTCGCGCCGCTCGCGTCCGGTAGCCTGTCGATCGACGGCCGCCCGGTGGGCGGCACGCCCGATCGTGCGTTCCGCCGCCACGTGCAGATGGTGTTTCAGGATCCGTACGCGTCGCTGCATCCGCGCTTCACCGTCGACCAGACGCTGCGCGAGCCGCTGTCGATCCATGCGATCGGCGACGCCGACGCGCGGATCGCCCGCGCGCTGTCCGAGGTCGGGCTCGGCCCGGCGTTCCGCTTCCGCTACCCGCACCAGTTGTCGGGCGGCCAGCGCCAGCGCGTGGCGATCGCGCGCGCGCTGATCGTCGAGCCGCGCGTGCTGCTGCTCGACGAGCCGACGTCGGCGCTCGACGTGTCCGTGCAGGCCGAGATCCTGAACCTGCTGCGCCGCCTGCATCGCGAGCGCAACCTGACGATGATCCTCGTCAGCCACAACCTCGCGGTGATCGGCTTCCTGTGCCAGCGCGTCGCGGTGATGCAACATGGCCAGATCGTCGAACAGCTGCGCATCGAGGACGTGCGCGCCGGACAGGTCGCACGCGACTACACGCGCACGCTGCTGAACGCGACCGAAGGCTATCGCCGCCTCGATCCGGTGGCCGACGCGTCCGCCACGTGACATCCGCCGGACGCGAACGCATGCGATACTGCGCACGCCACGCGCCGGCTTGCCGCCGCATGGAACCCGTGCGCACCGCAGGGGTCAATTTCCTTTCGTCAACAGCTCAACAGCAATAGGGAGGCGTTCATGCTGCAATTCATCGAAACCCTGGTCGTGGGGCTCATCGTCGGCCTCCTCGCCCGCGCGCTCAAGCCCGGCGACGACAAGATGGGCATCCTGATGACCATCGTGCTCGGCGTCGTCGGCTCGCTCGTCGCCGGTTATGTCGGCCGCGCGGCCGGCTGGTATGCGCCGGGCCAGGGCGCCGGCTGGATCGCGTCGATCATCGGTGCGATCGTGCTGCTCGTGATCGTCGGCGCGGTGCGCAAGCGCGCGGGTTGATCGCGGATCTGCGAATCCGGTACAACACGGCCGCTCATCTCGATGAGCGGCCGTTTTCTTTGGCGAACCGCCATTCGCCGGCGCGCCGACTCGTCGATGCCACATCCGGGCAACGAGCATGGGCCGACGATGGCGATCGTGACCGCCCCTTCACGCCATCGCGGACGCTGTCCACCGCGGGTTCCGCACGCTTTCCGCGGAGTGGCGCTTTCGTGTCCGGGATCGCGGCCCTACAAGCCCGCTTGCATTGAAGCCGTCTGCGTCGGGCATCACATCGCCGATCGTGATACCGCAATATGGCCTTTACCATTCGTCGCGGATTCGGACAGATCAAGCGACAACATCTGCCGAAATTCGGACATGCACATGAACGTCAAACGCTCGTCGAACCACGACGGCGTGTGCCGATCCACGAACGGCAAAACCCTTGCAAAACCGCCCAGATCCTTGCATCACAAGGATCCGGACCTCCGCGCAATCATCTCGCCTCCGAAAGAGGCATAAATTCTTAGTACTTGTACTACAAAAAATCAATTCGATTTCGAATTCGTCATATTCCCCCAACTATCGGGTTATTCGACAATTCATCCTGAATTCAGCCTCGTGCAGATCTCACTTCCCCTCCGGTTGGAATAAAGAGAATCGAAGCGGGCGATTTCAACCTCCATCTATGTTAAGCATATTTAACAATTAGGTATTCGAATGACCAAAACCATCATTTCCGCCGCACTGGCAGCAGCAAGCATCGTCGCAATGGCGCCGGCAGCACACGCGTTCGACGGCACGATCGACTTCACCGGCTCGATCGTCGCGACGACCTGCACGATCAACGGCGGCGGTAGCGCCAACAACTTCACGGTGGCCTTGCCGCCCGTGTCGACCGACGCACTGAAAGCAGCGGGGGCGACGGCCGGCCGCACGCCGTTCCAGCTGAAATTGACGAACTGCCAGCCGGATACCGGCAAGGTTGCGACCTTCTTCGAATCGGGTCCGACGATCAACACGGCCACCGGTCGCCTCATGGTCGACGCCGGTGGCGCCGAAGGCGTGGAAATCGGTCTGCTGAACGATTCGTTCCAGCACATCGCGGCTGGCGCGGCATACAACGCCCAGAACTCCCAGGTCGTGGACATCACGGGCGGCGCCGCCACGCTGAACTACTACGCGCAGTACGAATCGCTCGGCACCGCGCTGAAGGCCGGCCCCGCGAATTCGCGTGTGCAGTACACGATGAGCTATCAGTAAAGCGTAGCGTTCGGCGGTCGCTACGTCAGGGCCGCCGTTCGAACCACGTTGGCTTGTCAAGCCGTCTCCGGGAGTCGCGAGTCGGCTTCGCAAGACAACGCATCGATCTATATCGAATTGGAGAAGGGATTCACATGAAATACCTCTGCCGGAAACTATTCACTGCCGCGTCCATCGCGGCCAGCCTGTTCGCCGCGAATGCGCACGCAAGCATCGTGATCGCCGGCACGCGCGTGATCTTCCCCGCCAACGAGCGCGAAGTGACGATCAAGCTCACCAACGACGGACAGACGCCGGCCCTGGTTCAAACCTGGATCGACAAGGGCGACGCGAACACATCGCCGGAAAAGATCGACGCGCCCTTTACGGTGACACCTTCCATGTTCCGCCTCGATCCCGGCAACGGCCAGACCTTGCGGCTGATCTACACGAAGGAGCCGCTCGCGCAGGACAAGGAGACGATGTTCTGGCTGAACGTGCTGGAAGTGCCGCCCAAGGCGGAAAACGCGGAAGACGCGAGTCGATTGCAACTCGCGTTTCGCACGCGAATCAAGGTATTTTTTCGTCCGCAAAACTTGCCGGGCAAGGCGGACGAAGCACCCGTACAGACGAAATGGCAGGTGGTCCGCGACGGCAAGGGCTATGCACTGAAGGCCACCAATCCGACGCCGTACTTCGTCAACCTGGGCAGCGTCACGCTTCGGTCGGGCGGCAAGGCGCTCGATGCCGGCGCCGGTTATATCAAGCCCGGCGACTCCGCGCTGTTTCCGGTCCAGGGCCTGACGGCCGGCGCGGAACCCGGCGCCGAGGTCGACTACACGAGCATCAACGACTGGGGCGGCGGCATCAAGGCCACGCAGCCGGTGTCGTCCGGCAAGAACACGCCCTGACGACACCGCGATTCCGTCGCGTTCCCTGGCACCCGACCCGCTGAAGTAACCGGAGGCGCGTTCGCGCCTTCCGCCGGTCGACTGCCCATCCCACGGTTTGCCCCAATTCGTGCCTCCGACGAGGCGGCAATCAGAGGCTGACAACGCCTCTGGCGGCATCCCTTTGCCCTGATCGCCCGCGATACGTATCGACGGGCACCTCGGAGTGTCATGCATGATTTCGAAACGGTCGAACCACGCCGCCTGTAGCGTAGCGCCCCGCATCAAACCGCTGTGCGCGCTCCTCCTGTCGACGTTCGCCACGTATCAGCTGGACGCGCAGGCCAACGACGCGCCCGCTCGGCCGACGAAGTTGGCTCAGGTCGAATTCGACCAGCACTTCTTCCCCCAAGGCGGAAGCCAGAGCGTGGACGTGTCCCGCTTCGAAAAAGGCAATACCGTCTTGCCCGGCACGTACAGCGTCGACATCTACGTCAACCAGAACCGCGTCGCCCGCGGCGACGTGCCGTTCAAGGTCGTCGAGACGAACATGGACGCGCAAGCCTGTTTCGATGCAAAGCTGCTCGAGCGCGTCGGCGTCGCCTGGAAGAAGCTGACTCCGGAACTGCTCGCCAGGATCTCGGGCGAAGGCGAAGACGCATGCCTGCCGATCGACGAACTGGTCGGCGGGGCGACCAGCCGCTTCGATTTCGGCGAGCAGCGTCTCGACCTAAGCATTCCGCAGGTTTCGCTCGCCCGCAACGCGCGCGGATACGTGAGCCCCGAGCTGTGGGATTCGGGTATCAACGCGGCGATGCTGGGCTACAACTTCAATCTGTACGGCACCCACAACAGCGGCCAGGGCGGCGGCACGCAGACTCAGGGTTATCTCGGCGTGAACGGCGGCGTGAACCTCGGGAACTGGCACTTCCGCCACGACGGGTCGTTCATGTTCGACTCGCGCGGCAACCGCCAGTATCAGGACATCAACACCTACGTGCAGCGCGACCTGCCGTCGCTAGCGTCGCAATTGACGCTCGGCGAGGCCTATACCACCGGGGAACTGTTCGACTCCACCGCGTTTCGCGGCATGCGCGTGGCGTCCGACGACCGCATGCTGCCCGACTCGCTGCGCGGGTACGCACCGACCGTGCGCGGCGTCGCGAACAGCAACGCGAAGGTCACGATTCGCCAGAACGGCATGGTCATCTATGAAACCAGTGTCGCGCCCGGCGCGTTCGAGATCAACGACCTGTACGCGACAGGCTATGGCGGCGACCTGGACGTTTCCGTCCAGGAGGCGGACGGCAGCACGCATTCGTTCTCGGTCGCGTATGCAGCCGTGCCGTTGTCGCTGCGCCCGGGCGTCAGCCGCTACAGTTTCGTCGTCGGCGCGCTGCGCGACGCGCAGCTTTCGTCTCATCCGCTGTTCGCGCAAGGCACTTGGCAACGCGGCTTGACGAATCTGCTGACCGGATATGGCGGCGTCACGGTGTCGGCAGGCTATGTATCGGCGATGGTCGGCGGCGCATTCAATACGCCGCTCGGCGCGATCGGCGCCGACGTCACGCAGGCGAGCACCGCGCTGCACGGGCAAGGCCGCCTCAGCGGCGCCAGCTTCCGCTTGAGCTACATGAAGGACGTCGCGCAGACCGGCACCAACGTCGCGATCGCCGCCTATCGTTACTCGACCGGCGGGTTCCTCGGGCTGAACGATGCAATGCGCGCGCGCGATCTGGCCGCGCAAAACCTGTCGATCGAAAACGTGTGGCGCCAGCGCAGCCGTGCGTCGGTCACGATGAGCCAGCGGCTCGGAGAGCGTTGGGGGCAATTGAACCTGACGGCGTCCACCGTCAATTACTGGAACCGCAGCGGATCGGATGTCAATTACACCATCGGCTACAACAACACGTTCCGGAACATCGGTTACAGCATTTCGGCCAATCGCCAGCGCAATGCGATCGGTACGGCGGATACCCTGTACTACGCCAGCGTGACGATTCCGCTGGGCAAGGCGAACCCGATGACGATGACCGGGAACGTCTCGCACGAATCCAGCGGCCGCACACAGGCGCAGACCATGCTGTCGGGCTCGCTCGGCACCGACAACAATCTGTCCTATGGCGTGACCGCGAACCATGCGTCGGGCGGAATGGGCAGTTCCACCACTGGCGGCAGCGTGAATGCGCTGTATCGCAGCCCGTATGCCGAATTCAGCGGAGCGGTCGGCACCGGCACCGGCTACTCGCAAGGGTCGATCGGCATTCGCGGCGCGGTGGTCGCGCATCCGGGCGGCGTGATGCTGTCGCAGCCGCTGTCGGACACGATCGGCATCATCGAAGCGCCGGACGCCGACGGTGCACGCGTGATCAACGCGTCGGGCGTGCGCGTGAACAGCCGCGGATATGCAGTGGTGCCTTATCTGACGCCGTACAGCATGAACACCGTCGAAATCGATCCGAAGGGCTTGTCGACCGACGTCGAGCTGCAGGTGAGCAGCCAGCAGATTGCACCGCGTGCCGGGTCCGTCGCGTTGCTGAAATTTGCAACGGTATCGGGCCGCTCGGCGCTGATTCGCGCGGTGCGGTCCGACGGTACGCCGCTGCCGTTCGGCGCACAGGTGCTGGACGAGCATGGCGCCCCGATCGGCTCGGTCGGCCAGGCAAGCAAGATCTTTGCGCGCGGATTGCAGGACAAGGGTGAGCTGACCGTCAAATGGGGGGAAGACACTTCGACGATTTGCCGTATCGCTTACGCGCTGCCTGTGCGCGAGAAGGGGCGCAAGTCGACGGAGCTGCTGCAGGTTGAAGAGACTTGCGCGTCTGCGGCGTTGCACGTTTCCCATGCGCCGAACTTCGCTCCGTCCCGGCATGCCGGCGTGGCGCAATGACGGTATGCCTGCGAATCGCGCAGCGTACCCGGTTCGTGAATTGACTTCTTGTGATTGCGTTGGCGATCCCATATTCGAATAACCTGATTCCATGACGCGCATGACAACCTGCCAGTTACAACGGCGTCGACTGCGCACGCATGGAGTGGCACTGCCAGCCTTATCGACAATGCCGCTGTCATTATCGGAGAACACTTTGTTGAAATCCTTCACCCTTGCGGGTCTGCTCCTAGCGTCCATCATCCCTACGGCGAGTTGGGCGAGGTGCTATACCTCCCAACCGGGAGGCGGCATGTTTATCTACGAAATCAACACTACTGCCGCGTCTTTTGATCCGAGCGTGCCAGTCGGCACAGTTCTCTTCACGAAAACGCTCAGCATGGGCGGTGTCTCAGGCAATGGAACCATAACCTGCGAAAGCCCCGGTCTATCAATAACTCGTCACGGGAAATACACTCCGACCGGGAGTTACAACACCTGGCCGAGCCCGGTTGCGGGCGTCGGGTATCGGATGCGCTATTCCACTAACAACTTATGGTTTCCGTGGACTACCGACTTCGGAAGCGTTAACCAACTCCCGATCGGAACGCCAAATATTGTTCTCGAACTCGTCAAGACGGGCCCCATCACCGCAGGCGGCGCTCTGACAGGTGAAATTGCGGGCTCGTGGGTGCAGAACGGCGCGTTCCAGTTCTTGTCATTCGTTATAGTGGGATCCATTCCCATCCAGCCGCTAGTTCCCACCTGCCGGGTAACGACGCCTTCGATCGCGGTATCGCTGGGTAACGTGGTACAAAAATCGCTGACCGGCGTCGGAACGACGACCAGCGCCAGACCGTTCAACATCCAACTGAGGTGCTCGGGCGGCACTTCAGGTTCGACCACCCGGATGTACACCACGTTGACCGATGCGAGCCATCCAGCCAATGTCTCCAGCGTATTGTCGCTCGGTGCCGACTCCACTGCGTCGGGGGTGGGAATTCAGGTATTGCGCGGAAACAACGACACGTTGATCAGCTACGGCCCGGATTCGTCGCAAGCCGGCAACCCGAATCAATGGTTCGTCGGTCAATTCGGCAACGTCGACGTGACGATTCCGTTGAAGGCGCGCTATGTCCAGACGGCACCGGATGTCAAAGCGGGAACGGCAAATGGCAGGGCGACCTTTACCATGAGTTACCAATAAAGACTTGTGGCTGACCAGTCATCCTGAAGACTGCACGTGACAAGGCTCGGCGTTCCGCCGCAGACTTGACCACACGATCGATGATCGTATGCCACGATGGACTGGCCCGACAGTCGCGGCGGCGCGCCTGCCCCGAGACCGTCCTCTGTCGCAGCCATCCGTGCGCGAAACGCGGCGCCCACCTCCTCCGCATCGACAAACAGCCGCCCGAAACGAGCGGCTGTTTTCTTTTGACGAACGACGGCTCGCATAGCTGTCGATTCGTTGGCGCTGCAATGGTTCACCTGCAAAACAGCGCGTCCGTCGACGGCCTTCCATCGAGCCTACACCACCGGCATTACCCTGACTTGCGGCCGCTCAAATTTGAGATAAATTGATTGAAGGAATACGGTGTCATTTGCTTATTCCCGTTATTTGCGATTTTTCCCCTCAAGAGGTTCGATGAAGTTGCCGTTTACGCATACAGCACCGCAGCGTTGACGGACTGCCATTCGAGCGGCCTCGCTGCGACGCGCTTCCTATCTGGAGCCTGTCATGAAGCATCGTCTGTTTGCCGCCTCGTTCGCCTTGGCTGCCTCGCTTCTGGCCACGTCGTCTTCATTTGCCGCCGGCACGTCCGGCACCCTCTACTTCACCGGCATGATCGTCGAGCCTCCGTGCTCGTTCGCGTTCGACGCGGCCGGCACCGCGCCCGCGCACGTACGCGCCGACTGTCCGCGTCCCGCGACCGGGCAGATCGCGTTCGTCGATGCGGCGAGCATGCAGGCCGTGAAGACCACGACCTTTACCCAGGCTTCTCGCGCAATCGTTTTACCGAATCGTCCGGGCAACGACCACACGCCGATGATCGCCGTCGTCACGTATCAGTAACGCCCGACGCCGGTGCGGCATGCAGGAGGTTCCGCGCGTCCGGTTCGCGCCGTGAAATCGCCCGTCAGTCGCGATGGCAGGCGATCCAGTCGCTGAACGCGCGGATCTTCTGCTGGCTGCCGAGGTTCTCCGGATAGACGAAGTAGTAGCGTGCGCCGGTTTCGAGCACGATGTCGAACGGCCGTTCGAGCCGGCGCGCGCTGACGTCGTCGTCGACGAGCGTCACGTCGCCGATCGCGACGCCGAAGCCCTGCATCGCCGCGTTCGTCGCGAGATCGAGCGTGTCGAACGTCGGCCCGCGCGCGGGATCCACACGACGCTCGCCCGCATGCTCGAGCCATGCGCGCCAGTCGCGATGGTCGCGCGTCGGATGCAGCAGCGTATGGCGCGCGAGATCGCCGGTTGCGTCGAGCGGCGACGCCTGCCGCAGTTCGGGCGCACATACGGGTGTCAGCCGTTCGTCGAACAGCGGCAGCGCGACGACGCCCGGACCCGGCGACATCCCGTAGACGATCGCCGCATCGAACGGCTCGCTCGAAAAATCGACGACGTGCTGCCACGCGGTCGTGATCTGCACGTGGAGATCGGGATGCTCGCCCTGAAAGCGCATGATGCGCGGCAGCATCCAGCGGATCACGCAGGTCGGCACCTTCAGCGCGAGATCGGTGCGCTGCCGCGTGAGCTTCATCGAGATGTCCTCGATGCGCGCGAAGCTTTCGTCGACCACCGGCAACAACTGCTCGCCCTCGGCTGTCAGCGTGAGGCCCTTCGCATGCCGCTTGAACAGCGGAAAACCGTAATGCGCCTCGAGCGTCTGGATCTGCCGGCTCACGGCGCCCTGCGTGAGACACAGCTGCTCGGCCGCACGCGTGAAGCTGCGGTGGCGAGCCACCGTCGAGAAGATCTGCAGCGCGTGCAGGGGCGGAAGTCGGCGCATGGCGAACGGGAAACAGGAAACGGCGAGGAAACGGCACGGAAGGACCGCGCGTCGAGCCGACGCGCGCTGTTCGACACGATAAGCCAAACGCCGGCTTTGCGCGAGACGCTGGATGCTCAGGCCGTCGCAGTCAGCGCGCCCGCCGCGATGCGCGCCGCCGCTGCGACGACATCCGCGCGCGCGGCGGCGGCAGCCTCCGGCTGCGTGAACGACACGGCCATCACGATCGGTGCACGCGACGGCGGCCACAGCACCGCGATGTCCGTCGTCGTGCCGAAGCCGCCGTTGCCGGCCTTGTCGGCCACGCGCCAGCCGGGCGGCACGCCCGCCGCGATGCCGGTCGCTCCGCGCGCGCCGCCGACCATCCATTCCGTCAGTTGCGCGCGCTGCGGCTCGCGCAGCGCGTCGCCGAGCAGCAACCGCTGCAGCGTGTCGACCATCGCGACCGGCGTCGACGTGTCGCGCTCGTCGCCGGGCGTCGCCTGGTTCAGTTCGGGTTCCCAGTGATCGAGGCGGAAGGTGGTGTCACCGCTTTCGCGCGCGAACGCGGTGACGGCCTGCGGGCCGCCGAGCACGCCCATCAGCAGGTTGCCCGCGCCCTTGTCGCCCGACTGCAGCATCGCCGCGCACAGCTGCGCGATCGTCATGCCGGTGTCGACGTGGCTTTCCGTAATCGGCGAGCCGGACACGATTTCATAGCGGCGGTACAGGATGCGGCGCGGCAGCAGCGATGCGTCGAGCGAGCCGCGCGCGAGCATCGCGGCGGCCGCCATGACCGCATACGTGCCGCACAGCGGGAAGCGCTCGCGCGCATGGTGCGCGATGCGCACGCCGTTCGACGTATCGAGCGCGGCGACGCCGAGCCGCCCGTTCGATGCTTTTTCGAGCGCGGCGAGTTCGGCTTGTGCGGTGTGGGCGCGCCCCTGGTCGGCGACCGGCGCGGACGTGCACGCGGCAACGAACGGCGCGGCAACGGCGGCGAGCAACAGCGAGCGGCGTGTCGGAGAGTGTTCCATGAATGAGATCTGTTCTGTCGGAAACGGTGGCTCGAAGCAACGCGGCCGCGCCTCGGCGACGCGCGACCGTTCACGCCGACGGGCGGCCCGCGACGGCATTCGCCGCGCATCCCCGAAAGACGCCCGTCGGCCCCGCGCGAAGGCGGGATTCCCTAGCGTAGCAGCGACGGCCGTCGCGTTCCAGCGAAACGGCCGCGCTTCACCCTTGCGACGAAGGCAGATACGGCATCGGATTCACCGGCTTGCCGTCGCGTCGCACCTCGAACAGCAGCGCGACGCGCGAGTTGTCGAGATCGCCCATCTCGGCGATCGCATCGCCCTGATGCACGATGTCGCCGGTCTTCACGAGCAGCTTGCGGTTGTGCGCATAGGCAGTCAGAAAATCGGCGTTGTGCTGGACGATGATCAGGCTGCCGTAATCGTTCAGGCCGGTGCCCGCATACATCACGCGGCCGTCGGCCGCGGCGCGAACCGGGTCGCCCGGCCGGCCGGCGATCTGGATGCCGCGGTTCTGCCCGGGCCGGAACCCGTCGACGACCTTGCCGGTCGCGGGCCACTTGAGCGCGACGCGGCCCGCATGACGCCTGGTTTCCTTGACGACCTCGCGATCGCTCGCGGTCGACGCGGCGGCTTGCGAAGTGGCCTGCGCGGTGGCCTGGTTACCCACCGCGCCATTGCTCGCCACGGCCTGCGTGTCCGCCGCGCGCGCCGGCGGCAGCGGCTGCTGCTTGACGATGCGCAGCACCTGCCCCATGCGCAGTCTGCCGTTGGCGGTCAGCTTGTTCCAGGTGCGCAAGTCGGCCACGCTGCAATCGTTCGCGGAGGCGATGCCCGTCAGCGTGTCGCCGCGTTTCACGACGTACTTTTGCGCGACGAGAATCGGCGCAGGCGGCATCGCGACGGCCGACGGAGCGACGGGCGGGCTCGCATCGGAAGGCTGCCCCGCCAGCGTGTCGCTCGGCGGAACGGACTGGGGACTTGCACAACCGGCCATCACGAGCACGGCGGCCAGGCCCGACAGCCACGCCGCCTTGCGGTGAATCTCGCGCGTTTTCATGGACGATCCGACTCCGGTTTGACAATCTTTCAAGCATCTCAAAAACGGAACGGCCGACGTGTAACCGGATGCAAACAATGATGACAAACGATCACGGACCGGATGCCGGCCGGCATTCGCTACCGGTAATACGGTCCGATCCGGAAAAACTTGATGGTCTTTTCGCAGAAAAACGGAAGAATTTTCGTGGCCGAAACTATGGCCGGGATGTTTCAATAGGCGCAAGCCACGCCATTCATCGCAACCATGCGACGAATTCGGCGCCGGCCCATGCGATGCCGATGCACAGGAACAGCAGATGCAGCGCGATCTTGAACGACACGCCCCAGGACGAATCGATCTGCATGACGGGCTCCCTCGATTGATGTGCGTCCATCATCGGCCATCGATCGCGCCCCGAAAATGCGGAAGCGGCGAACCGGGTCTCAGGCTGCCCCTGAGACCGGCACGGCGGTTCCTGCTAACTTATCGGCCATTCTCTCCATCGCTTCGCCCATCATGCGCTTCGACCTGACCGACCTGCGGCTTTTCCTGAACATCTGCGAAGCCGGCACGATCACGAGCGGCGCCGAACGCACGCACATCACGCTGCAGGCGGCGAGCGAACGCATTCGCGGGATGGAGGACGAACTCGGCGTGCCGCTGCTGCACCGGACCAAGTCGGGCGCGCAGGCGACCGATGCGGGCCGCGCGCTCGAACATCACGCACGCACCGTGCTGCAGCAGATCGATCACATGCGCGGCGAACTGCAGCAATACGGCCAAGGGCTGCGCGGCCATATCCGGCTGCTGTGCAACACCGCGTCGCTGAGCGAATACTTGCCGGACGCACTGGCCGAGTACCTGCCGCATCACCCCAGGCTGTCGATCAGCGTCGAGGAACGCTCGAGCCAGGAGATCGTGCATGCGATCCGCAACAAGACGGCCGAGGTCGGCATCGTCGCCGATTCGGTCGGGCTCGGCGGGCTCGAACAGAAGCCGTTCCGCGAAGACTGGCTGATCGCCGTCGTGCCGGCCGCGCATCCGCTCGCGTCGCGCGACAAGGTCGCGTTCGACGACATCGCCGGCGAAGACTTCATCGGCCTCACCGACGGCAGCGCGCTGCAAGTGCATCTGGCCGACCAGGCACGCGCGCTCGGCAAACGGATCCGCTATCGCGTGCAGTTGAAGAGCTTCGACGCGATCTGCCGCGTGATCGCGAGCGGCGTGGGCATCGGCATCGTGTCGCGGCACGCGGCCGAGCGCGCGATGCAGACGATGGACGTGCGGCTCGTCGAACTGTCCGATCCGTGGAGCCATCGGAAACTGACGCTCTGCGCGCGGTCGTTCGATGCGCTGCCGAAGTACACGCGCGAGTTCGTCGCGTTCCTGTCGGGCGACGCACCGCCGCCGTAACGCGCGCCGCGCCCGACTCGCCCCATCGACATACGGAGACATCGCCATGACCGATATCGATCTCGCAACCCGCTATCGTGCGTATATCGACTGCCTGAACCGGCAGGACTGGGCGGCGCTCGGCGAGTACGTGTCCGACGACGTGATCCACAACGACCGGCCGCTCGGCCTCGCCGGTTACCGCGCGATGCTGGAACAGGACTTCCGCGACATTCCCGATCTCCGTTTCGAGATCCGGTTGCTCGCGTGCGACCCACCGCACGTCGCGTGCCGCCTGCGCTTCGCGTGTTCGCCGAAAGGGACGTTCATGGGCCTCGCCGTCGACGGCCGCAAGGTCACGTTCGCCGAGAACGTGTTCTACGAGTTTCACGAAGGCAAGATCCGCCAGGTGTGGTCGGTGATCGACAAGGCGGCGATCGAAAAGCAGCTTTGAACGGCGTCGAAGCGGGGGCGTCGCCCGCGGCGGCCGGTGAGCAGCGGCGGCTCAATGCATTTCGATTCTTATGGATAACGTTTTCTCTCGTCATTCATCGAGAACCCGTTTCCATGCGATGCGCCCTTGCGCCGCTGTAAAGCCGCTCCCTCCCGCGCGATGAACACTCGATCGTCAAGAAAAACCCCGACGATTTCGTCGTAATCCTCATTCCATTCCACCGCCTCCGCTCCCGCCATTCGGGTTTCTACCTGCGTCTCCGATGTGAAAGTTGATTGACATCGCGCAGATCGATGCCTAAATTTGGAAAACGTTTTCCAATGCCGAAGCGCGACGCCGGTCTCGGCCCGCGCAGGGGAAACGCTTGCCCGCTCGATTTGCGATTCAGGCCGTCCGTCTTCAGGGAACAGGGTTGCAAGGCGGAAGCCGGGTACGGGCATCGAGCGCGGCATCGGCCACACGCGCCCGTTCCTTCACCACTATTCAAAACCGGAGACACCATGCATCAGCGCAGCAGATTCGCGCTCGGCGCCGCGCTCAGCGCCCTTTCCGTCGTGCTCGTCAGCGCATGCGGCGGCAACGACGTGACCGACACGCCGCCGTCGCCCCCTTCGTCCACCCCGCCCGCGCTCGCAGCGAACTCGCTGCAGGCGCTCGTCTACGGCGCGCCCGACACCAGCGTGCCGGCCGGCACGAACGTTCCGCTCACGATGATGGGGCAGATGCGCGCGCTGTTCGACCTGATCCGGAAATCGCCCGACTTCACGCAGGTCGTGATGGATCTCGGCGACGGCACGCCCGTCCACGTGCTCGACACGAATACCGGCGACAAATTCCTGCCCGGCAAGCTCGCGCTCGGCCTGTCGTACATCCTGATCGACATGAAGTCGAAGAACGACCCGCAATACGCGAGCTACCTCGCGACGTACCAGACGATCACGACCGCGATGATGGCGCAGTCGGGCAGCAACTACACGTATGCGAACACGTCGTGGGGCGAGTACTACTACCTCGTCGCGCTGAACAACCTGAAGGCGCACGGGATGCTCAACGAAGTCTTCAGCGATGCGATGCTCGCGACGCTGCAGCAGCGGCTCACCTTCTGCGACATGTTCGGCCCCGATGCGAGCGGCAAGACCACGACGTGTCCGGCCGCCGGCACGCCGATCGACATCGCGTCGCTCAACACCGCGCAGAACTACTATGCGGTGTCCTACGGAATCGCCGGGCTGCGCCAGAAGCTCGGCTGGAGCAGCCCGACGTTCGCGTCGAAGACCGATCCGGCGGTCGCGACGATGAGCGCGCGCGACGCACTGCTGTACACGCTGACGAACCACATCCGCAACGACTCGTCGGGCGGATTCTCCGACGAAGCGTCGAACACGCACACGACCTACTACGATCAGGCGCGCTTCGACCGCTACAGCACGCTGCTGATCGGCGAAGTAGTCGAGCGCACGTTCGAGATGGGCAACGAAGCGAATCTCACGCCGGAGCTGAAGGGCTATCTGCGCAAGTCGGTCGACCTGATCCTGCCGCAACTGAATGCCGACGGCCAGGGCTTCAACTACGGCCGCTCGATCGGCCCGTACGGCGATTCCGCGTTCATGGAGGTGCTGACGGCCGCGGCCAATGCCGGCGTGCTCACCGATCGCGAGAAACAGGTTGCGTATGCATTCATCTACCAGGCCGCGCGTCGTTTCGACACGTACTGGTACGACCCGTCGCTGCCGACGCCGTCGGTCAACATGTGGGTCAAGGGCCGCGGCACCGACGCGTATCGCGGCAAGCCGCGCGTGATGGGCGAGAACTTCAGCCTGCTGCATCAGTACCTGTACGTGAACGCGTGGTGGAACAAGCTCGGCTTCGGCGGTCAGGCGCCGATGGCCGATGCGGACTACCGCGCGTGGCTCGACGCGCTGCCGCGCTACACGCTCACCTGGTACAACCAGCCGGGCGACGCCGCGCATCCGTACAGCGCCGCGCTGCTCACCGTGCGCGACGGCCGGCGCGTGATCAACCTGAACCTCAGCCAGGCGCCCGACTACAACTCGTATACGCCGTATTACCCGGTGCCGTTCTCCGACAAGCTGATCTACGGCACGACCGACCTCGGCTATGCGCTGCTGGTGCCGCAGGTGACGTACAACGCGAAGACCTACATTCCCGTCACGTACTACAAGAACCTGAACGTGCAGCAAAGCAACGGTCAGGTGATCGTGTCGTTCGATACGACGAAGTTCCGCCTCGCGTCGAAGAACGCCGCTTACACGACGGATCTCGACCTGCAGGTGCACACGGTATTGACGTTCGCGCACGGCACGATCTCGCGCAGCGATACGCTGAGTTCGGGCACGCTCGCAGGCAACCTCGCGGTCGAAACGGACTTCATGTCGTTCGCGGATTTCGCGTCGACCCAGGCCAACGGGGACGGCGTGTCGGTGACATATACGAACAGCGCCGCGACCGGCTATGCGGCATCCGGGTTCGACAGCTGCACGCTGTCCGCCTTCGACACGGCAAACGGCACGACGAATCCGCTGTCGACGACGCCGATCGGGCAGTTGCATTCGAACTTCGCCTGCACGACGAAGCCGTTCGCACTCGGCGCGGGCGCGACCCGCACGGTCGGATGGACGCTGAGGTACGCCGATCCGGCGTAAGCGGCGTGACCGCGATCCCGTGACCGATCCCCGAAGCCGGTTGCCGAAACCGGCTTCGGGATCATTCGGCGGCCGGGCGCGCATTCACCACCCCCCCGCCCCCGCCATATACGCGCCGAGCGCAATCAGCCCGACGAAGAAGCAGCGCTTGAACGTCTTCTCGCTCATCACGCGCCGCGCATATTGCCCGCCGGCCATCCCCGCCAGCGCGGGCACGAGTGCGAGCGCCGACACGCCGAGGTCGATCGTCTGCAGTGCGCCCGTCACACGCAACTGCAGGCCGAGCACGATCGTCGACGCGGTGAACGACAGCCCGAGCGCCTGGATCAGATCGTCCTTCGACAGCCGCAGCGCCTGCAGGTACGGCACGGCAGGTACGACGAACACGCCGGTCGCGGCCGTCACGACGCCGGTCAGGTAGCCGACCACGGCCGACAGCCATTTTTCGTGACGGCCCGGCGCGGGCAGCCGCGCGGCCGCCAGCCCCCACAGCCCGTAAAGCGCCAGCACCACGCCGAGCGCCGCGTGCGTCCACGTGCTGCCGGCCGCGAGCGCCGGCAGCCCACCCGTCAGCGTGCCGACCGTCAGGCCCGCGAGCAGCGGCCACAGCCGGCGCAGCAGCGCGCCGAACGACGGGCCGAGCCCCAACTGCCACACGTTGGTGACGAACGACGGCACGAGCAGCAGGCTCGCCGCGGCCGACGGCGGCATCGCGAGCGTCAGCAGCCCCATCGCGATCGTCGGCAGCCCGAGTCCGATCATGCCCTTGACCGCGCCGGCCAGCAGGAAAACCAGCACGACGATCGTCAGCGTATGAGTTTGCATGGCAGGCATTCCGTCCGGTGAGTACGGCGCCGATGGTGCCTGCCCGTCATGCCGCCCGCCATCTGGTTTTGCCTGAGGCTGGCTCGGGCCCGTCGGACGGGGTGTTCCGGTCGATCCGGCCCCGTGAATCACCCCCGACCCTGCTCGCTGTCGAGGTGCGCCATCTGAGCGGCCGGATAGCGCTCGCCGGCAGCCGCCCCGGCGGGAACCGCCGCTTCGATGCGAGCGAGATCATTGACCGTTAGTTGCAATTCAGTCGCCAGCAAACCGTCCTGCAGTTGCGTGCGCTTGCGCGCGCCGACCAGCGGCACGATGTCGGCGCCGCGCGACAGCGCCCACGCGATGGCGATCTGCGCCGGATTGCTGCCCTTCTCGTCGGCGATCGCGCGCAGCGCATCGACGAGCGCGAGGTTGTGCGCGAGGTTCTCGCCCTGGAAGCGCGGGCTCGCCGCGCGGAAATCGCGCTCGCCCTGCCGCGCCGCGCTCCAGCGCCCGCCCAGCAGCCCGCGCGACAGCACGCCGTAGGCCGTCACGCCGATGCCGAGCTCGCGGCATACGGGCAGAATCCCGGCCTCGATCCCGCGCGACAGCAACGAGTATTCGATCTGCAGATCGGCGATCGGCGCGACGGCGGCCGCGCGGCGGATCGTGTCCGCGCCGGCTTCCGACAGGCCGATATGCCGCACGTACCCGGCCTTCACGAGATCGGCGATCGCGCCCACCGTCTCCTCGATCGGCACCGCCGGATCGACGCGTGCCGGGCGGTAGATGTCGAGGTAGTCGGTGCCGAGCCGCTTCAGCGAGTACGCGACGAAGTTCCGGATCGCCGCGGGCCGCGCGTCGTAGCCGACGAACCCGCCGGCCGGATCGCGCAGCGCGCCGAATTTCACGCTGATCAGCACCTGGTCGCGCGCCCGGCCGCGCAGCGCGTCGCGGATCAGCATCTCGTTGTCGCCCATGCCGTAAAAGTCGCCGGTATCGAGCAACGTGATCCCGTGGTCGAGCGCCGCGTGCAGCGTCGCGATGCTTTCGTCGCGGTCGGCCGGCCCGTACAGATCCGACATCCCCATGCAGCCGAGCCCGATCGCCGATACCTGCGGGCCGGTGCGGCCCAGTTGACGCAAGTCCATGTCCGTTTCCTTCGAATGGTGAGTGGATGAAACGGATTCTGGACGCGCGACGCCGCGCGATAAACGCGAAACGCGCCACCAAACCATTCGACGCTGATTAACAATGGAGTCTTTCCGTTTTCCGCCAAGGCCCTCGCCCGCATGGACCACCTGCAAGCAATGCGCATCTTCGCGCGCGTCGCCCATCTCGGCAGCTTCACGAAAGCGGCCGAGCAACTCCAGCTGCCGCGCCCGACGGTCAGCAATGCCGTCCAGTATCTGGAAAAGCACCTGAAGATCCGCCTGTTGCAACGCACGACGCGGCGCGTCGCGCTGACCGCCGAGGGCGCGACCTATTACGAGCGCTGCGTGCAGTTGCTGGCCGATCTCGACGATGCGGAAACGCTGTTCGAGGATGCCGGCGCGTCGCCGCGCGGCGTGATCCGCGTCGACCTGCCCGAACGTTTCGCGCTGACCCGGGTGATTCCGGCGCTGCCGGATTTTCACGCGCGCTACCCCGATCTGCGCGTCGCGATCAGCACGACCGACCGCTTCGTCGATCTCGTCGCGGACGGCATCGACTGCGCGGTGCGGGTCGGCGTGCTGTCCGACACGTCGCTCGTCGCGCGGCGCGTCGGCGAGATGGCCCAGATCAACTGCGCGTCGCCGGCCTATCTCGCGCGCCACGGCACGCCGCGCTCGCCGGACGAGCTGCCGGACCACGTCGCGGTCGGCTATTTCTCGAGCCGGACGGGCCGCGAGCTGGACTGGGAATATGCGGACATGGATTCGGGCGAGATGCACACGGTGAAGATGCACAGCATCGTGTCGGTCAACAGCTCGCAGGCGTATCTCGCGTGCTGCATCGCGGGCCTCGGGCTGATCCAGGCGCCGCGCGACGGGCTCGCGCCGCTGCTCGCAGACGGTTCGCTGGTCGAGGTGCTGCCGGAATGGAATGCCGGGCCGCTGCCCGTATCGGTGGTGTTTCCGTACGGCCGGCATCTCGCGCCGCGCGTGCGGATCTTCGTCGACTGGCTCGCGGAAACGCTCGGCGGCCGGGCGGATTGACGGCGGCCGTGCCGGGGCATGCGCCCCGGCGCCGGCGCCCGGTCAGAACTTGTGGCGGATCGCGGCGCGCACCGCGAACTGGTTCGACGACGCCGACGGGCCGTCCGTCCCGACGACATAGCCGCCGTCGGCCGCCGTGCCCGTCTTGTCGCCGCCCACCTTCTGCCACGCGCCCTGCAGGTACACGTCGGTACGCTTCGACAGGCTGTAGTCGGCCATCAGGCCGACCGTGTGGTACTTCGGCTTGAACGAGCCGGCCGCGGCATCGTACTTGCCGTCCGTATACACGTACTGCGCGCCGAGGTAGAAATCGGGCGTGAGCTGGTACTTGCCGTTGATCTCGAAGTTCTGGAACTTCGTCGCGGTCAGCCCGAGGCCGGCGAACGTCGACGCCGGCAGGTAGACCGTCGATACGGGATTCTTCACGTCGGTCTTCGTATAGACGATGCCGACCGTGGCCGGGCCGAACGTGTAGTTGACGCCGCCGCCGAAGATGCGCAGCCGATCGGCGACGAAATTCGCGTCGTCGGCCGCGATCGCGCCCGCGCTGCCGATGCCCGGGTTGTTCGCCTGCAGGTACGCGGCCGCGACCTGCAGCCCGGCCAGCGAATATTGCGCGCCGATGCTGTACTGGCGGTTGTTCGAGAAGCCCGTGCCGTTGCTGAAGCTGTACGTGCCGCCGAACGTCAGGCCGTTCCAGTCGGGGCTCGCGTACTTGACCGTGTTGTTGACGCGGAACGAGTTGTCGGTGTTGTCGTTGTCGAACGGGTGCGAAAACAGCGTGCCGCCCCAGTTGCCGTTCGCGGTCAGCGGCGCGAGATAGTCGACGACGGAATCGTACTGGCGGCCGAGCGTCAGCGTGCCGAAGCGCGACTCGGAAAGCCCGACGAACGCCTGACGGCCGAACATGCGGCCGCCCTGGCCGAGCCGGCCGTTGTTCACGTCGAACCCGTTTTCCAGCGTGAAGATCGCCTTCAGCCCGCCGCCGAGATCCTCGCTGCCCTTCAGGCCCCACCGGCTGCCCTGCGCATAACCGCTCGCGAGCTGGTAATTCGTCTTTCCGACCCCATTGACGTTGACGTTGTTCGTGTAATTGAAGCCTTCGTCGATCACGCCGTACAGCGTCACGCTGCTCTCGGCAAAGGCCGGCGCGGCGAATGCGGCGAGCGCGGCGGCAAAAATGACGTGCTTCTTCATGACGGATCTCCGGAGCCGAGGGCCGGGCAGGCCGAACGCCCGGCGAATGTTTGGTCTGTGTATAAGTGGCCCGCAGGGCGGACGACGCGGTGTGCGGCCGCGTGAGGACAAAATGGTGTCACGTCGCAAACCTTCCGTCCATCGGGTGCGGGTCGTCGCGCGCAAAGCGTTGCGCTCGTCCAACTGCCCCGTTGCGCGGAGAGCCTGACCGGGCTTATCGGCAGCGGCACGCCGGCCGGCCATCCGCGTAAACCCGATGGGCGTCGCATCGGTGGCACAATGCGCATCCGTTCGTCATTTCTTCACGAAGTCATGCTTCACCCCGATTCATGCGCGGCGCGCGCCAGTCGCGCCCGCGGCCCGCGCCGGAAGGCGCGCCGATGACCGCGCCGGCCCGCGCCGGCCGCTACGCCGAGCTCGATTTCTTCCGCGGCCTCGTGCTGCTCGTCATCGTCGTCGACCACATCGGCGGCAGCATTCTGTCGCGCGTCACGCTGCACGCGTACGCGCTGTGCGACGCGGCCGAGGTATTCGTGTTCCTCGGCGGCTTCGCGACCGCCATTGCGTACAACTCGCTCGCCGAGCGGCACGACGAGGCCGCCGCGCGCCAGCGTTTCATCCGGCGTGCATTCGAGATCTACCGCGCGTTCCTCGTGACGGCCGGCCTGATGCTGCTGATCACGGCCGTGCTGAATGCGTTCGCGATCGACGGCCCGAACATGCCGACCAACGATCTCGACGGGCTGCTGCACAAGCCGCTCGCCGCGCTGCGCGACATCCTGCTGTTCCGCCGCCAGCCGTACCTTGCGTCGGTGCTGCCGATGTACGCGTTCTTCGCGCTGCTCGTCCCGCTCGCGCTGCCGCTCGCGCGCACGCAGCCATGGCTGATGCTCGCGTTCAGCGGATCGCTATGGTTTGCGGCGCCGCACGTCGCACGCTTCCTGCCGACCGTCGAAGGCGCGCCGTGGGATTTCAATCCGTTCGCGTGGCAATTCCTGTTCGTGCTCGGCGTGATCGCACGCTGCCAGCCCGTCTACCAGACGCTCTCGCCCAAGCCGCAGGGCTGGCTGCTAACGGCCGCGTCGCTCGCGATCGTCGCGGCCGGCGCGTACTACCGGCTGCGCATCGAGCCGTTCCCCACCGATCCGTCGATCAAGCAGAACCTCGGCGTGCTGCGGCTCGTGAACTTCCTCGCGATCGCGTGGCTCGCCGCCAAGCTCGTGCACCTCGGCTGGATGAAGAAGGTCGCGCACGCGATGCCGTGGATCGGCACGATCGGCCGGCAGGGGCTGCTGTGCTTCGTCGCGGGCACCGGCATCTCGCTCGCGGTCGATTCGCTGCTCTACCAGGCGACCGAAGGTTATCTCGACGTGCCGCTGGGCCTGACCGCCGACGCCGTCGCGATGGGGCTGCTGTATCTCGTCGCCAAGCTCTACGGGCCGCTCGTTGCGCGGCTGTCGTTCCGTTCGCGGCAATGACGCGCCGCGCCGTCATGCGCCGCTGCTACGATAGCCGGCGCCTCTCCTGAAACGATTCGCCATGCGCCGACTCGCCCTTCCGTTCGCCCTCGCCCTGTTCGCCGGCGCCATCGCCGCCGCCCATGCCGCGCCGCCGGCGGCGCCTGCTCCGGCCGTATCGACCGCGCCACCGGCCGTCCAGACCGCGACGACGCCGTCCTCCGCGCCGGAGCCGTCCGTCAATCCGGGCAGCAGCGTCGTGCTGCGCACGTTCCGGTCGGCGTCGCTGAAGCGCGACTGGTCGTACACGGTCTACCTGCCGCCCGGCTACAACGCGGAAGGCGCCCGCTACCCGGTGATGTACCTGCTGCACGGCAACGCGGGCAACGCGAACGACTGGGTCACGCAGGGCCGGCTGCAGGCCACCGCCGACACGCTGATCGAGCGCCACGACATCCCGCCCGTCGTGATCGTGATGCCGCAGGGCGGCACCGACTGGTACGTCGATCGCAAGGAGAAGATGCAGAGCGCGTTCCTCAACGACCTGCTGCCCGAAGTCGAAGCGCACTTCGCGGTGTCGAACCAGCGCGCGGGCCGCGCGATCGGCGGCGTGTCGATGGGCGGCTTCGGCGCGCTGCGCTTCTCGCTGCTCGAACCGGGCCTGTTCTGCGGCGCGATGCTGCTGAGCCCCGCGATCTATGCGAACGAGCCGCCGCTCAATTCCGCCGCGCGCTACGTCGGCGTGTTCGGCGACCGCCAGTTCGATTCGCGCGTGTGGCACGAGCTCAATTATCCGGCGCTGCTGCGCGGCTATTTCGCGCGCAACTGGCGCGTGCCGATGTTCATCGCGGCCGGCGACGACGACCTGACGATCCAGGCGGAATCGAGCGTGCTGTACACGCACCTGCGCCGTGCGCAGAACCCGGCCGAGCTGCGCATCGTCGACGGCGGGCATACGTGGGACGTCTGGCGCGGGCTGCTCGGGCAGGGGTTGAAGTATGCGCTGGAGTGCGTGAAGTGACGGCCGGCGGGCGTGGCAGGAAAGCCGCGCCCGGCCGGAAGAAAGGGGCGCCGCCGTCTCGTGGAGCACGTTTCACGATGTCGCTCGAATCCGGGCATCGCGCATTTCGACTACAGTGCCGAAGTGGCGACGGCATCGACCGGCCGCCTCTCCCGTCACTCAACCCGCAGGGTATCCCGCCATGTCCGACTCGAAGAAATTCGCCGCCGTCACGGGCGCCGGCTCCGGCATCGGTCGCGCCGCGGCCATCGCGCTCGCCCGGGCCGGCTTCACCGTCGCGCTGCTCGGACGCACGGAGGCGTCGCTGCGCGACACGCACGACGCCATCCGCGCCGCCGGCGGCGACGCCGACGTGTTTCCCGTCGACGTCGCCGACGAAGCCTCGGTCGATCACGCGTTCGCGCAGATCGCGCAACGGTTCGGCCGGCTCGATGTGCTGTTCAACAACGCCGGCCGCAATGCTCCGGTCGTTTCCCTCGACGAATACGAACTCGACGTGTGGAACAGCGTCGTCGCGACGAACCTGACCGGCGTCTTTCTGTGCGCGCGGGCCGCGTGGCGACTGATGAAAACGCAGACGCCGCAGGGCGGCCGAATCATCAACAACGGCTCGATCTCGGCACACGCGCCGCGCCCCGACACGATCGCGTACACGGCCACCAAGCACGCGGTCACCGGGATCACGAAGTCGCTCGCGCTGGATGGCCGCCGGTACAACATCGCGTGCGGCCAGATCGACATCGGCAACGCGGCCACCGCGCTCACCGAACGGATGACGCAAGGCGTCCCGCAAGCGGACGGCAGCCTCGCGCCCGAGGCGCGGATGGACGTCGCGCATGTCGCGAATGCGGTCGTCCAGATGGCGAATCTGCCGCTCGACGCGAACATCCTCAACATGACGATCATGGCGACTGCGATGCCGTTCGTCGGGCGCGGATAGCGCGTGGTGCGCGCCCGCGCGGACGACGGCGTTCACGCTCGGGCCGCTGCCGAACCGATCCCTGGCGACGGCGCCGAATGCCCACGCGTTCGCGACGCAGATTCAGTGAGGCAGGCTGATCGCTTGCTGCTCGTCCTCGAGCAGCTGCGTCAGCGAACCATGCAATCGCTCGAGGCTGCGCGGCGGTAGTGCGAAGCTTGCCCAGCCAAGCCCGCTATGACGCAGCAACAGCACCACGCCGCCCTCCAGCGGATGGCGCTCGGCATACCAGCAAGGATCCATCTCGGTCACGAATTGCTGCGCGTGCGGCGGACGTTCCGGCACCGCGGGCTGCATCGACGCGCGCAACAGGCTCAAGTACTGGATGACTGCATCCACGTCTTCCGGATCGAGCACTGCCGCGCCCCGTTCGATCGACATCAACACGACGGGCTTGCCGCGCTCTTCGATCATCTTGATGCTCAACGGTTGTGCCATTTCTGTGGTCCTTGCCGCGGTTACGTGATTCCATTATCGATCCCCGTACACGTCTGCCGCCTGAAGATTCGTGATCCGCGCATGAATCTTTTTTTAGAAATTTTCTGGAAAACGCGCCGCGCGACCGTCTGTCGAGGCTCCGCCGCTTTCTAAACGAAATTTCATCCGGCCAGCACTGTTTTTTTAGCGTCCCGCATCCGCGTGCCTTCCATAATGAATTCGCTGCCCGCCCCGGCAGGCGCCGCGCGATGCGTCGACGTAGCCCGCCGAAGACGGACGCGCCCCCCGTATTTCCGGCACATCCATTCCTCGCCGATCATGAACCAACTGCAAGCGATGCGTGTCTTCACGCGTGTGGTCGAGTTATCGAGCTTCAGCCTCGCCGCGCGTCAGCTCGGCATGTCGGCCGCCGCGGTCACGCGCAGCGTCGGCATGCTCGAGGCACATCTGAACATGCGCCTGTTGAATCGGACCACGCGCAGCCTGTCGCTCACCGAGACGGGCCGCGAATATCTCGACGGCTGCCGCGCGATCATCGAGAAGCTCGACGAGATCGAATCGAATCTCGCACAGGTCAATCGCGACCCGCACGGTACGCTGCGCATCGCCGCGTCGGCAACCTCGGTTGCGGCCGGGCTTGGCGCGCTGCTGTCCACGTATCGCGTCGCGCATCCGCGCGTGCGATTCGACGTGACGACCTTCGATATCCAGGTCGACATGGTGGAAGGCGGCTACGACGTGTGCTTCTGCGACGATCACCGCCTCGTCAACTCGACCTTCGTGTCGCGCACGTTGACGAACGTTCGCGACGTGATCGTCGCGTCTCCCGACTACCTCGCGCGCCACGGCACGCCGGTCGAGCCGGTCGAACTGAATACGCACTGCCTGCTGACCGTGTCGAACGGCGCCGCGCGCAACTGGGCGTTCTCGGACGTCGACGGGTGCGCTCGCATCGATACCGGCAATGCGCTGGCGTCGACCAGCAACACGATGGTGCGGATCGCGGCGCTCAATCACATGGGCATCGCACAATTGCCGCATCCGCTCGTTGCCGACGATCTCGCGCGCGGCACCCTGGTGCCGGTTCTCGAACGCTACGACGTGAACGGCGGGCCGCGCTGCGTATCGATCCTCTACCCGAGCCGCAATTACCTGTCCACGAAAGTGCGCAGCTTCATCGACTACGTGGTCGATCACTATCGCACGCCCGAGCGCATGGCCATGCAGCTTGCCGCGGCCTGATTCCGCGGATCGCGTACGCCATGACCCACATCCTGACGATCGAAGACGATCCGCTGATCGCGGATCACATCGCGCACACGCTGCGTGCCGAAGGCCACCGGGTCGACATCGCGCGCACCGGCCGCGACGGCATGGCCCGCGCGATGAGCGCGAACTACGACGTCGTCACGCTCGATCGCATGCTGCCCGACCTCGACGGGCTGACGATCCTCGCGACGATGCGCGGCGTCGGCCTCGATACGCCGGTACTCGTGATGAGTTCGCTGGCCGACGTCGACCAGCGTATCCAGGGGCTGCGCGCAGGCGGCGACGACTACCTCGTCAAGCCGTTCTCGCTCGAAGAAATGTGCGCACGCATCGACGTGCTGATTCGCCGGCGGCCGCGCGGCACGCACGTCGAGACGGTGCTGCGCGCCGGCGAGCTGGCGCTCGACCTGGTGCGGCGACGCGCCACGCTGGGCGCGCGCGAGCTCGCGCTGCTGCCGACCGAATCCCGCGTGCTCGAATTCATGATGCGCAACGCCGGCCGCGTGCTCACGCGCACGATGATCTTCGAGGCCGTGTGGGGCTGCCGCTTCGATCCCGGTACGAACCTGATCGACGTGCACATCGGCCGCCTGCGCAAGAAGGTGAACCGGCCGGGCGCGGCGCCCCTGATCCGCACGATCCGAGGCTCGGGTTACATGCTCGGTTGACTCCGCCCGCTACTTAAAACTTGTTTCATCTTTTTTGCGACCCGTTGTTAGGGGCTGCTCCGCAGAATGCGGTCGTCGGATGCGCATCGGTGTTTTCCCGAAGACGCGCACACCCGGCTCATCTTCACGACGATCTTGAACGGAGCAGCACCTCATGCTGAAAATTGTCCGGCTCGCGCTCACGCGGCCCTATACGTTCGTCGTACTGGCGCTGCTGATCCTGATCGCGGGCCCGCTCGCCGCAGTCCGAACGCCGATCGACATCTTCCCGGACATCCGCATCCCGGTGATCAGCGTCGTCTGGAACTACGCCGGACTGCAGCCGGACGACATGTCCGGGCGCGTGATCACCTACTACGAGCGCACGCTCGGCACGACGGTCAACGACGTCCAGCATATCGAGTCGCAATCGTTTCGCGGCTACGGCATCGTGAAGATCTTCTTCCAGCCGACCGTCGATATCCGCACCGCGACCGCGCAGGTCACCTCGATCTCGCAGACGGTGCTCAAGCAGATGCCGCCCGGCACCACGCCGCCGCAGATCCTCAACTACAACGCGTCGACCGTGCCCGTGCTGCAGATCGCACTGACCAGCAACACGCTCGACGAACAGAAGCTGGGCGATTACGCGGTCAACTTCATTCGGCCGCAGTTGCTATCGGTGCCGGGCGTCGCGATTCCGACGCCGTACGGCGGCAAGACGCGCGAAGTCCAGATCGACCTCGATCCGCAGGCGCTGCAATCGAAAGGGCTGTCGGCGCAGGACGTCGCGCACGCGCTCGCGCAGCAGAATCAGATCATCCCGGCCGGCACGCAGAAGATCGGCCGCTTCGAATACAACATCAAGCTCAACAACAGCCCGCTCGCGCTCGACGCGTTGAACGACCTGCCGATCAAGTCCGTCGGCGGCACGACGATTTACATCCGTGATGTCGCCCACGTGCGCGACGGCTACCCGCCGCAGGGCAACATCGTGCGCGTGGACGGCCACCGCGCGGTGTTGATGAGCATCCTGAAGAACGGCTCGGCATCGACGCTCGACATCATCGCGGGCGTGAAGGCGAAGCTGCCGCTGGTCGAACAGACGCTGCCGCCGGGCCTGAAGCTCGTCACGATGGGCGACCAGTCGACCTTCGTGAACGGCGCCGTCAGCGGCGTGGCGCGCGAAGGCATCATCGCGGCCGCGCTGACCTCGCTGATGATCCTGCTGTTCCTCGGCTCGTGGCGCTCGACGCTGATCATCGCCGCGTCGATCCCGCTGGCCGTGCTCTCGGCGATCGCGCTGCTCGCGGCCACCGGCGAAACGCTGAACGTGATGACGCTCGGCGGCCTCGCGCTCGCGGTCGGGATCCTCGTCGACGATGCGACGGTGACGATCGAGAACGTGAACTGGCACCTCGAACAGGGCAAGGACACGCGCACCGCGATCGTCGACGGCGCGAAACAGATCGTGATGCCGGCGCTCGTCTCGCTGATGTGCATCTGCATCGTGTTCGTGCCGATGCTGATGCTCGACGGCATCTCGCGCTTTCTGTTCGTGCCGATGGCCAAGGCGGTGATCTTCTCGATGGTGTCGTCGTTCGTGCTGTCGCGCACCTTCGTGCCGATGCTCGCGCAATATCTGCTCAAGCCGCATGCGTCGGCCGGTCACGCATCGGGCGAACTGGCCGCGGTGATGGACTCGCACGCGGGTCACCCCGGCGCGCACGACGTCCCGCCGTCGCGCAATCCGCTGGTGCGATTCCAGCGTGCGTTCGAGCGCCGCTTCGAGTCCGTGCGCGCGTCGTACCGGATCCTGCTGGGCCTCGCGCTCACGCGCCGCAAGCCGTTCGTCGTCGCCTTCCTCTGCATCGTGGCCGCGTCCTTCCTGCTCGCCCCGTCGCTCGGCCGCAATTTCTTCCCGACCATCGATTCCGGCGAGATCGCGCTGCACGTGCGCGCGCCGGTCGGCACGCGTGTCGAGGAAACCGCCGCCGAGCTCGACCGCATCGAAAACACGATTCGCGGCGTGATTCCGCCCGCGCAATTGCGCGAAGTGATCGACAACATCGGCTTGCCGAACAGCGGGATCAACCTGACCTACAACAACAGCGGCACGCTCGGGCCGCAGGACGGCGACATCCTGATCTCGCTGTCGCGCGATCACGCGCCGACCGCCGACTACGTGCACACGCTGCGCGAACGCCTGCCGCGCGCCTATCCGGGCACCACGTTCTCGTTCCTGCCCGCCGACATCGTCAGCCAGATCCTCAACTTCGGCGCACCGGCCCCGGTCGACCTGCAGGTGGCCGGCCCCGACCAGCAGGCCAACCTCGCTTATGCGCGCGAGCTGTACCGCAAGCTGCGCCTGATCGCGGGGGTCGCCGACCCGCGCATCCAGCAGGCCAGCACCTATCCGCAGTTCACGGTGACGGTCGACCGCACGCGCGCCGACCAGCTCGGCATCACCGAGCAGGACGTGACGAACTCGGTGGTCGCGACGCTCGCCGGCACGAGCCAGGTCGACCCGACCTACTGGCTCAACCCGCGCAACGGCGTGTCCTATCCGATCGTCGCGCAAACGCCGCAGTACAGGATGACCACGCTGTCGGCGCTGCGGAACCTGCCGGTCACCGGCGCGAACGGCCAGTCCCAGCTGCTGGGCGGCCTGGCCACGATCACGCGGGGTGTCGGCAACGCGGTGGTGTCGCACTACAACATCGAACCGCTGTTCGACATCTACGCGACCACCCAGGGGCGCGACCTCGGCGCGGTCGCGGCCGACATCGACGATATCGTCAAGGCCACCGCGAAGGACGTGCCCAAGGGCTCGACCGTCACGCTGCGCGGCCAGGTGCAGACCATGAACGGCGCGTTCGCCGGCCTGCTGCTCGGCCTCGTGGGCGCGATCGTGCTGATCTACCTGCTGATCGTCGTGAACTTCCACTCGTGGGCCGACGCATTCGTGATCGTCTCGGCACTGCCGGCGGCGCTGGCCGGCATCGTCTGGATGCTGTTCACCACGCATACGCCGCTGTCGGTGCCGGCGCTGACCGGCGCGATCCTGTGCATGGGCGTGGCCACCGCCAACTCGATCCTCGTCGTCAGTTTCGCGCGCGAGCGCCTGGCGGAAACGGGCAACGCGCTCGCCTCCGCCCTCGAAGCCGGTTTCACGCGATTCCGCCCGGTGCTGATGACCGCGCTCGCGATGATCATCGGCATGGCGCCGATGGCGCTCGGCCTCGGCGACGGCGGCGAACAGAACGCGCCGCTCGGCCGCGCCGTGATCGGCGGCCTCGCGTGCGCGACGATCGCGACGCTGTTCTTCGTTCCCGTCGTGTTCAGCCTCGTGCATCGGCGCGACGCGCCGAAGCACGACGCGTCCCGCGCTTCCTCCCCTTCCGCGTCCGGAGCTTCCCATGTCCACTGAGATCGATATCAAGTCGCCGAAACGGCTGCCCAACCTCAAGCTCGTCGCCACGCTCACCGCGCTGATCGCGGTCGGCATCGTGGCGACCGGCATCGTCGGCCGCGCGCACGCGAAACAGGAAATGACCCGGTGGTCCGCCGAACAAGCGGTGCCGACCGTGGTCGCGTACACGCCATCGACCGGCGGCGACGGCGCAACGCTCGTGCTGCCCGGCCACCTGTCCGCGTTCGAGCGCGCGCCGATCCACGCGCAGGTGTCGGGCTACCTGCATGCGTGGTACGCCGATATCGGCGCGCACGTGAAGTCGGGGCAGTTGCTCGGGCTGATCGATACGCCCGAACTCGACCAGCAACTGCAGCAGGCGCGCGCCGACCTGCAGAGCGCGCTCGCCAACGAGAAGCTTGCCGCGTCCACGGCCGCGCGCTGGACCAGGATGCTCGCGCAGGATTCGGTGTCGCAGCAGGAAACCGACGAAAAGACCAGCGACCTCGCGGCCAAGCAGGCGATCGTCGCCGCCAACGAGGCCAACGTGCGACGCCTCGACGCGCTCGAGGCGTTCAAGCGTATCGTCGCGCCGTTCGACGGCGTCGTCACCGCGCGCAAGACCGACATCGGCCAGTTGATCTCGGCCGGCGGCGGCGCCGGCCCGGAGCTGTTTGCCGTGTCCGACGTCCACCGCATGCGCGTCTACGTGAGCGTGCCGCAGAACGAGGCCGCCGCGATCCGGCCCGGCATGACGGCCACGTTGACCGTGCCGGAGCATCCGGGCGAGACCTTCCGTGCGACGCTCGCCGACACCGACGACTCGATCGCCGATTCGACCGGCACGCTGCTCGTGCAGTTGATGGTCGACAACCCTGCAGGCAAGCTGATTCCCGGCGAATACACCGAAGTGCATTTCGCGCTGCCGGCCGGCAGCGCCCAAGCGTTGACGATTCCGGCCAGCTCGTTGATCTTCCGGCAGGCCGGCCTGCAGGTCGCCGTGGTCGGCAAGGACAATCGCGCGGTATTCAAACCCGTGACGATCGCGACCGACCTCGGTACGCACGTGCAGATCGCGACCGGCCTCGCGCCGGACGATCGCGTGATCGACAACCCGCCCGACTCGCTCGAGGCCGGCGACCCGGTCAGGCTCGCGGCGCCGGCCCGCACCGTCGCGTCGGCGGCGCGCGACACGGAGCGCTCGCATGGCTAACCGGCTTCGGCTCTGCGCGCTGCTCGCCGGCGTCGCGTTCTTGTCCGCGTGCTCGTTCGCGCCCGCCTATCACGCGCCGCAGACGGCGCTGCCGGCCAGCTTCAAGGAAGCGGACGGCTGGCAGGCCGCGAAGCCGGCCGACCGCATCGCGCGCGACGGCTGGTGGAAGGCGTTCCGCGATCCCGTGCTCGACCGGCTCGAGGCGCAGGTGAGCGTGGCCAACCCCGACGTGGCCGCGGCCGTGGCCCGCCACGACGAGGCGGCCGCGCTGTTCGATCAGGCGCGCTCGGGGCTGTTCCCGACCATCGGCCTCGGCGCGCAGGTCTCGAGCAACCGTCAGTCGGCCACGCGGCCGCTGCGCGGCTCGAACCAGCCGAACGTCTATGGCGCCGACACGCTCGACGCCGGCTTCGACTACGACCTCGACTTGTGGGGGAAAGTCCGCAACGCGGTCGCGGCCGGGCGAGCCGACGCCCAGGCGAGCGCCGACGATCTCGCGTCGGTGCGGCTGAGCCTGCAGGCGAGCCTCGCAAGCGCGTACTTCAGCCTGCGCGGGCTCGATCAGCAGCAACGGCTGCTGACCGACACGATCGACACCTACCGGCGCGCGCTGCGCCTGACGATGAGCCGGCACGCGGGCGGCATCGCGTCCGACCTCGACGTCTCGCGCGCGCGAACGCAGCTCGATGCGGCCCGCGCGTCGGCCGAGGACGTCCGGGCGCGGCGCGCGCTCTACGAGCATTCGATCGCGACGCTCGCGGGTGTGCCGGCGTCGTCGTTCTCGCTGACGCCGGATCTGAATGCGGCATATCTGCCGACGATCCCGCCCGGCATTCCCGCGACGCTGCTGCAGCGGCGTCCCGACGTGGCGGCCGCCGAGCGGCGCATGGCCGCCGCCAACGCGAAGATCGGCGTGGTGCGCGCGGCGTTCTTCCCCGACATCACGCTCGGGCTGGTCGGCGGCTACCAGAGCTCGGGCCTCGGTCACTGGCTCAGCGCGCCGAACGAGATCTGGTCGATCGGGCCCAGCCTCGCGCTGACGCTGTTCGACGGCGGCCGGCGCGAGGCGCTCACCGACCAGGCGCGCGCACAGCTGGCCGAGAACGGCGCGAAATACCGCGCGGTGGTGCTCGACGCGTGCCGGCAGGTGGAAGACAACCTCGCGCTCACGCACCACCTCGGCGACGAAGCCGATCGCGAGCAGGAAGCGCTCGACGCGGCCGAACGCACGTTGCAGCTGTCGATGTCGCGCTATCGGGACGGTGTCGTCAGCTATCTCGACGTGGTGACGGCGCAAGCCACCGAGCTGGATACGAAGATCGCGATGCTGGAGCTGAACACGCGCCGGCAACTGGCGGCGGTGGGGTTGATCGCCGCGCTGGGCGGCGGGTGGTCGGCAGACGAAGTCGCAGCCGATACGCAAGCACAGGCCGCGCTGCCGGCTCGTTCAACGGACTGAATCCTTCGCGACATGGACGAAGCGTGTCGCATTTCAAGGCACCCGTCGCGATGACGGGTGCCGTTTTTTTACGCCGGACTGGCGGCTCAGAACTTGTGACGGATGCCGGCTGCGACCACGGCCTGACGATCGTTGCCTGACGCTGCCAGGTTGAAGATCCCTGCGTTGCCGAGCACCGCGACGCCGTCGGCGCCTGTCACGCGCTGGTACACGCCTTCCAGATAGAGGTCGGTGCGGCGCGACAGCGCATAGTCGGCCTGCAGCATGAACTGGTTCCACTTCGGCGCGACGCTGCGGCCCGCATCGTCGAAGCGGCCCTGCGTGAACGTATAGGCGCCGCCCAGCGAGAAAGCCGGCGTGACGAAGTAGCGTCCGTTCAGTTCGTAGTTGCTGAAGGTCAGCAACTGGCCGTTCACACGGCCGTATGCGCCGCCCTGCGACAGCTCGCGCGGGTCGTTCAGGATCGTTCTGGTGTAGACCACGCCGATCGACGCATGGTCGAATGCATAGTGCGCGCCAGCGCCGAACGTGCGCCAGCGGCCGCCGGCCAGCATCGCGTCGCCATCCGAACTGCTCAACGAGCCGCCGGTGTTCTGCGGCGCGTTCACGCCGCCCGGCTGGTTCGACTGCAGGTACGCGACGGCGAGGTCGACCGGGCCGTTCGCATACTGCGCGCCGACGCTGTATGCGTTGTCGTTGCTGAACCCGCCGCCCTGATTGCTGAAGCCGTACGCGCCGCCGAACGTGAAGCCGCCGTAGTTCGCACTGCGGAACTTCACCGCGTTGTTCATCCGCGTGTCGTTGGCGAGGTTGTCGTTGTCGTACGGATGATCGGCGAGGTTGCCGCCGAATCCCGACCCCGTCGCCGACAGCGGCGCGACGAAGTCGACCAGGAAATCGTATTGGCGGCCGAGCGTGACCGTGCCCCACTGGCGGCTCGCGAGGCCGACCCACGCCTGGCGGCCGAATTCGTCGCCGCCGTTGCCGAGCTTGCCGTTCGCGACGTTGAAGCCGTTCTCGAGCGTGAACACGGCGGCCAGGCCGCCGCCGAGATCCTCGTTGCCGCGCAGCCCCCAGCGCGACGTGCTGACGTTGCCGCTCTGCAGGCCGTAGACGGGCCCCGCGCCCGCGGCCGATTTCTGGTTGCTGATGTAGTCCAGGCCCGCGTCGATCGTGCCGTACAGCGTCACGCTGCTCTGCGCATGCGCCGAACTCGCCAGCAGGCACGCGACGGCTGCCGGAATTGCCAGATATTTCTTCATGATGGTTTCGTTGGAGTGGATCGGTCTGCTCGCATCGCCGGCCCGCGCGACATGGCCGCTCGTGCGCGATGCGATGGCGCCCAATTTAGGCAGCGGGCATGACAGCGCCGTTATCGAAACGGCCCGAAAAATGAAACCTGCTTCATCTTGACGACATCCCGGTTTCACGTCCCCGCGAATGCGCGCCGGTGCATGAATTTCTTTTCACGTTGCGTATGCCGATCCGTTAACGCCCCTCCTCTATGCTCGTCCTCAACCCCGGCGCGATGCCGATATCGACACGCCGCGCCGCGGGGAGATGCCCAGTCGATCATCATGAGGACTCCAAACATGAAAACCACCAGCATCGTCGCCGCCGCCATGCTTGCGGCAATCGGCACGCTGTCCGCTCCCGCGTTTGCCCTGACCGGCAGCCAGCCGATCCCGATGTCGCCGGCCGCCACCAAGGACGGCGCGCCTGGCACTCAGGCCGCCGGCCAGTGGGTGCCGCCCTACGGCCAGCCGATCCACGAGAAGACCCGCGCCGAAGTCCATGCCGAGCTCGTGCAGGCCGAACAGGACGGGCAGCTCAAGTACCTGAACTCCACGCTCTATGCGCATTGACGGGTGCGACCGTGCGGCCGGGCGCTGCCCGGCGCACGCCGGCTGTCCCCCGAATTGCCCGCCATCCATGAAGCGGCTTCCCCTGCTCGCCCGTTCCGCCCGTCTCACGCTCGTCGCGCTTGCCGCCGGCGTCATGTTGTCCGCCTGTGCCGCCGCGCAGCCCGACGGCCCCGGCAATTGTGTCGGCCCGCCCGACTTCTGCGTGCCCTTCTTCGGCTCGTAAACGCACGACGGTCGCGCGGCCGACACCGCGCGCTCATGCGTCCGGCAGCGTCACCTGGTAGCCATAGCGGCTCACCGTATCGATGCGGACGTCGGGCAGATGCCGCGCGAGCTTACGGCGTAGTCGCGACACCACGAGATTGACGCTCGACGGATCGACATCCTCCTTGTCCTGCCATACATAGCGGATCAATTGGTCGCGCGGCACCGGCGCGTTCGGATGGCGCATCAGGCATTCGAGCAACAGGAATTCCCGGCGCGTCACGGCGAGGCGCAGCTTGCCGTCCTTGAGCTCGCGCGCGAGTGTCCCGACGGCGGACGCACCCGCGATCGAACGACCCGCATCGCGCGGCCCGGCCAGCCGCTGCAACGCCTCCAGGCGTTCGTGCAGCTCGATGAACGAATACGGTGCGCAGAAACACGCATCGGCGCCCGCGCGCAACATATGGATGCGTTCGCGCGCCGACGCCTCGCCGAACAGCACCACGAGCGCGGCGCCGCCGCTGTCGGCAACGAAACGCGGCAGCGTCCCGAGCAACGCGGCCTCGCCGCCGGGCTCGAACGCGGTCGCGACGATCGCGTCGAACGCCTCCTGCGACGCGAGGAACAGACCGTCGCGCGGATCGTCGGCGCGCTGCACGCTGTGCCCGCTTTCCTGCAGCGCCTTGTGCAGCCACGACGCTTCCGGATGCGGCGAAGTCACGAGCAGGATGCGCATCGTCAGCCGGCCTCGTGGCTGCAAAATGCGATCGCGTGCAGCGTCGTCCGGACGGCCATCATCCCAGCGACCTCGGCCAGCATTCGATCGTCACGCGCGTGCCGGGCGCGGCATCGCCGATCCGCAGCGTGAAATCGTGCACGTTGACGACCGTCGACACGATGCTCAGGCCGAGGCCGGCCCCGGCGAGATGCCCGGTGCGGCGGCTGCGGTACCGATACCGCAGTACCGCGTCGCGTTCGTCGGCTGCGATGCCCGGGCCGTTGTCGATCACGTCGATGCGCGGGCCGGACGGCGTGTCGTGAAGTTCCAGGCGCACCGTATCGCCCGCCGTCGTGTACTTGAGCGCGTTGTCGAGCAGGTTGCTCAGCGCCTCGAACAACAGCGCGCGGTCGCCGTGAATCCGCGCCACCGGCTCGACCGACTGCACGAAGTGGATCGCGCGGCTGTCCGCGAGCGGTTCGAACAACTGCCCGATGTCCACCACCAGATCCTCCAGCGACAGCTCCGCAAATCCGCCGCGCCGCTGCAACGAACCGATTTCGGCGATACGCAGCATCGCCCGGAAACGATCGAGCAACACGTCGGTCTCGTTGCGTGCACGCGAGACGAGACGCGCCAGCACGGCATCGTCGAACCGCTCCGCGCGCTGCGCCGCCTGCGCGAGCAGCGTGTGCACGTGTGCGAGCGGCGTCCGCAAGTCATGCGCGATGCCGTCGCAGACGCCCTTTACCTCGTTCATCAGCCGCTCGATCTCCTCGAGCATGTGATTGACGAGATGGGACAGCAGATCGATCTCGTCGTGTCCGCCCACCGGCAGCCGCTGGCCGAGATCGCCCTGCGCAATGCACTGGGTGATGTGCCGAACTTCCTTCAGACGCCGCATTTGCCGCACGCTGAGCATCAGGCCGCCCACGACGCCCGTGCCAAGACAGAGCGGCCCGCCGCCGACCAGCGCCTGGATGATCGCCGCGCGGATTCGCAGGATGTGCGTGAGGTCGCGTCCGAGCACCAGCACGTCGCCGTTTGCACGCCGCTCCGCCATCGTGCGGACGACCGGCGGCACCTGGTCTCCCGCGATCGGCATCGTGTGATCGAGCGTCACGCCGCTGCGGTTCGGCTGCAGGCCGGCGGGCAACGCCAGCACATCGCCGGCAATATGCGTGCCGTCCGCGGCGAAGAGCCCGTAGTAGTTGGTATGCATCCGCTCGTGCTCGATCCGGTGCAGGATCGCGGCAGCAAGCTGGTCGTCCCGTATCGAATCGAAATAGATCATCTGCCAATCGATCACCGTGTCGGTTTCCCGCTCCATGTCGTGCGTGATCACCGATGCGATGAAACCGAGCAGCAGCATGACCGACACGGAGAACGTGACGGCATAGACCGACACCAGCCGAAACGTACTCGAGTACCAGCGTCGCGCGGGTGCCGGCTGGACCTGATGGGCGGCGCACGCCGCGGTAGCCGGTTCAGCCAAGGCGATACCCCGCGCCGCGTACCGTCTGGATCATCTGCTTCGCATCGGGGGGATCGATCTTCTTGCGCAACCGGCCCATGTGCACTTCGATCAGGTTCGTGCCGGGATCGAAGTGATAGCCCCATACGGCCTCGAACAACATCGTCCGCGTAATGGTTTGCCCGGCATTGCGCATCATGTATTCGAGCACGCGATACTCGGTCGGCAACAGCACGATTTCCTCGCCGTCGCGGAACGCCTTGCGCGAGATCAGGTCGAGCTTGAGGGGGCCGACGACCAGCGTCGTGTCGAACGGAGCCGGCGCGGCCTGGCTCCGGCGCAGCAGCACCTCCAGGCGCGCGGCCATTTCCTCGGGGTCGAACGGCTTGGTCAGGTAGTCGTCGCCCCCCGCGCGCAGCCCGCGCACCCGTTCGTCGACATCGCCGAGCGCGCTCAGCATCAGCACGGGTGTGCGCACGCCGACGCTGCGCATCGTGGTCAGGATCGTGAGGCCATCGACGACCGGCAGCATCCGGTCGAGCGTGATCACGTCGAACTCGTTGCCGAGCGCGCGCGCCATCCCATCGCGCCCGTTCGCCACCCATTCGACCGTAAAGCCGCGCCCCTCCAGCTCCCTGACTATTTCGTTCGCGGTGATTTCGTCGTCCTCGATCGTTAGGACGTGCGCGATGGCCGTACGCTCCTCGGCCAGCGTGTCACGCGAGATGGGCTCGTGGCCCGGGGAAGCGGATGATGCCATGTACGATTCTCGTCTTCGTCGAAGGGACGTATGCGCGTCGATATCCGACGACCGAACGCGCTCGTGCAGAGCTTATGCGTGCACGCGTAAAAGATGCACATCGGCTTCGTGAAGAAAGTTTCATATCCGGCAGCATGGCGTCCAGGCCGTCTTCAATCCTGGCCGGTGCGCCGTCGCAACGGAGTCCGGGAACGACGCGGCATGCGGGCCCTTGCGACACGATGCCGTACCGCGACCATTCATGCGCACCGGCCGGCGCGACCGGCTGCGAACCGAGCGCCGCAACGCGCGATCAGCGCGGGTGAGATCGTGTGCCCGATCCGTCCGCACGATGCGACGCGAGATCGCGTGCGGCATCGATCGCGCGATCCGTCCGTTCGGCTTTCGCATGCGCGAGCGTCACGTCGGCGATCGCGAGCCCGGTTCCCTGCACCTTCGCGAACGCCGGCAGCGACGCATACATCAGCGCGACCAGTCCAGTCGTCATGACCGTCGATTTCATTGCATTACCCCAGTGTGTACCGCGCGGCGCACGGCGTCGATCGATTCGTCGCTCGACGATACGCCGCAGCGCCTAACCATCCGGAAACACGCACATGAAGGATTCTTTAGATTCCCATGCGGCAGCCGATGCACGGACGGAACCGTGCTTGCCTAAAACATCTTTCATCATCGCGCTGCCGTTTAGATAGTCCGCCGTGCCTAATCTTCGTCTCGCGGCCGACGCAGGCATCCTGCCGTACGGCCTCTACCCAACGCTATCCAGGAGCCGAAGATGAATCATCCCGTCCGTTACGTCGTCTGCGCCGCCATGCTCGCACTGAGCGTCTCCGCGCATGCCGAGACGACGCTCACGTCGGCGCAATGCCATGACTATCCGTTCGTGCATACGAAAGGCCCGGTCTCCCACCGGCAGCTCGTCAACGAACTGAACGAGCTGGAGTCCGTCGGTTACAACCCGTCGTCCGGCGACGAGAGCAGCTATCCGGACGACATCGATTCGGCACAGGCGCGCCTGATGCAGAAGTATCAGCACGATTGTGCCGGTGCAGCCAATACCGTCGCGTCGAACGGCAACTGAATCGTCTGCGGCACACGTTCTCCGAGTTTGCGCGCGAGCCTCGCGGCCGCGCGCGTTTTTTTGTTGATGCGACTCGATCGTCGACGGCACGCGCGACCGTTTCCTCGTGCGCTTTGCCCCGACATTCCGTTCCGATATGTCGACGTGTCACGCGAATAAAATCCTCATGTCAACCGGCGAAAAACGGAAAACGACACATCGCAAAGCGTTCGATACGCCAGACGACTCCAAAGCATCCCTATCTTTACGCGTGGCGCCCATCGCTGCACGAGACTTTCGAATACTGAAAGAGAGTCTTTCCATGCACGTTGCGGCGCCCGCTTTTCCTCCGCCTACACTGCCTCGTCCGCCGAGATCGCATTTCGGGACGACATCGAGGTCAGCGCCATCCGGCGCCGACTACCCAACCACACCATCAGGGCAACGAAATGAAACGTCGATCGATGAAACCGTGCTGGTTCGCATTCGCGCCGGCACTCCTGCTCGCCGGTGCGGCGCATGCCCAGCAGAGCATCACGCTGTACGGGCTGATAGACGAAGGGCTCAACTTCACGAGCAACGCAGGCGGCCATCGCGCATGGCAGATGTCGAGCGGAGACACGTTCGGCAGCCGATGGGGCTTGAAAGGCAGTGAAGACCTGGGCGGCGGCGACAAGGCCATCTTTCAGCTCGAAAACGGCTTCAACGTGAACAGCGGCAAGCTCGGTCAGGACTCGAGCATGTTCGGCCGCCAGGCGTTCGTGGGCCTGTCGTCTTCACGGTATGGCACGCTCACGCTCGGACGCCAGTACGACACCAGCGTCGACGCGCTCGGCTTCGGCGGTATCACGGCGGCCGGCAACTGGGCGGGCGACATCGCTACCCACCCGTTCGACAACGACAATACGGACTGGGATTTCCGCGTCGACAATGCCGTCAAATATGTCACTCCGACATACCGCGGACTCACGGCGGAAGCGATGTACGGCTTAAGCAACCAGCCCGGCGGATTCTCGGACAATCGCGTCTGGGGCGCCACGCTGAACTACCAGAGCGGCAACCTGACCGCGGCGGCGTCCTACCTGAAGCTCGACAATCCGGGGCTCGCCGCGGGTGGCGCGGTCAACGGTGGCGATCTCTTCAACGGGTCGTCCCAGCAGGACATCGGCGTAGCGGCTTCCTACCAGTTTACCCACGTACTCGTCGGCGCCGCGTGGTCCCATGTCGATGTCTACAACCCCACCGGCAATGCATGGATCGACGATTCCACCCTGCAGAACGGCGCGACGTGGAATGCGTGGAAATTCGACAACTTCGAACTCAATGCTCAGTACTACTTCACTCACGACCTATGGCTGGGCGCGTCCTACACGTTCACCATCGCGCATCTGTACACGTCCGACACGAAATATGTCCCCAAGTGGCACCAGATCGGCATGATGCTCGACTATGACCTGAGCAAGCGCACTTCGCTGTATCTGCAAGGTGCGTGGCAGCATGTCGTCAGCGCTCGTACCGGCACCGGCTTTGACGAAGCACAGATCGTGGACGCATCGGCTGGCGCGTCGTCCGGGCCGAACCAGATGGTTTATCGCATCGGCATGTTGCATCGCTTCTAGCCCGCGAGACGCCCGCACCGGAACCCGCTCGGCGCGGCTTCGGTGCGGGCGCCGGCATGTCGATCGGCATTCGATGTGAATCATCGTCATGAATGCGCTCGATTACACGCGGGCACACGTGCTCAGTCCTCGTGCGGGATGCCTTCGATCGGACACGCCGGCGTGCCGGGCGTAGCGCGCGTCAGCGCTTCGACACGGCGACGCGTGCGCATCGCCGGCCCGGCGTCTGCGTCGCATGAATGCCCGGCGGGAACTACCCGATGTCCATCACTGCCTTGCCCGACTGGCGGCGCTCGTCGAGCGCGGCATGCGCTTCTTCGGACGTGCGGCCGATGTTGCGCTGCTCGGATCGGACCCGCTGACAAGGACGAGATCCTCGTCCGTGTCGCCAATCAACCACGCGTTCCGTCCGGTTGCAAACCGCAACCGGACGGTCGACACGCCGATCGCCCTCAATTGCTGAAGATCAGACCGCGAGCGGCGCCATTGACGTAAATCCGGCCGTATGTGTTCCAGTCGCCGGCCATCACGCCGGAGTCGCCGAATTGGTGCGCGTCGTCGTTGAAGCGCGCCCACGTTGCGCCGCCGTCGTCGGAATGGTAAATGCCCCAGACGCCGTTCACCGTGCCTTCCACGTAGACCGCGGCCGAGTACGGCGACCCGGTCGGCGCCTTGCCCAACGCGATCACGGTGGCGCCCGGCGTGCCGTTGACCGACGCAAAGGCGCCGAGCTTCGCCCAGGTCGCCCCCGAGTCCACCGAGTGGTACACGGCGGTGCCGTCGGCCAGCCAAAGATCGCCCTCCGCATTCGGATTGACCGCCATCGACGTATCCCGCCACGCATTCCACGCCAGATTCGCGTTCACCGAGCCCTGGCTCAGCGTGAACGTATGGCCGCCGTCGTTCGACACGTAGATCTTGCCGCGCTGCCAGCTCCACGACGCACCGCCCGAATCGTACGCATAGACCTTGTTCGGGTTCTGGCGGTCCGCGGCCAGCCGATAGGCACGCGGGAAGCCGTTCCAGGTGGCGCCGAACGCCGGCAGGTTGGTCGCCGTCCAGCTGGCGCCATTGTCGGTGGTGTACGACGGCACCGAGTCCGGCGGTGCCCAGGTCACGTTGTTGCGGGACGAGACCGCCAGGTTGCCCACGTTGCTCTGACTTGCCGCGGCGCCGTTGGGCAGCGACGCGAACGTCGCCCAGCTATTGCCGCCGTCGCCCGACCAGAAGCCCTTGGTGGCATGGCCGTTGGCGTTGTCGACGCCCGCGGCGGCGATGTACGTTGGATCGGACCACGACATATCGGCCGAATTGCCGCTGCTCCACGTGTTCAACGGGCCTTTCGTCGGCCTCGTCGACAGGTCCGTATTGACCCACGTGCCGATGTCGCCGGCGCTGTTGATGAAGTTGTACGACGCGCCGGGCGGCGCCGTGACGAGCGCGAGCGTCACGGTTTCCTCGAGGTTGTCGACCTTGGGGCTCCAGGTCGGCGTGGGCGACGACGCGTTCATGGTTTCACAGATACCGCCGCCGTGGACGTGCATGACGTGATCGCGATTGGCGGGGTCGATGGCGACGCTTTCCACCCAGCCGGCACAGCCATCCGACGCAGTGCCCGTATGCGGCATGCCGGCCTCGATTTCGCGCCACGTGCTGCCGCCGTCGTCGGACAGCTGGATGGTCTTGCTGGTGTCGCTCCAGCCGGTCATGCCCAGTGCGATTCGGGCGGACGAGCCCAGACCGGAGACGGACAGGCCGCCAAACCCGTTGCTGCTGGAACGGTTGAGCAGCGTCCAGTTGCCGTCGTTGCTGCCGCCGAACTTGTAGAGATAGCTCGGTCCGCCGATGCCCTGGCCGACGCCCGCGTTGAACACCGCGTAGAAGTTGCCGTCGGACGTGCGCACGACGTGCGGGATGTAGTAGCCGGACACCGTCGGCGGGACGGGCACCGGGGTCCACGAGAAGCCGCCGTTGGTGGACTTGTACAGCGTCGACGTCAGGCCCGCCGCGTTGGCGTAGTCCGGGGCGACGGTGGCCCACATGATCCAGGTCGGCTGACCGCTACCCTTGCCCGACGTATCGAAGATCACCTGTTCGACGCCGATCGGGGAATTGCCGCCGCCGATCGTGGTGGAGGACAGACCCGTGACCTGCGCCCACGTGCGGCCCGAATCGGTACTCTTCCACAGGCCGGCCGTGCGCGATCCATAGAACAGCGTCGACGGATGGTTGGGGTCCACCTGCAGGCGCTCGCCGGTGGCCCGGCCGTTGTCGTTGCCGCCCACCGGGAACGGCAGATCGTAGTGCGTCCAGCTGTTGCCACGATCGCTGGAGATGTAGATGCGGCCGTTGTGACCCTGCGTCACGGTAACGCCGGCCATCATGTAGACGAGCTGATCGTCGTTCGGGTCGAGCGCGAGGCTTTCGATGCCGTGGAAATCACCCTCCCCTGCGCCGAAACCAATGCCGTCGGTGATAGGCGTCCACGTCGAGCTGGTCGCATTCCAGCGGTATGCGCCGCCGACGTCGGTGCGTGCGTACAGCAGGCTCGCGTTGGTCGGATGATAGATCAGGCCGGTGACGTAGCCGCCCCCGCCCCACTTGACGCTGGTCCAGCTGGCCGCCGGCTGATTGCTGCCGCTGCCGATTCCGCCGATCTGGCCGCGATTGGCGGCTACATTGGCGCCCAGATTGGTCACGCCCGTCGCGCTATCGGATCCGTCACCGCAGCCCCATAACGTACACGCCATCGCCGCAGCGGCAATCCATCGCCGAGAAAACATAGTCATCCGAAAAGTCCTTGAAGGAAGAGGTCCATCGCAGGGCCCGCCACCGGGCCCCGCGCAATCAATTCGCCATGAGCGATGCAATCTGCGCAGCGTCGAGCGCACCGCGATAGATGCGGAAATCGTCGATCAGGCCGTTGAACGTGGCGTCGGCACTGTATTGCGATTTGCCCAGCCAGTTCTGCGTGGTACCGCCAAGGCGGAACGGCGCCTGGAACATCGCCGTGTTGGTGCTGACGGGCGTGCCGTCCACGTAGATCGTGCCGGTCGACCCCGAGAGCGTGACGGCCACATGCACCCATCGCTTGCTCGGCAACTCGGCGGGGGCGTCGATGATCTGTTCCGGAGGGCCGTCGCCGGGGCCGTTGGCCGTCATCGCGAAGCGCATGCCGGCCCAGCCGTTGCGCGACTGCCCGCGTGGCGTGAACATCATGTAGCGGTGGAAGCCCGTGCCGAAGTCGAACAGGCGTGCCCACGTCTGCGAGCCGTTCCAGAACACCCAGCTGGCGATGGTGAAGTCCGACACATCGGTCAGCACATCGTCGGGCAACGCCACATACGCGCCCGAGCCATTGAGCGAGACCGCGTTGCCGTTGCGCCCCGCTGCCCACGTTGCGCCGTTGAGCGTGCCGTTGCGCCCGTTGCCCGAACGATCGGCGGCCGTGGCGCCGCTGCCTTCATCGAAGGTGAGGTGCGCAAGCAGTTGCTGCGCCGTGATCACTTTCACTTCGTTGGAGTGCGCCGATTCGCCCGCAATCGTTTGCGCTGTCACGACATAAAAATACGTACCGGCACCGGCTGGCATGTCGGTATAGGTCAGCAGATCGGTGATCCCGCTCTGGATGGTGCTGTACGGTCCACCGGCAATGGTCGCGCGCTTGACGTTGTAGCTCGTGGCATCGCTGCTGCCCCACCACGACAGCACCACCTTGCCCGCGCTGGCGTAGCCGGTCAGGCCGGTCGGCGTGGCGGCAGCGGGGCCGGGGTCGAGCGTGCAGGTGAGCGTGCCGTAGCCGAGCTGGTCGAAGCCGCCGCTGTTGGGGCCGTAGTTGCCGCCGCCGCCTTCCGGCGCCACGAGTTCGGCTGCGCGCTTGGTGTAAGGCGCCGCCAGGCCTTTGCGGTTGATGTAATGGTTGGCCACCAGCGCCCAGCAGGGCCGCCCCAGCGCGCCGCCTTGCCCGCCGGCGGCGAACTGCGTCTGGATGACGCCGGCGCTGTTCTGGTACGTGACGAAAGGCACCGTGTAGAACGCGCCGTCTGCCTGCTTCAGGTTGGCCTTGGCCACGTATTCGGCGCCCGCCAGAAAGCGGTTGTTGTCGTAGCCGTACAGGTCGATGCCCTGATTCCACGCCATTTCGCAAATGGCACCCGTCAATGCAATGCCCAGCACACTGTGCCCCTGGTCCCGGCCGGCTTCCTGCCATTGCCCGAGGTTGCCGGGGTGCATGTAGTACACGGCTTGCCGGATACAGCCGTTACTGCCGCCGGTCTTGAAATGGGTGACGGCCTCGTCGACGAGCCCGGCATCGTCGCACAGCACGCCGATGGCCAGGACGCACGCGACGTTGGCCAGTCCCCAGTTGGCCCAGTAGTGCGTGTCCATCGCGGTATCGATACGGGTCAGGAAAGCATGGCTGACCGGGTAGAAGACATTGCGCATCATCGCCTGAAACGCGGCGAGGCCGGCCGGGCTCCAGCCGCTGTAGCTGCGCATGATTTCGGCTACGTTGGCGAACTCGTAGCCATAGATGCCGGCAGCGAGTGCCACGTCGCTGCCGCCGAGCGTCGTCAGCGTCGAGGCCCATCGGTCCAGATACGCCACTGCCTTGTCGGCGTAGCGCTTGTCGTCCGACACCTTCCAGCGCAGCGCGTCGCCGTAAGCGGCGGCGATGTCGTTGTAGAGGGCGCCGTAGTTCTGACCATGCGTCGGATCGTTGCCGCGATAGATGCCGACCTGCGGGTTAGGGTTGTTCGTCAGGCGCGTGTGACCGTTGGCAACGAGCACGTTCCAGCTGTCGATCCACGGGGAAGCTTGCGCGCCGACTTTCGCGCGCATGCGTTCGAAATCCGCCTCGGTATGCAGCAAGCCAGGATGCACGAAGGTGCGGGTTTGGGCAGTGCCTGCCGACTTCGCACCTGCGTCGATACCGTCCGAAGCCGGGGCCACTGCGGACGCTTGGCCGCCGTTGTTCGCCGATGCACGCTCACCGCCTGTCGCCGCGTTCCCGCCGTCGCCGCCGCATCCGGCCAGAAGCGTTGCACCGAGCCCCATCACGAAATGGCGTCGTGCAACATTGTCGATGTCGCCGAGTGCGACGATTTCCTCGGACAGCATCGTCGATGCTCCTTTGTCTCGCATGTCTGGATCCCCTGTTTTTAGCTTTCGTCAACGCGATAAAATGTACTATCCGTTCCGTATTCATCAGGAACGGGGTGCATTCTATCCAGTGAGATAGGGATCCAATCAAGCGGAAAATAACAAATTCACCGATGACACGCACTTGTCACATCGATGATGCAGGGATCGAGAAATGCGCGAAGCGGTCGGGTACAGCCGCAGAACCGAGCAAAGGTCGTCATCGTTTGCGAAGTACGAATGTCGCTTCATCGGCCAACACCGACGCGAAACCTGAAAACTTCCACGGAATCCAGTCCATTTCCATTCGTGCTACGAAATAAAATCGTCACTGGCCATGATGTCGCGAAAAGCGGCGTCAATTCCCCCTGCAGCGCCGGCACCGCCTCCCTACCGCCCCAACACCCGCTCCACCAACCTCACGAAATAACTCGCCCCCACCGGCAGCAACGCATCGTTGAAGTCGTAACTGGCGTTGTGCAGCAGGCAAGGCCCGCCGCCATGCCCATGCAAACGATGATCTCCCGCGCCATTCCCGAGAAACGCATAACAACCCGGCTTCTCGCGCAGCATGAACGAGAAATCCTCCGCCGCCATGGTCGGATCGACGGCTGCGTTCACATGCGCGTCGCCCACCAGCTCACGCATCACCGCCACCGCCACCGCAGTCTGCTCGGCGTCGTTCACGGTGGCCGGATACTGGCGCTGGAAATCCACCTCGCTCTCGCAATCGAAGGCTGCGGCCGTCGCGGCCACCACGGCGCGCATGCGCGTCTCGATCAGGTCGAGCGTCGCATCGGAGAAAGTCCGCACCGTGCCGCCGAGCCACGCATCGGTCGGCACCACGTTCATCGCCTCGCCCGCATGCACCTGCGTGACCGACAGCACCGCGCCGTCGATCGGATTTCGGTTGCGCGTGACGATCCCCTGCAGCGCATTCAGCACCTGGCCCGCCGCGAACACCGGATCGCGGCCCAGGTGCGGCATGGCCGCGTGGCAGCCGGCACCGCGCAAGTCGATCCGGAACAGGCTGGTCGAGGCCATCAGCGGCCCCGGCCGCACCGCGAAATCGCCGGCCGCGATGCCGGGCCAGTTGTGCAACCCGAACACGGCATCCACCGGGAAACGCTTGAACAGGCCGTCGTCGATCATCGCGCGCGCGCCGCCGCCCGCTTCCTCGGCCGGCTGGAAGAACAACTGCACGGTGCCGTCGAACTCGCCATGCCGCGCCAGATGGCGCGCGGCCCCCAGCAGCATGGCGGTGTGGCCGTCGTGGCCGCACGCATGCATCGCGCCGGGCACCGTCGAACGATGCGCGAAGGTGTTGGCCTCCTGCACGGGCAGCGCATCCATGTCGGCGCGCAGGCCGATCGCGCGCGGGCCGCTGCCGCGCTTCAAGGTGCCGACCACGCCGGTGCGGCCGACGCCGCGCGTGACGGCATAACCCCATTGCTCGAGCCGCCCGGCAACGAGTTCGGCAGTGCGGAGCACGTCGAAGCCCACCTCGGGATGGGCGTGAATATCGCGGCGGATCGCCGTCAGTTCGTCTGCGTGCGCGACGATGGAATCGATCAGTTTCATGCGGAGGGAAGCGCTTTTGTCGTCGTCGCGATACGGCGGCGGGCCGGTCCATGCCGGTCGCCGCCGCGCCGCGAGGCATCAGATATGGAACAGTTGCGCCACCAGGGTCGCGCCGATGAAGGTACCGGCATTGGCCACGAAGGACACCAGCACGATGCGCCAGCCGAGCCGACGGAACGCCGGGATGTCCTTGGCGATCGACAGCCCCGCGAATACCAGCATCGGCGTGGTCACCCCGAGGAAATCGTTGTGCGAGCTGAGCGCGGCGATCTGCGAAGCCCACGGGCACCACGGCGAGGTCAGGGACATCGCCACCACCGATACCCAGCAGACCGCCGGAATCCGTCGCCCCGTCACACGCGCCAGCGCATCGCCGACGATCGTCGCGCACACCATGATCGCGATTCCCGGCAGTCCCGCGAGCGGCGTGGTGCCGTGGGCGATCCAGTCGCACACCAGCGCCATCGCGGCCGTCACGATCCAGGCCAGCAGCTTGCCGCCGTAGCCGAGCGCCGGCGCCTCGGTCCGCACGTCGCCCAGCGACGGGCTGGCCGCCTCGGGCTGCGCCGAGGCCTTGGTGGTGCGGCCGATCAGCGGCTCCAGCACGCGATAGCCCCAGACCGCGAGCGGCAGCGAGATGAAAAGCGTGAAGTAGGTACCGATGGTGGTGGTGATCAGGTTGCTGGCCGCGGCGAACGCGAGCACCGATTTCGCCGTCTCCGGGTCCTGCTGCGCGGCGATCGCGCCCGAGGCGGCCGCCATCATGCTGCCCGAGCCGACGCCGGAGCCCATCGCCAGCGCGAGCGGATCGAAGATGCCGAGGCTGCTCACGAAACCCGCGAACACGGCGATGAACACTGCACCGAACACGGTGCCGGTCAGGTACTCGGCCAGCACGCCGCGGCCCTCGGCCGAATCCATGCCGTACTTCTCGCCGATGATCGCCAGGCTCGGCTCGCGGCCCACCGAGAAGGTCGCGCCGATCGCCTCGCGTTTGATGCCGAGCAGCAACGCGAGCGGCAGGCCGAGCAGGATGGTGCCGACGAAGTGGCCGAATTCCTGGAAGGCCAGCGCCCAGCCCGCCGACGCCAGCTTGGGCAGCGCGCTGCCCACCATCAGCCCGAGCTTGGAGACGAACAGCAGCAGCGCCGGCTGCAGGATCGCGGCCGCGAAGAATTGGTCGGGCACGCTCAGGCGCGCACTGCCGTTCCAGCGCGCGCTGGCCAGCCCTACCGCCGCGCCGAGCAGCAGCGCCCAGATCATCGGCAGCAGCACGACCTTGCCCGGCCCGAGCTTGAACGTGAACGAGCCGATCCATTCGGCGACCAGCAGGATGCCGGCCGCGTATAGCAGAACCTTGGCGGTGGCCGCGCCGCCCAGTTCGCGCCGCTCGATACCCAGTGCGTGTTCCATGACGAGTCTCCCCTTGAAGCCCGGCTGCCGTCGAATGCGGGCCGGTGGTTACAGATAACCGAACGCGGTGGGCGGCGCTTCGGCCGTCTCGACCCACACGCTCTTGGTCTGCGTGTATTCGTACAGCGCCTCGACCCCGCTCGAGCGGCCGTAGCCGCTCATGCCGTAGCCGCCGAACGGCGATGCCACGTTGATGGTCTTGTAACCGTTGACCCAGAAGGTGCCGGCCTTCACCTGCGCGGCCACACGATGCGCGCGCGCCACGTCGGTGGTCCACGCCGCGCCGGCCAGGCCGAAGTCGGTGTCGTTGGCGATCGCGATCGCCTCATCCTCGGTGTCGAACGGAATGGCGGCCACCACCGGCCCGAAGATCTCGGTGCGCGCCACATCCATCGCGTTCGACACGCCGGCCAGCACGGTGGGCGCCACGAAGTAGCCGCCGCTGCCCTCCGCGACGCGCCCGGGCGAGCCGCTGGCGAGCGTGGCGCCCGCCGCCACGCCGCTCTCGATCATCGACATCACGTGGTCGTACTGCTTGCGATTGTTGATCGGGCCCACCTCGGTCGCCTCGTCGAGCGGCGCGCCGACACGGATCTTCTTCGCCCCGGCCGCCACCATCGCGACGAACTCGTCGTAGACGGCGCGCTGCACCAGCAGACGCGAGCCGGCCACGCAGCTCTGGCCCGCGCCGGCGAAGATCGCCGCCTGGGCAGTCAGCGCGGCGCGCTTGAGGTCGGCATCGGCGAACACGATATTGGCCGACTTGCCGCCCAACTCCAGCACGCACGGCAGCACGCGGCGCGCGGCGGCCTCGGCGATGCGCGCGCCGGTGGCCGGCGAACCGACGAACACCACCTTGCCGACCACGCGATGCGCGATCGCGGCCTGCCCGGCGGTGTGACCGAAACCGGCCAGCACGTTGACCAGGCCGCGCGGCAGCCCGGCCCGCTCGCCGAGCCTGGCGACCGCCAGCGACGTGAAGGGCGTCAGTTCCGAGGGCTTGAGCAGCACGCCGTTGCCCATCGCCACCGCGGGCGCCACCTGCCAGCCGCAGGTAAACACCGGCGCGTTCCAGGGCGTGATCTGCAGCACCACGCCGGCCGGCTCGCGGCGCGTGTAATTGAGGTGCGAGGTCGGCACCGGGATCACGCTGCCGTAGAACTTGTCGGTCCAGCCCGCGTAGTACTCGAACATCTCGGCGACCTTGCCCACCTCGCCCCGGCAGTCGCGGATCGGCTTGCCCGAGCCCAGCGCCTCCAGCCGCGCGATCGCCTCGGCCTCGGCGCGGATCGCGCGCGCCACCTCCTGCATCACGCGACCGCGCGCGGCATGCGTGAGCGCCCACCATTCGCGCTGCGCGCGGCGCGCGCTTTCGGCCGCGTGGTCGATCGCGGCTGCGCCGGCGTCGCGATAGGCGAGCGTGGCCTCGCCCGTCGCCGCATCGTAAAGCTGGATCGTGTCGCCCCGGCCGGCGACGAGCTCGCCGTCGACATATGAGCCGATCGTGGCGGCACCGGGGAAGAAATGCGCGAAGGCGGCAAGCAACTGGTCTGCGTGCTGGGTCATGTCAGGTGTCCGTGTATGTGAGTCGAGCGGGATCGCGGCGCGGGCTGCCGGGCCTCACGCCGGGTCGAGGAAGTCGACGATGCGGTTGAAGTCCTCGCCGTCGGCGACGGATCCCTCGCTGGCGGCCCACACGCGCGCCGCCTCGCGCGCCACCGGCGCGACGCTGTCGAACTGGTCGAGCAGGCCCAGCGCGAGCCGCACGTCCTTGCGCATCAACTTCATCGTGAAACCGGAATCGAACTTGCCGTTGAAGATCCAGGTCGGGTAGTTCGTCAGCGTCGCGCTGTTGCGGCCGGAGCCGCCGTTGAGCGCCTCGACCAGCTTTTCCGGATCGACGCCGGCCGCGCGCGCGGTGCGCACCGCCTCGCTGGCGGCCAGCAGGTGCACGCCGGTCAGCAGGTTGTTGAGCAGCTTGGTGACGTGACCGGCGCCCACCGGGCCCACATGAACGCGCTTGGCGCTGATCGTCGCGAGAATCGGCTCGATGGCGGCGATATCGCTGTCCGAGCCGCCGAGCACCATGGTCATGGTGGCGGTAGCCGCGCCTTTCGGGCCGCCGCTCACCGGGCCGTCGACGAACCCAATGCCGCGCTCGGCCAGGGCCGCCGCCACGCGCCGCGTGCTGTCCGGATCGGCCGTGGTGGTGTCGATCACGATGGTGCCCGGTTTCGCGTGCTCGAGCACGCCGCCCGCGCCCAGCACCACCGCCTCGACCACCGCCGAGGTCGGCAGCGACAGCAGCAGCACGTCGGCGTCGCGCGCGATCTCGGCCACCGAATCGCGCGCCGACAGCACCGCCTGTTCGGCCAGCGCGAGCGCCACGCCGGGCGTCGCGTCATAGCCGAGCACCGTGTAGTCGCCGCGCCGCAGCGAACCCGCCATGCCGCGCCCCATGTTGCCCAGACCGATCACGCCCACCGTTTTCATCCGACGACTCCCGATAGCTGTTGGTTCGAGGCCGGCGCGCCAGCTTGCGCCTACCCTGCATGGCTACGATGTTCGGTCCGGCGATCCGTATAATCAATCAACGCCAATATTGAGATTGTTCTCTTTTTTAGAACGCCAGGATCCATGAGCGATACCCTCACCGACAGTCGGATCGTCTATTTCTACGAGGCCGTGCGTTGCGGCACGATCCGCGCCGCGGCCGACTGGCTCGACGTGGCGCCCTCGGCCGTGAGCCGCCAGATCGGGCTGCTGGAGAAGGAGCTCGACGCCACGCTGATGGAGCGCCACGCGCGCGGCGTGACGCCCACCGAGGCGGGACGCTGCGTGATCGAGTATTTCCGCGAGCAGCTCGCGCACCGCGACGACCTGATCTCGCGTCTGCAGGAGCTGCGCGGGCTCAAGACCGGCCAGGTCAGCCTGGTGCTCGGCGAGGGCTTTGTCTCGGATCTACTGGCCGGGCCAATGCAGCAGTTCTGCCGGCAGTTCCCCGGGATCCGCGTCAACCTCGACGTGGGCAGCACCAACGACGTGATCCGCAAGATCTCGAACGACGAGGGCGAGATCGGCCTGGTGTACAACCCGCCCGCCGAGCCCAAGCTGGTGTCGCGCGCGTCGAAGCGGCAGCCGATGATGGCGATCGTCGGCCCCGATTTCCCGCGCCGCAGCCACAAGGTGCTGACGGTGCAGCAGCTCGCCACCTACCCGCTGGCGGCCACTCACCCGTCGTACGGCACACGACAGATGATGGAGGCCGTGGAATACGCCGAGCGCGTGCGGCTCGCGCCGATCATCACCACCAATTCGTTCGCGATCCTGAAGGAGTTCGTGAAATCGGGGCTCGGCATCTCGGTGATGCCAGCCTTCGCGGTGACCGCCGAACTGCAGGCCAAGGAGCTGTTCGCGATCGAGATCGCGCATCCGATTCTCGAGAACGCCGAGGCGCACATGGTCACGCGCGTGGGCCGCAAGCTTTCGGTTGCCGCCAACAAGATGCTGCAGATGATGACGGGGCAGATGCGGGCGTTCCGGTAGGGGGTTCTGGCCCGACTCGTGATTCTGCCTGCGACGCGAGGCTTCGGTCAGCGGCCTGCAACGGTCATCGAAGAAAAGAGAACGCTGCACGCCCGTGCCCTCATGGGCACATAACCAGAGCCAAACGCCCTCACATTTCCGGATCCGGAATCCGCGCCGACTGAATCACCACCAGCGTATCGCCCGCCTCGATCCTGCACGGCGGATCCTCGTAAAACGAATGGATCTTCCCGCCGCGATCGAGCCCGACCACGATCGCGCCCGGCACGACGTTCGTCATGCAGCCGATCTCATGCGGCAACGCCTCGCGCTCCAGCAGCGTCGCGCGACCGCGCGTCGACAGCATGTCGTTCACGAACGGCACGATGTAGCGGCTATGGACCGCGTCCGCCAGCAACAGCGCGCCGATCTTCGTCGACGACACGATCACGTCCGCGCCGGCCTGCCGCAGTTGCCGCTGGTACAGGTTCTCCTGGATCCGCACGACGATCTTCGTATCGGGCGCGATGCTGCGCACCGACAGCGTCAGCAGGATCGCGGTCGGATCGTCGGTCACCGAAATGATCACGGCCTTCGCCGCGCGCACCTGCGCCTGCTGCAGCAGATCCTCGTGCGCCGGATCGCCGAGCAATCCCGTCACGCCGAGCGACGTCGCCGCCTCGAGGGCCTGCTGTTGCGAATCGATCACGATGATCGTGGCCGGATCGACGCCGCTCTCCAGCAACTCGCGCACCGCGATCGACCCCGACAGACCATAACCGCACACGACGATGTGATCGGACAGTTGCTTCTGCAGGCGTTTCATGCGGAATTCCTCGACGACGCGCTGGATCACGAACTGATACGCCGTGCCCAGGAAAATGAACCAGATGCCGATGCGGATCGGCACGATGAAGAAGGCATCGAGCAGGCGCGCCCGCGCCGTGACGGGCACGATATCGCCGTAGCCGACCGTCGCGACCGTGACCATCGTGAAGTACACGAGATCGGCCACGGTCATCGGCGTGCTCTTGGTCGAATCGCGCAGGCCGTCGCGATCGAGATACAGCACGAGAAACGCAAGCGTGCACAACAGCACGACCGCGCCGAGGCGGAACAGCAGCGTGCGGCGCGGCGACGTCGCGGGGCGCGTGAACAGCGTGCGTGCGCGCGGCGCCTGCCACGGATTGCGGGCGCGACGCAAACGCAGGCGCAACGAGCGGCGCTGATCGGATGGCGTTGCCAACGGGAAATCTCCTGAAGGATGCGGGCTCGATTCTACGACGGGAACGCGTGCACGCGGCCGGTCACAGCATGCTGCGCGGCCGCACCATCGTCCCGTCGACGAAACGCCGCGCGCGAAACGCCGACAGGTCGAGCGACGGCGCGCCCGTGTCGATCCATTCGGCGAGCAGCCGGCCGACGATCGGCCCCATCGCGAAACCGTGCCCGCAGAACCCGGTCGCAATCGCGAGCCCCGCCGGCGTGCCCGGCGCATCGATCACCGGAATGCCGTCGGGCAGCACGTCGATCAGGCCGGCCCATGCCTCGACGACCTGCGCATCCTTCAGCGCGGGAAAGATCGCCTTGAGCTTCGCGAGCGCGCGCGGCGCATGGGCGCGATTCGGCTGGGGCTGCGGATCGCGCGGCTCGATCGGCCCGGTCGAGCCGTCGATGCGTGCGAGCACGTCGCGCCATGCGGACGCACCCAGATGCAGCCGGAATTTGTCGCGTTGCGACCAGAATTCCGGCCAGAAGAGACTCAAGCCGCGCAGATGGCCGAGCGTCAGGTCGACGTCGACCTGCATGTCGTCGGCGAGATTGATCGCGCCGTTCTTGCGCTGCCGGATGCCGAGACCATGGCCCCACACCGTCGCCGCGGACACCGGCGGGACCACGTTGGTGCGCATGCAGGTGCCGCGCACGGCCTGCTGCGGCAGCCGGATGCCGACGCCGTCGAGCAGCCGGAAACTGGTCGCGCCGGCCGCGCAGATCACGCGACGCGTGCGAATCGTGCCGCGCTCGGTCGCGACGCCGACGACCGCGCCGCCGGCCGTCTCGATCGCGCTCACACCGCAGCCTTCGAAGAAACGCGCGCCGGCCTCGGTCGCGCGCGCCGCGAATGCGGCGGCCACGCGACGCGGCTCGGCCTGCCCGTCGGTTGCCGTATACAGGCCGCCGAGGGTACGCGCGTGCGTCGACAGCCCTTGCACGCGCTCGTCGATCTGGGCGCGCGTCAGCGTGCGCGTGTCGAGCCCGTGCTCGCGCGCGACGGCGAGCCACGCCTGGAACGAGGCCCAGTCGTCTTCGTTGTCCGCCATGTAGAGGCAGCCGCCCTGCCGCCATTCGAGATCGAAGCCGAGCGCCTGCTCCAGGCCTTCCCATATCCGCATGCCGGCCATCATCAGCGGCACTTCGGCCGATTCGCGTCCCTGCTGTCGCACGAAGCCCCACGCGCGCGTCGATTGCTGGCCGGCGATGCGCGACTTGTCGAGCACGACGGCTTTCAGGCCGCGCAGGCCGAGGTAGTAAGCAGCCGCGCAGCCCATGATGCCGGCGCCGGCGACGACGACGTCGGCTTCGGTCGGAAACGCCGTATCGGCGTGGCTCAATGCGTCGTGCAGCGGATAGGTGGTGGTCATTGTTTTCTGTCGGGTCGATGCATGCCCGGCAAAGCTTATCGTGGCGGCGACGTCACATGAAGCGATAAATTTCGAAAACCGTCATTCGGCTCCCTTCGGGGTCCATCATCGCATCGACGCCGGTGCGGTGGCGCGGCCTGCCGACGCCACGGCGCCGCAGCCGCATGTCGCACCGCGACGGTTGCGCTCGCTTGCGCGTCGATACCGGCAGCGGTGGAATTGTCGGCCGATGCCGGTGCCTCGACACCCTGCGCCGTCGCGGAAATTCGATCCGTAGATGCGGGCTCGCCAAGCGCAACGCGAACCGTTGCGTCGACAAGGCTCGACGCCCGATGCGATCGTTGCCCGCTCAGCCGGATTCCTTATCGATCAGGATTGCGAATTTAATGGCGGACAATACCCGATCGATGCCGCAGCCGTTCGTGCCTGACCGGCTCCGGCGGCTGTTGTCCGCCGGACGAGACGACGGCACGCCGTTCACGTCTATGCACGATGTAGCGCGAACGCGCAATCGATGCGTGTCGGTTCGACGGCGTCGACGGCGACATGTCGAGCGCCCGACAACCACGCGGCCATTCATTCAGTCAGGACTTCGCGGCCTGCCCGGGGGAGCCGCCGCCACGCTGGCGTCCTCAGTGCGAATAGCGCGTTTGCGTGCCTGCGGTGCGGTCGAACGGCTGCAGTCTCGCCAGCTGCTCGATCGACATCGTGACGACTTCCACAACATGTCGCGCGATTTCGTCGTCGGCCATGCCCGCGTTGATGTACCGCTCGATGCTCATCGTGCGGGGCGGATAGCTGCCGGCTTCGTCGTCGACAATGTCGATCCTGGCCGTACGCTGCTCGGGCGACAGCACGATCTGGACGGTTTTGCCGTGAACGACGGTCTGCATGCACAAAGTGGACATTCGCAGTCTCCGATTGCGTTGGCTTCGGACGATCGATACCTCACAACAGGAGTCGTCAATCTACAAATTTCCGCACGCATTCGCAACATTCAGACACGAATTCCTCGTCGTTCGGGCGCAGCACCGCCGGTCGACCGATGCCCGCATTGCACGGGCATGCGCTGCGCTACGCATAGCGGCTCAGCCATTCTTCGGAGAATTGTCTAGCGTACGCGACCGCTTCGGCTTCGGTGTCGAATTCGCCCAGCTTGCGGAATGCAGCCTCACGGCTGAAACCCACCTTCGTGACCTCGACCTGCGCGGCGTATTTGCCGGCCTCCGTCACGCGCGGCTCGCAGTTCATTTCGTATCCGCGCATCAAGAATTTCTTCTGCATCGGTTCAACACGTTTTTGAAACGGCGGAATCGTAGCAGCAGCTGCGCCGACCTGAAAAGTATCCGCGTCGGTCTCACTAGAGGAAACCGTCGATGGATCGCCTTCCAGGGACTTCGACGATCCGCCGTGCGATACCCTGAAAAAACGGGGCGGAAACGTCGGTCCGGCGCGTCCGCGCCCTGCGTTGGTGCATCGTGCGGCGATTACCTGCCGTCTCGTGTGGAATCGCATTCGGGCCGACCGGAATACGGACCGGAAGATGTCGAACGCGCCATCACCGTCATGCGCCGCGTCAAGCCGGGCGTAACGTCATGACACACCTTTCACACAAACGCACCTTTCACCACACTGAATGACGACCATTTTGCGGTAAAGTTATCTTTTCCGTGCGTGGCCGGTCGGCTCGCCATTGGACGTCATGAAGACTGTCCGCCGAGACTGCCGCAAGGCGTCGTTCTGAACGTCACGATCCGTTCCCGTAGCATGACCACTGAAGCAATCACCACGGATTCCCTCGCGGTTGCCGAGCGCGTGCGCGAGCTGATGACCCGCAACGGCATCGGCAAGCGCCAGCAGACCACCGAGCTGTGCCGCATCCTCGATCTGAGTTTCTCGCAAGGCCACCGCAAACTGCGCGGCAGCAGCCCCTGGACGCTCGCGCAGATCAAGAAAGTCGCCGAAGCGTACGGCGAACCGGCCGCGCAGTTGTTCGGCGCGCAAACGCTCGACCCCGGCATGGTCGGCGCCTATTCCCAGGAAGCCGTCCTCTATGCGGGCGTCGCCGAGATTCCGTGCACCGCCTGGATCGGCGCGCCGCTCGAAGCCGGTGCGCGCCCCGAGTTCGTCGCGTACGAACAGAACGGCCGCTGGCGCGTGCTGCGCCATACCGGCGTGCTGTACCAGAACGCGTACGACGTGCACAAGATCGAGATCTACCCGCGCCGTGCGGAGAGCGACAAGCTCGTCGTCGCGGTGATCGATCCCGATCGCGTCAGCGCGACCGAGCTCTGCCGCTATCTCGAACGGCAGGGTTTCGCGACGGCCGCGTTCGACGGGCTCGCAGCATTCGTCGACGCGCTGCAAGGCCAGGCCTTCGACGCGGTCCTGACCGAATGGCTGTTCGACGACGGGACGGCCGCGACCGCGATCAAGGCCGTGCGCACGTCCGACAATCCGGGCGCGCCGATTTTCGTGCTGACGGGCGACCTGCTCACCGGCCGCGCGAGCGAAGCCGACATCAGCGAAGTGATCCGCGCGTTCGACGTGGTGTGCTACGAAAAACCCGCACGCATGGCGATCCTCAGCGCCGATCTCGCGAAGCGTCTCGCGCGCGGCTGACGTCCGCCGGGCCGGCCGCCCGTCGAATGGCCAACGCATGCGCCGCGGGCATGAACCGGTTCCTCAGTACAATAGCCGCACCCGTTCACGCGCACGCCGGCATCCGCCGCCCGACTCCATGGCCCGCCTCATCCCCGACGACTGGAAAAGCCTCGCCGCGACCGGCGCGGCCGAACGCGAGCGCGAAACGCTCGCCGCGCTCGAACACGCGCTGCCCGACGCCTACACCGTGTATCACGGCGTCCACTGGACGCGCGCCGACCAGGCGTTCTCGGTGTTCGGCGAAGCCGCGTTCGTCGTCGTGAGTCCGGCCGGCCGCATGCTGCTGATCGAGCAGAAGGCCGGCTTCCTGCGCGAAACCCCGAAAGGGCTCGTGAAGGTCTACCTGCAGAAGGAACGCAATGTCCCGATCCAGCTCGCGCGCACGCAGGAGACGCTGCACCGGCGCCTGACGGCCGCGCTCGGCGCGGGCGTCTACGGCGTCGAGGCGCTGCTGTACTGCCCCGACTATTCGATCCGCGACGCGTCGATCGCCGGCGTCGCGCCCGAGCGCATCGTCGACGCGTCGCGCAAGGCGCAGCTCGCGCACGTGATCCTGCAAGTCCTGCCCGAGGACGACGCGCCCTTTCCGAACGCCCCGAAGCTCCACCATTTCCTCGCGGACGAGCTCGCGCTCACGCCCGACACGAGCGCGCTCGTCGGACAGGCCGGCACGCTCGTCACCCGGCTGTCCGGCGGGCTCGCCGCATGGGCGCGCCAGCTCGCGTTCACGCCGTTCCGGCTGCGCGTCACCGGCACCGCGGGTTCGGGCAAGACACAGCTCGCGGTGCAGGTGATGCGCGATGCGGTCGCGGCCGGCCAGCGCGTGCTCTACGTATGCTTCAACCGGCCGCTCGCCGACTACATCGCGCGCATCGCGCCGCCCGGCGCGAAGATCGCGAATTACCACCAGCTGTGCGACTGGGTCGCGCGCGACGGCGGCTATACGCCCGACTTCCAGGCGCCCGGCGAATTCGAACGGCTCGAGGCGCGCTTCGCGCAAACGCCGATTCCCGAACGCTGGCGCTTCGACGTGCTGGTCGTCGACGAAGGGCAGGATTTCCACGCGCCGTGGGCGGCCGCGCTGGAGCGCCTGCTCGCGCCGGACGGCGCATGGTGGTGGCTGGAAGATCCGCTGCAGAACCTGTACATGCGCGAACCCGTCGCGCTGCCCGGCTGGGTCACGCTGAAGGCGCTTACCAATTACCGCAGCCCGCGCGACCTGCTGGAATTCGTGCGCGACATCGTCGGCCGGGCCGAACCGCTCGCGGCCGAATTGCGCTCGGGCAGCCCGTTCGACGGCTCCGATCCGTCGGTGTCGGCATACGGGGAAGACGGCGCGTCGGGCGACGCGCTGGCGCAAGCCTGCATCGACGCGACCAAGCGTGCGATCACGCACGCGCTGTCGCTCGGCTTTCGCAAGCAGGACATCGCGGTGCTGTCGTACCGCGGCCGCGAAGGCTCGGTGCTGGCATCCCTCGACCAGCTCGGCCCGCACCGGATCAAGCGCTTCACCGGCAAGTACGACCTGTTCGGCAACCCCGAGTATCGCGACGGCGACGTGCTGCTCGATTCGATCTACCGCTTCAAGGGCCAATCGGCGCCGTGCGTGATCCTGGCCGAAGTCGACTTCGACACGCTCGACGCGCGCGCCGCGCGCAAGCTGTTCGTCGGCGCGACGCGCGCGACGATGAAGCTGCTGATCGTCGCATCGTCGCGCGCGGCCGCGCAACTCGCGGCCGGTTGACGCGGCGGGCGGTGCGCCTGCCCGCCGCCGCGCCGCCGTCATTTCGCTTCAAGCCACCCGAAACGCCCCCACCGCGCGGCGCAGCCCATCCGCCTGCTCCTCGAGCGACGCGGCAGCCGCGGCCGCCTGCTCGACCAGCGCCGCGTTCTGCTGCGACACCTGATCCATCTGCGACACCGCGCGGTTCACCTGCTCGATCCCGTCGCGCTGCTCGCTCGATGCGGCCGCGATCTCCGTCATGATGCCCGTCACGCGCCCGATCGCCTGCTGGATGTCCTGCATCGTCGCGCCGGCCGTACCGACGAGCCGCGAGCCGGTCGCGACACGCTCGACCGATTCGCCGATCAGCGTGCGGATTTCCTTCGCCGCGGACGCCGAGCGTTGCGCCAGCGTGCGCACCTCGCCCGCGACCACCGCGAAGCCACGGCCCTGCTCGCCCGCGCGCGCGGCTTCGACCGCCGCATTCAGCGCGAGGATGTTGGTCTGGAACGCGATGCCTTCGATCGTGCCGATGATGTCGGCGACCTTCTGCGAACTCCGGTCGATCTCGTTCATCGTGCCGATCACCTCGCCGACGACCGTCGCGCCGCGCGTCGCGATCTCGCTCGCGCTGTCCGCGCAGGCCTGCGCCTCGAGCGCGTGGTCGGCGTTCTGCTTCACGGTCGCCGTCAATTGCTCCATGCTCGCGGCCGTCTGCTGCAGCGCCGACGCCTGCTCCTCGGTGCGCTGCGACAGATCGGTGTTGCCGGCCGCGATCTGGTGCGTCGCCGTCGAAATCGCTTCGGAACCCTGGCTCACCTGGCGCACCGTATCCGCGAGGCTGCGCTGCATGCCGGTCACGCCCTTGACCAGTTCGGCCATCTCGTCGCGCGACGACCAGTGCACTTCCGACGTGAGGTCGCCGTCCGACAGCCGACGGAAATGCGACAGCAGGCGATTCACCGGCTGCGTGATCGCGAAATGCAGGCCGATCGCGCAACCGAGGCACGCGGCCAGGCCAAATGCGATGCCCGCGATCGCGCCCATGCGCATCCAGCCGTAATAGGTCTGCGCGGTGTCGTACACGTCCTTGCCGCGCGCGGCCTGGTACGCATCGAGCGCGTCGGTCGCCTGCGTGAGCGCGACCGACAGCGGCGGCGCGACCGTCATCAGCAACCGGTCGGCTTCGTCGCGCCGCCCTTCGCGAATCGCGTCGATCATCGGCTTCAACGCCTGTCCGATCAGCGCCTGGCGCGCGGCATCGAGGCGGCTCGCGAGCGGGCCCTCGTCGTCGCCGTGCGGCATCGCCGCGTAGGTGCGCCACGCCGTGTCCGCCTTCGCGAGATAGCCCTCGGCCTTCTTCACGAGATCGGGCACCTCCGGCGCTTCCGGATGCAGCAGCGCACGGTCGAGCGTCGTCCGCACGATCGTCAGGTTCAGGCTCGCCGCGGACAGCGCGGTCTTCGCCGCGAGTTGCCGCGTATAGGCCTCGTCGAGGGCGCGGTTCGAGCTCTGCATGCCCGCGAGGCCGATCAGCCCCGACACGACGAGCAGCGCGGCGACGAGGCCGAGCGTGGAGAAAATCCGCGTACGGATCGAGAAACGGGAAAACAGGGCGTTCAGGTTCATGACGGCACGTGAGCGATGAAAAGTGCCGCGGCAATCGGTCCGCGGCACGCTGTATTACGGTTTGCCTGCAAAAAACTTGAGTCCGTCCCTGCTTCGCGGCTGACCGCGATCAATTTTTCGGGCGGCAATGTCCCGTTACGACTGCAACATATTGAGTCTGGGCAGAAATTGACTAGTCAATCATCAATGGCTATATTTCGACTCAATTTCCTGCCATGGCAGATATTTCGATGACGACCCATACGCTCCCTACTTCCCCGTCCGCCGACGCGGCCCGCCGCGACACGCCGACCGGGCTGATCGTCGCCGCGCTGCTGCTCGTGATGCTGCTGTCCGCGCTCGACCAGACGATCGTGTCGACCGCGCTGCCGACGATCGTCGGCGAACTCGGCGGGCTCGACCAGTTGTCGTGGGTCGTCACCGCGTACCTGCTGTCGTCGACCGTGGTGCTGCCGCTGTACGGCAAGCTCGGCGACCTGTACGGCCGCAAGATCGTGCTGCAGGTCGCGATCGTGCTGTTCCTCGCCGGCTCCGCACTGTGCGGCATCGCGCAGGACATGACGCAACTGATCGTGCTGCGCGCGCTGCAGGGCCTCGGCGGCGGCGGCCTGATGGTCGTCACGATGGCCGCGATCGGCGATCTGGTCCCGCCCGATCGCCGGGCGCGCTACCAGGGGATGTTCGGCGGCGTCTACGGCCTCGCGACGATCGTCGGCCCGCTGCTCGGCGGCTTCCTGGTCGAGCATCTTTCATGGCGCTGGATCTTCACGATCAACCTGCCGCTCGGTGTGCTCGCGCTCGCGGTGATCGGCATGGCGTTCCGGCCGCACACCGCGCACGTGAAGCATCGGATCGACTACATGGGTGCCGCGTTCCTCGCGACCGCCCTCACCTGCGTGATCCTGTTCACGAGCGAAGGCGGCTCGCTGCTGCCATGGACGTCGCCCCAGCTGTGGATGACGCTCGTGCTCGGTCTAGTCGCGATCGGCGGCTTCATTTACGAGGAGCGCATCGCGGCCGAGCCGATCATGCCGCTCGACCTGTTCCGCCATCGCACCTTCGTGCTGGTCAGCCTGATCGGCTTCGTGGTCGGCATCGCGCTGTTCGGCTCGGTCACCTTCATTCCGCTCTACCTGCAGGTCGTGAAGGGCTCGACGCCGTCGCAAGCCGGCATGCAGCTGCTGCCGATGATGGGCGGGATGCTCGTGACGTCGATCGTCAGCGGGCGGCTGATCTCGCGGTTCGGCTCGTACCGGCTGTTCCCGATCGGGGGGACGCTGATGGGCGGCGTCGCGATGGCGTTGCTGTCGACGCTGACGCTCGATACGCCGCTGCACACGATGTACGCGTACATGGCGCTGCTCGGGATCGGGCTCGGGATGGTGATGCCCGTGCTGACGCTCGCCGTGCAGAACACGGTCGAATTCCGGCACATGGGAGTGGCGACGTCGGGCGCGACGCTGTTCCGCTCGATCGGCGGCTCGCTCGGTGTCGCCGCATTCGGCGCGCTGTTTTCGCACGGGCTGCAGTCGCGGATGATGCACGCGCTGCCGGCCGGTACCGAACTGCCGCCCGCGCTCGGCCCGGCCGCCGTGCACCAGTTGCCGGATGCCGTGCGCGACGCGTACCTGCACGCGTTCGCCGGTTCGCTGCACGTCGTCTATCTGTCGGCCGCGGCGGTGATCGCGATCGCGTTCGTGCTCGCATGGTTCGTCGAAGATGCGCCGCTGCGCAAGCACCCCTGAGCACCAGCGGCTCGCGATGCGACCGCCGGGCCGCCGCGCGAGCCGCCGCCCCCGTCGTCACGCCAGCAGCACGACCCCGCCCGTCGTCGCGCGCGACTCCAGCAACCGGTGCGCGTCGGCCGCCTGTTCGAGCGGCAGCCGCGCGCCGATCTCGACGTGCATGCCGCCCGCCAGCCGGTCGAGCGTCGCCCGCGCGGCGTCCCGATACGCGCCGGCGTCGCGCGCGATGAAACCGAGCACGCTCGGCCGCGCGAGCGCGATCGAACGGGCCGGGCCCAATTCGTCGAGCTCGAACGTCTGTCGCGCACCGATCGCGGCGACCTGCCCGATGCTCGCGACCATGCCGAACGGACGAATCGCCCCGAGCGTACGGGTCAGCACGTCGCCGCCGATGCCGTCGATCGCGTAGTCGACGCCCGCGCCGCCGCCGAACGTACGCGCGGCCGCGACGAAATCCTCCTCGCGATAATCGACCACCGCTTCCGCGCCGTGCGCGCGCACGAGCGCGGCCTTCGCGGCCGATCCGACCGTGCCGATCACCCGCGCGCCGAGCGCACGCGCCCACTGCGTCGCGAGCAGCCCGACGCCGCCGGCCGCCGCATGCACGAGCACCGTGTCGCCGGCGCCGACCTGCCGGACGCGATGCAGCAGCATGTAGACGGTGATGCCCTTCAGCAGCCCCGCGGCGGCGGCTTCGTCGCTCAGCCCGTCGGGAATCGGCAGCACGCGCTCGGCCGGCATCGTGCGCAGGCTCGCATAGCTGCCGGTCGGCAGGCCCGCATATGCGACGCGCTGCCCGGGCGCGAGATCCGTCACGCCCGCCCCAACCGCGTCGATCACGCCGGCCGCCTCGACGCCGAGCGCCGCCGGCAGCGCCGGCAACGCGTGCGCGCCCGTCCTGAAATAGATGTCGACGAAATTCACGCCGATCGCGGTCTGGCGAATCCGCACTTCTCCGGGCCCGGGCGGCGCGACGGGCGCATCGACGCGGCGCAGCACGCCGGCGTCGCCGTAACGGTCGATCCCGATCCGGATGGCATGGGCGGTTTGGGTCATGGCGTTCCTCGCTATCGAATGATGTGACACGATCATCTCATCGTGCATAATCGAACGGAACTCACGTTCAACGCCCATCTACTGTGCAAAATTCGACCGATCGAGAGGCTAACGCCGCACCCATGCCGCCGATGAGCTGGGACGACATTCGCTACTTCCTGGCGGTGATGCGCGGCGGCAGCCTGTCGGCCGCCGCCCGGGCGCTGCAGGTCCAGCATTCGACGGTCGCGCGGCGGATCGATGCGCTGGAGTCGGCGCTCGGGATCCGGCTGTTCGACCGGCTGCCGCGCGGCTGGCCGCCGACCGACGAGGGGCTGCACGTCGCCGAGCACGCCGCGCGCCTCGAAGCCGACGCGCATGCGTTCGCGCGCGCGGCGCAGGGCGCGGCCGCGCTCGACGGCGTGGTGCGCGTATCGGCGTCGCCGGTATTCGCCAGCCATTTCCTCGCGCCGCGCCTGGCCCGCGCGCAGTGCGCATGGCCGGCGTTGCGGATCGACCTGATGGGCGAGATGCATGCGGCGAACCTGTACGCACGCGAAGCCGATCTCGCGGTGCGGCTGTCGCGGCCGAGCGAACCGGGGCTCGCCGCGCGCCGGCTCGGCACGATGCGCTTCGCGCTGTGCGCGACCCGGGAATGGGCGGACGCGCCGCCCGATAGCTGGCCGTTCGTCGGCTACGACGATGCGCTCGCGCAAACGCCGCAGCAGCAATGGCTCGAACGCTTCGCGGCCGGGCGTCGTTTTGCGTTCATCGCCAACGACCTGGCCGCGCAGCATCGCGCGTGCGCAGCCGGGGCCGGCGTCGCGCTGCTGCCGCGGTTTCTCGTCGACGATCCGGCCGCGCACGCCGGCGCGCCGCTCGTCGAGCTGACGGCCGCGCCGCGCTGCGACATCGAGCGCGAGATCTGGCTCGTCGTTCATCCGGACGTGCGCCGCTCGCCGCGCGTGCAGCGCGTGGCCGACGCGATCGCCGATGCGGTCCACGCGGCGGACGGCCGGCTGTAAGCCGCCGAAACCGCAAACGGCTTTACCAGCCGCGCCAGCAGCCGGCATAGTGGCGTTTTGACTTCGCTCGCCCTGCCGCCATGCCTGCCGCTCCCGCCTGCGTCGTTCGCGACGCCACCGACGCCGACCTCGATGCGATTCACGCGATCTACGCGCACCACGTGCATCACAGCGTCGCGTCGTTCGAGGAAACGCCGCCCGACGTCGCCGAACTGCGCGCACGCCGCGACGCGGTGCTGCGCCACGGGTTGCCGTATCTCGTCGCCGAATGCGACGGCCGCGTGGCCGGCTACGCCTACGCGACGCCGTACCGCACGCGCAGCGCGTATCGCTTCGCGATCGAGGATTCGATCTACATCGACGATGCGCAGCGCGGGCGCGGCATCGGCCGCGCATTGCTCGCGGCGCTGATCGAGCACTGCGAACGCGGCCCGTGGCGGCAGATGATCGCGGTTATCGCCGACGGCGGCACCGGCGGCTCGACGTCGCTGCATCGCGCGTTCGGCTTCGAGCCGGCCGGCCTGCTGAAAGCGGTCGGTTTCAAGCACGGCCGCTGGATCGACACGGCGCTGCTGCAGCGCCCGCTCGGCGACGGCGCGAACACGCGCCCCGCCTCGCCCGAGCCTGGCGCGGCGCGCTAGAATGGCCGCATGTCAAAACAGACTCATTCCACGCCCGACGAGGCCACGCCGGATTCCCGCAACGAGTACACGGTCGACGAACTCGCGCGCGTGTCCGATACCACCGTGCGCAACGTCCGCGCCTATCAGGATCGCGGGCTGCTCGCGCCGCCGGAGAAACGCGGACGCGTCGGCATCTACGACGACACGCACGTCGCGCGCCTGAAGCTGATCAACCATCTGCTCGCGCGCGGCTATACGCTGTCGAACATCCAGGACCTGATCAAGGCGATCGACGAAGGCCACGACCTGCGCTCGATCCTCGGCCTCGAAAACGCGATCGGCGGCCGCTGGTCGCACGAGTTGCCGAAAACCTATTCGCTCGCCGCGCTCGCGCAGATGTTCGGCCCGCAGGCGACCACGCAACTGTCGCGCGTGACCGAGCTCGGGCTGCTCGAACGGCGCGGCCTGTCGTTCGTCGCGAAAAGCCCCGCGCTGCTCGAGGCGGCGGCCGCGATGACGAAGGAAGGGATTCCGCCGCGCGAGCTGCTCGACGTGATCAGCCTCGCGCGCCCGCATTTCGACGCGATCGCGCGGCTGCTCGTCGATCTCGTCGTGAAACGGCTCGACCGTTACGACGCCGACACGCTGCCGCCGGCCACCGACGTGCCGGAACTGGTCGACGCGATCTGGCGCCTGCGCCCGCTCGCGGCCGTGTTCGTCGAGGCCGAGACGAACCGCGCGCTCGAAACGGCCGCCAGCGCGTATCTCGGCGGGCGGGTCGCGACGATCCTCGACAAGAAGCTCAGCGACGAAGCGGCGCGGCAGTCGGGTACGACCGATACGCAAGGCGACGGCGACAACGCATAGGGCGCGCCGTCTTGCATCGGTTCGCCGCTAACGACGCGCGCGCATCCGGTTCGCGGAAGGACCGACGGCCGTTGCCGATGAGAAGCGCCGTTCGCCGAGACCGGCGCATGGCCGGCAGCACCGTTCGACCGTCATTCCCGCCGGACGGCGCCGCATCGCGTCGCCCACGGCAACCGGCCGCGCCGCGAAACAGTTACAAGTTATCGGTTGACGTGAACCCGCCCGGCGGTTAGTGTATGCGTCGAAGTCCAAGAAGTCCGATTGCTGTTCATCAATTGCTCGCTCTCCCCTCAGCGGTATTCGTTGCCCTCTCCCTCCTTGACGCTTCAAGCGCTCTTTCACAGAGCAAATCCCCGTATATTTTTTCTCAAGGAATCTTCATGGATACCGGTATCGTCAAGTGGTTCAACGACAGCAAAGGCTTTGGCTTCATCACGCCGGACAAGGGCGGTGACGACCTGTTCGCTCACTTCTCCGAAATCCGTGCCGACGGCTTCAAGACGCTGGCCGAGAATCAAAAAGTGAGCTTCGAAACGAAGCAAGGCCCGAAGGGTCTGCAAGCGGCCAACATCAAGCCGCTGTAAAGTTTGAAGGGCCCGGCCTCCCACGACGGACGCCGGGTCGCAGCGACATCCCCACGGAGCTTCGTCTCCCAAAGTTGGCGCGATCGGCTCGATCTGCATCTGTTCGGTTAGCAGCTCGCCCGGCGCCACACGTCTCGTTGCACTTCATCCCCCCTCCGGCCGCAACGCCTTATTTTCGCTTTCCGACTGCGTCAGATTCAGCTCGCAATGGCGTTGAATCGGCGTACCCGTGCGTATAACGCGCACGGCACGCGCGCACTCGACCATCATTAAAATTAAAATGGACAACCAACGAATTCAACAGTACAACGGCTATGCCGTCCAACCCTCGGCGCATCGGCTGCCCGACGGGTATTTTTCATCCAACCTGCTGCTCGAACGTACCGACGGCACACACGGCGAAGGCCGCTACCAGTTCTATTCGCTCGATTACTTCGCGAGCGAAGCGCAGGCGCTGGCGCATTCGGCACGCTGGGCACGCAACTGGGTCGATACGCGCGGTTGACGGCAGCGCCCCAGTACCCGCGCCCGCCCGGCATATGAGCCGTCGGCGCGGTCGGTTCGAACTTCCCGATCGCCCGTCCCACGTCGTCGTCAAGCTGCGCCCTCTCCGCGCGAACGTTGACGACGTACTGGCGACATCAGCGCAGACGGCCATCGAGAAAACCGGCGGGCAACTGCCCACCGGCCTTCTGCACGACACGTCCGTTCACCGGCTTCACCGCCCCGCCACCTTCTTCTGCCGCCACAGGCACAGCAGATCGCAAGCCACGTGCGCGGCCGCGATCGCCGTGATGTCCGCGTGATCGTACGCAGGCGCCACCTCCACCACATCCGCCCCGACCAGATTCACCGCCCCGAGCCCCCGCACGATCGCCAGCGCCTGCGCCGACGACAAGCCGCCCGCGACCGGCGTCCCCGTTCCCGGCGCGAAGGCGGGATCGAGACAATCGATATCGAACGTCAGATACGCAGGCCGCTCGCCGACGATCTCGACGATCCGCTCCACAGCCGCCCGCGCACCATGGTCATGCACCCACGCGGCATCGAGCCGCTCGATCCCGAGAAAGTCGTCGTTCCACGTGCGGATCCCGACCTGCACCGACGTCGCGGGATCGATGAGCCCTTCCTTCACCGCCTTGTAGAACATCGTCCCGTGATTGAGGCTGTCCGGATCGTCGTCGGCCCACGTATCGCAGTGCGCGTCGAAATGGATAAGCGACAGCGGCTTGCCGTAGCGCTCCGCGTGCGCGACCAGCAGCGGATACGTGATGTAGTGGTCGCCGCCGAGCGTCAGCATCTTCGCGCCCGAGCGCAGGATCGTGCGCGCATGCTCGACGATCGCGGGCTTGATCGACAGCGGGTTGTGCGCGTCGAACCAGCAGTCGCCGTAGTCGACGGCCGCGAGGTCGTCGAACGGATCGAAGCCCCACGGATACGGATGGAGCTCCGCGAGCTGCACGCTCGCCGCACGAATCGCGGCCGGCCCGAGCCGCGCACCGGAACGATAGGTCGTCGCGAGATCGAGCGGCACGCCGGAGATCGCGACGTCGATACCGTCGAGCGTGCGCGAGTAATTGCGGCGCATGAACGACAGCACGCCCGCATAGGTGTTTTCGATCGAGGAGCCGTACGGCGTCGTGCGACGGATCGCGCCGTCGCCGTGAAGAAGTTCGGTCATGGTCGGGTTCGGGTTCGTGGTGGCCGGGGCGCCCCGCTTCGAGCGAGCGCTCGGGCCGGGCTCGGCGTGGATACGTCGGGCCTGCACCGGCTCGCGCATCCGGTCGCGAGGCGAGGCGGGACATCGACAGCGACAACGGCAATACCGCGGCGATCATAGCAAGCCGATTCGCAGCCGTTGCCCCGGTTCAGCCGGGGCAACGCGCGGAAAAATCCGGTGGCGGCGTCGCGGCGCGTCGCCGTCGTTTCCTAGAAGGATTCGCCGGTTTTCGCGCCCCCGTTCTTCCGGATAATGGCCGGCAGCCGCGCCATCGACCGCGCGCCGTCCGCTGCGGATGACAACGAACCGGAGACACCCGCCTTGATCGCCACGCTTCCCGCCGCCTACCGCCGGCTCCGGCCGCTCGCCATCGCCGCGGCGCTACTGTACGGGCTGTCGCTCGCCGCCGCGCCCTATCCGGGCCAGGCCGCCGCAAAAGCCGCGATGGGCATCCTGCTGCTCGCGGCGGGCAGCACCTGCGGCGCGGCGCGCGAACGCACGTGGCTGTGCGCGGCGCTCGCGAGCGCCGTGCTCGGCGACGTGCTGCTCGCGCTGCCCGACTGGCCGCTGTCGTTCGTCCTCGGCCTCGGCGCGTTCCTGCTCACGCATCTGTGTTATTGCGCGATCTTCTTCCGGTGGCGCGCGCGGCCGCACGGCTGGCGCATCGTTGCGCTCGTCGGGCTGTGGATCGCCGCGCCGGCGTTTTACGTGGCGTTCTTCCCGCATCTCGGCGAGTTGCAGGCGCCGGTCGCCGTCTACATGCTCGTGCTGTGCGCGATGGCGAGCTTCGCGCTCGCCGCCCGCACGCATGGCCCGCTGGTCGCGCTCGGCAGCCTGGTCTTCGTCGGCTCCGACACGCTGATCGGCGTCGGCCGGTTCCTCGGCGGTTTTCCGGGTATCGACTATTTCATCTGGGGCCTCTATGCGCTCGCGCAGGTCACGATCGTGGCCGGGGTTTTCCATGAGACGGCCAACCGGTCGATCCGTCCCTGATACCGTTTCAAACAGGTCGCCGCACGTCGGCGGCCCCGCTTCTTCCGTGTCTCGCCCTGTCGACGGCCTTTTCCGCTCATCCCGCATCGCGGAAAGCGACCCGTTCCAAACCCCGCTCAGCCTTTTCCCGCCTGGTTTTCGGCGCTTAGAGCGCCGCTTCTAGCCCCTTGCGGTTTCGAGGTTCACGCACTATCGTTACATCAACCAATGTAACATTAAAAAATGAGCCAAATCGGAGACACCCGGATGAATGCTCGCACGTTGCCTTTCGGTCCAGCCGGCCATGACGGCCTGGACGAAACCATCGACATCGCCATCATCGGCACCGGCTTCGCCGGCCTCGGGATGGCGATCCGCCTGAAACAAACGGGCGTGACCGACTTCGTCGTCCTCGAGAAAGCTGCGTCGGTCGGCGGCACATGGCGCGACAATCATTACCCCGGGTGTGCATGCGACGTGCAATCGCACGTCTATTCGTTCTCGTTCGCGCCGAACCCGCGCTGGACGCGCATGTTCGCGCCGCAGCCGGAGATCCGCGCGTATCTGGAAGACTGCGTGCAGCGCTTCGGCGTCGGCCCGCACCTGCGGATGAATCACGAACTGCAGCGCGCCGAATACGACGAAGCCGCGCAACGCTGGCGCCTCACGTTCGCGAACGGCAAGCGGCTGTCCGCGCGCGTGCTGGTGTCGGGCATGGGCGGGCTGTCGCGCGCCGCGCTGCCGGCGATACCCGGCGTCGAAACCTTCCAGGGCCGCGCCTTCCATTCGCAGCAGTGGGATCACGATTACGCGCTCGAAGGCAAACGCGTCGCGGTGATCGGCACCGGTGCGAGCGCGATCCAGTTCGTGCCGCAGATCGCGCCGCGCGTGAAGACACTCGCGCTGTTCCAGCGCACGCCGCCGTGGATCATGCCGAAGCCCGACCGCAACCTGACCGGCTTCGAGAAATGGCTGTTCCGCACACTGCCGTTCACGCAGAAGGTCGTGCGCAGCGGCATCTACTGGATGCTCGAATCGCGCGTGCTCGGCTTCGCGATCCATCCGTCGCTGATGAAGAACGTGCAGAAGCTGGCGCTGCGCCACATCCGCAAGCAGATCCCCGATCCGGAGCTGCGCAAGACGGTCACGCCGAACTACACGCTCGGCTGCAAGCGCGTGCTGATCTCGAACGACTACTACCCGGCGCTGTCTCGCAAGAACGTCGACGTGATCACGACCGGCATCGATCGCATCGAAGCCGACGCGGTCGTGACGACCGACGGCAAGCGTCATGAAGTCGACTGCCTGATCTACGGTACCGGCTTCCAGGTGGCCGACCCGTATCCGCGCGGGGCGATCATCGGCCGCGGCGGCCTCGACATCGTCGACGCGTGGCGCGACGGCGCGCATGCGTATCTCGGCACGACGCTGCCGGGCTATCCGAACTTCTTCATGATCGTCGGCCCGAATACGGGCCTCGGTCACAACTCGATGGTGTTCATGATCGAGTCGCAGATCGAGTACATCCTCGGCGCGCTGCAGGCGATGCACCGCGAACGCGCCGATGCGATCGAGGTGCGCCCGCTCGTCGAGGCGCAGTTCAACAACGACCTGCAGGGCAAGCTGAAAAAGGCGATCTGGTCGACGGGCGGCTGCAAGAGCTGGTACCTCGACCCGCGCACCGGCAAGAACACGACACTGTGGCCGGGCTTCACGTGGCGCTTCAGGCAGGCAACCGCGCACTTCTCGATCGCCGATTACCACGCGTATCGCGCGCCGCAGCACGACACGACCGCGCGGCCCGTCGCCGCGCCCGCCGCTTCCGCTTCCACGTCCGCCGAAGCGGCCTGAGCCAGACAAGGAGCCACCGACATGAAAGATTTCGCCAACAAGGTCGCCGCGATCACGGGCGCCGGCTCGGGCATGGGCCGCGCGCTCGCGATCCAGCTCGCGCAGGCCGGCTGCCACGTGTCGCTCGCCGACAAGAACGGCGTCGGCCTCGCCGAAACCGAACGGATCGTCCGCGCGATCGCGCCGAACGTGCGCGTGTCGACGCGCGTGCTCGACGTCGGCGATCGCGACGCGATGTTCGCGTGGGCCGACGACACCGCGAAGGAGCACGGCAAGGTCAACCTGATCTTCAACAATGCGGGCGTCGCGCTGTCGAGCACGATCGAGGGCATGGAATACGGCGATCTCGAGTGGATCGTGAACATCAACTTCTGGGGCGTCGTGCACGGCACGAAGGCGTTCCTGCCGCACCTGAAGGCATCGGGCGACGGCCACGTGATCAACACGTCGAGCATCTTCGGGATCTTCGCGCAACCTGGCATGAGCGGCTACAACGCGACCAAGTTCGCGGTGCGCGGCTTCACCGAATCGCTGCGCCAGGAACTCGACATGATGAAGTGCGGCGTGTCGGCCACCTGCGTGCATCCGGGCGGCATCCGCACGAACATCGCGCAATCGAGCCGCGTCGCGAAGAACATGGTCGGCTTCATCGTCGAGAGCGAACAGCAAGGCAAGGACAGCTTCGAGAAGTTCTTCATCACGACCGCCGACGACGCCGCGCGCACGATCCTCGCCGGCGTGCGCAAGAACAAGCGCCGCGTGCTGATCGGCCGCGACGCGAAGGGCGCCGACTGGATGGCGCGCATCCTGCCGGCCGCTTACCAGGCGCTCGTCGTGCTCGCGACGCGCCGCGAGGCCGCGAAGGCCCGCCGCCATGCCGCACGCGGCACGCCGGCGCCGGTGCACGCCACCTACAACAATGCAGGCAACCAGGGAGAACAATCATGACGATACCGAACATGATGCCCGTGCGGCGCGACATCCGTTTCGCGCTGCCGCCCGAACGCGCGAAGGACTGGCATGTGCAGGGCGTGCCGGTCACGCACTTCATGAACGCACTGTCGCTGCTGTTCCCGGCCGGCGAACGCTTCTTCATGGATTCGGTGCGCCACTACCGCGACCGGATCGAGGACCCCGAGCTGAAGAAGCAGGTGCTCGGCTTCATCGGCCAGGAAGCGATGCACACGCGCGAACACATCGAGTACAACGACCTGCTGCAAGCGTCCGGCCTGCCCGCGCACAAGCTCGACAAGCGCCTGTGGACGATCCTCGGCTGGTTCAAGAAGGTGCTGCCGCACTCGATGCAGCTGGCGATCACGATCGCGCTCGAGCACTACACGGCGATCCTCGCGAACCAGTTGCTGTCGGGCCACGAGCACCGGATCGACGGCTCCGTCGAAGGCTACCAGCAGATGTGGATGTGGCACGCGATGGAGGAAACCGAGCACAAGGCGGTGTCCTACGACGTGTGGCGCACCGTGATGAAGCCGGGCCTCGGCAGCTATCTGCTGCGCACCGGCACGATGCTGACGACGACCGTGTTCTTCTGGGCCATCGTGTTCGACTTCCACGTGCGGCTGATGCTCGCCCATCGTCGCGAACACGGCAAGTTCGGCGGCATGTGGCGCCTCGTGAAGTATCTGTACAGCCCGAAGAACGGCGTGTTCCCGAGCATCGCGCGCGAATGGCTCGACTACTTCCGCCCGGGCTTCCACCCGTGGGATCACGACAACCATCAGTACTTGCAGGAGCTCGACACGCTGCTCGAGAACATCGACGCGACCAACGCGCGCTATGCGGCGCAGGCCGCCCCGCGCCGCGTGCCGCTGCATTCGGTGGCGCAGGCATGACGCCATGGCGCGCGCTCACGAGATGCTGACCGTCCGGTCCGGCGACGTGAAACTCGCCGTCTACGTAAGCGGCTCGCGTCGCGCGCCGCCGCTGATCCTCGTGCATGGCTATCCCGACTCGGCGGCCGTGTGGGCGCCGATCCGCGCGCGGCTCGCGAAACGCTACCGCGTGATCGCATACGACGTGCGCGGCGCCGGTGCATCGGATGCGCCGCGCCGCCGTGCCAACTACACGCTCGAACGGCTCGCCGGCGACCTGAAGGCAGTGGCCGATGCGACCTGCGGCGGCCGGCCGTTCCACCTGGTCGGCCACGACTGGGGCTCGATCCAGTGCTGGGAAGCCGTGACCGATCCCGCGTTCCGCGGCCGCATCGCGTCGTACACGTCGATCTCGGGCCCGTGCCTCGATCACGTGTTCCGCGCGAAGATGCGCGTCAAGCAGAGCCTGAAGTCGTGGTACATCGCGTTCTTCCACCTGCCGCTCGTGCCGTCGCTGGTATGGCGGCTCGGCGGCGCGGCGCTGTGGCCGCGCTGGCTCCAGCTCACCGAACGCGTGCGCGCCGAGCGCGATCCCGTGCAACTGAAGAACGCGCTGAACGGGATGCAGATGTACCGCGCGAATTTTCTCGCGCGAGCCCGCAGGCCGCGGGAGCGGTACGCGCAGGCGCCGGTGCAGATCCTGGTGCCGATGCGCGACCGCTACGTGACGCCGGAGATGTCGGTCGACCTCGATCGCTGGCTCGGCGACCACGTGCGCGAGGAAATCGACGGCACGCACTGGATCGTGCTGCGTCACCCGGACATGATCGCATCGCGGATCGACCGCTTCGCGTCCGCGCAGGAGCGGCCGGCGGCGACGAACGCCGCGGTTCAGCGCGCCGTCGGCGGTGCCGGCAGGCGTCTGAACAGCGTCTCGTAATCGACGACGAGCCCGTCGTCGTCGATGTCCATCTCCGCGGTGAAATTCCGGAAGATCCCTTCGTAGCGATAGCGGCGGCCCGGCTCGATGCACGCATAAGCCTGCTTGACCGGCTTGACGGTCAGGTCCGGCGTCGAGATGTACGCGACGTCGATCGGCCGCCGCTCGCCGCGCGCGAGCCCGAGGCGGCCGATCGGCAGCGAATTCGTGAACGGCGTCGCCGCGATGTCGATGTCGATGCAACCCTCCAGTTCCGGCAGTGCGCGGCCTGAACCGTCGCGCCAATGCCCGGCGCCGTCGCCGTGCAATTCGAGCGTGCCGCCGCCCATCACCTTGAGCACCGCGTAAGTCACGCGCCATTGCGCGTCGCATTCGACGCGATACGCGAGCCCATACGCGCGACCGTACCGCTGGCCGACCACCGCGCTTTCGACGACGATCGCGCCGCCGCGCCGGTCGAACGTCAGATGTTCGACCCCGTCGCCTTCGAGCGACGCCCATCGCACTTCACGCATCGTTCCGCCTCCCGGTTTCCCCATTGCGGGGCATCGTCGCGCAAATCCCGGCAATCGAGAATGCTACCGTCAAAGAGTCCAGCGTGCGTCATTTGCGTTCGACGTCTACGTCCGGCCCCTCGAACGCTGACCGGATAGCTTCCACGACTCGCGCCGCTCTGTGCTCATCCTCGAACTGACAATTCCACGATCCCACACGAAAACATTAACGCGCTAGCTCGAGCGAAAACGATAGCAATGGCGCGAATATGTTAACAAACCGTATAAAGCTCGCTAAAACGCTAACAAACATCCAAATACACACCTGTCACGCCCCATTTCAGGGCACCGACCACAAATCCCGACTATCCAGAATTCCCTATTCCGGTGCATGGGATTGTGTCCTATGCTCGCGGCTCATCCTGTTCCGCCGCCATCATGCCTACCGCCCGCCCTGCCTCGCCGCCGATCGACCTGCGCATGCTGCTGCGCGGCATCGGGCAGGTCGTGCTGCAGGCGAACGCGCTGACCGGCACGCTGCTGCTCACCGCGCTCGCGCTGACCGACCTGCGGCTCGCGTGCGCGGCGCTGGTCGGCTCGGCCGCCGCCAGCATGACGGCCGTGTTGACGGGCGCCGAGCGCCGCGACGTCGAACAGGGACTACATGGCTTCAACGGCGCGCTGGCCGCGCTGATCGCCGTGCTGTTCGCGCCCCATCCACTCGCCGCCGTCGCGCTGGTGCCGCTGGCGGCGATTGGCGCGGCGCTCTTGCAACGCGCGATGCGGGTGTCGCTCGCCCGCTGGCGCCAGTGCCCGTATTCGAGCCCGTGCCTGGCCGTCACCGCGCTGTGGTTCCCGTTCATCGCGTTGCAGCATGCGGACGGCGCGACCGCCAGCCCGACGCTGACACCGGCTTCCATCACCGACGCGCTGCTGTCGGGTGTCGCCCAGACGACCTTCGCGCACGGCGCATGGGCTGGCGTGCTGGTCGTCGCCGGCCTCGCCGTCGCATCCCGCCGCGCGGCCGCGTTCGCGCTTGGCGGCGCGGCCGTGTCGACCGTGCTGCTGGTCGCGCTCGGCGCAAGCGGCGCGTCGTTCGCCGGCGGCCTGCTCGGCTTCAACGGCGCGCTCGCCGCGCTCGCACTGATGTCGCGCGGGCCGCGTGCGGCGCTCGCGGCCGCCGCACTCGCCGCGCTCATTCAATGGCTCGCGATGCGCGCGGGCATCCCCATGTTCACGGCCCCGTTCGCGCTCGCGTCGTGGGTGACCGTGGCCGTCGCGCGCCGCCTCACCCTCGGAGAACCCGATGTCGTTCGCACACCGTCCTGATACCGTGAAGCCCGGCGGCCCGATCTCGGACGCCGAGCGCCGGCTGCGCGTCGACCTCGCCGCCGCGTACCGCCTCGTCGCGCTGAACGGCTGGGACGACCTGATCTACACGCATCTGTCCGCGACCGTGCCCGGCGAGCCCGACCACTTCCTGATCAACCCGTTCGGCCTGACGTTCGACGAGGTTTGCGCATCGAACCTCGTGAAGATCGACCTGGCCGGCCAGCGGATCGGCGGCGGCGAGCACGCCGTCAACGTGACCGGTTTCGCGCTGCATGCGGCCGTGCACGCCGCGCGCGCCGACGCCGTCTGCGTGATGCATCTGCACAATACGGCCGGCATCGCCGTGTCGATCCAGCGCGACGGGCTGCTGCCGGCGTCGCAGCATGCGTTGCGTTTTCATGGCGATCTCGCGTACCACGACTACGAAGCACTCGCGTTCTCGCCGGCCGAAGGCATGCGGCTGACCGCGAGCCTCGGCGCGAAATCCGCGATGCTGCTGCGCAATCACGGCACGCTGACGGTCGGCCGCACCGTCGCCGAAGCCTATGTGCTGATGGATACGCTGATCAAGGCGTGCGACATCCAGGTGCGCGCGCAGGCCGGCGGCGGGCCGCTCGTGCTGCCGGAGCCGGACGTCGCCGAGCGCACCGCCGAACAACTGCGCGACGGCGGCGCGATCGAAGGCGAACTGGAATGGCCGGCGCTGCTGCGCCGGCTCGACCGGATCGATCCGTCGTATCGCGACTGACGTTGCCTGCGCACCCGACCGAATCGTTCATCGTCAATCGTTCAATCCCAACCGGAGCATCTGTCATGCCGACTTTCAATATCCAGCTGTTCGAAGGCCGCACCGTCGACCAGAAGCGCGCATTCGTCGAAGCAATCACGCGCGTCACGTGCGAAACGCTCGGCTGCGCGCCGGGCTCGGTCGATATCATCCTGACCGACGTGAAGAAGGAGAACTGGGCGACGGCCGGGAAGCTGTGGAGCGACGAGCGCTGAGCGCCGAGGGCAGCGTCGCTTCGGCGCCGCACGCCCTGCGCTGAACGTTGCACCGCGGGATGCCCGCGACGGCCACTGCATGCGGGCGCCTCACGCCCGCCGCCATTGTGCACCCGCACATCGCTTTGTCACGCAATCGGCGCATAATGCCGGACAGACGCAGCAGCCAATGGCCACCCGACGGAGACCGCCATGGAAGCGAAGAACGAGGAAGTCGTCGCACACCTGCTCTCCGACGTCGTCGAATTCGCGCGCGCTCGGCTGCCCGAAGCCACGTTCCGGATCGTCGAGCCTTTCCTGCGTCACTACTACGATTTCGTCGACGCCGACGATCTGCAGAACCGCAGCATCGCCGACCTGTACGGCGCCGCGATGGCGCACTGGCAAACCGCCCAAAAGTTCGTGCCCGGCAGCGAACGCCTGCGCGTGTACAACCCGATCCTCGAACAGCACGGCTGGCATTCCGACCACACGGTGATCGAGATCGTCAACGACGACATGCCGTTCCTCGTCGATTCGGTGACGATGGCCGTCAACCGTCTCGGGCTCGCGCTGCATTCGGCGCTGCATCCGGTGTTCCGCATCTGGCGCGGCGCCGGCGGCGGCATCGAGCGGGTCGACGCGGGTGGCGCGACCTCCAGCGACAGCCAGTCGCAACTCGCGTCGTTCATCCATTTCGAAGTCGACCGCTGCGGTGACGCCGCGCTGCTCGACACGCTGCGCGAGGACATCGCGCGGGTGCTCGGCGACGTGCGCGCGTCGGTCGAGGACTGGCCGAAGATCGTCGACATCGCCCGCGCGACGATCAAGGACATGAAAGCCCGCGAATCGACCGCGGAGGACATCGAGGCGCGCGCGTTCCTCGAATGGATGGTCGCCGATCACTTCACGTTCCTCGGTCAGCGCGACTACGCGCTCGTATCCGACGGCACGGGCTTCGGCCTGCGCGGCATCGAGGGCTCGGGCTTCGGCATCCTGCGCGAATCGCTGCGCACGTCCGATGCGCCCGACGTGACGCCGCTGCCGCAAGCCGCCGCCGACATCATCACCGGCGCGTGGCCGATCTTCCTGACCAAGGCGAATTCGCGCGCGACCGTGCACCGCCCCGGCTATCTCGACTACGTCGGCGTGAAACTCGTCGGCGCCGACGGCAAGGTCGCCGGCGAGCGTCGCTTCATCGGGCTCTACACGTCGACCGCATACATGGTGTCGACCGCCGAGATCCCGATCGTGCGCCGCAAGTGCGCGAACATCCTGCGGCGCGCGGGCTTCTTGCCGAAGGGGCATCTCGGCAAGTCGCTCGTGACGGTGCTCGAAACCTATCCGCGCGACGAACTGTTCCAGGCCGACGAAGACCAGCTCTACGACATCGCGCTCGGCATCCTGCGCCTGCAGGAACACCAGCGTACGCGCCTGTTCGTGCGCCGCGACCGCTTCGACCGCTTCGTGTCGTGCCTCGTGTTCGTGCCGCGCGACAAGTACAACACCGACCTGCGCCGGCGCATCGCGAAGCTGCTCGTCGATGCGTACAACGGCGTGAACGTCGAATTCACGCCGCTGCTGTCGGAATCGGCAATCGCGCGAATTCATTTCGTCGTGCATGCGGAACCGGGCACGATGCCCGACGTCGACACGCGCGAGCTCGAAACGCGGCTCGTGCAGGTCACGCGCCGCTGGCAGGACGATCTCGCCGACGCGCTGCTCGACGCCTTCGGCGAAGAGCAAGGCAACCGTCTGCTGCAGCGCTACGCGGAATCGTTCCCGGCCGGCTATCGCGACGACTATCCGGCGCGCACGGCCGTGCGCGACATCGAGCTGATCGAGCGCGTGAAGGATTCCGGGCAGCTCGCGATGAACCTGTACCGGCCGATCGAGGCCGAGCCGCGCGCGTTCCGCTTCAAGGTGTATCGCGCGGGCGACCCGATCGCGCTGTCGCGCAGCCTGCCGATGCTCGAACACCTCGGCGTGCGCGTCGACGAGGAGCGGCCATACCGGATCCAGACGCAGGACGCCGCGCATGCGTGGGTACACGATTTCGGGCTGGAGCTCGCCGACGACACCGAATTCGACATCGAGCGCGTGAAAGGCCTGTTCGAGGATGCGTTCGACCGGATCTGGAGCGGCCGGATCGAGAACGACGACTTCAACCGTCTCGTGCTGCGCGCGCACCTGAGCGCACGCGAAGTGACGATCCTGCGCGCGTATGCGAAATACCTGCGACAGGTCGGCTCGACCTTCAGCGACGCCTATATCGAACGCGCGCTGACCGGCAATCCGGCGATCGCGCGGCAACTCGTCGAGCTGTTCCTGCTGCGCTTCGATCCGCACATCGGCAACACGCGCGACGTGCAGGCCGAGCGGCTGCTGAAGGCGATCGAAGGCGCGCTCGACCAGGTGCCGAACCTCGACGAGGACCGCATCCTGCGCCAGTTCCTCGGCGTGATCAACGCGACCGAGCGCACGAACTACTTCCTCGCCGACGCGAACGGCGAATCGAAGCCGTACCTGTCGTTCAAGTTCGATCCGGCGAAGGTGCCCGGCCTGCCCGAACCGAAGCCGATGTTCGAGATCTGGGTGTATTCGCCGCGTGTCGAGGGCGTGCACCTGCGCGGCGGGCGCGTCGCGCGCGGCGGCCTGCGCTGGTCGGATCGCCGCGAGGATTTCCGCACCGAGGTGCTCGGGCTGATGAAGGCGCAGATGGTGAAGAACGTCGTGATCGTGCCGGTCGGCTCGAAGGGCGGCTTCGTCGTGAAGAACCCGCCGCCGCCGAGCGATCGCGAAGCATGGATGCGCGAAGGCATCGCGTGCTACCAGACGTTCCTGCGCGGGCTGCTCGACCTCACCGACAACCTCGCCGGCAACGCGATCGTGCCGCCGCCCGACGTCGTGCGCCACGACCCCGACGATCCGTACCTGGTCGTCGCCGCCGACAAGGGCACGGCCACCTTCTCCGACTACGCGAACGCGATCTCGCACGAATACGGCTTCTGGCTCGACGACGCGTTCGCGTCCGGCGGCTCGGTCGGCTACGACCACAAGAAGATGGCGATCACCGCGCGCGGCGCGTGGGAATCGGTGAAGCGGCACTTCCGCGAAATGGGCGTCGACACGCAGACCACCGACTTCACCGTGGTCGGCATCGGCGACATGTCGGGCGACGTGTTCGGCAACGGGATGCTGCTGTCGCCGCATATCCGGCTCGTCGCCGCGTTCGATCACCGGCACGTGTTCCTCGACCCGAACCCCGACCCGGCGACGAGCTTCGCGGAGCGCCAGCGCATGTTCGCGCTCGAACGCTCGAGCTGGGCCGACTACGACGCGGCCGCGATTTCGCCGGGCGGCGGCGTGTATCCGCGCACCGCGAAGACGATCCCGCTGTCGCCGGCCGTGCAGGCCGCGCTCGGCATCGACGCGCACGCGCTGCCGCCGACCGAGCTGATCCGCGCGATCCTGCAGGCGCCGGTCGACCTGCTGTACAACGGCGGCATCGGCACCTACGTGAAGGCGGCGCGCGAAACCCATGCGCAGGTCGGCGACCGCGCGAACGACGCGGTGCGCGTGAACGGCGCGGACCTGCGCTGCAAGGTCGTCGGCGAAGGCGGCAATCTCGGCTGCACGCAGTTCGGCCGCATCGAGTTCGCGCAGCGCGGCGGCCGCATCAACACCGATGCGATCGACAACTCGGCCGGCGTCGATTGTTCGGATCACGAAGTCAACATCAAGATCCTGCTCGGGCTCGTCGTCTCCGACGGCGAGATGACCGAGAAGCAGCGCAATGCGCTGCTCGCCGAGATGACCGACGAAGTCGGGCTGCTCGTGCTGCGCGACAACTACTACCAGACGCAGGCGCTGTCGATCGCGGGCCGCCATGCGGTCGAACTGCTCGACGCCGAGGCCCGCCTGATGCGCTGGCTCGAACGCGCGGGCCGCCTGAACCGCGTAATCGAATTCCTGCCGACCGACGACGAAGTCGCCGAGCGGCAAGCCGCGAAGCTCGGCCTCACGTCGCCGGAACGCGCGGTGCTGCTCGCGTACAGCAAGATGTGGCTCTACGACGCGCTGCTCGAATCCGACGTGCCGGAGGATCCGCTGGTGGCCGCGATGCTCGTCGACTATTTTCCGAAGCCGCTGCAACAGCGCTTCAGCGAGCCGATGCGCCGCCATCCGCTGCGCCGTGAAATTCTCGCGACGCACCTGACCAACGCGCTCGTGAACCGCGTCGGCTGCGCATTCGTGCACCGGCTGATGGAGGAGACCGACGCGAAGCCCGGCGACATCGTCCGTGCGTGCATCATGGCGCGCGACGTGTTCGACCTCGACGCGGTATGGCGCGACATCGACGCGCTCGACAACCGCGTCGCCGACGACGTGCAGGCGCGCATGTTCGTCGACGTCGCGCGGCTGCTGGAGCGCGCGGCGCTGTGGTTCCTGCGGCATCTGCAGTCGGGGGCGGTGGCCGACGGCGGCGTCGCCGGATTGATCGCGCGCTGCCGCGACGCGGTGCAGCGCATCGCACCGCAACTGCCGTCGCTGCTGCCGGCCGACGATCTCGATGCGCTGTCCGAGCGGCAACGCGTGCTGGTCGATGCCGGCGTCGACGCCGCGCTTGCCGGGCGCGTCGCGAGCGGCGACATCTCGGCCGCGCTGCTCGACATCGCCGAAGTGGCCGCGACCTGCCATCGCAGTCTCGAACTGGTCGCGGGCGTCTACTTCTCGCTCGGCACGCTGCTCAACTACGGGTGGATCGGCGAACGCGCGGCCACGCTGCCGACGCCGACGCATTGGGACATGCTCGCGCGCGCGGCCGCGCTCGCGGAAGTCGCGCGGCTCAAGCGCACGCTCGCGACCAGCGCGCTCGCGGAATCGCCGGATTCGACCACGCCGGACACGATCGTCGGCGCGTGGCGCGCGCGCCGCGAGACCGCGCTCGCGCGCTACGAGCACCTGCTCGCGGATCTGCGCGCGTCGGGCGGCGCCAGCCTCGCGGTGCTGCTCGTGGTCGTGCGCGAGATGGCGGTGCTCGAACGCGCGTGAAGCTCGCACGCGCGGCACGCGGCGGTCACACCGTCGCGACGAGCAGTTCCTCTGCGCGATTCGGCGGGCGCAGCCCGTCGGTACGATCGGCGAAATAGCGGCGCGTGAGATCCGCCGCCGACACGTGTTCGGCCCGCGTGAAGCCGGCTTGCGTCGCGAGCGCGCAAATCTGCGCCGGCGTGAAGAAGCTGATGAACGGCGTGCCGCTCTCGCGCGCGCCCTTGGCGGCCATTTCGAGACCCGGGCGCACGTCCGGATCGGCATGCTCGAGCGGCAGCAGGAAGGTCATCGCGAACGTCGAGCCCGGCGCGAGCGCCGCCGCCTCGCGCAACGCCGCCACGTTCGCTTCGTGCGTCAGGTACATGCTCACGCCGGTGGACACCACGACCGCCGGTTTGTCCGCATCGAAGCCCGCCCGCACGAGCGCGTCGCGCCACGACTGCTTCGCTTCGAAATCGACCGGCACGAAGCGCAGCCAGTCCGGCACGCCGAAGCCGAGTTCGGTCAGGCGACGGCGTTTCCACGCCTGAGGCGCGGGCGGATCGACCTCGAAGACGGTCAGTCGCGACGCCATCTCGGGCCGGCGCTGCACGAAACTGTCGAGGCCCGCGCCCAGGATCACGTACTGGTTCACGCCCCGCGCGGCCTCGTCGACGACGAGATCCTCGATGAAGCGCGCCCGCGCGACGATCGATGCACGAAACGGCCGCGTGAAGCGCTGATCCATGTCGCCGCGCTGCTGCCAGCCGGGCCGCGGCGCGAGCAGACGCAGGCCGACTTCATCGGCGAGCACGTGCGGCGGCTCGTCGAGTTCGACGTGCAGCGCGCGCCACAGCGCGACGCGCTCGGCGGTGCTGTCGGGAGCATCCTGATGGCGGTCGGTCATCGTCGTCCCCTCATGCACCGGGCTTGCCCGGCGCCTGCAGGCGCCATACGCGGCCGTCGGGATCGCGCACGGTCATGTCGCGCGTGCCCCAGTGCGTGTCCTCGAACGGCGTGACGACGTCGACGATCGGCTGCGGCTGCACGGCCTGCTCGTCGGCGACTTTGAGTACGACCTGCATGTCGGGCGTCTCGCTCGCCGGCACCTCGGCGATGAACAGGAACGGGCCGTCGCCGCTGCGCAACTGGCCTGACTGATGATCGGTTTCGAACTCCAGCGTGAAGCCCAGCGCCTGGAAAAACTTCGCCGACTTGCCCCAGTTGTGCGTGGTCAGGTACACGGCTTCGATTCGCTCGGATGACATGTCACTCCTCCTTGTTGGATGACCCGGCCCCCGGTCGCGGAGCGGCCAGATATGCACGCAATGCGTCGGCCACCAGCGCGGACAGCGACTGCTCCGTTTCGATGGCGCGATGCTTGACCTGCCGGATCAGACTCAGCGGCAAGTACACGTTGAATTGCTTCACTTCTTCGTCGGTCATGGTTGCTAGTATGCTAGCAAACTAGCAAAAGTCAACCGACGGCAGCGGCGAAAGGGCCGAGGGGGCCGCCGTCGGATATCGGCCGGCCGCGTTACTTCGCGCTGCGCGCCGCGAGCCGCGCGAACAGCGCGTCGAGATCGAATCCCGCCGTATCGATGCCGATCGTGTCGCGCAGGCACGCCGCCCAGTCGGCGGCATCGTCGAACGTGACGGTGCGCCCGGCTCCCGCCGCGTCGCGCAGCGTCAGCACGGTGTTGAGCAACGCCGCGCGGCCGTCCGGCAGCACACGGCACGCGATCAGGTCGTTCACGAAGATCGATTCGGGATACGTGGACGTAAACCAGTTCGCGGCTTCGTAATCGATCCACTCGGCCGGCTTCAGCGAGAAGCGGTAGGTCGTCTGCCAGCCGTCGGGAATCTCGAACTGCATGTCGAATTCGCCATCGACCGGCGCATCGATCACGCGAAACGCGCCGTGCGGCGTCAGTTGCCGCTCGCCCGGCACGAACCGCAGCGGCGCGGTCAGCGTCGCGCTGCCGAAGCCGATGTCCGCAAGCCACGTCGCGCCGTCGAGATCGATGCGCAGCAGCATGTGCGTCTGCGCGGTGACGATCTCGGGCGGCCGCATCCAGCGCACGCGCGCGATCAGCGGCGTCACGCGAAAACCGATCGTCGTGAGCGCGGTGTAGAACAGCTTGTTGAGTTCGAAGCAGTAGCCGCCGCGCCGGCCTTCGATCACCTTGTCGACGAGCGCGGGCAGGTCGAGCGCGACCCGCGCGCCGGTCAGCGGATTGAGGTTTTCGAACGGAATCGCCTGCGGATGCAGCAAATGCAGCCGACGCAGTACGTCCAGCGTCGGTTCGGCCGGGCCGTCGTAGCCGATGCGGGAGAAATAGCGCGAGAGGTCGAACGAGTCAGTCATGAGAACCGGCACCGATGAAGGAACACGCCACGATAGCATCGCGCGAAATCCCCATGTTGTGCGGGGCCATGGTTCGTCGCCGGCGCGCACGATGCCGGCCACCGCATCGCGCACGCCTGCCCGCGGCGTTACGGCAGCAGCTTCAGCGCGGACGACGCGACGGACGGCACCGAAATGCCCTGGCTCGTCGCGAACTGCACGGCCTGGCCGAGCGTCGCGGCAAGCGACTGCAACTGGCCCGGCGCGCTTTGCGCAATATACGACGCGGCCTGCATGTTCTGCGGATTCAGGCCCGATTGCAGCAGCGACGCCGCGCTCGTCGAACCGAGCGTGCCGAGCCCCGACTGCAGTTGCGAATACTGCGTGAGGCCCTGCCCCAGCGACGCGAGGCCGTTGCTGAACGCCTGCTTGTCGATCGGGCCGTGCGTGGCGCCGCCGCTCGCGAATGCCTGGCCGAGCGCCTGCGACACCGATTGCTGCGCGCCGCCCATCTGCGACAGCGTGGCCGGCGACAGCGCATCGCCGCCGGACAGCTGGCTCGCGGCCTGCTGCGCTTGTCCGGCCGCCCCCGTCAGCCCCATCGCCGACGCGAGCGACGACTGACCGTTCAGCACCTGCTGGTTCGCACCGACATAGGCCTGCAGCAACTGCGCGACACCGCCCTGCGCAGGCGCGGCCTGCTGCTGCCCGCCGCCGAGCAGCGACGCGCCGATCGACTGCAGGTCGAGCTGCGCGTGCGCGGCGCCGCTCACCAGGATGCCGAACGCGATGCCTGCCGAGGCCAGATGCCGGCCCGTCGCGCGAATGTGCTTCATGTGTTTCCCTCGTGCCCGAATGATCGAGGCGATATTGTCGAAGCGCGTCGCGCGCCGCCGCAACGACTGAAACACATCGAAACGAAATCGGGCCACGCCGCCGCTTGCAATTCGGCGGCCGACAGGCCCCGTCGCGCAGATTCCCGTGCGGTTGCCGCGCGATGCCGCGCACGTCCCGCGATTCTTTCTCCGGTTGCATCAATGGACGCCAGCCCCGGCCTGCGCCGGCGACGCGACGCAACGCTTCCGCCGCGCGCTTCGCGTCGAGCAATGCAAACGAAACGGGCAGCCCGTCGCCGCCCGTTTCGTCACCCGTTTCGCGCCCGGCTTACGGGCTGCCTGCCGGCCGCGGTATTACGCTGCCATCCACGCCGGCACCCGCCGGGCCACCCAGTCGGCCGCCTGCTCGTAGCCGTGCGCAAGCTGCAGCACGGCGAGATCGGCGCGCGGACGACCGATCAGTTGCATCCCCATCGGCAAGCCCGCGTCGTTGAAACCGACCGGCACGTTGATCACCGGGCAGCCGGCCAGCGTCCACGGCACGACCGTTTCCATCCAGCGGTGATAGGTGTCCATCGCGCGGCCCGCGATCTCCTTCGGCCAGCGCTGGTCGACGTCGAACGGGAAGACCTGCGCGGTCGGCGCCGCGATGAAGTCGTAACGATCGAAGAAGCTCAGCGCCGCCTGATGCCACGCGGTTCGTTCGACGCTCGCGTCGAACACCGCCGCGCCCTGCATCGCGAGCAACCCCTCGACCTCGTAGATCGCCTCGGGCTTCAGCAGCGCGCGCCGCGCCGGGTCGCGATAGTGCGCGAGCAGCCCACCGCCCGACAGCAGGTGCCGGTGCGCGAGCCACAGGCGCCAGATCCGGTCGGGCGCGAACGCCGGCAGCGCCGCATCGACGTCGCAGCCGATCTCGCGCAGCGTCGCCAGCCCATGCTCGCACTGCGCGAGTACGCCGGCCTCGGTCGCGAGATAGCCGTTCCAGTCGCCGACCCACGCGACGCGCTTGCCGCGCAGATCCGCGTCGAGCGGCTGCGCGAACGCCGCCGGATCTTCCGCGAGCGACAGTGGATCGTTGCGGTCGTAGCCGGCCTGGATCGCGAGCAGTTGCGCGACGTCGCCGACCGTGCGGCCCATCGGCCCTTCGATGCCGAGCTGCTGCACGAACACGTCGACGCCCGGCCAGCGCGGCACGCGGCCTTGCGACGGACGGAAACCGTAGATGTTGCAGAACGCGGCCGGATTACGCAGCGAACCGCCGAAATCGCTGCCGTCCGCCACCGGCAGCATCCGCGACGCGAGCGCCGCCGCCGTGCCGCCGCTGCTGCCGCCCGCGCTCTTCGTCAGGTCGTACGGGTTGCGCGTCGCGCCATAAACCTCGTTGAACGTGTGCGAACCGAGCCCGAACTCGGGCGTATTGGTCTTGCCGATGAAGATCGCGCCGGCCGCGCGCATTCGCGCGACGCCGACGGAGTCGGCCTGCGGCACGTTCTCGCGGAAGATCGGCGAACCGTAGGTCGTCCGCAGCCCCTTCGTCATCGCCAGATCCTTCGGCGCTTGCGGCATCCCGTGCAGCCAGCCGCGGTACTCGCCGCGCGCCAGCTCCGCGTCCTTTTCCGCGGCTTCCGCCAGCAGCGCATCGCGCTCGCGCAGCGCGACGATCGCGTTGACCGCGCCATTCACGCGCTCGATGTGATCGAGATACGCACGCATCGTCTCGACGCACGAGACCGCCTTGCCGCGGATCGCCGACGCGAGCTCGCCGGCCGACAGGCGCACGATCGGATCGACGGAAATGGAAGCGGGAGCGAGAAACTGCGGGGCGCCGTGCGGCATGCGGGTCTCCTGGGATGCGGTATCGGATGGCGCGCCGCCGGGCGGCGGCCGACGCTCTACTCTACGCGACGCGCCCTGGACGACCTCCGATATTTTGCGGCGCAATTCATTGCGGATCCGACTGAATCGCGCTCGCGGCGAGAGTTCGCACCGACCGGCCGGGGCCGGTGCTAGCGCTCGCTGCCATTTATGCGCATAAACTTAAATTTCTTATATTTTTAATTGGTGCGTCACGAGGCTGCGTGCGTTAACGACATTTTTATGCGGCCGGCCGATCTCTTTAGATCGTTTCGTCCTGCCGCTCGCTACGCTGGAAGCACTTCGTTTCCGGGTTCATCGTCCATGCTCAAGCTGCTGGTTCCGGTCGGCCATTCGCCGCGCTCGCTTCAGGCCGTTCGGCACGCAACGTTTCTGTATCGCGAGCGCTGCGCGTCGGAGGTCGTGCTGATCAACGTGCAGGCACCGCTCGAATCGACGCGGCTCGAAGCCTATTACCCGCTGGCGCGGTTGCGCGCGTTCGAGACACGATTCGCGACCGACGATCTCGCGATGGCCGAGCGGCTCCTGCGCGACGCGGACGTGAAATACAGCGTCGTGATGAAGGTCGGGCCGGTAGCCGATACGATCGCGGCCACGGCAGCCGAAACCGGGTGCGACGAGATCGTCGTGACCGCGCCGGGACGCGATCCGCTGCACGCGTTGATGTCGGTGTTTCGGCGCGGCGTGACAGCCCGGCTGTTGCGGATTTCGAATGTGCCGGTGACGGCGGTGCAATGACGGGAACGGCGCGTCACGCGTGCGCATGCGGTCGCGCGGCGGTCAATCGATGACCTTGCGCCAGAACACGAAATAGGCGGCTGCCGAAGACGCCAGCAGCAGGATGGCCCACATCGGAGCAAGACTGATCAGGACGGACGAGACGTTCAACATTTGGATTCCTCACTATTTCGACAGCGATCTTCAACACCTGCCTGCTTGCCGGACCCGATGCGTCGACCCGCGTCGCGTTCCGTCAAATCATGCATTCATGCTATCGCTTTGAACGGCCGTGCGACCGCCGCCGCCGGCCCGCACCCTGACATTCGTCAAACTCGCGCGCATTGCCCGCCCATCGCACGGCGACGGAAAAACAGGACAGGATCGTCCTGCCTCGCCACCGCTTTCAGCAGACGTTTACCGGGGGAAGCCCCAAGTGCTTCGTCGAACGTGTCCGCGTTACGCTTGAGCAACGAGGAGACGAATCATGAGACGAGCCGTACATATCGCCGTTTTCGCCCTGCTGGCCTATCTCATCGGCGATCGCGCGATCTTGCACGCGCAGGGCCGAGACGCCAGCCCGCTCGCGTGCGAGCAAGGCGCCGCGCAGGTGAGGGCCGATGCGCTCGGTCGCGGCTTCGGCGAAACCGCCGCCGGCAGCCAGAGCGAGGCCTTCATGTCGGGCTGCCTGGTGACGGGACGGAGCGATCAGGACGTCGCGATGGTCGCCCGCTGACGCGTATCATCCGGCGGCGAGCCGGCTACGCCCGACGTCGCGAGCACGGGTGTCGGTTCGCGCTGCGTGCCGCACTGTCCCGATACGGACGCCACCGTCCACCCTCCCTGCCCCGTTAGCCCGACATGACCGATCCGAACACCGCGTTGATCCAGCGCTTCTACACGGCCTTCCAGCAGCGCGACATCGACGCGATGCTCGCGTGCTATGCCGACGACGTCGTCTTCAGCGATCCCGCGTTCGGCGAACTGCGCGGCGAACTCGCGCGCGACATGTGGCGGATGCTGGTCGCGCGAGCCCAGGCGTTCTCGCTGACGTTCGGCGAAGTCGCCGCGGACGACCAGGCCGGGCGCGCGAAGTGGAGCGCGCACTACCGGTTCGCCGCGACCGGACGGAGCGTGGTCAACCGGATCGACGCGCGTTTCCGGTTTCGCGACGGACGCATCGTCGAACATCGCGACCATTTCGACCTGTGGCGCTGGGCCCGTCAGGCGCTCGGGATGAAAGGCGCCCTGCTCGGCTGGACGCCTTTCATGCAGCGCGCGATCCGCGCGCAGGCACGGAAAAATCTCGACGCGTATCGCGCCAAACGGACATGAGCCGCGGCCGCTCCGCTACGGCTTCATCGTCGCGTTGATCAGGTCGTAGGCCATGTCCGGCGCCACGCCGTCCGGGTTCTCGAGGCCGTTCTGGCGATACCAGCTTTCATCGGCCTCCGGATGCGGGCCGGCCAGGCCGACGCGCCCTTTGCCGTAGCGGTACGTGGCGGCCGCGATGTCCTTGTTCGGGTAGATCGCCAGCACGATCCCGCCGGAGCCGAGCGGCGCGACCGGGAGCCGCGCGCCGTCCTGATAGTAGATCCAGCGTTTTTTCCCGCGCCAGACGACCGGCGTCACCGTATCGGCGGTGCCGTGAAGCGTCGAGCCCGGCCGGTCGACTTCGGAGTCGATATCGCCGGCAACCAGCCCGAAACCCTGCTCGCCGGCCAGGTAGGCACCCATGCACAGTCCGAGATATCGGCCGCCGTTCGCTACGTAATGCCGCACGGCCCTGATTGCGGGGCGGCCGATGCTGGCTGCCGCGCCGGGAATATCCTGCCCGCCGCCGGGCTGCACATAGAGCGCCGCACCGGCCAGCGCGGCGGGCGTGATCTTGAGCTTTTCCGCCGGCCCCACGTAGATCACGCGGAACCGGTAGTCCGATTCCCGCAGGCGTCTGGCGATGGTTTCGGGGCACCCGTCGCACGCGGCAGGCCCGCGATAGACCAGCGCGACCGGCTGGCTCGCCGCGTCGCGCGCCGTGTTGCGCGCTGGGTCGCCGGGCGTGGCCGCGTGAACGGCCGGCGACGCGACGAGCGCCACCATCAGGAAAATCGCGTCTATCGAGCGCATGTCGTGGATCGCCGGAGTCAAGGAAATCGCTGCCGCCCGGGCCGAATCGACAGGCGCGCGACCGCTTTCGCCTCCCGTTCCGACACCTGACTGCACGTTGCGTGACAGCGAGCGTAACGGCCCGAACGCGCCCCGTGTGTACCGTTTCCTGCGGGCTTGTGCAGATATGTGCGACATCGGGGACCTGAACCGACACCCTGCACCCGGCCGCCCGGCCGCACCCGACAAGGCCGGCTCCCGCCATGCAACCGCGTCTTCCGTGTTTCGCACCGACAACTCTTATATAAGACATAAGACATTTGACGTTCCACCCCGTTGAGATTAGAATTCCGCTCAAAGCAGTGCCTGGAATCGCCCCGGAGTGCCGGCAAGGCCTTCCCCTCAAACGCAATATCAGCAGGTCTCCCCATGCTTGAAAACTTTCGTGCTCACGTGGCCGCCCGCGCCGCGCTCGGTATTCCTCCCCTGCCGCTGACGGCTCAGCAGACCGCCGAACTGGTCGAGTTGCTGACGAACCCGCCCGCCGGCGAAGAGCAGACGCTGCTCGAGCTGATCACCCATCGCGTGCCCGCCGGCGTCGACGAAGCCGCCCGCGTGAAGGCCGGCTTCCTGGCCGCCGTCGCGAAGGGCGAGACGGCCTGCCCGCTGATCTCGCGTGCGCGCGCCACCGAGCTGCTCGGCACGATGCTCGGCGGCTACAACATCCAGCCGCTGATCGAACTGCTGTCCGACGAAGCCGTCGCCGCGGTAGCCGCCGACGCGCTGAAGAAAACCCTGCTGATGTTCGACCAGTTCCATGACGTGAAGGAACTCGCCGACAAGGGCAACGCGCACGCGAAGGCCGTGTTGCAGAGCTGGGCCGACGCCGAATGGTTCACGAGCCGTCCGGAAGTGCCGGAAAGCCTGACCATCACCGTGTTCAAGGTCACGGGCGAAACCAACACCGACGACCTGTCGCCGGCGCCCGACGCCACCACCCGCCCGGACATCCCGATGCACGCGCTGGCGATGCTGAAGAACGCGCGCCCGGGCATCACGCCGGAAGAAGACGGCAAGCGCGGGCCCGTCAAGTTCATCGAATCGCTGAAGGAAAAGGGTCACCTGGTCGCGTACGTGGGCGACGTGGTCGGCACCGGCTCCTCGCGCAAGTCGGCCACCAACTCGGTGCTGTGGTTCACCGGCGAAGACATCCCGTTCGTCCCGAACAAGCGCTTCGGCGGCGTGTGCCTCGGCGGCAAGATCGCCCCGATCTTCTACAACACGATGGAAGATGCGGGCGCGCTGCCGATCGAGCTCGACGTGTCGCAAATGAACATGGGCGACGTGGTCGAACTGCGCCCGTACGAAGGCAAGGCGCTGAAGGACGGCAAGGTCATCGCCGAATTCCAGGTGAAGTCCGACGTGCTGTTCGACGAAGTGCGCGCCGGCGGCCGCATTCCGCTGATCATCGGCCGCGGCCTGACCGCGAAGGCGCGTGAGGCGCTCGGCCTGCCGCCGTCGACGCTGTTCCGCCTGCCGCACCAGCCGGCCGACAGCGGCAAGGGCTTCTCGCTCGCGCAGAAGATGGTCGGCCGCGCGTGCGGCCTGCCGGAAGGCCAGGGCGTGCGCCCGGGCACGTACTGCGAACCGAAGATGACCTCGGTCGGCTCGCAGGACACCACGGGCCCGATGACCCGCGACGAACTGAAGGACCTCGCCTGCCTCGGCTTCTCGGCCGATCTCGTGATGCAGTCGTTCTGCCATACCGCCGCGTATCCGAAGCCGGTCGACGTGAAGACGCACCAGACGCTGCCGAACTTCATCAGCACGCGCGGCGGCATCGCGCTGCGCCCGGGCGACGGCGTGATCCACTCGTGGCTGAACCGCATGCTGCTGCCCGACACCGTCGGCACCGGCGGCGATTCGCACACGCGCTTCCCGATCGGCATCAGCTTCCCGGCAGGCTCGGGCCTCGTCGCGTTCGCGGCCGCCACCGGCACGATGCCGCTGGACATGCCGGAATCGGTGCTGGTCCGCTTCAAGGGCAAGATGCAGCCGGGCGTCACGCTGCGCGACCTCGTCAACGCGATTCCGCTGTACGCGATCAAGCAAGGCATGCTGACGGTCGCCAAGCAAGGCAAGAAGAACATCTTCTCGGGCCGCATTCTCGAAATCGAAGGCCTGCCCGACCTGAAGGTCGAGCAAGCGTTCGAGCTGTCGGATGCGTCCGCCGAGCGTTCGGCTGCCGGTTGCACGGTGCGCCTGAACAAGGAACCGATCATCGAGTACCTGAACAGCAACATCACGCTGCTCAAGTGGATGATCGCGCAGGGCTACCAGGATCCGCGCAGCCTGCAGCGCCGCATCGCGGCGATGGAGCAATGGCTGGCCGACCCGCAACTGCTCGCGCCGGATGCCGACGCCGAATACGCGGCCGTCATCGAGATCGACCTCGCCGACATCCACGAGCCGATCGTCGCATGCCCGAACGATCCGGACGACGTGAAGACGCTGTCGGACGTCGCCGGCGCGAAGATCGACGAAGTGTTCATCGGCTCGTGCATGACCAACATCGGTCACTTCCGTGCCGCGTCGAAGCTGCTGGAAGGCAAGCGCGACATTCCGGTCAAGCTGTGGGTCGCGCCGCCGACCAAGATGGATCAGAAGCAGCTGACGGAAGAAGGTCACTACGGCGTGTTCGGCACGGCCGGCGCCCGCACCGAAATGCCGGGCTGCTCGCTGTGCATGGGCAACCAGGCGCAGGTGCGCGAAGGCGCGACGGTGATGTCGACGTCGACCCGCAACTTCCCGAACCGCCTCGGCAAGAACACGAACGTATACCTCGGCTCGGCGGAACTGGCGGCGATCTGCTCGCGTCTGGGCAAAATCCCGACCAAGGAAGAGTACATGGCCGACATGGGCGTGCTCACCGCCAACGGCGACAAGATCTACCAGTACATGAACTTCGACCAGATCGAAGACTTCAAGGAAGTGGCCGACACCGTGCAGCTGTAAGCACGCAGTCGGGCTGCGGCGGGCGGTCGACGTCGCAGCGCACCGAAAGGCGCCGCAGGCCGACAGGCTGCGGCGCTTTTTTTCGTCCGTCGGCGACCGGACGCGCCCGTCCCGTCAGTCGTACAGCGCGTGCAGCCGCTCGACCACGTCGAACGGCAAGCCTTCGTCATACCCGTCGGCTTCGTCGAGATCGACGTACTCGCGCCCGTCGGTCGGCTGCAGCATCATTGCCGGCACGGGCCGCGCGACCGGCACGTCCGGATAATCGTTCGGCCCCGCGCCATCGAAGTCGTGCGGATCGAACCAGATACCGTGATTGGCGTAGTAGCCGTCGGCGTAACGTTGCTCGATTTCGCGAAGCAACCGAAACGTATCGAGTTGATACGACGCGTCGCCCAGATCGCTTTCGTTCGCATACTGCACGAACCACGCGGCGCCGAGATTCCAGTAGATCAGCAATGCGGTCGCGCGATCTACGTTGCGGTTGTCCAGCAGCCAGCGCAACGCACGGCCGTTGCCGTCGTAATTGGAGCGTGCGGCGAACCGGTGCCACTGTTCGGGCGTCGCGCCTTCGAGCCAGGTCCGGACGATGTCCCACGCCTTCTGTTCGATGTCGGTGTCATCCATGGATTGCGCCTTGCGGAATGAGCGGTAACGGGAAACGTCTTCGATGGCCGGTGATTCTAGCGCCGCTGCCCATTCATGCCGCGCCGCCGCCCGGCTCGCGACGGATCACCAGTTCGTTGAAGCCGGTGCCCGCATCGAGCTCGCGCGAGAAGCGATGTGCGGGCAGCAGCGCGAGCAGGATCTCGGCCGTCGTGCGCACCACGCAGCCGCTCGCCACATGGCCGCCCGTCACGCGGCCGTCTGCATCGGAGATCGACATATGAAGGTGCGCGCCGTCCGGCGATACGGAGCCGGCCAGCGTCAGAATTTCGAGGTCGCCGCGCAGTTCGGTCGGTTGATCGACGCCGGCGAAGCGCAGCTGCGCGACGCTCAGGCTGCCGATGCCCTGGATCACGAAGGCCGCGTGCGATGCATGCCGATGCAACGCTGCTTCGATGGCGCCGCGCAGATCGTCGCCGGGGGAAAGACGCAAAGGATGGGCTTGCATGGCCGAGAACCTGGGTCGATCGTGGTATCGACCAAGCGTACGTTCGCCCCGTGAATCCGGCAAGTCGTCCGCGCTCGATAATCCCGCGCGTCGGGGTCGTCCCCGCGTCGCTTCATCCGCTACCGTTCGACTCCGGCCACCCGCGCATACGAGCCCCTGCGGCATGGCTTCGCACCGGCCGCAGCGCATCGGTTCGTTGACGGACGGAACACACATGCGCCAGATGAAAACCGACCCTGACCTATGCAAGAATCGGTTCCTCGAGGCAAGCCCTGCTTCATCCCCCTTTCATCGAACGCCCCGTCGAATGCCCAAATGCCAGAATACGTATGAGCGCTTCCACACCCCGAGCGACGAAATTGCCGCGCGGGAAGTCGCGGCGATGAGCGATGAGGAGCGTGCGCGCGCCCAGTCGGCGGGGAGCGTGCATGTCCGAAACTGGCTCGCCATTCTGGTGATGCCGGTCGCCGTCGGGCCTTTGATCGCGGTGTTCGCGTATATGGCGGGCATGCTCGCATACCGCGGAATGGTCGATCCGGCCTTCGATATCGACCGTGCGGTTGGCGAAACATCCGTCACCGTCATAGGGGTCACGGCGCTCTTCATCGCAGCCTGGATCGGCCTGAACTGGTACGTCGCGACGTACGGTACCCGACAGCGGTACTGGCGTGAAATGCCGTTCAACGGGCGTGTCGAACTGGAGCGCCATACGCTCCGTGCGGCGATCATCGTGTGGTCGGACGACTACGATCCGGAACCCCTCTATGTCGAGGAATGGATCGACGGCAAGCTCAAATCCAGCAAGGCGCGACTAAGGCAGTGGATCCTGGCCCGAACGTCCGTCGGTCATTGGCTGGTGCTGGATCATCGAATTGCGGCAGACAGTGGGTACGGGCCGCCCACGCTCCCCTTGGAAACGAAACGATGGGTCCCGCAGCAAGAACTGGCAATCGCATTTGCGCCACGCACCAATATCCGCATCGGATTGAGATGGAGTGGACCGGCGGCGCCATCGACCGTGACTTCCTACCTGCTGTCTCACGCCGAATGTGAGCGTCTGGCTGCGGCGGCTCACCACTATGGTTTTTTTCCGCCGGACCAATATGGCGTCGTGGCTGCCTCCGATGCCGACTGGGTCGAGGAACTCGCGGCCCGGGCATTGGAGCGCGACGTGCCTGTCGACGGGGCGCCCGGGCGAGCGCTGACGTAATCGTCGCAGGTCGTTGCAACGTCGACCGCGGCCGCCACAGCGAGTCTGAAAACGACGCCAATTGCCGGCGGCCGCATAATAGCGGGGTTCATCTCGAGGTCTTGTGCACGGCCTTCCGCGACGCATCCGCCCCAACCCGGATTCTTTGTGATGACAGCGATTCCGAACCGACGATCCCGCCTGCGCGGCGGCCTGCTTGGCCTGCTGATCGGCGACGCGCTCGGCGTGCCGTACGAATTCCACGACGCCGCGTCGATTCCGCCGCCCGCCGCGATCGACATGGCGCCGCCGCCGGGCGTCGCGCGCACGCACGACGGCGTGCCGTACGGCGAGCAGGCGTTGCCCGCACGATGGGTGGCGACGCTGCGCGGGAAAGACCAGGCCGAGGGCTGGCTCGCGAGGTGGTGAACACCGCCGCCGGTCGCCCCTGACTCGAATACGGCGGCCCGATCGGGCCGTCCCGACCCACCGCATCAACCTGAGAGGATGCTCCGATGCTGCGTGCCATCAATCCCCCCGGCGCAACGATTCCCGGCATTTCGCAAGCGATACTCGTCGAAGGCGGTCAACCGCTGTATTTGTCAGGGCATGTCCCGTTCGATGCCGCGGGCACCGTCGTCGGCGCCGATCATGCGGCGCAACTCGACCAGGTGTTCCGGAATATCGCCGAGACGCTTCGCACCGCGGGTGTCGGCTTCGAATCCGTCGCGCGCCTGACGATCTATGCCCGCGATTTCGATTCGAGCCTGTTGCCGCAGATTCGCGCGGTGCGCGACCGCTGGGTCAACACCGCGTGCCCGCCCGCGAGCGCGCTCGTCGGCGTGGCGTCGTTGTTCCGCCCGGACGTACTGGTCGAAGTGGACGCATTCGCGATCGTTCCCGCCGCGAAATAACCCACCGCAGCGGCCTCAGCGGCGATCGCTCGCCAGCAACCCGTACAGCGCACTGTCCGACACTTCGTCGCCGACGATCCAGCGCTCGCGCAACAGCCCTTCCCGGACGAAGCCGAGCCGTTCGAGCAACCACGCCGACGCGACGTTGCGCGGATCGATATCGGCCTCGATCCGGTTCAGCCGCAGCGTGCCGAAGGCATGATCGACCAACGCCGACGCCGCTTCGCGCATGTATCCGCCGCGCCAGAACGCGCGCCGCAGGCAAAAGCCGATCTCGGCACGCCGGCATTGTGCGTTCGCATGGAACAGCACGCACTCGCCGAGCGCTTCGCCGGTTTCCCGCAGTTCGAGCACGCAGACCAGGCTCTCGCCGCTCGCGGACATCTGCACGTTGCGCGCGACGCGCGCCTCGGCCTGCTCGATTTCCGTCATCGGCGAGAACGAGAAATAGCGCATCGCTTCCGCATCGGACCAGATCTCGAAGAAGGTCGGCGCGTCGGCGTCGCGAAGCGGCCGCAGCACGAGGCGGGAGGTATTCAGCGTGACGGGTTCGAACAGGGGCATGGCAGCGGTCTGACGAAAATCGGGACCGTGAATTAGAACACGCGAACCGTGCGCCAACCAGCGCGCCCGCTGCAGCGCCCGACATGGAACGGCCGACGGCCGTGAAACAAAAGGCCCGGGCAACGTCTCCCGGGCCTGAGCACCTCGTCCATGACTGCCGGTCACGCTTACGCCTCGAGCGCCTCCAGCACCTTCCCCTTCGTCTCGATCCCGACGAAATGCACGGTCAGCGCCGCGATCAGCGGCACCACGCCGATCAGATAGAACGCCGGCGCGAGGTTCCCGCCGATGATCGCATGCGGCACGACCATCGGCGCGACGAACGACGCGATCTTCAGCCACGCGCTGCCGAGCCCGCAGCCCGACGCGCGGATGCTCGTCGGATACTGCTCGGGCGTATAGACGTACGCGGTGATGAACCCCGACGCCATCAGCCCGAGCGACAGCGAACAGAAGACCGCGACCACGTACACCGACGACGCGTGATAGATGCCGGCGAGCGCCAGCGACAGCGCGCACAGCACGAACGACCACACGATCACCGGCTTGCGGCCGAGCTTGTCGACCAGCAACGCGGAGGCCAGCGAGCCGAGCACGCCCATCACCGAGCCGATCACCGCGAGGTTCAGCGCGAGCTGCAGCGGCGCGTGATAGAAGTTCTTGTAGATCGTCGGCAGCCACGTCGACAGCCCGTACTGGATGAACCCGCAGGTCGCCCACAACGTCGCCACCGCGAGCGTGCGCTTGCGATACGCGGCGCTGAACAGGTCGGTCATCCTGCGCTTCGGATGCTGGCGCACCATCTCGTCGAACGCTGCCGCCTGCGTGACCGGCGGCAGCTCGCCGCGCACCGATCCTTCGAACACGCCGACCGCGCGCCCGGCCTCCGCGAGCCGCCCGCGCGACGCGAGCCAGCGCGGCGATTCCGGCACGAGGCGCGTGAGCACGAGCGACAGGATCACCGGCAGCCCGCCGACGAAGTACATGATTTCCCAGCCGAAGCGCGGCACGAGCCACGCGCCGAGCGCCATCGACACGAGCAGGCCGATCGGGAACACGATCTCGTACAACAGCACGAAGCGGCCACGGCCATGCGCGCGCGTGATTTCGTTGATGTACGTGGCCGCGACCGGCAATTCGCCGCCGAGCCCGAGCCCCTGCAGGATCCGCAGCAGCACGAACACCTCGAACGTCGGCGCGAAGCCGCACGCGATGCTCGTGATGCCGATCACGGCCGAGCTCCACGCGATGGCTTTCACGCGGCCATGCTTTTCCGCGAGCGCGGGAAACAGGAATGCGCCGATCAGCTGGCCGATCGCGCCGGACGCGATCAGCATGCCGATCTGCGTCGGCGACAGCCCCCATTTGTGAATCAGCAGCGGCAGCGTCGCCGCGATCGTGATCACGTCGAAGCCGTCGAAAAACGTCGCGGTGCCGATCAGCACGCGTGCGCGGATCTGCATCGCGTTGGCCGGAAGCCGCTCGAGCCGGGCGATGATCGCGCCGGGCGTGGAGGCGGCAGCTTCCATCGTGGCCCTGCCGGCCACGACGTTGTCGAAAGTGCTCATGCGGGGTGTCTCCTGGGTCTCTTTCCGGTTGGGCCGGTCAGGCAAGCGCTTGGGTCGTGTCTGCCAGGGCTTCCGTATCCACTGCCCGGCCCTGGTTCATCCACTTGCGCGCGAGTTTCAGCTCGCGTGCGTTGTTCACGGCGATGACACCTCTCACATGTCCGTCGCCCACGAAAAACAGCGTCGCGCGACGCGCGGCGAGATCGCCGCGCACGACGAGCTGCGCATCGGCCGGCAGATCGCCGAGGATCTGCAGGTTCACGTCGTACTGATCGGACCAGAACCACGGAATCTCCGCGTACGGTTCACGTACGCCGAGCACGGCTTTCGCGGCCGCGATCGCCTGGTTCTGCGCGTTCGCCCACGATTCGAGGCGCACGCGCCGCTTCAGCCAGCCGTTGTGATGGTTCGCGACGTCGCCGCACGCGAAGATCGCGGGGTCGCTGGTCGCACCGAATTCGTCGACGACGATGCCGTCGTCGACCGCGAGCCCCGCGTCGCTCGCCAGCGACGCATTCAGCGCGAGACCGATGCCGGCCACCGCGAAATCGGCGTCGATCGTCGTGCCGTCGGCGAGCGTCGCGCGCACCTTCGATGCGTCGCCGGGCTGCGCATCGAGCGATTCAAGCGCCGCGCCAAGTCGCACGTCGACGCCGTTCGAACGATGCAGGTCGAGCAGGAAGTCGGACACGATCTGCGGCACCGAACGCCCGCACAGCCGCGGCGCGCCTTCGACCACGACGGCATCGACGCCGAGCTTGCGCGCGGTCGCCGCGACTTCGAGGCCGATCCAGCCGCCGCCGATCACGAGCACGCGCCGGCTCGCCCGCAGCTTCTCGCCGAGCGCGGCGGCTTCGTCGAGCGTGCGCAGGTAATGCAGGTTCGGCGTATTGACGAGCGCATCGGGCAAGCGGCGCGACGTGCCGCCGGTCGCGATCACGAGCCGGTCGTATTCGATCTCGCGGCCGCTTTCGGTCTTCACCACGCGGCGCGTGCGGTCGATCGACGCCGCGCGCTCCGGTTGCCATGCCTCGACGTTCAGCGCGCCGAATTCGTCCGGGCGCACGACGCGCACGGTCTCGATGTCGGCGTCGCCGGCCAGCACGGCCTTCGACAGCGGCGGGCGCTCGTACGGCAGGTGCGGCTCGTCGGCGATCATCACGAGACGCCCCGCATACCCTTGCGCGCGCAACGTCTTCAACACCCAGCCGGCGGCCTGGCCGCCGCCGATCACGACGACCGTGCCCGGCGCGGGCTGCGCGGGCGTATTCGCTTCGGTCATGATTTGCGCTCCGTCATGAACTTGCCTTCCGGCGCCTTCGCGTGCTTCTGCCGGCGCGTGTTGCCGTCCAGGCCGCCGTCGACGGCCCACTCGGCGAACACGGTCGGCCCCGGTTCGAATTCGCGCGGTTGCCAGTCGGGCGTCAGCACGTCTTCGTCCGCGTAGTACTCGATCAGCGCGCCGGCCGGATTCTGGAAGTACCAGAAGTACGCGGACGACACCGGGTGACGCCCTGGGCCGAGTTGCGTTTCCCAGCCGCAGCGGTCGATGTGCATGCCGCCGCCGAATACTTCGTGGATGTCGCGCACGGTGAATGCGACGTGGTTCAGGCCGCGTTTGCCGTTCGGCAGCGCGAGCAGGAACAGGTCGTGATGGCCGCCGTGCGGCGCGCAGCGCATGAACGCGCCGCGGCCCGGATAACGGTCCGACGTCTCGAAGCCGAGCAGTTCGTGATAGAACCTTTCCTGCGCGTCGAGGCAGTTCGTGAAGAACACGACATGCCCGACCTCGACCGGCTCTGCACGCGCATAGATCGGGCTCGGCTGGTCCACGCGCAGCGTCCGCCCCCAGACGTTCGACGGCGAGCCCGTGATGTCGAGTGCGCGCTTGCGCGTGACTTCGATGCGGATCGCCATCCCGTTCGGATCGATGCAGCCGAGCGCATCGTCCTGCGCATAATAGCCGGGCTGGCCGGCCAGCTTCGTGCGCAATGCGTCGAGTTCGCCCTGCGTCGCGACGCCCCACGTGACTTCCCGCAGCGTCGGGCCTGCTTCGAACGCGGGCGGCAGCGACGGATCGTCGGCTTTCACGACCAGCACGGTGCAACCGTTCAGCGTCTCGAAGCGCGCACGCGTGTCGTCGTGCGCGACTTCCTTCAGCCCCCAGTCGGCGAAAAAGCGCCGGCAGGTGGCGAGGTCGTCGACGCCGTACGTAATCTGCTCGATTCCCAAAATGCTCATTGCGTCATTCCCCTTCGCTCAGTTCGCCCACGGCAGCGGCGCGTCGTTCAAGCCCCAGTAGAGGCTCTTCTGCTGCATGTATTCGCGGATGCCGAGGCGCCCCTTCTCGCGTCCCATCCCGCTCTCCTTCCAGCCCGAGAACGGCGTGGAGATCGAGAACAGCTTGTACGTGTTGATCCAGACGGTGCCCGTCTCCAGCGCGCGCGCGATGCGCCATGCGCGCTTGTAGTCGCGCGTCCAGATGCCCGCAGCGAGCCCGAATACGCTGTCGTTCGCCTGTCCGATCAACGACGCCTCGTCGTCGAACGGCATCGCGACCAGCACCGGCCCGAAGATTTCCTCCTGGCAGATGCGCGCGCTGTTCGGCAAGCCTTCGAGAATCGTCGGCTGATAGAAGAAACCGTTCTCGCGCCCGTCGCCCGCCGGCCGCTCGCCGCCGCACAGCAGACGGCCGCCTTCTTCCAGCCCGAGCGCCACGTAGCGTTCGACCGATTCGCGATGCTTCGCGGTGATCAGCGGGCCCATCTGCGTGTCGGGCCGCGTCGGGTCGCCCACGCGCAGCTTGCGTGCACCGGCCACCAGGCGCTTCATGAATTCGTCGTATATCGCGCGCTGCACGAACAGTCGCGAACCGGCGATGCACGCTTCGCCCGACGAGCTGAAGATGCCGTACAGCACGCCGTTGACCGCGTGGTCGAGATCGGCGTCGTCGCACACGATCGTCGGCGACTTGCCGCCGAGTTCGAGCGACACCGGCATCAGCTTCTCGGCCGCGATGCGCGCGATGCCGCGGCCCACTTCGGTGCCGCCGGTAAACGACACCTTCTTCACGAGCGGATGACGCACGAGCACGTCGCCGATCACCGAGCCCTTGCCCGGCAACACGCTCAGCACGCCCTTCGGTACGCCCGCTTCCTCGCAGATGCGCGCCAGCGCGAGCGATACGAGCGGCGTGACCTCGGCCGGCTTGAGCACCACCGCATTGCCGCCGGCCAGCGCCGGCGCGAGCTTCTGCGCGTCGGACGCGATCGGCGAATTCCACGGGGTGATCGCAGCGATCACGCCGATCGGCTCGTACACGCTCATCGTCAGGTAGTCGCCGCGCGACGGCGTCAGCTCCTCGTCGAGCGTTTCGAGGCAGGCCGCGAAATAGCGGAACGTGTTCGCGGCGCTGGCCACCAGCACGCGCGTCTCGCCGATCGGCTTGCCGTTGTCGCGGCGCTGCAGGTGCGCGAGCGCCTCGTGGCGCTGCATGATGAGATCCGCGATGCGGTACAGCACCTGCGCGCGCTGGTGCGGCTTCAGCCCGGCCCAGTCGGCGCGGCGCCATGCGGCGTCGGCCGCCACGACTGCGTCGGCCGCGTCTTCCGCGTTCGCCGTCGATACTTCCATGTTCAGCGACTGGTCGGCCGGATAGATGCTTGCGTAAGGCGCACCACGGCCGCGCCGCCACTCGCCGCCGATCAGGATGTCGCCGTCGGGTACGAGGCTCGTATCGAAAGGAGTCATGTCACAAGTCCCACAAATCTGTCTCTGCACATCCGCCCTCGCCGTGGCGCGGGCGGACGCTCGATGGTCCGGTCAGATCACGCAGCGGGCCGCGCGGTTGCGCAGCGCACGAATCGCGCTGTATGCCGTCAGCGCGGACGTCTTCGGGTTGTCGGGCAGCGGCTTGCCGCTCATTTCCAGCGACATCTCGCCGAATGCGCCGCGCGCGGTGATGCGGTGCACGTTGCGCTCGACCGCCGGATCGGCGATCAGGCGCACGTGCGTCGCATCGAGGCCGAGGCCCGCGAGCGCGACCGTCGCCGCGACGTTCGCGTTCTTCGGGTACAGCCGCGCGGCGTCGCGCGCGGTGCCTTCGAAGATCACCATTTCCTCGGTCATCGCGCGCAGATCGCACAGTTCCTCGGCCGGCGTGCCGAGCCAGCCGAGCGGCGGCTTGCGCCCGACGTACAGCACGTCGTCGAGGCCGCCCTGCTTCGCGGACGCCAGCGCGTCGATGCCGCCGATCGCGCCGGACAGCAGCGTCACCGTCGTGCCGCCCTCGTCGGCCGCTTGCGACAGCGCGTCGAGCAACGCGAGATCGGACAGCGCGCCGATCGACGCGACCGCGCAATCGGTGCCGGCCTTCAGCAGCGGCACGACGTGATCGACGAGCGCGCTGTGGCCCGCGCATTCGAGCGCGAACTCGGGGCGGCGGGCCAGCGCGTCGACCGACGACACGACCTCCACCGCGCCGCCGAGCGCGTCCTGCACCGCCGCGCGCTGGTGTTCCGGCACGATCACGTGCGCGACGCGCAGCGACGCATCGTGCTCGACCGCGTGGTACACGGCCGCGCCGATCGCGCCGAAGCCGATCATCGCGACGTCGACGGGGGCATGCGCCCGCTGTTGCCCGTTACGCATACTGGCGCTCCGTCGGCGCTTCCTTCTTCACCGGCGGGCCCGCGAATGCCGACGCGAACGAGCCGACCGACAGCATGTCGACCTCGACCATCACCGGCCCTTCCTTCGCGAGCCCTTCGCGCACGATCGCTTCGGCCTGGTCGAGCGACGTGATCCGGTAGTGCGTGAGGCCGAAGCTCGCGCAGAACTGCGCGAAATCGGGCTGGTGCAGTTGCACGAAGCAGCGGCGGCCGCCGTAGTGCGCGTCCTGGATGTTGCGGATCACGCCGTAGCACTGGTCGTTCATCAGCACGATCATCACGTTCGCGTTTTCCTGCACGGCCGTGACGAGTTCGCCGACGTTGACCATCAGGCCGCCGTCGCCGACGAGGCAGACCGTCTTCGCCGCGGCGCCCGCGAGCGCGGCGCCGATGCCCATCTGGATGCCCTGGCCGATGCCGCCGCCGAGTGCATGCACGCCCGAGCGCGGCTCGAAGATCTTCAGCAGGCGGTTGCCCCACGTGCTGTTCGAGATCGTCACGTCGCGCACCCAGTTGTAGTCGCGGCCGACGGCGGCCTGCAGCGTGTCGACGAGCTTCCTGTACGGCCCGAGGCCCTTCGCCACGTCGGCCACTGCCGCCTCGCGGGCCGCCGCGAGATCGGCCGCGAATTGCGGATCGACCGACAGGCGGCCTTCGAGGCGGTCGGCCAGCTCGGCCAGCACGCGCTTCGAATCGCCGTGCACGAACAACGCGTTGCGGTAGCCGCGGTTGTCGGCGAGCGCATCGGCATCGATACGGAACAGCGGCTGCGGCAGCGCGAGCTTGTACTTCAGCGTTTCGTTGCCGCGCAGGCGCGAGCCGACCACGACGAGCGCGTCGCAGGTCTTGTAGAACGCTTCGACCGACGCGTGCACGTTGAACGCGCCGAGCGTCGCCGGATGATCTTCGGGTAGTACGCCGCGGCCCTGCACGCTCGTCACGACGCCGAAGCCGAGCTTCACGAGGCGTTCGACTTCCGCGCGTGCGTGACGCGCGCCGCCGCCGAGCCACAGCAGCGGGCGGCGCTTGGCCGCGAGGGCGTCGGCGAGCTTCGCGACGCGGGCTTCGTCGTGCTCGCGCACCGCGACGTGTGCCGGTGCGAGATCTTCCGGCCATTCGATTTCGGCCGCCTGGATGTCGATCGGGATCTCGACGGACACGGGGCCCGTGGGCGCGGTCTGCGCGATGCGCACGGCTTCGCGGATCGTCGGCAGCACGGTTTCGACCGTGCGCACGCGGAACGCCGCCTTCGAGATCGAGTCGAGCATCGACAGCTGGTCCGGCGCTTCGTGGATGTACGCGAGATCCTGGTCGAGGTACGGCGTCTCGATCTGACCCGTCACGTGCAGCAGCGCGGTGCCGGCCGTCAGCGCCTCGACCATCGCGCCGGCCGCGTTGCCCGCCGCCGTGCCCGTGCTCGTGAATGCGACGCCGAGGCCGCCCGACACGCGGGCCAGCCCGTCGGCCATGTTCAACGCCCCCGCTTCGCCGCGCGCACCGACATACCGGATGTTGCCGCGCGAGTGGATCGCGTCGAGGATCGGCATGTTGTGGATCGAGATGACACCGAATGCGGTTTTCACGCCGCACTGCTCGAGAAAGGCGGCAATCAGCTCGCCGACCGTGGTTTTTTCAGACATGGCGTGCAAAGCCTCCAGAAACGTCGATATGGCTGCCCGTCGTGTAGGACGACAGATACGTTGCGAGATAAAAAAGCGCCCAGGCGGCCTCGTCGGGCTTGCCGAAGCGATTCAGCGGAATGTTCTTCTTGCGGGCGAGCGCGCCCGTCCAGTCTTCCCAGCTTTCGCCGGGCTGCGCCTGCGTGTCGTAGCGGCGGCGCCACTGCCCCGACTCGACGATGCCGATCAGGATCGAATTCACGCGGATGCGCTGCGGCGCCAGTTCGGTCGCGAGCGACTTCACGAGGCTCAGCACGCCGGCACGCGCCGACGACGTCGCGACCATGTGCGGCTCCGGCTGCAACGCGAGCAGCGAATTCACGCAGGTGATCGTCGGCGCCTGCGCGTCGCGCAGCAGCGGCAGGAACGCGCGCGTCGGGCGGATGATGCTGAAGTACTTCAGTTCGAGTTCTTCGCGCCACGCGTCGTCGGTCGTGTCGGCGAAGGTCGATACGCGGCCCTGGCCGGCGTTGTTGACGAGCATGTCGGCGCGGCCGAAACGCGCGGACACCGCTTGCGCGAAGCCGGTCACGTCGGTTTCGTCGAGCACGTTGCAGCGCGTGGCCAGCAGTTGCGCATCGGCGTACTTGTCGCGCAGCATCGCCTCGGCGCGTGCGAGACGGTCGCCGTCGCGGCCGCAAATCGCGACCGACGCGCCCGCCTGCAGGAACCGTTCGGCCGTCGCGAGGCCGATGCCGGACGAACCGCCCGTCACCACCGCCACCTGCCCGGTCAGATCGATCTGGATCATCGGAGTCCTAAAGCCTTGAGAAACGTGTGCTCGTCATCCGAGCGGTAATTGAGCCGCCGCGACAATTCCGCCGCCGCGCGCTGCACCTTGTCGATCAGCCCGTCGGCGATCAGCGCCGCGTCGATCTCCGGACGCGGCACCGTCACCGTGATGCACGCGACGATCCGCTGCGTCTCGTTGCGCACCGGCGCCGTGACGACCGAGATCCCGCGCTCGAACGACGAATTGCTGACGCCGTAGCCGCGCAGCGCATCTTCGCGGATCACTTCGTACAACGCATCGACCGTTTCCGGCGTCGCGCTCGTCATCCGGCTCAGCGCGCCTTCCGGATACAGCGCACGCAGCTCCTTCAGCGACAGGTCGCCCATCAGCACGTGGCCATGCGTCGTCGCGTGCGCGGGCAGCCGTGTGCCGACGTTCACGCGGATCGAGCTGAACACCGGCGACTGGCTCTGCGCCTTCGCGACGAACACCACGTCGCGGCCGTCGCGGATCACGATGTGCGTCGTGAAGCCGGTCGCATCGCGCAGGCTCTCGATCACCGGCAGGCCGAGATCGGTCAGCTCCAGCGAGCTCAGATATTCGAAGCCGAGCCGCAGCACGGCGACGCCGAGCTTGTAGTTGCGATCCTTGTCCGCGCGCTCGAGAAAGCCGAGTGATTCGAGCGTCTGCAGCAGACGGAACACCGTCGTGCGCGGAATGCCGAGCCGCTTCGACAACTCGGGCGCGCCGAGCACGGGCTCGCGCGGCGAGAATTCGGCGAGAATGCGCAGCCCGCGCTCGAGGCCCGGCACCACGTAGCTGGCTTCGGCCTTCGCGCTTTCGGATGCGTTTCGTTGCAGCGGTTCGCTCATGCCATTCCCCACTGCGTATCGCACTGACGGCAGAACGCATCGATCAGCGCCGAATAAGCGGCCGGCGCCTCCACGTAACCCGCATGCCCGGCCTGCGGAATCACCTGCAGCCCGACATGCGCGGCCGCGGCGATCCGCTCGCACGCGGCGGGCGGCGTGATCGCGTCGTTCGCGCCGACGGCCACGGCCGTGCGGCCGCGGAAGCCGGCGAGATCGGCCGCGAGATCGGCGTTCGCGAGCAGATGCGTGGCCTGCGCGTAGCCGGCCGGCACGATGCGCGCCATGTTCCAGCGCACCCACGCCCGTGCCTCCTCGTTCGCGAAACCGGACAGCATGTTGCCGCTGCGCTGCTCGGCGAGCCCGGCCGGGCCGAGTTCCGCGAGCATCGCGAGACGCGCGTCGCGGCGCGATTCGCGCGTGTCGGCCGGTGCGCTTCCGTAACCGCCCGCGGGCGAGATCAGCAGCAGGCCGGCGATGCGCGCGGGCATCACGCGGACCAACCCGCCCGCGACGATCGCGCCGAGCGAATGACCGACCAGCACGCAGCGTTCGATGCCGAGTGCCTCGAGCCATGCGTTCAGCGATGCCGCGTAATCGGCGGCGGCTGGCGACGCGCCGTGCACGGGCGTCGACACGCCGTAACCGGGCGCATCCCACGCAAGCACGCGTCGCGACGCGCCGAGCGTGTCGAGCTGGCGGACCCACGATGCGGCGCCCGAGCCGATCCCGTGCAGCAGCACGACGGGCAGCGCGCGGCCCGCATGCTGCGCGCCGGCCTCGCGGTAGCCGATCGTGCCCGCCGCGCCGGCTGCGCAACGCTGCTCGGGAAACTGCCCGAGCAGCGCGGCGAAGGCCGCGGTGCGGTCGCGTTCACGTTTGTCGATGACACGCATTGCTTCACCCGCTCCGTCTCAACGCTTGATCTTCGCGAGCGGCGAATCGGGCGGATACGTCGGCGTGATCGGCTTCGGCGAACCGAGCATCACGCACATCAGCGCGTCTTCCTCGCCGATGTTGATTTCCGTGCGATACACGCCCGGCGGCACCGAGATCAGGTCGCGCTCGCCGAGGATCGCTTCCCAGGTCTCGCCATCGCGCTCGCAGATCACCTTCATCTTGCCGCGCAGCACGAAGAAGATTTCCTCGACGTCGACATGGATATGGCTCGGCCCGATGTTGCCGGCCGGGATGACCATCGTCGAGAACGTGAAGTTGCCGGCCGGCACCGTGTTGACGTCTTTCGCGACGCCCGTGCCGCCCGTGCCGACATAGCGCATCTGCGCACGGCGGTACTTCGGGTCGTAGTCGGCCTGGAACTTCAGCGCGTCCCAGTCGTAGCGCCGCGTCGCATAGCGCGCGACACGCCCTTCCATCCAGTCGTTGAAGCTTGCGCCTTCCGGCTGGTCCCACGACTTGCGTTCGAGATCGGCGTCCGCCATCGTCCTCTCCTTCATTGCGAGTGAAAACTTCGATTCAATTCATCACGAAGCCGCCGTTCACCGGCAGCAATTGACCCGTCACGAAGCGCGCGCCGTCCGACAGCAGGAACAGCACGGGGCCCGTCACGTCGTCGGGCACCTGCGCGCGTGCGAGCGCGCGGCCCTGCAGGTAGAACGCGTGGCGTTCCGCCGGCACGTACGCCGTCGCCTCGACTTCGGTGAGCCCCGGCGCGATCGCGTTGACCGTCACGCCATGCGCGCCGAACTCGCGTGCCTGCGCGTGCGTCATCGCGATCACCGCGCCCTTGCTGGCGACGTACGCGAGCAGCTTCGGCGCGCCCCACAGCGCGGTGTCCGATGCCAGATTCACGATCGCGCCGCGGCCCGACTGCGCGAGGTGCGGCAACGCCGCATTGCTGACGAGCCACACGCCGCGCACGTTCACGTTCATCACGGCGTCCCACGTCGACACGTCGAGCTCCGTCGACAGCTTGCCGCCCGAGTTCGTGATCGCCGCGTTGTTGATCAGCGCGTCGATACCGCCGAGCGCCGCCGCGCCCTGCGCGACGAATGCGTCGATGCTGGCCGGGTCGGCGAGGTCGAGTGCGAAGAAATGCGCGGTGTGGCCGGCGCGGGCGAGCTGCGCGGCCAGCGCGCGGCCCTCTTCCGCCAGCACGTCGCCGAACGCGACCTGCGCGCCCGCTTCGACCAGCGCCTTCACGAATGCGGCGCCGAGACCGCGCGCGCCGCCCGTGACGAGCACGCGGCGACCGGGCAGCGCCACGACCGGAGCGCGCTCAGCCATTCGCGGGCTCCGCAGCGGCGCGTGCCGCACGATGCGCGTCGAGCGCGGACAGGTGCTCCTGCGCCCGCTGGCGCAGCATCCGGCGCACGCGCGTGATGCCGACGTCGTGCTGGTACAGGTATTCGTGATCGCGCGCATGCGGCGCGAGGCTTTCGAGGACGTAGCGGTCCTGTTCGAGCACGTCCCAGTGCAAGCCTTCGAGACGGTTGCGGTACATGAAGCGCCACACGTCGCGCTGCCAGCCGCTGACCTTGCGGGTACGCCAGAAATAGACCTGGCAGTGGTCGCCGTCGACCGGCGTCGCGAAGCCGATGATCCCGAAGTTGCCGCCGGGGCCGAACTTCTGCTTGTACGGAATCGCGAGGCGCATCCACAGGCAGCCCGTTTCGCCGAGCTCGACCCAGTCGAAGTTCACGTCGCGCTGGCCGATCTTCTCGAACATCAGGCCCGTATCCGTCTTGCGCACGCGCATGTCGGCCTGCTTGTCGCCTTCGGCCATCGAGTGCGACGTCGCGTGCAGGTAGGCGCCGTGCATCGGGTCCATCACGTTGTCGATCGCGTACTGGTAATTGCACTTCCAGTTCGACACGCACAGGAAGTGGCCGTATTCGTCGGCCACGAGCTCTTCCGGCAGGTTCAGCGGCGCCGGCTCGCCGTGCGCTTCGTCGCCGAACCACAGGAAGATCGCGCCGGCCTTCTCTTCGACCGGATACGACTTCACGCACTTCATGCCTTCGAGCGGACAGTTCGACACGGCCGGCACGCGGTTGACCGTGCCGCCGCCGTCGACTTCGATGCCGTGATACCAGCACGCGATGTTGCCGCCGAGGTTCCAGCCGAGCGACAGGCGCGCGCCGCGGTGCGGGCAGCGATCTTCCAGCGCATGGACTTTGCCTTCGTGATCGCGCCACAGCACGATCTGCTCGGACAGGCGCGTGAGACCGACGGGTGCGTTCGACACCTGCCAGCTCGGCGCGACGGGATACCAGTAATTCTTGATGCCGCGGTCGAGGTAATCGCGGACCGGGTCGCGTTGGGCTTCGTATTGTGCGGGGGACGTCATCAGTGTGCTCCGGATGCGGTTGTCGTCGGGTCGGCGGTCACGCGGCGCGCGCGCTCATTCCGCCAGCGAGGCCATTTCGGCGCGAAAGCGCTCGGCAGTCCACGCGGTGCCGTCCGGCGCGCGAAAGCCGATGCGGTTCAGGCCCGCGACGACATCGTCCAGCTCGGTCGCGCCGCTCTCGAACACGCGTTCGAGCGCATCGCCGAGGTCGTTCTCGTACTGGGTCGGTTCGGCCTTGCGGTTCTGCCAGACCTGGTTCTCGACCTGGCCGGGGATCTCGATCTGCCCCTTGCCCGCGACGTTGTTCGGCTGCGGCGCCACCCACGGCTTCAGGAAGGGATTGAAGTTGACGGTCGCTTCTTTCATGTCATTCCACCTTGATCTGGATTTCCTCGCCGGCGAGGCGCACCGCGTACTGCTTCAGCGCACGTCCGCCCGGCCCCTTCAGGCATTCGCCCGTCTTGATGTCGAACACGGCCTCGTGCAGCGGGCATTCGACCGTGCCTTCGTCGACGAACCCCTGCGTCAGCAGCGCGTACGCATGCGGGCACACGTTCTCGAGCGCATACACGTCGTCGCCGACGCGGTAGATCCCGATTTCCACGCCGTCGGTCCGCTTGAACTCGATCGGCGTGTCTTCCGACAGCGCGCCGGCGTGACCGGCGCAAATCCATTGCTCAGACATCTCGCACCCTTCCTTCTGATCGACTCTCGGTTTGTTCCATATCAGGAACAACAGTTTATGGATGGTGATTATAGGAGCGAGCTTCCTCGAGTAAAACAAAAAGCTGCATGTCCTAGGGAAAACACCGACCGGCGGGTCGACGATCGTCGCGGCCTACCTCGTCAAATGTGATTTTTTGTTTGGTTGCGGGGATTTAAGTCCGTTTTTCAGGATTCTCGAGCCCATGTTTCAGATCAGCGCCCACCCCATCCGGCCCGATAAATTTATTTTTGATCACCCGTCGGACACCTCTATACTTCATTCCACTAGAGGCACATTGTTCCTTGTATGGAACATAAAAATGCCCACTCGGCGATGAACATGCGCGACGGCCGGCCGTCCCTGCGCAGCCCCGTCACAACACGTTTTCATCAGGTTGGAGAGTCAGGAGACAAAATGGTCAAGCATGCGGTAGCAGCGGCAGTCATCGGAATGGGCGCCGTGTCGGGCGCGTGGGCGCAGAGCAGCGTGGTGCTGTACGGCAGCCTGGATGCGGGTGTCGCGTACGTGAACAACGTCGGCGGCCACGCGAAGTGGGCGATGATCCAGGGCAATACGCAGCCCGATCGCTGGGGCCTGAAAGGCAAGGAAGATCTCGGTAACGGGCTGTCGGCGATCTTCCAGCTGGAGAACGGCTTCTATACGAACAACGGCCAGTTCGCGACCGCGAACACGATCTGGAACCGCGCGGCGTTCGTCGGCCTCAGCGCCGAGCGCTACGGCACGCTGACGCTCGGCCGCCAGACGCCGCTGGCGTTCGACTATCTCGATCCACTCAGCACCGCGTACCTCGCGATGAGCTGGTACGCGTTCCACCCGGGCAACATCGACGGGCTCGCCGCGACCGGCAACGTGCCGTACAACAACGCGGTCAAGTACCGTTCGCCGAGCGTCGCGGGCTTCTCGGCCGCGGCGACGCTCGCGCTCGGCAACACGACGAATTTCTCGACCGGCAAATCGGTCGGCGTCGCGCTGAACTATGCGAACGGGCCGTTCAAGGCGTCGGCCGTCTACTCGAACGAGCACGACCGCTCGATCCTGATCGGCCAGACGGGCATCGCGTCGTTCCAGGGGCAGAACACCGCGAACGGCTACCTCGCGAACAAGGTCGAGAACATCGGCGCGGGCGCGTCGTACCAGATCGGCGACTTCCTCGTGCACGGCCTCTACACGCGCGTGAAGATGCAGTCGAACGGGTTTTCCGACACGTTCCAGAGCTACGACGCGGGCGTGAACTACCGCAGCAGCGCGTTCAACACGATCGCGGGCGGCGCGGCGACCACGACGCTGGCCGGCCGCCGCTGGACTCAGGTCGAACTCGGCGACATCTACGCGTTGTCGAAGCGCACGCAGTTGTATGCGAACGTGCTTTACGAACACGGTTCGGGTGGCGCCAAGGCCGCGTTCTTCACGGCCGGCACGTCGAGCACCGCGAACCAGGTGATCGTGCTGACCGGCATCCACCACTCGTTCTGAGCGACGGCGGACGCGGTTGCCCCGGTGCCGCAAACGAAAAGAGCAGCCCGCGGGCTGCTCTTTCTCGTTGGCGACGGGTTGCCGGCGATCGGCGAAGCCGCGCGATGCGGCTCGTTCGGTGGATCAGAACATCGCGACCTTGTGGCGCGCATGCGCGAACGTCGGGTCGCTTTCGAGCGGCCGATAGTTCAGCCGTTGCGACAGGTCGACCGCCGCGCCGCACACGGCTTCGACGAGCCGCTCCTTCTCGCCGGCGTCGCCGATCTCCGAGCGCGGCACCGTCGCGGTGATCGCCGCGACGATGGAGCCCGAGTGATCGCGCACGGGCGCGGTCACGGCCGAAATGCCGCTCTCGAACGCCGCCTCGCTGACCGCGTAGCCGAGCCGCGCGTAATGACGCACGCGTTCGTACAGTTCGTCCACGGTACCGGGCGTGCGCTCGGTGAACTGTTCGAGTTTCTTCTCCGGATAGAGCTGCCGCAACGCGTCGCGCGTCAGGTCGCCCATCAGCACGTGGCCGTGCACGGTCGCATGCGCGGGCAGGCGCGTGCCGACGTGCACCTTCACCGAACCGAACATCGACGCATTGCTCTGCGCCTTCGCGACGAACACCACGTCACGCTGGTCGCGGATCAGCAGGTGCGTCGACAGGCCGGTGGAATCGCGCAGCCGTTCGAGCACGGGCGCGCCGAGATCGGTCAGTTCGAGCGAATTCAGGTATTCGAAGCCGAGCCGCAGCACGCCGACGCCGAGCCGGAAATAGCGATCGCCGTTCACGCGTTCGAGAAAACCGAGCGCTTCGAGCGTCTGCAGCAGGCGGAACGTGGTCGTGCGCGGAATGCCGATGCGCTTCGACAGCTCGGGCGCGCCGAGCACCGGCTCGCGCGCGGAGAATTCGGCGAGGATTCGCAGCCCGCGTTCGAGGCCGGGCACCAGATACGACGACGCGCCGCCGGACGGCTCGTCGTCGCCGGGCGCAGCCGGATCGGGTGCATCGCTCATCGTTGTCTTGACCATGTGGACATGGACGGAAGGAAGTCGGTCACGAAACAGGTCATCGATCGTCGTGGATATTCGGTCATGCTACCTCAGTGCGCGCATGGCTCGCACCGGTGCACGGCGCCGCGAGGCGGCATGCGCGCCCACGCCGCGATGACGCGTCACTCAAGGTCGAGAGGATAGCAGCGTTGGACGGCGCGACGCCATGCGGATATCGCCGAACGGCGGGAAAGCGGCCGCGCGGCGCCGGCGCGCGGCCGCCAACGGGTCACGGCGGAAACGGCGCGAGATTCGACGCCCGACGGCCTACAGGCGCGACAGATAAACGCGAATGGTCGTGCGGTCGTACGTAAAGCCGCCGGCCGGATCCGGCTGCAGCACCCGTGCCAGATCGACAGGATGCAGCCATCCGGCGCCCAGCAGGCCGCCGTTGATCCCGCGGATCCGGGTGCCGCCCACGGCGATCGCGGCGTGAAAGACATTGCCGCCGCGGGCGAAACCGACCGCGGTGCCCGCCGGAATGCTCGCGCGTCCGTCCCATTGATCGCCGGTCTCGAAGTTGAAGCGCGTCTTCCACAGCTGACCGATCGTGTCGAGCAGCACACCGGGCGCGATCATCGTGTCGGCGCGCAGCAGATACCGGACATACGCCGCGGCGTCGTAGCACACGCCGCCGGACACGTACTCGTCGATGTTCGCCATCCCGAACATCAATGCTTGCGCGTGTTTTTGCCGCTCGGCGATGCCGGATTGGGCGACATGCCCGCCTAACTGGGTCAGTTGCACGGATAGCTCCTCTCAGGAAAGCGGGACGTCATTGTCCCGCCGATGCGATCTCTTCATATCTTATTACGATATCCGTCGATCTCTACCCGGCCCGGCACGTCACGGCATGCGCGCCGCCGACGCCGGTGCGGCCGCCGCCGCGTCGGGATTGGGCGCGAGCCGCAGGCGCACGCGCAACGGCTGCAGCATGTCCGGCGGCGGCGGCTCGGTCAGCGGGCCGGCCGTCAGCAGTTGTCGCAGCGTCGCGTCCGCGTCCGGATCGCCGAGCGACGCGAATTCGACGCGCGTGACGACGCCGTTCGCGCCGATCCACGCACGCACGACGATCGCGGGCGGCGGCGCATCGGCGCGCGCGTTCAGCACGCGCGTCTCGAGATAGCGGTGGAGCCGGTCGGCCGCGTCGCCGTCCGCTTCGAGCCACGTCTGGAACTGCTGCCCGGCGAGCTGGCCGTAGCGGATCCACGCTTGCGGCACGTCGGCCGTCTGCGCGACGGCCGGGGCCGGGGCCACGCCCGCGGCCAGCACCGACGCGACGACGATCGCCCCCAGCCATCCCGATGCGCGCTGCTTGCGCATTCGCTTCATCCCGCCTCCCGTTTCGACGACGAATCCGCCCGGCCGATCTCGATCGGCACATACAGCCGCGTGCCGCCACGCTGCACCAGCAGCGCGACGTTGCCGTGCGCGGCATCGATTCCGGCCATCAGCGCGCCGATGCTCGCGACCGGCACGCCGTTGACCGACAGCACGGCATCGCCGGGCTGCAACCCCGCGCGCGCCGCCTGGCCGCTCGCCTGCTCGACGACGAGGGTCTGGCCGACGCCGAGCCGCTGGCGCTCCTGCTCCGTCGCAGCCCGCAGCGCGAGCCCGAACCGCGCAGGCCCCTGTTCGCCGCCCGCCGACGCCGTGCCGCTGTCGAACGCGCCGACCGTCGCGATCACGTGCATCGCCCGGCCCGCGCGCCACACGAGCAGATCGGTTTGCCGGCCCGCCCGCATGGCCGCAACCATGCCGAGCAAATCCGCCGATTCCGCGACCGGCTTGCCGTCGACCGCGAGCACGACGTCGCCCGCCTTCAGGCCCGCGCGCGCGGCCGGGCCGTCCGGCTCGATCATCGTGATCAGCGCGCCGTCCGGGCTCGCGAGGCCGAACGAACGCGCGAGCGCCTGGCTCACTTCCTGCAGGGCCACGCCGAGCCGGCCGCGCGTGACCTTGCCGGTGCGCAGCAACTGATCCTTCACGTCGAGCGCGATGTCGATCGGAATCGCGAACGCGAGCCCCTGGTAGCCGCCCGTCTTCGAGAAGATCATCGAGTTGATCGCGATCACGCGGCCGCTCAGGTCGAACAGCGGGCCGCCCGAATTGCCGGGATTGATCGGCACGTCGGTCTGGATGAACGGAATCGCCTGCTCGCCGGGCAGGGAACGCGATTTCGCGCTGACGATGCCCTGCGTGACCGTATTCGCGAACCCGTACGGCGACCCGATGGCCATCACCCAGTCGCCGGCTTCGATGCGCGCCGGGTCGCCGGTCGCGACGACCGGCAGATCGTGCGCGTCGATGCGGATCACCGCGACGTCGGATACGGGATCGCTGCCGATCACGCGCCCCTTGAACTGGCGCTTGTCGGTCAGCTTCACGTCGATGGCGAGCGCGTCGCCGACCACGTGCCGGTTGGTCAGGATCACGCCGTCCGCGCTCACGATGAAGCCGGAGCCGAGGCTCACCTCCTCGCGGTTGCCGATCACGCGCCGCGCGAGAAACGGCGCGAGCGGATGATCGGGCGCGATGCCGGGCGGCAACTGGATCCCCATCTGCGTGACTTCGCGCGTGACGCTGATGTTGACGACCGCCGGCCCGACGCGCCGCACGAGCGCCGCGAAGTTCGGCAGCGCAACCGTGGGCGTGCCGGCCCCCTGCACCGCGCGCTCGGCGCCGGTGGCCGCGCCGCATGCGCAGGCGAGCGTCACAGCGAGCCCGGCCGCGAGCGCCGCCCCGCTGCCGATGTGCTTGCCCGATTTCACGTTGCTGCTCCTCGTCGGTTCGCGCCGGTGCGCCACCGGCCCATGCCCGTTCCCCAACCGTTGGTCCGCCGCACCGTTCGCGTGCGGCGGCTGCACGAGCGCTTCACTTCGGCGGCACGGCAACCGGCGCATTCGGCCGTTGCGGCGTCACGGATTTGCCCCAGTTCGCGCCGAAGCGATTCCGCTCGGTCGACAGGTTGAACGTGCCGAGACGGTTCGACGGCTGCTTCGACAGCCGCTCCGAATCCGTTTGCAACGCGCCCGCCTGCGGCTCGGCCTTCGGCTTCAGTTGTTCGCTCAGGCAGTCGTACGACAGCGCGCGCTTGCCGTCGACTTCCGCGTCGACGCACACCGGCTTCGCGGCCGAGCCGGGCTCGGTCGCCGCCGCGCGGCCGCCCTGCGCATGCGCGCCGGCCGCCAGCAGCAGGCAGACGATCGCCGCCGCGATGCCGTTTCGTCGCCGCTTCATCCGCGCCTCCATCGGTAACGACGCCATCGCGCGCATGCCGTCATGCTCCCGTGCCGGCCGCCGGCGCACGGGCCAGGAAGCGCCCGAACGCCGCGCGATCGGCTGCGTCGACGGCCGGTTCGCCCGCATCGACATGCCGCGCCCATGCCTCGCGCATGCCGTCGACCGGCTGCCATGCGTGCACTTGCGCGCCGGTCGGATACGGCGTGACGAGCGGCTCCCGGTAGTCGACGCGAAACAGCGGCGCCGCGTCGTTGCCGGCCGTCCACAAATCGCCGACGTCGCGCACGCTCGCGTCGAACCAGAAGCGCACCCAGCGAACGGCTGGCGGGCGCGCATCGTCGACCGGCGTACCGGCAGCAGGCATACGGGCACCCGGCATACCGGCTCCGGGCGTACCGGCTCCGGGCATACGGACGCCCGGCGCAGCGGCGCCCGACGCATCCGGCACGCGCAGGAAACCGGCCAGGACGAGCAGCACGGCGGCGAGATCGTCGTCGCGCAACGTCCGGTACGACCAGAGATCCGCGACATCCGCGCACGAGATCACCGCGATGAAGCGCCCGATCGTGAGCGCGGGCCACGCGCGTCGCATCAGCGCGTAATGCCGCGGCCACTGCGCGATGAAACGGTCCCGATGACGAGCCGCGACCTGCACGTCGCGCGAGCCGCGAATCGTCGGCTCCTCCGGTTGATACTGGCGTGTGGTGAGCACGCACTGCGCGGAACATCGCGCGCTGCGGTGCCGCGCATAGCCGCCCGCGCCGGGCAGCGGCTCCAGCGCGCCGAAGCACAGCGGACAATGCGTCGGCCACTCGCCGGGCCGGCCCGGCCACGGGTTCGCCTTCGGCATGCGCGGACGGTCGGAGGCGGCGGCGGAGCGACGACGCCCCGACGTACGCGCGTCGGGCGCCTCGACGCGCGGCGTCGAACGGAGCGTGGCCATGAGCGCGCCTACCGGGCCGACGCGAGCGCTTTCTTCAGCGCGTCTTCGTTGATCGGGGCGTTCGCAGCCAGCTTCGCGAGATACGCCTGGGCATTCTGCTGCGTGCGCTGTGCGCGCAGCATCGCGCGCAGTTGCTCCTTCACGTCGGCCAGCGGACGCGGCGCGGCCGCGCGTATCTCGATCAGCTTCACGACGTGAAAACCGGCCGGTGTCTGGATCGGCGCGGAGACCTGGCCCGGCTTCAACGCGTCGGTGGCCTGACGGACCGCCGGCACCATCAGCTGCTCGGGCACGAAGCCGAGATCGCCGCCGTTCGCGGCGCTCGCCTTGTCCTGCGAGTTCGCCTTCGCCAGCGCCGCGAAATCGCCGTTGCGCGCGCGGCTCGCGAGATCGGCGGCCTGCTTGCGCGCCTTGTCGAGCGTCGCGGCATCCGCGTTCGGCGGCACCGCGACATAGATCTGCGCGACGTGCAGCGCGCGCGGCGCGGTGAACGCCGCGCGGTTCTTGTCGTAGGCCGACTGGAGCTCCGTGTCCGACGGATAGTCGGCCGGCGGCGCATTCACCGACGCGAGATAGCTGCGCACGACGATTTCGCGCTGCGCCTGCTCGACGGCTGCCTGCACCTGCGGCTGCCGGTCCCAGCCCTTCGACTTCGCCTCGGCCAGCACGGCCTTCTGCGCGAGCGTCGAGCGCACGACCTGGTCCAGCGCCGCGGGATCGGCCGCGAGGCGCTCGCGCCCTTCCGCGCTCACGGTCTTCAACAGCCCGGCGATGTCGGCCTGCGTGACCGACGCCTGCGCGGCGTTCGCGATCACGTCGTCCTGCGCGCATGCCGCGAGCGGCACGCCCAGCGCGAGAGCGCCCGCCACCATTGCCAGCATCTTCATCTTCGTCATCATCGTTCGACTGCCCTTTTGATTGCTTCTTTCAAATACGGACGCCGTATCAGCGTGCGTCCGTCAGCGCCACACGCAGCACGAGCGGTTGCGTCATCCCGCGTGGCGGCGCCATGCCGATCTCCCTGCCGGCAAACGCTGCGTGCAGTGCGGCGTCGAGCACCGCCTGCCCGGCCGCCGCGCTGTCGACCCGCGTCACCCGCCCGCGCCGGTCGAGCCATGCGCGCACCGGCAGCACGGGCCCGTCGTCGCCGGCATCGGCCCGCGCGTCGGCCCAACGTTCGATGTCCGCGCGCAGTCGGCCCGCGGCCGCATCGTCGCCATCGAGCGCCGTCTGCAGCCACTGCGCGACGTGTTGCGCGTACGTGCGCCACGCGACAGGCGCGTCACCCGCGGCCGTCGCGTCGGCTCGCGTGCGGCCCGGCAGCCACGCGCGCAGCGCGGCACCGAGCCGGTGCGCGACGATCACGATTGCGCGGCCGCTTCGACGGAGGCGGCCGTGGCGCGCGGCTCGCCGGCCGCCGCCCGCGCCGCCGCTTCCTGCTCGGCCATCGCGGGGCGGTTGCGCAGGTGCAGCAGGAATTCCTGGATCAACCGATCCCACAGCTCGACCGTCGAGCGCAGATAGCGCTCGGACACGCCGCCCGCGACGACGACGTCCATCTCCAGCGCAAGAAACTGCCCGTGGCTCGCAAGACGCGCGAAGCGCTTGGTGCGGTTCCAGTCCGCGACGAGTTCGGCCGGCAATTCGCCCTGCACTTGCAGCACGCACGACAGCGTGTAGTCGATGTACGGCAGCGCGGCGAGCGGCGTGTCGGCGCCCTGCGGCGCGAGCGGCGCCGCCGGGTTGCCGAAGCGCACCGCGAAGCCGATGCCCTGGCTCGCGCTCATCAGTTGCACCGAGCCGTTCTGCTCGGCGGCCGTCACGCGGTAGCCGGCACGGCGCAGCACGTCGGCCAGATGGTCCGCGCTGATCGCTTCGATCGGCGCATCGTGTGCCGCGCGTTCGGCGCCGGCGTTCGGTTGCTTGTCCTGCATGTCGAGGTTCCTCCTGTTCGACGAATCGATGGATTCCTGTGCGGCATCGCGCGACGCGCTCACGGTGCGCTCGCCGCCGATGCCGATGCCGATTCCGGTGCGGGTGCCGTGGCGGCCGCACGCGCGGCCGGATCGTACTTTCCCGCATACAACGCATCGCCGTAGCGCTGCGCGAGATCGTCGTACTTCACGCGAGCCGACTGTGCGAACGGCTGCCTCGACGCGAGGAACGTGCCGATCCCGACATGCTCGTACGCATCGAGAATCTCGTGCCCGACGCGATACAGCTCGGCATTGTGTGCCTGGCAGGTTTTCAGTTGCGTGTCACGCGCGGCGACGTCCTTCTGCAGTTGCGCGTGCTGCGCATCGCGGGCGCGCGACACGGCGAGCAAGTCCTCATAGGACGCCTTGTATTTCGCGAGCGACTTCGCGTCCTGCTCGCGGCCGGCCCGCTCCTGCGCGAGCGCGCGCTTCGCGGCCGCCTCGGCGCCCGAGTCGCCGCGCGCCGCTGCAAGCTGGCCCTGCATCGCCTTCAGTTGGGCGAGCGCATCGTCGCGCTGCTTCTCGGCCGCCGCCTTGTCGCTCTGCAACTGCGCCTGGCTGTCCTGCAACTGGCGCAGCTCCTGCACGGTCGAGCGCAACTGGCTGCGCAGCTTGTCCTCGATGCTCTGCGCGTGCGCGCCGACGGCCGCGAACAGCAGCGCGGCGGCGACGGCCGCCGCCGGCATCGTGCGAGTGATCGTATTCATGCGCGGCTCCGGTCAGAAGCGAGCATTGAGCTCGATCTGCAGCACGTCGATCGACACCGGCGGCCCGTACACTTCCTTCGAGCTCAGGTAGCGGGCCGACACCCACGTGTCGCGCGCGACCGCATAGGCTGCGCCGATCACGTAGCCGCGTGCGTTGGTGCCGCCGAGATGGAAATCGGGATCGTTGAACGCGTCGAGCACGGCGTCCGGCTGCAGGTACTTGTACGCGATCGAGAAATTCCACTGGCCCTTCTCGCGCGGCTCCGGCTCGCCGACCGTCGCCTTCGCGAGGAAGCCGTTCGGGCCGCTGCGATAGTCGGCGCGCGTCGCATTCACCGACGTCGCTTCGTAGTTGTTGACCGGCAGCGACGCCGCCGCGAACGCCTTGTTGTCGTTGTACGCGAGGTTGCGCACGTATTCGCCGTCCAGGCGCAGCTTGAAGCGGTCGGCCACGACGGTATCCCACTGCGCCTTCAGGTCGAGCAGCCGGTAGTTGTACGCGAGCCCGAAGAGCTGCGGCTGCGGCGTCATCCCCGGCGCGAGGTTCGGGTTCTGCACGATGTTGCGCAGCGCGATCAGCGTGTTGCCGCCCTGCATGAACGCGGGCGCCTCGTTGTCGGTGCTGCAGTTGGTCGCGCCGAGATACAGCGCGCACGGCGACGACAGCGTGCCGCGCATGTTCTGGAAGTCGTAGTACGCGACCGCGCCACGCAGCCGGTTCTTCGCGTCGATCTTCCAGTCGGCGCCGAACTGCGCGCCGAACATCCACTTCGTGTCGCTGCCGGCCTTGTCCGTGCTGTTCGACGGGAAGTTCTCGCTCGTGTACTGGATCGGGAACACGCCGAGCGTGCCGAACAACGTGACGTCCGGATTCCACGGCAACGCGTGGCGCAGGTTCGCCGCGAGCCCGTCCATCATCAGGTCGTCGGAGAACACGAGGTCCGACTTGAAGAACGGATTGTCGAAGCGGCCGGCCGTCAGGTTCAGCCACGGCGTCGGCTTGTACGCGAAGAACGCCTTGTTCAGCCAGATGTTCTTCTTCGCGAAGCCGCCGCCGGCGGTGGCCGTGGTCGACACCGGCCCGTTGTCGTTGCCGCTCGCGAGCTGGATGCCGGCCGTCATTTCGTCGGACAGCGTCGCGGTCACGCCGAGCCGCGCACGGTAGCGCAGCAGGTTGTTGCGGTTCTGCGTGGTGTTCTGCGTCGGCAACTGCGTCGTGTTGGTGTTCGGGTTGATGTCGAACCCGTTGCCCTGGTTGATCGCCGCGAAGTTCGTGACGTTGTTCGCGTTGCGGCTGCCGTAGAAGTGATACTCGTCGCGCACGCGCAGGTCGCCGTCGAGCTTGATCCGCGACACCCAGTCGGGGAACGTGTTCGGCTGCGCCCAGTTCTCGGCCTTCGCCTGTGCGATCACTTCCTGCTTCACCTGGTCGCGGATCTGGTCGCGCACGAGTTGCGGCACGTACGGCACCGCGACGTCGCCCGGCTGCGTCGGCGGATTGACCACGCCGCCCGCGACGACCGGTGCGCCCGACCCGCGCGCGGCGCGCGCCTGCACGGCCTCGGTGCGCGCCTCGCTGATCAGCTCGTTCGCATTCTGCTGCGTGAGCACGCCGCGCTTGACGAGCAGGTTGATCAGGTTGATCACCACGCTTTCCGTCGGCGCGGCCTTCCCCGATGCCGCCTGCGCCTCGAGCGATTGCGCCTGTGCGACGGACGCGCACGTCAGCCCCAGCGTCAGCACCGCCGCGCCGACGCGCGACAGGCGCGCGGGCGGCGCGCCGTTGCAGGGCACCCCGCCCCGTCCATTCATCTTCCGAATCATCGAAGCACTCCGAACAATTTTCGTTTCTTTTCCGGCAGCATCCGTACGACGAACCTGCCCCATGATTCTTTCGTGGTCTCTCTCGCGCATCGTCATGCCGGCTTGCGGCCCTGAAGCTTGACGAGCACCGGGTACGACGTCGCCGGCGGCGGCACTTCGTCGACCTTGCCGAGCGCCTCGACCGCCGCAACGACCGCCGCATCGATCTTCGCGTCGCCGGTCGACTGCGCGACCGTCACCTTCGTGATCCGCCCCGACGCATCCATCCACAGGTTCAGGCTGCCGGCGAACCGCGCGCCGCCGGCCTCCTGCACGCCCTTGTCTTGTTCGATCGCACGCTGCAGCACGTACACCATGTACTGCGCATAGCTCGCGTTGCCGAACTTGCCGCCCCCGCCGCTGCCGACCATGCCCGAGCCGTCGCCCGCGCCGATGTTGAAGCTGTCGGTGCCGGCCTGCGCGGGCGCGTTCATCGTCATCTGCTTCGGCTGGTTGTCCGACGGCTTCGGCGCCTCGGACGGCTTCGGCGCGATCGTCGGCCGGTCGACCGGCGTCTTGACCTCTTCCTTCACCTTCTCGGGCGGCGGCTTCTGCTTCGGCGGCGGCGGGGGCGGCGGCAACGGGATCACCGTCGTCACCTGCGGCGCGCTCGCGCGCTTCACGCCCGCGGTGTCCTCCGCGAAATGCCAGATCAGCGCGGCGAGCCCGGCGAGCACGAGCGCGATCGCAACCGGCTTCACGAAGCGGCCGGGGCCTTTCTGCGGCGGGCCGCCGTTGTAGGTCATTTCCATCGCGTCAGCCGCCCTGCTTCGCCTTGCCGGTCACGAGACCGACCTGTGACAGGTCGAGCCGGCGCAGCAGGTCGAGCACGTCCATGACCTTCTGGTATTGCACGGCCGCGTCGCCCTTCAGCACGATCGGGAATTCCGGATTGGTCGCCTTCTCGGTGCGCAAGCGGCTTTCGAGCTCGTCCATCGTCACCGGATACGCGTCGAGGAACACCTGCCCCGAATCGGCGACCGTGATCGCCTTCGTCTTCGGTTTCGCGAGGCTCGCGGACGAGCTCGCCTTCGGCAGGTCGACCTTGATGCCCTGCACCGACGCGGTCGTCATGATGATGAAGATGATCAGCAGCACGTACGCGAGGTCGAGCATCGGCGTGATGTTGATGTCGTCGTACGGCTTGTCGTCGTCCTGAACCTGCATGGTGGTCTCCTGCGTGCGGTCAGTCGGCCAGCACCGCGTGGTCGGGCGCGCGATGCGCTTCGGCCAGGCGCGTGACGAATTCGTCGACGAACACCTGCATGTTCGCGGTCACGTTCTTGTTGCGGATCAGCAGGTAGTTGTAGCCGAACAGCGCGGGAATCGCGACGAACAGGCCCGTGACGGTGGCGAGCAGCGCAGCCGCGATACCCGGTGCGATCGCGTTCACGTTCACGTCGCCGGCCGCCGCGATCGCCGCGAACGTGATCATCACGCCGACCACCGTGCCGAGCAGGCCGAGGAACGGGCCGCCCGAGATCGCGATCGTCAGCAGTACCATCGATTTCGACAGCCGCTGGTTCTCGCGCACGAGCGTCGCGTCCATCGACGCGCGGATCGCCTCGATCGATTCGGACGTGATCACCGTGCGGCCGTTGCCGTCCACGCGGCTGTGAATTTCATGCACGCCGGCCTTGTACAGCCGGTACAGCGACGACTGGTACAGGCGCCGCCCTTCCGCGCTGCCTTCGTCGACGTGCGCGAGGCCGACCAGGTGACGCCCGGCCACTTCGCGGAAACGCTGCACGAAATACTGGTTCGCCTTGTCGACGGTGCCGACGTAGCGCGCCTTCGTCCACATCACGATCCACGACACGAGCGCCATCCCGAGCAGGATCGTGATCACGACCCACGCGTCGACGGTCACCGACTGCACGATCACGCCGAAGTAGCCGAAGCCGAAGCCCGACTGCTTCTCGTCGGCGCCGTACGCGACCAGCTTCGATTCCGAGCCTTGCGCGAGCGCGTCGACCGCGATCGCGGCGGGCGAACGCGCGATCTTCGACAGGCGCAGTTCGTCGAGCGCGCCCGCATACGCGGCAAAGCCGGCCGGTGCGCCGGGCGCATCCGCGCCGATCGTCGTCACGCCGTTCAGCGCGGGCAGCGTTGCCGCGACCTGCGACACCTGCTTGCCGTTCGCGTAGACGGTCAGGTTCTTGCCGTCGGCCGTGACCGCGACATACGTCCACTGGTTCGCGGCGACCGGCGACGCGGCCGGCGTGCGCACCGGCGCCGGATTGCCGGCCGCGCCCTGGACTTCCGCGAACGGCACGCCGTTGTCGAGGCCGATCAGCAGCGCGTTCGCGCCGTCGCGGCGGCCGTACAGCAGCGTGTTCGGCGCGAGCGCCGACGGCTTGACCCACGCGCTGAACGTGAAGCTGCCGCCGGCGGGCACGTTCAGCGACGGGCTCGCCGGCAGCGTCAGCGACCCCGTGCCGTCGAACCGCGCGCCCTTGCCGACGATGCCGTCCTCGATCGTGCGGAACGACGCGTTCTGCGCGTGGTTGCCGTACGCGGTCGCGTCCTTCGGCGGGGCGCCGGCCGCGCCGTTGAAGTGATAGACGAGCGTGTAGTCGGGGTCGAACGTCTCGGCCGGCTTGCCGCCGTCCGGCGCCTTCTTGTTGCCGTAGTACATCCAGATCGACTCCGCGGCGCCCGCCGGCAGCTTCGGCACGTCGACCCAGATCAGCGCGACGCCGAGCACCGGATCGTATTGCTCGACATGGAAGTTCAGCGGCGTCTTGTCGTCGGCCGCGACGAAGCGGATGTCGGCGCCGTTGTCGGCCAGCCCGTCGAACTGGAAGTTGCCCGAATGCAGGCGAATCAGCAGCGGCACGCGGCCGGCCGATTCCGCGAGGTTCGCGCCCTTCGGGCTCGCGTCGATCGTGATCGCCTTTCGGTACGACCAGTCGTTCTGCCACCATGCGTTCGCGATGCCGGGCAGCACGCCGAGCATCACCGCCAACAGGAAAAACAAGACTCGCTTCACGATCCACTCCCCGAATGAGCGGGCGCCGCGCTCGTCGCATCGCCCCGCCACGATCAAAAAATCCGTCAGAAACCCAGCCTTACGTAGAAATCGAACCGCGGGCTGTACTGCCGCGTGTAGACGCCGGCCTTCAACGGCCAGCCGGCCTCGAAATCCGCGCTCGCGTATTTCATGAGCTGCAGGCGCGTGCCGACGCCGACGCTCATCAGGTTGAAGCGCGACGTCTGCTCCGGCAGCGGGCTCAGCAGCCACAGGTGCGCCGCGTCGAAGAATGCATGGAAGCGCCATTCGTTCACCCGGCTGCCGACCGCGCCGCCGAGCCACTTCGACAGCGACGGGCTGCGCAACTCCAGCGACGCGATCACGCCGCTGTCGGCCGTGTCTTCCGCCTGCATGTAGCCGCGCACGCTGTTCATCCCGCCGGCGGCAAACTGCTCGCTCGACACGAGCGGCGAGTTCGAGATCTGGCCGCTCACGTGCGCATTGGCCTGCATGTCGTTCGCGAAGCGCTGCGTGTGATTCACGTCGAACTTGCCGTACACGAAATCGGGTGTCGCGTTGTAGCGCTTGTTGTCCCACGCGCCCCAGTCGCTGCCGAGGCCGCGGATGTTCGTCGTCAGCGACGCGGAGAACGACGTCTGCGAGTTCTTCAGGCTCAGCTGGCCGTTGTACGACAGCGTCACCGGCACGTAAGTGAGCGGCGCCGTCGAGCCGCCCTGGCCCGGCAGCGACACGTCTTCGTCGTAGTGCTTGCGGTCGATCTCGATGCTGACCGTATGCGCGTAGGTCTCCGTCGCCGGCAGCGAATAGATCGCGGTGAAGCCGTACGTGGTGCCCTTGCCGAGCACGTTGGTGTTGCCGACCGACGCGACGTTGCTGTCCGAATGCACGACCGTCGCCAGAAAGCTCCAGCGCGAATCCTTGATCGGCGCGAGATACGAGAACGCGTAGACGCGCGCATCGTTCGGATGCTGCGGCGCGATCACGTAGGTGCCGGAAATCACGTGGCCGAGCTGCCACAGATTCGAATAGCTGAGGCTCGCAGTCGTGCGCAGCGTCGACGTGCCGGGGCTGTTGTCGTTGTTCAGTTCGAGCGAGCCGTGCAGCGGGCTGTGATCGTCGACCTTCAGGTCGACGTCGACCGTCTGCGGCAGCGCGCCCGGCTTCAGCACCGGAATCACCTGGCGGTCCGCCGAGCGGTTCAGGTCGGTGAGCTGCTGCTGGGCCTGATTGAAATCGGGCACCTTGCCTTCGGCCAGCGCGGGCACCGCGTCGCGGATGTTCTGCGGCGAGTTGTATTGCGCGCCGTCCACGCGCAGACGCCCGACCTTCGCCTCGGTCACCTGCAGCAGGATCACGCCGTTCTTCACCTGCTGCTGCGGCAACTCGACGACGACCGACTGGTAGCCGCGATCCTGATACGCCTTCTGCAACGCATCGCGGGCCGCGTTCACGTCGGCGAGCGTGCGGCCCGGCCCTTCGAACGGATAGACGGCCTTCTCGATCTCGAGCGTCGGCAACGTCGTGTTGCCGCGCACCACGAAGGCATTCACGTCGAACGACTGCGGCGCGGCGGGCGCCGCCTTCGCGGCCGGCGCGGCAGCGTCCTGCGCATGAACGCCCGGCGCGACACTCAAGCCTCCGGCCAGCACGGCGCCGGCCAGGCATCGGCCATTCAGCCGCCATCGTTCGCGTGACTTGCGGTCTACTCTCGGCGGCATGCGCCATTCCCCTTTGTCGTTCCGGACCGCAGCGAAGCTGTCGCGACCCCGTCGCTCGCCCCGCTATCAGTTGCCTGTTTCACTTTGATGACGATTGATTCGTCATCCTTATCATGATCCGCGCAATGCTTTTCATGCCGTCGAGCCGAACTCAGCCGTGATGCGTCGGCGCCGCCTGCGCATCCGCTTGACAACCGAACTGCGTCACGGCGAATTGCAACAGCGTATCGACGCACGTCGCGAGCGATGCGCGGCCGGTATCGAGCGTGAGATCGGCTTTCACCGGCGGTTCGTACGGCGCCGAAACCCCCGTGAATTCCGGCAGTGCGCCGCACCGCGCCTTCGCATACAGCCCCTTCGGATCCCGCGCCTCGCAGCACGCCAGCGGCGTGCTCACATACACTTCACGGAACGCCGGCCCGACGATCGCTCTCGCCGCATCGCGCATCGCCGCGAGCGGCGAAATGACCGCGACGATCGCCAGCGCGCCGGATTCGCTCGTCAGCGCCGCAACTTCGGCGATGCGCCGCACGTTTTCGAAACGATCCTGCACCGTAAAACCGAGATCCCGATTCAGCCCCGTACGCAGCCGGTCGCCGTCGAGCACCACCGGATGCATGCGTCGTTCACGCAGTCGCGCCGCTACCGCATCGGCCAGCGTCGTCTTGCCCGCGCCGGATAACCCGGTGAGCCACAACACCCCGCCGGCCCGCCGTGGCGACACGCGCCGCTCGTCGCGGGGCACGTCTACCGATAAGGACGAAACGACGTCGGGAAACCCGCAACGATCGATCTTCATCGCGCACGCTCCGCCGCCTTCGCGGGTTCGTCGTCCTCGCGCGGACGCGTCTGCCAGAAGCCGCCCTGCATCGTCACGATCGACGGCGTCTCGGCCCATTGATGCGGGCTCAGGATTTCGGCACGCCGCACGTTCGGGATCACCTGCACGTCGAAGATCTCGTCGACGCCGTTGAAGAACTGCAGGATGCCGAGCACGTCGCCGGTGTTCGCGTCGAGCGCGGCGACCCCCGCGACCAGCGCATCCGATTCGCTTTCGATCGGCAGCCCCTGCGGGCCGCGTTTGTCGCGCAACTTCGACAGCCCGACGAACAGCACGCCCCCGTATTCGGCGAGACCGTGCGTGAAGCCCGGCAGTTTCGCGAGCACGCGCCGCGCGCCCGACTGCGGATCGATCTGCAGCACGTGGCCGCGGCCGCCTTCGAGCACGTGCAGGCGTCCGCCGATCACGCGCGGCGAATGCGGCATCGACAGCCCCGATGCGACGATCCGGCCGGACGGCACCTCCATCACGATGCCGCCGTCGGCCATCCCGCTGCGCCAGCCGAACGGCTCGTTGCTCATGCCGAGCGCCGTCGCGAACCGCACCTTGCCGTCGGCGAACGCCATGCCGTTCAGGTGGCAGCGATCGTCCGGCACGGTCTCCGTCACGAACGGCGGCTGCCAGATCGGCGTGAAGTTGAAATAGCCGTCGATCACGCTGATGCAGGAATAGCGTGTGTTGACCGCGAGCACGATGTGCTTGTCGAACGCCATGTCGTGCAGGTCGAGATCGCCCGTGTAATAGGCCATGCGCGGCACGAACATCGCGTCGTAGTGATCCGGTCGGGCCGGATAGCGCGGCGCGAGCGTCGATACGTTCGCGAACACCATCAGCTCGTGCATCGTCGCGATCGCGAGCCGCTTGCCCGACACGGCCATGCCCATCGAACGCGGCAACAGGCATGCGGACAGCGTGGGCACGCCGTCGTCGACGCCGATCACGGCCACGCCGGACGGGCGGCGGCTCACGGCCAGCGAGCACCCGAGCGCCTCGAGCACCTGCAGGAAGCGCCCGGTGTCGCGCAGGTTGATGACTGGCGACAACGCTTCCGCCTGCCGCGCCGATACGTCGTCCGTCGGCGCATCGGTTTCTCCCGCCGGCCGGGTTTCCTCGAACTGTTCCACTGTCATGCACCTGTCGGCTTCACGCCGCCTGATGAGAAAAAAACGCTCGCTTGTCTGCCGGCCCGTCGGCCCGATGCACGCGCATCGGTCGCGAACGGGGCCGCGTACGGCGCACCAAGTCGCAGCTCCCACCTACCTAGACGGAATGAAGCGCGCATTGCCGCAATGTTTTTTGCGTGACGTCGACCGATCCGCCGGCACGGGCAGCGGTCGACGCAAGCGGCCTGCATGCGTGCAGCCGCTCCGTCGCGCGAGACGCGCGAGATGCGGCGCATGACCTTGCGTGGCCCCCATTTCGTATACGTGTCGTTGCCTGGCCGACGCGCGGCGCGTCGGCCGCCTGCCGGCAAGCGAGTCGCCGTCCGGCCGGCCCGCGAGCGAAAACGCGACGGGCAGCGTGCGGCCCGACAATCCTCCGGTTTCAACCGGGAAGTTTTTGTGACATTCGACTGAAGATATTCACGAAACACGCGCGAAACACGGGGTGCGATCGTCGGGACCGTTTACGCCGCACCGCAAACCGCGAGCAGGTGCGAAATCCTGCGGCTTGCAGCCGCCCGATTCGTCCTAGCTATTGAGAACGGAACATGTCAACGACAGGACACTTCATGTCATTCGCCACGATGCTCGTACGGTGGCTCGCCGGGCGGTTGGCCGGCGCCGCCGGATTGCCGGGCCAGCTGCATCCGCGCGCCGCCGCTCGTGCCGCGTCGAATCCGCCGCTGCGCTGGCGCTCGCCGTGGCTCGCGTGGCAACTGCTGTCGTGGTCCGTGCTCACGCTGCTCGCGCCGCCGGTCTGGACGATCGGCACGCTGCTGCTGATCAATCCGTCGAGCGATCAGCCGCTGTTCTGGGCGCTCGCGATGGCGATCGTGCCGGTCGCGAACGGGGTCGCGATCGTCGCGACGAACCAGCGGCATCACCGCACGCCGTTCACCCGCCGCCCCGCGGTTGCAGCCCACACGTTCGCGATCGCGATGACCGTCGGCTGCACGCTGTTCGTGCTGCTGCTGTGGCGCTCGCACGCGATCGCCGACCTGGTCGGCCCGCTTGCCGACGACGGCATGCGCCCCGCGACGCTCGCGTGCTGGGTCGCAGGCCTCGCCGCGCTGTTCGGCGTCACGTCATCCGCGCATGCGAGCATCGCGCATGCGTGGTTGGCGTTCGAGGTGTGAGCGCGCCGCGCCGACACTGCGGAGGGGCACGCGGATGCATCGATACGGGACGGGAAGGACGGCATACGCACCGCGCGAACGCGGCATCGCGATCGTGACGGTGCTGCTCGTCGTCGCGCTCGCGGCCACGCTCGCGGCCAGCGTACTGTGGCGCCAGCAGGTCGCGACGCGCGACGTCGAGAACCAGCGGCTCGCGACACAGACGATGTGGATCGAGCGCGCGGCCGTCGAATGGGCACGCGCGACGCTGCGCGCGCAAAGCGCGACGTCGAACGTCACGTTCGTCGGCCAGACGTGGTCGGCGCCGGTCGCCGACGTGCAGCTCTCGGACCTGCTGCCGTCCGACGCGCTGGCGGTCAATGCGGAGCTGTCGCGCGCGTGGATCTCGGGCAGCGTCGAGGACGCGCAGGCGCGCTTCAACCTGATGAACCTCGTGTCGCGCGCCGCGCCCGGCAAGCCGTGGCAGTCCAACGGCGAAGGCGTGCTGGCGTACCGGCGCCTGCTCGGCCAGTTGTCGCTCGATCCGGCGCTCGCGCAACCGACGGCCGACTACATGCTGCGCTCGCTGCGCGACGCGAACGGCCCGGGCGGCTGGCCGCTGCAGCTCGTGTCCGTCGACGATCTCGCACGTATTCCCGGCTACGACGCGCATGCGATCGAAGCGCTCGCGCCGTACGTCACGATCCTGCCCGACCTGACCGTCGTCAACGCGAACACCGCGACCGAACCCGTGCTCGTCGCCGCGATCCCGACGCTGTCGGCGAGCCAGGCCAAGCGGCTCGTCGACCGGCGCGCGACCGCCTACTTCGTGAGCACCGGCGACATCGCCGAATACCTGCTGCCCGCGCAGGGCGGCAACCCGACGTTGCCGGACGGCTCGGCCGTCGGCGTGAACAGCGGCTACTTCATCGTGCATTGCCGCGTGCATTCGGCGCGGATCAACGCGCGCGTGGACACGCTGATCGCACGCTACGGCAGCGGCAATTTCGCGTGGACGTCGGTGATCTGGGTGCGGCGGCTGACGAGTTGAAGCCGGATGCGGCAGAGACGGGCGCGGCGAACGCCGAGCCGGGCCGGCAACGTGCGGTCGGCGCCGGCTAATTCAGCGACGACTCGCTCAACGTCACCGGTCGCTGCCCCGGCGACGCCGCCGCGTCGAACGACAAGCGCGTGAAGCTCGTCTCGCGCACTTCGCCGAGCAGCCGGTTCCAGTCGTCGATCGACACGAGCAGCGCGATCGGCCGGTTGTACTTGGTGACCATCACCAGTGCCTCGCCGGCGTGCCGCAGCGCCTTCGACGGATTGCTGCTGAAGTCGCGCGTCGCCATCGCGATCGTGCGCAGGCTGAATACGTTCGCGGCCGGATCGTCGCCGTTGTCGTGCAGCAGGCACTCGAGCGTCGCGGCGCGCAGCAATGCCTGCGACTTCGACGACAACCGGCTGTCGCGGCGGCGCCGCCGTTCGCTGCGCGGGTCGACGTGCACGGCGAGCATCCGCACGATCTGGCCGAGCGCCGTCGCGGGCAACCGGTCGTAACGCTGCCACCAGTCGGGCGGCAGCGCGATCATCATGCCCGCATAGGTGGCCGTCACGCCGTCGGCGATCAGCGACGGCAGGCGCGCGGCGTCGCGCGCATCGAGATCGAGTGCGCCGTCGACGACGCGCGTCATCACACTGAACGCGTTGTAGGCGAACGCCGCGATCCCGCTCGCCAGCAGCGCCGCGCGCGCGGGCACGGCGCCGAACGGCGTGCCGCCCGTCACGGACTCGAGCGCGAGCGGCAACGCGTCGCGCCAGCGTCGACGCGACAGCGCCACGATCTGCGGCGCGTCGAACCGCTCGGCCGACAGGTCGGTCAGCAGCGTGACGCTTTCGCCGGGCACCTCCGCGCGTTCCCATTCGATCTGCCGAAACGTGTCCGACGCGCCGCCTTCGCCGGCCATCGCGACGGATCGTTCGCGAACGCGCCCGGCGCCGAACACGCCGGCGTCCTGCCAGTCGCCGAGCGGCCGGCAGGCGGCCGAACGGCCGTATTCGCGCAGCACGAACGCGCCGCCCCGGCGCGGCCAGCCGGACAGGATCGCATCCGTATCGAAGCGCCCGTCGACGATCCACAGCTCGCCGGGCCGGACCGCTTCGAGCAGCGCGCCGACGAATGCGCGCTCGTGCGACCGGCCGCGCTCGCAAGGCAGCAGGTCGACGATCATCCCGAGATCCGGGTCGTACACCGGCAGGACGCGCGCACCGCCGGCCGCCGCATCGCGCGCCGGGTCGTCGCACGCGCGCCCGCAATCGCAACCGTCGGCTCGCGGCGCACAGGCCTCGCCAGCCCCATCGAGCACGCGCAGCCGCATCCCGTCGACGGCGCACGCACCGTCTACGCCGCGCACCGACGCGACCGGCAGCAGCAGGTCGACGCTGTCCCTGGCCAGCGCACGCCCCCAGCCGGACCGCCACCGGCTCATGCAATCGTGCAGCGCCGTCACGGCTGCGCCGAACCCCGGCGCGACGGCGCCGGCCGCATCCGGCATCCGCCGCCACGCGGCAATCGCCGCGATCGCGTCGACGGCAGCGGCGAACAGCGCCTCGCGGATCGACTCGCCGTCGGGCTCGTCGCCGGCGCCCGCCGCGGCGTCGACCCAGTCGTCGTGTAGCGCGCATTGCAGGACGAGCCGCGCCATGATCGTCATCGGGCTCTGCTCGACGAAGCGTTCGACGATCGTGCGCATCATCGCGTTACCCCACACGGTCCGGTCGAGCGCGCGGGCCGCCGCACCGGCATGCGCTCGCGCGCGTCGAACCGCGTTCGCACTTGACGCAGCGCGATCGACCCCGCAGCATCGTGAGCGACCCGCTCCGCGCGACGCCGCGCCGTCGCGGCGGGCCACCCGCAATCAATGCACGAGGCACCGGCATGTACGTAGATCCCCGCGTGGCGCACGGCCGCGCCCGGTTCGACCTGAGCGGCTCCCCGCGGCTCATCGCCGACGAGCGCCGCTGGGAAATCAGCGATGTCGTCACGCGCGGCCTCGACGATTTCAAGGGCGTGCGCAATCGCCGCAACCTGCTCCGATTGCTCGAGCGTCAGATCGCGCCGAAGCTCGTGCGCCTCGGACTCGAACCGTACGTCGGCGCGCTCGGTCACGCAGAAGGGCTGTTCGTCCATTTCTCGACGATGAGCGCCGAGCACGGCTTGCGCGAATTCCAGCTTCAATTGACGGTGCCCGACCTCGTGCTGCGCAGTTTCGCGTCGAACGCGATCCGGCCGCACGCGGTCGCGCGCTGCATGCAGCGCAACGGCGTGATGTCGCTTGCGGAGATCGAGCACGAGACGCGCATCGCGTTCGTCGCGGCGCGCGTGATGCGCTCGCTGGCGATCGCGGAAGGCTGGCAGCAGGTCGGCGTGCCGACGCCGCACGGGCTGTTCGTCGGCACGCTGACACCCGCGCGCGACGTCGCGATGAATACCTATTTCCGCCCCGGCGACAACGACCGCCCGTCGCGCTGGAGCGGCTTCTCCGCCCTCTTCTCGACGATGCCGGACTGGCGCCCGGAACAGGTCCGGCACGGCGGCGAACTGCTGCAATGGATGGTCAACCATATCGTGGCCCTGCAAGAATCCGCACCGTTCGTCGAACGCTTTCCGTTTCTGCGCGAGCCGCTGCGCGATGCCGACGACCCGCTCGACGCCGCATGGACCGGCGCGCGCGCCGACCACCGTGCATGACGGGCGATCCGGGGGCCCATTCCGGCCCCCGTTCTCCCGGTCTCCACGCCATCGCCCCTCTTCACGGCCCTCGCTCTCTCATATACAAGGTCGCAGCGGCCTCGCCTAACCCGCAGACTTTCTTGCAACGCCGATGCGGCGCGTCAATGCGTGCGCGTGGGCCCGCCCGGCTCGCCCGGCTCCGGGCGGCCGACCGTCTCCAGCACGGCCCACATCCAGATCAGCTCGCGCACCGTGCGTGCATGCTCGTCGCTCTGCGCGCGCCAGCGCCCGAAAGCGTCGCGTTCCCGTTCAGTCGTGTCGCCGGCGCGCAGCCACAGCAGCCAGCGCACCGCGCCCTCGCGGATCGCGTCGGCGCGCGTGTCCGCGTCGCCGGAATCCGTATCCCGTTGCGATTCGTTCATGATCACGCCACCGCCCGAAGCTCCCTCGACACACATCCCCCCACCGCGCATCGCTGCGCGGCCGGGGCGCTTGCCACCCACGCCTCGGGTCCGACGACGCCCCACCGGGCCGTCACGCGTGACGACCCGGCGTTTGCCGGCCCTCATGGATAAGGTCGTATCGACGCGCCGTAACCCGCAGCGCGGGCAGCACCGCGGCAGGCGGAGCAACGGCCGGATGGAAACGGGAGAAAGGAAGGAAAGCGGAACGCGGGGAAAGCAGCTCGGCTCGGCTCGGCTCAGCTCAGCTCAGCTCAGCTCAGCTCAGCAGCACGATATTGCCGGGCAGGCGCGTGATGTGCGCGCCGTACAGGCGGCCGACCATGTCGATCACGTCGTCGAGCCGCGTGATCGGAAACTGCGCCTGCATTCGGTTCGCGCCGAGCGACGCGCTGCGCAGGATGACCTTGCCGCGCCGGTAGCGGTTGATCTCGTCGACGACGTCCGACAGCGGCACGCCGTTGAACACCAGCATGCCGCGCCGCCACGCGCTGACGGCGCCCGGATCGGTCCGCGACACCGGCTGCACGCCACGGTCGTCGTAGACGACCTGATCGTCGGCGCTCAGCGTACGCGCGCCGCGCGGATGTTCGAGCGTGACCGTGCCGGACAGGCAGGTCACGCAGACCTGCGCGCCCGTGCGCCGCACGTTGAAACGCGCGACCAGCGCCCGCATGCGGCCGCCGCCCGCCACCACCGTGACCGGCTGGATCGGCGTCGCGCGGCCGGCCGGCGGCGCGACCGCGTCGATCTCCGCCTCGCCCGCGACGACTTCGACGCCATGCGCGGCATCGCTCGCCGGCAACACGTCGACGCGCGTTTGCGTATTCAGTTCGACCGTGACCCGCGACGACAGCGCGACGCTGCGCTGCTCGCCGGTACCCGTGTGATAGTCGGCCGCGATGTCGCCGAGCGACGGCCACAGCTGCAGCGGCGGCCGCACGACGAGCCACGACGCGCCCGCGGCGACCGCGAAGCCGATGAACGCGCGCCGCCCGGTGCGCATCGTGCGTTCGCGCCTGGCGACCTGTGCCCAGGCCGCGGCCGTGCGCTCCTCGTGCGCGAGTTCGGTCGCGGCCGTGCGCAGCGAGCTCCAGGTGCCGCGCAGCAGATCGGCGGCTTGCGGACGATCCTTGCACCAGCGTTCGAACGCGTCGGCGTCGTCCTGGCTCGCGTCCCCCGAGCGCAGACGCAGCAGCCACGCACTCGCTTCGTCGAGTTCGTCGTGGGCAGGTTGGGCCTGGGCTTTCGTCATCGTCCGGATGCTCAAAATTTGCGCGGGCCGCCTCGCGTGCCCGCGTACGAATCGCCGTCTTCCTGCATCCGCTGCAGGCAGTACTTCATCGCCGCGCTCAGCTCGCTTTCGACGAGCCGCAGCGAAATGCCGAAATGCTCGGCGATCTCGCGATTCAGCAGGCCGTCCACGCGGGCGGCCAGCAAAATCGCGCGACGCCGCGGCGGCAGGCCGCGCAGCACGTCCTTCAGCGTCTCGACCTTGCGGCGCGCCGCGACGATGCGCTCGGGATCGGCCAGTTCGTCGGGCACCTCCAGCAGCGTCTCGACGTCGTCGTCGTGCAGATGCCGCCGTTCGCGCCGATGCTGGTCGATCGCGACATTGTTCGCCATCCCGAGTATATAGGCGTCCGCGTTCGTCACCTGCGTGGAGACGTTCGCGTTCTCGAGGCGCAGCCAGGTTTCGTGCAGCGCATCGGCGGCGCCGTCCTTCGACCCCGTCACGCGTTCCAGCCGCCTGACCAGGTACGCGTAGCGCGTCGCCAGCAGATTCCGGAGCCCGGAGCGGTTGCCGTCGGACATGATGGCCTAGCCCCGAACGGCCGGCTGCGGCGCCGGACAACGGAAATGCACGCCGTTGCCCGCCGGGCGCAGCAGGATCGTGACCGGCTGCGGCAGGTCCGCAGGCGGCGCGTCGTCCAGCTTCAGCGCGCGCAGCGCGCGCATCACCGCCGCGTCGCGGGCGGCCGAACCGCTCGATGCCACCATGTTGACCGCCACCACCGCCCCCCTGTTGTCGATGCGCATCTGCGCGACGAGTCGATAGCTGCCCGGCACGGCCGCCGGCTGCGCGCACAGCGCATCGATCAGATGCGCCTGCAGCAGGCCCGCGAACGCGCGCCGATCGCCGGAATCGCCGATCCCGTCGATCGGCAGCGCCGCATCCGCCGGCGTGTCGGCCGGTGCGGGCGGCGTCTCGGCGGCCGGCTGCGCGACGATGATCGCTTCGTCCGGACGCGAGAATTCCGCACGCAACCCCGTTCCGGCCAGCATCCGCTCGAGCGCGTCGCGCGGCGCGAAATCGCCCTGGACCGGCACACTCGTGCGCCCGTCGAGCAGCGGCGCCGGCGCGAGCACGATCATCTCGGTGAGCCGCGCGAAATCCTGCAACGTCTTCGCGAGCGGCTGCGCGGGCAGATCGAAATGCACCGCGCTACCCGGTTGGCGGCCGATGGAACCGGTCTCCTGCGCGTGCACGCCGCGCATCGACAGCACGACCAACGCGAGCCACGCGACGAGCGCCAGGACACCGGTCGGCGCCCGTGAACGAGTCATGAATCCCTGGACGGAAGTGGAGTTGCACGCCGCGTGCCGAAGCGTGCATCCCCGTGAGCGGCTCCGTCGCAAGCGAACGACAGATTGTGAGCGGGCACTGTGACAGTCCGGTGAAGCGTTTCGCCGCGCGACGCGATCGCGCCGCACCGCTTTCGTGCATCGCGCACTCGCACGTGAACCACGACGCCCGCCGCTCAGGGCCGGCGCACGACGAAGTTGCCGATGCCCGTGCCGACGACGGCCATCCGCACGTCGCCGGACCACAGCGTGATCGTCACCGGCACGTCGATGCTTTCGCTGCCGAGCACGATCCGCGACGGCGCTTCGCCGCCGCCCGTGTAACGCACCGACACGCCCGTCACTTCGCTGCCCCAGCGGCGGGCGCGATACAGGTCGTCGGTCATCGGCGCCCAGCCGCCGCTTTCGGTGCGCTGCACGAAGCGATAGCCGCCGCCGACCGGCTGCCATGCGATCGGCATCGCGCGCACCTGCGCTTCGTCGCCGGCCGATTCGAGCAGGTTCGCCAGGCGCTGTGCCTCCTCCGCCAGATCGGTGCGCCGGTTGCGCGACGGCGCGAGCGTCACGACCGCGACCAGCAGCCCGACGATCACGAGCACGACGAGCATCTCCAGCAACGTGAAGCCGGCCGCCGTGCGACGTGCAGCGCCCGCGCGTCGTCCGCGCCCGTTCAGGATGCCCATCGTTCCGTCACTGCCACGAGCCGATGTCCGCATCGTTGCCCTCGCCGCCCGGTTTGCCGTCCGCTCCGTAACTGAACACGTCGATCGCGCCGTGCGCGCCCGGGTTCAGATATTGATACGCGTTGCCCCATGGATCCTTCGGCAAGCGCTCCAGGTAACCGCCGTCCTTCCAGTTGTTCGGTACCGGATCGGTCGTCGGCTTCTGGATCAGCGCGGCAAGCCCCTGCTCCTGCGACGGATAACGGCCGTTGTCGAGGCGATACAGGTTCAGCGACTGCATCATCGTGCCGATGTCCTGCTTGGCCGCGATGCGGCGCGCCTCGTCCGGACGGCTCATGATCTTCGGCACGATCAGCGCCGCGAGAATGCCGAGAATCGCGACCACCACCATGATCTCGATCAGCGTGAAGCCGCGTTGCGTACGGCGACGCCCACGTTCACGCACGTGGCCGGCGTACGACGCTCGGGTTTCGTTGAGGCCCGTCATCATGCATTCACCCTCGCGGCAAAGAATGGAAAACGTCTTCTGTCCATCGCATCGACCCGTCGCCATGAAACCATTCGACCTGCTTCGCATCGCGCCGTCCCGCACCGATCTCGTGCCGCTCGCGGCGACGCTCGCCGCCGCGGCAGCGCTCGCCGCCGTGTCGCTGTGGGCCGTGCGCGTATTGAGCGCCGCCGATGCGCCGGTCGCGGCGCTTGCACCGCCGCCCGCGCCGGTCGACGTTGCGGCCGGCGCACGGCTGTTCGGCGCGAAACCCGACGACGGCCGCGATGCCGTCCAGTTGCTCGGCGTGCTGGCCTTCGATGCACGCCGAGCGGCCGCGATCGTCAGCATCGGCGGCGAAGCATCGCGCGTCGTGTCGCTCGGTGCGGCGATCGGCGAAGCCGCGAAGCTCGCCGAGGTTCGCGCGCGCTCGATCGTCGTCGACCGCAACGGACTGCAACGCGAAATCGCGCTGCCCGCCGCGGAGAAGGCCAACGCGTTCGTGCGCTGAGCCGCGCATCACTGCACCATGTTGTTCAGCTCGATGATCGGCATCATCACCGCCAGCACGATCACGAGCACCACGCCGCCCATCGCGAGGATCAGCAACGGTTCGAGCAGGCTCGTCAGGAACATCGTGCGGCGCTCCAGCTCGCGCGATTCGCCTTCGGATGCGCGATCGAGCATCGTCGTCACGTCGCCCGTCGCCTCGCCCGAGCGGATCAGGTGCACGAGTACCGGCGGAAACGTCTTCGTATGCGCTAGCGCACGCGACAGCGCGGAGCCTTCGCGCACGCGGACGATCGCGTCGTCGACGTTCGCGCGCATCGCGCGGTTCGACAACGTCTCGCCGGCCGCCTGCAACGCGCGCAGGATCGGTACGCCGGCCGCGGTGAGAATGCCGAGCGTGCTCGCGAAGCGCACCGTGTTGTAGCCGCGCACGAGCTTGCCCGCGAGCGGCGCGGTGAGCACCCACGTGTCGAACCTGAGCCGCGGCGCATCGCGCGACAGCACCTTGCGGATCGCATAGACGATCGCGACCGTCGCCGCGAGCGACGCCCACCACCAGTGCCGCACGAAGTCCGACAGCGCGAGCATCACGACCGTCAGCGTCGGCAGTTGCTGCTTGGTGCTGGTGAACACGTTCGCAACCTGCGGCACCACGTAGCTCAGCAGGAACGTGACGATGCCGAACGCGATCAGCGTGACGATGCCCGGATACGTGAACGCAAGCAGGATCTTCTGCTTCAGCGCGTTGCTTTGTTCGATGTAGTCGGCCAGGCGCGACAGCACGATGCCGAGCTTGCCCGTGTGCTCGCCGGCCGCGACGAGCGCGCGATAGATCTCGGGGAAATCGCGCGGATGCTGGCTCAGTGCGTTCGCAAACGAATGGCCGCCGACGATTTCCGCTCGGATCGACGCCATCAGCTCGCGCACGTATTCGCGTTCGGCCTGCTCGCTCAATACCGACAGCGATTCGTCGAGCGGCAGACCTGCGACCAGCAGGCTCGCGAGCTGGCGCGTGATGATCGCCTGCTCGCGCTGCGACAGCTTGCGGCCGAGCGACAACCGTTGATGGCGCTCGCCGTGCAGACGCTGCGCGGCCAGTTCGACGACGAGCGGCGTGAGCCCCTGCGTGCGCAGATGGCTGCGGCCGGCGCGCGCGCTGTCGGCTTCGAGCACGCCTTTCAGCGTGCGGCCGGTGGGATCGATCGCTTCGTAGCGGAATGCCGACATGTCAGTGCCCTCGTGTCACGCGTGCGACTTTTTTCGGCGACGGCGCGCAATGTGCCGGGCGGAGTCGCCGGGGAAGACTACGGAGCGAACCGGCGCAGATTTGTGACGGATGTTGGGCTACCTTTTTTGACGGGGCTTATTACCCGGATTCGCCATTCTTATAACGTAAAAACGATTTCAATCTTATCCGTTCAATTAACTGAACACACATTAAATACACTACGACCTTGCTCGACCTTTCATTTACAGATTCGAGCGACAATCAGAAAAATACATCGAAACGGAAGGTATTCATCGACGTGCGCAATGTTCCGTAACATCCGCCACGAAACCGTCGTGAAGTTGGGATAGCGCTGCCTGGCTCCGCATGCTGTTTCAACGGCCTCCGTCAAGCCTGACACGGGCTCTCGCGCGCAATCCGTCGAACGACGCCGACCCAATCCCAGTATCTGGACGCTCCAGCGCGTGCCGAATGACGCTCCGATCGGCGCTTTATCCATTCGAATAACGCAATGGCTCGATCGATAAAAATGTTACGCACCATTCGTTATGAAAAATTCACACGCGCCGTTCGAATTCCCTCCTACATTTACCCGGCGGTCCATAAGCATTCCAACCGCAGTAGCAGGGGTTCCCGTTTATCTTCGTTCAAGGAAATTTCTCATGAAATCCAGCAAGCGCAAGATCTGTCAAGTCCTCGCTCTCGTTGTTTCCGGTCTGGGCGCCACGGCCGCGATGGCCGCGGACATCCACGGCGGCGGTTCGTCGCTCGTCGCCCCGACCATCGGCGCGATCGGCAACACCGCGACCGAAATCGGCCTGTTCGGCACCGCCGAAGGCTCGTTCACGTATTACTCGGTGGGTTCGGGCGCCGGCCAGAACGCATTCCTGAACAACCAGCCGACGTTCTTCGGCGCAGGCGTCACGGGCACGGTCCACTTCGCGAACAGCGATGCGGCCCTGTCGACCGCCCAGCTCACGTCCTACAAGGCCGGCCTCGGCGCGACGAATGGCCCGCTGATCCAGATTCCGTACGTCGTCACGCCGATCACGGTGCCGGTCGTCAACGGCCCGGCCGTGACGAGCACGACGACCCCGCAAACGACGCCGAATCAGGCACATAGCATCGCGCTGAACGACAACGACCTGTGCGGCGTGTTCTCGGGCAAGCTGACGAACTGGAATCAGGTCACGAATCCGGAAACGGGTTCGGTGTACGCGCTGAACGCACCGATCAAGGTCGTCTACCGTTCGGACGGTAGCGGCACGACCGAACTGCTGACCCGCCACCTGGCAGCTGTTTGTACGACTGCCAATACGGCTGCGGGCGTGACGTTCGTCGATTCGCTGACGTTCACGGCTTCGTTCCCGGGCGGTGTTCCGTCGAACTTCACGCCGGCTTCGGGTAGCGGTGGCGTGCGTACGCAACTGGTGAGCTACCAGTCGGCCGGCACGGCCGCTGTCGCTTACCTGAGCCCGGACTACACGAACACGTTCCTGGCTCCGAAAAGCACGGTCGTGACGTCGGCCAGCGCATTCCAGCTGCCGGTGGCAAGCCTCGTGAACGCCTCGAACGGCGTGTACTACGCGCCGACGTATGCGAACGCGACGACCGCACTCAGCACGGCGACTGTCCCGAGCACCCAAGCTCGCGCCGCCAACCAGGCGAACTGGGTGCCGAATGTCGGCAATCCGGGTTCGGGCTATCCGGTTTCCGGCACCAGCCAGATCATCCTGAGCCAGTGCTACGCGGATCCGTCGGTCAAGACCGCCGTGCACGACTTCCTGAACAGCCACTACACGAACGCCAGCTTCGCGTCGATCGTTCACGGCAACGGTTTCGACACCGTGTCGTCGAACTTCCAGACGGCAATCTCGGCTGACTTCCTGAGCAACACGAGCGGCTTCAACCTCGACATCGGCAACACGAGCGTCTGCACGGGCTCGGTCACCGGTCGTTAAGCCATTTGACGGTGGATGCTCCACCGTCTCTGCAACTGCGCCCTTGAATCGTCAAGGGCGCAGTTTTTCGTTTACAGCTTCAATCCGCACTACTCGTCACCGTCAGGTCAAGCATCGTCTGATGCACTCACGAAGAGCCTTGGATGATGGCTGACGCAAGAGGAAAATCTCATGGGATTTCTCTGAATCACCAGTGGCGCGGCTTTTCGTCTTGTACTCGAATTCGCAAGCAGCTGCATTACGTCTCTCGACAATGCCGAGAGACGATGATCAAAGGGCATAAACCGTCAGTCGAACCGGCGGCTCGCATCGACTTCCCCCTTCAAATCTTGCCCAACCGCGCACGCTCGTCCGAACTCAACGCCGATCTCTGCGCCGGCCCCACTTGACCGAAGCCCAGCACCGACACCGCGTTCGACGCGTCATAGCCGACCTGCTGCTTGTGTTTCTTCCCGCCATCGCCGCCTGTATCGCCAAACCCCTCGACCTGCACCGAGATCGTCCAGCGACGTGGCGACACACCGGACGCATTGTTCTTGGCGATATCCTGCGCGACCTGGGTCGCGGCCGAGGCGGCGGCACTCGCAGCCGTCAGCGCACCCGTATTTACCGCCTGCACGAGCGGGATGCCGCTCGCTTTACCGGTTACCTGAATGTTGTCCGCGTTCACGACACGCAGCGCCGCAACGTTCAGGTTACCTGCACGAATGCCCGCGTCGCCCGCATCGACCGTACCGCGCGGCGCAATCAGGTTGATCGTGCCGATCGGCACGCCCGGTACGCTCTGCAGTGTCGCGATACCGGCACCAGTGACCTGGCCACGCGTATCGACCGTGCAATAGTGGTTCGCGTCACACACATATTGCGGCGTCGGCGTGTCCGCCGACGACTTCGCGCCCTTGCCCGCGTTGATGTCGCCGTTCGAACTCCAGATCGTCATGTCGCCGCCCTGCTCGGTGAAAATGCGACTCTGCGCAAGCAGCACGCTGCGATCGGTGAAGATGTCGATGTCGCCTTTCTCGAGCGTGAGAATACCCATCGTACCGGGCCCGGCAATCACCGATCCGTCGCTCGCCACGACCTGCGGCGGCGCGGACGTGCTCCCGATCAGCGCCTGTCCGCCGGGACCCAGGATCGACACATTTCCGCCCTGCTGCGTCTGGATGGTCGTGCTTCGAATATCCAGGTCGCCCGTATCGATCACCTTGTTCGCGCCGTTGTTGCCGCCACCGAGGTTGTTGGCCGTATAGCCGAACGAGGACGGGAACATCGTATTGAGCGCCTCGTATCCGCGCGCATATTTCTGATAATACGGACTGGCCGGATTGTTGTAATCCTCGCCTACGCTGGCCAGCACCTTGAACAAGACCTGTTCTGCAAGGAACTGCTGAACGAACTGCGGGAGTGCCTTGAACTTCGACCATGCTGCGTCGGCAGTCAAAGGCTTGACTGCCGGTTGGTCCTTGACGAGGCCGGTATCGACCGAGAGGCCCGCCTCATACTGCTCCATGAACGTGATGAGTTCCGGCGTCGCGCCAGGTACGCCGGATACGGCACGCGCCGGATCGATATACGTCGAGACGAATGACGCAGTGTCAATGCCGGGCCCGATTCCGAACAGCACATTGACGTTCGCACTTTCATGCGGCAGGTACGGATTGTTCGCGTTGCCGATTGCGTCGATGCCCGTCAGTATGCCCTTCGCATTCCCCAGATTGCTCTGGTTGGTCAGCGGACCGATATTCCGCCCCGCCTGGATGTCGAACGTTCCCGGACCGCCCAGTGCCAGCACCGGTGCAACGAGCGGCTGCGGCTGCGACTGCTGCGGCGGCGTATCGTAGATGTCGCGCCCCGCCACGATACGCGTCACGTCTGACTTGCGCAGATTTTGTCCGAGGAACGACAGATTGACGATGTCCCGCCCAGCCTGAATCACCGCGGGCTTGTCGATCGCAACGGGAACCAGATTTCCGTAGAAGCCTGCGTCTCCTCCTGTCGTCTGAAGCACGCCATCGACGATGTCGCCATTGAGGCTGTAGATTCTTGCCGGCACGGGGTCGTCGGCATGCAACGCATTTGAGCCATGTGCCGCCGCCGATGCGATGTTCGGATTGACCATGAGAACATTCGGATTGGCGGGCGAAGGCATCGCGCCCGGGTCGACGTCGAGCATGCCGAACGCGGGTGCCCCGGCGAGCGCCATGCCGTTGCCGCTCGACAGGTTGACGGATTGGTCGGCGATCAGGCTCAGGTCGCCGGACGCTGACGGATAGAGCACACCGCTTGCCGCCACGGTGATGCCGCCCGTCAACGCGGTCAGGCTCACTGATGCCGGCAGGACCGACGAGAGATCGTTCGCCCCCGGAATCGATGTAGTCGGCGCACCGCCGCCGATCACGCCGACGGCCGAGAGCGTACCGATCGCGACATCGCCTGTCGTCGACGCAATATTGACCGCGGAGGTCGACGAATAGCCCTGCATGTCAGCGCGCTGCTTGTACGCATACAGCAGCGTATTGCTCTGCACATACGACGGATCGAACACACGCCCGACGCTCACGCCCTGACGCGCACTCACGTCGAGCACGCCGTCCTGCGTTGCCAGCAGCGTATCCACCGTTACCGGAGGTTGTCCGGTGAGTTGCGACGGCACCGCGAGATCCGAGCCGATCTTCCCGCCAGCCGTGATCGTCCCGGTCCCTTTGGCGACGAAATAACCGCCGCTCAAGATGTCTCCACCGGCTCGCACCGACAGGTTGCCGCCGCCGACCGTATTGACGGTCGGGGTATCCGTTTTCGTGCCGGTCAGCCACCACGTGGTCGGCAACGACACCGACAGATCGGAGATATTCCCGCCCGCCGACACGGAGACATTTCCGCCCACGCTCAACACGCCTTGATCGAACGCACCGAAGTTGATCGACGTCTGGACGGTCTGGATAACGGGAGTGGTCGCGCCGACCGACCCGGTCGGATTGCCGATCTGCATCCACTGCCACCAGAACGGACTGATGTTGGTGCCGGTCCGTCCAGTGACCGTGCCGTTCGTATCGGTCAGGTACTCGGCGCCCGTGATGTCGCCCTGCGCGTGGATCGTGATATCGCCAGCCGAATCGGGGCTGACGGTCGGCGTGATCAGAATGTCCTGATAGCCGGTTCCAGCGTGCAGGATCGCCACCGTGGGGCTACCGGATGGCGCGGACGCGGCAGGCGCGCCACCGGTATAAATCACGCCCGGCACGACCACATCCGAGTCGTTTGCTTGTGCGGTACCGGCATCGAACAACGCGACGCCGTTGCCCGCGGCCACATCGATGCCGCCCGTACCGGTTCGGATCGTCGTTGGTGCAAGCACGGCAAACCCACTGCTGTCGACGTATGTCGTATGGCCGTCGAACGTGACACTCTTGCCGCTCGTTGTTTCGCCCGCAGCCAACGGCTGCAGTGCAAGCGGATTCGTGCTATTCAGATCGGCGCCCGCCACTACGCGGAACGAACTGCTCGTTCCACCCGTCAGCGACGAAGACTGGAGCGGAATCGGATTGGTCGCGACCGGCGTCGGCGCGGGCGAGTTGTCGGTTACGGCCGGCAGGCTGATCGTCGGCGTCCCGATCACCGAAACAGGTTGAACCGCTGGCGCGGCGGGAACATCCACTAGCGGATACTTCCCATTTTGATTCCGGAATCGAACGGAGTCGGCCAGATATTTCTGATACTGATTCAGATAAATCAGGTATGAACCGGGATCTACCGCTTGCTCGGCCGCCGAAGGCGCAATCGGCCCTTTCGGCTGACCAGCCGCGACCGCTCCGGCCGCGTTGAATCTCAGCTGATAGACGATACCGATATTGTTGTAAGTCGGAGCCCAATTCAGCTGCGACGAAAGGCTCGTCGCAGTCTGATCGAGAAAATTCGCGTACGCCATATAGAGCGCGTAGTATTCCGCGATCTCGTCCGGCGTTCCGCCGACCGGCTGTCCAGGGGCAAACGCCACACCCTTCTTGGCGTAGTACCAGATTCCGTACCCGTACGGGTACGCGTTGTAGCCCGACGGCAACTTGAAAATGGCATTCGCCTCGCTCAACGTCGACAACGGCGGCACCGCAATCGTCCCGCCGCCGCCCAGCGGGTTGGCGATCTGGAAGAACCCATCCGACAGGCTGGCATTCACCTTCACGTTGTTCTCGGCGCGCAGCGTCACGATCGGCGCCTGCCCGTCGAAACGGAACGCGAGATTCGTCGGCGACGCGCCCGCCCCGAGGTTCCAGTTCGTCAGCACCTGAATGTCGCCGCCGTTGATCGCCGGGCTCGGGTTGTCGAGCTCGATCCCCGGCACGATGCGCGTATTCGCGATGTTCTTTCCCGCGAACGGATCGACGAGCGTATCGAGCCCGTGTTGCACGAACCCCATCAGCGTTCCCGGCGTCGCGGTCGATGCATCGCCGTTCTGGTAGCCGTAGAAAGTCTGGTGATCCGTATTCGCACCGTTGCTCGCCGGCGCGAAATACATGTTGTTCAGCCCGCCGAAACCAATATCCTTGTCACCACCTTGAAGCTGCGCCTGCGTGACACTCGCCGTTGCGCCCGTCGCCTGGTTCGTCAGCGTGCCGCCACCCGACCCGTCCGGTGCGAACGAGAACGTCGCCGGCGTGCCGGACGTCCCTTGTGCCGTGAACGTGCCGGCCAGCAGATGCCCGCTCTTGTCATACCATCCCGCCGGGTCGATGACGCCGTCGAAGTGCTGCGCGCCCGTCGTCGCGTCCGTCGTGCTCCATACCGCATACGCCTCGAGCGTCGTCGCGCGCGAGCCGACGATGCCCTTGCCGTCGTTGAACGTATCCGGCAGGTTGACCTTTACGCCGTTGTCGGCCAGCAACGGCGCGCGGAAATTCACCGTGCCGCCGGACAAACCGCCGGCCGTCCCGCCCGACACGTCGATCAGCGCATTCGCGCCGAGCGTGATCGCACCGGCGTTCGCACGCAGGATGTTCTCGTAACCATAGGTTGCGTTGTACGCGACCGAGTTGCCGTTCGCGTCGACGATCGTCGGATCGAACAATGCGGTCGTGCCGATGTTGACCTTCCCGCCGCGCTGATTCGGATCGGAGCCGCGCGCCAGCAGCGAACCTTCGACGTCCACACCGTTGCGGCCGTACAGGTCGATCTCGCCGCCTGCCTTGCCGGACGCGTCGATCGTCCCGAGCACGTTCACGTTGCCGTTCGCCGTATCGGCCGAACTTCCCGATCCGCCGTCGGCCGTCAGCAGCACCGAGTGCGCGGTCAGCGTGTTGCCCTGCGACAGCGTCAGGTTGCCCGTCTTCGTATGGACGGTGATCGCCTCGTTCACGCCGCTCGATGCCAGCGTCTTCGACAGCGCATCGAGATCGGCCGCGCCGCCCGTATTGAGCGAGAACGATCCGCCCGCATAGCCGCTCGCCGCGCCGCCCTTGATCGCGCCGTTCAGGTTCACGACCTGTTGCGGCGCCGACAGCGAAAGACTGCCTGCCGCGCCACCGCCAGTAGCCCCGGAGAAATCGAGCGTCGAGCCGGCCTGTACGTCGACGGTGCCCGCATCGGCCGTCAACGTAATTGACCCGGCCGGCGCGTAGCGCGTCACATCGAAAAACTGTTTCGACACGCCCGCCGCGCTGACCGTCGATCCGCCGCCGATCGTCAGGTTGCCGGCCGTCGCCTCGAGTGTCACGTTGCCGGCCGGCGCGCTGATCGTCGCACCGTTGTCGACGACGGTACCGCCGATGAAGGTCCATGCACCGCCAACCGCATCGCGCTTCAATGCCGTACCCGACGTCCCGTTCAGCGTCAGTGCGCCCGTGGTCTTCACGGTGGCGGCCGAGCTCGTATCGGCAAGGTAGACCGGTGCATTGAGCGTGACCGGCAATGCGCCGAAGTCGAACGTGCCGGTACCCTGGCCGACGATGCCGCCCGTCGCGTTCATCACCGCCGAGCCGAAGCCGCTTGCCGCCTTCGTGCCCGTGCCGAGGTCGATCTCTTTCGCGTTGATCGTCAGCGTGCCGTTTCCGGCCGTCGTCGTGCCGGGTGCGGCACCCATCTCGTTCGTGAACGCGACCTGCTGCGCATTCAGCGTCACGTGGCCGCCGTCGCTCGTGAACGTGCCGGCGCTCAGATCGACGCCGTTGCCGAACGTCGCGTTCACGTCGCCGACGAAGCCGATCGCGCCGTAGCTGCGCAGCGTCACCTGCTGCGCGTTCGCGAACTGCGCGAGACCGGCCGGATCGACGACGAAGCCCGGCAGGCTCGCCGCCGACGCGCCGCTCGCGTTGGTAAACGTAATCGCGGAGCCGTCCGCCGTGATCGCCTTGGCCGACAGCACAGCGGACGGATCGACCTTCAGATCGCCGGACGAATCGAGCAGCAGCGCCTGTCCGCCCGTGAGCGTCGCGCCTGCGCCGACCGTCATCAAACCGTTGCCCGTGCCGCCGGTGCGCGACAACGGCGCCATCGCGCCGTTCGACACGCGCAGCAATGCGCCGTCGCCGGCGATCGCGATCGGTTGATCCTTGGCGGCCGGGTAATCGCCCTGGGCGGCGATCGACGCACCGGCATCGACGCGCAGGCCGTTCGCCGCGTTCGGATCGGTGCCGCTGCCGTCGGTCTTCGTGACGAGCAGGATCTCGGGGCCCTTCAGCGCCGTGTTGCCGTCGTTGGATACGACGACGCTGTTCGCGATCGGCGTGATCGTGACGCCGCTCGTCGTCGCCGCGCGCGTGCCGCCGATCAGCAGGCTGCCCGCGTTCAGCGAATCGAGCGCGTCGCTGCCGATCTGCAGATAGCCGGGCAGCGCCGCGCTGCCGTTACCGGTGATCTGGATCTCCTGCGACGCGATGTCGACCTGGGCCGGCGCGCCGCCCGCGCCGGCGGCCGCATTCAGCGTCGCGCCGAGCGTCAGCGCCTTCGTCGCCGCCAGCACCAGCTGACCGCCGTCCACCGGCAGCGGCGGCGTCACGTTGCCCTTCGTCGCGGCGAGTTTCGTGAAATAGGCGTTCGCGCCCGTCAGCGTGTATTGCGAGTACTGCTGCCACACGCCGTTCGACTGCACGTTGAACAGCGTCGGCGTCGCGCTTCGGCTGCCCGTCAACGCGTCGGCGAAATAGCCGGCCGTCACGACGGTGCCGTCCTGCAGCATCTGGCTCGCGCCCGGCACGAGATTGCCGGCCGTGTTCGACACCGTGACGCGATACGCGCCCGGCAACGTCGCGTACTTGCCCGGCAGCAGCGTGTAGTAGCCGGGCGCCAGCCCCGGCACGCCCGACAGATACACGGCCTTGCCGACCGGATCGGTCAGGCTCGCCTGCCCGACGCCCATCGTCGCCGTCGCGGTCGTCGGCGTACCGTTCGCATTGGTCGACGGTTGCTGCGTCTGTGCGAACACCGGGTCATAGGCGGCGACGGGAGATTGCGCGCCCGGCACGATCGCGTAGACGTTGCCCGCCCCGGCATTGACCGGCACGGCCGTCGCGCCCTTGCCGCTCGCATAGCTCACGTTGTATTGCGACAGCACGTCGCGCGTGCCGCCGGTGCCCGGCACCCATTCGGCGGCCTGCAGGTCGCCGCCGCCGGACAGGTCGATCGTCGCGCCCTTGTCGAGCGCGACATTGCTGCCGTTCACACCCACGTATTTCGCGGGCGGTGCGATCAGGTCGGGCGTCGTGTTGCCGGCAAGCGGATTGAACTGCCACTCGACGCCGTCGATCGTCGTGCCGTACGGAATGACCGCGCCGCCGTTCGAGACCGACGTCACACTGCCGTTCGCCAGCTTCACCGAATCCGTTGCGACGAGCGAGAGGCCCGCAAACTGTGCTTGCGTCGCCGCATTCGACGGATCGCCGACGCCGAACACGATCGCGCCGGACGGCGCGCGCACCGTGCCGCCCTGCACGATGTTCGTCGCGTCGACCAGCAGCGTGCCCCCCGCGGACAGCGGCGTGCCCGACTCGCCATTCGACGCGAACGTGACCGTCGTCGGCGCCGGTTTGCCTGTCGACGAATCGGTCGGACCAACCGCAGCGACGACGAACGTGCTGCCGGTCGACGGATACAGGTCGGCCGCCTTGAAGGTCAGATCGCCCGGCGTATAAAGAATCCCGGGCGCCAGACCCGGCGCCTGGGTCTGGCTCGCGTTCGTCGAACTCAGGCGGATATCGCCGCTGCTCATGAAGTTCGCGTGAGCAAAATTGTTGAGCTGGAACTGGTTCTTCAGATCGACGAACGACGCGTTCACGTTCAGCGTCGCATCGGACAGCGCCGCGACCGGATTGAACTTCGGCGCCTGCGACTGGATGAGCGGCCCCGACAATGCGACGTAGGGCGCATCGATTTCCACCGTCGTGCCGAGCGGTGCTTGCGGCGCTTGTGCCAGTACCGCGTCGACCGCCGACGCGATCGTCCCGTCCGGTTTGCGTATCGGCGGCGTCGACAGCAGCGTCGACAACTGTCCCATGTCGATGGCCGCGATGCGGCCCGCATTCAGGCTCACCGATTCCGGCAGTGACAGTGTCACGTCGCCCGCAAACAGAATCGGTGTCGGCGACACGCCGAAAAGATTAGGCGGCGTGTCGCTGCCGAGCACCAGATTCGCGATGCCGGATCCTTTCAACCGGTCGGCCGAGAACTGAAGAACGCCGGTCGGCTGACCGATCGGCAAGCCGGTCGTTGGATCGATCGCCGACGCAAAGTCCTGCCCCGGTGCCAAACCGGCGGGCGCGAGCGTGCCGTCTTGCCGCACGACAAGAGCCGTGCCGGTCGCGCCATCGTTCTGATGCGGCAGGATCGTCAGCGTGCCGCCTCGCGCCTGCGCCGCGCCCGGATGTGCCTGCAGCGTCGCATCCGCGAACAGGCCGTTCGCCGCCAATAGCGTCATCGAGCCGGCATCGCTCCATACTGGTCGAGACGCATACGTGCCGTTCGCCTGCAATTGGTCGAAATTCGTCGACGCACCCGATACGTCGATCTTCGAGCCGGCCTGCGCAACGACGTAACCCGTATCGCTCGACAATGTCACCGAGCCGCCGGGCAGCACCTTGCCCGTATTCGGCACGACGGTGGTCCCGCCGATCTTGACCGGTGCCGCGAGCGGATTGGCTACCGCGGTACCCGACACGTCCAGCGTCGCATCCGAGCCGAGCCAGACCGACTGGCTTGAACTTCGGGCGCCGGTGTTGAACTGTCCCGTCTGCGCGAACGTGCCCGCCCCGTCCGCACTCAACGTGATCGATCCCCCCGGCGCGACGATCGTGCCGAGTACCGTGACCTGCGTCGGCGAGCCGAGTCCGATGCTCGAGCCCGCATCGGCATGAATCGACGCGCCCTCCGACAGCGTGACCGCACCGGTCACACCCGGGTACGTCGGCGCCGCATCTGCCGATGTAAGCCATGACGTGTAATTGCCGCCCGTCAGCACCAGGCTCGTCGCCTGCCGGTGATACGCATCGAGCTGGCCGATCGACGTCAGGCCGCCCGACGACAGGTTCGCGCCCGTACCGGCCTGCTGAAGCGCGGCCTCCGGGATGCGGTTCAATTGCGTCACGCCGACCGTGGCGCCCGGCGCGACGGTCGCATCGTAATATGCGTTCAGCACGTACTTGCCGAACCCCTGCCGCGCAAAGAAGCTCTCCGGGAGATAGACGTCCCACGGCGACGCGGCCGCCGCATCGCCGCCGATCCGGAAGCCGAGCGCCTGCAGCGTCAGCGTGCCCCCCCCTGAAAAACCGTCGCTCAGGATCGTACCGCCCAGGGCAAGGGTGCCGGCCGTCGGCTGCGCCGCGGGCAAATACGCGCCACCGCCGCCGTCGGTCGTATGGCCATACTGTTTCGACTGAGGCGCCGCATACGTCTGCAGCGACACGTTGCCGCCGCGCCCGGCCGGCACGCCGTTCTGCATCAGCATCTGGCCGTTCGCCAGCATCTCGCCGCCGCTCGACACGTCCAGCACGCTGCCGGGCTGCAGCAGGATCGAGCCGGTCGTGTCCGCATAGCCGACGCCGGGCACGTTCAGCGAATTCTGGATGGCCGACAGCGAGATGGTGCCGCCATTGACGAACTGACTGTTGCCCGGCGTCGTACCGGGTGCGGCCTGCACGTCGTTGTTGACCCATTGACCGGCAGCGCTGATCACCGCCTCCGGTCCCACGACGACGTTGCCGCCGCTCGACAGGGCGACCGAGCCCGACGGCACGATCAGCTTGCCTGCCACATTGACGTCGGCGCCGGGACGGGCGCTGTTGAGCGAAACGGAGCCACCCGGCTGCAACGTCAGTTGCGTGCCTTGCGAAACGACGATCCCGGTGCCGCCGACCTTGTCCTCGGTCACGTTCAGATTCGCGAAGCCGCCGCTGTTCAACGTCGCGACCGGCACAACGGTGGTCGACAGCACGTTGCGCGGGTCCGCGGCGGGCAGCGCCTGCAACGTCTTGGTGTCCAGCGGGGTATCGATCGAGAAACCCGGCGTGACCTCGTCGAGCGACGGTGCGTTGTCCTGCAGCACGACGAGGCCGACAGTGCCGGTTCCGGCGGGATGGCCGTTCGACGTCAGATTGACCAGTGCAGCGCCATCGAGCTTCGGATCGGCGCCGAGGTTGAACGTCCCGCCGCTCGGCAGGCTGTTGCCCTGCATCTGTTTCGAGCCGCCGAACGCCTGCGCGCTGATATCGCCGTCGAGTACCGCCGCCTGCGACGCATAGACGTCGAGCGTGCCCGCATTGCCGCCGACGATATAGTCGCCCTGGTACGCCCCCGCCGTCTGAAGCGGGTTGTACCAGGACTTCGTCACTCCCCAGCGCGGATGGGATTCGATAAATTGACCCGCGATGCCGATGTAGGTGTCGTACGGGCTCGCCTGTCCGATCGGCACGATGGCGCCGTTCGCATCGACCAGCCGCGTCGTGTTGACCATCCCGCCGTCGTAATGCACGTAACCGCCGTTCAGGTTCATCGACGAACCTGCCGCGGTCATCACCTCGTTGCCGGACAGCGTGATCGACCCGCCATTGGTCAGCAACTGATCGACCGTGCGCGGAATCAGGCTTACATACCCCGACAGGTTCAGGATCGGGCTGCCGACCCATTGCACGCCGTCGCTGCGCGTGCCCGTCAGCGTGCTGTCGAACACGAGGCCCTTGTACCCGAGCAGGAACCCGTTGCGCAGCAGCGGCGAATCCGCAAGTTCGTTCTGGCCGATCCGGTCGACCGTCACGAGCGTCTGCGAGATCGGCACTTCGACGTTCGCAAGGCCGGACACGTCGATCGTCGCGCCGTTATCGACATAGATGCGGCCCGGCACAGCGGTTTGACCTGCCGGCGTCTGCGCCCCGGACGTGGACGGCGTCAGCGCCGTGACGGTGACCTTCGACCCGGGCGCCTCGATCAGCGAGCCGCCCTGGAACCAGATCGACCCGGCCGTCATGCCGATGCTGCCTGGCGTGAAGGTCGCGCCCGGCGTGGAAGGCGTCGTCTGGCCGTTGCCGTCCGGCATCACCGTCGTCACCGAATCGGGACCGAAGCTAAGCAGGCCGGCACGATGCGTGTCGCCGCCGGTGCTTTGCTGGCTCATCGTCACAAGCGCCTGCCCGAGATACGCGGCCCCGGCCGGATTGTTGGATTGGTATTCGTCGACCGTGGAAATCGTGATTGCGCCCGGCGCGTTGACGCTCGTCGTCACGCCCACCACGCCGTCCTGGGCGACCCGACTGCCGAGCAGGTTCACGTTGCCGCGCGCCGCTTCGACGATACCCGTGTTGGTCAGCGTGCCGGCCGGCGTGATGTCGGTCGCCTGGCCGTTCGGTCCAAGCAGCAGAATCTGCCCGCTCAATTCCGGCAGCAGCACCTGCGGATTGACTTTACCGGAACCGTTCGGCCGCAGGCTCACGCCGACCCCGGCCGCGAGCACGACCTGCCCGTCCGTCGCCTTGATGTGCCCCGCATTCGTCACGTTCGGCGCCGCGATCATCACGAAGCCGCCGTCGCTGACGTTGCCGTTCGCATGCGTGGTGATCGATGCACCCTGCTCGATGGTGATATCGCCCCACGGTCGATACTGGCCGGCCGACGTGAGGTTGACCTGATTGCCGAGGCCGAGCACCTCGTTCGGAACCTGGCTGTCGCCATTCACCCCCGTCGAGCTACCCGACTCCGGATACGCCAGCCCACCTGTCGTCCCGGCCGGCAAACTCAGGAACTGCTTGTTGCTCGCGACGATCCCCGCGGCGTCCTGCGCAAGACTGCTGTCCGTCACAACCGGCACCCTGTTCTGCATGGCCTGGTTGTAGTTGTTCATGTTCAGCACATCGAGCGACGACGCCACCAGCGAATGCACGTTCACCTGCGACCCGGCGCCGAACAGCACGCCATTCCGGTTGATCACGTACACCGCCCCCTGCGCGGTGATGTTCCCCAGAATCTGGCTCGGCCGCCCGCTCGGATCGTTGACCCGGTTCAACACAGCCCAGTTGTTCGCCCCATTCGTCTGCGTCCCGCCCGACTGATCGAAATTCAGCGTCGTCTGCCGCCCGACGTTCATCGTCTCCCACGTCAGCACCGCGTTCTGCCCGGTCTGCTTCACGTCCACGTTCACGTGGCCGTTCGCGTCGGTACTCTGCGTCGGCGCGTTCGCGTTGAACCACAGCACCGGATTGTTCGTATCGCCCGACGCGCCCGCCGCCACCTGCAGCCCGCCCGGCGTCAGCCCGTTCGGCACGGTCGACGGCAGCTTCGCCGCCGCGGCCGCCGCATTCTGCTGCGCGGCGATCTGCGCGGCGATCGCGTGCGCCGCATAACCGAGGTTGCGGATCGACGGCTGGCTCGCCTGCAGCGCCTGCTGCGGCGATACGCCGAGATTCGGCACGCCCGGCATGCTGCTCGCACCGCCTGCGCCGCCGCCCGCCGCACGTGCGGTGGCCTGCCCGAGGTTCATGATGCCCGCCCCGTGCGCATGCGCCGACACGCCCGCCGCGAGCATCAGCACGACCGCCCGGTACAGCGGGCTCAGTTCCGATTTCAGGACCGACCGCGAGGCCGTTGCGCGAGGTTGCCGTTCCGTACGTGCGCGTGCTGCCATTCTTTCCACCCCGATGCTAGGAATTTGCATGCGGCGCCGGTCGGGCGCCGCACATGTCGTTGCGCCTGAAACAGGCCGCTGGAATCCGAAGACCATACGAAGCGCGAATGGCAGCGACATGGCGACTGTTACGGACCATTCCGGCCGCCGTGAAAAGGTCCGTAGCTTTTGTCATGGAAGGCCGGTCACGCCGGTTGAGCGCGCGTGCGAGCCGCCTCGCCGAGCGCGGCAGCCACCCGCTCGACCACCGTCGGCCAGTCGCCGGGCCGCGCCTGCCGGAACAACCTCGCGGACGGATACCACGGGCAGTCGTCGCGTTCGAGCAGCCAGCGCCAGTCCGGCACGCGCGGCAGCAGCACCCAGACGGGCCGCCCGAGCGCGCCGGCCAGATGCGCGACCGACGTGTCGACGCTGATCACCAGATCGAGCGTGTCGACCAGCGCCGCCGTTTCGGAGAAATCCGTGAGCGCGTCCGCGAACGACAGCACGGCGCTCGCGGCGAACGCATCGGCATCCCGGGCCCGCACCTGCGGCTGCAGGCTCACGAACGTCACGTCGAGCGCACCGCACCCGACGAGCGGCGCGAGCGCGGCGAACGGTATCGAGCGATTCTCGTCGTTCGCATGACGCGGATTGCCGGACCACGCGAGCCCGACCCGCAATCGGCCCGACGGCGCAAGTGCATCGAGCCGCTGCACCCACGCAGCGCGCCGTCGCGCATCGGCGCGCAGGTACGGCACGTCGGCCGGCACCGTATCGAGCGTCGTGCGGAACGCGTACGGCAGGCTCATCAGCGGACACTGCAGGTCGAACGCCGGCATCGGTTGCCCTTCGGTAACGACCCGGCTCACGCCGCGCAGCGTGCCGAGCAGTTCGCCGAGCGCAGCAGGCGCCTCGACGATCACGGTCGCGCCGAGGTCATGTGCGAGGCTTGCGTAGCGGCAGAACTGCAGCGTGTCGCCGTACCCTTGCTCGGCATGCAGCAGCAGCGTGCGGCCCGCGAGCGGTTCGTCGCCGGTCCACAGCGGCCGGTCCGCATGACGTCGATGCAGCATCACGTCGGCCGCCTCCCAGCGCGCCTCGTGCTGCCGCCAGCCGGCGTCGAAATCGCCCGCGAGCAGCCGGCAGAACGCTAGCGAGCGACGAGCGGCCCCATGATTCGGATCGCGTCGGCATGCGTCCGCATAGTCGGTCAGCGCCGCGTCGTCGTCGCCGATGTGCTGGCGCGCCAGCGCACGCGTGAACAAGGCCTGCGCCGTGTCCGCGGGCGCGCCGGCCGCCGCCGCATGGCTCGCGAGCGCGTCGTCATAGCGGCCGAGCTGCTGCAGCGCGAGCGCGCGGTTGTAATGCAGCTCCGCATGCGGGCCCGTCAGCGCCAGCGCCGCGTCGTAATCGGCGAGCGCGTCGTCGAACCGGCCGAGCGCACGCAGCGCGGCCGCGCGGTTGCGGCGCGCATCGATATCGTCGGGATCGCGTGCCAGCGCATGCGCGTAGGCTACTGCGGCTTCCGCATGGCGCTCGAGCCCCAGCAGCGCATTGCCGCGCCCGACCCACGCCGCGACGTGGTCGCGATTCAACGCGAGCAGCCGGTCGCAGCGCTTCAGCAATTCGTCGCGGGCGTGCAGCAGATCCAGCGCGACGCAACTCGCGTACAGCAGCTGCTCGTCGTTCGGCAACCGCGCGAGCCCTTCGTCGAGACACGCGAGCGCGTCGGCCGGGCGGCCGAGTTCGGTCATCACGACGCCGCATGCGTAGACGAGCTCGGGCGTCTTGCCGCGCACGACCATCGCGAGCTGATAGCTGTGCAGCGCTTGCTCGCGATGGCCGAGCGCGCGCAGCGCATGTCCGCGCTCGATGTTCGCGGCCGCATCGTTCGGGTCGATCCGCAACGCGCGCTCGATGCTGATCAGCGCATCGGCGGGCCGCTCGAGCCGCCGCAGCGTCTCGCCGCGCTTGCGCCACGCGGTGGCGTGCGCCGGTTCGCGCACGAGCGCCCGATCGTAGGCCGCGAGCGCCGCGTCGTATTGCCCGAGCCCGAGTAGCGCATCGCCGCGTGCCGCATGCGACGGCGCATGGTCCGGATCGGTCGCGAGCGCGCGATCGGCGAGTGCGAGTGCGTCGCGATGACGGCCGACACCGGTCAGCGCCGCCGCGTGGTTCGCCAGGTTCCACGGCTGGTTCAATCCGAACTTCATCGAGCGCGCGATCAGCGGCTCCGCCCGTGCGGGATCGCCGAGCTGCAGATGCACGAGGCCCAGCAGGTGCAGCGCCTCGACATGATCCGGCGCCATCGTCAGCACGCCTTCGTAGAGTCGCCCGGCCCCCGCGAAGTCGCGCTGTTCGAGACGTGTGCGCGCATTGCGCAGCGCGTCGGCGAGCACCGCATGCAGCGGCATGGCCGCGGCGCCCGGTACGGCACCGGCCATCGGCGCGGCTTCGCGGCGCACACTCATCGCGCGCCTCCGCCGACGAGCGCCGGCAACTCGGCCGCGATCCGCTCGACGACGGGCGCCCACTGCCCGCCCTCGGGCTGGCGGAACAGCCGCGCCGACGGATACCACGGGCTGTCGTCGCGATCGAGCAGCCAGCGGAAATCGGGCGTATGCGGGATCATCAGCGCGAGCGGCCGGCCGAGTGCGCCGGCAAGGTGCGCGACGGACGTGTCGACGCTGACGATGCCGTCCATCAGCGCGGTCAGCGCCGCCGTATCGGCGAAGTCATGGAGTGCGTCGCCGACGAAGCGCACCGCACTCGCGTCGAGCACCGGCCGATCGTCGTCGCGGACCACCTTCTGCAGGCTGATCCACTCGTAACGGTCGTCGAACAGCGGCAGCAGATCCGCGAGCGTCATCGAGCGGTTGCGGTCGTTCAGATGCAGCGGGTTGCCGGACCACACGAGGCCGATGCGCGGCCGCGTCGCTGCGCCGAGCCGTTCGCGCCACTGCGCGACACGCACGGGGTCGGCGGCCAGATACGGTATGCCGGCCGGAATCGACGCGAGGTCCGTGCGAAACTCGAGCGGCAGGCTCAGCAGCGGGCAATGCAGGTCGAACGGCGGCAGCGGCTCGCCGCGCGCGACGAGCGTGTCGACGCCGTCGAGCGTCGCGAACAGCGTCTTCAGCTCGACCGGCGCTTCGAGCACGACGCGCGCGCCGAGCGCCTTCACGAGCGGGACGTAGCGGCAGAACTGCAGCGTGTCGCCGAGCCCCTGTTCCGGGTACAGCAGGATCGTCTTGCCGTCGAGCGGCATCCCGTGCGTCCAGCGCGGCTGCGCGAACGTGCGCCGGCTCGCGTCGAGCTGCGTGTCGCGCCAGCGCCATTCGTACTCGGCCCAGCCGGCTTCGAAATCGCCGATCGACAAACACAGGAACGCCCGCATGCAGTGCGCGAGCACGTAGTCGGGATCGATGTCGATCGCATCCGCATACGCCTGCCGCGCGGCGTCGTGACGCCGCAGCGCGCGCAACGCATTGCCCTTGTGGAAGTGCGCGAGCTTGTCGCGCGGCGTCGCGTCGATCACGCGCGCGAAATCGTCGAGCGCGGCCGCGTAGCGATGCGTTTCGAGCGCCGCGCGGCCGCGCGTGAACCACGCCGGCACATAGTTTTCGGCAAGCGCTAGCGCGCGGTCGCACATGTCGCGCGCGTCGTCGTGACGCTCGACGCGCATCAGCGCGCTCGCATAGTTGCACAGCACGCCGGGGCTCTCCGGTTCCACGTCGAGCGCACGCGCATAGCTGTCGACCGCGTCGCGATAACGCTCCAGATGACTGGCCGCATTGCCGCGGTTCGCCAGCGCCCGCGCATGGTGCGGATCGATCGCGAGCACGCGGTCGCAGCGCACGAGCGCCTCGTCGTGCCGGCCGAGCTGCTCGAGTGCGATCGAACTGTTGAAGATCGCATCGACGAAGGTCGGGCTCGCCGCGATCGCCGCGTTGAAATCCGCGAGCGCGCGTTCGGGCTCGTGCAGATCCAGATACGCGACGCCGCGCAGGAACAGCACCTCGGCGCTGCCGGGCGTCTGCGCGAGTGCGTGGCCGTAGCTGTCGACCGCATCGCGGAAGCGGCCGAGTTCGCGCAGCGCGAGGCCGCGCCCGCGCATCGCGTCGAACGAACGCCCGGCCAGCGCGATCGAGCGATCGCAGTCGGCGAGCGCGTCGTCGTGGCGGCCGAGCGCGCGCAGCATGTCGCTGCGCTTCACATAGCCGTCGGCAAAACCGGGCGTCAGCGCGAGCAGCCGATCGTAGACCGCACACGCGTCGTCGTACCGCGCGAGTTGCGCGAGCAGGCCCGCACGCTGGAACAGCACGCGCTGATGGACCGGATTGATCGCGAGCGCTTCGTCGAGCCGCGCGAGCGCGTCGTGCGCGCGCCCGAGCCCGGTCAGCACCGCCGCGTAATTCGCGAGCGCGAGCGGCGCCGGCTGGCGCTCGATCGAGCGCCGCATCAGCGGTTCGGCATCGGCGAGCCGCCCTTGCTGGAAGCGCACCGCGCCGAGCAGATGCAGCGCCTCCGGATGCTCGGGATCGAGCGTCAGCAATTCGGTATAAGCGTGTTCCGCGTGCTGCAGCGCGCCGTCGTGGTGTGCCTTGCGCGCACGCAAGAGCAGCCGGTCGAGTTGCGCGGCGTCGGGCGGACGGCGATCCGGCGCGACCGGCGCGCTCGCGAGTGTCGTCCCTTCCCCGTTCGGTGTCATCGTGTGGCCCCCACTTGTCGCTGTTCGTGTCGCGTGTCGTGTCTAACGTGTCATCGGCGCGATCGCGGCATGCACCGCGTCGATCGCGCCCGTCCAGTCGCCCGGCGCGGCCTGCCGGAACAGCCGCGCGGACGGATACCACGGGCTGTCGCCGCGGGTCCGCATCCAGCGCCATTCCGCGGGATCGGGCAGCAGCACCCACACCGCGTGGCCCAGCGCGCCCGCCAGGTGCGCGACGGCGGAATCGACCGCGATCACGAGATCCAGCGCGCCGATCAGCGCGGCCGTGTCCGCGAAGTCGCCGAGTTCGTCGTCGACGCGACGCACCGGCGCCGCCGCGAGCAGCGCCGCGTCGCGTTCGCGCACGGGTTTTTGCAGGCTGATCCAGTCGACGTCGAGATCGAACAGCGGCGCGAGCCGCGCGAAATCGATCGACCGGTTGTGATCGTTGCGATGCTGCGGATTGCCGGCCCACGCGATCCCGATCCGCGGCCGGCGCCGTTCGCCGAGCAGCGCCTCCCACTGGCGCGTGCGCTGCGGGTCGGCATGCAGATAGGCGCCGGCATACGGAATCGTGGTTGCGTCGGTGCGGAACGCGTGCGGCAGGCTCAACAGCGGCGCCTGGCAGTCGAACGCCGGCAGCGGATCGCCGCGCGCGATCACGTCGACCGCTCCGGGCAGCGACGCCATCAGCGCGCGCAATGGCGGCTGCACCTCGAACACGACCCGTGCACCGCGCGCGGCCACCAGCGGCACATAGCGACAGAAATGCAGCGTGTCGCCGAACCCTTGTTCCGCATGAATCAGCACCGTCCGGCCGTCGAGCGGCGTGTCGCCCTGCCACGCCGGCTGCGTGAACGGCCGGTAGTGCCGCGCCAACCGCGTGTCGCGCAGCCGCCATTCGTATTCGGGCCAGCCGCGCGCGAAATCGCCTTCGATCAGATACAGCGACGCGCGCGCGAAATGCGCTTCGGCGTAGTCGGGACGCAGCGCGATCGCGCGGTCGTACGCGGCAAGGGCATCGTCCGGGCGCGCCGTTTCGAAATACAGGTTGCCGCGGTTGAGCCAGTTCGTCGCGTGGTCGGGACGCAGCGCGAGCGCACGGTCGAGCGACGCCATCGCTTCGTCGTAGCGATGCAGGTCCTGCAATACGTTGCTGCGGTTGGTCCAGGCTTCGGCGAACCCTGCGTCGCGCGCGAGCGCGGCGTCGTAGCTGGCCAGCGCGTCGTCGTAGCGTTTCAGGTAACGCAACGCGGTGCCGCGGTTGCACAACGTCTCCACCGAGTGCGGATCGAGCGCCAGCGCACGCGCATAGGCCGCCAGCGCATCGTCGTGGCGCTCGAGCTGCAGCAGCGCGTTGCCGCGGCTCGCATGGGCGCGGACATGATCCGGATCGAATGCCAGCACGCGCTCGCAGCGGGCCAGCGCCTCGTCCGCGCGGCCGAGCCGTTCGAGCGCGACCGCGCTGTTGTAGAGCACGTCGATCCGCGCGGGATCGGCCGCGATCGCTTCGTTGAACGCGTCGAGCGCCTCGCCCGGTCGATCGAGATCGATCAACGTACGGCCGCGCTCGGCCAGGATCGCGGTCACGCCTGGCCGGATCGCGTTTGCGCGCTCGAAGCACTGCAGCGCATCGGCAGGCCGCTGTAGTTCGCGCAGCACGAGACCGCGGTTGAACCACGATTCGAACGAACGCGGATCGACCATCAGTGCGCGGTCGTAGGTATCGAGCGCCTCGTCGAAGCGGCGCAGCGCACGCAGCGCGCTGCCGCGATTGCACAGCGCATCGAGGACGAGCGGCGACACCGCGAGCGCACGGTCGAACGACGCGAGCGCGTCGTCGTAGCGTCGCAATCCGAGCAGCGTATTGCCGCGGCGTACGAGCGTCTGCACGTCGTCGGGCGTCGTGCGCAGCGCGGCCGCGAAATGCTCGAGCGCCTCGCCGACGCGGCCGCGCTCGCCGGCGATCGCGCCGAGATCCGACAGGACGCGCGTGCCGGGCGCGATCGCGATCGACTGGCGCAGCAACGCTTCGGCAGTATCGGCCGCGCCGCACTGGAACTGCAGCACGCCGTACAGGTGCAATGCCTGGGGGTTGTCGGGCTCCTTCTCCAGCACGGCGAGATAGTCGCGCGCCGCGTCGTCGAACCGTCCGGCGCTGTGCGAGTGTTGTGCGCGGCTCAGGATCGCCGCCGATTGCCGTTGACCGCGCGCATCGAGTCCCGACGCGCCCGCGTGTGCATCATGCCGGTGCTCGACCGTCACGTTCGCCCCCCTTCCCGTTTGCCGATGCCGCCGCCGGCCCGGTTCGACGGAACCGGTCGCAGCGGTCATGCTCGTCACGAGACTAACGGACGGGTAATAACAGACGTATGACGAAAGTTACGGACCATTTTGTCCGGGGGACGGATCGCGTGGCGCGCCGCGAGCGCCCCGCGCCGCCGTCACTGGCCGATCGGGATCGTCCGCACGTATTCGACTGCCGGCGCGCCCATCGTGACCGCGAAGCGCACGCCGCGCGGCAGCGGCATGCCGAGCGACGTGATGTTGCTGACGCCGTGCTGGGCGAGAAACTGCGCATAGCTCTGCTCGATGACGGTCTGGCTCGTCGTCCATCCGCCCGGCGCAATCCACACGGCAAGCTGCATCGTCCGCGTATCGTTGCTGACCACCACGCGCGCGAACGCATCCATGTGCTTCAGTGCATCCTCCACGTCGGCCAGCGACGCGAGCGGCTGCGACGCGCTGCGCGCGAGCTCGCGCCCCTCGAGCTGGTAGCGCACGACCTGCATCTGCGCCGGTCCGCCACCGACGCCGAGATGGCGCACCATCACGAGCTCGTTCGGCCGGATGCGCAGCGGCGGCCCGAACACTTCGTCGGCCGTCACGAGGTTGATCAGGTCGAACTGCAACTGGGAGAAATAACGGCCGAGCAGACGTGTTTGCGCCAGATTCGACGCGATATCGTCGCGCCCGCGAATCGTCGCGTCGAGGCCGCGCCACGACAGCAGCGCGATCACGGCGAGCAGCGCGATCGCGACCAGCATCTCGATCAGCGTGAAGCCGCGGGCGCGCCCGGCCCCGCGACGTTCAGCGGCGCGCTTCATTCTGGATCACCGTGACGACTTCGGCGAGCACGTTGCGGCTCGATGCGGACGGATAGACGCTCACCGTCACGCGCCGCACGAGCGGGCTCGGCAGCGCGGCCACCGACCGGCGGCACACGAAACGGTAGCGGCCCTGCGGGCACGCGAACGTGTTCGCGCCGACGGGCGGCCAGGTCGATGCGATGCGGATCTCGCCGAGCGCGTTGTCGGCGCTCCACAGCGCGAGCAGACGCATGCGCGCCGTGTCGGTGTCCGACGCGAGCGCGCCGATCGCGCGCATCACGGCGCCCAGCGCCACGGCCACGATCGCCAGCGCGATCAGCACCTCGATCAGCGTGAATCCCCGTTCCGGCGCCCGCGTCGTGCGCGGTCCGCCGCGCGCAGGGCGGTGGTAGTCGATTCTGTCGTCGCACATGACCTGCATCATTCTCGTCGATGGGTCGGCGTCCAAGCCGCGGCGCAGGCCGCGTCGCCGGCGCGACGGACGCCGTGCCCGGACGTTAAGCGCGACGTATGGCACGCACGTGTCGAATGGTACGGACCATTCGGCGCGGCGGGCGCGGGCGAACAGGCGCGCCCGCGCGATGCGCGCATCGCGCGGGGCACGAGACGGAAGATGGAAAACGATCGGGAAAGCCACCGCCCGGCAGCGAGCGGCCGACGGTGAGGACGATCCTCGGGCGGGATCGCCGCGACGGCGTCAGGCCGTCACGGCGGCGTCATATTCGGCGCGGGCGAGCTGGCCGGCGGCGTATGCCTCGGCTTCGCCGCGAAAGCCTTCGCGGCTGAACGCCACGACTTTCACGCCGACGCCGGTCGCCCGCTTCACCGTCAGCGCCCATTGCCATCCGCCGTCTTGCTCGAAGACGTGCAGCGAGGGTGCGAAGGAAGGGTCGAGTACGGTCACGCGTTTTGCTCCTGCCCCGTTGCGCGCTGCGTCGGCAGCGCACGGAGGCATATCGAAAAGGTCGCGCCGGCACGCCAACGCGGTTCTGTCATTCGACAGTTTATTCAAGAATTGTTGCGACGCACCATCAGAGGTTTCACTCACCTATCGGAACCGGGCGGTTGATCGTATCTACCCGAAAGCCTTGCGGGACGGGCCTCAGCGGCACGCCGAGGCGCCCGGCACCGCGTTCGTGCGGCAACGTGCCGCACGCCGGGCCAATTGCTTGCACCACCCTTTCGTGGATCGGGAAACGGGGCGCGATCTATCCGCCCATCATCGACACGCGCCGGAAGGTCAGGTTCACGCGTTCGCCCTGCACGGCCGGCGCCTTCGGCACGCGGTGCTGCCATTCGGCCTGCGTGCGTCCGCGCATCACGAGCAGGCTGCCGTGCACGAGGCGGTACGCATGCGTGACGCCGGTCGCGCGATGGCGAAGATCGAACACGCGCATCGCGCCGAGACTCACCGACGCGATCACTGGCGCGTCGCCGAGTTCGGGTTCGTTGTCCGCATGCCAGCCGAGGCTGTCGAGCCCGTTGCGATAGCGATTGAGCAGCACGCTGTTGAAGCGCACGTCGCACGTCGCCTCGACCGCATGCTTCAGTCCGAGCACGGCCGGCGTCCATGGCTCGGGTACGTTGCGGATGCCCGAGTACACGTACACGGCATCCGGTTCGCCTTGCCACGCGGTGAGCCGCGGCAACGGAATGCGTCCGCGCGGCGTACGAATCGTGTCCTGCCGCCACGCGACCTCGTCGATCAGCGCGGCCAGCGCGCGATCGGCGTCGGGCGGCGCAAGCCAGTCCGGATACCAGTCCACGTCGGGCACGGGCGTATCGGCGAAGAGATCGGGCGTGGACATGTCGGCAGGCACGGGTGAGGAACGAAGCGAACGACGCATGTCTGCATACTAGCCAACGGCGCCGTGCGCCGCCATGCGCTGTCATTCGCCGCCGAAAGGCCGAAAGGAAGCCGCGGTGCACCGCGATGCGCGTTCGTCTCGCGCGACGGCCGCCTCCCGGCCATCGGCTAACCGCGCGTCAGTCGAATCAGCGCGATCTCGGACGGCACGCCGAAGCGGTTCGGCGGTCCCCAGTAGCCGGTGCCGCGGCTCGTATACAGCCACATGTCGCCGAAGCGGTTCAGCCCGCCGATCACCGGCTGCTGCAGTCGCACGAACGGCGGCCACGGCAGGAACTGGCCGCCATGCGTGTGCCCCGACAACTGCACGGTAAAGCCCGCGCGGTTCGCCGCTTCCGCGCTGCGCGGCTGGTGCGCGAGCAGGATCTTCGTGCCGACGTCGCGCGGCGCACCGGCCAGCGCCTGCGCGGGGTCGCTGCGATGGGCGGGATCGAATCCGCCCGCCGTGAAATCGGTGACGCCCGCGAGCACCGCCCGCGCGCCGCCGCGCTCGATCACCACGTGCTCGTTCAGCAGCACCGTCAGCCCGATACGACGAAACTCGTCGATCCACGCATGCGCACCCGCGTAGTACTCGTGGTTGCCCGTCACGAGGAAGGTGCCGTGCCGCGAACGCATCTCGCCGAGCGGCGCCGTGTGGTCGCGCAGACGCTTGACCGAACCGTCCACCACATCGCCCGTCACGACCACGAGGTCGGCGTCGAGCGCATTGACCGCACGCACGATCCGTTCGATGTAGGGCCGCTTGATCGTCGGCCCGACGTGAATGTCGGACAGTTGCACGATCGTCAATCCGTCGAGCGCGGCCGGCAGCCCCGCGACCGGAATCGACACGCGCTTGACCGCCGCCGTGCGGCGCGCGCCGACGAACCCGATCGCGGTCACGAGCACCGCGGCCGCCAACACGCCGAGCGCCGTGTCGGGCGCGGCGCCGCTCCACGCGCCGTCATGCCCGAGATGCCGCCAAGCGAACACGCCGAGCAGCACGATGTCGCGCAGGAACGTCAGCACCAGCAGCGACGAGAAGAAGCCCATCGCGAGCGCGCCGGCCCAGCCGACCAGCGTCGCCGCCCACCCTTCGTCGAAGCGGCGCGAGAACATGCCGACCGGAATCAACACGACGAAACTCGCCAGCACGAGCGCCGCGATCGTGCGCGCGAGCGGCGACACGAACGCATCGGGAACGATCCGCATCCCGACATACAGATGGAACAGCACGCCGATTGCAATGAACCGGACAAAGAAACTTCGCATGGAACGTTCGCCTTCGTTGCACTACCGCTTCCGCGACGCGCGTCGCACGGGCCGTGATGCCCGGTGCCGTGTGTCGCGCCATACGCACGATGGTACACAGATCCCGGCCGCGACGACGGGTCGCGGCCGGCGGTGCAACGCCGTACGGCTTCGCGCGATGATCGGCCATCCACCCGGCGTCGCGACCATGCATCGACGCCGTTCGTCGCGACGCTCGACCACGACGTCATCGGCCAGCGCGACGCGAGCGCGATCCGCGCCTTCCCGAAGCGCACGGCCGCCGACATGCAGCGCATGCTGCGTGGGCGCATCCAGGTCAGCAACTTCGAGACAGCCTGCAGGATGATCGTCGAGAACGTCGTCGTACTGCCCGAAGGCACCGCGCGCCGTCATGCGAAGACGATGGCGCCGCGCCTCGTCGCGCTCGAAGGCGACTGGGCCGAGCGCCGGTTGCCGATCCGCGTCGCCGATCGCGATGCGCTGCCGCGCTTCGCACGCGATCTCGTCGGCCTGCTCGTCGAGGATGCGCGCGGCGAGCCGGGCCGCCCGGATTCGCACGGGTTCGGACAGCAATCGGCGATTTGCGTGCCGATTCCGCTGCGCCCACACGGCAAATTCCGCGGCGCGATTGGCGTCTGACGATCCTTTACAGTCCCTTAGCAACCCTACGCGAACGGCTGCTGGCAGAATCGCAGCGGTCCGGCCATCGCTGCCGACCCGCGCTGCCGGACCGTTCGGCATGACCGACGGCGCGGCCACGGCCGGCCTCGCCGCATGCCGTGAACGCATGCCGGATCGCTGGCGATCCGCATCGCGCTGATTTATGATCGGCTCCGTATCCCGGATCGTCGTCGCGGCCCGGCCGGGCGCGACGATCCGCATTGCGCCGCGCCCGGCATCCACCCTCAACGTCGAGCTCGTCACACCATGAGAAAAACAACGCCGCGCGCGCCCCTGAGCGCCGCCGCCGTCCTGGCGCCCGCTCTGCCGCTCGCGGGCTGCGCATCGCGCGGCGCGCCGTCCTACGTGCTGTTCGGCGCGTACTTCCCGCTGTGGCTCGTCAGCGCGATCGTCGGCATCGTCGGCGCCATCGTCGCGCACCGCGTGTTCGTCGCGACCGGCTGGGCCGCGACGGTGCCCTACCAGCTTGCCGTCTGCACCGCGATCGGGCTCGTGGTCGCCGTGATCGTCTGGCTCACCGGCACGGGGCCATTCGCATGAAGGCCGCCGGCATCGCCCGCCCCTCCGTCAAAGGCCGCGCGATCGCGCTCGCGATCGTCGCGCTCGGCATCGCGGCGCTCGCGTACGCGTACCACCGCACGACGGCCTACCCGTCCACCGACGACGCGTCGATCGACGCAGACGTCGTGCACGTCGCGTCGCCGGTCGGCGGCCGCATCGTGCAGCTCGCGGTGCATGAAAACCAGCGCGTCGCGAAAGGCGACCTGCTGTACGTGATCGATCCCGTGCCGTACCGGCTGAGCGTCGCGCAGGCGCAGGCCGATCTCGAGCTCGCGCGCGCGTCGCTCGACACGCGCCGCCGCTCGCTGATCGGCGAGCGCTCGAACGCGTCCGTCGCCGCCGAGCAGGTCAAGCGCGCGACGCAGAACTACGATCTCGCGACCCGCGACGTGAACCGGCTTGCACCGCTCGCCGCGCAGGGCTACGTCAGCGCGCAGCAGTTCGATCAGGCGAAGGTGCGCCAGCGCGACGCGTCCGTTTCGCTCGCGCAGGCGCAGGAGCAGCAGCGCGCGTCCGCGCAGACGATCGGCGACGACGCCGACGCGATCGCGACGCTGCATGCGCGCGAAGCCGCGCTGGCCCGCGCGCAGCATGCGCTCGACGATACGGTCGTGCGCGCGCCGCACGACGGGCTCGTGACGGGCCTGAGCGTGCTCCCCGGCGAAACCCTCGCGCCGAATCAGTCGATCTTCACGCTGATCGACGCGAGCGAATGGTTCGCCGTGGGTAATTTCCGCGAGACGTCGCTCAATCGCATCGCGGTCGGCGACTGCGCGACCGTCTATTCGATGATCGACCGCGGCCGCCCGATGACGGGCAAGGTCGTCGGCATCGGCGCCGGCATCGCGGACAGCGACCGCATCAACCTGCCGCGCTCGCTGCCGATCGTGCAGCGCTCGGTGAACTGGGTGCACGTCGCGCAGCGCTTCCCCGTGCGCGTGAAGCTCGACGAACCCGACGGCAAGCTCGTGCGTGTCGGCGCGAGCGCGATCGTCGAGGTCCGGCATGGCTCTGCCTGCCGCTGACGTCCGCTCGCCGGGCCCGCGCGAAGTCCTGCGGCTGCTCGCGCCGTTTCCGGGGCGCGCGGCCATGGCCGTGCGCGTCGCGCTGATCTGCGCGCTCGTGGTGCTCGTGACGAGCGGATACGGCACGCCGGAAGCCGCGATTTCCGCGTACGTCGTGTTCTTCCTGAACCGCGCCGATCGCGTGACGAGCGCCATGCTCGCCGTCGCGATGCTGTTGCTCGTCACGCTCGTGATCGCGCTCGTGATCGGCGTCGCGATCTTCAGCATCGAGTATTCGGTGCTGCGCGTCGCGTGCATGGCCGTGCTGTCGGTCGGCCTGCTCTACCTGACGTCCGCCAGCAAGCTGCGCCCGGTCGGCGCGATCCTCGCGATGATCGTCGGCTTCGGGCTCGACCAGCTCGGCCTCGCGCCGTTCGGCGAAGCCGCGACGCGCGCGCTGCTCTATGCATGGCTGATGGTCGCGATCCCGGTCGGCGTGGCGATCGTCGTCAACCTGCTGATCGCGCCGTCGCCGCGCACGCTCGCGCATACGCAGCTCGCGACGCGGCTGCGGCTCGCCGCGCGGCGGCTGCGCGGCGACGACGACGCGCGCGCCGCGTTCGACGCAAGCCTGCGCGAAGGCGACCGGCAGTTGCTCACGTGGCTCAAGCTGTCGAAGCTCGAAGGCTCGTCGTCGGGCGCCGATGTCGTCGCGTTGCGGCAGGCCGTCGCGTCGAGCACCGCGCTGCTCGTCGCGGTCGCGCTTGCCGATCGCGAACCGGAGGCGCGACTGCCCGACGCTTTCGCCATGCCGATCGCGACGACGCTCGACGAGATGGCCACGATCCTTGAACAGGGCGGCTATCCGGTCGACGTGACACTCGCGCTGCCGGCCGCCGATGCGCTGCCGCCGCTCGCACGCGTCGTCGCGACGGACCTGCACGCCGCGATCGCGCAGTTCGCGCAACCGCCCGCCATCGACGCATCGGCCGCATCGGCCCCATCGACCGCATCGATCGACACCGTCGACACGCGCGCCGCCGGCGAACCGGCGGAAGCCACCGCACCACCCGCCCCGCGCGGCGGCTTCTTCGTGCCCGACGCGCGGACCAATCCCGACCACATCCGCTATGCGCTGAAGACGACGGCAGCCGCGATGTTCTGCTACCTGCTGTACTCGCAGCTCGACTGGTCCGGCATCCATACCTGCTTCATCACTTGCTACATGGTGTCGCTCGGCTCGACGGCCGAAACGGTCGAAAAGCTCACGCTGCGCATCGCCGGCTGCATCGTCGGCGCGCTGATCGGCACCGCCGCGCTCGTGTTCGTCGTCCCGTCGCTATCGTCGATCGGCGAGCTGATGGCGCTCGTCTTCGCCGGCGCGTGGCTGTCCGCGTGGGTCGCGTTCGGATCGCCGCGCATCGCGTACGCGGGCTTCCAGGTCGCGTTCGCGTTCTTCCTGTGCGTCATCCAGGGTGCGGGCCCCGGCTTCGACCTGACGCTCGCGCGCGATCGCACGATCGGCATCCTGCTCGGCAACGTCGTCGTGTATCTCGTGTTCACGCGCATCTGGCCGGTCAGCATCGGCAAGCAGATCGACACGGCGCTCGCGGCGCTGCTGGACCAGTGGCGGCGCGTGGCGCAGATCGCGCAGCCGGCCGAACGACGCGCGCTGGCCGCCGAAGCGTTCGCCCGCCACGGCGCGATCTCGCAGGAGCTCGGCCTGATCCATTACGAACCGTCGTGGGTGCGGCCGGCCGCGACGTGGCTCGCCGCACGGCGGCGCGCGCTCGCGGAACTCGGCGCGATCGAAGGCCCGTTGTTCCTGCTCGCCGAACGCAAGCCCGGCGACGCGGCGATCGACGCACAACTCGCGCGCGTGACTGCGCCGGCCGACGACGCAACCGCGCCCCGCACGGATGCCCCGCCGCCACCGCCGGGCGCCGCCCCCACCGACCCCGCGCGCGACGCGCTGCTGAACCTGATCGACACGCGGCTCGCCCATATCGCCGACGCCGCCCGTCAAGCCACACCGAAGGAGCCTGCCCCTCATGCGTCTACCTGAACCGCCGGCCGCCTCGATCGCCGCCGCCGCGCTCGCGACCGCGGTCGCGCTGGCCGGCTGCGCGACGTCGTCGATCGATCTGGCGCCGGAGGCGTCCGACCGCCCGTGGCAGCCGCAAACGTCGGCCGCGGGCGACATCGTGGCGGCGCCGCCGCGCGCTTCCGCACAAGGTGCACACGACTACACGCTGCCCGCATCGCCGGCGCTCGCGTCGGTTCCGGCGCCGGCCGCGCTCGATGCCGCGCATGCGTACACGCTGCCCGAGCTCATCGATCTCGCGGAATCCGCGAACCCGCTGACCCGCATCGCCTGGAACGACGCGCGCAACGCGGCGCTCGCGGTCGGCCTCGCCAAGTCCGCGTATCTGCCGCGCCTGTCGGCGACGGCAATGGGCGCGTACCAGGCGAACCACGGCTCGACGTCGACGATCCTCGGCGATTCGTCCAGCAACACCACCGTGCACGGCACGATTTCGGCGCTGTCGCTGCAATGGCTGCTGTTCGATTTCGGCGGCCGCGCGGCGCGCGTCGAAGCGGCCGAACAGGCGTCGATCGCGTCGAACGTCGCGTTCACGGCCGTGCACCAGCAGGTCATCCACGACGTGACGGTCTCCTACTACCGCTACGAAGCCGCACGCTCGCGCGCGCTCAGCGCAAAACAGGGCCTCGCGAACGCGGATGCGATTCTCGCGGCGTCGCGCGCGCGGCTCCAGCACGGCGTCGGCACCGTCGTCGAACTCGCGCAGGCGACGCAGAACCGCGCGCAGGCGAACCTCGCGCTCGTGCAGGCGAACGGCGCCGAAAGCGACGGCTACCTCGCCCTCGTCTCCGCACTCGGCATCTCGCCGCTGTCGAAGCCGACGATCGCCGCGCTGCCGAAGCGGCCGCTGCCGCCCGCGCTCGGTTCGTCGGTCGACGCGATCGTGTCGGACGCGATCGCGCGCCGTCCCGACCTGCAGGGTGCGTTCGCGGTCGAAAAGGCCAATCGCGCGAAGATCAAGGCCGCGCAAGCCGCGTTCATGCCGAAGATCTTCCTGTCCGCGTCGACGTCGTATGCGAGCGGCGGCGCGTCCATCTCCGCGCTGCCCGCGATCGGCGACCAGGCGCCGACCGTCAACCTGAACGGCAGCCGCTACGGCGGCGGCGTATTCCTCGGCGTGACGATCCCGCTGTACGACGGCGGTCTGCGCTCGGCCGTGCTGATGCAGGCGCGCAACGACGCGGAAAGCGCGTCCGCGCGCCTCACGCGGACCAAGGAGGAAGCGGTGCGCCAGGTCGTCGCCGCGCAGAACGCGGTACAGACGAGCCTGGCGTCGCACGACGCCGCGAAGGCGCTCGTCGATGCCGCGCAAACGAGCTACGACGCGGCGCTGACCGCGTACCGGAACGGCGTCGGCTCGGTCACCGACGCGACGATCGCGCAAAGCCAGTTGCTCGCCGCGCGCAACGCGGAGGTCGACAGCTATGCCGGCGCATTGTCGGCCGCCGCCGCGCTCGCGCTCGCGACGGGCACGATCGGCTCGGCGCAGTAGCGCAGCCAGGCGGTTGACGCGGGCGCGCGCCGCCCACTAGAATGCCGCCCATTCTTCCTTCAGGAACCATCGTGGACAGTTGCAGCACTCCGTTGCGTGCGCCGCTTGCCGCCTGAACGCCTGTCCGCCGCAGTTCTCCTGCCCCGGCTCGCGTTCCGCGAGCCGCACGCCATCCGTTTCACATTGAACGACGCATTCGCGCGGTACAGTACCGCGCGATGACGGCTATCGCCGCGTCGCCTTCGGCCTTGCGTCGCGGCGACGCCAGTCGGCATGCGCTTCTTGCACGGCAGGACAACCATGACTTTCGATTTCGCACTCCGTCTTTTCACCGCGTTCGCCTGCGGCGTCGCCATCGGCCTCGAACGCCAGATGCGCCAGCGCACGGCCGGCCTGCGCACCATTACGCTCGTCGCGAGCGGCGCGTGCCTGTTCGTCACGCTAGGCGTGCTGACCGGTAACGGCGTCGCGGGCGTCACGCAGATCGCCGCGTACGTCGTGTCGGGCGTCGGCTTCCTCGGCGGCGGTGTGATCATGCGCGACAAGGGTTCGATCCAGGGCATCAACACGGCCGCGACGCTGTGGTGCTCGGCTGCCGTCGGCGTGTTGTCCGGCTCCGGTCACTACGTGCCCGCGCTCGCCGGCACGGGCGTCGTGCTGCTCACCAATACGGTGCTGCGCGGCGTCAGCCAGGCCATCAACGCGACGCCCGTCTCGAATGCCGACCTCGTGCGCGAATACCAGATCACCGTGATTTGCCTCGCCGCCGACGAAGTGCACATCCGCACGCTGCTGTCGAACGCGATGTATGCGAAGCCGCTGTCGTTCCAGAGCCTCACGAGCGAGGACGTGCCCGAGCAGCCGGACCGGCTGAAGGTGACCGCGACGCTGAAGCTGCATCCGAAGGATCAGCAGAAGCTCGAGCAGATCGCGAGCCGGATGAGCATGGAGAAAAGCATTTCCAGCGTGAGCTGGACCGCAAAGGAAGCGGAGCCGATGATGGAATGAGCCGCGCGGCGGCCGCCGCATCCGGCGCCGCCGTCGCGTCAGGGCGCGTCGATGAGCCCGGCCGAGATCGCCTTGACGACCGCCTGGACCTTGTTGGTCGCGCCGAGCTTCTCGAGGATGTTGTTCACGTGGAAGTTGACCGTCCGCTCCGAGATGCTGAGGATCTGGCCGATTTCGCACGCAGTCTTGCCCTCGGCCGTCCAGCACAGTACCTCGCGCTCGCGCGCGGTCAGCGTGACGCCCGCCGCGGGCGACAACTTCGGCACCATGAAGCGGCTCATCAGCGAATGCGACAGGTTCGCGAGCCAGTTCGTCTGCAGCGTCAGCATGTTGATCTCGGCCGGCGTCAGCCGGTCGGCATGACGGGCGATGCTCAGCAGGCCGAACGCGCCGCGCGCCGCCCAACTCGACTGCGCGACGCCCACCGACAGCCCGAAATCGCGCGCGTCCTGCCACAGCGGGCAGGGCTCGATGTTGTCGACGTCGGGCCAGACGATCATGTTGGTGCTGAGCGCGCCATCGCGAACCGTTGAGTCGATCTCGATATAGTTCTGCGCCTGATAGTGCGCCATCCAGCCGTCCGGATAGGTATCGAAGATGGCGACCGCCGGCTTCGAGACAGGCAGCGGTACGCGAATGCCGTAACAGCAGTATTCGAATCCCAGCCGCTTGGAATAGGCGGCGATCCGCTGGAAGAGCTGCTGCTCGTCTTCCGCGGCGCTGAATTGTTGGTAGGCATCCTGCCAGCGCAGTTCCATTCTTTCTCCGACAACGTCACGCTGTCATACTTGTCAGGTTCCAGCACCCGTTCGAGGCTGATACATTCCGCGCATGACTTCACCCTTGCTGCACCCTGTCCCCGGCCCGTCCCCGGACGGCTACGTACGCCTGTCAGAAGGCGCACTGGCCGCACTCGTGCTCGACCATGTCGCGAGCGGCCTCGACCCCTCGCTGCTGGCCGAATTGCGCGACAACGCGATCGACGCCCGCCTCGCCGGTTATACCGAATGGCATCGCGCCGCCGGTGCCGGCGTCGCGTACGTGACGGTCGGCTGGGACTGGTACCTCGAACGCGCGACGGGCACGTTCGTGATCGCGGGCGGCGACGTCCGCAGCAACGTGATGGCCACCGACGCCAAAGGCGCCGACATCGGCATGGTCCGCACGGCAGCCGCGCTCGCCGCGCGGCTCGCCGCCATCGACTGGCCTGCCGCGGTCGCGTCGGCTCTGCTCGCGCACAACGACGCCTATCATGCCGGTCCGACGCTCCAGTGACAACCGGCCGCACATTCTTCTGACGATTCTGCGCGACTGGCGGTCTTTATAAGCAAAAGTTGCCTGGTTTTCAATCCCGGCGATCAAGAAACCGTTACCACCACGCAAATGGCGTCTTTACGCCGTCACCCTGTAAGAGTTACCAGTTACAGGCTCCTCGTGCCGCGCGCTGTAATGGATGCATACCAAAGCACAGATCCGAGGACATCCATGCAGACCTTCGTTCACGAGGAAGGGCGGTTGCCACACGAACTCGCGGCGGATCTCGGGCGCTATCGGCGCCGCGTGTTCGTCGAACAGCTCGGTTGGGCGCTCCCGTCGGCGAACGAAGGTTTCGAGCGTGACCAGTTCGATCGCGACGATACCGTCTACGTGTTCGCGCGAAACGCCGACGGCGACATGTGCGGATGCGCGCGCCTGCTGCCGACGACGCGCCCGTATCTGCTGAAGTCGCTGTTCGCCGATCTGGTCGCCGAGGACATGCCGCTACCGCAATCGGCCGCCGTCTGGGAGTTGTCCCGATTCGCGGCGACCGACGCCGAAGGCGGGCCGGGCAATGCCGAATGGGCCGTGCGCCCGATGCTCGCGGCCGTCGTCGAATGCGCGGCGCAGCTCGGCGCGCGCCAGCTGATCGGCGTGACGTTCGCGAGCATGGAGCGGCTGTTCCGTCGGATCGGCATACACGCGCACCGTGCAGGCCCGCCGAAGCAGGTGGACGGACGTCTGGTGGTCGCGTGCTGGATCGACATCGATCCGCAAACGTTTGCCGCGCTAGGAATCGAGCCGGGGCAGGCCGCCCGGCAAGCTATCGCCGCCTGAGCCGGAACGCGCGTTTCCGTCCGGGCGGCATCGTAACGAAGGAGAACCAACGTGGACCAGTCCCAGGTCTTTCGCGCGATGATGCCCGGATTGACGAGCGCCGACGGCGCCCGCATCGCGGTCGCCTACCCGTCGTTTCCCAGGCCGTTGCCGCTCGTGCGGCTCGATCGCCGCGGGCTCGTGTTTCGTGCCGCCGGCGCCGCGCCGCTCGTGTGCGGGCTGCCACGCCCGGCCACCCTGCTGGTCGCGGACGAGCCGCTGTGCTCGCTGCGCCTCGTGATCCGCGACATCGTCGCGACCGGCGACGGCCGGCACGACCTGACGATGCAGCCGTCCGGCGCCGCCGGCGACGAATTGCTGTGGCACGCGTTGCGCGATCGCGAGCCGTACCGGCGGATCCAGCATCCGCTCGCGCCGGTCGATCTGCCCGCCGCCATCGACCGCGAACAAGCGCCGGCCGGCGAAACCGCCGCGCGCCCGTCGCGCAGCGCGGCTTTCCGCCTGCCGTGCCACAGCGACGCACTGTTCTTCGCGGACTGGCTCGAATATCACTTCGACGAATTGCGCGCGCTGTCGCAACAGCACGGGCCGCAGCTGCAGCTCAATCAGCTCGAACGTCAGGTTGACGATGACGAGGTCGGCGTGCGTTTCGTGTACGACATCGACGGGCATGCGACGCGGCACGCATTGACCGACTGCGCGCGCGAGGCGTGTGCATGGATCGAGACGGAGATGCGCAGCAAATACGCGCTGCCCGTCGCGCAAGAGCGGTTCGGCGCATTCGCGGCGCACGCACGGGCCGCCGGCATGTGAACGAGGCCATGCTGCGCGGCGGCAAGTTGTGCGGATACAACGAGCGCTTGCAAACGTTCGGGTTTTCCCTTAAATTTACGTCTGTCTCCTCCATGTCTCCAAACATGGATTCAGCCCGCTCAAGCAGCGGGCTTTTTTATTGCCGGCGTGGATTGCGGGGCCACATCATTTTCCATTCCGGCTAGCCGGCCAGGTGCACGCCAGCCGGGCGCAGCCAGTAGTGATGCACCGCAAATATCAACGCGACCGCCACGACCACTGCCAGCAGCAGATACAACCAGCCCTTCCTGGTCGACGGCAGGTCCGTCAGGGCCCCGACGTCGCCCGTCAGCGCCGCCAACGCGACCACCGCCAGCCCGGCCAGTACCAACGTCCCCTTCGCCACCCATCCGAAAGCGGCCTCCAGTCCGGCCACCCATCGCGACTGACGATATGGTCCGGCAATCGGCCGACGAAGATCGGGCTCGTCCATTCGTCACCGCCCTGCCGGCATGTGCCTATCCGCGCGTCGTACGGCAGGCACGGCGAACACACGAATTCGACTGGTTTGCGAATGAGTCGCCGCTGCGACGCGGAGTGCGCATAAGGGATCGAGAAGCGTCATGTTTTTCCTTTCGCGAGACGAGGCTCGACAATTCGACCCGTTTGCTCAGGCCGGATCGATATCGTTCGATACGGCGAGTATCGCCGGAAACACGATCCGCTCGCATCGCCCAATCCGGATCGGCCGGCTTATCATTGACCGCCCGCCACTTCCCGCCGAGGCCATCTTGCACGCCCATCTGCGTATCGCCCGCCCGGTCGCCAACCTCGCCCGCACCGAGCGCATGTATCGCGACGCCCTCGATCTGTCGGTACTGGCGCGCTTCGAAGATCACGACGGTTTTTCCGGCGTGATGCTCGGACGCGCAGGCCTCGACTATCACTTCGAGTTCACGCACTGTCCCGATCATCCGATCGCGCCGTCGCCGACGCCCGAGGATCTGATCGTGTTCTACCTGCCCGATCGTCCGGAATGGGAAGCCGCGTGCGAGCGCGCGACCGCACACGGCTTCATGCCGGTGACGTCGTTCAATCCGTATTGGGAAATATCAGGCCAGACTTTCGAGGATGCCGATGGCTATCGGATCGTGTTGCAGAACGGCACGTGGCGCTGACAGGCACACGCGCGTGAGCCGTTACGCGGCGGCGCGGCCGTCGAGGCGGACATGCCTCCGCGCCCGCCGGCCTCCAGCGACGTAGCGTCAGGCATTCGGTTTCGATTCGACGGCATGATCGCCACGCGAGATTGGTGAACAGTTGCCGCCGATTGGTAAACAGTTGCCGCCCTTCGTTTCCATGCTCCGTGCCAAGGCCGGATTGCTTATGTCCTCCGAACGGAATGTCCACGCCTTGGGTGTGAATTTCATTCACCGATCGTTGGGACGCAGCAATCTGGCGGGCAAACGAAACCGCAGCACGGCGCACCGCGGCTCAAACGCGAAAGCAGTCGTCCACAAACATCAATCGGATGTCCCGCTCAGCGCCGAGAATGCCGGCTGATTTCTTACGCTGGGGCGCTCCTTCATCCTCGCGTACCACGCATGAAGCGCCACGTATTCGGCAGGCACCGGCAGTTTCACGATCGACGCGAAGATCAAACCGCCGATCACCGTGATGTCGGCCATCGAGAAGGCTTCCCCGGCGACAAACGGCTGTCTTTTCAAAACCTCGTCGAAGTAACGCATGCCCCTCAGGGCTTTGTCGCGTTGACGGAATCCCCACTCGGGGTTCTGATAGGTTTCGACGTCCGGCCCCAGCCCCGGCGTGCCGTGGTGGAAATAGACGCTGATGGCGTCGAGCAGCTCCAGCTCGGCGCGCTTGCTCATCATGTGGATCAAGCCCTGTTCGAGCGGTGTCCTGCCGGTGAGCGTGGGCGCGCCATCGAGCGCGTCCAGGTATTGGGTAATGGCCGTGCATTCGGCAATGAGCGTCCCGTCGTCGAGTTCGAGCACCGGCAGCGTGCCCGAGTAGTTCTTCTGCGCAATGAATTCCGGCCTTTTGTGCTCCCCTTTATAAAGGTCGACCATCGCAAACTCGACACGCGATTGAAGGTTCTTCTCGGCCACGGCGATGCGCACGCGTGTCGGATAGGGTCCCGTCGGAAAATCGTGGATCTTCATCAAGGGAAGCTTGGTTGCATCGAAATCGAGGATGTCGGAACTCATCGTTAAGCCTCTACAGTGCGGTTGCGTCGGAATAGACGGTGTCGGAGCCTGCGGTGTTACTACCCTACCTGCCACATGGTAGGTTTACTGTAGAAGGTATAATCGCCCCCGTCAACACTCCTTTTTTGAATTGCGAGGCCGTAGCAGTGAAGAACGAGACAAGCTCAAACTCCAAGGAGAACATCCTGGCGGCCGCCACAAAGGTCGCGCAGGCGCATGGCTACGGCGGGCTGAATTTTCGCGATCTCGCGGACGTCGTCGGCATCAAGGCTGCCAGCGTCTACCATCACTTCCCGAGCAAGGCCGATCTGGGCGCGGCGGTCGCGAGGCGCTATTGGGAGGATTCGGCCGCTACGCTGGAAGCACTGTTGGCCGAATCCTCGGATCCGCTCCAGTGTCTTCGCCAGTATCCCGACACGTTCCGCAAGGCGCTCGAGAACGGTAACCGCATGTGCCTCTGCAGTTTCATGGCCGCCGAAAGCGACGACCTGCCGGCGGCGGTGATGAAAGAGGTCCAGGCGTTTGCCGATGTCAATGTCGCGTGGCTGAGTAAAGTGCTGTCCGCGGCGGCAGTGGGTAGCGCCGAAGCGTGCGAACAACGGGCTCGCGCCATCTTCGCCGCCATTGCCGGCGCTCAGCTCATTGCCAGAAGCCGTTCGGATATCGCGCTATACGACACCTTGATAGAGACTTACCGCGTGGCAGGTCTCCTGCCGGCATAGGGGCGTGCGTGCGCGACGTAATCGCCCGCAAAACCGACGAATGCACGACCGGGCTCTTCGTCGCGTGGGGGACCCGGCCTTCCATTGGTATCGGAGCGTTGACGACGACGTTGTCCATCGTCCAACCGCGTTAATCGTGCCGCGCGAAATGAGTCGGCAAGCGCTGCGCGGCGATGGGCGACGTCGGTGCTCCAGCAATCGGCGAGTATTTCAGGGCCTCGGCCGACAGCAGGAGATGTAGCCGGGAAAGGCCGCAATGCGGACACCGGTCCGGGGCAATCAGCAGGAGAGCATCAAGCGACACGAGGGCTGATCGCCAACGAGCCCCCAGGAGGGAGGCCCAAATCACAAGACCTTTTTATTGGTTCCGCGCGATCGTGAGACGAGAGGATCACAGCATGTTCGCACCACGAAAGACGACTTCCGGTCGCCTTCGGGCGTAGCCCGGGAAAGCCGTCAAGGCCAAGTGCTGGCCCGAGGTCAGCTTGCTTGCAGTGCGCGCGCAAATCTCATCGGAAAATGGCGTAGCTTTTCGAAAAAGCTACGCCAGAACGCCAAGTTTCCCGATGTTCGGAAGTGTCGATACGATTTGCGATCAACCTGACTTTCGGTCAAAACCCTTTACCAGAAAGCCTCTCCAGGACAAATCGCTTGCCAGACGAGCGTCCCGAAGACTCCCGAATTTCCATCACTCGTTTTCTTCGAAGTAGTGTCCGAACTTCGCCTGCTTCGTGCGGATATAACGCTCGTTTTCCTCGCGCACGGGCACCGCGAGCGCCACGCGTTCGCAGACGGGAATACCGTGCTTCACGAGCGTATCGAACTTCTTCGGATTGTTGCTCATCAACCGCACCGACGTCACGCCGAGGATGCGCAGGATCGCAGCGGCCGAATCGTATTCGCGGGCGTCGTCGGGCAGGCCGAGATCGAGGTTCGCCTCGACGGTATCGCGCCCCTGCTCCTGCAGCGCGTACGCGCGGATCTTGTTGCTCAGGCCGATGCCGCGGCCTTCATGGCCGCGCAGATACAGCAGCACGCCGCGGTCTTCGGCCGCGATGTAACGCAACGCGAGATCGAGTTGCTCGCCGCAATCGCAGCGGTACGAACCGAACACGTCACCGGTCAGGCATTCGGAATGCAGCCGGGTCAGCACCGACTGCTCGCCGGCCACGTCGCCCATCACGAGCGCGAGATGTTCGGCATCGCTGCCCGAGACGCGAAATGCGTACGACGTGAACGTACCGTAGCGCGTGGGCAGCGACGCCGTGGCGACGAGCGTCACGCACTCGTCGGCCTGGCCATTGCCCGGCAGGGGCGATTGGGGACGCGAAGACATCATGAATTCAATCGAAACGTTCAGGAATGTAGGAGTTGTGTGGATGGCGCGTGACGGGAGTTTACCGCTAATCTGGAAACGTCACGCGACTGCCGCCGCCCGCCCGGCTATACTGGGCTCATCGGGTGACGCGCATCACGCCCCGCCTGCCCTGCATCGACCTGCACACGGAGAAAGCGAATGAGCACGACTGTCGCGCAGATTCTCAAGGCCAAGCCGGATTCGGGCCGTACCATCTACACCGTCACGAAGAGCGACCTCGTCTACGACGCCATCAAGCTGATGGCGGAAAAGGGTATCGGCGCGCTGCTCGTCCTGGACGGCGACGACATCGCAGGCATCGTCACCGAGCGCGACTACGCGCGCAAGGTCGTGCTGCAGGACCGCTCGTCGAAAGCCACCCGCGTCGAGGAAATCATGACGGCGAAGGTGCGCTACGTCGAACCGTCGCAATCCACCGACGAGTGCATGGCGCTGATGACCCAGCACCGGATGCGCCACCTGCCCGTGCTCGACGGCGGCAAGCTGGTCGGCCTCATCTCGATCGGCGACCTCGTGAAGAGCGTGATAGCCGATCAGCAGTTCACGATCAGCCAGCTCGAACACTATATCCACGGCACGCCCACCGTCACGTCCGCCTGATCCACCCAGCAAAAAAGGCCCAAACGCGTCAGCGTCTGGGCGGAAAGCCGCCGACATGCGGCGACGGAGGTTCTGCTCCTGCGGGCGAACGACGCGCGCGACTGGCGCGCGTCTCGTCGATTCGGCGGTGCGCCCGGGCAGACCCGCGGGATGCTCGATCAGTTACCGAAGTAGACCGAATTCACGGGATTCGGCGCTTCCCGCGTCACGCGGTGGCCGGTTTGCACGGCCCCCGTTGCCACGGCACCGTAACCGCTCGTGTCGGCGTGCGCGAGCATCGGCTGGTTCGGCTGAACCCGTTGTTCGGCCGCCTGGATGTCGCTCGGATATTGCGAATCGCTCGCCAGCGGCTTGTAGCCGTTCTGCTCGAGTTGCACGAGTTCGGCCTTGACCTCAGCGCGGGTCAACCCCTGTTCGGACTGCGCGAACGATGCAATCGGAGCGGCAAGGACGGATGCGGCGATGGCTGCGTAGATGATCGACTTCATGATTTACCTCCGGAATATGTTCTCTTTTGGCGTCGCCTCGGCAGGACTGTCTGAAGCGATTGAATTCAGTGTAGTGCGCGCGCCCCCAGGGGGAAACCCTTAGTTTGAACATACAGCGTTGCATTTCTGGAAAAAATCGCCCACTGTTTCCGGACAGGGTCGTTGCAACTTGCTTCATCTCCACAACAATCGCTGACGAAAGGCCGACAGCCGGATCACATGGCCGGAAGGTTGTGTTGTAGAATCGTAAGGTTTCCTTCGCCAGTCGATATTCCATCCACCATGTACGCGCTCACGCCCCTTTTGGTTTCGCCGTCCGGCTTGGCCGGCGTGCGCGTGCGCGCCGGCCAGCCGGCGCATCCCCTCGTTCGACGCACGGCCCAGGCACCGCTCGCCCCTGCCCGGCGCCTGATCTGACCGCTCGGTCTCCACCCGGAGCCAGGTTAGACAGGCTCCGGGCGATCCTCATAGGCACGCCACGCCTGCCCTCTGCCGATCATTTGGAGAACCACCATGAAACAACGCCTTTACCAGTTGACCGAACTCGACGTCGCTCGCCTCGAAAAGCATGCCGAGCACAATCCGCGCTTTCAGGCGATGCTCGACACGCTGCTGGAGCGCGCCGATATCGTCCGGCCCGACGCCATCAAGGCGAACGTCGTCACGATGAACTCGCAAATCACGCTGCTCGACGAAGCAACCCAGGAACAGGCCACCTGGACGATCGTTTATCCGGACGCCGCCAATCTCGAACTCGGTCGCCTGAACGTCTTCTCGCCCGTCGGCATGGCGCTGCTGGGCACGCAACGCGGCCAGATGGTCAAGGTGATGCAACCGAGCGGCGCCGAAAAGCTGATGAAGGTTGCCGCGATCGTGTTCCAGCCGGAAGCCAACGGCGAATACACGCGTTGAGCCCTCGGCGACCAGCGCCGCGCCACACGGGCGCAGCACGAAAAAAGCGAGGCACAGGCCTCGCTTTTTTGTATCCGGACGGTCCGGGTTGCCGTCATCGCGTTCCGCAGACGAAAAAAGGCGCCCGAAGGCGCCTTTTCGATGCTGCGAAGCGGGTTACCCCGCCCGTCACGCTTAGAAGCGGTGACGCAGACCAACCGTTGCTGCGGTTTGGTTGATCGACGAGCTCGGCAGGTTGTTGGCGAAGGTGTCGCCGTTGTAGATCGACGCGCCGATGCCGTTCTTCGCTGCACGCTGGTACACAGCTTGTGCGTAGACGTCCGTGCGCTTCGACAGTGCGTAGTCAGCTTGCAGACCGAACTGGTTCCAGTGCGTGCTGCCGTTGTTGATCTTCGCGTTCGTGTACGTGTAAGCAGCACCCAGGCCGAGAGCCGGCGTCAGGTTGTACTTTGCGTTGACTTCGTAGTTGTCGGTGCGCAGCGTGCCTGCAGCAACTGCGTTGTTGTCGAGACGCGCTTGCGTCCATGCAGCGCCGACTTGCGCCGGGCCGAATGCGTACGCAGCAGCAGCACCGTACGTACGGACGCGGCCTTGGCTAGCGATGCCACCGATTGCCGACGACGTCGCGCCGTTTGCGTTCGTACCGTCACCCAGGTTTGCTTGCGAGTATGCTGCACCCAGCTTCAGGCCTTGGAACTGGTACGACAGACCGCCGCTGTATGCACGGTTGTTGCCGAAGTTCGTGCTGTTCGAGAACGAGTACGTGCCGCCGAATTGCAGACCAGCGTAGTTAGCGCTCGTGTACTTGATCGTGTTGTTCTGCGCGACGTCGCCGTTCGTGCTCAGGCGGTCGAGGTTCAGCGGGTGCGCGAAGTACGTGCCGCCCCACGAGCCCGTTGCCGTCAGCGGCGCCAGGTAGTCTTGCGTTGCGTCATACTGCTTACCCAGCGTGACCGTGCCGTACTGGCTCGACAGGCCAACGAAAGCCTGGCGGTTGAACATGCCGCCGTTGCCGTTTGCGAAGCGGCCGTTACCGATGTTGAAGCCGCTTTCCAACGTGAAGATCGCCTTCAGGCCGCCACCCAGGTCTTCCGAGCCACGCAGGCCGAAACGGCTCTGGTCAATGCCCGAACCCATTGCCCAACGCGACTTGCCAGCTTGGCCGAGTGCCGGCTGGACGTTGCTCGTGTAGGTGATGCCTGCGTCCAGCACGCCGTACAGCGTGACGCTGCTTTGCGCGTGAGCGACGGTAGCGAACGATGCTGCAGCTGCTGCAACGATCAGAGTCTTGTTCATTCGTGGAGCTCCCTTCTAAAAAGAGGCAGGTCTCGCGACCTTGTTCATAAACGGTCTTCAACCGCCCGGGAGCGCCATCGATCCTGCTGGCGGCGCCCGGATAGTTGCCCGTTTGGGAACCGTGAGTTTAGGGGTGTACCCTAGGGGAGCGATCCGCAAATAAAGAAATAAGCTTTTCCAGAACTAGAAATAATGAAAGTGGGGCCGCGTCATAAGTATTTGTTTTAACGTTTGTTTTTGACCTCTTGACGCCGGCTTTTTGGACGCTTTCATCGCACCATTCTTTCATGTCATCGGCTTGACGGTTGCATAGAAACAACAAACGGATTCGGTTCGGCACATCAAAAACGGTAATTGTTACCTCTTACAATCTCAAATATTGGCCTTTCCGCCTCTAAAACGTCCCCTCGGTACCCTAAACAGGGGTCGATACCTGTTCCACGGCGAGATTCCGTCAGGCGTTGGAAAGGAAACAGCGGCTCGACCTGCCGTGACACGCGGTAACAGCCTTAACCGGCCCCGTAACGCGGCGGGCAGGCCGGCAGGCTAATGTAAGGCAGCCCCGCATACAGAACAGGAACCGCCATGAATCGACGCTCGTTGCTGCGCGCCATCGGATTGACCGCCGCCTTCGTCGGCACCGGCTGGCTGCGCGCCGCCTCGGCCCAGCCTTCCCCGCCCGTGTATCGGCCCTCGGGTCCGAATCGTGTACCCGGCGGGCCGCCCTATGCAGACCGGCCGCGCTTCGCGCCGCCGGCGGCACGCCACGACCGTCGCCCGCCCCCGCCACGGCCGCATGGCTATATATGGACGGACGGCTATTGGCGCTGGCAGCGCGGCCGCTATATATGGGTACCCGGTCGCTGGGTCGCGCGACGCCCCGGGCGCCGCTGGGTACCCGGCTACTGGCGCCGTCAAGGGTCGGTGTGGGTCTACGTCGACGGCTCGTGGCGGTGAGCAGCGGCCCGGCTCCGGCCGACGAAGAGCCGGCGCCGAGCCGCGCGCGAGAACCGACGCGGTCCACGCCACGAAATCGTGCGTTACGGCAGCCGCGCTGCAGTCGACATATCGTCGGTCGCCATTCCGGCGGCATCGTTCCGATAACGAAGTCACAAGATGTGGCGATGCGAATGCGTCCGGGACGCTTCAACCCATCGAGATCGTCTACTGCACACCGCCGGTCAACGAACCGATGCGCGCACCGCGCTCAGCGCCCGCCGCCGTCCGGCTCGCGCGCCGGCCGTCCCGACCCGCGCAACCCGCGGCCGCTCGCCCATCCCGTCCACGTATCGCCAGACAAGGAAAAACGCTACATGTCATCGCCCCGCTCCTCCGTTCGCGCAGGTGCCGCATTCGTTCTGCTGGCCGCATCGACCGCTGCGCTGGCCGCCGGCCCGGCCGCACGCGACCTGGCCACCGAGGAAGCCAACCGCCAGCTCGTACTGACGTTCTACGATCGCTTCTCCAACCGGCACGAAGCAGTCGAGGCCGCCGCCGTCGTCGCGGACGACTACAAACAGCACAACCCGTACGTGCCGGACGGCAAGCAACCGTTCGTGTCGTACTTCGTCGGCACGTTTCAGAAGAACCCGGCATCGCGTGCGCGCATCGTCCGCAGCGCGGCCGACGGCGATCTCGTCTACCTGCACGTGCATGCGACCGAGCATCCGGGCGATCGCGGCGAAGCGGTGGTCGACATCTTCCGCGTGAAGGACGGCAAGATCGTCGAACACTGGGACGTGATTCAGCCGGTACCCGAAACGTCCGCGAACCGGAACACGATGTTCTGATGCACGAGGCCGGACGCGATCGCCCCCCCTATGCCGGCCGAATCGACGCTGCTTCGCGAGCTTCGATGGCAATCGGTTCGCCCGTTCGGTAGCGACGCTCGCGCAGCCCCGTGCGATCGAGACGTGCATTTGCATTTGCGTTCGCAGCGAAGCACGTACGTCGCACCAGCCCCCGGGCGATCGGCGCGCGAACTGGCGCCGTCACGCGACACCCAGCGCCAGCACCTGCTCGGTGGTCAGCACGTCGCCGAACGTGTCCGACAACGCGGCCAGCGTCGCACGATGGAGGTCGCGGTGCGGCACCGTGCCGCCGTCCGCGACGTCGAGATCGCGCGTCGCACAGGCATCGTCGACGACGATCACCGCATAGCCGAGCGGCACCGCATCGCGTGCCGCGCCGGCCACGCACGCATGCGTCATCAGGCCGGTGACGATCAGCGTGTCGATGCCGGCCGCCTTCAGCCGCGCATCGAGGTCCGTCGTCGGGAAGACGCTCACCGACGTTTTCTTCACGACCGTGTGAGCGGGCGCCGGCTGCAGGTCCGCATGAAAGCGGAAGCCGTCGCTGCCGTCGGCGAAGATCGGGCTGTCTGCCGACCCGACGTGCTGGACGTGGAACACCGGAATACCGGCGCGGTCGGCGAACGCGATCACGCGCCGTGCATTGCCCAGCGCACGCGGCCCGTCCGGAATCGGCAGACGGCCGCTGAAGTATTCGTTCTGGAAATCGATCACCAGCAGCGCGGTGCGCGCGGTGGCGATCGACGTCGGCGCGCTCGCGCCGGCCAGGGTACGGATGGTCGGATGTTGCATGGGATGTCCTCTCGGTCGACACATTGGCGGAACGGCGCGCCGGCCTTGCGGCGTCGCCGGACGCGGCCCGGAACCTCCCCGGCCGCGACGCGCCAGTGTCGGGCCGCGCGGCGTGTCGCGACAGCGGCGCGCGGGACAACGTCCGACAGAATCGGGCCAACGTGCGCGACCGCCGCCTACGACAGCACGGCCGTTCGTGCGCCCGGCCGCGTACGGCCGTAAGCGACCATCATCGCGAAGCTGAGCAGGAAACCCGCGCCGCCGATCATCAGCAGGCCGATTTCGCCGAATACGGGCAGCAGGTTCGTCAGCGCGCCCGTCACGACCCACGCGACCGCCATCACCGAGCCCGCGACGCCGAGCGCCCAGCCCTGCCGATCGTCGCTGACGGCATCGGAAAACGCGGTATACATCGTTGTGTACGCAACCATGTCGAAACAGCCGACGACCATCGCGAGCACCCACAGCACCGGTTCGTGCGGAAACAACGCGGACAGGATCTGGCCAAGGCCGGCCACCAGCAGGCCCGTCTTCGCGATGTCGATCACGCCCCACACGCGCAGCATCAGCCGCACGACGCACACCAGGCCGAACACGAAGCAGATGCCGATCACGCCGCTGAACAGCCCGAGCCGCGCGCTCGTATAGCCGAATTTCGCCTGCAACAGCAGCATGATGGTCTGCAGATAAAGCCCGTAGCCGACCTGCATCAGGAAGAACACCACCGACAGGAACGCGACGTTGCGCTGGCGCGCGGCCTCCCGAATGATCCGCAACGGCAGCAGCGGATCGATGCGCGTATCGCCGCGCGGCGCGGCGCAATCGCGATACGACGCCCAGGTCCAGCACGCGCAGATCAGCGACAGCGCCGCGACCAGCACGAACGGCGTGCCGTAGTCGAACAGCGGCGAGATCGTCCGGTCGGACGCGACGCCGCCGAGCACCGGGCCGACGATCACGCCCGCGCTGAACGCGAGCGACATGATGCTCATGTCGTACGCCTTCGTATCGGGCGTGCCGAGATCGGCGACGGCCGCCTGCGCGATGCCCTGGCACCCGGCCATCAGACCGGTGAGCCCGCGGCCGGCGAGCAGCAGCGCGACGCTGCCCTGCCACGCACCGGCCGCCATCGTCGCGTAGCCGATCGCGAGGCCCAGCAAGCACAGCAGCAGGATCCGACGGCGGCCGTAGCGATCGGACAGCTCACCCATCAGCGACGAGCCGAAGAACATGCACAGCGGGTAGATTCCGTAGCCGAGACCGAGATAAAAATTGCGCGCGTGTGCGCTGGCGCCGGCCGGCAGGATGCCCGCGTGCGGATCGCTGAAGATGGCGGACATCATCGGATAAACGAGCCCGAACCCCATCGCGTCGAGCGCGATGGCGAGCAGGCAGGGGCCGAGCAGTTTGTAATCGAACCGGGACATGGCGACCTTCCGGACAGAGTGGACGATCGCCCAAGCGTAATGATCGGGCCGCCGCCGCGGTAGGCCGCCGCCGGCGATGCTAAGCATCGGTTCGTGCGATACCCCGCATGCGGCCCGCGCCGATGGCTCATCGTCCCGGCCGTGCGGTCGCGACTCGACGCACGGCGGGCGGCCTGAAGCAGTCGGCGCGCGACCGCGCACGGCGCGCCGACGTACATGAACACGCTGGTGAGGAGCCAGAACGACGCCGCGAACGGCACGTACCACGCGGGTACGACGGGCGGCCCGCTCGCACGCGTCAGCCACGTGACGACGAACGTCGCGACGCGGTGAGCGACATCTTCTCGCCGACCAACCTCGCATCGGGCAACGTCGGCTGCTCGCTGCTGCCCCGGCCGTGCGCGCGAGCTGTTCGCGCACCGGATAGCGCTCGTACCGCTCGCCGGAGCAACGACCCGTCAGACCGTCGGCCTGAGCTTCCCGCATCGCCGCGAGCAAGACCCGAACCCTGCCCGCGCTACTTCCCCGACCGAGCGAGCGGGCCTTGCACGCCCTGCCCCGTGCCCGACGGCCAGCCGCCCGCGAGCGCCTTGTACAGCGCGACCGTCGATGCCGCGCTGCGCATCCGTCCGTCGGCCGCCGCGTCCTGCGCCTGCAGCAGCGTGCGCTGCGCATCGAGCACTTCGTAGTAGTCGATCGCGCCGGCCGAGAAACGCGCCTGCGCAAGCTGCGCGGCGCGTGCGCTGTCGTCGGCCGCGCGCACGAGGTGCGCGGTCTCGTCACGCGTGCGGGCGACACGCAGCAGCGCGTTCTCGGTTTCCTCCAGCGCGCCGAGTACGGTCTGCCGGTACTGCGCAAGCTGGCCGGCCGCTTCCGCGTCGCTCGCCGCGATCCGTGCACGCACGCGGCCGACGTCGAGGAACGACCAGTCGATGCCGAGCGCGATCAGGTTCGTGTCGCTGCCCGCGCGAAAGAATCCGTAGCTGCTCGTCGCGCTGCCGAGCAACCCCGACAGCGTAAAGCGCGGGAACAGGTCGGCGGTCGCGACGCCGACACGCGCGGTCGCCGCATGCAGCCGCGCCTCGGCGGCCGCGACATCGGGGCGGCGGCGCAGCAGGTCGCCCGGCGTGCCGGGATCGATGTCGGCCGCGAGCGCCGGCAGCGGGACCGGCGTGCCCGTCGGCGCGGCCGTCTTCGGCAGGTCGAACCGGCCGATCAGCGCATCCGGCGTCTGCCCGGTCAACACCGCGAGCCGATGCTCGTCGACGCCGATCGCGGCTTCGTACACGGCGATCCGCGACGTCGTCGATTCGTACTGCGCGCGTGCGCGCGCCGCGTCGAGGTCGGAGCCGCGTCCCGCGCCGACGCGCGCATTGATCAGCGCGAGCGTCTGCTTCTGGTTGTCGGCGTTCTCGCGGGCGATCCGCAACCGCTCCTGCGAGCCGCGCAGATCGACGTACGTACTCGCGACCTCCGCCGTGATCGCGACCCGCACCGCGCGTACGTCGGCCGCGCTGGCCGCCGTTTCCGCGCGCTGCGACTCGATCGAGCGGCGTACGCGGCCGAACAGGTCGAGTTCCCACGCGGCATTGATGCCGACGCTCGACGTCGGCGTGTCGCGCTGGCTGCGCGGCGCGCCGAACGCCTGATCCTTGCTCATCAATTGATGGCCGATCCGGCCGCTCGCGGTGAGCGTCGGATAGCGGTCGAACGTTGCCTGAGACAACAGCGCATTCGACGCGTCGTAACGCGACACCGCGACCTGCAGGTCCTGGTTCGCCGCGAGCGCCGCATCGATCAACTGCGTCAGCACCGGATCGCCGAACCCGCGCCAGAACGTGGCATCGGCGTCGGCCGACGCGTCGGGCAGCATATCGGGCCGTGTCCGAGCCGTCGCCGCGTCGCGCTGCGTCGTCGGACGGGTGTCGCGCGCGAACCGCGCGGCGGTGGCCGTATCGGGCCGTTCGAAATCGGGGCCGACCGCGCACGCGGCGAGCGTCACCGACATCGCCAGCGCGGAAAGACGGAAAGCGGCGCTCATCGGCTTTCTCCTTCGAGGGTGCCGTGCTGTTCGCGCCAGACGGCCGGCGTGCCGCCCGCGAGCTTGCGGATCGCCACATAGAACACGGGCGTCAGGAACAGCCCGAACAGCGTGACACCGAGCATCCCGGCGAACACGGTGACGCCGGTGGCCGCCCGCACTTCGCTGCCCGCGCCGCTGCCGATCAGCAGCGGCACCGAGCCCGCGATGAACGCGACCGACGTCATCACGATCGGACGCAGCCGCAGCCTGCACGCTTCGAGCGCCGCTTCGACCGCGCCCTTGCCCTGGATCTCGAGCTCGCGCGCGAATTCGACGATCAGGATCGCGTTCTTGCACGCCAGCCCCATCAGCACGACCAGGCCGACCTGCACGAACACGTTGTTGTCGCCGCCGGACAGCCACACGCCGAACAGCGCCGCGCACATGCACACGGGCACGATCAGGATCACCGCGAGCGGCAGCGTCCAGCTCTCGTACAGCGACGCGAGCACCAGGAACACCAGCATCACGGCCAGCGGAAAGACGACGATCGCCGCGTTGCGCTGCGTGACCTGCTGGTAGCTGAGGTCGGTCCATTCGAGCGTGATGCCCGGCGGCAGCACGTCCTTCGCGATCTGCTGCAGCTTCGCGATCGCCTGCGACGACGACATCGTCTTCGGATCGGCGTCGCCGATCAGATCGGCGGCCGGATAACCGTTGTAGCGGACGACCGGGTCGGGGCCGTACGCGGGCCCGACCGTCACCATCGAGCCGATCGGCACCATCTCGCCCTTCGCGTTGCGCGTGCGCAGGTTCGCGATGTCGGCGGCCGTCTGCCGGTGACCGGCATCCGCTTGCGCCATCACGCGATACACGCGGCCGAACACGTTGAAGTCGTTCACGTACATCGAGCCGAGATAGACCTGCAACGTATTGAACAGATCGGTCAGCGCGACGCCCTGCGCCTTCGCCTTGAGCCGGTCGACCTTCACCTCGAGCTGCGGGATGTTCGCCTGGTACGAGCTGACGGGATAGCTCATCCCCGGCGTCTTCGCGACCGCGGCCTGAAACGCGCCGAGCGCCTTCTGCAATTCGCCGTAGCCGAGCCCGCCGCGATCCTCCAGGTACAGCGAATAGCCGGAGCCGTTGCCGAGACCCTGGATCGGCGGCGGCATCAGCGCATAGGTGATGCCGCCGCCGATCGCCGCGAAGCGCGCGTTCAGGTCCGCGTTGATCTGCGCGGCGCTGCGATGACGCCGGTCGAACGGCTTCAGGATCACGTACGAGTTCGTGATGTTCGGCGTGTTCACGCCCTGCAACGCGTTCAGCCCGGCGAACGCCTGCACCATCTCGACGCCGTCGGTGCCGAGCGCGATCTTCGTCATCTGCTCGGTCACCGCGCTGGTGCGCGCGAGCGACGCGCCTTCCGGCAGCTTCGCGCCCGCGAACAGGTACAGCTTGTCCTGCACCGGGATGAAGCCGCCCGGCACCGCGTCGAACAGCAGCGCGGTCGCCGCGAGCAGCGCCGCATAGACCGTGAACACCCCGCCGCGCCGCTTCAGCATGCGGCCGACGACGCCGTGGTAACGATCGGAGCTGCGTTCGAAGAACCGGTTGAACGGACGGAACAGCCAGCCGAATGCGCGATCGAGTGCACGCGTCAGCGCATCCTTCGGCGCGCCGTGCGGACGCAGCAGCTTCGCGGCGAGCGCGGGCGACAACGTCAACGAGTTGATCGCGGAGATCACCGTCGAGATCGCGATCGTCACCGCGAACTGCTTGTAGAACTGGCCGGTCACGCCCGACATGAACGCCATCGGCACGAACACCGCGCACAGCACGAGCGCGATCGCGACGATCGGCCCCGACACCTCGCGCATCGCCTGGTGTGCGGCGTCGCGCGGGCTCAGCCCCCGGGCGATGTTGCGCTCGACGTTCTCGACGACGACGATCGCATCGTCGACGACGATGCCGATCGCGAGCACGAGCCCGAACAGCGTCAGCGTGTTGATCGAGTAGCCGAGCAGATAGAGCCATGCGAACGTGCCGACCACCGACACCGGCACCGCGACGAGCGGAATGATCGACGCGCGCCACGTTTGCAGGAACAGGATCACGACGAGCACGACCAGCACGACGGCCTCGATCAGCGTGTGCTGCACCGCGCGGATCGATTCGCGCACGAATACCGTCGGATCCCACACGGGGCGGTATGCGACACCGGGCGGGAAGCGCTTCGACAGCTCGTCGAGCTTCGCATACACGGCCTTCGCGACGTCGAGCGCGTTCGCGCCCGGCGACAGGAAGATGCCGACCACGGCCGAATGCCTGTCGTTGAAATACGAACGCAGCGTGTAGTCGCCCGCGCCGAGCTCGATGCGTGCGACGTCGGACAGCTTCACGACCTGGCCGTCGTCGCCGTTGCGCAGCACGATGTCGCCGAATTCCTGCACCGTGCGCAGGCGGCCGCGCACGTTGATCGACACGAGGAAGTCGTTTTGCTTCGGCGACGGCTCCGCGCCGAGCTGACCGGCCGACACCTGCACGTTCTGCTCGCGCACGGCCGCGATCACGTCGCTCGCGGTCAAGCCGCGCGACGCGAGCCGGTTCGGGTCGAGCCACAGCCGCATCGCGTAATCGCCGGAGCCGTACACGCCGACGTCGCCGATGCCGGTGAGCCGCGACAGTTCGTCCTTCACGTGCAGCGTCAGGTAGTTGCGCAGGTACAGCGAATCGCGGCTGTTGTCCGGCGAATAGAGGCTCACGTACATCAGCGGCGTCGGCGACTGCTTCTGCGTGGTCACGCCGTACTGGCGCACCTCGTCGGGCAGGCGCGACAGCGCCTGGCTCACGCGGTTCTGCACGCGCACGGCGGCCGTGTCGGGGTCGACGCCCTGCAGGAACGTGACGACAACCTGCAGGCTGCCGTCCGAACCGGCGACCGACTTCATGTACATGATGCCTTCGACGCCGTTGATCGCCTCTTCCAGCGGCTCGGCCACCGACTCGGCGATTTCCTTCGGGTTCGCGCCCGGGTACGTCGCACGCACGACGACGCTCGGCGGCACGACTTCCGGATATTCGCCGGCCGGCAGCATCGGAATCGAGATCAGACCGATCGCGAAGATGACGATCGACAGCACGACCGCGAAGATCGGCCGGTCGATGAAGAATCGGGAGAAATCCATCGGATCGCTCCCGTCATTGCGCGGCAGGCGTGCCGGCATCGGCGACCGCCTGCGTCGCGCTGCCCGCATCGGCGCGCGCGGGCAGCGCCTTCGGCTTCACCTGCGCGCCCGGATAGTAGATGCGCTGCACGCCGTCGACGACCACGCGGTCGCCCGCCTGCAGCCCCTTCTCGACGATCCGCTCGCCGTCGAGTTCGCGGCCGATCGTCACGTCGCGGCGCAGCGCCTTGTCGCCCGCGCCGATCACGTACACGTACTTGCGGTCCTGGTCGGTCAGCACGGCCTTGTCGTCGACCAGCAATGCGCTCTGGTCGCGGCCGCTGACGAGCTGCACGCGCGCATACAGGCCCGGCGTAAACGCATGGTCCGCATTCGGCAGCCGCACGCGTGCGCGGATCGTGCCGGTCTGCGGATCGAGCCGGTTGTCGAGGAAATCGACGGTGCCCGCATGCGGGAAGCCCGTCTCGTTCGCGAGGCCGATGCGCACCGGATCGGCGCCGATCGCGCGATGTTTCGGATCGGCGCGCCGCGCGTTGTAGCGCAGATAGCTCTGCTCGTCGCAATCGAAATACACGTAGACCGGATCCTGCGACACGACGGTCGTCAGCAGCGTGTCGTCCGCACGCGCGAGATTGCCGACGGTCGCGACCGCGCGGCCGACGCGGCCCGCGATCGGCGCGCGCACTTCGGTGAAACCGAGATTGAGCTTCGCGTCGGCAACGGCCGCATCGGCCGCCTGCAGATCGGCGCGTGCCTGCTCGGCAGTCGCGCGCGCGTTGTCGAGTTCTTCCTGCGACGTCGCATGCGCATCGATCAGCGTCTGCACGCGCTTGAGTTGCACGTTCGCGAGGCTCGCGGCCGCACGGGCGCGCTGTTGCTGCGCATGCGCACGGTCGAGCGCGATCCGGTACGGGCGCGGATCGATCTCGAACAGCAGCGCGCCCTGCGCGACCACGTCGCCCTCCTTGTACGCGACACGCTGCAGATAGCCGCTCACGCGCGGCCGCAGCTCGACCGCGTCGACCGCTTCGACGCGTCCGTTGAATTCGTCCGCGAGGCGAACGGTACGCGGCGCGACGGTGGCGACGCCGACTTCGGGAAGAGGATGGGCCGACGATGCGCCTTTGCCGTCGTGACAACCCGACAACACCAGCAACAGGGCACAGGCGGCGCCCAAAGGCGACGTCCTGCGTAGGGAAAAGGAGAACATGATGCCTCGCGACGGGTTAAACTGCCGCGTAGCATAAAAGTTCAAGTTAACTTCAAGTCAAGCTTTCCCGGAGGGTGTCATGGGTATCCAGGAAACCCCGCAGTGGCCGCTGATGTCGATCCGCGAAGTGGCCGCGCGCAGCGGCGTGCCGGCGTCGACGCTGCGCTTCTACGAGATGCGCGGGTTGATCAAGTCGCACCGCAACGGCTCGAGTCATCGCCACTATTCGCGTGCGGTGCTGCGGCTGATCGCGTTCATCGTGTTCGCGCAGAAGATCGGCTATTCGCTCGACGAAATCGCCGAACAGCTCGTCAGCCTGCCCGAGGACACCGCGCCGAGCAACAAGGACTGGCAGCGGCTGTCGCGCGGCTGGAAGCAGCGCGTCGCGAGCCGGATCGAGGAGCTGCAGCGGCTCTACATCAATCTCGACGAATGCATCGGCTGCGGCTGCCTGTCGCTGAAACGCTGCAAGCTGACCAACCCGGACGACCGCGCGGGCCGCAACGGGCCCGGCGCGCGACGCTGGCTCGGCGACAAGCCGCCGACCGATTCCGAATGACGCGCGGGCCGCGCGCGTCCTGCATCACCCGACACGCCAGCCGCCGTTCACCGCGATCGTCGCGCCCGTGACGAACGACGCGCGCGGCCCGGCAAGCCACGCGACCGCATCGGCGATGTCGTCCGGCTGCCCGGCGCGGCCAACCGGCGTCTGCTCGCGGATCGTCGCCGCGACGGCCGGCGCGACCCCGCTGTCGCCGAAGAAACGCGTATCGGCGATATAGCCGGGCGCGACCGTATTGACCGTCGCCCCGCGCGGCCCGAGTTCGCGCGCCAGCGCGACGGTGAAGCCTTCGACGCCGGCCTTCGCGGCCGCATACGCGAGGCCGCCCGGCAGCAGGCTGCCGGCGCGCGCCGCGATCGAACCGATGTTGACGATGCGCGCGGCATGGTCGGCCAGGTGCGGCAGCACGGCCATCGTCGTCAGAAACAGGCTTTTCAGGTTCGCATGGAGCACCGCGTCCCATACGGCCTCGGCCTCCGCCGCTTCGGTATCCGCGCCGACGCGCCCGGTCAGCCCCGCGTTGTTGACCAGCACGTCGATGCGCGGCCATCGCGCGACGATCGCGGCGACGGCCGCTTGCGCGTCGCGCCGCACGCCGAGGTCGCCGGCCTGCCCGATCGCCGCGCCGCCCAGACGCTCGACGGCCGCCTTCAGCCGCGCCGCGTCGCGCCCGACGATCGCGACGCGATACCCGTCCTGCACCAGCCGGCGCGCGATCGCGAAGCCGATCCCGCTCGATCCGCCCGTGACGATCGCCGTGCGTTGTCGTTCGTTGCCCGTCATGACCTGCCCTCCTTTCCTCGGTGTTGACGATTGGTGACGTTTGCAGTGTGGGCAACGGAAGGCGATAGGTAAAATACGAATTCGATGACATATTGATACGCAAAAGGTATCGCCATGATCGATCTGCGCCAGTTCCGGCAATTCATCGCGGTCGCCGAAACGCTCAGCTTCCGGCGCGCTGCCGAGCGGCTGCACATGGCCCAGCCGCCGCTCAGCGCGGCGATCCGCAAGCTCGAGGACGAACTGGGCGTCGCGTTGCTCGACCGCGACACGCGCGGCTCGCGGCTCACGCCGGCCGGCGAAGCATTCCTGCTCGAAGCGCGGCGCGCGCTCGAACAGGCCGAGCGCGCGGTGGCCGCGGCGCGCCGCGCGGGCGCCGGCCTCGGCGGCACGCTGCGGCTGCGCTTCGTCGACAGCACGGTCAATGCGCTGTTGCCGCTGATCCTGCGCGCGTTCCAGGAACGGCATCCGGGCGTCGATTTCCAGCTCGAGGAAGGCACGACGGCCGAGCAGGTGCTGGCGCTGCGTCACGATCGCACGGACGTCGGCCTCGTCGTGCTGCCGGTGGCCGACGCCGGCGACGTGCGTGTCGAACCGCTGCTGCGCGACCGGATGGTGGCCGCGCTGCCCGACGGCCATCGGCTCGCGCGCCGCCGCCGCATCGCGCTGGCCGAACTGGCGGACGAACCGTGGGTCATGTTTGCCGCGCATCACGGGCCCGGCATGCATGCGCTGATCGTGACGGCATGCGCGCAGGCGGGCTTCGCGCCGCGCGTGGTCCAGCAACCGCGCCAGATGCAGACGACGGCCGGGCTCGTCGCGGGCGGCATCGGCATCGCGCTGATGCCGCGCCTGTTCGTGCCGATGCAGCCGCAAGGCATTACGTTCTGCGAACTGAAGGATGCGGGCAGCCCGCTCGCGTACGAACTGGCGCTCGCGTACCGTACACCGTCGCCGCTCGTCGATGCGCTGCGCGAGAGCGCGCGCGACGCGGTGCGCGAACTGGGGCTGGTTGCCGCGACGTGACCGCGCGCATCGCGCGCGCGGCGTTCAGTCGCCGAGGAAGTTGAGCGCGACGCCGAGCACGGCCTGCCGGAATGCTTCCGGCCGCGTCGGCAGCGACGTGAACTCCAGCATCATGTGGCTGTACGACACCGTCGTGCCCACGGCGCTCGCGATCATGAAGAACAGCACGTTCGGATCGACCGGACGGATCGCGCCGGCCTCGACCGCGTCCGCCAAGAGCGGCAACATCGCGTCGTGATACGGGCGCACGATCCGCTCCTGCAGCCGGTCGAGCCGCCCGCCCTCCTCGGTCGCCGCCGTCGAGAAGAACATGGCGATATCCGGCTCCGCGAACTCGTGATCGACGCACAGCTCGAGCGCGCGCCGCACGCGATCGCGATGCGGCAGCGACGACGTACGCAACGCGCGCAGCGCATCGAACATCGGTTCGGCCAACTCGGCGATCTGCTCGACGACCGCCAGCCACAACGTTTCCTTCGTACCGAAGTGATGGGCGATCAGCGCCGCATCGATGCCCAGCTCGCGCGCGACTTCGCGCACGCTCGTCGCGTCGTAGCCGCGCTTCGCGAACGTGCGGCGCGCGGCCCGCAATATCACGTCCGGACCGACGGACGCGTCCGCCAGCGGCCGTCCGCGCGTACGCCGCTTCGACGGCGCGCGCTCAGTGACTTCTGCCACGTTTTTCCTGCTCCTTGAACGATTCGAATGCCCGTGCCCGGTACCCGGCTTCGCGTACCGGAAGCGGGCGGCCTGCCCCGCTGCGTTGACACGCCGAGCCGGGAAGCGCTAGGATCATACCTTATTCATCACGTGATGATTTATACATGACAACCCCTACACGTATCGTCATCGTCGGCGGCGGGATCGCCGGACTGCAGCTCGCGACCCGTCTGGGCGAGCGTCTCGGCCGATCCGGGCGGGCGCAGATCACGGTCGTCGACCGCAGTCCGACGCACATCTGGAAGCCGATGCTGCACACGATCGCGGCCGGCACGCGCGACGTCCAGCAGCAACAGGTGATCTTCCTCGCCCACGCCCGCGATCACGGCTACACGTACCAGCCCGGCGAACTGAAGGGGCTCGATCGCGCACGCCGCCGCGTGCAGCTCGGCGAGATCCGCTCGCAGGATGGCGACGTGGCGATCGACGCACGCGAACTCGAATACGACGTGCTGATCCTCGCGCTCGGCAGCCAGGCCAACGATTTCGGCGTGCCCGGCGTACGCGAGCACTGCTACTTCATCGACAGCCAGCAGCAAGCGGAAACCTTCAACGAAGCGTTGCGGATGCGCGTGTTCCGCAGCATCGCGCGCGACGAGCCGTTTCGCGTCGCGATCGTCGGCGCGGGCGCGACGGGCGTGGAGCTCGCAGCGGAGTTGAGCCGGTTGCTGGAAGTGGCGCAGGCGTACGGTGACGAAACGGTGCGCGAGCGGCTGCAACTCACGCTGCTCGAAAGCGGCCCGCGCATCCTCAACGCGTTTCCGGCGCGGATTTCCGCGTCGGCCCAGCGGCGGCTCGAACAGATCGGCTTTCGCGTGCTGACGTCGACGCGCGTCACGTCGGCCGACGCGAACGGCTTCCATTACGGCGACGGTTCGTTCGCCGAAGCGGACCTGATGGTCTGGGCGGCCGGCGTGAAGGCGCCCGATTTCATGCAGGCGCTGGGCGGGCTCGACACGAACCGCGCGAACCAGATCGTGGTCGGCCCCACGCTGCAGGCAACCGGCGACGAGCACGTGTTCGCGATCGGCGATTGCGGGAGCCTGCTGCCCGACGGCCACGAACGGCCGCTGCCGCCGACCGCGCAGGTCGCGACGCAGCAGGCCGAGCATCTCGCGAAGCACCTTCCCGCATGGCTCGACGGCACGCCGATTCCGCCGTTCGCGTTCCGCGATTTCGGCGCGCTGGTGTCGATCAGCGATTACGACGCGTTCGGCACGCTCGGGCAGTTCGGGTTCTTCCGCGGCGGCTTCATCCAGGGGCGCTTCGCGCAGTTCAGCCACCTGATGCTCTACCGGCGGCACCAGCAGGCGCTGCACGGTTTCCCCAAGGCCACCTTGCTGTGGATCGCCGAACGGATCAACGGCTGGGTGCAGCCGCGCATCCGCCTGTCGTGATGCCGCGCGTCGCGGCACCGCGTAACGTTTCGAGGAACAGACACATGAACAACCGTGCAGCGCCCTGGCTCATGACCGTCGCCGCAATCGGCCGCTTCGACATGCCGTCCGTCTCGTGGGGCGGCCCGCGGCGGCGCAGCGTCACGCGCGACCGGCTGCCGTCGTGGGACGCGACGAGCAAGCCGACCATCAGCGTGCTCGAACGGCCCACGGCCGACACCGTGATGATCTCGTGGTGCGACGCGTGCACCGGGCACTACGGCTACCAGAAGTGGCGCCTGTTCACGACGCGCAAGCGCGGCGTGTGCGCGCTGTCGGGGCGATCGATCGAGATCGGTGACAGCGTCTATGCGCCGCAACTGCTCGGCTCGACGCCGGGCAACGCCGCCGCGATGGTGCTCGCGGCGTGCATCGACGACGCCCTGGCGGCCTGACCGTCAGGTCGACGTGGTCTGACCGGCGCCATAGGCCGGCGCATCGTTCTGCCGTTCGAGCTCCGCGTCGAGATGCGCGGCATGCGCATTCGCTTCGGATTCCGACATCAACTCGCCTTCCCACTTCGCGACCACTGCGCTGGCGATCGAGTTGCCCACCGCATTGGTGGCCGAGCGGCCCATGTCGAGGAACGTGTCGACGCCGAGAATCAGCAGCAGCCCGGCCTCCGGGATGTTGAACTGGTGCAGCGTCGCCGCGATCACGACGAGCGATGCGCGCGGCACGCCGGCCATCCCCTTCGACGTCAGCATCAGGATCAGCAGCATCGTGACCTGCGTGCCGAACGACAGGTGGATGTCGTACGCCTGCGCGATGAACAGCGACGCGAACGTGCAGTACATCATCGACCCGTCGAGGTTGAACGAATAGCCCATCGGCATCACGAAGCTGGAGATCTTGCGGCGCACGCCGAAGCGGTCGAGTGCGTCGAGGATCTTCGGATACGCGGCTTCGGAGCTGGCCGTCGCGAACGACAGCATGAACGCTTCCTTGATCAGCACGAGCAGCTTGAACACACGGCGGCCGAGGAACAGCAGCCCGGCCGCGACGAGCGTGGCCCACAGCAGCACGAGGCTCACGTAGAAGTCGCCCATGAACACCGCGAACTTCAGCAGGATCGACAACCCGTTGACCGCGACGGTCGACGCCATCGCGGCCATCACCGCGAGCGGCGCGAGCTTCATCACGTAGCCGGTGATCTTCAGCATCACGTGCGCGAGCTGGTCGATCGCAGCGACGAGGATCTTGCCGCGTTCGCCGAGCGCGGCGAGCGCGACGCCGAAGAACATCGAGAACACGACGATCTGCAGGATCTCGTTGTTCGCCATCGCCTCTGCGATCGACTTCGGCACCATGTGCCCGACGAAATCCTTCAGCGTGAACTTGGACGTCGCGAGATGCGCGGACGCGCCGATGTCCGGCAGCGGCAGGCCGAGGTTCTCGCCGGGCCGCAGCAGGTTCGCCATCAGCAGGCCCAGCAGCAGCGAGACCAGCGACGCGGTGACGAACCAGCCGAGCGCCTTCACGAACACGCGCCCGACCGACGACGCATCGCCCATGTGCGCGATGCCGACCACCAGCGTCGAGAACACCAGCGGGCCGATGACCATCTTGATCAGGCGCAGGAACACGTCGGACACGAGCGAGATGTAGCCGGCGATTTCGGCGGCCGACTGCTTGTCCGGAAGCTGCGTGTAGATCAGGTAGCCGATCAGGATGCCGGTTGCCATCGCGAGCAGGATCCAGCCTGCCGCAGACATTCGTTTGTTCATGATGGAATTCGCCGCACGGCGATGGAGTTGACGGAAGAAGGAGGCGCGTGCCGTGCCAGGGGGCGCGCGGGGCGCGCCGCCCGGGCCGACACGGATGTCCGCAATCGGACGCGCTGCCGCCGCACCGGCATTCGCAGCAACGCGAACGCCGGCGGCAGCGGTCCGGCATGAAACGACCGGGTCAATAGCCGATCGCGGAGCCCGCCGGACGGCGCGGATCGTTGTAGCCGTAGATGAAGCCGACACGCACGTTGCCGGACACGGACGAATCGTTCCCGGAACTCTGGCGGCTCGCGGCTTCGGTGCCCGGCAGGCCGACCATGATCAGCTCGGCGGCGCCCCACGGCGTCTGCTCGACCATCTTGTAGCCCATGTTGCGAAGGATCGCGAGCGTGTCGGGCGACAGGCCGTAGGTTTCGTAATAGACCGCGTCGGGCAGCCACTGATGATGGATGCGCGGCGCGGCGACCGCGTCCTGCGGCGTCATCCCGTAGTCGATCACGTTCAGCACGGTCTGCAGCGTGATCGTGATGATGCGCGAGCCGCCCGGCGAACCGACCACCATGAACACCTTGCCGTCCTTCTTCACGATGGTCGGCGCCATCGACGACAGCGGACGCTTGCCCGGCGCGATCGAGTTGCGCGTGCCCTGCACGAGGCCGAACAGGTTCTGCGCGCCGACCTTCACTGTGAAGTCGTCCATCTCGTCGTTCAGGAAGAAGCCCGTGCCCGGCGCGATGACCACGGCGCCAAAGCGGCCGTTGACCGTATAGGTCGTCGACACCGCATTGCCGTCGTGGTCGACGATCGAGTAATGCGTCGTTTCCGGCTTCTCGTGCACGCCGACGCCGGGCTGCACGTCGACCGACGGCGTCGCCGTGTCGGCATGGATGCTCTTGCGGATCTGCGCCGCGTATTCCTTGCTCGTCAGCTTCGCGACCGGGTTGTCGATGAAGTCCGGATCGCCGAGCAGCGTGTTGCGGTCTTCGTACGCATGGCGCATTGCTTCGGTCATATAGTGGACCGCCGCGGCCGAGTGGTAGCCGAGCTTGCGCAGGTCATACCCTTCGAGGATGTTCAGCGTCTCGCACATCGTCACGCCGCCCGAACTCGGCGGCGGCGCCGACACGAACTCGTAGCCGCGATACGTGCACGTCAGCGGCGCCATGTCCTGCGCGCGATAGGACGCGAAATCGGCCGCCGCGATCACGCCGCCGCCGCGCCTGGCCGCCGCTTCCACGATCTTCGGAATCTCGCCGTGATAGAACGCGTCCGGCCCCTCCTCCGCGATGCGCTCGAGCGTGCGCGCCAGATCCTTCTGCACCAGACGATCGCCCGGCTGCAACGCCGTGCCGTCCGGGCGCAGGAAGATGCGCGCGGCTTCCGGGTCCTTCCTGAAGCGCTCGACCGTCGTGTCGAGGATGTCGGTATCGCCGCGCGTCAGCACGAAGCCGTCGCGCGCGAGCCGGATCGCCGGCGCCATCACCTGTTTGCGCGTCAGTTTCCCGTACTTGCGCTGCGCGAGATCGAGCCCGGCCACCGTGCCCGGCACGCCGACCGCGCGATAGCCGTACAGGCTCTGGTCCGGGATGACGTTGCCGGCCGCATCGAGATACATGTTCGCGGACGCCGCGGCCGGCGCGGTCTCGCGGAAATTGATGAAGCGGTCGCGACCGTCGGCCAGGTGGAGGGTCATGAAGCCGCCGCCGCCGATGTTGCCGCAGCACGGGTTGGTCACGGCCTGCGCATAGCCGACGGCCACCGCCGCGTCCACCGCGTTGCCGCCTGCCTTCAGGATGTCGACGCCAATCTGCGACGCGAAGTGCTGCGACGACACGACCATGCCGTTCTTCGCTTCGACCGCCGGATCCGACGCCGCGAACGCGCACACGCTCATCGCGGACAACAGGGTGAGTACTACGAGCCGCCTCATGACGGAATCCTCCAGACGAATAAACCGGCGCATGCCGGGATGCGCGGCCGCACCGCCGCGTATCGACGCCGCCCGTTCGACGTGTAATAAACGGTACATTTCCACAAGGCCGCGATCATAACACCCGCTTTTTTGCGTCAAAAACTAGGGTAATCACTGAATTAAAAGCGGGCATGCGGGACTATCTTTGTCGAAGCATGTTCGATTTATTACACATATGAACGTATCGTGGGTCGAGCGATACGTCCCTCTAATTTCGAACCGTACGCGGCCTGCCGCACGTCGATCGGCTAACATGCGTGCAGTTACCGGCAGACGCACGTCTGCCGTTCGATCGTTCAATTCAGATAGAGAGCCGGAGTGCCGATGGGGACGAGCATCAGGGCGTTGCTGTTATCCCAGATGGATAGCTTCACGCCGTCGGAACAAAAGGTCGCGCAGGCATTGCTGGATCGCTATCCCAGTCTCGGGCTGGGTCCCATCGCGCAGTTCGCGAAGCAGGCGGAAGTCAGCGACCCGACCGTGTTCCGCTTCGTCGTCCGGATCGGCTTTCCGAACTACTCGTCGTTCCAGCAGGCGCTGCACGACGAGATCGACACCGCGATGAATTCGCCGCTCGCGCGCATGGATGCCTTTCATTCGGAAACGGGCATGCGCGACAGCCACGCGGCGATTTTCCAGCGGCTGTCCGAATCGCTCGCGACCACGATCGAAGGGCTCGACGCGGCCGCGTTCGACGCAGCGGTGGCGGTGCTGGCCGATCCGGACGTACGCATCTTCTGCGGCGGCGGGCGCTATACGGCGCCGCTCGCGTCGTTGTTCTCGTTCACGCTGGCGTATGCGCGGCCGCACGTGCAGTACGTCGAGCCGAACGTGAATCTCGCGTCCGTCGCGCTGGCCGACATGGGGCGCAACGACCTGCTCGTGATCTTCGACTTTCGCCGCTACCAGAAGGACAGCATCCGCTTCGCGCAGGCCGCGCACCGGCTCGGCGCGCGGATCCTGCTGATCACCGACGAATGGCGCTCGCCGATCGGCGAATTCGCGGAGATCGTGCTGCGGATCCAGGGGCGCCCTTTCGCGATGCTGCAGACCAACGTGCCGGCGCTGGCGCTCGCCGAAGCGCTGGTGATCGGCGTGACGAACCGGCTGCCGGAACTGGCGCGGCAGCGGATGGAGAAGATCGAGCAGCTCAACGCGGGCGGGATCGAATGGGATACCACCCAGCGCGATTTGCCCGAATGACGCGCGCTCGCCATTCGGGCGCGGTGCTCAACTCTCGACATCCTCCAGACTGAACACTTCCGTCTTGTCGTTGTACGAGAAGACCTCGCCGTACCGTCCCCAGTCGATCACCGCGTCGAGCGTTTCCTCGGCCGCTTCGTCGGACAGAAAATCCTCCAGTTCCTGCTCGAAGCGCACGCGCGGCGCGCGGTGGCCCGGACGCTCGTTCAGCACCTTCCTGATCCGCGCGGCGAGCGGCACGTGCTTCAGCAGGTGATCCGCGAACATCAGCTTGCGCTCCTGCGTACCGAATTCCGCGAACACGCGCGCGGGCGGCGTCAGGAACACGTCGCCTTCGCGCACGTCCGCGAAGCCGAGGTACTGCAGCACTTCCGCGATCGGAAACAGGTCGTCGACCTCCAGGTGCAGCGTGCGCGCGATTTCCGGCATGTCGGCGCGGCCATGGTACGGCGCCATCGCGAGCGTCTCGATCAGGCCGGCCATCAGGTTGGTCGACACCTGCGGCAGCCAGCTGCCGAGTTCGAGCCCCTTCTTCGTCGCCTCGCCGGTCTGGCGCGCGGTCATCTTCGCGTAGAT